>NZ_SPSA01000001.1:0-74689 GCF_014530665.1 Haloferax sp. AS1
ACCACTTAAGGCCGTCGTATCGTGGCGACCCCCGGGAAGGTGTGTCATCCCGGTGAGCGCCTGACGACCTTGGGGTCAGGGGCGTTCGGTGGAAGCTTTCAGGGGGAGTACCCCCGTGCGCTTCTTCGCATTAATCCGAATGCCCGGGATACATAAAAGGCCGTCGAACCGATGGCGCTTCGTCATGCGGTTTCATGGCGGGGTTACTCATAAAATGATGACAGACTGTCGGGGAGAGCGATGAGTCTCGAAGGGATAGATATCGCGCGACTGGAGGCCGGTCGGTCATCCCCCGCGTCGCACGTGCGGTCTGACCGGGTGTCGGTCGCGCAAGCAGACGCTGGCGGCGCTATCTGAAAGGCGTATCGACTGCACTACGACTCGGATGCTACACGTGCGTGCGCACGATAAGAATGTGAACGTCGGTCGGATTACTCGTCGAGGTGCTCGATTCCCTTCTTGGAAACGTTTCCTTTGGTAATCTTCCCCTCCATCCAGCCGGGCTTGTCCTCGGGGGCGCTGCTGTTCCACGCCCACGCGTCGAAGATGTGGACTTTATCAGTCCCTTTCTCCCGGAGTCGAATCTCGACCGCGTCCGACTTCGCGTCGTCCTCGGAGCCGGCGGGGTCGAGTCGTCGGGCCGCCTTGAGCGCCGCCTGTCTCGGCATGCTGCCCGAAAACACACTCGTCTCTGTACCGTCCTCCTCTCGGAGCACGAAGTTTCGCTTACCGTCCTCGCGTACCATGATTTTCCACCTCTATGGCAATGAACCACATGGCACATGATAAATATATCGCCGGATTTCGACCGACGACGCCGTGATACTTATAAACTCGACCGATTTGCCGGGCCGCCGACCCCACCGAGGTGGCGACGAGTTTCGATGCGAGACGATCCGGTTGCGGCGAAAATCACCACTCCACAGAGAGACGGAGACAACACTTATGTATCCCCTGCGGCGAACCAACGGATAGACCCCCAGATGGTCCGGAAAAAGAAGCTCAGTCCGAGTGGCGCCAAAGACGAGAACGGCGAGTACCACAACGTCCACGTCAACCTCCACGAAGACGAACTCGCGGTCGCCGGGATGGAGATCGGAGACGAGGTGTTCGTCCGCGTTCGGGACGGCAAAATCATCATCCAGAAAGCGGACCCAGACCAGGTCGAACACGACTTCTAAGCGCGTGACCCGTATCGTCTCGAACCGACTCGCCCCCAGCGGACGGCCCGACAGACAGCAATGAACCCCTACCGACTCGCCAAACCGCTCCTGTTTTCGCTCCCGCCCGAGACCGCCCACCGGACCATTCACGGCCTGCTCGCGGCCGCGCGCGGCACGCCCGCCGAACCGCTCTTGGAGCGGCGCTACCGCGTCGACGACGCCCGGCTCGCCACGCGCGCGTTCGGCCTCGACTTCCCGAACCCGGTCGGCGTCGCGGCCGGCTTCGACAAGAACGCCGAGATACCCACCGTCCTCTCGGCGCTCGGTTTCGGCCACGTCGAGGTCGGCGGCGTCACCGCGGAGCCGCAGCCCGGAAACCCGCGCCCGCGGATGTTCCGCCTCCCCGAAGACGAGGCGCTCATCAACCGTATGGGCCTCAACAACGAGGGCGCGGACGCGGTCGGAGAGCGCCTCGCCGCCGGACCGCACCCCGATATCCCGGTCGGTGTCAACCTCGCGCTCTCGGAGGTGACGCCCACCGAGGAGGCCCCCGAGGACTACCGGTACACCTACGAGCGCGTTGCCGACGGCGCGGACTACTTCGTCGTCAACGTCTCGTGTCCCAACAGCGAGGGGTTCCGCGACTTGCAGAACCGCGACTCCCTCGAAGCGATTCTCGGGACGCTCGTCGACGCCGGTGCCGACCCGCTGCTCGTGAAACTCTCGCCGGACCTCCCGGACCCCGCCGTGGAGGACGCGCTCGAAGTCGTCGACGACCTCGGGCTCGACGGCGTTATCGCCAGCAACACGACCACCTCGCGGCCCGACACTCTTCGGAACCCGAACCGAGCAGAACGCGGCGGCCTCTCCGGGAAACCCATCGAGGCCGAGGCCACGAACATGATTCGCTTCATCGCCGAGCGGACCGACGTGCCCGTCGTGGGCGTCGGCGGCGTTTCGGACGCCGAAAGCGCCTATCGGAAGATTCGCGCCGGGGCCGAGGTGGTCCAACTCTACACGGGTTTGGTGTACGAGGGGCCGTCTATCGCTCGCGACATCAACCGCGGCCTCCTCGACCTGCTCGACCGCGACGGCTTCGACGACGTGGCCGACGCCGTCGGGTCGGGACTGTAACGTTCGCCCGCGACGACCGCTCACCGCGAGAACCGACCGCCCGCGTCTCGCTTCCGAACCGAAGACTGATTTTCCGCCCGGTCGCTTGACAAATCGTGCGCCCGCCCTCCACTCGTGTCTCCGGCGTGCTCGCGGTTCTCGTCTCGAACGCCGTCGCGCCGCTCGGCGTCCTGTTTCTCGGTTGGGCACCGGCCGCGCTCTTCGGCGTGTTCGTCGCCGAAATCGCCGCCGTGCTGTGGTGGACGCTCGTGAAGATACCCTTCGCGGCCAAGCGCCCCAACAACGCCATCGGCGACGGGGACCGGCTGTTCGGCCCGTTGCAGGCCAAACGAGGGTCGGTTTCGCTGCCCGGACCGCTCCCGCCGGGCTATCTTCGGAACGTCCCGACGCTCCTCATCGCGGCGTTCCTGCTCGTCCCGCTCGAACTCGCCGTCGCCTTCGTCGCCTTCGGCCTGACCGACCCGGTCGTCACCGACGAGGTCGCCGGACAAATCCTGCTGGGCGGCGCGGGCGTGTTCGTCGGGCGGGGTGTCGAAACGGTTACCAAATACTTCGCCGCGGGCGGCTACCGCGACCACTCCGCGCGGTCGGTGTTGCTTCCCCCGTTCAAGTTCCTGTTCGCCGCCGGACTGCTGATGTTCGTCTTCGGGCCGTTCGCGGTCGAACTCGAAAACGACGTGTTCCTCGTGGTTCTCGTCGGCCTGAAACTCCTCTACGACCTCCGCGCGCTCCAGCTCGAACGGAGCGAAACGCGAGGCGTCTTCTACCGCCTCTACGGGAGCGAGGAGACCGAGATAGAACCGATTCCGGTCGAGGAGCCGACGGGAGCGCCGACCTATCGAACCGCGCCCGCCCGCGCGGTCGCCCTCGCCGATGCGGTCTACCAGAGCCTCCGGTACACGGTCACCAGCGGCGTGCTGTGGTGCTACGGCGTCGCCGCCGCGCTCGTCTTCTTCGGCGCGTGGACGGTCGCGCTCGCGCCGCTCGCCCTCGCCGCCGCGTTCGGGACCCTCCGGGGAGTCTCCCGCTATCTCGAAACCGGCCCCGTCGAGTTCCGGTGCTACGGCGAGGTACTCGTCGCCCACGACGCGCTGTTAGACGAGCCGCAAGCCCGCCTCGAACGCGACGCGGTCACCGAGGTCGGCGTGTCCACCCACGCCGTCGACCGCCTGTTCGGCACGGAGACGGTGCGGTTCGAGACCGACGTGGACACGACACCGGACGTGCAACTCACGGTCCCCGACCCCGAGGAGGTCCGCACCGACGACGCGAACGCGAACCACCCGATGACGGTTCCCCACGTCCAAGACGCGGCCGCGGTGCTGGCCGCCTTCGACGGCGGCGGCGAAACTGAGGCTGAAGCTGAGTCGGAGGCGGAGACGGAAGCTGGGACCGAGACAGAAGCCGAAACCGAGGCCGAGAGCGAGACACCAGTGCCGAGCCGCGACGGCTGACGAGCCGCGGGCTGGGCGACCGGGTACCGAGAAAAGAGCGAACGAAGCCGACCGAACGACCCCTCAGTCGGCGTGCTGGACGATGACGATGGCGTCGCCGGCTTCGAGCATGTCGCCGTCGCCGACGTACTCGCGGGACTCCTCGATGGTGAACATCTCGGGGTCGAGTTCGACGCCCGCGACGTGCATCACGCCGTCTTCGACCTCGTAGTCGTCGCCTTCGAGCGCGGCCTCGATGTCCGGGACCTGCGCGCCGTACTCGGGGCCGACGAGCGAGTAATCGAGGTCGACGCCGGTCACGACCGACTCGATTTCGGGCTCCTCGTCGAGCAGTTCGAGTTCCTCGATGTGCATGACGCCGCTCACGTCCTCCTCGAAGCCGTGGATGTCGCCGTACACTTCCACGAGGTCGACCGGGGCGTTCATCGAGAGCTGGTTGTCGCTTTTGTACTTACGGAGCGCGCCGACGACGGCCATCGCGGTTTCGCCGGCCGCGACGTCGGCGTCGAGGCCGAGCGGTTCGGGCCACGACTGGTCGTGGACGCTCGCCTCGTCGTACATGTCGCGCCAGAGTTCCTCCGTGACGTGCGCGAGGATGGGCGCGAAGCAGGCCAGGAACCGCTTGTGGGCGGTCTGGAGCGTGTACGCCGCCGAGGGGTCGTCGCCCTCGCGGACGCGCTGTTTGGCGATTTCGAGGTAGTCGTCGCAGAACGTGTGCCAGAAGAAACTGCGCAGGCGGTCGCGCGCCTTCGAGAACTCGCGGTTCTCCAGTTTCTCCGTGACGAACTCGAGTTCGCGGTCGAGCGACGCGAGCAGCCAGCGGTCGATGGCCTTCAGGTCGTCGTGGTCGAACTCGGCGGGCGCGTCCTCGGTGAGGCTCTCGACGAGCTTCGAGGCGTTCCAGAGCTTCCGCATGAGCTTCTCGCCCGCGACGAGACCCTTCTCCTGATACGGGAGGTCGTCGCCGACGGCGCTCCCGGCGGCCCAGTAGCGGGCGGCGTCGACCGGGAACTTCTCTAGAACCTCGTCCGGCGAGACGACGTTGCCGACGGACTTCGACATCTTCTCGCGGTTCTCGTCGAGGACCATCCCGTTTATCATGACGCTGTCGAACGGGACCTCGCCGGTGTGCTCGTAGCACTTGACGACCGTGTGGAACAGCCAAAAGGAGATGATGTCGTGGCCCTGCGGGCGCATATCGAACGGGTAGAGTTCGGGCCGGTCGAGTTCCATCGCCTCCGTCTCGGGGTTCCAGTCCCACCCGGCGTTGATGAGGGGCGTGAGCGACGAAGTGGCCCAGGTGTCGAACACGTCGTCCTCGGCGGCGAACTCGTCGTGGCCGCACTCGGGACAGGCGTCGACCGGCGGGTCGTCGGAAAGCGGGTCGACCGGCAGGTCTTCGCGGTCGGCCACGACGACGTGCTCGCAGTCCTCGCAGTACCAGACGGGGAACGGAATCCCCGAGGAGCGCTGCCGCGAGATGGCCCAGTCCCACTGGAGCCCCTCTATCCAGTTCTTGTACCGCGTGAACATCTTCTCGGGGTACCAGTCCATCTGCTCGCCGGCTTCGAGGTACTCCTCGCGCTTGTCGAGCAGTTTGATGTACCACTGGTCTTTGACGAGGAACTCGACGCTCGTGCCGCAGCGCTCGTGGACGTTGACCGTGTGCGTGATGGCGCGCTTGTCGAGGAGCGCCCCGGCGTCGTCGAGGTCGGAGACGATGGCCTCCCGCGCCTCGTCGGCGGAGAGCCCGGCGTAGTCGTCGGCCTCCTCGGTCATCGTGCCGGACTCGTCGATGGCGACGCGGAGCGGCAGGTCGTGGGCCTGATACCACTCGATGTCGGTCTGGTCACCGAAGGTACAGCACATGACGAGGCCCGTGCCCGTTTCGAGGTCGACGCGCTCGTCTTCGAGGATGGGGACTCGCTGGCCGAACAGCGGAATCTCGGCTTCCTGGCCGACGAGGTGCGCGTTGTCGTCGTCGTCGGGGTGGACGAAGACGGCGACGCAGGCGGGGAGCAGTTCGGGCCGCGTCGTGGAGATGACGAACGACTCCTCGGAATCGGCCACGCCGAACTCGATGTCGTGGAAGTGCGAGCCCTGTTCGTCGTCTTCGGTCTCGACCTGCGAGATAGCGGTCTCGCACTCGGGACACCAGATGGCGGGCGCGCGCTGGCGGTACTGCCGGCCCTTCTCGTAGAGGTCGACGAAAGAGAGCTGCGAGACGCGCTGGACCTCGGGCGAAATCGTCTGGTACGTCTGGTCCCAGTCGATGGAGATACCGAGGTTCTGCATCTTCTCCGTGAACTCGCTTTCGTACTCCGCCGTGACCTCGCGGCAGAGCTTCTGGAACTCGCGTCGCTCGTAGTCCTGGTGTTTGATGCCGAGTTGGTCCTCGGTCAGGAGCTCCGACGCGATGCCGTTGTCGTCGTAACCGAACGGGAAGTACACCTCGTCGCCGCGCATCCGGTTGAACCGGGCGACGAAGTCCTGGAGGGTGAAGCCGTAGACGTGGCCCCAATGCAAGCTTCCGGACACCGTCGGCGGCGGTGAGTCGATGGAGAAGACGGTGTCGGGGTCTACCGCACGCTCCGGGTACGCGTACAGGTCTTCGTCGACCCACCTCTCTTGCCACTTCGCCTCGACGGTTTCCGGGTCGTATTCTCCGCTCGGCATTGCGTTGGCGTACCTACAACCGGGCGGACTGTTAAACGCCTCGGTTAAGTGCCCGAGGGGACGGAATTCGGCCGTGCGAGCCCCGGACTCCTCAGAGGACCGACAGCGCCGACGCGAGGTCCGAGCGCAGGTCGTCGACGTGCTCGACGCCCACCGACAGCCGCAACAGCGAATCGGAGATGCCGAGCGCGTCGCGTTCGGTCTGCGAGAGCGGCGAGTGCGTCATCGTCGCCGGATGCTCGATGAGGCTCTCGACGCCGCCGAGGCTGACCGCCAGCGGGAACTCCCGGAGTGCGCCGAGGAACTCGGCGGTCCCGTCGAGGTCGGTGTCGAGTTCGAACGACAACACGCCGCCGAAGCCGGACTGCTGGCGGGCCGCGAGGTCGTGCTGCGGATGGGACTCCAGCCCCGGATACAGCACCCGCGTCACCGCCTCGTGGGAGTCGAGGAATTCGGCGATTTCCATCGCGTTGGTCTCGTGCTGGCGCATCCGCAGGGGGAGCGTCTTGATGCCCCGGAGCGTCAGGTAGGAGTCGAACGGTGAGAGCATCGACCCCATCCCGACGCGCTGGAGGAACGTGAGCTCCTCCAGTACGTCCTCGCGGTCGGTGACGACCGCGCCGCCGATGGAGTCCGAATGGCCGTTGAGGTACTTCGTGGTGCTGTGGACGACCACGTCGGCCCCGAGCGACAGCGGGTTCTGGAACTGCGGGCTGAGGAACGTGTTGTCCACGCCGAAGACCGCGTCGCCCTCGTCGGCGATGGCCGCGATGGCCTCGATGTCGCAGAGGTGCATGAGCGGGTTCGTCGGCGTCTCCATCCAGACGAGCGCCGTCTCCTCGCGCATCGCGGCCGCGACGTTCTCGGGGTCGGTGGCGTCCACGAACGACACGTCCACGTTCAGCCGGTCGGCGAACAGCCGGGTGAGCATCGTCTTCGTCCCGCCGTAGAGGTCCTCGAACGCGACGATGTGGTCGCCCGGCCGGACCACCGCGGTCATCGTCGCCGCGATGGCCGCCGTGCCGGAGACGAACGCCAGCGCGTGGTCCGCACCTTCGAGCGCCGCGAGCCGGTGTTCCAGCGCGTTCCGCGTCGGATTCGACAGCCGCGAGTAGAGGTACTCGCCCGCGTCGGGGTCGAGCGTCTCCAAGTCCGCGTCGGGGTCGATGCTCGGCACCGCGTAGGTCGACGAGAGGTGGACCGGAACGACGACGTCCTCGACGCCCGGGGCCGGGGCCTGCCCGCGCTCGCCGTGGGTCACCGCCAGCGTCTCGCGACGAACATCATTATCGTTCATACAGAAAAAGCGACGACTCGCGTCCTAAAGGTTTCTATCGCGTTCTGACCAAATGCATGAAAAGAATTACTGGAGGCCTGGAATTACCCGAAGTTATCAAATCTCGGTTCGTGGACTCTCAAAAATCCGGACCAAAAATAATCGCTAAACGACTACGCCAGCGCCGACAGGTCGAAGCTCCCACCTTTTTCCGCGACTCGCATCGCTCGTCGCGCAAAAATCTGGACCAAAAATAATCGCCAAACGACTACGCCAGCGCCGACAGGTCGAACTCGAACGCCGCGACCGGCAGTTCGAGGTCGTGCTCGACGATGACCTTCGGGAGGAGTTCCCCGACGACGCCGACTTCCTCGCCGTCGATGACGACCGCGGCGGTGCGGCCGTCGATGAACGACGGGTGGTCGGTCGCGGGCGTCTCCAGGTCCGCGTCGAAGTCGCGGCAGAGCGCCGCGAGGCGGGCCTTCGCGTCCTCGTAGGTCGCGTCGTGACGGGCGAGAACGGCCGCGACGTGGCGGGCCTCGGCGACGCGGGTGTTCTCGTCGTCGTCGCGGTGGGCCACGTGGCCGATTTCCGCGAGGTCCTGCGGGTACGCCCGGTGGGTGTTGTTCTCCAGCACCATCGTCAGCGAGGGCAACACCCACGTCCGGAGCATGGTGTAGTCCTCGCTGTACGGTTCGGTGATGGAGGCGGGTTCGCCGCCGCCGAGATACTCGGAACCGACCTCGACGTCCATGCGCTCGTAGTTCTCCTCCTCCGAAATCATGTGGAAGTTGAGCAGGTCCTCGAAGCCGAGGCCGACGAGCGAGGTGCGGACGGCGTCTTCGAGTCGGGAGCGCTCGTGGCGCTGGCCGACCGTCCCCACGTCAGGGTAGCGCGGTTCGAGCTCGTTGAAGCCGTAGGCGCGGCCCACGTCGTCGACGAGGTCGAGCGGGTGGAGCACGTCGACGCGGTACGGCGGAATGGAGACCTCGTAGACGGTTTCTTCGCCCAGTTCGGCGTTCGCGTCGAGGCCGGAGCGCTCGAACAGGTCGATAACCTCGTCCAGCTCCAACTCGACGCCGAGGACCGTCTCGATGCGGTCGTGGGAGACGTGTTTCGTCTCGACTTCGAAGTCGGGCTTCGTGACGGTGCCCGTCTCGTACTGGACCTCGACGTCCTCGATGGTCGCCCCGCGGGCGGCCAGCGCGTAGCAGATGATGTTGCACATCCGGTCGATGGTCCACTGGTCGGTGCCGGTGAGTTCGACGAGCAGGTCGCGGGAGTCCGTCGAAACCTCGGTCCGGCGGCCGTTGATGACCGGCGGGAACGAAAACAGGCCGATTTCGTCGTAGATGGCCGGGTAGCGGTCGTATTCGCTCACGAGGTCGGCGTACTTCCGACCCGTCGCGTGCTGTTCGAGCACCTCGGCGGGCGTGAGTTCGTCGTTGGAGTCGAGCGCGACGAACGTGTCGCCGTCGGGTTCGATACCGGTGTACGTGATGGAGTTGCCGGAGGCGTTCTCCGAGAGCACGTCGCCTTTCAGCATCGTGAGGTCGTGGATGCCGATGGCTCCCTTGGCGCGCTTGCGGCCCATCGTCGCGTGGAGTTTCTCCTGCAACTGGATGAGCGAGTCGAGCGCCGCGTCGTCCAAGTCGACCCCGCGGACGACCGCGCCCGTGACGTAGGGGCGCTCGTCGGGCACGTCGTCGTCGACGACGAACGTCCAGTCGGGGTCGTTCGTGTTCGGCACGGAGACGCCGCGGGCGTCGCCGTACTGGTAGCGAAGCGAGCGGGCGACGCCTTCGACCGACAGGCGGTCGAGGCGGTCGGGACCGAACTCCAGTTGGAACGCCCCGTCGTCGGTGACGCCCTCGAACTCCAGTCCGAGCGCGAACAGGTCGTCTTTGAACTCCTCGTCGGACTTGTCTTCGTGGCCGGTCAGGCGGCGCAGTTCGTCGGGTTGAACGTCGACTACGGGCATTACTTGAGCACCTCCGTCTCGCGGAGCAGGTCGAGGTCGCAGAGCGTTCCGTGCACGTCGCGGATGTCGTCGAAGCCGTACATGAGCATCAGCAGGCGCTCTAAGGCGAGGCCCCACGCCATCACGTCGCACTCGACGCCGAGGGGGCGGAGCACCTCCTCGCGGAACATCCCCGAATTCCCTATCTCGATGAGTTCGCCCGTCTCGGGGTGTCGGCCGAACAGCTCGAACGACGGCTCCGTGTAGGGGTTGTAGTGCGGCTTGAACTGGATGTCCGTGATGCCGAAGTGGGAGTAGAACTCCTCGAACGTACCCATCAGGTCGCGCACCGAGAGGTCCTCGGCCATCACCCAGCCCTCGATTTGGTAGAACTCCAAGAGATGCGTCGGGTCGAGCGTGTCGTTGCGGTACACCTTCTCGACCGAGAAGTACCGCTGCGGCGGCTCTAACTCCCCGACCTCGTGACCCGAGAGGTAGCGCATCGACAGCGACGTGGTGTGGCCGCGGAGCGCGATAGCCCGCGCGAAGTCCTCGGACCACGGCGAGTGGTAGCCGTCGCCGTCGTCGCCGACGCCCTCCAAGTGGGCGTCGCGGACGCGGTCGATGAGGTCCTCGGGGATGTCCTCCATCGGCGGCACGTCGAGGGCGAAGCGGTCCCAGTGGGTGCGCGCCGGGTGGTCCTGGGGCATGAACAGGCAGTCGTTGATCCAGAAGTCCGCGTCGGCGTGCGGGCCTTCCATCTCCGCGAAGCCCATGCCGGTGAGCACGTCCTTCACGCGGTCGGCGGTCTGCCGGAGGATGTGCTTTTTGCCGCCGCGGGCCTCGGGCGCGTCGGCCTCGACGTTGTACTCGGTGAACTCCACGTCCTCCCACTCGCCGGAGGTGAGCATCTCGGGGGTGAGGCGGTCGACCGTCTCCGCCGCCTCGACGCCCTCCATCAGCGCCGTGACGCCCTCGTCTGTGAGGGTGACGGCGCGGATGGTGCGCTCGTGGCGGACCACGAGGTTCCGCGATTCGAGCTGGTCGAGCACGTCGCCGTCGACGGACTCG
This sequence comes from Haloferax sp. AS1, assembly GCF_014530665.1. Lineage (NCBI taxonomy): Archaea > Methanobacteriati > Methanobacteriota > Halobacteria > Halobacteriales > Haloferacaceae > Haloferax > Haloferax sp. AS1. Next base: position 10,735 of record NZ_SPSA01000001.1, read on the forward strand.
CCCGCGGAGAGGGCCGCGAGCGCGGCGGCCTCCTCGTCGGCGTCGGGGTCGGCGTCCGCGTCGGGCGCGAGTTCGCCCGAGTCGATGTGCCCGTAGCCCTTGCGCGCGAAGTTCGACAGCGCGATATCGACCTGCGGGCCGCCGAGGGAGGACGCGCCGATGACCTGTCCCATCGGGACCGCGTCGCCGTCGCCCGCGTCGAGCGCGGCGCGGTAGAGCCGGACCTCGGGGAGGCCCTCGTCGGCGTACTCGACGCCCTCGTCTGTCAGTTCGACGGACTCCGCCGTGGTCTCTGCGACCGAGACGAGTCCCTCGTCGCGGAGGTCGAAGACCGCGCCCGTCACCGTCTCGGGCTTCTGGTCTGTCGCCTCCGCGAGCTGTGCAATCGTTCGTTCGTCCGTGGCGCTCGCGGCGTTCAACACCGCGACCTGTGATTCCGGAAGTCGCATCTGGTTCGTTGTGGCGTTAGCCGTCTGGTGGTCGGTTAGCAGTTTCGAAGCCTCGCCGCGCTGGCGGGGCTGACCGGCGGGGTCGGTTTCGTCCGGCGGGCGCGGTGACGCCCGGCCGGAGTCCGCCGACCTCAGGCGGTCAGAAAGAAAACTCCGAACCCGTCGGTGGTCGGTTCGCTCGCTCGCGCCCCGCGCTTGGGTTCGGATACCATATGCGACCGATTGTGAGTGCCGAGTAAAAACGTTCCGCGTCGGCGCCGCGCCGCCCGACGAGCGCTCCTACGCGACGTTCCGCTCGCGGAGCGTCTCGCCCGACTTGAACCGGTCGAGCGACAGCGCCGACACGTCCACCTCGCAGGCGTCCTCGCCGAGACACAGGTCGGCGACGGCCTCGCCGGTCGCGGGCGCGTGCTGGAAGCCGTGGCCCGAAAAGCCCGCGGCGACGACGAGACCGGGGGCCGCCTCGTCCAGAATCGCGTGGTGGTCGGGCGTCACGGCGTACAGCCCGGCCCAACCGTTCCGAATCCGCGTCTCCGGGCCGAAGTAAGCCGCGGCGTCGTCGGCCCGCTCGGTCGCCTCGACCGCCCACTCCACGTCCATCGACTCGTCGAATCGGTCGGGGTCCACGTCGGGGTCCGACGCCGAGAAGTGCCCGCCGACGATGGCGGTCCCCTCCCGTTCCGGCCGGAAGTACGCCCCCGTGTCGAGGTCGATGGTGAGCGGGGCGTCCGCGGGGAGGTCGCCCTCGGGTTCCACGACGGCTATCTGGCGGCGGCGCGGCGCGAGTGGGAGGTCAACCCCCACGAGCGCCGCGACCCGGGCGGACCACGCGCCCGCCGCGACGACCACGGCGTCGGCGTCGATGGAACCGTCCGGCGTCTCGGCGCGCCAGCCGCCGGCGTCGGGAGTGGCTCCCGCATCGACCGAGCCACCGCCGTCACCGACGCGAGCGAGGTCGGTCACGGGCGTCTTCGTCCGAACGTCGACGCCGGCGGCGCGGACCGCGTCCGAGTAGCCCTGCACCGCGGAGTGCGGGTCTGCGACGCCGTCGGCCGCCGAGAACGTCGCCGCGACGAACGACTCGGTTCGGAGCTCCGGGAGGTACTCGGCGGCCTCCGCGGGCGAGAGGACGCGACTCGGCGCGCCCGCGTCGGTCTGCATGGCGACGTTTTCGCGGAACGCCGCGGCGGTCGCCTCGGTCCGGGCGAGAAAGAGGTAGCCCGAACGCCGGTAGTCGATGTCGACGCCGAACTCGTCCGCGAAGGACTCCCAGACTGGGACGCTTGCGAGCGAGAGGTCGACGTTCACGCGCGTCGAAAACTGCGTTCGGATGCCGCCCGCCGCGCGACCCGTGCTACCGCCGCCGAGCGTCCCCGCCTCGCAGACGGTGACCTCGGCCCCGCGACCGGCCAGCGCGTGGGCGCAGGCGAGTCCGACGACCCCGCCGCCGACGATGAGGACGTGCATGGTCGTGTCTGATTCGCCACCGACATGAGTGTGTCTGTCACATACTGTCGAGGGACACTGTTTTCACGCGGCCGCGGAGAGTAGTTCGGGTATGGTCCGTATTCTCTCCGCCGACGCCGTCGGCGAGTTACTCTCGCTCGCGGAGCTGTTTCCGGTCGTCGAGGAGGCGTTCGTCAAGCAGGGCCGCGGCGAGGTCGAACGCCCGCCACGGCCGCACTTTCCGGTGGGTATCGATATCGACAGCGTCCGGGACGGGACGAACGGAAACGGCGTCGCGGGCGCGGGAACGGAAACGCGCTCGGGTTCGGAACCGACGGAGCAGGACGGCCCGCTCGGCACCGGCCTCACCATGCCGGCGTACATCCACGGCCGCGAGGTGTACGCGACGAAGCTCGCGGCCGTCCACCCGGAAAACTGCGCTCACGGCCTTCCGACGGTGAACGCGCAGGTCGTCCTCACCGACGCGACGACCGGTCTCCCGCTCGCGCTCCTCGACGGGACGACGATTACCAGCGCCCGGACGGGCTGTATCGGCGGGCTCGCCGCGGAGTCCCTCGGGACCGACCCGGTCGGCCTGGGCGTCCTCGGCGCGGGCGCGCAGGCCCGCTGGCAGAGCCGCGCTATCGCCGTCGGCTCCGCAGTCGAGTCGGTGAACGTCTACTCCCCGAGCGACTCCCGCGAGGCGTGCGCCGCCGACCTCCGCGAGGACGGCATCCCCGCCGAGGCCGTCGATTCCCCCGAAGCGGCCGTCTCCGGCGCGAACGTCGTCGTCACCGCGACGACCAGCGAGACGCCCGTCTTCGACGGCTCGTGGCTCGACCCCGGAACGCTCGTCGTCGCCGTCGGAGCCTACACGCCCGAGACGCGCGAACTCGACGCCGAGACGTTCGAGCGAGCCGCGCGGGTGTTCGCCGACGTGCCCGAGGAAGTGGCCGACATCGGTGACGTTCGCGGGGCCGGCATCGACGAATCCGACCTGCTTCCGCTCTCGGCCGTCTTCGAGGGCGACGCCGGCCGCGAGAGCGACGACGAGATTCTGGTGGTCGAGAGCGTCGGGTCGGCGGTGCTCGACGCCGCGACCGCCGAGTACCTCTACGAGAAGTCGAACGCCCGCGGCGTGGGAGAAGAAGTGGGGTTGTGAGCGGTCGGTAGTGTTGCCGCCTCACTAATGTTCGGCGGCCACGCCCCGTCGCTCCGTCTCGAGGTCGATATCCAGCGAGTCGAGGAGTTCCTCGGCCTCCTCGCGCTTTTCGTGGTGGTCTTCGAGGAACTCGCGCATCATCGTCGCCGCCTGCTCCTTACAGCCGCCGCAGAGGCGCTCGCCGCCGAGGCACTCGTCGTAGACCTCCTTTGCGAGTTCGTCGTCGTCGCCCGTCAGCAGGTAGGCGTACAGCTCGTACACCGGACATTTGTCGGCCTCGCCGCCGAGTTCGCGCTGCTGTTCGGCCGTGTCGCGGCCGCCGGTCGTGGCGGACTTGACCTTGTCGTAACCCTCCTCGGGCGCGTCGAGCAGCGAAATGTGGCTCGCCGGAATCGACGACGACATCTTGCCGCCGGTGAGGCCGGTCATGAAGCGGTGGTAGATGGACGACGGCGGGATGAAGCCGTAGCCGCCGTGGTTGGCTTCGACCTCGCGGGCGAGTTCCTCGGCCTCGTCGACGCCCATGTCGAACGCGTCGATGTGCTGGTCGTACCGCCGCTTTTCGCCGTCAATCTCCTCGATGAGCGCCTCGAACGCCTCGTCGGTCGCCTGTCGGGCGAAGAAGCGAATCCGCGGGCGGAGCGGTTCCATCCCGGCGTTTTCGAGCTTCTCGACCGCAGAGTCGCGGACCGACTCGGAGACGAGCACGCCCGCCGCGTCGAGGTCGGCGTCGTCGAGCCAGTCGGCCGCCTCGCCGCACCGCGGCATGTCGGCGTCCTCGGCGTACGCCTCGCGGGCGTCGTGGGCTGCCGCGACGAGCGGGCGCTCGGCGTCGTCGAGTTCGAAGCTCGCGAACGCCTCCGTCACCTTGAAGAATCGCATCCGGGTGGCGAGGTCGCGGGCGAACCGGACGTGGGGGTCCTGGTCGGGGCCGACCGGGATGACCGTCGGCTTGGGGTCGTCCAACTGCGGGTAGAGGATGTCGGCCATCTGCGTGACGACCGACTGCATGTGCGAGACGTTGGTCTCGCCGTCGAAGCCGTAGATGGACTGGAACTCCGAGAAGTTGGCCTTCCCGCCGAGTTCGAACGCGAGCCGCTGGAGGCGGTCGTTGTCCGACTGCCGGTAGAGTTCGCCCGCCTCGGGGTCGAACCCGAGCGCGATGAGCGACAGCAGGTAGTCGCGGCTGTGCTCGTTGATTTCGTCCCACGGGATGCCGCGGGCGGAGTGCGCCTCCATGTCCGCGATGAGGCCGTAGGCGTCGCCGCCCTGCTGTTGATGCCAGATTATCTCGTCGAAGACGAGCTTGTGGCCGATGTGGGGGTCGCCCGTCGGCATGAACCCCGAGAGGACGGCGAAGTCGTCGCCGTTGCGCATGGCGTCGAGGACGGGCCGGTAGTCGCGGTGGCCGAAGATGACCCCGCGGCGCATCAGGTAGTGCGGGTTCGGCACCTCGTCGAGCACCTCGTCGAACTCCTCGATGCCGAACTCCTCGAACAGCTTCCGGTAGTCGGAGACGGTCGACGAGCCCCACGGGTCGAGGGCAACTTCGTCTTTCCCCTCTGCTGTGCCTCCATCGGTGCGGATGCGCTCCGCGGGTTCGTCGTCTGTCATGGCGTGAGCCGACTGACCGAAAGCCAGTCTATCTCTCCGTTGTCGTCGGTCAGCGCAAAAACCATTCGCTTGCGGACACCGCCGGCGAGGCGCACGTCGAGCGAGAGGTCCCGCGGGACGAACGTGTGGTCGGGCGCGACCACGCGCACGAGGAACTCGGAGTGCGAGAGGTCGTCGACCGACTCGAACTCGGTGTAGACGCGGAAGTCCGAGCCGAACTTGAAGCCGCTCTTCGGGACCGTCTTGGCCTCCCTGAGCGCGGCGTACACCGCGAGTCGACGGTCGAACCGGTCGCCCTCCACGTCGCGGCCGCGGGAGACCACGTCGGCCTCGTCGATGGCGAGCGCGTCGGCGCGGGCGAGGTAGGCGGCTTCCAGCAGCGACAGTTGGAGCGGGCCGCTGTCGGCGTTTCTGCCGTACAGCCGCTGACCGAAGAAGCCGCGCTGGTAGAGGCGGTCGACGCCGTCCCAGACGAGCGCGCGGTCCGAGAGGAGTTCCGCGTCGAGGTCGGCCGGGAGGTCCTCCGCGGCCGTCCCCTCGGGGGAGTCGCTCTCGGTGTCGAAGTAGGTCAGGTCGCCGTCCTCGTCGACGATGGCGAGCACCACCTCTCCGAGCGACGAGACGGGGATGCTCTCGCGCTCGCCGACGACGCGGACGCGGTGTTCGACCTCGCCGTCCCACGGCCCCTTCCCGCGGGGGTAGACGAGGAAGTCAGCGCCCGCGGCGTCCGCGACGCCGGGCCACCCCTCGCGGGCGGGCGAGAGGTAGAACCCGCGGTCGCGGAGGTCTTTGTAGACGACGAAATCGAGGGTGGTCCCGGTGCGCGCGAGGAGTTCGCGCAGGCCCATCCCGTCCACGCCGTCGATGTCGTCCCGCGAGAGCAGGTGGGCGGCCTCGACGGGCGCGACCTCCAAGTCGTCGCCGCCGGTGGGTCTCCCGTAGCCGCGGGAGTCGTGGAACCGCTGTCGAGCGTCGCCCGGGAGATGGACGACGCCGTCTTCGAGGCGTCCTTGCATACCAGAATCGGGGCGCGGCGACGACAAAGGGCCTGCGATGCCGGCGGCGCGGCCCGCGGGGGCGTCGGAGCGGCGGCCGTCGCCGCCACCGGTTCGTCGCGGTCGCGGCCCCGACCCCGGACGCACCCCTCGCGGCCGGCCGTGTCGCCAGCGACGGGGCCACGCTCGCCGCCCCTCGTCTCGACTCATCGGCCCTCGCAGGTCGAGTCGAGACACCGCCGGCCGCGACCCGTCTCGAACATCGGCAGGCCGCAGTCGCAGTCGTCGCCGACGACGCCCGCGGGGAGAGAAAACGCCGTCTCGCACTCGGGATAGGCGTCACAGCCGGCGAGCAGGCGACCGCTCCGCCGGAGGATTCGGAGCGGCGACCCGCAGTCCGGGCACGACCACTCGCCGTCGAAGCGGGCGTTCACGTGGTCGTCCAGCGGGTCGCACCGGCGGTCGATGCACACCTCGAACGGCGCGCCGCGCTCGACGCGCATCAGCGGCAGGCCGCAGTCGTCGCACGTCTCGTCGAGGACGGTCGCACCCGCCGGCAGGCGGTACTCGGTCCCCGAGTCGAGGGCGACAACGGAGCCGTTAGTCCTGACGAGCGGGTCGCCGGTGTCGGGATGCGAGCCGACCGGGACACCCGCGTCGCTCGCGGGGTACTCGGCGCGGCCGGTCACGTCGTTCGAGTCGACGGTGAGGGTCTGGTCGCCCGCGCGGGCCACGAGGCCGAACGACCCCGGTCCCGACTCGACGGTCAGCGAGTCGGCGCGGGTCAGCCACGCGACGGGCTGGTAGCCCCCGGCGTCGTGGACGAGGACGGTTCTGTCGGGCTTGGCCACGACGACGACCCGGCCGCGCTGGGTGCGGTCGCGGGAGCCTTCGAAGCTGACGGTGCAGTCGCCGGCGAAGACGCGTATCGAATCCATGCGGCGGGGTGGTCGCCGGTTCCGATTTGAACCTACGTGCGAGGGTTCACCGGGCATGCCGCGGCACGAAGCTCTTTGGTCGGTCGCGGCCGAGGGCGAATCATGGACGCGAACGTCGTGCTGTTCGACATGGACGGAGTGTTAGTCGATTCCGAGCAGTACTGGCACGCCTTCGAGGACGAGTGGGTGTTCGCCGACGCCATCGAGTCCGGCGACCCCGACCACGAGGAGATAACGGGGATGAACTTCCGCGAGATATACGACTACCTCGACGCGGAGTACGGGACGACCGTCACGAAAGACGAGTTCGTCGCGGCGTACCACGAGAACTCAGAGAGCGTCTACGGCGAACACGTCGTCCTGATGGACGGCGCGGAGGAGCTGTTTTCGGACCTCCGCGCGGCGGGCAAGAAACTCGCAATCGTCTCGTCGGCCCCGCAGGACTGGATTTCGACCGTCCGCGAGCGGTTCGACCTCGACCCGCTCGACCTCGTGCTCTCGGCCGACGACATCGACAAACCGGGGAAGCCCGAGCCACACATCTACGAGCACGCCGCGGCCGAGTTCGGCGTCGCCCCCGAGGACTGCGTCGTCATCGAGGACTCGTTAAACGGCATCAAGGCGGCCGTGCGGTCCGGGGCGTACACCATCGCCTACCGCGGCGGACAGAACGCCGACCTCGACCTCTCGCGGGCGGACGAAATCGTGAACGGGCCCGAAGAGTTGCGGGCGGCGCTGTTGGGCGAGGAGTAAGCGAGAGGCGACCGAGACGAGATTACAAACGACCGAACCCCGACCGAACGCGGCTGCCGCCGCGCTTTTCTATTCGACCCGAACCGTCCGCGACTCCCGAATCGGGAGCAGCGGCAGGTCGGGGAACGCGACCTCCACGACGAACTCCAGTTCGTCGTCCGTCGCGCCGAAGACGCCGACGGGGACGGTCACCTCGTCGGAGAGGTAGCACGTCTTCGTCGACATCTCAACGTCGTTGACGGTGACGCGGATGCCGACGGAACCGCCGCCGCCGTCGTTTCGAACGCGGATGTCGTGCATGTCGCTCTCGCCGCGGGCGACCGACTCGGGGAACTCGCCCCAGTCGATGTCGGGCGCGGGGAGGTCCTTCGCGCTCTCGATGACGCGCTCGGCGACGCCCTGCGAGAGGCCCGCCCGAGTGAGTTCTTTCACGCCGGCGTCGACCACGTCTGCCGGGGTCGAGAGGCCGCCGGTGGCGAGCTTTCGCGCGCGACCGGGACCGATGCCGTCGACGGCCGTGAGCGCCGCGGCGTCGCTGCTGACGCCGTTGTCGACGCGGGCCTCGACGCGCTTCGCGAGGTTGGCCGCGCGGGCGTCCGCGAAGGTGTCGAGGAACTCCCGGAGCGCCGAGAGGAGTCGGAGCGCGTTCTGCTTGATGACCCACGCGTCGCTCCGGAGTTCGCTCGGCGTCGAGTTCGCCATGCTGGCGTGGAGGATGGCGAGCACCTTCTTCGGGCCGTCTTCGAGCGTGGTCGAGACGCCCGTCAGCACCGAGTCGACGGCGTCCACCTCGGACTGGCGCGCCGACACCTGTCGGAAGTCGGCCGCGCCCGCGACGGTTTCGAGGACGTCGTCGGCGGTGATGCGGTCCCGTTCCGCGAGGTCCGCGAAGCGCGAGGCGGTCCCGAGTCGGAGATAGTACTTCGAGGTGAGTCGCCCGAGCGGGGTCGCGTCGATGGAGAGGTCGTCGTCCATCTCGACGAAGCCGCGGGAGACGAGGCGGTCGAGCACGTCGCGGACGCGCTCGCGGAGGTCTTCGAAATCGTAGGCCGCCGGGTTCGACTGCGCCCGCCGGTAGTAGAACGTCGTCTCCAGCCACGACATGACGTCGTCGAGGTCGCGGATGGTCCCCATGGCGATTTCGGCGTTGAGGTGCGAATCGAGGTCTTCTGCGAGGCGCGACTCGATTTCCTTGCCCTCGCGGAGCAGGCGGCGGTACTTGTTCTGGTCCGAGCGGTCGCAGACGACCCAGCCGTAGCCGACGTCGTCGTAGCCGGGGCGGCCCGCGCGGCCGAGCATCTGGAGGATGTCGAGCGGGGAGATGTCCACCTCGCCTTCGAGCGGGTCGTGGTGTTTCGTGTCGCGGATGACGACGCAGCGCGCGGGGAGGTTCACGCCCCACGCGAGCGTGGAGGTCGAAAACAGGAGCTGAATCTTGCCCTCCTTGAACCACTCCTCGACGGCCTCGCGGTCGTCCCGCGAGAGGCCGGCGTGGTGGAAGCCGACGCCGTCCAAGACGCCCTTGGCGAGCGAGTCGTTGCTCAGTTCCTTCGCCTCGTTGTGGAAGTCGTAGTCGCCGCGCGCGCCGATGGGTACGTCGCGCTTTGCGAGTTCGTCGCGGGCCTTGGCGGCCGCGCGGACGGCGTCCTGCCGCGAGGAGACGAAGACGAGCGACTGGCCGCCGTCGCGGATGTGCGGCTCCGCGAGGTCGAACGCCCGGTACAGTCGGCGGTACTTGTCGGCGAAGGAGTTCTCGCCGTGGGTGTAGGTCTTGACGCCCGCGTGGAGGTCGACGGGGCGATAGTCGTCACCGAACTCGAAGGTGGTCTCGTCCGGCGCGTCGAGCCACGCCGCCACGTCGTCGATGTTGGGCATGGTCGCAGACAGCGCGACGATTCGGGGGTCGCAGATGCGGCGCATCCGCGAGACGGTGACTTCGAGGACGCCGCCGCGGGTCTCCGAATCCAGCAGGTGGACCTCGTCGATGACGACGCAGTCGACGTCCTCTATGAACGAGTAGCGCGCGGAGTCGTGTTTCCGGGTCGCGGAGTCGGTCTTCTCGGGCGTCATCACGAGGATGTCGGCGCGGGCGGCCCGGCGGGGATTCAGGTCGCGCTCGCCGGTAACGACGTAGACGGAGTAACCGAGGTCCTCGAAGCGCTCCCACTCGGTCTCCTTCTCGGTGGTGAGCGCGCGGAGCGGCGCGATGAAAAGCGCCGTCCCCTCGTCGCGGAGGGTCCGGCAGATGGCGAGTTCGGCGAGCGCCGTCTTCCCGCTGGCGGTGGGCGCGGAGGCGACGACGTTGTGGTCGGTGTCGAGGATGGCGGGCAGCGCCTCGCGCTGCATCCGGTTGAACTCCTCGAACCCGAAGGCGTCTGCGAACTCGGGGACCGCCTCGGCGACTTTCACTGGGCGCACCTCCGGGTGCGCGCTGGCGTCGGGGACGAGACGAAGACGAGCGTCATACACGAAGCCGAGTCGTCCGTGGGGAAAGGCGTTTCTCCATCCGGCGCGGCGACTCGGGAGCGTCGAACGAGCGGAAAACGGAGGGGCTGAGGTTGGTGAGTGGTGGGGGGTTCCGGCGGAACGCGGCGGGGTGTGGTGGGTGGTGGGGCGTTCCGGCGGAACGCGGCGGGGTGTGGTGGGTGGAGGGCCGAGGTTGGTGAGTGGTAGGGTGGTGAGGATTGGTTCGGGGCCCGAGGCGCAGGCCCGCTTACGCGGCGCCGGCGAGCGCGGCGATGAACGACCAGTTCGTCCCCGCGGTGGCCTCGTGCTTCTTCGATTCGGCCTTCGTCATGTCGCGGCGGTGTTTCCAGTTCATACTCGAGAGAAGTATTTACTCGAATATAAGTTTTTCAGTTATGTGATATATCTAGCACGGTCGTACGTGCTGTTTGATGGAAAGTCGTGATGTATCCGAGGTGGACGTTTCGCTTTCCGTGATAGAACTGTTCGTTTGAACTATTCTGAACAACGTGTGCTACCGTAGACCATTGTTCGACCGAACGGTATCGTGGCGACGCGGGTTCGGTCGCCTCCGGCGAGCGATCCCGCCGCCAACCCGACAGACGGCGGACCAATCCTCACGTTTTTGCCCGTCGCCTCGCAAGAACTGCCTATGCGCACGCGGCGGAAGCCAGACTGGTTGAAGATGCGACCGCCATCGGGCCGGCGCTTCACCGATATCAAATCGACGCTCCGGGACCGGAACCTCAACACCGTCTGCGAGGAGGCGAACTGCCCGAACCTCGGGGAGTGCTGGAGCGGCCGCGACGGCCCCGGGACGGCCACGTTCATGCTCATGGGCGACCGGTGTTCGCGCGGGTGTAACTTCTGCGACGTGACGACAGGCGGGATGGAGCCTCTGGACCCCGACGAACCGGCGAACGTCGCCGACGCGGTGACCGAAATCGGCCTCGACTACGTCGTGTTGACCTCCGTGGACCGCGACGACCTGCCGGACCAGGGCGCGGCCCACTTCGCGGAGACCATCCGCGAAATCAAGCGCCGCGACCCCGAGGTGCTCGTCGAGGTGCTGATTCCCGACTTCCAGGGCGAACCCGAGCACGTCCGGAAGATAATCGACGCCGGACCCGACGTCATCGCCCACAACATCGAGACCGTCGAGCGCCTCCAGTGGCCGATTCGGGACCGCCGCGCCGGCTACGAGCAGTCGCTTTCGGTGCTCCAGCAGGTGACAGACGAGTCCGACATCCACACGAAGACCTCGGTCATGCTCGGCCTCGGCGAGCACGCCCACGAGGTCTACCAGACCCTCTCGGACCTCCGCGAGGCCGACGTTGACATCGTCACCTTCGGCCAGTACCTCCAGCCCTCCCGGAGCCACCTCGACGTGTTCGAGTACGTCCACCCCGACGCCTTCGAGACGTGGCGGCGCGTCGCAGAAGACGAACTGGGCTTCCTCTACTGCGCGTCCGGCCCGATGGTCCGGTCGTCGTACAAGGCCGGCGAACTGTTCGTGGACGCGCTCCTCCGCGAGGGGTCGAGCGTCGAGGAGGCGCGGCAGGCCGCCCGCGCGGCCGCCGGACAGTAGGCCGCGGCCGCCGCGCCGTGCCGACTGCGTTACGCCGCGCCGCCCGCGTCCGCGTGACTCGACAGCCCGGATCCGACTCCACGCCCGCCCCGAAGCGGACCTGCAACGCTGCCGATATTTCCGATTATCTCTCGGTGATGTGTGGGTTCACACGAATGAACGTCAGGAAGAATCGTTTAGAAGCGAAAATGTCCAATTTTACCCCGTGTGAGTTGACATAGCACGACGCGAGACACAATATTCCGAGTCAAAGTAAATTATATACGAAAACAATATAACGCCGGCGGGTGTCGATTTTGCCATGAACAGGAGGGTTCTCCCGTGAGCGTGCTTCAACGCGACCCGCAGGACCAGGTACGAGTGCTCGACGAGGACGGGACCGTCGTCGGCGAGGTTCCCGACATCGACGACGAGACGCTCGTCGAGATGTACCGATACATGCGTCTCGCCCGGCACTTCGACACGCGGGCGGTGAGTCTCCAGCGACAGGGGCGGATGGGGACGTATCCGCCGCTGTCGGGACAGGAGGGCGCACAAATCGGGAGCGCAATCGCGCTCGACGAACAGGACTGGATGGTCCCGAGCTATCGCGAACACGGCGCGTCGCTGCTCCGGGGGCTTCCGCTGAAGCAGACGCTTCTGTACTGGATGGGCCACGAGAAGGGCAACGAGATGCCCGAGGGCGTGAACCTCTTCCCGCCCGCGGTCCCCATCGCTTCGCAGATTCCCCACGCGACCGGCGCGGCGTGGGCGAAAAAGCTCCGCGGCGAGGACGACACGGCCGTCATCTGTTACTTCGGTGACGGCGCGACCTCCGAGGGCGACTTCCACGAGGGGCTGAACTTCGCGGGCGTCTTCGACACCCCGAACGTCTTCTTCTGTAACAACAACCAGTGGGCCATCTCGGTGCCGCGGGAGCGACAGACCGCCTCCGAGACGCTGGCGCAGAAGGCGACCGCCTACGGCATCGACGGCGTGCAGGTCGACGGGATGGACCCGCTCGCGGTCTACTCCGTGACGAAGGCGGCGCTCGACAAGGCGAAGAACCCCGGCGAGGGCGAGGGCCGCCCGACGCTCATCGAGGCGGTCCAGTACCGCTTCGGCGCGCACACGACCGCCGACGACCCGACCGTCTACCGCGACGACGAGGAAGTCGAGAAGTGGAAGGCGAAAGACCCCATCCCGCGGCTGGAGGCGTTCCTCCGCGAGACGGGCCGCATCGACGACGAGGCCGTCGAGGCCATCGAAGAAGACGTGAAAGGGCGGGTCGCGGACGCCATCGAGGCGGCCGAGTCCGACCCGCGGCCGGACCCGAGCGAGATGTTCAACTACGCCTACGCCGAGCGGACCCCGGAGATTCAGGCACAGTACGAGGAGTTCGAAGCGCTCCGCGAGAAGTTCGGCGACGAAGGATTCCTCAGAGAATGAGCAGTCAGAACCTCACCATCGTGCAGGCGGTACGGGACGGTCTCTACACCGAGATGAACCTCGACGACGAGGTGCTCGTCATGGGCGAGGACGTCGGCAAGAACGGCGGCGTCTTCCGGGCCACGGAGGGCCTCTGGGACGAGTTCGGAGACGACCGCGTCATCGACACGCCGCTGGCCGAATCGGGCATCGTCGGCACGGCCATCGGCATGGCCGCGATGGGGCTGAAGCCGGTCCCCGAGATTCAGTTCTCCGGCTTCATGTACCCCGGATTCGACCAAATCGTGAGCCACATGGGGCGGTTCCGCAACCGCACCCGCGGCCGCTACACGCTCCCCATGGTGCTCCGCGCGCCCTACGGCGGCGGCATCCGCGCCCCCGAGTCGCACTCGGAGTCCAAGGAGATGTTCTACGCGCACGAGGCCGGCCTGAAGGTCGTCATCCCCTCGACGCCGTACGACACGAAGGGACTGCTCATCTCCGCCATCCGCGACCCCGACCCGGTCATCTTCATGGAGCCGAAGCTCATCTACCGGGCGTTCCGCGGCGAGGTCCCGGAAGACGACTACACGGTCCCCATCGGCGAGGCCGCGGTTCGCCGCGAGGGCACGGACGTGTCCGTGTTCACCTTCGGCGCGATGACGCGCCCGACGCTGGAGGCCGTCGAGAACCTCGAAGAAGAGGGTATCGACGCCGAGGTCGTGGACATCCGAACCATCTCGCCGCTCGACCGCGAGACCATCGTGGAGTCGTTCAAGAAGACCGGCCGCGCGGTGGTCGTCCACGAGGCCCCGAAGAACGGCGGCCTCGGCGCCGAAATCACGGCGACGGTTCAGGAGGAGGCGCTGCTCTATCAGGAAGCGCCGGTCAAGCGCGTCGCGGGCTACGACGTGCCGTACCCGCTGTACGCGCTGGAGGACTACTACCTCCCGTCGGTCGCCCGCGTCGAAGAAGGTATTCGTGAGGCGGTGAACTTCTGAACGATGGCGCTCAAGGAATTCAAACTCCCCGACGTCGGTGAAGGCGTCGCGGAAGGCGAACTCGTAACGTGGCACGTCGCGCCGGGCGACGAGGTAACCGAAGACCAGGTGCTCGCGGAAGTCGAGACCGACAAGGCGCTCGTCGACGTGCCCTCGCCGTTCGACGGGACGGTGAAGGAACTCCTCGCCGAGGAGGGCGAGGTCGTCCCCGTCGGCGACGTCATCATCACCATTCAGGAGGATGGCGACGACGAGGAGGCCGCCGCAGACGCCGAGACTTCCGATTCGGACGCTGAAACGGCCGAGTCTGAGTCGGCCGAGAGCGACGACGCCGACGGCGCTAGCGACGACGAGTCGGGTTCCGGCGGGCGCGTGTTCGCCCCGCCGAGCGTCCGTCGCCTCGCCCGCGAGCTCGGCGTCGACCTCGACGCCGTCGACGGCAGCGGCCCGAGCGGCCGCGTGACCGAAGGCGACGTTCGCGCCGCCGCGGACGACGACGGCGACGGCGACGACGAACCCAGCGGCCCGCGGACCGTCCAGACCAACGGGAAGTCCGCGACCGCGAAGCGCGACGAGGGAACGTCCGCGTCCGCCTCCTCGTCCGCGCCGGCCGAGAGCGCCGACCGCGAGCAGACGCTCGCCGCGCCCGCGACCCGCGCGCTGGCCAAAGAGGAGGGCGTCGACATCGACGCGGTCCCCGCGACGGAGATGCGCGACGGCGAGGCGTTCGTCTCGCCCGAGGCCGTCCAGGAGTACGCGCAGGCCCAGCGCGAGGCGCAGGCCGCGGACGCCGAGGCGGTGTCCGCCGAGGCCGACGCCGGAACCGCGACCGCCGAGGCGACGGGCGACGCGGCGAGTGAACCCGCACCGCCCGAGGCCGGCCCCGGTGCCGGCGAGCGCGTCCCCTACAAGGGCGTCCGCAAGGCCATCGGCGACCAGATGCAGCGGTCGAAGTACACCGCGCCGCACGTCACCCACCACGACGAGGTGGACGTGACGGAGCTCGTCGAACTGCGCGAACAGCTCAAGCCCGTCGCCGAGGAGCGCGGCTCGCGGCTGACCTACATGCCGTTCGTGATGAAGGCCGTCGTCGCGGCGCTGAAGGACTTCCCGTACCTCAACTCGCAGCTCGACGAGGAAAACGAGGAAATCGTCCTGCGCGACGAGTACAACATCGGCGTCGCGGCCGCGACCGACGCCGGTCTGCTCGTCCCCGTCGTCCACGACGCGGACCGCAAGGGGATGCTCGAACTCGCCGACGAGATGAACGAGAAGGTCGAGAAGGCCCGCAACCGCAAAATCGCGCCCGAGGAGATGCGCGGCGGCACCTTCACCATCACCAACGTCGGCGGCATCGGCGGCGAGTACGCCACGCCGATTATCAACTACCCCGAGGTGGCGATTCTTGCGCTCGGAGCCATCAAAGAAAAGCCCCGGGTCGTCGACGGTGAGGTCGTGCCGCGAAACGTCCTCACCCTCTCGCTGTCGTTCGACCACCGCGTCGTCGACGGCGCGCAGGGCGCTCGGTTCACGAACCGCGTGAAGGAACTGCTCGAAGACCCCAAACTGCTGGTGTTAGAATAATGGTCGTCGGAGACATCGCAACCGGAACCGAACTGCTCGTCATCGGCGCGGGACCCGGCGGCTACGTCGCCGCCATCCGCGCCGCACAGAACGGCATCGACACGACGCTGGTCGAGAAGGACGCCTACGGGGGCACCTGCCTCAACTACGGCTGTATCCCCTCGAAGGCGCTCATCACGGGGGCGAACCTCGCCCACGAGGCGGGCAACGCCGAGGAGATGGGCATCCACGCCGACCCCGTCGTGGACATGTCGCAACTGCGCGACTGGAAGAGCGGCGTCGTCGACCAACTCACCGGCGGCGTCGAGAAGCTCTGTAAGGCGAACGGCGTCAACCTCGTCGAGGGAACCGCCCGCTTCAAGGACGAACACGCCGTCCGCATCGCCCACGGCGGCGAGGGGCAGGGCTCGGAGACCATCGAGTTCGAACACTGCATCATCGCCACCGGCTCGCGCGTCATCCAGATTCCCGGCTTCGACTTCGGGGACGAGCCGGTGTGGTCGTCGCGCGACGCCCTCGAAGCCGACACCGTCCCGGAGCGACTGGTCGTCGTCGGCGGCGGCTACATCGGGATGGAGCTGTCCACGACGTTCGCGAAACTCGGCGCGGACGTGACCGTCGTCGAGATGCTCGACGACATCCTGCCGGGCTACGAGGCCGACGTGGCCCGCGTCGTCCGCAAGCGCGCCGAAGA
Source organism: Haloferax sp. AS1 (assembly GCF_014530665.1). Lineage (NCBI taxonomy): Archaea > Methanobacteriati > Methanobacteriota > Halobacteria > Halobacteriales > Haloferacaceae > Haloferax > Haloferax sp. AS1. The sequence continues at coordinate 26,832 of NZ_SPSA01000001.1, forward strand.
GCTCGGCATCGACATGCACTTCGGTGAGGGAGCCAGCGGCTGGCGCGAGGAGGACGACGGCATCATGGTGACGACCGAGACCGAAGACGGCGAGGAAAACGAGTACCGCGCCGACAAGGTGCTCGTCGCCGTCGGGCGCTCGCCCGTCACCGACACGATGGACATCGAGAACGCCGGTCTCGAAGCCGACGACCGCGGATTCCTCTCGGTCGACGACCGCCGCCGCACCGACGTGGAGCACATCTACGCCGTCGGCGACGTGGTCGAGGACACGCCGATGCTCGCGCACGTCGCCTCGAAGGAGGGCATCGTCGCCGCCGAGCACGTCGCCGGCGAACCGGTCGCCTTCGACAGTCAGGCCGTCCCCGCCGCGGTGTTCACCGACCCCGAAATCGGCACGGTCGGCATGACCGAAGCCGACGCCGAGGAAGCCGGCTTCACGCCCGTCGTCGGGCAGATGCCCTTCCGGGCATCCGGCCGCGCGCTGACGACGAACCACGCCGACGGCTTCGTCCGCGTCGTCGCCGGCGAGGAGTCCGGCTTCGTCCTCGGGGCGCAAATCGTCGGCCCCGAGGCCTCCGAACTCATCGCCGAACTCGCGTTCGCCATCGAGATGGGCGCGACGCTCGAAGACGTGGCCTCGACCATCCACACCCACCCGACGCTCGCGGAAGCGGTCATGGAGGCCGCCGAGAACGCGCTCGGACAGGCGATTCACACCCTGAATCGGTGAGGAAGCGTCCGAAAAACGGCGAGCTGATTTTTTTAGGCGGTCAGGTCGGCATCGAGTTCCGGGTCGAAGAGGTCCTCGACGCGGCAGTCGAAGTACGCCGCCAGCTTGAACGCCAGTTCGAGCGAGGGGTCGTACCGCTCGCGCTCGATGGCGTTGATGGTCTGGCGGGTGACGCCGACCGCTTCGGCGAGTTCGCCTTGGCTGAGGTCGGCGGCCTCGCGGCGCGTTCGGAGCCCGTTTTTCATGTCCGAGCGCGGACCCAGAGGTAGCACAGGGCGAAGAGCCCGAACAGTCCGACGTAGCCGTACAGCGCGCCCGAGAGGAACGGCGAGACCTCGAACAGCCCGAGCGTCGCACCGAGTCGGGCGGCGGACGCGCCGAGGACGAGAACCACCGCGGCGACGGTCATGGTGAGCTGACTCGCCCGCCGTTCGAGCGAGCGGTCGCGCTCGTCGAACAGCGCGACGTCGGTGCCGCGCCAGACGGCGAGCGCGGCGACGATGCCGAGCCAGTAGACGGCTTCCCCGAGGACGGGGTAGTCGAGGAATCGGAGGACGAGGGAGGCGAGGACGCCCGCTCCGATGGAACCGAACAGCAGGCGCCGGTACCGCCGTTGTCTGGAGAGCCGAGGCGTCGGTGAGCGTTGGACTTGTGACATAGTGCTGTGTAAAGCGCCGGTCGCGGGAAGCCGGGTGGAAAGTTCGCTTTACAGTAAAGTATACTTTACACATCGACTTAATCGTTGTCCCCGTTCGGTCGCGTCGCTCCGGGGTTCGCACAGTCGCAAAAAGAGCAGTTCAGCGTCGGTTCAGTTCTGTTCTGTCCTGTCTGGGTCGCGGTCGCAGTCGCGGTCGCGCTCACCCGTCGTCGAACCACCACAGCGCCAGCATCGTCCCCACGACTGCCACGGCCGCGGGAAGCGACTCGTCGACGCCGAGTGTGCGGACATCGAGGAGGACGACGCCTTCGAACAGGGCGGCGACCGCGAGAACCACGAAGGCGAAGCCCGCCACCCAGAGTTCGGGCGTGTTGACGTCGCTGATTGCCATGCGCGGCGCTACGGGCCGAGATATGATAAGTGTTAGCAGACCACAAGCAGTCTACTCGTCGGCGTCGAGAATCCCGTGGCTCTCGAAGAGCTTTCCGAGTCGGTCCATGGAGGCGACGACGGCGTCGCAGGCCGGGCGGACCGCGTCCTTGGGGACGAAACCGACCGAGAGGCCGGCGACTTCGAGCATCGGGAGGTCGTTCGCGCCGTCGCCGACCGCGACCGTTCGGTCCATGGGTACGTCGAGTTCGGCGGCGTGAGTCTCCAGCGCCGTGTCCTTCGTGCCCTCGATAAGCGACCCTTCCACGTCGCCGGTGAGTCGGCCGCCCTTCACGGGCAGGCGGTTCGAGACGATGTCGTCGACCTCGACGCCTTCCTTTTCGAGCGCGCGCTCGACGCCGCGTTCGAAGCCGCCGGTGAAGATGGCGACGTGGTGGCCGTAGTCGCGGAGGCGCTGGATGAGGTCGGCCGCGCCGGGGCGGAGTGCCACCTCGCCGTAGGCCTCCTCTGCGAGTTCCTCTTCGAGACCTTCGAGGAGGCGGGCGCGCGACCGGAGGCTCTCCGCGTAGCTCAGCTCGTCGTTCATGGCTCGCTCGGTGATGTCGGCCATCTCGTCGGCCGTGCCGTTCTTCTTGCCGAGGAGGACCGTCATCTCGGAGTCCGAGAGCGTGCCGTCGAAGTCGAAGGCGATGATGCGCATATCTGCCCGTCGTCGCCGCGGGGTTTCAAAGCTTCCGCGTCGGCAGTTATGCGGCGCGGGAGGGACGCTGGCGAGCCGACCGCCGGGAAGCCGCGGCGACGCCGCGCACAGCTATTTATCCATCGTCTCCCTGACAACACGTATGGACGACCTCCACGACGCCGAACACGAGACGCTCAGCGACGTCGAAGCCGACCTTGCCGAGGACTTCGGCGAGGAAGGAGACAGTCCGCTCCGACAGTTCGTCCGAAGCCTGCACGACCTCGACGAGGCCGAGGTGCGCGCGGTCGGCCAGTACGACGGCGAGGCGTTCGAACTGCTCTACCTCCGCGACGATATCGACGAGGCGCTCGAACCGGACGCGCGCACCGAGCGCGTGAAGACACTCGTGATGAAGGCGCTCGGCGAGCCAGTCAACGAACCCGAACTCGACGACTACGGGGAGTTGAACGCCGTCATCCGGTGGTTCGACGAGGTCGTCGTCGCCATCTATCCGCACGACGAGTGGTCGGGGGCCATCGCGACGTTCGACCGGGCGAACTCGCCGCTGGTCGACCTCGCGGTGACGCACCTGTCGTGAGAAGGCTCGCCGGCCGCCTCCGGAACCCGCTCAGATTCGAACCGGCGTCCACGACCGCGGGCCGTCGTCGAGGCCGCGGACCCGGAACTCGGGGTCGCCGTCGGTGTCGCGCGTCTCGACGAAGCCGTCGAACGGCTGTTTGAGGAGCGCGAGTTCGCGCTCGTCGACGAAGCCGGTGTCGAGCGTGAAGACGCCCGTGAACCCGGCCGCGGAGATGCGGCCCGTGATGACGTGGAGGAACTGGAACAGCCGCTTGAGGTCGGTGTACATCACGAGCGTCGAGAGGACGTGCAGGCCGACGCGGGCCGACCGACTCGCCTCGTAGTGCTCCCGGAGCGACTCGGTCAGGTGGATGCCGATGCCGGTCAGGTCGCCGGGGCTGGAGACGTACCGGAGGTTTCCCGCGTCGGCGCGGTCATCGAGGAGGTCTGCGACGCTCGTCGTGTCGATGACCTCGAACTGCTCCGGGGGCGACCCGCTGATGTACGACAGCTCCCGTGCGATGCTCGGGGCGGGCTTTTTCGTCGTCACGACGACCGTCCCCGCGTCGGTACGCTCGCCGGGCGCGAGCATCGAGAGCATGAGCCGCCGCTTCCGCGTCATCGTCGGGCCGGCGATGAGCACGGACCCGGAGTCCGGAAGCGACACCTCGGGCGGTTGCGTCGCCGGCGAAGCGTTCTCGGGACGGAAGACCATCTACTGAATCTATCGGACTCGCGCAGATAATACTAGTGGGCGAACGTGTTGAGACGCCAACCCATGCGAGACAGTCTCAATGTCACGATATCGGCCGTTGTGACAACCCTTAACCCGCACGGGTCAGACCCTACGCGCATGAAGGTACTCGTCACGGACCCGATCGCCGACGCGGGTCTGGACCGGTTACGCGAGGCCGGTTACGAGGTAGAGACCGCGTACGACGTCGAAGGTGACGCGCTGCTCGAAGCCGTCTCCGACGCGAACGGGCTCATCGTCCGCTCCGGAACGCAGGTGACCGCCGAGGTGTTCGAGGCGGCACCCGACCTCGTCATCGTCGGACGCGCCGGCATCGGCGTCGACAACATCGACATCGACGCCGCGACCCAACACGGCGTCATCGTCGCCAACGCGCCCGAGGGGAACGTCCGCGCCGCCGCCGAGCACACGGTCGCGATGGGCTTCGCCGCCGCGCGCTCGATTCCGCAGGCTCACGCCCGCCTGAAGGACGGCGAGTGGGCCAAGTCCGACTACCTCGGCAACGAGGTCAACGGCAAGACCCTCGGCGTCGTCGGCCTCGGCCGCGTCGGCCAGGAGGTCGCAAAGAAGTTCTCGTCGCTCGGGATGGACATCGTGGCCTTCGACCCCTACATCGGGGAGGAGCGCGCCGACCAGCTCGGTGCCGAACTCGTCGAGTTCGACGCCTGTCTCTCTCGCGCCGACTTCCTCACCGTCCACACGCCGCTGACCCCCGAGACGGAGGGGCTCATCTCCACCGACGAACTCGAAACGATGGGCAGCGGCTACCTCATCAACTGCGCCCGCGGCGGCGTGGTCGACGAGGCCGCCCTCGCCGAGGCCGTCGACGCCGGCGTCATCGACGGAGCCGCGGTCGACGTGTTCGCAGACGAGCCCGTCTCGCCCGACAACCCGCTTCTGTCCGTCGACGACGTGGTCGTCACGCCGCACCTCGGCGCGTCCACCTCGGCCGCACAGGAGAACGTCGCCGTCTCGACGGCCGACCAAGTGGTCGCCGCGTTCCGCGACGAACCCGTCATCAACGCGCTCAACGCGCCCTCGGTCGACGAGAGCGCCTTCCCGCGCATCCAGCCGTACATCGGCCTCGCCGAGACCGCCGGCAAAATCGCCGCCCAACTGCTGGGCGGGCGCCTCAACGAAGTCGAGGTCACCTACACCGGCGACATCGCCGCCGAGGATATCGAACTCGTCACGGCCTCCGCGCTGAAGGGCGTCTTCGCGCCGCTCGAATGGCAGGTCAACGCCGTCAACGCCCCGCAGGTCGCAGAGGAGCGCGGCATCGAGGTCGTCGAGTCGAAGTCCCGCCAGTCCGACGACTTCCAGAGCCTCGTGACCGTCACCGTCCGCAACGGCGACGAGGAGATGACCGTCTCGGGGACGCTGTTCACCGGCGAGGACCCGCGCATCGTCCGCATCAACGGCTACCGGCTGGACGCCATCCCGTACGGCCAGATGCTCGTCGCCCGCAACTACGACAAGCCGGGAGTCATCGGCTTCATCGGGACCGTCCTCGGCGAGAACGACGTGAACATCGCCGGGATGTTCAACGCCCGCCGCGCGAAGGCCGGCGGCGAGGCGCTGACCGTCTACAACCTCGACGACGACGTGCCCGAAAGCGTCCGCGAGAAGCTCCTCGCCGACGACCGCATCATCGACGTCGACCTCATCACGCTCTGAAGCGGCCGACCCGAATCTTCTGAAAAACGAGACGAGCTACCGTCGGCCGAGCGCCGACGCGACGCCCTCGACCACGCGCCCGACGGCGGACCGCACCGCGTCGGCCGCGTTCGATTCGACTCCCGAGCGGCGCGACCGGTCGTTTCGCCGGGCCGAGCGACCGCGGGTCTGTTTTCGGCTCCCGTCCCGACGCTCGGCCAGCAACCGTTCGTAGCGGTCGATTATCTCCTGTTGGTTCGTTTCGGCGCTGTCGAGTCGGGCGTTGAGCCGGGCGTTCGCGCGCCGAAGCGCCTCGTTCTCGCGCTGGAGGGCGTCTCGGCCCCGCGCGTCGGCGGGGGGCGACGGGCGGCGACCGCGCGACTGCTGACGGCCGCGCGACTGCGAGGCCGTGGACGCCTGTGCTGACGGAGTCGCGGACGCGGGTGAGGACGAGGGCGAGGACGAGGGCGCTGACGAGGCCGTGGATGCGTTGGTTGACGTGGCCGAAGACGCGGGGGCTGCGGAGGCCGAAGACGCGGTTTCGGACGGCCCGTTGTCGATTCCGTCCGGCGGGTACGTTCTCGAACCGGCCCCGTCCCGGCTGACGGTCCCGGTCGGCATACTGCTGAGCGACATCGTGTGCCACGACGTACCACAGAATGAAAAGAATGTGTCAGACGCGCACCCGACGCGCGTCATCGCCGGCGGTCGGACCGCGGCGAGCGCCGTCGTGTGCGGCCGTCAGCGACGGTCAGCCACGGTCGGCACCGGGCCCGGCGGCGCGCCTACTCGGCGAGGTGTTCGAGGACCGCTTCGGTGTCGTTCGGGACGGGTTCGGGGTCGTCGCCCGCCTCGAACGCCGCGTCGGGGTCCTTCAGGAGGTGGCCCGTCGTGAGACAGACGACCTGTTCGTCCGCGTCGACGACGCCCTCGGCGCGGAGCTTTCGGAGGCCGGCGACGGAGGCGGCGGAGGCGGGTTCGACGCCGACGCCCTCGGCCGCGAGGTCGCGCTGCGCCGCGGTGATTTCCTCGTCGGAGACGGCGACGGCCGTGCCGTCGGTCTCGCGGATGCCGGGGAGCGCCTTCGGCGCGTTGACCGGGTTGCCGATGCGGATGGCGGTCGCGCGCGTCTCGACGTTCTCCCAGCGCTGGGTGTCGTCCCAGCCGTTCTCGACGGCCTCGACCATCGGGGCCGCACCCTCGGCCTGCACGCCGGTCAGTTTCGGCACGTCGTCGGCGTCGAGCGCGCCCGACTGGACGAGTTCGCGGAACGCCTTGTAGAGCGCGGAGGTGTTGCCCGCGTTGCCGACGGGGAGGACGATGCGGTCCGGGTAGCTGCCGTAGTCCTCGTGGAACTCCTCTAAGATTTCGAGGCCGATGGTCTTCTGGCCCTCCAGTCGGAAGGGGTTCAGCGAGTTGAGGAGGTACGCCTCGCCGCGGGCGGCGAGGTCCTGGACGATGTCGAGACAGGAGTCGAAGTTGCCGTCGACTTCGAGGATGCGCGCGTCGTGGAGCGACGCCTGCGCGATTTTCCCGGCGGCGACCTTCCCGGCGGGGAGCAACACGAGCGTCTCCATCCCGCCGCGCGCGCCGTAGGCGGCGAGCGCCGCGGAGGTGTTGCCGGTCGAGGCGCAGGCGAGGCGGCCGACGCCGAGTTCCTTTGCCACGCGGACGCCGACGGTCATGCCGCGGTCCTTGAACGAGCCGGTGGGGTTCATCCCCTCGTGTTTGACGCGGAGCGTCTCGACGCCCACGTCGGCTTCGAGGCGGGGTACCTCGTGGAGGGGCGTCGCGCCCTCGGGGAGCGAGACGCCCTCCTCGAAGGGGAGCGCGGCGTTGTAGCGCCAGACGCCGCGGCCCTCGAAGTCGTCCCAGGTCGGCGGGGACGCGTAGCGGACTTCGAGGAGGCCGTCGCAGTCGTCGCAGGTGTACCGAACGTCCTCGAACGGCGCGAACTGCGCGCCGCACGCGATACATTCGAGCCAGGTGCCGTCGGCGGCGACGGATGGCTCCTCGGGGGCGGGTGCCGTGAGTTCGAGGCTCATTGCTCGGGCGGTGGCACCAGAGGGACAAAAGCGGGCGGGTTTGGGCGGCACCTGCCGGGCGACAGGCGCACCGAGAACGCGGTCGGCCGAGAGGCTTCGAAGACGACGAAGAACCTACGACTCGCCGAAGGCGTCGATGCGGGCGTGTACGTCTTCCGCCCACTCGTCGAGCGCAGCGTGCATCATCTCCTTGGCCTCGGGGAGCGGGGTCGCCGTGTACTGGTAGACGTAGCCGCCGGGGTCGAGCAGGCGGCGCTTGCGCTCGGTGAGGCCCTTGTCGAGGAGCGTCGTCAAAGAGCGGTTGACGTTGCTCCGGTCGCGGTCGAGCACCTCCGCCAACTCCGCGACGGTGCTTCCGGGGTTGTCGAGTAGTGCGAGATACGTCCGACTCTCGTGGCTCTGGATGCCGAAGACGCACGCGAGGACCTGTCCGAAGTTCGGGTCCTCGGTCTCCATCAGTTCGCCCATGTCCGGTGCGTCGGCCATGCACACCTGTTCGCCGTGCGTCGGATTAAACCCTCACTTACAGGCGAGCGAGCGGCCGCCGCGGCCGGGAACCGCACCGACGCTACTCTTTCGCGTAGCCCATCTTCAGCACGCAGGCGCGCATCCCGTCTTCGTCCTCGTGTTTGTGGAGCGTCGTCGGCGTGTCGCAGTAAAAGACCGTCCCGTCGTGGCGGAGCGTCACCTCGTGGACGCCGCCGAGCAGTTCCGCTTGGACGACGACGCGGCGACCCTCGCGGAGCGCGTCGAGGATTTCGTCTGCGGTCAGTTCGCCGGACTCGACTCGGAGCGGCTCGGGCATACCGGAGGGTCGCGGGCGAGCGGTATCAGTATTGTCGATGGCGGCGAGTGCCGACGGAAGCGCGTGCCGACGGCGGGCGGCGGGCGGCGAGTCGAGCCGAACCCGGATCCGGCTCAGTTCGTCGTCCAGTTAGACCGGTGTTCCTCGTCGGTCGTCGGCACCTCCACGCCCTCGACGGCCTCCGCGACCTCGGTCTCTTTCGGCGTGTCGATGTGCCAGCGGTCGATTTCGTCCTCGAAGTCGCGCAGCGTCTCCGACACCATCGACTTCAGCTCGTCGTCGTTGACGTTCACCTCGAAGACGAACCGCTCGTCGCCGGAGCCGCGGCCGACCCGCTGGATGTTCGCGCTCACGAGTTCGTTGTCGAAGTAGTACGGAGCCAACTGGGTCATCACGTTGCGGTAGACCGTGTCCTCGACCTTCCGCAGCGCCTTCCGCCCGGCGGAGTCGGCCGCGCGGGCGACGTAGTTGATGGAGTCCTGCCACGACTCGACGGCCCCCTCGTTGTCGCCCTCCTCGACCCGCTCGTAGGACCGAGACAGCTTCTCGCCCGCCGTCTTGAGGTCGTCGTTGGGCGTCTTGCCAGCCTTCTCGCCTTCGCCCTCGCCGACGCTGGCCTGCTGGGCCGTCTTCTCGTTTACGTCCTCACCGAGTCGCTCGTGGGACTTCGGTCGCCACTCGTCCCAGTCGTCGAAGGCGGCGCTGTCGACGTCGGCGTCGCGGAGCGCGCGGGTGATTCGCTCCCCGTGTTCGACGACCTCGTCCCAGGTGCCACGGCGTTTGAACCCGGAGATGCTCTCTTCCATTGTCGTTGACGGGAGTACGTGCCAGACGGTATAAACTCTGCGAGGGGACGGGTTCGCACACGGGTGAGAACGTCTAGCGGTCGCCGTAGACGAAGCGCTCGGCGGCCGCGTCGAGGCGAGCCGACAGCCGACCGAGCCACGCCCCCGGCGACGCGGCCCGAAGCGCCGCCTCGTCGAGTTCGATTCGGTCGTCGCCGAGCGGGTCACGGGCCTCGTCCGCGGTGGCGTCCACGACGGTCGTCATCGAACACCGACCGCACCCCTCGCGGGTCGAGTCTGCCATGCGCCGCGCTTCGGAACTTTCACGAATAAACCTTGGTTTCCGGGCGGGTCGCGACGGGCTTATACGGTCGAACGTGTTGCTCCGTCTCATGGGATATCGCGTCGTGGACGCAACCGCCGTCGAGCCCGCCGACGACCGCCCGTGCGAACTCCGCCGCATCGGCGGCGAGGCCGGCTTGGAGACCGTCGCGCTCAACCGCTTCCGGGCCGCCCCCGGCGAGCAGGTGCCGCTCACCTATCACTACCACACAGAACAGGAGGAGGCGTTCTACGTCCTCTCGGGCACGCTGTTCGTCGAGACGCCGGACGAGACGTTCGAAGTCGACGCCCACGGCCTGTTCGTCGCCGACCCCGAGAGCCCCCACCGGGCGTACAACCCCGAGGACGCCGCGGAGCCGGTCGAACTGCTCGCGCTCGGCTCGCCGGCCGTGTCGGGCGATGCCGTGCCCTACGACTCCGACGAGGAATGAGGAGCGTCGAACCCGAGGACGCCGAAGGGGCGGGAGACCCGGATGGGCCGGAGGAGTCGGATGCGTCGGCCACGGAGTCCGCCCTCGACCGCCCCGAGTGGGACGACGAGTACCTCGACCGGGCGGCCGAGCGGCTCATGTACAACTACGACTTGCAGCGGGAGTACGCCGTCCGCGGCGAGCGGTTCGACCTGTTCGGCTCGATGCGGATGGAGAGCCAAAAGCAGTTCCTCCACCGGTCTATCAACTACGCCAACCACCACGCGATGGAGTACATGTTCGCGCGGCGGGTCGACGCGGCCACCGTCGCCGAACTCGAACGGCTCGTCGAACTGGGCCACGCGCTCGCCGACGAGTGGATAGAACCCGACGAGGAGCACTACGGGACGGAGTTCACCTTCGTGCTCGTCGCCGACGCGGTGCCGGAGGAAGTTCGGGCGTTCGTGTCCGACTTCGCGGACCGGACGCTCCTGAAGTTCGGCTACTACGGCCACTACGAGGTGAACCTCGCCGTCGTCGCGCCGAGCGACGAGGACGCCGCGGCGAGCCGCAACGCCGACTCGGTCGCCGCGTTCACGCTCTGGAGCGACGGGTCGCCGGCCGCATCCGACGGGCTGTTGGACCGACTCCTCGGGAAGCTGCGTCGGTAAGAAAAGCGGAGTCGAACGGTCGGTTGTCAGAGACCGAACGGTGACCGACCGCGCGTCAGTCGTCGCTCGGCTGCGGCCGACCGCCGCGACCGCCACCGCCGCCCGAACTCCGCGCGTCTTTGATGTTGTCGTAGCCGATTTTCGCCAGCGCAAGCGCCAGGTAGACGAGCACCAGCGCGAGGACGATTTGGACGACTGCGGCCACCATCGCAAAGGTGCCCGCCGAGGCCATCCACTCGGGGTTCATGAACTTCGCGTAGACGTTGTCGTGGAACGCGAGCCACAGCAGGCCCAGCGACGTGATGGTCGTCATGAGAGCCATCGGCAGGCCCGTGCTGAGAAGCTGCTTGGAGTCGTCCCAGTTGGCGAGCCAGACGGTCGCGGTCAGGAGCGCCAGCGCGGCGAGCAGCTGGTTCGCGCCCCCGAACAGCTGCCAGAGCGTCAGCCACGAGCCGCTCGTGATGAGGATGTACGCCGGCAGCGACTGCACGAACGCGTTGCCGTAGCGATTGGTCGCGAACTCCTCGACCGGCGTCTCGGGCGTCCCGACGATTTCCTCCATCATGTAGCGACCGAGGCGAACCGCGGTGTCGGTCGAGGTGAGGAGGAAGCTGACCAGCACGAGGGCCATGAACGGCCCGCCGAAGTCAGTCGGGATGCCGAAGCTCGACAGGATGACGCCGCCGCCCGCGGCGAACGTCGGCAGCGCGAGGCCGATACCGCCGCCCACGTCGGGCGCGATGATGGCGACCGTCGCCAGCGCGACGGTGGCGAGGAGGCCCTCACCGAGCATGCCGCCGTAGCCGATGACGCGCGCGTCGGACTCCTTGTTCAACTGCTTCGAGGTCGTGCCCGACGAGACGAGCGAGTGGAACCCGCTGATGGTCCCGCAGGCGATGGTGATGAACAGAAGCGGGAACAGCGGCGCGCCGGAGCGACCGATGAAGCCGTAGTACGGTTCGAGGTTCGTCACGAGCGGCTGCGTCGGGGTCGTGAAGAACGTGCCCGCGACGATGGCGACGAGCGCGCCGCCGACGCCCGCGTACAGCAGGAACGACGAGAGGTAGTCGCGCGGTTGCAGGAGCACCCACACCGGGAGGGCGCTGGCGACCGCCCCGTAGACGAGGATAATCGGGACCCACGCCGCGGTGTTCCCGTTGAACGAACTCGCGCCCGGGAGCCACGAGCCGGAGCCGGAGAACAGGACGAACGTCTCGGCGGGCGCGCGGGCCGCGGGCTCGAACAGCGCAATCGGGTACTGAATCCCCGCGTAGACGCCGACGAACATCGCCGCGACGAACACACCCGTCCCGAGCAGGAACGGGAGATTCAGCTGATAGAGGTAGACGCCGAACAGCACCGCGAGGACGATGTACACCAGGCTCGCCGTGGCCGCCTCGGGATAGGCGTTGAACACGATGGCCACCACGAGGGCGAACACCGCGACGACGAGGACGATGGTGAGAAACGCGAACCACAACAGCATGTTCTTGCCGCGCTCGCCGACGTACTCGCCGATGATGTAGCCGATAGACTTCCCGTCGTGTCGCAGGCTGCTCGACAGCGACACGAAGTCGTGGACGCTCCCGAGAAGCGGATTCCCGAGCGCAATCCACGCGAGCGCGGGGACCCAGCCCCACACCACGCCCGCCGTAATCGGCCCGACAATCGGCGCGCCGCCCGCGATGCTCGAATAGTGATGCCCCAGTAACACCGGCTTTTTCGCCGGAACGTATTCTTGACCGTCTTCGTACTTGTGCGCTGGCGTCTCACGACTGTCGTCGAGTTCGACGAACTGCGCGAGATATCGGGAGTAACCGAGATACCCGACGGTAAACAACGCAAGCACCGTGACGACCAACCAGATGACTTGTACCATGGTACGCTGCCCCATTGGGAGAAACGAAAATGCCTCCCTTAATGGTAACGATAGATGGGAATGTATCGTGTTCGAACGACAGGTTCGTTCGGAGATGCGCGTCGAAAACTTCCGCCGCGCGGCTCGTTGTGACAGCTTACTGAGTGTCCGGTGCGGTGCCTACGTCGAGTTCGGCCGCGACCTCCCCGAGGAAGTCGCCTTTGACCTCCGCGACCCGCGTCTCGACGGCGGCGACGAGCGGCGGTGAAAAATTCTCGCGGAGGTCGTCGAGTCGCTCGCGCTCTGTCTTGACTCGCTCGCGCAAGAACGTCGCCCCCCGACCCGACTCGTCGGGGTCGGGTTCGGGCGTGAGGCGGTTGACCGCGAGACCGCGCACGTCGAGGCCGTAAGAGTCGAGTTGGTCGATGGCGCGCTCGGTCTCGCGGAGCGATAGCTCGTCGGGGTTCACGACGAGGAAGAAGGCGGCGTCGTCCTGGAGCGTCGTCTTGGCGAACGAGAAGTCGTCGCGGCGCTGTTCGAGGCGGGCGATGATGGGGTCGCCGTCCATCATGCGCCGGGGCTCGTTGTTGCCGATGGCGGCGCGTTCGAACAGTTTGACCGACTCCTTGCGCTTGTGGAGGAGTCGCTGAATCCAGCCGTCGAGGTACTCCGGCAGGGAGAGCAGTCGGAGCGTCCCGCCGGTCGGTGAGGTGTCGAAGACGACCCGGTCGTAGTCGTCCGCCGAGCGCATCACGTCGATAAAGCGGTCGAACAGCGCCGATTCGTACGCGCCGGGCGTCTGGTGGGCCATCTCTATCTGCCGGTCGATTTCGTTGACCATCGCCGGGCTGACCTGGTCGCCCATCGCCCGCTTCGTCTCCATGAGATGTTCGCGGACCTCGGTCTCGGGGTCGATTTCCATCGCGTCGAGGTTCGACTCGCCCGCGACCGCCGCGGGCTCGTCGGTAAAGGACTGGTCGAACACGTCGCTCGTGCTGTGGGCCGGGTCGGTCGACACGAGGAGCGTCCGGACGCCGTCGCGGGCGCACTTGACCGCGTAGGCGCTCGACATCGTCGTCTTGCCCACGCCGCCCTTGCCGCCGAAGAAGACGAATTTGCGCATGTTAGAAGTGGTACTGGTGACCCTTGCGTTCGAGGAGCGACCCGCGGTCCCACATCCGCCGCTCCCACGCCTCGAACTCGTCTTCGAGATAGGGGAGCAGTTCGGCGGTGTAGTACGAGATGGGCGAGGGGATGCCGAACGCGTCGGGGAAGCACGCGAGCATGAACGCGTCCTCGTCGTCCTCGGCCTGCTGTTCTATCTTCTCGTAGGCGGGGTGCGAAACCATCCCGTGGTAGAGGCCGCGGAGCCACTCTTCGACGAGTTCGCGGAAGGATTCGATGCGTGCGGCGAGCGTCATCAGTTTACACACTCGCCCGCTGTCGGACAAAAGGGTATCGTTCACGAACGTCCGCGCTGGTTACCTGCGATTTCATATGTGCGGCCCCGGTAGCCCCGCTCATGAACGCGGGGGAGACGATTCCGGTGACGGTGCTGGGCGGGAGTCTCGGGGCGGGCAAGACGACGCTACTCAACCACCTGTTGACGAACGCCGGCGACCGCGACATCGCCGTGCTCGTCAACGACATGGGCTCCGTGAACGTCGACGCCGAACTCGTCGCCGAGGAGTCCGACCTCGCGGTCGGCGGCGGCGTGACCGAACTGTCGAACGGCTGCATCTGCTGTGAGCTACAAGACGACCTCGAAACCGCGGTCGTCCGCCTCGCGCGCGAGCGGTCGTTCGACCACCTCGTCGTGGAAGCGTCGGGCGTCTCGGAGCCCGGCCCGGTCGCTCGACTGTTCGTCACCTCGCGGGCGGCCGCCCGCTACGACGTGGCCGGCCTCGCCACGGTCGTCGACTCGCGGCTGTTCGCGGACACCTTCGGCGGCGGCGACCCGGACCGAACCGTCGCCGAGGAGGGAGACGGCTCGGTGCGCCCGCTGTCGGACCTCCTCGTCGAACAGGTCGAGAGCGCCGACCTCGTCGTCCTCAACAAGCGCGACCTCGTCTCCGACGCGGAGCTCGGGGCGGTCCGCGACGCGGTCGAGGCGCTCCGCCCCGGCGCGACCGTGGTGGAGACGGACCACGGCGACGTGGACGTGGACCTGCTCCTGTCGGACTGCCACGACCCCGACGCGCCCGTCGGCTGGCGGGCGACGCTGGAGGGCGAAGCGGGCCACGATGACGGCGACGAGGGCGACCACGACGACCACACGGACGGAGACCACGACCACGACCACGACGAAACGCCCCACGCCGAGGCGACCTACGGCGTCACGTCGTTCGTCTACCGCCGCCGCGCGCCGCTGGACCCCGACGGCGCGGCCGCGGTGCTGGGCGACCTCCCCGACTCGGTCGTTCGCGCGAAGGGGTCGCTGTGGGTCGCCGGAGCCGAGGACGTTCACTACACTTACAGTCAGGCCGGGCCGTCGGCGTACGTCGCCGCCGCCGGCCCGTGGGTCGCCTCCCGACCCGAGTTCGAACAGGACGCCTACCGCCGCAACCACCCCGACTTCGACTGGCACGACGACCACGGCGACAGGCGGACCGAACTGGTGTTTATCGGCCGCGAGATGGACGAAGACGCACTCGCGGCCGCGCTCGACGCCCACCTGCTCGACCCCGGCGCGTCCGCGGACGCCGGCGACTTCCCGACCGACCCCGGCGAGGAAGTCGCGCTCGCGGAGCCGACCCGGGAACGCGAGTCGGTTCCGACCGCGGGCGCGGTCCCGGAGGGCCGACGATGAGCGGCGAGTCGGAGCGGGCCGGCGGCGACGACGAGAAGCGCGGCGGCGATACCGAGGAGCGCGAAGCGGAGATAGAGTGGGGCGAGGGCGACCCGCGGGTGCTGTTCGTGATGAACCTCGTCCTCTCGACCGTGTTCGCGGCGGTGGTCGTCTACGGCCTGTCGTACCTCGACCTCGCGGCCTTCTCGGTCGTCAACGTCGCGTCGGCGGCGCTCGTGCTCACGGCGGTCACGTACCTCGTGACGAACTGAAACCGCGGGATGGGTCACCGACCCATTCTCCGCGTGAACTACCCGCAGGCGACCGCTGGCGGCCGATAGCCGCATTTATGTCCTTCGGGAAACCGCCTTCTCAGTAAGATGCCCATCGAAGACCGAGACGACGCGTACCTCATCACGCACGCGCTGGCGAAGGACACGCTCTCGCGCCTCCGGGACGTGGAGACGACGCAGGTCGCCTTCCGGAAAGGCCTCGTCAAACTCGGCCGCATCTGTGGCTACGAGATAATCGACGGCGCGATGGAGACCGAATACGTCACCATCCAGACCCCGCTCGCGGAGACGACCGGCGAGCGCGTGAAAGGGCTCGACAACGTCGTCATCATCAACGTGCTCCGCGCCGCGACGCCGTTCGTGGAAGGGCTGCTCAAGGCGTTCCCGCGGGCGAAGCAGGGCGTCATCTCCGCCGGCCGCGACGAGGAGGCGGGGATGGACGACGACGGCGGCTTCCCCATCACCATCGACTACGTGAAGCTCCCCGAAATCACGGAGAAAGACACCGTCATCGTGGCGGACCCGATGCTCGCCACCGGCTCGACGATGTGCTCGGTCCTCGACCACATCCTCGAAAACGCCGGCGTCGACCCCGAGAAGCTGTTCGTCCTCTCGGCCGTCTCCGCGCCCGACGGCTTGCTCCGCGTCGACAACGAGTTCCCGGAGGTCGACCTGCTGACGGTCGCCATCGACGACTACCTCGACGACGACGGCTACATCGTCCCCGGTCTGGGCGACGCCGGCGACCGCGCGTTCCGCACGACGTAACTCGGTCTCGTCTCGTCTCGTCTCGCCCCGCCTCGTCGCGTCACGGCTCGCGGGCGGTCGCGACGACCGCCGGCCCGGATTCGGGTAACGACTAAGTTACCGCCCGCGCACCTCCGACGCATGGACGAACCTCGCGCCGCCGGAGGGTGCCGACGATGAGCGACCCGTGCGACGGCTGTGGACGAGCGGTCGAAGACGCCCTCGCTCGTGCGGTCCAGTTACAGGTCGACGGCTCGACCGTGGACGACCAGCGGCTCTGTCCGACCTGTTTCGCGGACTGGATCACCCAGTACGAAGAACAGATGTCGCCCAAGCGGTCGTCGGACGACTCGACGGATTCCGAGATAATCGTCGACTGACGGCGTCGGCTCGGGGGCGTGTCTCCCACGACCTCGCAGACCCCCTCTTTTCGGGTCGAGAAACGATTCCCCTCGGCGGGTTTTCGTTCGAGTCGAACGTCCCGAACCGAACCCCCGTAGACTACTGTGAGAGACTGTTACAAGGGGTGCGGCGGGGTCGACACCCGAGTCCGCGAACCCCTTCGTTTCGGGTCGAAGCCCCGCGGGCTCGTGGGTCGGGGGCGAAAAGGAAACGGGGAGAGCGCCGACGCGCCGAGGGTCGTCGAATCGGACCGACGGCCGTGCTACTCGATGTTCGCGCGGCCGCTGGTCGCGCTCCGGATGCGGTCGCGGAGCTCCGGGCCGTCCTCGACGGGGACGCGAACCTCGAAGGACACGTCGGCCTCGTAGGCGGCCTCGAACTCGACGCCCGCGCTTTCTAACAGCCCGCGAACGCTCCCCGAGTCGTCGTACTCGACGGTTACGGTGAACCGCTCGTGGGGAATCTCCTCGACGACGCCCGCCGCGTCGAGCGCTTCTTTCACGGCCCGGGAGTACGCGCGGGCGAGGCCGCCGACGCCGAGGTTGGTGCCGCCGTAGTAGCGCGTCACGACGGCGGCGACGTTGCGCACGTCCTGCTGGACGAGGACGTTGAGCGCCGGTTTCCCCGACGAGCCGCTCGGCTCGCCGTCGTCGCTCTGGTACTCGCGGAGCATGACGCTCCCCTCGCCGGGGACCGACGACGAGGCCGACCCCGCGGGTACCCGGTAAGCGGGGACGTTGTGGGTCGCGTCGGGGTGGCGCTCCTCGATTTCGGTGACGAACGCCTCCGCCTCCTCGACCGTCTCCGCGGGGGAGACGTAGCCGATGAACTCCGAGCCGTTGACCTCGAAGCGGGCGTCGCCCCGGCCGGCGACGGTTCGATAGGCGTCGGTCATGCCACCGAGTTGGCGTCGCGGCGTGGAAAAGCGTTCGCACCGTGTCGTCGGCGCGCCGACGCGGGCGGCGAGGAGGGCAAGCGACGCGACCAACGGGGAGCGACGGCGACGGCGACGGGGATTCGAACCGGAATCGACGCGCTACTGGCCGCAGGCGTCCGCGTACGACGTACACCCGTTTTGGATGCAGACGCCGCAGAGGTGGCGCGTCTCGGAAATCGGCTCACCACAGCACATGCAACTGCGCATGGACACCATGCGAAAAACTACCGCGGGAGGTTACAAGAATCTTATTGCCGTGTTGACAGAATATCCGCGGTGCCGACGGGCGGGCTCAAGCGATGGTGATTCGGCGGACGAAGCCGAGGTTCGACAGGTCGTTGAGCAGGTCGCCGGGAATCGGCTCGTCGGTGATGATGTAGAGCTTCGGGTCGTCGGTGAACTCGGGGTCCTCGCTTATCGTCTGGCGAATCGAGATGTCCGCGTCAGCGAGTTTCGAGGTGACGGTGGCGACGATGCCGGGTTCGTCGGCGTCGGCCACCTCGACGGTGAGCACGGAGAGGTCGAGCACCGGCGCGAGGTCCATCAGGCTCGGAATCGACGAGATGTTCTGGAAGATTCGTCGAAGCTCCTCGTCGTCGAGGATGGCGTCGGTCGTCGAGTCGACGACCCGCCGGTCGACCTCGGCCTCGCGGGCGATTCCGGTGTTCGGTATCTCGATGCCGCCCGAGACGACCCGTCCCTGGTCGTTGACGGAAAAGCCCCGTTCCAAGAGAAGCCGAATGACAGCCTGCTGGCTCGGGCTGCCCTCGAACTTCTCCATAATCTCGTCGAACATTCGTTGGTCGGGGGATTTGCGGGCGGATGCATTAAGTGGTCCGTCACCGGCGACGCCGCGGCCGAGGCATTCGGCGTCGACCCCGCCGGCGGGCCGCCGACGCCGCGTCCGGGGAATGGGTTTAACCGTCGGCGCGGAGACCGGTCGTCCATGCGCGAACTACGCACCTGCGACTTCTGTGGGACCGACGCCGTCGGCGTGTTCGAGGTACTCCCGCCGGCGTTGACGCCGGCCGACGACCAGCGGCGCGTCGTCCTCTGCGAGCACTGCGAGGAGACCCTCAGCGAGGTCATCGCGCCGCTTCTCTCCCGACTCGGCGTCGACGCCGACGTGGACGTGGCCGACGACGCGCGGGCCGAGACCGGCGCGTCCGCGGCACCGGAGCGAACCACGAGCGGGTCGGGCGGCGAGGCCGCCTCCGTCGACGTGAACGCGGTCGACCCCGCGCCGACGCCGCCGGAGCCGGCGGACCACGACTCGCCCGACGAGGGCGACGACGCTGGTTCTCCGGGAGACGACGCGAACGACAACGACGGCGTGGACGACGAAGCCGAGGTCGAAACCGAAGCCGAGGCCAAGACCGAAACCGAGAACGAGCCCTCCGCGTCGGCGGCCGACGAGCAGCCCCGACCCGACGGCGAGTCCGGCCGGGGTGAGGAGCCGCCGAAGTTCCGGAAGGTCATCCGCATCCTCCAGAACCGCGAGTTCCCCGTCGAGCGGGCGGAGGTCGAGGCGTTGGCGTCCGGCGCGTACGACCTCGACGACGACGAGGTGGCCGACATCTTCGACTACGCAATCGAACGCGGGCTGCTCGTCGACGACTCGGGGACGCTCCGGCGGCCCTGAGCGGTCGAACGCGCGGAATCAGGGAGCAGGCGGCGATTACAGTTTTCCTTTCGTGCTCGGCGTGTCGGAGCGCCGCGGGTCCACGCGGGTCGCGTCGTCGAGCGAGCGCGCGAGCGCCTTGAACAGCGCCTCGACCTCGTGGTGGGCGTTGTCGCCCTCGACGCCCGCGTGGAGCGTGAGGCCGGCGTTCATCGCCAGCGACATGGCGAAGTGTTCGGCCATGTGGCTGGTGAACTCGCCGACGTACGGTTGGGAAAAGTCGCCCGAGAACTCGAAGAAGGGGCGGCCCGACACGTCGACGACGACGGAGGCGACGGCCTCGTCGAGCGGGACCTTGCGGTCGGCGTAGCGGACGATGCCGCGCTTGTCTCCGAGCGCTTCGGTGAACGCCTCGCCGAGGACGATGGCCACGTCCTCGACGGTGTGGTGGTCGTCGATGTGGAGGTCGCCGTCGCACTGGACCGTCAGGTCGAACAGGCCGTGTTTGGCGAAGGCCTCCAGCATGTGGTCGAAAAATCCGATACCGGTGTCGACGACCGCGTCGCCGTCGCCGTCGATGGCCAGCGTCACGTCGATGGTCGTCTCGGCCGTCTCGCGGGAGACGGCCGCGCGTCGGTCGGCGTCGCTCATGTCGCGTTCGAGGCGGGCCGCGCATATAGGGATTCTCGTCGTCGAGCGACCGGGGCCACCCCGCCGACGCGTCAGACGCGCGTCTGACGGGCGTTCATGCGTTCGGACGCGTACGGTGGGGTATGCAGCGAAAGGGAGCGCTGGTGGTGGGGTACACCATCTGCGTCGGGGGACTCCTGCTCACCGCGCGGTCCGGGGTCGCTGTCGCGTTCGGCGTCGCGCTGGTGACGCTCGCGGTCAGCGCGGTCGTGCTCGGCGGGGGCGTCTGAAGTGATAGAGAGCGAACCGACGCGAAAAGTGTCGACCCGTCAGGGGGCGGGCGACTGATGGGCCGCGGAGCGACCGCCAGTCCGAAACGCGACGTGGTGACGGTCAGTATGCTCGTCCTCGCCGGGCCGTTCTTGGCGACCTCGCGCCCCGAGACCGCGATTATCGGCGCGCTGTTCGTCGCCGTCGGCGTCTACGGAACTGTCGAGAGCCTCGCCGCGGCCGTCGCCGCGTATCTCGACGCGTAGCGGTGCGCGGCGTCTCGGGTGCGTCTCGGCGTGCCGGCGACGCGACTACGCCTCCATCGCTTCTTCGAGCGTGAATCGACCCTCGTAGAGCGCGGTGCCGACGACGGTCGCCGCCGCGCCCGCCTCGCGGAGCGCGCGCACGTCGTCGAGCGAGGCGACGCCGCCGGAGGCGACGACCGGGATGTCGACCGCGTCGACGACGGCCGAGGTCGTCTCGAGGTGGACGCCTTCGAGCTGCCCCTCCACGTCCACGTCGGTGAAGAGGATGGCCGCCGCGCCGAGTTCCTCGTAGCGGGCGGCCGCCTCGGCGGGGTCGAGGCCGGTGCCCTCGGTCCAGCCGGAGACGACGACTTCGCCGTCTTTCGCGTCGAGGCTGACCATCACGCCGTCGGGGTAGTCGGCGGCGAGTTCGGCGACGATATCGGGGTTCTCGACGGCCGCGGTGCCGAGGATGACGCGGTCGACGCCGCGGTCCAAGAGGTCGCGGGCGTCGTCGGCGGTGCGGATGCCGCCGCCGAGTTGGAGCGGCACGTCGACCGCGTCGAGGACGGCGTCCACCGCCGGGGCGTTCTTCCGCTCGCCCTCGAACGCGCCGTCGAGGTCGACGAGGTGGAGCGTCTCCGCGCCGGCGTCGACCCAGCGACGGGCGGCCTCGACCGGGTCGCCGTAGCTCTTTTCGGTGCCGCGTTCGCCCTGCACGAGCTGGACGACTTCGCCGTCTTGCATGTCGACCGCGGGGACGACTTCGAACTCCGGGAACATACGTCACCGTGGGCGAGCGGCGTGCGTAAACGCACCGGATACGGCGACCCGGGTTCACCGAGGAACGTAACGAGCGAACCAACAGTTCGGAACGGCTTTGTCGCGCCGGGGTTCACACACACTCAATGAAACTCTTCGGTTCCAGCGGCACCCGCGGCGTGGTGGGTGAGAGCCTCACCCCGGAGTTCGTCCTCCGCGTCGCCAAGGCCGCCGGCACGGTCTGGAACACCGGCCGGGTCGCCATCGCACGGGACACCCGAACCACGGGCGAGATGTTCGTCAACGCCGCCGAGTCCGGGCTGGCGAGCGTCGGCGTCGACGTGGACGACCTCGGCGTCGTCCCCACCCCCGCGGCGGTCCGCTACTGCGAGAATCAGGCCGTTCCGGGCGTCGTCATCACGGCCTCGCACAACCCCCCGGAGTTCAACGGCGTCAAACTCGTCGGCGACGACGGCGTCGAACTCGCCGTCGAGGAGCTAGAGCGCATCGAAGACCACATCCTCGCCGAGGAGTTCGACGTGACCGAGTGGGACGCCGTCGGGAGCGTCCGGTCGGTCGAGACCGCGAACGACGACTACCGCGAGGACCTCCTCGCCAACGTCGACCGCGAGAAAATCGCCGCCGCGAACCTCACGGTCGCGCTCGACCCCGGCCACGGCGCCGGGTCGCTCGTCACGCCCGACTTCCTCCGCGAACTCGGCTGCGAGGTCCGCACGGTCAACGCCCAGCCCGACGGCCACTTCCCCGGTCGCCAGTCCGAGCCGGTCCCCGAGAACCTCCGCGACCTCGAACGCCTCGTCCGCGCGACCGACGCCGACGTGGGAATCGCCCACGACGGCGACGCCGACCGGGCCGTCTTCGTGAACGAGCGCGGCGAGTGCATCTCCGGCGAGGCGTCGCTGGCCGCCCTCGCGGCCGCCGCCCTCGAACCGGGCGACGCGACCGTCTCCGCCGTGAACGTCTCCCAGCGCCTCGTCGACGTCTGCGAGGAGGTCGGTGCCGACCTCGAACTCACGCCCATCGGCGCGACGAACCTCATCACCCGCATCCGCGAGCTCTGGCGCGAGGGTCGGAACGTCCCCGTCGCGGGCGAGGGGAACGGAGGAGTGTTCTACCCCAACTACCGCCTCGTCCGCGACGGCGCGTACATCGCGGCGAAGTTCCTCGAACTCGTCGCCGAGCGCCCCGCGAGCGAACTCGTCGCGCCCTACGAGGACTACTACAACGTCCGCATCAACCTCGAATACGACGAGGAAGCCGAGTTGACGGCGATGCTCAACGCCGCCGCCGACTACGCCGAATCGGCCGACGCGACCCCGAACACGACCGACGGCTACCGCCTCGACTACGGCGACGCGTGGGTGCTCGTCCGCCCCTCCGGGACCGAGCCGAAAGTCCGCGTCTACGCCGAAGGCCGCTCCGAGGAGCGCGCGACCGAACTCGCCGAAGACGCCGCCGACGCGCTCCGAAGCGCGGTCGCGACGCTGTAACTCGGCGACAGAACCGACGAAAAAGAATCTCTTTTCGCGCGCCGCTCACAGGCTAATCGCCGCGAACAAAAGCGCCAGCGCCCCGAACACCAGAAGCATGAAGCCGCGTTCGAGGTCGTCGCCGTCGAGGTCGTCGTCCGGCGGGTCCTCGCGGGTCGGGTCGAGGACGAACTCCGGGTCGTCCGAGCGGGCGACCCGGCGGGCGGCCGCGGCGCTCTTGAGCAGTCGGCCGCCGAGGGCGAAACAGCTCAGCCCCACGACGATGGCGACCAGCGAAATCGGACTGACGTTCACCATCGGCCTGCGGTCGCAATCATCGGTCGGTCGCCACGGGAGTCGCCGTGGTCGCCGCGCCGGTCGGTGTCGTCATCGGTCGGCTCGCATCGGTCACTCGTCGTCGTAGACCGCGTCGGGGTCGAAGACGCGCTCGCCGACGTGGTCGCCCTCGACGGTGCGGTAGAAACACGACCGGTGGCCGGTGTGGCACGCGCCGACGCTCTGGTCGACGAGATACAGCAGGGTGTCGGCGTCGCAGTCGACGCGGACCTCCCGAACCTCCTGTGTGTGGCCGCTCGAAGCCCCCTTCTCCCAGAGTTCGTCGCGGCTCCGCGAGTAGTAGTGCGCCCGGCCCGTCTCGACGGTTCGGTCGAGCGCCTCCGGCGAGACGTACGCCAGCATGAGCACCTCTCCGGAGTCGGCGTCCTGCGCCACGGCGGGGACGAGGCCGTCCTCGCCGAAATCGACATCGACGGTCATGATTCGGGCCACGCGGCGGCGGGGGTTATCTCTTGTGCGTCGCCGCGCGGAAGGCGCGCCCGACGCCGACTCCGCAGCGACTCAGACGATACCGAGCGCGCCGAGGACGCCGAAGAGCACGTCGCCGTAGACGAACGCGACGACGAGGCCGACGAACATGGGGACGAGAAACGGGATGCCCGGCGAAATCCACACCGACTCGCGGGTCGTCACGAGGTCCAGTCCGCCGCGGAGTTTCTCCGGCGACGTGCCGTAGGCGCTGCCCTCGATGCTGTCGAGGAACTGGGCCGCGCCCCACGGGTCGTCGAACGACCCGCCAGAGTCGGCTTCGCGGCCGTCGTCTCCGGGGGCGTCTCCGCCGGCGGCGTCCGCGGTCTCGCCGTCGCCGTCGAAATCCGCCGACGCGCCGCCGTCGGTGGCCGCGCGGTGGACCGCGCCGTCGGTCGGGTCGAACGTCTCGCCGATGCCGTCGGGGTCGCGGAGGTCCTCCGGGTTCGAACGCAGGTCCGCGAGCGTCAGGCCGCGCCAGCGGAGGTACATCCGGAGCGCGTCGAGGTCGAGGCCGTTCCGCGTGACGCCCTCGGGCGACTCGAACAGGCGGCCGTGGGCCGTCGGGAGCGACGACACGGAGACGCGGCGGCCGACGAACGAGATGGGGAACTCGAACTCGCCGTCCGCGAGGTTCCGGGCGGCAAGGTAAAGCGGGTAGGCGAGGCCGACGATGACCGTGTTCGTGAGAACCGTCATCGAGAAGACGCCGAGGCGGGTGGTGGCCAGCGGGAACTCCGTCCCGGCGAGGGTGTAGCTGGGGAACGTCGGGAGCAGGATGGCGAACACCATGAGCGCCTTCGCGTCCGCGCCGCCGAAGCCGCCGAGCCGCCAGAACAGATACGAAAGCGGGACGACGAGACAGACGCTCACGCCGACGCGAATCAGGTAGAGCCGGTCGAAGACGGTCTCGGGCGGAAAGTGGCCGAGCAGTTCCCACGCGAGCAGAGCGATACCCAGCGCGGCCAGCGGATACCAGACGACGTTGGGGACGCGCCGCGTGCGAACGTCGCGTACCGCGGTCCACGCGAGGACGGGGAGT
Organism: Haloferax sp. AS1; assembly: GCF_014530665.1. Taxonomy (NCBI): domain Archaea; kingdom Methanobacteriati; phylum Methanobacteriota; class Halobacteria; order Halobacteriales; family Haloferacaceae; genus Haloferax; species Haloferax sp. AS1. The sequence goes on from NZ_SPSA01000001.1 coordinate 51,252, forward strand.
ACCGCCAACCGCAGGAGGTCGGGGAGCGTGCCGATACCGAACATACCCGGAGACTGGGGGCAGGGGAGTTAGGTGTTCGGGACGGGTATCAATCCTGAAATCCACCCCGGCGGCGGGTCAGAACGCCGCGAGTTCGACGAAGCCGACGAGCCGAACCGAAATCGAAAACAGCGCCAGCGCGGCCGCGGGGACCCACACCGACCGCGAGCGCTGGTAGCCGACGGCGGCGAGTCCGAACGCGAGCGCCCACAGGACGTGTTCGACGCCGCCGGGAACGTCGACGAAGACGGTCCCGAAGGCGGCGACGCCGAGCAGTCCGAAGGCGAACACGGGAGCGAGCGCCGGCCGCGAGACGGGCCGAAGCGACCGCTCGACCGCGCTTCGGTACGTCACGCCGGCGGCGACACAGCCGCAGACGGTCGCGACGAGGAGCAGGCCGAGGACGGTGACGCGCCACGGTTTCGGGAAGACGACCAGCGTGAAGGCGGCGTCCCGAAGCACCGACTGAAAGAACGTCGCGAGCGCGGCCGCAGCGACGGCCGCCCGAGCGGGCGCGAGTCCGACCCGCGACGAGGCGAGGTCGAACACGGCCGCGACGAGGAACCCGAAGCCGAGACCGGAGAGAACCACGTCTTCGGCGGCCCGTGCTGCCGCCGCTCCAACTGACGCCTCGGGGTGGTACGTCCACCCGACGAGCGCGGCGAGCGAGGCGTCGAAGCCGACCGCGAGGAGTGCGCTCGCGGCGACGACGGCGAGTCCCGGCGCGAGAGCCGCCGCCGGCGCGTCGGTGATGCGGGAGCGCTCGGGGAGACCGAACGACGGCGGGACACCGCGATAGCGCGCGTAGACGAGCGTCGGAACCGCGAGGCCGGCGACGTTCGGCGACGCGAGCGCGCCGACTACCGGGACGCCGAGAAGTCTGAGCGACACCCAGTAGCTGGCCGCGCTCGCGACTGCGAGACAGGCGAGAAACAGCCCGATTCGACCGAGTTCGGATGCTTCGCTGGGGAGCGAGCGGTCGGGTCGAAACGCGCGGACGGCGGTCGCGAACCTCGACACGGGTGGAGCGACCGCGCCGCGGGACAAATCGCTGTCGGCTCGCGGCTCACTGCGCGGATAAATGGCGGACCCACCGGTCACGGGTCGGCGCGTCGAAAGAAATGTGCGGGTGAGCGCCTTAGATGACGCGGTTCTGCAGGTAGTCGAGGTGCTTCGCGTTGTAGACGATCTTGACCTCGTCCTCGATAGGCGAACCGATGCAGGTGAGGCGGACGTTCTTCTCGTTGACTTCCTCGTCGGAGAGAATCTGCTGCATGTCCATGTCGATTTCGCCCTCCTTCACGATGGCTGCACAGTTCGCACAGGCACCTGCGCGGCAGCTGAAGGGCCAGTCGTAGCCCTGCGCCTCGGCGGCTTCCAGGATGTACTCGCCCTGGTTCACTTCCATCTCACCGTAGTCTTCGGCGTCGAGACCGGCGTCAGCCGCCTCTTCGAAGAGGTCGTCGTCGTCGAGGTCCCAGCCGTTGTCGTCGAGAACTTCGTAGTTGAGGTAGGTTACCGTGGGCATCGACAGAGGATTCGAAGGCCACCCCATTAGACTTTGCTGTTCCGTGCGCCGAATTCGGCCCGCGTTCCGGCGGCGACCGCCCGTTTATTACATTTTTGACCGTGATGGTTGCAGAATGACGGGTGCGACGGGTGCACGGGTCAGACAATGCCGGCGGAGAACAGCGCGTACGACGCGATGGCCGAAAGCGAGGGCGTGAGCATCCAGAAGAAGATGACGCGCCCGGTCGTGCCGGGGTCGAACAGGTCCTGCGCGGAGAGTTCGTCCGGCGCTTCCTCGCCCATCTTCGGCACCTCGTCCTCTCGCTCGACGGTGAGCGCGTTGACCGACACCTGCGGGGACTCGCCGCCGCTCAGGGCCTCACCGAGCGTGACGGTTCGAGTCGCCCGACCCCAGCCGAGGCCGACGATGCACATCGTCGCGCTCACGGCGAGGCTGGCGGGGATACCGATAGCCGACAGGAAGGAGATGAGCGACGCGCTCACCGTCTCGACGATGAGCGCCGCGAGGATGGGCAGTTGCGTGAGGTCGTTGCCGACGGTGTCGAGCGTCCGGCGAGCGATGGTGAACGCGCCGAGGCCGATAGCGCCGCCGGCGACGAGGATGCCCGTGTTCATCTCGAGCGCGCCGTTGCCGACGAGCGGGGCGACCGCGTTGGCGACGTTCGACGCGCCCGCGGAGAACGCCATGTAACAGGCGACGACGACGACGAGGACGGTGCTGCCGAACTCGCGGTAGGTCGTGTTCGGGCCGAGTCGCGGCCGCGGGAAGCCGCCGTCGCGGTCGAGCGCGACGAGCGCGCCGGGGCTTCGGTCGAGTTTGAGCCACGCGTCGAGGTAGGGGTAGACGTACCTCCCGATGACCGCGCATATCCAGAAGGCGATGACGGGCGCGACGATCCACCACGAGATGATTTCGAGCATCACGCCGGCGTCGAGCGACCCGTGGGCGAGGCCGAGACCCGCGATGGCCCCGACCGCCGTCATCGACGTGGAGGCGGGGACGCCGAAGGTGTTCGAGACCAACAGCGCGAGGCCGACGAAAAAGAGGACGGCGACGCTCGCCGCGAGGGTGAACTCGCTTTGCGGGACGATTTCGCCGCCCATCTTGGCGACGACTTCTCGGCCGAGGGTCCACCCACCGAGGAGCGCGAACCCGGTCATCAGGGCCGCGGCGGCGAGTTTCCCGAGCACGTCGCTCCCGACCGCGGGGCCGAACGCGACCCCCGTGGACGAGCCGCCGATGTTGAACCCGACGAACACTGCCACCAGGAGACCGACGAAGAGGAGTGCTTCTACCACGGAGTTACCTACTGGCGCAGGCACAAAAGTGACGGCGGTCGGTCGCTCGGGCGACGCCGAAGCCCGCTCAGTTCGACGCGGCGCGAATCGCCTGGTCGAGGTCGTCGACGATGTCGTCTACGTCCTCGATGCCGACAGACAGGCGGACCATGTCGGGCGTGACGCCCGCGGCGGCCTGCTCGTCGTCGGTGAGTTGCTGGTGCGTCGTGGACGCCGGGTGGATGACGAGCGTCTTCGCGTCGCCGACGTTGGCGAGGAGCGACGCGAGTTCGACGTTGTTGACGGTGCCCTTGGCGGCCTCGTAGCCGTCGGTGAGGCCGAAGGTAATCATGCCGCCGTAGCCGCCGTCGAGGTACTTCGACGCCTCCTCGTGGGTCTCGTGGGAGTCGAGGCCGGGGTAGTTCACCCACGACACCTTCTCGTGGTCGTCTAAGAACTCCGCGACGGCCTGCGCGTTCTCGCAGTGGGCGCGCATCCGAAGCGGGAGCGATTCGAGCTTTTCGAGCGTCTGCCACGCGTCGAACGGCGACTGGGCGTTGCCGAGGTCGCGCAGGCCGCGGGCGATGGCGGCGTAGGTGAAGCCGGCGGGGCCGAACGTCTCGTCGAAGTTGACGCCGTGGTACGCCGGGTTCGGCTTGGCGATTTCGGGGTAGTCGTCGGCGTACTCGTCCCACGGGAAGCTGCCGCCGTCGACGAGGATGCCGCCGATGGTCGTGCCGGCCCCGTGAATCCACTTCGTCGTCGACTCCCAGACGAGGTCAGCGCCGTGTTCGATGGGGTTGCAGAGGTAGGGCGTCGCGAACGTGTTGTCGACGAACAGCGGCGTCCCGTGGTCGTGGGCGACCTCCGCGATGGCCTCGATGTCGGGCGTCACGAGCGCCGGGTTGCCGATGGTTTCGAGGTGGACGAACGCGGTGTCGTCGTCGATGGCCGCCTCGTAGGCGTCCACGTCGAGGGTGTCCACGAACCGGGTCGTGACGCCGCGGCGCTCGACGGTGTGGGTGAGGTAGGTGTAGGTCCCGCCGTACAGCGACGACGCGGAGACGATGTTGTCGCCGGCCGAGGCGAGCAGGAAGGTCGCGAGGTCGAACGCGGCCATCCCGGACGACGTGGCGACCGCACCCACGCCGCCTTCGAGCGAGGCGAGGCGCTCCTGTAACATCCCGACGGTCGGGTTCATCAGCCGCGAGTAGATGTGACCCGGCTTTTCGAGGGCGAACTGCGCGGCCGCGTCGGCGGCGTCGTCGAAGACGTACGAGGTGGTCTGGTACAGCGGCGGGGCGCGCGCGCCCGTCGCGTCGTCGGGGCTCTGACCGGCGTGGAGGCTCCGCGTGTGGAAGCCCGGGCTGTCGTCGCTCATGACCCGAACGTCGACCCGGACGGGGCTAAAGCACGGCGTCGGTCGCAATTCCCGCCGGGTTCTGCGACACGGTAGCGACTCACAAGAAACCCCTGAGAACCGAGGGTCGTCCCCGCGTCGCCCCCCGCGGCTCAGCGCGAGAACAACGAGGAGTGGACCGGGGCGAAGTCCTCGTCCTCGTCGGGTTCGCCGCCGTCGGGCGCGGTGTCGGTCACGGCGCGGCCCGCGACGCCCTCGTCGACGAAGTCAGCGAGCGGCGGGCCGACCTTCTCGGGTTCGACGAGGAAGGCGTCGTGGCCGTGGTCGGACTCGACGACGTGGTGGGCGACCGGCACGTCGCCGCGGCGGAACGCGCCCGCCAGCGACTCCGACTGCTCGGTCGTGAAGTGCCAGTCGCCGGTAAAGGAGACGAGGAGCGCCTCGCCCTCGAAGGCGGCGAGCGCGGCCGCGTCGGATTCGTAGCCCTCCGAGAGGTCGAAGTCGTCCATGGCGCGCGTGAGATACAGGTACGCGTTGGCGTCGAAGCGCTCTGCGAACTTCTCGGCCTGATAGTCGAGGTAGGACTCGACCTCGCGGTACGGGAAGAAGGACGCCGCGGGGTCCGACGGGAAGGCGTCGCCGCGCTCGCCGCGACCCGCGGAGCGCCGGCCGAACTTGCGCTCCATCGAGTCCTTCGAGAGGTACATCAGGTGGCCGAGTTGGCGGGCGAGGCCGAGACCCGCGTCGGGCGAGGGGCGCTCTTCGCCGTAGTAGTCGCCGCCGTTCCAGTTCGGGTCCGAGGTGATGGCGCGGCGGGCGACGGCGTCGATACCGAGACACTGCGAGTCGAGGCGGGCCGCCGAGGCGACGACCGCGAGGCGCTCCACGTCGTCGGGGAACTGCACGGCCCAGTCGAGGGCGTTCATGCCGCCGACGGAGCCGCCGACGACGGCGTGTAGGCGGCCGACGCCGAGGTGGTCGAGCAGGCGGCGCTGGGCGCGGGTCCAGTCGTGGACGGTGACCGGAGGGAAGTCCGTGCCCCACGGCTCGCCGTCGGGACCCTCGCTGGCCGGGCCGCTCGTGCCGTAACACGACCCCGGGACGTTCACGCAGATGACGTAGTAGTCGTTCGTGTCGATGGCCTTGCCCGGCCCGACGATGTCCCCCCACCACGCGCGGGCCTGCCCGGAGACGCCCGACTCGGTGCCGTGGCCGGCGACGTGCTGGCTCCCGGTGAGACCGTGACAGACGAGGACCGCGTTCTGTCCGTCGAACTCGCCGTAGGCCTCGTAGGCGACTTTCAGGTCGGGCAGTATCTCGCCCGACTCGAACTCGTGTTCCCCGATGTCGACGACATCGGATTCGACCCGCCGTCCGGGCGTGGTTCGGGTACGGCTCATCGCTCCTCCGCGTCCCCGTCGGCCTGCTGACGCAAGGCGTGTTCGATTGCCCGGTCGAGGTCGTCGATGATGTCGTCGGCGTCCTCGATGCCGACCGACAGCCGGAGCATATCGGGGGCGACGCCCGCGGCGCGCTGTTCGTCCATCGAGAGCTGTGCGTGCGTGGTCGAGGCGGGATGGATGAGCAGCGTCTTCGCGTCGCCGATGTTGGCGAGGAAGCTCACGAGGTCGACCGACTCGCAGACGGTCTTGGCGGCCCCGTAGGCCGCCTCGTCGTCCTCGCCGTCGAGGCCGAACGTGACCATGCCGGCGTAGCCGCCCTGCAAGTACTTCGAGGCGAGGTCGTGGGTTTCGTGGTCCTCGAAGCCGGGGTAGGTGACCCACGCGACGCCGTCGCGGTCGCGGAGGAACTCGGCGACGCGGCGGGCGTTGTCGCAGTGGGCGCGCATCCGGAGCGCGAGCGTCTCGACGCCCTGGAGGGTCTGCCACGCGTCGAACGGCGACTGGCAACTGCCGGTGCTCCTGACGGCGCGCTGGCGGACCGCCTCGGCGAAGGCGCGCTCACCGAATCGCTCGACGAAGTCGACGCCGAACGCGGGGTTCTCGCCGGAGAGTTCGTCGTAGTCGGCCGCGTCCCACGGGAAGGTGCCGCCGTCGACGACGACGCCGCCGACGGTCGTACCGGAGCCGTGGAGCCACTTCGTCGTGGACTCCCAGACGATGTCCGCGCCGTGTTCGATGGGCCGACAGAGCGCGGGCGTGGCGAACGTGTTGTCCACGACGAGCGGAACGCGGTGCTCGTGGGCGACCGCCGCGATGGCCTCGAAGTCGGGCGTCTTCAGCGAGGGGTTCGCCACCGTCTCGACGTGGACGAAGGCGGTGTCGTCGTCGATGGCCGCCTCGTAGGCGGCCACGTCGAGCGTCTCGACGGTCCGGGATTCGATGCCGCGCCTGACGGCGGTCTTCGAGAAGTACGAGGCCGTGCCGCCGTACATGTCCTCCGAGAGGACGGCGTTGTCACCGACCGACGCGAGGACGGTCGTGAGCGCGTCGAGCGCGCCCATGCCCGAGGCGGTGGCGACCGCGTCGACGCCCGCTTCGAGGGCGGCGAGGCGGCGTTCGAGGATGCGGGTCGTCGGGTTGGAGATGCGGGAGTAGACGTCGCCGTCGGCTTCGAGGGCGTACAGGTCCGCGGCGTGGTCCGCGTCGTCGAAGACGTACGACGTGGTCTGATAGAGTGGCGGGGCGCGGGCCCCTGTGGCCGGGTCCGGGTCCTGTCCGGCGTGGAGGCCGAGCGTGCGGAAGCCTCGGTTCATGTATGAGGTGCATAATCTTCGATAGAGGAATAACCGTCAGTTACGGCAAGCGTTGCCCGTGGTTTGAGGTGGCGACGCAACGACGGTTCGGGCGGCTGGCATCGTCGCGGCCCGTCACGCCATCCATCCACCGCCACCCCGGAGCGTTTACCCGCCGTCCGGCCGACAGCCGAACCAATGAGCGACGCCGACGTCGACGCCGAGTCGAACCCGTACCTCCGCGACCCGCCGACCGAGTTCGAACCCGCCGAGTCGCTCTCGCGCGAGGCGGCCGAAAAGCAGGCCGCACTCCTCCGCGAGGCCGTCCGCGAGCACGACCACCGCTACTACGTCGCGGCCGACCCGCTCGTCTCCGACGCGGCCTACGACGCGCTGTTCTCCCGACTCGTCGCGCTCGAAGGCGCGTTCGACCTCGACACGACCAACAGCCCGACGAACCGCGTCGGCGGCGAGCCCATCGACGCGCTGGAGACGGTCGAACACGTCGCGCCCATGCTCTCTATCGACCAGAGCACCGACGCCGACGACCTCCGCGAGTTCGACGAGCGCGTCCGCCGCGAGGTCGGCGCGGTCGATTACGTCTGCGAACCCAAGTTCGACGGCCTCTCGGTCGAAGTCGTCTACGAGGACGGCGAGTTCGTCCGCGCGGCCACCCGCGGCGACGGCCGGCGCGGCGACGACGTGAGCGCGCAGGTGAAGACGATTCCGACCGTTCCCCTCTCCCTCCGCGGCGACCACCCCGACCGACTCGCCGTCCGCGGCGAGATTTACATGCCGAAGTCCGACTTCAGCGACCTCAACGCCCGGCGCGTCGAAGCCGGCGAGGACACCTTCGCCAACCCCCGGAACGCGGCCGCCGGGACGCTCCGCAACCTCGACCCCTCGGTCGTCGCCGACCGCCCGCTCGCGGTGTTCTTCTACGACATCCTCGACGCGAGCGCGCGACCCGACAGCCAGTGGGCGGCGCTCGACCGCCTGCGCGAGTGGGGTCTCCGCGTCACCGACCGCATCGAGCGCGCCGAGGACGTGGCGGAGGCCATCGACTACCGCGACCGGATGCAGGCGGCCCGCGACGATCTCGACTACGAAATCGACGGCACGGTCATCAAGGTGGACTCGCGGGACGCCCGCGAGCGGTTGGGCGAGAAGAGCCGCTCGGTCCGCTGGGCGTTCGCCTACAAGTTCCCCGCGCGCCACGAGGTGACGACCGTTCGCGACATCGTCGTGCAGGTCGGGCGGACGGGCCGGCTCACGCCGGTCGCCATCCTCGACCCCGTGGACGTGGGCGGCGTCACCGTCTCCCGGGCGACGCTCCACAACCCCGACGAGAGAGCCGCCCTCGGCATCGCGGTCGGTGACCGCGTCCGCGTCAAACGCGCCGGCGACGTGATTCCGCAGGTGGTCGAGGTCACCGAAGACGGCGGCGGGAGCTACGAGTTCCCCGACGAGTGCCCCGTCTGCGGGAGCGCCGTGGACCGCGACGGCCCGCTTGCGTTCTGCTCGGGCGGGCTGTCGTGTCCGGCCCAGCGGGAGGCCTCCATCGGCCACTTCGCGGTCAAGGGCGCGATGGACATCGACGGCCTCGGCGAGGAGCGCGTCGCCCAACTCGTCGACGCCGGCCTCGTCGAGACGGTCGCCGACCTCTACGACCTGACGGCCGACGACCTCGCCGGGTTGGAGGGGTGGGGCGAGACGAGCGCCGAGAACCTCGTGGCCGCCGTCGAGAACGCCAAGCAGCCCTCTCTCGACTCGTTTCTCGTCGGCCTGAGCATCTCCGAGGTGGGCGAGGCGACCGCCCGCGGCCTCGCCCGCGAGTTCGGGTCAATCGAGGCGTTCCCCATCGAAGCCGACGCCGAAGAAGACGAGTTCGACGCGTTCGAGGAACGCCTGACGACCGTGCCCGACGTGGGCGAGACGGTGGCGCGTCGCGTCCGCGACTTCTTCGAGAACGCGGACAACCGCGCCGTGATTCGCGCGCTGCTCGACCGCGGCGTCGACCCCGAACCCGTCGAGTCGGGCGGCGACGAACTCGACGGCCTGACGTTCGTCGTGACCGGGACGCTCGCGGCGAGCCGAAGCGACGTGACGGAACTCGTCGAATCCCACGGCGGCAACGTCACCGGCTCCGTCTCGGGCAACACGGACTACCTCGTCGTCGGGGAGAACCCCGGCCGGTCGAAGCGCGACGACGCCGAAGCGAACGACGTGCCGACGCTCGCGGAAGCCGAGTTCGAGGCGCTGCTCGCGGAGCGCGGCGTGGCGTATCCGCCGGAATAGAACGGTCAATCGGTTCGCTGAGACGGGCGCTGAGGCGACCGCCTCAGGCTCGCTACGTCGGCCTCAGAGGTCGGCCTTCTCGAACGCCCGGTAGCCGAGCAGCGGCGGGACGACAATCCACGCGACGAGGATGGCGAGGATGAACGGCCCGGTGAAGTAGAACGGCAGCGACTGCGAGAACGTCGATTCGATGGTGAGTCGCTCGGCGAGGCCGGCCTTGAACAGGCGGGCGGCGACCGCGGGCCCGTACAGCTCCGCGACCAGCGTCTCGTAGGCCCGAAGCGGGTTCAGGTACTTGATGAAAAGCCGCATCTGAACGATTTGCGGCGCGGTCAGCGCGGTGAGACCGAGCTGTTCGACGACCCAGTTGACGAGCCGCGGGACGCCCGTGGCGACCGTCGACCAGAGGACGGCGAAGATGAAGTACAGCCCGACGGTGCCGAACAATGCCTGCCGCTGGGAGGCCGAGGTCGCAGAGAGCCAGACGCCGATGGAGACGAACGCCGTGGCGAGCAGTCCCGAGAGGGCCACCTGCCCGGCGTAGGAGACGAACATGACCTGCCCGCCGGTGAACAGCATCGCGAAGAGGGCGACGACGAAGCCGACGAGCATCGAGACGAGGACGACGAGCGTGCGGCCGACCAGCTTTCCGAACACCACGTCGCGCCGGGAGTTCGGCAGCGACAGCAGGAGCTTGATGGTGCCCGACTCGCGCTCGTCGATGAGCGAGCCGTGGGCCGTCACGAGCGCGATGAGCGCGAGGACGAACCCGAGCATGCCCGCGTACGAGAAGTTGAACAGCCCGCCCGGGGCGGTCGTGAGGCCGAACAGCGTCTCGGAGTTCGCGCCCGCGCCCGAGAGCAGAACGCCGTAGAACAGCGCCGTCGACCCGCCGATGAGCAGGGCGAAAAACAGCGTCAGCCCGAGGAGCCACCGCGACCGGAGGGCGTCGCGGAAGTCCTTGCGCGCGACGGATTCGAGCGTCACGCCGCCACCTCCGGTTCGTCGGCCGGGTCGTCGCCCTCGGTGTACGCGAGGAAGATGTCCTCCAGCGACGCGGAGTCGGTCTCGAAGTCGGCGACGGTCGCGCCGTCGGCCTCGACGGCCTCGATGACGCGGGTCTTGGCGTCGTCGGTACAGCCGACAACGAGGCGGTCGCCGTCGCTTTCGACCGACGAGACGCCGTCGAGCGCGCGGACTGCGCCGAGGTCGGCGTCGCCGTCGATGTCGATGCGGAGAATCGCCTCTGCATCGACGCGGTCGCGGAGGCCCTCGATGGTGTCCTCGGCGATGAGTTCGCCGTCGCGCATGATGCCGACGCGGTCGCAGACGGCTTCGACCTGTGCGAGGACGTGACTGGAGAAGAACACCGTCGCGCCGCGGTCGGCCTCGGTGCGGACGATGTCGCGCATCTCGCGCGCGCCGGCGGGGTCGAGACCGGAGGAGGGCTCGTCGAGGACGAGGAGGTCGGGACTCCCGGCGAGCGCCATCGCGAGCGCGAGGCGCTGGGACATCCCCTTGGAGTAGCCGCCGGCGCGGCGGTCGGCCTCGTCGGGGGTTAAGCCGACGCGGGAGAGCAGTTCGTCGGGGTCGTCGTCGGCTTCCTTGGACTCGATGGCGAACTCGACGTGTTCGCGCCCGGTGAGTCGGTCGTACACCTCGTAGCCTTCGGGGAGCACGCCGGTCCGACGCCGGACGGCCACGCTCTCGGCCTGCGCGTCGTGTCCGAGCACGTGGACGGACCCGCTCGTCGGGCGCACGAAGTCGAGAAGCATGTTAATCGTCGTCGATTTTCCAGCACCGTTGGGACCGAGGAACCCGAAGACCTCCCCTTCCGCGACGGAAAACGAGAGGTCGTCGACGGCGGTGACGGTGTCGGGTTCGGACGATGGGAGGAGGGTATCGAACAGTCCCTCGTCGTCTTCGAACCGTTTCGTCACCCCGTTTAGTTCGATGGCGGCCATGGGCGGGCGTGCGTCGCACTGCCTTAAAGTGTTTTAGGTGCGGAAATCACGGCCGATAACGCTGCGGGCGGAACTCGGGGGCTGTCGAAGTCGCAGTTCGCCGCCGCTGGCGTGTCAGACCTCGTCGTCGGGTTCGTGAGAGTCGGCCATCTTCGTCGCCTCCGCCGCGTACCGCTCGCGCAGGTCGTCGTCGGCCACGGGTTCGAGGTTCTCCGTCGGCGCGTCGATGGCGGCGGTCACGGTCATCCGGCGCTGGTGCATCACGGCCGCGGCGAGCTCTTTCCGAAGTTCGTACTCGCCGTCGGGCGTCGCGTAGATGAGGATGATGAGGTCCCGGTCGTCGTAGGACCGCTCGACCAACCAGAGCCGCGTCGTGTCGTCGTCGCTCATGGGCCGTGGTTCGGTCGGGGCTCCCTTACGCGTGCCGGCATCGCATCGCGGAACGCGCCGCGCCGGGAGTCCCCCGATCGTTTATTCGCGCCGCGAGCGTACGATTCCGGCATGTTGGAGACGTTGCTCGGGGACGACGTGGAGTCGTCAGGTCGATACCTTCCCGAACTCATCTACGGCGCAAACGACGGCATCGTCACGACGTTCGCCGTCGTCGCCGGCGTCGCGGGCGCGTCTTTGAGCCCGAGCATCGTCATCGTCCTCGGATTCGCCAACCTGTTCGCCGACGGCTTCTCGATGGGGATGAGCAACTACCTCGCCGAGCGCTCGGAGGAGGACTACCACGACGCCCGCGGCGACGGCCACGCCCGGACCGACGGAAAGACGCCCGTCAGAACCGCCGCCGCGACGTTCGCCGCCTTCATCGTCGCGGGCTGGGCCCCGCTGTTTCCGTACGTGCTCCGGGTCGAACCGCTGTTCCCCGTCTCTATCGCCGTCACCGCCGCGGCGTTCTTCGCCGTCGGCGCGAGTCGGAGCCTCGTGACGAACCGCTCGTGGCTCGCTAACGGCGTCGAGATGTTTATCGTCGGAATGGCGGCCGCCACGGTCGCCTACGCGGTCGGAAACCTCCTCGCCGGCGTCGCCTGAGGCGGACGCACGTCCGACTCACGTCAGGCAGACCGGCTTCCCGTCAGCTCCTCGACTTCGGTGGCGAGTGACGACAGCGCCTGCGTGCTCTCGTCGGTCGCGGAGACGATGCTATCGACCGCGCCCTCGGTCTCGACGGTCCGGTCGCGCACGTCCTCGATGGTCGCGGTCAGTTCCTCGACCGCCTCGGCCTGCTCGTCGGTCGCGCGGGAGACCTCCGCGACGCCGTCCGCGGCGGTGTCGATGGAGGAGGCGATTTCCTCGAACGCCGACAGCATCTCGGAGATGCGCTCGTCGGCGTGCTCGATGCGGTCGTTGGACTCCGTCGCCGCGTGGACCGCTTCGTCGGTCTGCGACTGGATGTTCTCTATCTGCGCGGTGATGTCTTCGGTGTGCTGGCGCGTCTCGTCGGCGAGCGACTTGACCTCCTCCGCGACGACGGCGAATCCGTCGCCGTCCTCGCCGGCGCGGGCGGCCTCGATGTTCGCGTTGAGCGCGAGCAGGTTCGTCTGTTCGGCCACCTCGGAGATGACCTCGACGACCGCCTCGATGTCGTCCATGCGGCCGCCGAGTTCGGTCACGCGGTCGACGAGTTCGTCGCCCATCGTGACGACGCTCTCGGTCGCTTCTCGCGCCTCGCTGTTGGCCTCGCGACCCTCGGCGGTCGCCTGCCGCGCCTCGGTGGCTGCGGTGTCGACCTCGTCGGCGGTGGCGGCGACCTCCTCCATCGTCGCGCTGAACTGCTGCATCTGTGTCGCGCCCTCGTCGAGGAGGTCGCGCTGTTCGTCGACGTTCTCGACGATGGCGTCGGCCGCCGACGCCGCCCGCGTGACCGCCGCGGTCGCCGTCTCGGTCTCGTCTTCGACGTTCGACGCCAGCGTCGAGAGATTCCGCGCCGTCTCGTTGACCGCGTCGACGACGAGATACAGCTGGTCGTCGACGGCCCCGCTGTCGTCTATCGTCGCCCGCGCGTCGAGGTTCCCTTGGCTCAACTGGGTCAGCGTCGATTCGACCTCGGAGACAAGCGCGGCGACCTCGCGGTGGCGCTCGACCTCGGTCGTGCGGTTGCGGACGGTCTGGAGGACGCCGACGAGCTCGTCGCCCTCGTACAGCGGCATCGCGGTGTGCCGGGCGTGACAGTCGTCGCCGTTCGCGTCCGCGAACGTCTCCTCCGCGGCGTACAGCAGCCGGTCGGGGTCGTCGAGTTCCACGCCGTCGAGCGACGCGGCGTCGCGGGGGTTGTCGAGGACCTGCCCCGCGAGCACCCGGGCCGCGGCGTTGCCGTAGAACGTCTCACCGAGGTCGCGCCGGCCGAGCGCGTCGGCCGCGGACGTGCCGGTCAACGACTCCACGCCGGCGTTCCACGCCGCGATGCGGCCCTGTTCGTCGAGGACGAACGCCGGAAGCCCGACGCCGTCGAGCAGTACGTCGTCGTCGACGTTCAGGTCCGGCGCGTCGGTGGCGGAACCGGCGACGATTCCGCCGTCCGGTAACGGCGTCTCCTCACCGAACCACGAGCGGACGCGTGAGAGTATACCAAGTGACATTATCGACTTCGTTTCAGGGCATCACAGGAGTATCTTTCGAGGGCAGTATCAAATAAGATAATCACGCAGTGGCGGGATGGTCGAGTCGGCCGCTCCGCTCGACGCGTCAACCTCAAGCCCCTCGCGCGGTAAGCCACCCCAGATGGACCCTGCCGCGGTCAGCGAACGAGCCAGCGCGCTGCCGTCGGACCCCGGCGTCTACCAGTTCGTCGCCGGCGACGCGGTGCTGTACGTCGGGAAGGCGGTCGACATCCGCGCGCGAGTTCGGTCGTACGCGGACCCGCGCTCGGAGCGCATCTCCCGGATGGTCGACTGCGCGGAGCACATCGACTTCGCCGTTACCGACACTGAGACGCAGGCGCTGCTCCTCGAAGCCAACCTCATCAAGCGCCACCAGCCGCGCTACAACGTCCGGCTGAAAGACGACAAATCCTACCCGCTGGTTCAACTGACGGCCCACGCGGTCCCGCGCATCGAGGTCACCCGCGACCCCGAGGACTCCGCGACCGTCTTCGGGCCGTACACCGACAAGGGCCGCGTCGAGACGGTCGTGAAGGCGATTCGAGAGACCTACGGCCTCCGCGGCTGTTCTGACCACAAGTATTCGAACCGCTCGCGGCCGTGTCTCGACTACGAGATGGGCCTGTGTACGGCCCCCTGTACCGGCGAAATCGCGGAGCGCGACTACCGCGAGGACGTGGAGTCGGCGGTTCGATTCTTCGAGGGCGAGACGGGCGTCCTCGCGGACCCGCTCCGCCGGGAGATGGAGGCGGCCGCGCAGGACGCGGAGTTCGAGCGCGCCGCCAATCTCCGCGACCGACTGGAGGCCGTCGAGTCGTTCCACGGCGCGGGCGAAGACGCCGTCTCGTCGCAGTCCGACGAGCGCGCCATCGACGTGCTCGGCGTCTCGCTCCGCGGCGACTCGGCGACGGTCGCCAGACTCCACGCCGAGCGCGGTCAACTGGTGGACCGGACCCGCCACCACCTCGACGCGCCCGAGGGCGAAGACCGCACGGCCGCCGTCCTCTCGGCGTTCCTCGCGCAGTTCTACGCCGAACGCGACCTCCCCGACGCGGTCGTCCTCTCGGAGCACCCCGACGACGAGGACGTGGTCGCGTGGCTCGAAGCCGAGGGCGTGGGCGTCCGCGTCCCCGGCGCGGGCCGCGAGGCGAAACTGGTCGAACTCGCGCTGAAGAACGCCCGCCGGCGCGCCGGCCGCGACGACGGCCTCGCGACGCTCGCCCGCGAACTCGACCTCGACGTGCGCCGCGTCGCCCGCATCGAGGGCTTCGACGTGAGCCACGCGCAGGGCAAGGCCGTCGTCGGGAGCGACGTGTGCTTCGTCGACGGAAGCGCCGAAACCGCGGACTACCGCCGGCGGCGACTCCCCGAGCGCAACGACGACTACGCGAACATGCGCGACCTCGTCCGCTGGCGGGCGACCCGCGCGCTGGAGGGCCGCGACGACCGCCCGGACCCCGACCTGCTCCTCATCGACGGCGGCAAAGGACAGTTGAACGCCGCGCTCGACGCCCTCGACGAGACGGGCTGGGACGTGCCCGCCGTCGGCATCGCCAAGGACCGCGAACTGGTCGTCACGCCCGACCGAACCTTCGACTGGCCGGACGACGCGCCGCACCTGCACGTCCTCCAGCGGGTCCGCGACGAGGCCCACCGCTTCGCCGTCCAGTACCACCAGACGCTCCGAGACGAGGTGAAGACCGTCCTCGACGACGTGCCCGGCGTCGGTGAGAAGACCCGCCGGGCGCTGCTGACGCGGTTCGGCAGCGTCGAGGGCGTGCGCGAGGCGTCTGTCGAGGACCTGACCGACGTGCCCGGCGTCGGCGAGAAGACGGCCGACGAACTGAAGCGGCGGCTCTGAGCGGCGTCAGATACTCGGGTGAAAAAGACGGATTGGATTCGTCGCGCGAGCGAGCCGGAGCGGCTTACGCGATTTCGTCGTACTGGTCGCGGAGCTTCTCGGCCGCGTCGTCCATGAGGTCGGCCTCGTAGTCGTCGAGGTCCCACTCGACGACCTCCTCGATGCCGTTCGAGCCGAGTTTGACGGGGACGCCGAAGGCCGTGTCCTCGTAGCCGAACTCGCCGTCGAGGACGAGCGAGCCGGGGAGCACTTCGCCGGTGTCGTGCAGGACGGCCTCGACCATGTGGGCGACGCCGGTCGCCGGACCCCACTGGGTCGCGCCCTTGCGCTCGATGACGTCCATGGCGGACTCCTGGAGGTCACCGAGAATCTCCTCTTTCTCGTCGGCGGAGAAGGCGGGGTCGTTGCCGTCGACGCGGACCTTCGAGAAGACCGGCACCTGCGCGTCGCCGTGCTCACCGAGGATGGTCGCGT
Organism: Haloferax sp. AS1; assembly: GCF_014530665.1. Lineage (NCBI taxonomy): Archaea > Methanobacteriati > Methanobacteriota > Halobacteria > Halobacteriales > Haloferacaceae > Haloferax > Haloferax sp. AS1. Next base: position 67,357 of record NZ_SPSA01000001.1, read on the forward strand.
CGACGTTCTTGACCGGCACGTCGAAGCGCTGGCTCAGCACGTAGCGGAAGCGGGCGGAGTCGAGGCGGCCGCCGAAGCCGATGACTTTGTGGCGGTCGCGGTCGCCCGTCTCGTAGAGGTGACGGTTGAGCAGGTCCACGGGGTTCGACGTGGTGATGGAGACGAAGTCGTCGTTGTGCTCCGCGAGCGAGGAGCCGATGTCGTCCATGATGGGGGCGTTGTCGCCCGCGAGGTCGATACGGGTCTGTCCCGGCTGCCGCGGGATGCCCGCCGTGATGACGACCACGTCGGAGCCGGCGGTGTCCTCGTAGCCGCCCTGCGTCACGACCGTGTTGGAGTCGTACGCGATGCCGTGGTTCGTGTCCGCCGCCTGTCCGACCGTCTTGTCTTCCATCTTCGGGATGTCGACGAACACGAGTTCGTCACAGACATCGCGAAGCGCGAGGTTGTACCCAGCCGCGGCACCGACCGTGCCGGCCGCACCAATCACGCTAACTTTCGTCATGCCACATTAACGACGCTGTGGATTCCGAGTAAACGTTTCGGAACGGGCACCGAACCGCAGTCTGTCGATTTCGTGTTCGTCAGTCGTCGAACTTCGGGCGACAGCGACGGGGTGGACTCGGGCACGAGAGCCGGTGAAACCGCCGGTGACGAAACCGGTCGAACGACGCCGTGGGGTTTTTCGACGCACGTCGCGTCCACACGCACATGAGCGACTTCGACAAGGAAGCAGAGCGCCAGCGACTTCGGGAGAAGTACGAGCGAGACGAAACGAAGCGACGGTCGACCCAGCGGATGAGCGAGCTGCTCCTCAAGGGCGCGACGATGACGAACAAGCACTGCGACAACTGCGGCGACCCCTTGTTCCGCTACGAGGGGCAGGTGTTCTGTCCGACCTGTCAGGCCGAGGGGCAGGCCGCGGCGAACGCCGACCAAGACGCCGAGCAGGCCGCCGAAGCGGCCGTCGAAGCCGACGAAAGCGAAGCCGAAGCCGAGGCGAACGCGAACGAGACGGCCGCCTCCGCGGGGAGCACCGAGGCCGCCGACGAGACGCGCCGCGAACCCACCGGCGCGAACGGGCGCGCCGCGGCACCGACTCGGACGCGAACCGCGGGCGAGCGGGAGGCGACCGAGCGACGCGCGCCTCGCGAGGTCGCCGGCGACGTGACCGCCGCGCGCGAGTCGCTCGTGCGGACGCTGACGTGGGCCGCCGAACAAGCCGAGTCGACCGACGACCCGCGGCGGGCGACGGACTATCTGACCGCCGCGCGCGAGGCCGCCGAGGCCATCTCGGCGCTCGACCGATAACCGACTGCCTGTCCTCGCCACCTCGCGTCGGCTGTCGCTCCGGGCGGTAGAACTACCGCCCCGCGGGTCCTCTGTTTCGTATGGACGTTCTCATCCCCATCGACGGCACCGACGCCAGCAAACGCGCGCTCGACTTCGCCATCGAGATGGTCGACGGGATGGGCGGGAGCCTCCACGTCGTCCACTACACGAACAACCAGACCGACGCGACGGAGGCCATTCTCGACGACGCGCGCGGCAGACTCAAAGCGGGCGACTTCGGCGGCGAACCGGAGCTTTCGACCATCACGGTCGACGTGTGGACCGCCGACCGCGTCGGCGAGGAGATTCTCGACACCGTCGAGCGCGGCGGCTTCGACCACGTCGTCATGGGCCACCACGAAGACGGCATCGTCGAGCGGACCGTCTTCGGGAGCGCCGCAGAAACGGTGCTCCGGGCCGAGGCCGTTCCGGTGACTATCGTCCCCTGACGCGCTCCGGGCGGTGAACGCGGCTCAGCGGTACTCCGAGCCGACGACCTCGCGGATTCGCTCGGCGGTGACTTGGCCGACGCCGCGGACCTCCTTGAGGTCGTCCTCGGTGGCGGTCATGACCGCCTCGACGCTCCCGAACGCTTCGAGCAGCGTCCGCGCCGTGACCGGGCCGATGTCGGCAATGGCGGAGACGACGTACTCCTGTTGTTCGTCGAGCGTCTTCGCGCTCTTGCCGCCGTGGACGCTCACGGTGCGCTCGCGGTCCGTCTGCTCGCGGGTGGCGATGGTCGCCAGCAGCTCCGCGGTGTCGTCTTCGTCTTCGGTGAACAGCACGCTCACGTCGAAGTCGACCGCGACCGACGACAGCGCCCCGCGAATCGCGCCGGGGTGGATGTTGCGCTCCTCGTAGAGCCCGCGCCCCTCGATGACGAGCAGCGGCCGGGCGTAGTGGCGCGTGAGGTCCGCTATCTGCTCGAATATCGACCGGTCGCCGCCCGTGAGCGTGTCGAGGAAGTCCGAGACGCTCTTTCGTTCGACCGCGACGCGGTCCGAGAGGACGTAGTCACCGACCGCGAGCGTCTCCAGTCGGGTCGTCAGGTCCTCGCGCTTCGAGAGGGTGCGGGCGATGTTGGAGTCGAGTTCGCGCTGGTCGACGACGATTTCGACGGTGTCCTCGTCGTCGGTGCCCGCCGCGGCGACGGTGGCCGAGTCGTCCACCTCGTCTCCTTCTGCGTCCGACGCCGGGTCGTCGCCCGAGTCGGCCGGGTCGGCGTCCTCGCCGTGGCTGTCGTCGCCGTCGTCCGCCCGCGCCAACGCCTCGTCCGAGGGACCGAAGTCGGCGAGGCCGGACTGCCCGTCCGAGTCGGTCGCCGCCGCGGTCGCGGTCCGGCCGTTCGAGGCGGATGACGCGGTAGCCGACGCCCCGTTCGCATCGCCCTCGCTCGCGGCGTCAACCCCCTCGTTTCCGGTGGAACTCCCCGCGCTACCGGCGGAACTGGCGTCGTCTCCCGCGAACGCCGAGAGGTCGCGTTGGGAGGGGTCGAGTTCGGCTTCGAGGTCGTCGGCCGCGCCCTTGAGGTCCCGAAGCTCGTTTTGCATCGTCTTCTCGCGGCGGCGCGATATCCAGAAGTACGCCTCGTCGCGGGTGTCCTCCGCGAGGAGGACGACCACGCGACCGTCGGCTTGCCGGCCGGTCCGCCCCTTCCGCTGGATGGACCGGATGGCGGTCGGCACGGGTTCGAAAAAGAGCACGAGGTCGACCTCGGGCACGTCGAGACCCTCCTCCGCGACGGATGTCGAGACGAGTACCTCGAACTCGCCGTTTCGGAACTTGTCGAGGGTCTCCTGCTGTTCGTTCTGGGTCATCCCGTCGGAGCCTTCGCGGTCGCCCTGCCCGACGAACCGCCGGACCGAGAAGCTCTCCGAGAGGAACTCCGTCAGCGCCTCGGCCGTGTCGCGCGACTCGGTGAAGACGATGACGCGCTCGCCGTTCTGGATGCCGAGCGTCTCCGCGAGGAGGATGCGCGTCTTCCTGAACTTCGGGTGGAGGCCGTCGAACGACTCGGCTTTCCGCATCGCCTCGCGGACTTTCGGCTCGGCGACGAGTCGCTGGCTCGCCTTCGACGCGCCCGACGACCGGGCGGCGTTGCGCTGGCGCTCGAAGTACCGCCGGACCGACTCCACCGACTGGGTCTCGACGAGTTCGACCGCCCGGCGGAGCTTCATCACCTCCGCGTGCGTCGACATCCCCTTGTAGCCCTCCGACTTGTCGGCGTTCATCAGCCGCTGGAGCTCCGCGCGCATCCGGTTGAGCTTCTTCTGGGAGATATCGGGCTTCGTCGATTTGGTGACGCCCAACTGCTTGAGCTTCTCCAGTCGGTCGGTGATGACCTCGTTGAGCGCGTCGCGTATCTCCAGAATCTCGTCGGGGAGTTGGATGCGGTTCCACTCCACGTCCGTGTCGTGGGTGTACTCCGACACGTCGGCGTCCTCCTCGGTCATCACCTCCACGTCGACGATGCCGAGGTTCTCACAGACTTCGAGGATGGCCTCCTCGTCGCCGCCGGGCGAGGCGCTCATCCCCGTGACGAGCGGGTTCTCGGCGTCGGCGTGGTAGCGCTCTGCGATGTAGACGTAGGCGTAGTCGCCGCTCGCGCGGTGGCACTCGTCGAAGGTGAGGTGCGTCACGTCCCGAAGCGAGATGCGGTTGCCGATGAGGTCGTTTTCGATGACCTGCGGCGTGGCGATGACGATTTGGGCCTCCTGCCAGAGTTCGGCACGGTCGTCGGGCCGAACGTCGCCGGTGAAGACGACGATTTCGTCGTCCGGGACGGTCAGCGCCTCGCGGTAGAAATCGGCGTGCTGCTGGACCAGCGGCTTCGTCGGCGCGAGAAACAGCGACTTTCCGCCCACGTCGTGGAGGCGCTGGGCGGTGACGAGCAGGCTGACGGTCGTCTTCCCGAGGCCGGTGGGGAGACAGACCAGCGTGTGGCCGTCGCGCGCGGTCCCGGCGAGGCGAATCTGATAGAGCCGCCGCTCGATGAACGACGGCGCGAGTAGCGGGTGGTCCACGTACGCAACGTCCTCGGAGGCCGACATCGGTGACGATTGCTCGCCCTTGCGGATAAGGGTTCGCAGAGCGGGGTGAAAGTAAAGCGTCCGCCGGGCCTCGCCGCGGCGGTCGTTACCCCGTGCTGTCAGCGGTATCGAGGTCGGGGTCGTCTGGTCGCGCGGTCGGGAGCGACGCTCCGAGGAGCGACGCCCACTCGGCGACCTTTTCGTTGTGCGGATTGGACATAGCGCTTCCCCAAGGAGATATACTCTCAACTATCGTATATAACGGTTATGCCGATTCGACGGATGGACTCGCGCGTACGTGGCCGGACGGTCGGCGTTCCACCGGAAACGACGGGGTGAAAAGTCGGGCGGGCGCGGAAAGCGCGCTCAGTCCTCGCGGTTGCCGGGGCCCCACGTGTCCGGAACTTCGATGACGTACCGGCCGTCCTCGCGGAGCGAGATGATGTACTCGCTTCGGTCGTACAGCTCCATGAGGTTGAGTTCGTACTGCCCGGGGTTGACGATTTTGATGCTCTCGAACTGTTCGTTGAGCTCCTCGCGAAGCTGGTCCAGGTCGGGCCGCTCGTCGGACGAAGGCTCGATGACCGTGCCGTCCGCGTCCGTGGGCGCGTCGGCGGGCTGACCGGCCGGCCCCTCGGAGGCGGGCGGCGCTTCGGACGGCGTCTCAGCCGCCGAACCGCGTCGGTTCGCGTCGGCGGCGGCGAGCTCCTCCGGCGTGACGACATCGCTCCGAGCGCTCTTCTGGGAGTTGTCTTCGTCCGTCTCGCGCGCGTTGATTTTACCGGGGTCGCGGTCCGGAGGCGAAGCCGAGTCCGCCGAGCTACTGGGTCGCTCCGTCGCGTCACCTCGGGATTTGTTCCGCGACGCTGGGGGTTCCTGCGGGTCTGCTCCCGGAGACTCGCCGGGCGCGGACGGCCACTCGCCCCAACCGCGAGGTTTGTCTTCGGGTTCGCCACCCGCGTCGGCCGCGTCGCTCGACCCGGCCGCACCGGTCGACGACGGTTCGCTTCGGGTCGAACCGGCGGTGTCACCGGTCTCGGATCGCTGTGGGGCGTTCGCGTCCGCATTCGCGTCCGCCCAGTCGCTGACGGTCATCGACTCCTCGTCGGTCGAGTCGGGATGGGACTGCTGCTGTGCGCGGTCTCGGACGGCGTCGGCCGCCGAAGAGCTCAGGTCCCGCGTTCCGGCGCCGCCCGTCGACGGCGTGTCGTCGCTTGCGCTCGCGGGAGCGCTCCCGCTCGACGCGGGCTTGAACTGAAACTTGTTGCCGCCGCAGCTCGGGCACCCCGAGAGCATCTCCTTCGAGCCGTCGGGGAACACCTTACCGCACGTGGTGCATTGATGTGGCATTGGTGGATGTTGGCGCCGGATGGCGCGTGAGGGCGTTCGTGGGGCCCCCTACTTTCGCGAGACGAGCGCGCTGATGAGATTCTCGTCCTTGTGAAGCGTCTGAATCTGGTTCGCGGGACCGATGACCGTGAGCTTCTGGGTCGACTGTCGGCCCATGAGCCGGTCGAGGAAGCTCTGGTCTGCGGTCTGCGAACGCGGATACGTCTCGATTTCGATACCGTTGAACTCGTCGGGGCTTATCTCGGCCATCGTGACTTCGATAAGCTTCGACTCCTCGTCGGGCGAGAGGCCTTCCTCCAGGATGACGATGTTCCCGTCACGGACGCCGTCGAGGATGAGTCGAATCTTCTCCATGCTGGTGAGGTTTGCCATCCGATTCCCGCTGAAGAGGTCTATCTGGACCCCGTCGGAGCCGTTGTCGGAGGCGGTTGCTTCAGGCATGGTGAATCACGCGAAGTACTTCGCGATTTTGGCGTACACTTCGTCCATGTTCTCCCCTTCGAGCGCTGACAACTCGACTGTTTCGTGCTGTGGGTACGCGTTCGCGATGCGCTCGACGTTCGAGTCTTCGAGGTCGATTTTGTTCGCGAAGATGAGCACGGGCAGGTCCTGGCTCTCGATGATACCGATGAGCATCGTGTTGACCTGCGATATCGGGTCCTTCGTGCTGTCGAGCACGTAGATGACGCCGTCGACGTCCTCGCGGAGCCAGTGCATGGCTTCGGCGACGCCCTCGGTCGCCTCGCGGGACCGGCGAACGGCGTCGTCTTTCTCCATGTCGTGTTCGAGGAACTCCTTGTAATCGACCTTCGTCGTAACCCCCGGGGTGTCGACGATGTCGATAGTGACTTTCTTGCCGTTCCGCTCGATTTCGACGTTCTCTTTCCGCCTGGCGCGGCGAGTCTCGTGAGGGATGTGGCTCTCGGGACCGACGGCGTCACCGGTCCAATCACGGGCGATACGATTTGCGAGAGTCGTCTTCCCGGCGTTGGGCGGGCCATATATACCGATCCGCTTCGGCTCGCTCTCCGAAAAGAGCCGGTCGACGACTCGTGAGATGCTGTCTCTTAAATCTGTGAGCAGTCCCATCCTGGGCCTCCCGCACCTCCCGAACGCGTCGTGGAGGGCGTATGGAGGTATCACCCAACCGGACTCACTTAAGCACTACGTCAGACACCAGTCACGTGGTCGACAAAACGACAGAAAAGAACGTCGGTGACGGCGGCCAGTCCGATTGGGCGAACTCGAACGACGAAATCGACAGGCCGGCGTTCGAGCGGGACGTACCGAGCGACAGAAAGGCGGCCGCTCGGCGGCGATACGCGTTCATTTAGCTTGTTACTTTGGGCGTACACGTGCGTAAGGATACCGAGCAGTGACCTCCGGAGTACCGCAGTGTCTCTCGAACACGACGAGCGTTCTGAAGCCGCCGCGCCGACCCCCCGCAGTCTGTCCTCGCCGCAGTAGCCGTGATTCTGATATGGTGACACGTGCCGCGGTGACGTGAACCACTCGCAAGGTAACACCCCCACCCCTTCGTTTCAGGTGGAACGGGCCGAAGGGGTGGGTGGGGGGGGGGGGGGGCCCCCCCGACTACGCTCTCGTATCGCTGCACTGTCTGC
>NZ_SPSA01000001.1:74699-502369 GCF_014530665.1 Haloferax sp. AS1
GGCGGCGCCGGGCGGGGGGGGGGGGGGGGGGGGGGGGGGGAGACCGCTAGACGGCGGTCGAATGTTAATTGAATAGAGAGGATGAGTAATATTATCCGTTTTCTCTCTACTACGGGTTTGGTATGCGGATATCTGTGATAAAACCACCGCTATACAAAGACTACCGAACCCCCCTCCCCTCGTGTTCGCTGCTCCACCTGAAACGATGGGGTGTGGGGGAACCGAGACGCAGGGGTTTCCCGTCGAACTGGAGAACGACAGTTAATTACAGGAGAAATCGAGACGTTACACAAGGTCGATACTCGCTCTACTACCCGAATTCGTCCAAATCGTTATTCGGATATCTCCACGCGAAACGAAGGGGTTACTCCCATCGAGTTTTCTGTCGGGGACACATCGCACGTCGAGTTCCACTCCAACGACGCCCGTTGGTCAGTCACCGCCACCGCTCAGTTACTGTCGGTACTCGGTCTCCGACACCCATCCGGCTACCCACCATCGTTCAGTCACGCTGCCGCGCAGTTGCCGGCGCAACTCGTTACCCACCACTCGGCCGACTCGACCTGTTTCGACTCGACTCGAGCCGAGCCGACTTTCCGACGCGGCTCGATTCGCCCGTTCGCCATCTGGTTCGTCTCCCAGCGACCGCCGGTACTGACGACATCGCCGGGGGAGCGAAACTGATACGCGCGGGTTCTCGTGTTGAAACGGTCCCGCCCGGCCGAGTTCCGGTCGAACGGCGGCGGACGGGTCGGAGAAGTAAGATTTTTGTACCGACTGTTCGTTTGGTTCCTTTGCATCATCTGGAATCGCCTTCTTCGGCGTGATGCGTAAATGCCGACTATCACCGGCTTCACGCACCCTATACGCCGCCGCGGGCGACTATTCCACTTGAAACAAAGGGGTATTCACGATGGACGAGGAAGAGAATCCGCGAGGCGGCGCACGAGGGGAAGCCGGGAACAGCACGCCGGACGACGGCGGCGCGGACGCCGACGCCGATGCTGGCACCGACACCGACGACACACCCAGTAACGACGCGTCCGGCGGTGACGGTTCCGCCGACAGTTCCGCCGTCGAGGACGACGTGTCGCCCGAAGACATCGACATTCAGGCGAGCATCGGTCCCGACGCCGACGCGCCCGACGCGTCCGACGAGGATCTCGACCAGCACAAAGACCCCGACGTCGGCCTCGACAAAGTCGTTCTCAACGACGACGAGGGGTCGAAGGGGCTGTTCGACGACCTTCTCGCCGGCGAGCCGATTTTCGAGAACAAGGAAGTCCTCCGCCCGTCGTACACGCCACACGAACTCCCGCACCGGACCGACCAGATAAACCAGATGGCGACGATTCTCGTCTCCGCCCTGCGCGGGGAGACGCCGTCGAACATCCTCATCTACGGGAAGACGGGGACCGGGAAGACCGCGAGCGCGAAGTTCGTCAGCCAGGAACTCGAATCCACCTCCCAGAAGTACGACGTGCCCTGCGAGGTCGAGTACATCAACTGCGAGGTGACGGACACGCAGTACCGCGTGCTCGCGCAGTTGGCGAACAAGTTCATCGAGAAGAACGTCGAGCGCATCGAGGCCGAACAGGAGCGCCTCGACGAGATGCGCACGCGGGCGACCGAAGACCCCAACGCCCTCGAAGAGACGCCGTACGACTCCATCGCCGAAATCGACGAGCGCGCGGCGGAACTCGACGACGACGCCGACGAGATGGAGACGGTGCCGATGACCGGGTGGCCGACCGACCGCGTCTACACGACGTTCTTCGACGCCGTCGACTACAAAGAGCGGGTGGTCGTCATCATGCTCGACGAAATCGACAAACTGGTCGAGAAGTCGGGCGACGACACGCTGTACAACCTCTCGCGGATGAACTCCGAACTCGATAACTCCCGCATCTCCATCATGGGCATCTCGAACGACCTGAAGTTCACCGACTTCCTCGACCCCCGGGTCAAGTCGAGCCTCGGCGAGGAGGAAATCGTCTTCCCGCCGTACGACGCGAACCAACTCCGCGACATCCTCCAGCACCGCGCCGACGTGGCGTTCAAGCCCGGCGCGCTCACCGACGACGTGATTCCGCTGTGCGCCGCGTTCGCCGCGCAGGAACACGGCGACGCCCGGCGCGCGCTCGACTTGCTCCGCACGGCCGGCGAACTCGCGGAGCGCGGGCAGGCCGACACCGTCGAGGAGGCCCACGTCCGGCAGGCGCAGGACAAAATCGAACTCGACCGGGTGGTCGAGGTCGTCCGCACCCTGCCCACGCAGTCGAAAATCGTCCTCTTCGCCATCATCCTCCTGGAGAAAAACGGCGTCCGCAACATCAACACCGGCGAGGTGTTCAACATCTACAAGCGCCTCTGCGAGGAGATCGACGCCGACGTGCTGACCCAGCGCCGCGTCACCGACCTCATTTCGGAACTCGACATGCTCGGCATCGTCAACGCCGTCGTCGTCTCGAAGGGCCGCTACGGCCGGACCAAGGAAATCAGCCTGTCCGTCCCCATCGACGAGACCGAGGCCGTCCTGCTGACGGACTCCCGACTCGGCGACATCGAGAGCGCACAGCCGTTCGTGCAGGCGCGGTTCGACAACTGAAACTGAAGAACGAAGTCCCGAAGTCCGACGCTTTTAGTGCACTCGCGTCACGCCGCGAGCGCGGCGGTCCGCATCGGTGTGTTCCCCGCTTCGACCCGAAGCGGTGCCGTCGTCGACGCCGCGTCGCTTCCCGGCGCGTCGCCTCCCGCCGCGTTTGCCGTCGACGCGTCGGGAACCGCCGTTTCCATCGTCGGCACGTCGACGAACTCGACAGGGGCGGGCGCGACCGGCGTCGTCGTCGCCATCGAGTTGGCGAGCGTCAGCCGAACCCACCCGAGAAGCGGGATACGGATTCGCGCGACGCCTTGGACCCACTCGGGGCGGACCGGGTCGGCGATACCGCTTACTTGGTCGTACCGGGGGTTGTTGTCGCCTTTCGTGATGAAGCCGCTGTACTCGGCGGGGCAGTTGGCGAGTTCTCGGCAGTTGTCGGCCGACATGTACTCGGGGTTCGCCCGGTCGTACCAGTTCTCTCCGTCGTCGACCCAGAACATCGCCCGGTGGATAATCGGGGGACCTGCCGACCCGGGGTCGTCGTAGACGATGACGCTCCCGGGGCCGCCGAACTTCCGGTAGTCGACCTCCGCGCCCGTCTCGGCCGTGACGACGGCGGTCCCCTCGACCGCCGAGTCGGGGGCGTATCGCTCCGGTCCCGTGATGAACACGAGGTCGCCTTTGTGCATGTGCGGTTCCATGCTCCCGCTTTCGACGGCGACCATCGGCGGCCACACGCCGCTCAGCGCGAACAGGAGCAACCCGACGGCCAACACGGCGAGCGCGCTCGTCAGGAGTTCGCGGACGAACAGAAGCGGCCCCTCCTCTGCCGTCCGAAGCCGAGTTAGCACGCCTTCGTCGGAGGTTGGACCGCGCCGCGAGTCGGGGGAGGGCGGGCGGCCATCGTCGTCACTCATCACTCCCAGTTTACCCGGACTGGGTTTCAACGTTCTGGGTTTCGGCATCCTTTTTGCCGCGTGTCGCGCACTCCGGGTGTGCCACTGGAGACGCCGGCGCGCATCGTCCGGACGCTCGTCGGTCGCGGCTACAACGCCGAACGCGAGGCCGTGACCCTCATCGCCGGCTCCGACGACCCCGGCCGAACCCTCGCCCGCGTCGTCGAAGCCGCCCCGGACGACGCGCTTCGCATCACCGCCGACCACGTCCGCGAGGTGCTCGCGTCCGCCCCCGCCGCGGACCCGTCGGGAACCGAACCGACGCCCCCGGCCGCTGCGGACGCTGCGAACGCCGCGGACGCCGACGTGTCCGCCTCCGCCGCATCAGACCCCTCCGTTTCCGCTGCAACATCGCACGACAACGCGGCCCACACCGACCAGTCTGCTCCAGCCGAAGCGCAGGGGACACCGGGCGGTCGGAACGTCGACCCGGCGCTTCGGTCCCTCGAAATCGCCAACGACATGACCGGCCAGTCGACGGGGACCGGCGAGTACGACGACTTCGTGAAGGTGTTCCGCGACCGCTACGAGAAGCTCTCGAAGCTGCTCCGCGGGCGCGTCAACCACCGCCCCGCGAAGGCCATCTCGAACATGTCCGGCGGCGAGGACGCCGAACTCATCGGCCTCGTCGACGACGTGCGCTCCACCAAGAGCGGCCACTGGATTATCGACCTCGAGGACACGACGGGGACGTTCCCCTGTCTCGTGATGAAGGACAAGGACATCGCGGGCTACGTCGACGAACTCCTCATGGACGAGTGCATCGCGGTCCAGGGGACGCTGTCGGGCGACGCGGGCATCCTCTTCGTCGACTCGATGCACTTCCCCGACGTGCCGCGGAGCCACCGCCCCAACACCGCCGACAGGGACGTGCAGGCGGCGCTCATCTCCGACGTGCACGTCGGCAGTCAGGAGTTCATGGCCGACGCGTGGAACCGCTTTGCCGACTGGCTCCACACCGAGGAGGCAGCGCGCATCGAGTATCTCCTCATCGCCGGCGACATGGTCGAAGGCGTCGGCGTCTACCCGAATCAGGACGAAGAACTCGACGTCATCGACATCTACGAGCAGTACGAGGCGTTCTCCGAGCACCTCAAATCGGTGCCCGGCGACCTCGAAATCGTGATGATTCCGGGCAACCACGACGCGGTCCGACTCGCGGAGCCCCAACCCGGCTTCGACGACGAACTCCGCGACATCATGTCGGCTCACGACGCCCGCATCACGAGCAACCCGTCGATGGTCACGCTCGAAGGCGTCAACGTGCTCATGTACCACGGTGTCTCGCTCGACGAGGTTATCGCCGAGCTGCCGGCGGACAAGGCGAGCTACGACGAGCCGCACAAGGCGATGTACCAGCTTTTGAAAAAGCGTCACGTCGCGCCGCAGTTCGGGGGCCACACCCGCCTCGCGCCCGAGGAACTCGACTACCTCGTCATGGAGGACGTGCCCGACATCTTCCACACCGGCCACGTCCACAAGCTCGGCTGGGGCAAGTACCACAACGTCCTCGCGGTCAACTCCGGCTGCTGGCAGGCCCAGACCGACTTCCAGAAATCGGTCAACATCGACCCCGACGCCGGCTACGCGCCCATCGTCGACCTCGACACGCTGAACATGACGGTCCGGAAGTTCTCCTGAGGCGCGACCGTTTCACTACTGACGACCGTTCGACTCAGCGACCGCTCTCCTACCAGTATGCTCCCTGATAGCACGCCGGATGTGCGGCGACCGGGACCATTCCACCGTCGCTTTTTATCCGCGACGCCCACAGAATCGGTGATGACCGACGACGCGCTGTTCGACGCGACGAGCCTGAACGACCTGTCGCTTTCCAACCGAGTCGGGCTGGCACCGATGACGCGCATCAGCGCCACCGACGAAGGACTGGCGACCAACGAGATGGCCCACTACTACCGGAAGTTCGCCGACGGCGGCTTCGGCTTTCTCGTCACCGAGGGCGTCTACACGGACGACGCGTACAGTCAGGGCTACCTGAACCAGCCGGGACTCGTCACCGACGACCACGTCGAGGCGTGGACGACCGTCACGGACGCCGTCCACGAGGTCGACACGCCGATTTTCGCGCAGTTGATGCACGCCGGGGCGCAGTCGCAGGGCAACCCCCACCTCGACGGCGACCGGACGCTCGCGCCCTCCGCGGTCCAGCCCGACGGCCAGAAGGCCGAGGCCTACGGCGGCAGCGGCGAGTTCGCGGTCCCGAAGGCGGCCGACGAGACCGACCTCGAAACCGCCCGCGAGGGGTTCGTGCGGGCGGCGACGAACGCGGTCGAAGCCGGCTTCGACGGCGTGGAACTCCACGGCGCGAACGGCTACCTGCTCAACGAGTTCCTCGCGGCGGACGCGAACCGACGCGACGACGAGTACGGCGGCGGTCCCGAGTCCCGCGTGAAATTCCCCGCCGAGGTGCTTTCGGCGGTCACCGACGCGGTTCCCGAGGAGTTCGTCGTCGGCATCCGCGTCTCGCAGGAGAAAGTGACCGACGGCGACTACGAGTGGCCCGAGGGCGAGGACGCGGCCGCGGTCTTCTTCGAGGAGCTGTCGGCGGCCGGAGCCGACTACGTCCACACGACCGAGACCGACGCGACGACTCCGACCTTCGGCGCGGACGGTCCGACACTCGCTGAGGCCGCCGCCGAGTACGTCACCGACGACACGGTCGTCATCGCCAACGGCGGTCTCGGCGACCCGGACGCGGCGCGGGCCGCCGTCGACGCCGGCGCGGACCTGTTCACGCTGGGCACGAGCGCGCTCGCCAACCCGGACTGGCCGGCGCGCGTGGCCGCCGGCGACGACCTCGACGCGTTCGACCCGGCGAAGTTCCTCGCGCCGACCGCCGGGCTCTCGGACCACGAGGTCCCGTCCGAGCCGCCGCTCGCGGACGACTGACGCGCGCTCGACGGCGGCTTCTCCGCCTGCGAACTGCCCACCGAACCCCTTCGCTTCCACTCGAACTCCCGTTACACAGTTCCTCGACGGTCGCCGTATTCGGACGCGCTAACTCGATTCGACTACCCGAGCGTCACGTCGAGGTAGAGCATCACGACGACGCCGACCATCGTCCCGAACGTCGCCACGCGCTCGTGGCCGTTCGAGTGCGTCTCGGGGACGATTTCGTCGGAGATGACGAACAGCATCGCGCCGGCGGCGAAGCCCATCGCGTAGGGGAGCAGCGCCGCGGCGTACTGGATGGCCCACGCGCCGAAGACGGCGAGCGGAATCTCCACGAGGCCGGCGCGGATGCCCGCGAACGTCGCGTAGGTCGTGTTCCGAAGCCCGGCGTTGACGGCGGCGATGGAGACGGCCAGCCCCTCGGGGATGTTCTGGATGCCGATGGCGAGCATCAGCGGGACGGCGGTCCCGAGGTCGCCGGAGCCGAACCCGACCCCGACGGCGAGGCCCTCGGGCATGTTGTGGATGGTGATGGCGACGATAAACAGGACGACAGAGGCCATCTTTTTGTCCGTCTCCGGGGCGTCCGCTCGGGTCTTGCCGGTCACGAGAATGTGGACGTGCGGAATCCACAGGTCGGCTTGGTCGAGGACGACGACGCCGATGACGAAGCCGACGAGGACGGGAATCGGACTCCCGCCCGCCGCCTCGATGCCGGGGAGGATGAGGCTCGTGAAACTCGCGGCGAGCATGACGCCGGCGGCGAAGCCGAGGAGCGTGTCGAGCGAGCGCTTCGAGGGGTCGCGCCAGACGAGAATGAGGAGCGCGCCGAGCATGTTCATCCCGGCGATGACGATGCCGCCGAGGAGGCCCTGCATCACCGGGTTCGAGCCGGCGAGCGAGACGAACAGCTCTTCGACCGCCGTCACGGCCGTCTCACTTCCGGCGGCCGTCTCTCGCGTCGTTCGGTCATGGACCACCTGACGAGCGGGAGGTATGTATTCCCTCCGTCGGTTCTCGCCGGCCGCGAGGCTCGACTATCCCGTCTCGTCGAGGACGTACCGGAGCGTCGGGGACCCTTCGAACCGCGGGCCGTGGCCGACGCGGTCGAAGCCGACGTGCTCGACCGCCTCGCACAGCGGGGCCTCGGATTCGAGGACGAGCACCTCGACCGGCAGGTCTTCGGCGCTGGCGAAGCGCAGCGGCTCTTCGAGCAGTCGCCGCACCGCCGCCTCGGTGCCGCCGAGGCGGGTGACGTGGAGGACGCCGTCGCGGACGTCGAAGCCGACGAAGCCGAGCACCGGTTCGTCGTCGGCCGGCGCGTCGGCGTGGGGGTCCGAACTCGTCTCGGCGGTGGCGAGGCGGACCGTCCGGTCGCGTATCAGCCGACGCATCGCCCGTATCGGCGCGTCGGCGACGGCGGCGAGCGCCTCGGCGTCGGTGTCAACGGCGTCTCTGACATCCATGCCCGAACGTTCCGCGGCTTCGGTGATAAATCTCCGCCCGCGAGGCGTCGGTACGGGCCGTCTCAGCGCCGGATTCGCGGGTGACGGCAACGGTTGAATCGGAGGACATAGTTATACGTCCCCCCGCGTTAGCCCCTCGCATGTTTACCAACGAAGCCCCGAAGCGACGCGACGCACCGGAGGAACGATGCGCGTAGTCGCGAAGTTCGGCGGCACCTCGCTCGGGAGCGGCGACCGAATCAACCGCGCCGCCGACTCCATCGCCGCGGCCGTCGAACACGGCCACGAAATCGCCGTCGTCGCCTCCGCGATGGGCTCGACGACCGACGACCTCCTCGACGAAATCAAGTTCGAGGCCGACGACCGCGACCGCGCCGAAATCGTCTCGATGGGCGAGCGGACCAGCGTGCGCATGCTCAAGGCGGCGCTGGCCGCCCGCGGCGTCAACGCCCTGTTCGTCGAACCCGGCACCGACGAGTGGCCGGTCATCACGAACGACCTCGGCGAGGTCGACGTCGAGGCGACCCGAGAGCGGGCCGCGAAGCTCGCCGCCGAACTCGACGGCGTCGTCCCGGTCATCACCGGCTTCCTCGCGCAGAACCACGACGGCGAAATCACGACGCTCGGCCGCGGCGGCTCCGACACCTCCGCCGTGATGCTCGGCAACTACATGGACGCCGACGAGGTCGTCATCGTGACCGACGTGGAGGGCGTCATGACCGGCGACCCGCGCGTTGTCGAAGGCGCGCGCAACGTCGGCCGCATCACCGTCGACGAGCTTCGGAACCTCTCGTTCCGCGGGGCCGAGGTCGTCGCGCCGTCGGCGCTCTCGTACAAGGACGCGGCGCTGGACGTTCGCGTCGTCCACTACCAGCACGGCGACCTGCTCACCGGCGGGACGCTCATCGAAGGCGAGTTCCACAACCTCATCGACATGCAGGAAGAGCCCCTCGCGTGTCTCACCGTCGCCGGGCGGGCGATTCGCAACCGACCGGGCATCCTCGCGGACCTCTCGACCGCCCTCCGAGAGGAGGACATCAACGTCGACTCGGTCGCCTCCGGGATGGACTCCATCACGCTCTACGTCCTCGAAGACGACTCCGACCGGGCCGAGGCCGTCCTCCACGACCGCGTCGTCGCCGACGACGCGCTGTCGTCGGTCACCGTCGAAGACGACATCGCCGTCGTCCGCGTCACCGGCGGCGAACTCCCGAACCGCCCCGGCGTCATCCTCGACATCGTCGAGCCGCTGTCCGAGGCCGGCATCAACATCCACGACGCCATCACCTCCGCGACCTCCGTCGCCATCTTCGTGGCGTGGGACGACCGCGAGGAGACGCTCGGCATCATCCAAGACGAGTTCTGAGCCGGTTCTCGTCGCTGCTCTCGAAGCTGTTTCTCGCGCGCTCGCGTCCTCGAAAGTGACATCCCTCGACCGGTGGTCGTCGGCGGTCGCTGAAGTCGGCTCGTGGCGAGAACGGAACAGCCGGCGACACCGATGCACACACCAGTCCACGAGCGCCGAAAACCGGGCGTCGCCCCTCGATTTTCCGCCTGCCGATTACTTCACATTCGCGGGCCTATTGCGGGCATGAAATCGTACAAGGCGAAGATGGTCGAGCCCATCGAACTCCCCTCGCGCGAGGAGCGCGAGGCCGCCCTCGAACGCGCCGGCTACAACGCGTTCAACCTCGACGCTCGCGACGTGTACATCGACCTCCTGACCGACTCGGGGACGGGAACGATGTCCGCAGAGCAGTGGGCCGCGATGATTCGCGGCGACGAGGCCTACGCCGGCAGCGAGTCGTTCGCCCGACTCGCGGAGTCGGTCCGCGACGTGATGGGATTCGAGCACGTCGTGCCGACCCATCAGGGCCGCGGCGCTGAGAACGTCCTCTACGGCGTCCTCTTGGAGGACGGCGACGTGGTGCCGAACAACTCCCATTTCGACACGACCCGCGCCCACGTCGTCAATCAGGGCGCGGAGCCGGTCGACTGCCCGTCGCCCGCCGCTCGCGACCCCAACTCGACGGAGACGTTCAAGGGAAACTTCGACATCGACGCGGGCTACGCGCTCGTCGAGGAGGTCGGGGCCGACGCGATTCCCGTCGTCGCCCTCACCATCACGAACAACTCCGTCGCCGGCCAGCCGGTCTCGATGGCGAACATCCGCGCCACCGCCGAGTTCGCCCGCGACATCGACGCCATGTTCGTCATCGACGCCTGTCGGTTCGCGGAGAACGCCCACTTCATCAAGACCCACGAGGCGGGCTACGAGAACCACTCGGTCGCCGAAATCGCCCGCGCGCAGTTCGAACACGCAGACGCCATCACGATGTCCGGGAAGAAGGACGCCCTCGTCAACATCGGCGGCTTCGCCGCGATGCGCGACGAGACGGTGTTCGAACACGCGAAACAGCGCGCCATCCTCTTCGAGGGCTTTCCCACCTACGGCGGCCTCTCGGGCCGCGACATCGAGGCGATGGCCGTCGGCCTCCGCGAGGCCGTCACGCCGCCGTACGTGACCGACCGCGTCGAGCAGGTGGCCGAACTGGGCGACCTGCTGGTCGAGGCCGGCGTCCCCGTCTACCAGCCGACCGGCGGGCACGCGGTCTACCTCGACGCCGGCGAGGTGTTCCCGCACATCCCGAAAGAGGAGTTCCCCGGACAGGAACTCGTCTGTGCGCTCTACCTCGAAGGCGGCGTTCGCGGCGTCGAACTCGGCGGCTTCGCGTTCCCCGGCACCGACCGGCCGGACCTCGTGCGCCTCGCGCTCCCGCGGCGCACATACAGCCGCGAACACCTCGAACACGTCGCCGAGACGGCCGCGAAGGTGATGGCCTCGGCCGGCGAATACGGCGGCCTCGAAATCGTCGCGGAGCCGCCGATGAAGGAGCTTCGGCATTTCTCGGCGCGGCTCGAACCGGTGTCGAACTGACGGCTTCAGGACGGCTACTCGCGTTCCCCTATTTTCCCTCGTACAGCCGACTCGCCAGTCGCTCCGGCAGGCCGGCCTCGCGCACGCGCTCCGCGACGCGGTCGATGTCGTAGTTGACGCGTTCCGCCTCGATTTCCATCGCGTCGAGGTCGACGACCGCGTAGGCCGCCCGCGGGTCGCCGTCGCGGGGCTGGCCGACGCTACCGGGGTTCAGCACGATTCCGTCGTCGTAGATTCGGTGGCCCTGCACGTGGGTGTGGCCCAACACCAGCAGGTCCTCGTCGTCGAGGAGCGACGGCGAGAAGTCGTCGGGATAGGTGTAGCGGTCGGGGTGGTTCGGGTGGCCGTGGGCGAGTTTGACTCGGCCGTCGGCGAGCGTCCGGGTCTTCGGAAGCGCCGAGAGCCAGTCCATCGACGCCGGCGACAGCGCGTCGCGGGCGTAGTCGACGCCCGCGGCCGCCATGCTGTTGAAGCGGAAGCCGGTCCCCGACGTGACCGCGCGGTCGTGGTTCCCCGAGACGGTCGGCACGTCCCGTTCTGCGAGTTCGGACACGCACTCCTCGGGCCACGGGTTGTAGCCGACCACGTCGCCGGCGCAGACCAGTCGGTCGACCGAGGGCATCGATTCGAGCACCGCTTCGAGTGCCGGGAGGTTCCCGTGCACGTCCGAGATGACGCCCAGACGCATGGCTCGGTGTACGGCGTCGCGGCTGAAAAGTCTCGGGCCGCGGCGGCGCTATTCGCCGTTGTAGAAGGAGGTTTCGACGGCGTCGCCGACGGTCGCGGCGGCGGCGCAGACGGCGTGTTCGAACTCGTGGTCGTACAGTTCGCGGGCCGCGTCGGCGGCGGTCTCGGCGTCGAGGTCGAACGCGCGCGGGTCGTCTTCCTCGTAGGTCGCCACGAGCGTCGGTTCGGTGACGGCTTCGACGACGAGGGCGTCCTTGCGGACGATGCCGATGTAGGCCTCGTCGTCGCCGACGACGCCAGCGATGCGGGGCGTGTCGTAGTCGTCTTTCTCGTAGTCGAGCGCGAGCAGAATCTCCGCGAGCGCGTCGCGCGGCGGGTAGCCGAGGTCGAGTTTCTCCGCGACGGGGTCGACCTGCGAGCCGTTGCCGACGACGACGTAGTCGCCGCCCTCGCGGACGCAGTTGTAGGCGATGTAGGGGTTGTCGGTCTCGGGGGCGTCGGGCGTCGGCCCGACGGTCAAGGCGTCGTCCCGGTCGACGACCCGTCGGTTCGGGAAGGACCGAGAGGAGACGCGATACGCACCGATTCCGGGACCAACGACGACGAAACGTCCGACGTACATACACGACAGTGGATAGAATAGGGGGAAATAGTTGGCGGTTTATGCACGTCTGTCCGTCGCCGTGCGACGAAATCCCACGGCGGAATCGACACGCAACGTTTACAAATACCCGCGAAGTACGAACTGATGCGAAGTCCCATGGGGTAGTGGCCAATCCTGTTGCCTTCTGGGGGCAACGACCCAGGTTCGAATCCTGGTGGGACTATTTCTCCGATTCTCACGCGCTTCGAGGCTACGCTGTCCCCTGCTCTCCAGTTGAAACGAAGGGGTGGGATTCGAAAACCCAAGGGGTTTGTTTCGAGTGGAGTTTTTGAGTACGGATTCGCGGGACCACCGGATACGGCCGATACGGGCCGCGAAACCCGCTTAGCGGTCGACCGCGAGGAGCGCCACTCGCTCTCTGACCAGCGCGGGGAGGTCGCCGTCGACGACGTGCAACTCCGTCTCGCCCACGTCGAACACGTCGCGGACGAGGCTCTCGTCGTAATCACCGAGGGTCTCTGCGGGTTCGAGGTCGAGGCGGTCGAACAGCGCGGCCTCGGCGGCGGCCTCGTCGCCGCCGTCGACGAGAACCACGACGGGGAGCGTCCCTTCCGAGACGCCGATTTCGAACGCGCGGTTAATCTGCCGGCGGCCGCTGGCGTAGAGGAGGATTTCGACGGCGCGGTCGCGGGCGATTTCGTTGCCGCGGGCGATGGCCCTGTCGGCGAGCTCGACCGCTCGTTCGAGGTGCGCGCGGTCCACGACGTACCGGGCGTCGAACGCCTGCACCGTCGCGCCCGTCTCGTCGGCCACGTCGCCGACGGCCGCGATGAACGAATCGAGGTCCGAGACGGTCGCCTCGGCTTCGACGAGCCTCATTCGAAATCACCCAGACTGGCCTGCTGGTCGGCGCGCTCTTTGGCCGTCTCGAAGCCGGCGTCGTCGGGGACGGCGTCGTCCGGCGCGTCGTCTTCGTCCACCTCGTCCATCGACGGGTCCTTTCTCCCCGCGGCTTCGAGGATGTTCTCCGCGGTCTTCCTGCGACCCCGGAGGGCGGCGAGGACGCGCGATTTGTCGGCCTCGCGGAGGTCGGCCCGAGTTTCGACGCCGGCTTCGAACAGCCGGCGGGCGCGCTTCCGGCCGACGCCGCGGACGCCGGCGAGGTCGAGCAGTTCCTCGCGGACGCCGTACTCGACGCGCTTTTTCGCCTCGCGGACCGCGTACACCGAATCGAGGTCGAGTTCGGTGGCGAGTCGCTCGGCCGCGCCGAGGAGCCACTCGGCGGTCTCGACCTTCCCGCGGATGTCGCCGGGGCCGACGCCGTAGCGCTCGGTGATGCGGTCTTCGTCCACCTCGCCGACCCAGTCTTCGAGGAGCTTCGCGGTCTTCAGCGCCGACAGCCAGTCTTCGAACGCCACGTCCTCGTACTCCGAGGGAACGCGCCCGAGGAACTCCGGTTCGCGCTCGTAGCACAGTTCCGTGTAGGTCTCGCGGTCGCCGGACTTCAGGTAGAGCTGATACATATCGGGCGTCCGGCAGACGAGGTGATAGAGACCGAGCGGCGTCGGATACGTCCGGTCCGTCTCGACCCCGTCGGCGTCGTCGCTGTCGCCGTCGCCGTTCGCGCCCACCCCGTCTTCGCCGCCTCCACCGTCGCCGTCGTCAGCGACCATCTCGCTTGCCCGCTGGAAGCCGCCGGATTCGTCGGATTCGCTTCGGTCTCGCGTCGGCTTCTCCGGCGTCTCGCCCGCGAGCGCCCGGAGCTTTTCGGTTCGGTGGTCCGCGGCCCATTCGAGGCCGTCGATGATTTCGGCGGCGCTCATCGGGTCGAGGTAGAGTCGCGAGACGGTGTGGCCGACGGGCGTCGCCCGTATGGTCTCGCCGTCGAACTCGACGAACCCGTTCACTTCGAGGTAGTCGAGCACGCGGTCCGTCACCTGTCCGAGTCGCTCGGGGTCGTCGGTCTGGGTCGCATACAGCGTCTGGTCGAGGAATTCGAGCAGCCCCTCGCGGGTGTGGGCGAAGCCGGAGGCGACCGTGGCGAGCAGGTGCGTCCGAAGCGCGGGTTCGGCCGCGAGCTTCGACCGCACGTCCTCCGCGTCGGCCCAGATGTACCGCTCGAACAGTTCGTCCCGGGCGTCCGCGTCCTTCGCCAACAGCACCGCCTCGCCGTAGGGGTCGAGGCCGGGGCGGCCGGCGCGACCCATCATCTGGTGGACTTCGAGCACGTCCAGCGGTTTCATGCCGCCGTAGTCGCCGTCGTAGCGCTGCCAGTCGCGGACGACGACGCGGCGGCTCGGGGTGTTGACGCCGGCGGCGAGCGTCGGCGTCGCGCAGATGCATTTGATGAGTCTGTCGCGGAAGGCGTCTTCCACGAGCGTTCGGTGTTCCGCGGCGAGTCCCGCGTGGTGGAACGCCGCGCCTTTGGCGACCGCGTTGGCGAGGTCGTCGGAGGTCTCGGTGTCGGACACGTCGCGTATCTCGGCGGCGAGCTCCGCGAGGTCGCTGCGCTCGTCGCCGGTGACGTACCGCTCCGTCACGTCGGCCATGCGGCGGGCCGCGGACTCCGCGTTGCGCCGCGAGTTCACGAAGACGAGCGAGGAGCCTTGGTCGCCCTCGCCGTCGCCCTCCAGCGCGTCGGCGACGAGCGCGGGCGTCTGTCGTTCCCCGCGGCCGACCGGCACCTCGCGTTGGCTCCCGTCGGCGAAGGAGACGGCGTTGCCGTAGTGGACGCCCATCTTGAGGTCGATGGGTCGCCAGTCGGACTTGACGAGCTCCGCGTCGAGCCAGTCGGAGACGACGCCCGCGTTGCCGACGGTCGCCGAGAGTGCGACGACTTGCAGGTTCGTGTTGAGTCGGCGGAGCTTCGCCAGCGTGACCTCCAGCGTCGGCCCGCGGTGGCGGTCGTCGACGAGGTGGACTTCGTCGGCGACGACGCAGGTGAGTTGGTCCATCCACGCCGCGTTGTTCCGGACGAGCGAGTCGACCTTCTCGCTCGTGGCGACGATGATGTCGCGCGAGGAGAGCCACTCGCCGTCGGACTCGTAGTTGCCGGTCGAGACGCCCACGTCGATGCCGTACTCCTCCCAGCGCTCGAACTCGGCTTTCTTCTCGGAGGCGAGCGCCCGGAGCGGGACGATGTACAGCGCCTTCCCGCCGCGCGCGACGCTCGACAGCATCGCCAGTTCGGCGATGAGCGTCTTCCCGCTCGCGGTCGGGACGGCGGCCACGAGGCTCTCGCCGTCCGTCAGGCCGGCTTCGACGGCCTCGGCCTGCGGCGGGTACAACTCCTCGATGCCCTCGTCGCGGAGGGCCTCGGGAACCCCCGTCGGCAGGCCCGTCAGATCCGCAGTTCGCATTGCATCCCCCTTGGACCGTCCCCCGGTTTAAGCCATCGGGTCGGTTCGGTCGCGGGCGCACCGGTCCCGCGTCGGCAGGGCTTTGTACGGCCCGGCGGTACGGTGGCGCATGAAAGTCGAGTACGACCGCGACACCTGCATCGGCATGTTCCAGTGTGTCGACGAGTGGGAGGGCTTCGAGAAGAACGTCGACGACGGTAAGGCCGACCTCGTCGACGCCGAGGAGACCGACGACGGCGTCTTCGTCCGCGAGATTCCCGAGGACGCCGAGTTCGACGCGAAGTTCGCCGCCCGCGTCTGCCCCGTCGAGGCCATCCGCATCCTCGACGACGACGGCGAACAGCTCGTCCCCTGACCGCGACGCCGACGACGCCACCGGCTTCTCTCGCTTCTTCGACCTGACCGGCCCGTGTGACCGCCGACCGTGGGCCGCGTCCCCGAACCCCTCCGTTTCGACTGGAGATTCGACCGACGATAGAGTGTAACAGTTAAGCGGCGGGCCCCTAATCGTGCCACTATGAGCCAAGCGACGAAAATCGTGCTCGGTACCGTCGGCGTGTCGGCCCTGCTGGCCGTCGTGTTCGTCGGGATGAGCATCGCCTGAACGGATGTTCGAGACGCGCAGCCTGCCGTCGGACCTCGAATCGGTCCGCGACGACTACGCCCCCGGCGCGCTCGTGTTGGACGTGGCCGGTGACTTCGACACCATTCCCCCCGAGGCCGCCGAAAACCTCGGGTTGGTGGTCGACTCGCTCTCCCCGGCGGCGTACCCCGCCGAGTGGCTACCGGACGACGCGCCCCAACAGCTTCGGCGCTACGCGTCGTCGGATTTCACCATCGGGATGCCCGGCGACGGCACCGTGTCGTGGTCCCGACAGACCGCGCCGCCGGTCGTGCTGGTGAAGTACCGCGCGAAGGGGACGCCGGACGACTTTCTGGATTTCCTCATCGCCGAGGCGTTCGTGCAGGCCGGGAACGACGAGATTCCCGAACATTTCCTCCCCTTCTTCGGTGAGCAGTACGCCGACCTCGCGGCGGCGACGCCGCTCGGCCCGAGCGAGACGTATCAGGTCGCCGCCGCCCTCTACGAGGGCTGGGTCGGCCTCCACACCCGCGAGGCGTTCGCGTCGTGGGAGGGCGACCACGACCGCCTCCACGAGGCGTGGGTCGACGCCGGCGGCCGCCTCGACGACCGCCTCGAAAATCTCCCGCGGCTCGTCGCGCTCGGCAGACTCTCGTTCGCCGAGGCGACCGAGTTCGCGTGTTCGGCCGTCAAACACGGCCGCGACCTCCCCGCGCCGTTTTCGGCGCTGGACACCGCGGCGTACCGCGACCACGGCCCGAGCTACGCGGTCAAGTGGGCCGAAAAAACGTTCGCGCAGCTTGCGGCTGACGACGATGGCGCCGACGCGGAATCGAGCGACGACGCCGACCCGACCGCGGACGACGCCGCCGACTCGGCGTAGTCGGTCGCGTCCGAGCGCGTCGCGTGCCGCTTCAGAACTCGGTCGTGACGGTGCCGTCCTCGTTGAGGTCGACGACGCCGTCGAACAGTTCGCGGAAGCGGTCGAGCGTCTCCTGGTCGTGGACCTCCTTCGAGAGGTGGAACAGCCCCACCGCGTCGAACTCGTCGAGCAGTTCGAGAATCTGTTTCGTCGCCTCGAAGGCGCGGTCCTCGTCGGCGTAGTAGGCCATCTCCGTGACCGAATCGACGCTGAGCCGGAGCTTCCCGTCGTGGCGTTCGAGGAACTGCCGGGTCTTCTCGACGATGGCGTCGAGGTCGTCGGGGGCCGCGACGTAGTGGATGTTGTCCGAACTGCGCCGGGAGTAGCCGCGCTCGATAGACAGCGTGTCGAGGATGGTGGCGCTGGACTCGTCGACCTCGTAGTGTTCCAGCTTCTGTTCGACCTCGCGCGCGGTCGTCCGCGTCGAGATGACGAGGAAGCGGTCGGTGTCGACCTTGAAGAAGTCGGTGTCGATACGGTCGGTCTCGCCGATGCTCGGATGAAGGAGCAAGATACCTGTGCCGCCCGGAATCGTTTCGGGCGCGTCTTCGATGGCGAGCTCGTAATCCATACCCCAAGCAGTTACCCTGCCGACTTAATCCTTCATGCCGCTCGGGCGGCGTCGTCCCGGAATCGTAACGTATGTTCACGCCTCCGGGCGAGGTCAGAACAGCGAGTCGGCCGTGGCCGCGCCGATGACGCTGAACACCGCGCCGACGCTCGTCGCCTTGAGCGTGATGCGGAGCACCGCGAGGTCGAGTTCGTATCCGAGCACGGAGACGAGAACCTCTCCCGACACGTCCGAGAGGAACGTCCCCGGCGCGTCGAACGCGAGCGCGAGGATGAACACGGAGAGATACGAGACGGAGATGAGCGAGATGAATCGGACGGGAATCCCGCCGACCTCGCGCTCTCTGTCGGGGTCGCGGTCGTCGGCCTTGTAGAGCGCGCCGTAGCCGACCGCGAGCACGATGATGAGCGTGAGAAGCGCCTGCGCGAACGACATGCTCCGCGCGAGCACCCACACCTCCTCGGTGACGACGAACGGCCCCGCGAGGAGGAAGCCGCCGACGACCTGCTGGGCGGTGTCGGCGAGCGCGAACCGACGGCGGACTCCGACCATACCCCGTCGTCGTGACGGCGGCAATTAAAAGGCGCGACGGGGGGCGCGACCGGGTCGTCGTCGGACTCGCCCGTCTGTGCGGTCCGGTCCGAACGCATTTTCACCCCGGCGCGCGAGGCTCCGATATGAGCGTCCGCGACGAGTTCGACGCCTGGGCGGCCGACGGCCGCGACAAGGGCATGGAGGACCGACACTGGCACACCGCGAAGCACGCGCTCGCACGGATGCCCGTCGAGGAAGGCGACACCGTCGTCGACCTCGGGACCGGAAGCGGCTACGCCCTCCGCGCGCTCCGCGACACGAAGGGTATCGGCCGCGGGTTCGGCCTCGACGGCTCGCCCGAGATGGTCCAGAACGCCCGCGCGTACACCGACACCGACGACCTCTCGTTTCTCGTCGGCGACTTCGACGACCTCCCGTTCGACGACGACAGCGTCGACCACGTCTGGTCGATGGAGGCGTTCTACTACGCCGCCGACCCGCACCACACCCTCGAAGAAATCGCTCGTATCCTCAAGCCGGGCGGCACGTTCTACTGCGCGGTCAATTATTACGAGGAGAACGTCCACTCCCACGAGTGGCAGGAGCTCATCTCCATCGACATGACCCGCTGGTCCCACGCGGAGTACCGCGAGGCGTTCCGCGACGCCGGCCTCCACGTCGCGGAACAGGACTCCATCGCCGACCTCGACATCGACATCCCGGCGGCGACCGAGTTCCCGACCGACGACTGGGAGACCCGCGAGGCGATGGTCGAGCGCTACCGGACGTTCGGCACGCTCCTGACCGTCGGCGTCGCGCCCTGAGACGGCGGAAAAACCGACCGTCTCGACCTATTCGACGACGTGAGCCGACGCCGGGGCGAATCCGACTTCCAGCGTCGTCCCGACCTCGAACCCCGCGTCCGACTGTTCGCCGCCGTCTTCGACCGCCACGACGAGTTCCGTCCCGCCCCAGTCGAGTCTGACCCGCGTCGTCGCCCCCTGAAACTCGGTGTCGACGACGGTCCCCCGAATTTTGTTCGTCCCCGCGCCGGCCCGGAGTTGTTCGGGGCGGACGCAGAAGGTGAGTTCGTCGCCGGCTCCCGCTCTCGACCCCGCCTCCCCGAGCACCCGCCGCCCCTCGGCCAACGTGAACACCGCGTCGCCGACGCCGACGCGAATCCCCCCCGTTTCCGGTCGAGACTCGACGACGCCGTCGAGGACGTTGTTCTCGCCGAGGAACTCCGCGACGAACCGCGTCCGCGGTCGGCGGTAGAGTTCGCGGGGGCGGCCGACCTGCTCGACGCGGCCGCCGTTGAGGACGGCCACCCGGTCCGAGACCGCCAGCGCCTCCGACTGGTCGTGGGTGACGTAGACGGTCGTCACGCCGAGGTCCGACTGGATGCGCTTTACCTGCCGGCGGAGACGGTCCCTGAGTCGGGCGTCCAGCGCCGACATCGGCTCGTCGAGGAGCAGCAGGTCCGGGCCGGGCGCGAGCGCGCGAGCCAGCGCGACGCGCTGTTGTTGGCCGCCAGATAGCGAGTCGGGGTCGCGGTCTTCGAACCCCGCGAGGTCGACGAGGTCAAGCAGTTCCGCGACGCGGTCGTCGCGGGAGCCGCCGCCCGGCGGGTCGGTAAAGCGGAGGCCGTAGGCGACGTTCTCGCCGACGCTGAGGTGCGGGAACAGCGCGTAGTTCTGGAACACGACGCCGACGCCCCGCGACTCGGGCGCGACGCCGGCCATCGACTCGCCGTCGAAGCGGACGGTCCCCTCGGTCGGGGACTCGAAGCCGGCGATACAGCGGAGCGTGGTCGTCTTCCCGCAGCCGGAGGGGCCGACGAGCGTGAAGAACTCGCCGTCGTCGACCGACAGCGAGACGGAATCGAGCGCCGTCGCCGACCCGTAGCGTTTGGACACCGCGTCGAGTTCGAGTCTCACGGGTTCGCCTCCGAAGTCACGTGCTCCCCTCGCCGGCGGACGGGCATAATTCTCACTTCCCGCGACTCTCCGAGTTTGGCTCGCTGCGGCCCGCTCTCGCTTCGCCCTCCGCGCTCCCTCATAGCTCGCCCCACCGGCCGCCGAAGCGGTCGACGACGAGGAAGCTGGCGGACGTGACGAGAAGCAGGAGACAGCCCATCGCCGTCGCGGGGCCGAGCCGTCGGCCGAGGAATCGCTCGACGGCGACGGGCATCGTGTAGCTTCCCGCGCCCTCCGCGAGGATGATGGTCGAGTCGAACTCGCCGATGCTGATGGCGACGGCGAACGCCGCGCCCGCGACGACGCCGGTCCAGACGAGCGGCAGTTCGATATCCACGAGCGCGCGGGTTCTGGTCGCGCCGAGCGAGCGCGCGGACTCCACGAGCCGGCCGTCGAGCCGGGCGAAAAGCGGCGCGACGTTCCGGGTGACGAAGGGGTACGCGCCGACGGCGTGGGCCGCGACGATGGCGAGCGCGCCGGTGACGCGGATTCGCGTGCCCAACACGTCGACGCCGAACACCAGCCCGCGGAGCAGGCCGAGGCCGACGACGATGCCCGAGACGGCGAACGGAGCCATCGAGAGCACGTCGATGAGGCCGCGCCCGCGGTACCGGCGGGTCGTGAGGACGGCCATCGTCACGCCCATCGGGACGGCCACGACGAGCGTCCCCGCGGCGAAGCCCAGCGAGTTCAGGATGGCCGGCAGGGGCTTGACCTGAAAGCTCGCGCCGGTCGCCTGCCGCTCGGCGAGGAAGGCGTAGTTGGCGAGGGTGAGGCCGCCGTCGCCGCCGGTGACGCTCGCCAGCACCATGCTGGCGACGGGGACGACGAACACCAGCCCGACGACGAGGGCGTAACCGGCGATGCCGACCGTCCGGAGCGTCGATTTCGGCGTCCAGTCGGCGGGAAGGACGGACCGACGGGGAAGCGGGTTCGCCGCGCCGCCGGCCGAGCGCTGGCTGGCCTCGTACCGGAGGTAGACTGCGGTCAGCGTAATCGAAACGGCCGTCTCGACGACCGCGAGGCTGGCGGCCTCGGCGTACGCGAGGTCCCGCACCCGCGAGTAGACGAACACCTCGATGGTCGCCAGTTGGAAGCCGCCGAGCGCGAGGACGATGGGGAACGACGCGAAGGTGAAGATGAACGTCAGGGTCGCGCCGACGCCGATAGACGGCAGGAGTTGCGGGAGGACCACGTCGCGGAAGGCCCGCCGCGGGTTCGCGCCGAGCGAGCGGGCGGTCTCGACGGTTCGGGCGTCCACGCTCTCCCACGCCGCGGTGACGACGCGGGCGACGAGCGGGGCGTTGTAGAACGCGTGGGCAACGACGATGGCTTCGAGCGTGAACAGCAGTTCGACCGGCGGGAGGCCGACGAGAGAGAGCGCGCGGTTCAGCGTCCCGTTGCGGCCGAACGTCGCCACGAAGCCGATGGCGACCATGATGGAGGGCATGACGAACGGGAGGATGGTGAGCGAGCGGAGCGTCTCGCGGCCGCGGAACTCGAAGCGGGCGAACAGCCACGCGGCGGGGAGGCCGAGCGCGAGGCTGGCGAGCGTCGAGTAGAACGCCTGTTTCGCCGTGAACCAGATGATGTCGACGAGGTAGAACTCGCTCGTCAGCACCGCCGCGATGGGCTCGACGGTGAGCCGGCCGTCGGCGAGGACGGCGTCCGCGAAGACGGTGGCGACGGGGTAGTAAAACAGGACCAGAAGGACGACGGCGGTGAGCGCCGCGACGAGGGTGAGCAGCCGCTGTTCGAGGGCGCGGGCGACCCGGCGAACCGAGGCCGAGGCGCGGCTCACCGGCTCACCTCACTTACTGGCGAACTCGCGGGCCCACGCGTCGGTCCAGTCACTCAGGTTGTTCTGAAGCCGGTCGTACGAGAACGTGACGGCTTCCGGCGGCTCTTGGGCGTACTGCGCGAAGTCCTCGGGGAGTTCGGAGGTGGTCGTCGCCGGGAACTGGACGTTGCGGACGGCGATTTCGGCCTGCACCTCGGGCCGGAGCATGAAGTCCATGAACTCGACCGCGAGGTCGGGGTTCGACGCGTCCGCGAAGGGGGCCATCCCCTCGGGGTTGGCGTACGCCTGGTCGTTCAGGAAGCGAATCTGGTGTCTCGCCATGTCCTCGCCGGACTCGGCGGCGAACACCTGGTCGGTCGAGTACGAGACGACCATCGGGGCCTCCCCGTTCGAGTAGGCGTTGTAGGAGTCCTCCCAGTTGCCGAGGACGCGCACGTCGTTTTCCTTCAGGCTCGCCCAGTAGTCGAGGTAGCCGTCTTCGCCCTTGGCGTCGATGGTGTGGAGCAGGAACGCCTGCCCCGTCGCCGACGACGTGGGGTTCTGCGCGAGGAGCGCGCCCGCGTACTCGGAGTCCAGCAGGCCGTCGAACGTCTCGGGGGCGACGAAGTCGCCGTCGCCGTAGGTCTCGTCGTAGACGAGCGAGATGTAGCCCGTGTCGTAGGGGACCGCTCGGCCCTGCGGGTCGAAGTTCAGCCCCTCCTTTACGTCGTCGATGCGGGACAGCCCCTCGGCGGGCGAAAACAGCGCCTCGTCGAGCTCCCGGTCGATGCGGACGAGCATCTGCGCGTCGAGGCCGACGTAGAGGTCCGCGCCGGACTCGACGCCCCGGAGGCCGCGCTCGATGTAGTAGTTCACGCCCGAGTCGGGCGTCTGCCACTCCAGCGTCGCGTCGAACTCCGACTCGAACGTCTCTTTCAGCCACGGGCCGGGGCTCGAACTCGGCGCGTCGACGAACGAGCCGTAGGTGCCGACGGTGAGCGTCCGCGACTCGCCGCCCGCGGTCGTCCCCTCGGTCGTCGCTGTCGTCTCGGTCGCGTCGCCCGAGGCCTCGGTCGTCGTCTGCTCGCCGCCGGTCCCGGTACAGCCGGCGAGGAGCGCGGAGACGCCTCCCGCCCCGGCGGCCCTGAGGAAGCTACGTCGTCTCATTACTCGGTTGTTGTACTCTGTGGTACTTAACGGGCGTGATGTTCGCGGGGCCGGGTAAACGGCCGAATCAGTCGGTTTCGAGGGTTGTCCCGGGAGAACGGCTTTACCGTCAGCGAGAGTATCACGGGCGATGACTGCTTCTCGCCCGTACGTCCTCGGCGGCGTGTTCGCCCTCTTTGCGCTCCTCGCGGCGGTCCTGCTCGTAGACGTGCTGGCGACGGTGTTTTTCGCCATCACCGTCGCCTACCTGCTCGTCCCGCTCAGGCGACGCCTCGAAGCGCGCGGGGCCTCCCGGTGGGTCGCCAGCCTCGCCGCCACCGTCGTCGCGGCGGTCGGCGTCGGCGTCGTGCTCGCGCCGCTCGTCGTCATCCTCTTTCTCCGCCTGAGCGACATCCTCGAACTCGCGGCGCTCCTCCCCGACGTGGTGACTATCGAGTTCCTCGGGATGGTCGAGACGGTGACGCTGGACGACGTGGTCGCGGTCGGTCTCGGGTTGCTCCGGTCGGTCGGCCGCACCGCCGCCACCGCCGCGCCCGTGGTCCTCATCAAACTCACGCTGTTCGGCTTCCTCGTGTTCGCGCTGCTCCTCAGTGGCGACGCGGTCGGGCGGACGCTCCTCGCGCTGGTCCCGGCCGACTACCGGGACGCGGCGACGGCGCTCAACGAGCGGGCTCGCGAGACGCTGTTCGCCATCTACGTCTTGCAGGCGGCGACCGCCGTCGGCACGTTCGCCATCGGTCTCGTCGTCTTCTGGGCGCTCGGCTACGACTACGTCGTCACGCTCGCGACAGTCGCGGCCGTCCTCCAGTTCATCCCCATCGTCGGCCCGAGCGTCCTGCTCGCGGCGATGGCCGCCTACCACGCCGCCGTCGGCGACTTCGTCGCCGCCGCGCTCGTCGTCGCTGTCGGCGGGTTCGCGGTCGCGTGGCTCCCGGACATCCTGATTCGTCCCCGACTCGCAAAAGAGACCGCCGACCTGCCGGGGAGCCTCTACTTCGTCGGCTTCGTCGGCGGCCTGCTCAGCCTCGGCCCGGTCGGCATCATCGCCGGCCCGCTCGTCGTCGCGCTCCTCGCGGAGTCGGTGGACCTGCTCGGCGCGGAGTTACGCGTCGACGACGTGGGCGGTGACGGCGACGAGCGCGACGAGTCCGCGGACGACTCGGTCGACCCGAGTCAGCCGTAACCTCGCTCGTCAGCCCTCGACGACCGCGCCGTCGCGCTCCTCCCACTCGGTGAGGCTGCCCTCGTAGAACGCCACGTCGTCGTAGCCGAGGTGCGAGAGCACGACGTAGGTGTGGCTGATGCGCCGGGCGGTGTTGCAGTAGAGGACGACCCGCCGGTCCGGGGTGACGCCCGCGGCGTCCAGAATCGCGTCGAGTTCGTCCCGCGGTTTCAGCCCGCGCGTCTCGTCGTCGACGAGTTCGCGCCAGTCGAGGTTGACCGCGCCGGGGAGGTGGCCCTCGTCGTACTCCGCGGGGTCGCGGGTGTCCACGATGACGGTCTCGGGGTCGTCGAGCGCGGCCTCGACGGCCTCGAAATCCACGAGCGGCGTCTCGGCCGGCTCGGTTATCTCGTAGACCGTTCCCGCGACCTCGCCCGCCTCCGTCGTCGTCTCGCGCTCGCGGTTCCACGCGCTGAAGTCGCCGTCGAGGAGGTGGAGTCGCTCGGGGTCGTGGCCGTAGAGGAGCGCGGTCACGAGAAATCGGGCCGCGAAGACGCCGTGGGTGTCGTCGTAGGCGACCACGTCGTCGTCGGCCGCGACGCCCGCGCCCGACAGGAGGTCGGTCCACGCGTCGCGGCCGGGAAGCATCCCCACGTCGCCGTCGGCGCTTCGGAAACTGTCGAACGGTATCGACACCGCACCGGGGAGGTGTCCGATGCCGTCGAACTCCCAGCCGTCGCGCACGTCCACCACGCGCACGTCGTCGAGTCGGTCCGCGAGCCACGTCGGAGAGACCACGTCTACCATGCCCCCACGTTTCCGGGCCGCGGGTTTAGGTCCGACCTTCTTCGCACCCCTCGCCCCGTGTCCGGGGTAGCGGATGTTGTTGCTGGTTCCGTTGGATACCGGCCTGATACCGTCCGAGACGGCCGTTCTCTGAATCCCTTTCGTCGTCTCTCGGGGCATACTCAGGATAATATTGCCGCATCACCCGAGGTCAGGCCGTACATGCCGTCGCTGTGAGAGTTATGGGCCTTCCTGTTGTACGGGGAAACGCGATGTCAAACTCCGATTACGCGAAGGACGTACTCGTCTCCGCGGACTGGGTGGAGAGCCACCTCGACGAGTTCCAGAGCGACGACGCGGCGTACCGACTCGTCGAAGTGGACGTGGACACCGAGGCGTACGACGAGAGTCACGCCCCCGGTGCCATCGGGTTCAACTGGGAGTCCCAACTGCAGGACCAGACGACCCGCGACGTGCTGACCAAGGAGGACTTCGAGGACCTCCTCGGTTCGCACGGTATCTCCGAGGACTCCACGGTCGTCCTCTACGGCGACAACTCCAACTGGTTCGCCGCCTACACTTACTGGCAGTTCAAGTACTACGGCCACGAGGACGTTCACCTCATGAACGGCGGCCGCGACTACTGGGTCGACAACGACTATCCGACGACCGACGAAGTCCCGTCCTTCCCGGAGCAAGACTACACCGCCAAGGGTCCCTTCGAGGACATCCGCGCGTACCGCGACGACGTCGAGAAGGCGGTCGACAAGGGCCTTCCCCTCGTCGACGTTCGCTCGCCCGAAGAGTTCTCCGGCGAGATTCTCGCGCCCCCGGGACTGCAGGAGACCGCCCAGCGCGGCGGCCACATCCCCGGCGCGAGCAACATCTCGTGGGCCGCGACCGTCAACGACGACGGCACCTTCAAGTCCGCCGACGAACTCCGCGACCTCTACGCGGACCAGGGCATCGAAGGCGACGAGTCCACCATCGCCTACTGCCGCATCGGCGAGCGCTCGTCCATCGCGTGGTTCGCCCTTCACGAACTCCTCGGCTACGAGAACGTCACCAACTACGACGGCTCGTGGACCGAGTGGGGCAACCTCGTCGGCGCGCCCGTCGAGAAGGGTAACTGAGCCGCCTCGGTTCGCTCTCAGTTCGATTCGAAACCGACCGTACGGTTCTTTTTGCGGCTTACATCGGGAGGACGCTGATGCCGACAGCGACGATGACGCCCGCGCCGAGAAGCACCATCACGCAGTAGCCCATGATGTCGCGGACCGACAGGCCGCTGATGGAGAGAAGCGGGATGGCCCAGAAGGGCTGAATCATGTTGGTCCACGCGTCGCCCCACGAGGCGGCGACGGCGACCCGCGGGATGGACTCGCCGGACGCCTTCGCGGCCGTGACGAGCGTCTCGCCGATGACCGCCCACTCGCCCCCGCCGGAGGGGACGAAGAAGTTCACGAGGCCGGCGGTGAAGAAGGCGAACGCCGGGAGCGTCCCGTCGGGCGCGACGGCGACCATGCCCTGTGCGATTTGCGTGGCGAGGCTGACCGAGCCCTCCGGCGCGTAGGCCATGATGCCCATGATGCCGGCGTAGAAGGGGAACTGGAGGATGATGCCCCAGACGTTCTCGACGGCCTCGACGATGGCCTCGATGTACGCCTTGGGCGTCCCGTGGAACAGCAGGCCGAGAAAGAGGAAGCCGAAGTTGACGATGTTCAGGTTGAGGTTGTTCCACGGCATCGTCCCGTTCTGGATGCCCTCGACGAAGTACAGGGCGACCGCGAGCAGGCCGACGAGGCCGATTGCCACGCCGATGCCGAGCGAGTGCTCGATGCGCGTCGCGAGCGAGGCGTCATCGGGGACGGTCGTGGAGGCCCATCCGCCCGTCGCCTGCTCGCCGCCGTCGGTCGCCGCCTCGAACTCCGCGGGGTCGATGGGCGTCTTCTTCGTCTCGTCGGTCGGGTACATGAGCGCGAACAGCGCCGGCAGGAAGAGGAAGCCGACCGCGACGACCAACACGAGGTTGGCGACCGTGAAGATGGTCCCGCCGGTGCCGAACGTCGCGTCGAGGATGCCCGCTTCGATGAGGAAGTTCCCCTCGGTGTTCAACAACAGCGGAATCGACCCCGCGAGGCCGCCGTGCCAGACGACGAAGCCGGAGTACGCGCCGGCGACGACGATGGGGAAGTCGATGCCGCGCATCTCGGTCGCTATCTTCCGGGCGAAAAGCGCCCCGACGACGAGGCCGAGACCCCAGTGGACGAACGACGCCGCGGCGGCGACGACCGGAACCATCGCGGCCGCGCCGCGCTCGGTGCTCGGGACGCCCGCGAGTCGCGTCAGGAGCCGGTCTACCGGCTTCGTCTGCGCGAGCGCGTAGCCCGTCATCAGGATGAGCGTCATCTGCATCCCGAACGAAAGCAGGTTCCAGAAGCCGCCGTACCAGCCGTCGACGAGGAGGTCTCCGGCGTGTCCGACGATGCCGGTCCCCTCGCCCGGCGCGACCGAGACCAGCGCCAGCGCGAACGCCACGCCCGTGAGGATGATGGCGAACAGGAACGCGTCGGGGAGGTACTGTTCGACCAGTTTCGAACTCCGCTCCGCCGCCTGCCTGATAGCGTTTGTCATAGTCCGGATTACTTCATGATAATACAATATATAATGTTTAATATTCGGGCGGATTCGGCTCGGTTGAATGTCACGAATCGGCGGCTCGTCGGCCCTCCCCGGTCGTCCCCCGTCCGTCGCGGACTCGCGCCGGACTCGCCGCCGCCGATGGGTACAAACCCGAGACGGACATACGGAACCGTATGACCGAACTCCTCGATACCCTCCGCGACGACCACGAGACGCCGCTTTCCCGACTCGGTTCCTCGAAGGCGCTGTACGCCGTCACCGGCGGCGAGATGGACGGCGACGCGGTCCGCGCGGCCGCCGCCGCCGAGGCCGCCGCCGCCGCCGACCTGTTCGACTGGTGGGCCGACGACGAACCGAACGACGAGGCCGCCGCGCTGTTTTCGGACCTCGCGGACACCGCCCGCGACCACGCCGAGGCCGTCGGCGCGGAACCCGACGGCTCGAAGCCGAACGTCTACGACGTGCTCGCCGAGTTCGAGACGACCGACGGCCGCCTCGGCGGCGCGCTCGCCCGCGCGCTCGTGTCGCTGAAGACCGTCGAGCAGATGGTCGGCTTCTTCGTCGGTGACGCGGACCCGATGGCCGCCAACGACTTCCGCACGCTCAAATCCGACCTCAACGACCAACTCGACACGCTCGAAGCCGCCGTCTCCGACCTCGTCGACGACGACGCCGTCGCCCGCGAGGCCGCCGACGCGGTGGTCGAAGCCGCCTACGACGAGTACGTCGAGACGCTCGAAGGCATGGGCGTCAAGCCGAAGAACGTCTGTTAAGCAATCACCTGTCTCCGCGCCGGGGCCGCCGTTGGCGACCCGCTCGGCGTGAAAATCCGTTTTCGTTCACCGCGCGCCGACAGCACCGACGCGCGGCGTATGTGAGTGAGTTCCAGTAGAAACGAGGGGGTATGTCCGCCGGTCGTCAGACGCCGGGGACGCCCTTGCGGTATTCGAGGACCTCGCTTCGGGCCTCGCGGACCGTCTCGGCCGCGTCGCCGTCGAGGGCCTCGGCGAGGTCGTGAAGGACCGTCATGTGCCGGGCGAGTCGCCCGTGGTCCGGCCCCTGCTCGCGCGTCGCCAGCGTCGCCAGCTGGTCGGACTGTTCGTAGAGTCGCTCCTGTACGTCGCCCTCGGTCGCCTCGGCGGCGTCCTTGAGCAGGTTGCTCGCGCGTTCGAGTTCGGCTCTCGTCATACGGGAACGTTCGATAGCCCGCCCCAAAACCGTTCCTCCGGCGACAAGCACCGCCTCGCTCAAGTACGCCGCGACCCAAGGACGGACAATGAGCGAGTCCGGTCCCCTGTCCGCCGACAGACCCGACGCAGACCGCGAATTCCGCGTCGACGCCCCCTTCGACCCCGCGGGCGACCAACCCGAGGCAATCGAGGCGCTGGCCCGCGGCTTCCGCGAGGGTGCCGACGTACAGACCCTGCTCGGTGTCACCGGCTCCGGCAAGACCAACACCGTCTCGTGGGTGGTCGAGGAGATTCAGAAGCCGACGCTCGTCCTCGCGCACAACAAGACGCTCGCCGCCCAGTTGTACGAGGAGTTCAAGGGCCTCTTTCCCGACAACGCGGTCGAGTACTTCGTCTCCTACTACGACTACTACCAGCCCGAGGCGTACATCGAACAGACCGACACCTACATCGACAAGGACATGTCGATAAACGAGGAAATCGACCGGCTCCGCCACTCCGCGACCCGGTCGCTTCTCACCCGCGACGACGTCATCGTCGTCGCCTCGGTGTCGGCCATCTACGGCCTCGGTGACCCGAAAAACTACACCGACATGTCCCTCCGGCTGGAGGTCGGCCAGGGGATGGACCGCGACGAACTGCTCCGCGCCCTCGTCGACCTCAACTACGAGCGCAACGACGTGGACTTCCGGCAGGGAACGTTCCGCGTCCGCGGCGACACCGTTGAGGTGTTCCCGATGTACGGCCGCTACGCCGTCCGCATCGAGTTCTGGGGCGACGAAATCGACCGCATGCTGAAGCTCGACCCGCTGGAGGGCGAGGTGAAGTCGTCGGAGCCGGCGGTGCTCGTCCACCCGGCGGAGCACTACTCCATCCCCGAAGAACAGCTCGAAGGCGCAATCTCGGAAATCGAGGAGCTGATGGAACAGCGGGTGAAGCACTTCCAGCGACAGGGCGACCTCGTGGCCGCCCAGCGCATCGAAGAGCGCACCACCTTCGACATCGAGATGCTCCGCGAGACGGGTCACTGCTCCGGCATCGAGAACTACTCGGTCCACCTCTCGGACCGCGAACCCGGCGACGCGCCCTACACGCTTCTGGACTACTTCCCCGACGACTTCCTCACCGTCATCGACGAGTCGCACGTCACGCTCCCGCAGATTAAGGGCCAGTACGCCGGCGACAAGTCCCGAAAGGACTCGCTTGTCGAAAACGGCTTCCGCCTGCCGACGGCCTACGACAACCGCCCGCTCACCTTCGAGGAGTTCGAAGAGACCGTCGGGCAGACGCTTTTCGTCTCCGCGACGCCCGGCGACTACGAGCGCGAGCACTCCGACCAAATCGTCGAGCAAATCGTCCGGCCGACCCACCTCGTGGACCCGAAAGTCGAGGTGACGGAGGCGACCGGGCAGGTCGACGACCTGATGGCCCGCATCGACGAGCGCATCGACCGCGACGAGCGCGTGCTGGTCACGACGCTCACGAAGCGGATGGCCGAGGACCTCACCGAGTACCTCGAAGAGGCCGGCGTCGACGTGGCCTACATGCACGACGAGACCGACACGCTCGAACGCCACGAACTCATCCGGTCGCTCCGCCTCGGCGACATCGACGTACTCGTCGGCATCAACCTCCTCCGCGAGGGCCTCGACATCCCCGAAGTCTCCTTGGTCGCTATCCTCGACGCCGACCAGCAGGGGTTCCTGCGCTCCGAGACCACGCTCGTCCAGACGATGGGCCGCGCCGCCCGCAACGTCAACGGCGAGGTCGTGCTCTACGCCGACGAGATGACCGACGCGATGGAGGCCGCCATCTCCGAGACGCAGCGCCGCCGCCGCATCCAACAGGAGTTCAACGAAGAACACGGCTACACGCCGACGACCATCGAAAAGGAGGTCGGGGAGACGAACCTGCCGGGGAGCAAGACCGACACCCGCGGCGTCTCCGGGGACGCCCCCGCCGACGCCGACGAAGCCGTCGAACAGATAGCCTTCCTCGAAGACCGGATGCAGGAGGCCGCCGACAACCTCGAGTTCGAACTCGCCGCCGACATCCGCGACCGCATCCAGACGCTCCGCCGCGAGTTCGACGTGGACGCGCTCGAAGACGGCGTCGCACCCGAGTACCCGGACGAACACGACGGCGACAGCGACGACGGCCTGACGCCGCCGGACGAGTTCTGACCGGCCGTGTCTCACCCCCCAACCCTGACGTTCGCGGCCGGCGGGCTTCTCCGCCGCGACGACGGCCGGCTCTGTCTCGTCCACCGGCCGCGCTACGACGACTGGTCGCTCCCGAAGGGGAAACTCGAACCCGGCGAGACGCTGGTCGAGACCGCCGTCAGAGAGGTCCGCGAGGAGACGAGATGCGAGGTCGATTGCGGCCGGTTCGCCGGCCGCTACGAGTACCGCGTCCCCGACGACGCGGAGACACAGAGCGGGCCGAAGGGCGTGTTCGTCTGGCACATGCGCGTCGTCGACGAGCACCAGTTCGAGCCCGACGCCGAGGTGGACGCGCGCCAGTGGGTTACCCCGGTCGAAGCCCTCCAACGGCTCACCTACGAGACCGAACGGGCGCTGGTCAGACGGGCGTTCGAACTCAACGAGTGAGCGCAGATTTTGGATAGAAACACATGTTACTGGTTTTTCGACGCGCGTCGGTGTGTGGTCCGTACCCAAATCAGTGGGTCGACATCAAGACTTATTACTCCGACTTCGCTATGCCCGTTCCACCGTGATCCGCACCTCGGCGGACGAGCCTGCAACCCACTCCGTTCACCACGCCTACCCCAACGGAGGTATTACCTGAATGGTCCGCGGATTCGAGCACTCCGTGCTCGACAGTTCGGGCGACCACCGCACGCCGGTCCTCCCGGTGTGCGACGCGGTCGCATCCTCGGGAGACGGTGAACGCGCGCGGGTCGGTGCCGCTGATGACTCGGCAAACGGGCTGTTTTCGACGCGTCACTCCACGCGAGTGCACGCGGACGCTACTGCGAACTGACAACAACGAGAACCATGAGCTCTCAGTCTCTCAGTCACGTTCAGAAGTCGTTCCTGAAGTACCAACACATCCTCGTGTTCATCGCTCCCCTGCTGTTCCTCGTCTCGGTGTTCACCATGGCACCGACGCCGTCGGGTGCAGGCATGGAGTACTGGCTCCAGTACTGGTGGCTGTTCCCGGTGTTCCTCACCGGCGCGACCATCGTGAACACGGTCGGCATCAGCGGGTCGGCGCTCTTCGTCCCGTTCCTCATCTTCATCTTCCCCATCTTCGCGCACCCGCTCGACTCGTCGACGCTGGTCAAGGTGGGCCTCATCAGCGAGGCGTTCGGCCTCTCCAGTTCGGCCGTCGCCTTCATCCAGTACGGTCTCGTCGACCGGCGGCTGGCGCTGACGCTCGTCGGCGGGTCGATTCCGTTCGTCGTCGGCGGCGCGCTCCTGTCGTTCGTCATCCCCGACGTGGTGTTCCACGCGCTGCTCGGCATCGCGCTGCTCGCCGCGTCGTACCTGCTTTTCAACGCCGACCTCGGCCACGAGGACCACGGCTCGTCGGACTCCGACCACGCCGCGGCCACCGACGGCGGCGTCTCCGCGAGCCTCCCCAACGACCCCGGTAAGCTCGGCCCCGCGGGCGTCAACACGGCCGACGACGGCACCGTCACCCGCGTCGACCGCGACGGTGACGACTACACCTACACCCGCGGCGGCTACCTGCGTCGCTTCGCCAATTACAGCGTCGGCGGGATGTTCCAGGGCCTCGCCGGCTTCGGTATCGGTGAACTCGGCATCATCTCGATGCTCGGCACGAAAGTCCCCGTCCGCGTCGCCATCGGCACGAACCACATCGTGGTCGCGCTGACCGCCATCTTGGCGTCGCTCGTCCACGTCTTCGGCGGCGGCCTCGTCGGCGGCCACTCGCTGAGCCTCGCGACGACGCCGTGGAACATGGTCGTCTTCACCGTCCCCGCGACGGTCCTCGGCGGCCAAATCGCGCCCTACGTGTCGAACGCGCTGGAGACCAGCGTCATCAAGAACTTCGTCGGCGTCCTCTTCGCCGTCATCTCGCTGGCGCTGTTCCTGATGGCGCTGGGTATCTAACGACTCACGACCACCCGAACCACCCCCACTGGCACCACTTTCACAGTCCTCGATTCTGAACTCCCACCCATGTACGACCACATCCTGCTTCCGACCGACGGCAGCGACGCGACCGACGCGACCATCGAACACGCGGCGACCCTCGCGGAGACCTACGGCGCGACGGTCCACGTGCTGTCGGTGGCCGATTCGCGCAATCGCTT
Organism: Haloferax sp. AS1; assembly: GCF_014530665.1. Lineage (NCBI taxonomy): Archaea > Methanobacteriati > Methanobacteriota > Halobacteria > Halobacteriales > Haloferacaceae > Haloferax > Haloferax sp. AS1. The sequence continues at coordinate 107,842 of NZ_SPSA01000001.1, forward strand.
CGAGTCGCCCTCGGCCGGCATCGCGCCGGACGTGTGGGAAAAATCCGAACTCGACCGCGCGGAGTCGGCGGCCGACGCCGCAATCGAGGCGCTCCCCGAGGGCGTCGAGACCGAACGCATCGTCGTGGAGGGCGTGCCGCACTCGACTATCGTCGACTACGCCGCCGACGGCGACATCGACCTCGTCGTGATGGCGACCCACGGCCGCACCGGTCTCGACCACTACCTCGTCGGCTCCGTCACCGAGCGCGTCGTCCGGCAGTCGGACGCGCCGGTGTTGACCGTCCGCGCGGCGGACGAAGAATAAACACCCGCGGCTCGCTCGCGGGCCGCGTTACTCGAACTCTTCTGCCAGCGCGGCGCGGTGCTCGCGGCGCTTCTGGAGCGCCGCGTCGCGCAGTTCGCGCTCCTCTTGGGAGTCGCAGACGAGGTCCGGGACCGGAACCGGCTTCTCGTCGTCGTCGAGCGCGACGAAGGTGAAAAAGGAGGTGAGCGTCTCGCGGCGGTCGCCCTCGCTCGGGCGCTCGGCGGTCACGTCCACCTTGATGTCCATGCTGGTGCGACCGGTGTCGAAGACGTACGCCTCGACGGTCACCACGTCGCCCACGTCGATGGGCGCGAGGAAGTCCACGTGGTCCATCGACGCCGTGACCACCTGCCGCTCGGCGAAGCGCCGCCCGGCGATGGCCCCGCAGACGTCCATCCACTCTAAAATCCGCCCGCCGAGGGCGCGTCCGAGGTTGTTCGTGTCGTTGGGCATCAGAATCTCGCTCATCTCGGCGCGAGACGCCGACAACGACCGCGTCTCGACCGACGATTGCTGTTGCATGCCACACCGTCAGAGTCGGACGTGGTTAAATTATTCTACCTCTTGAAAAATAGAAATAAAGGCGATTAATCGCTCGGGTTGTCGATTGGTCGGTGAACGCCCCGCACGTTTCAACAACCTAGACAATTAATAGTGTTTATTGCGTATCGAATGGTGTCTGCGCGAACCGCAGACCGGTGGTGGGACGCCGACGCCCGTCTCTCGTCCGCGTTCGGGAGGACGTTCCCGGAGGGTTCCGACTCTCGTTCGACCGGACGGGCGGGAAACAACCGCGACCCGAGAGTCGACGCACCGAGCCGCTCCCGTCTCACGTCCGCCTCGCGCCTCACCGAACCGCGACGGTCGGACGACGGGACTCGCGCCGGTCGCCCCCGCAGACCGGACACGACGCTGCACCGGGCCCCGGTGCGTCGGACGGGTCTCCGACTGATTCGCGCCTTCGATTTTCGCTCACTCGACGCGCTCAGCCTCGACGCCGCCGTCTTCGATTTCGATGTCGACCGCGTCCGCGGAGATATCGGCCGTCTCGACGCCGTCCAACTCCCCGAGTATCTCGCCGATGTCGTCGAGGCCGAGGAGTTCGCGGGTCTCCTCGTCGAACGCCTTGCTTTCGAGTCCCGCCGCCTGCTGTACGTCCGAGCCGGACAGCCCCTTGCCGTAGCGACCGAGCAGCGACGTGAGCTCCTGCGGCAGGACGTACGTCGTCGACGGCGAGGTGCCGATGTTCGCCAGCGTCTCCATGCCCTTGTCGATGATGGCGCGCTCGCCCATCGACTCCGCCGCGCGGGCCCGAAGCACCGTCGAGATGGCGTCGCCCTGCGCTTCGAGGATTTGCGACTGCTTTTCGCCCTGCGCGCGGATGATGTTCGACTGCTTGTCGCCCTCCGCCTTCTCGACGGCGGAGCGACGTTCACCCTGCGCTTCGAGAATCATGGCGCGGCGGCGGCGCTCGGCGGAGGTCTGCTGTTCCATCGCGTTCTCGACGTCCTTCGAGGGCTTCACCTCGCGGACCTCGACGGACTCCACGCGGACGCCCCACTCGTCGGTCGGCTCGTCGAGTTCCCGGCGGATGCGCGCGTTGATGTGGTCGCGGCGCGCCAGCGTGTCGTCGAGTTCCATGTCGCCGAGGGCGGCTCGGAGCGTCGTCTGGGCGAGCAGCGAGACGGCCCGGCGGTAGTTGTCGACTTGCAGGAAGGCGCGTTCGGGGTCCATCACGCGGATGTAGACCACCGCGTCGGCCGTGACCGGCGAGTTGTCCTCCGTGATGGCTTCTTGGGAGGGCACGTCGAGCGTCTGGGTCCGCATGTCGAAGCGGTAGGTCTTCGAGACGAACGGCGGGACGACGTTCAGCCCCGGTTCGAGGATGCCCTTGTAGTCCCCGAACACGGTGAGCGTCCGCTTTTCGTACGCCTGCACGATTTCGACCGCGTCGTACACCGCGGCGACGGCGAGCGCGAGGACGACGTAGCCCGCGAGCGTCAGCGGCGTGACGGGGAAGACGACCACCGCGAGGCCGAAGACGACCACCGCGACCGCGAGGGGGGCGAGCCACCGCGGGAGTCGGCCGGGGTCGCTGTCGACCCGCTCCGCGCCCGACGACGAAGACGACGAGGAGGACGCCGAGAGCTTCCCGAGCTGGTAGAACAGGCTGTCCATGGTGGAGAGTGACACCGAGACGGAATAAAGCTAGCCGGCTACTCACCTACCCACTCACCCGGCCACCAACTATTTGTCCGCGAACGCCTCACGCCCCGGTATGCGAACGAACCGCGGCCGAATCGACGTGGAGGACCTGCTGAAAATCATCCTCCTGCTCGTCCTCGTCTGGCTCGTCCTCGAAATCATCGGTGAGGTGCTCGGGCTGTTCGGTGCGCTGCTCGGCCCGCTCCAGCCGCTTTTGGGACTCGTCGTCGCGGCGCTCATCGTCCTCTGGCTGCTCGACCGAATCTGACGTTCCCGCGGCGACGACGATACGCCTTTGTGTCTCTCGCGTGAGACACGGGCGTGTACAGTCTGAACGTCCCGGTTCCGGGGCGGGTCGCCCGCCTCGCGTCCGACCTGTTTCCGTACCTCGCCCCGTTCGACCGGGTTCGCGACCGGCACACGCTCGTCTGCAAGCGGTTCGAAGACGCCGACCTCGACCGCCTCCGCGAACAGTTGCGGCGCGCGCTCGCCGGCCAACCGGCGTTCGAAGCCCGCGTCACTGACATCCGATTCTTCGAGGAGCCGCCCCGCGGAGCCGCGCCGGTCGTCTACCTCGCGGTCGACAGCCCCGGCCTTCTCGACCTCCACCGGACGCTCACCGACGAGTTCGGCGCTATCGAGGGAATCGAGGGCGACGACTACGTCCCGCACGTCACGCTCGCTCGCGGCGGCAGCGTCGCGGACGCCCGCGCGGTCGCGAGCCAACCGCTCGACTCCATCGAGTGGACCGTCTCGCAGCTCGATATCTACGACTCGTCGTTCCGCGAGACCACGGCCTCGATTTTGCTCCCGGCCTGACGGCGAGGGTTCGACCGGCGTCGGCGGTGCGCCCGTGTCCGCTGGTCGCGCCGTCAGTCGCGCGTCCGGAGCCGCATCCCCATCGGCTCCTCCGGGTGCATCGTCAGCGACCCGCGGAGCGAAAACGGCTCGTCGCGGACGTAATCGAGTTCGTACCGCTGGGCGACGGTGCCGAGGATGAGCCGCCCTTCGAGCAGCGAGAGGTGCTTGCCGATGCAGTGGCGCGGCCCGCCGCCGAACGGGAAGTACGCGAAGCGCGGGCGGTCGCCGGCCCGCTCGGGTGCCCAGCGGTCCGGGTCGAACTCCAACGGGTCGTCCCACCAGCGCTCCGAGCGGTGGACGACCCACTGCGGGAGCATGATGGCCGACCCCGCGGGGACGCGGTAGCCGCCGAGGCGAACGTCCACCTTCGGCTCGCGGAACATGACGTACACCGGTGGATACAGCCGCATCGCCTCGTTCAGCACGCGCTCTGTGTACTCCAGTTTTCGCACGTCCTCGAACGTCGGCGTCCGCCCGCCGAGCACCTCGTCCAGTTCGCGGTGGAGCTTCGCCTCCGCCTCGGGGTGTTGCGAGAGCAGATACCACGCGTACGTCAGCGTCAGCGCCGTCGTGTCGTGGCCCGCGAGGAGCATCGTCATTAGCTCGTCGCGGAGGTTCTTCTCGGTCTGTTCGCCCTCGTCGTAGGCGCGGAGCAGAATCGAAAGCAGGTCCATCGGCCGCTCCTCGCCCGTCGCGTCGGCCGGCACCGACGACGCCGGCGTCTCGCCGTACTCGGTCCCGCGGCGCTCCTCGACGATGTCCCAGACGAGCGATTCGAGTTCGGACAGCGCCCGCTTGTACTCGCGGTTCTCCCGCGTCGGTGCCCAGTCGGGCGTCAGGAACCGAAGCGGGTCGGGTTCGAACCGCGCGCCGAGCGGTTCGAGGTTCTCCTGTACCCGCCGGATGCGCTCGTCGTCGAGGTCGGTGCCGAACATGGCGTCGACGATTATCTCGACGGTCAGCCGCGCCATCTCCAGTTGCACGTCCACTACGTCGCCGTCGCCCCACGACGACAGCATCGACTCCGTCCGGTCGGTCATCATGCCGGCCATCGTCGAGATGCGCCGCACGTCGAACGCCGGCTGGGCGAGCTGGCGCTGTCTCTTCCACGTCGCGCCCTCGCTCATCAGCAGGCCGTCGCCCAGCAGGTCGCCGATGGCGCGGTCTTGGAACTGCGGCTTTCTGAACTTCGACGCCTCGCTCACGAGCACCGTCTCTACGTCCGCCGGGTTCGTGAGCATGTACGTGTCCAGCGGGCCGAGGTCGAAGTGGACCACGTCGCCGTAGGCGTCCGCGACGGCCGTCAGGAACGTAAACGGGTCGCGGGCGTACTGTCTGCTCGCGCCGAACAACGGGAGGCCCTTCGGGCCGGGAGGGGTCGCACTCATCACCCTGTGTTGGTTCGAACAGGTAAGAATCGCACGGCGGTCGCGACCGGCTTTTCCGCGCCGAGCGCGACCCGCTCAGGCTCAGGGCCGCGGCGGGTCGCCGTCGTAGGCGTCGTGGTCGGTGTAGAAGTTCAGCATCGCGAACTTGAGTTTGTTCGGCGCGATATCGACCATCTCGGAGCGTTCCTCGACCGGGAACGACCCGCGGACGCCGTACTTCCCCATCGAGGTGCTCTCGCGGGTGTACCGCTTGTCGGCCAGCACGCGGACGCCGAAGTCGTCGGGCGCGCGGATGACCCGGCCGAGCGCCTGTCGGGTCTTTCGAATCGTCGGAATCTCGACGGCGTAGCGCCAGCCGGCGTCCTTTTTCCGACGGTAGACGCGGTCGTAGGCGTCCTGTACCGCCTCCAATCGCTCGGAGAGATGCGGGTAGGGTACGCCGACGACCACGACCGTTCGGGCGTCGTCGCCGTCGAAGCTCACCCCCTCCGCGAGCGTCCCCCACAGCGAGGTGAGAAGCACCGCGCCGTCCTCGGCGACGAACTCCCGGCGCATCTCCTCGGCGCGGACGCCCGGTTCGTCTAAAAACAGCTCCGCGTCGACGTTCGGGTTCGCCCGCAGGCGCTCGTGGTAGCGCTCGGCCTCGGCGTACGACGGGAAGAACGCGAGCGTGTTCCCCGGCGTGAAGCCGGCGGCGTCCGCGAGCACCTCCTCGACCGTCTCCTGTGTGCCGGGGTCGTCGCGCTCGGAGGAGAACAGCGCGGGCAGCGAGACCGAAAACGTCCGGCGGTTCTCCTCGGGGTATTCGAGGCCGTAGGCCATCGTCACCGGGTCGTCGAGGCCGAGCGTGCTTTCCGTCACGTCGAACGGGCGGAGCGTCGCCGACATCAGGATGCTCGCGTGAACCTCCTCGAACAGCTCCTTCGTGACCTCCCGCGGGATACAGGTGTACAGTTCCGCGCGGCCGTAAATCTCGTCGGTGCCGCCGTCGCGGCGGACCGACAGCATCGGGTGGCGGCCGAGTTCGTCGCCCAACTCCGTCCAGTCAGCGATGAAGTTCGCCGCCTGGAGCGTCTGGCACTCCTTGCGCGTCGTCGCCTCGCCGTTCTTGTACGCGTCTTCGTACTGCTCGTCTAACTGCTTGCCCAACTGGAGCGCGAGTTCGACCTCCACGTCGATGCCGCGGCCCTCGTAGGATTGTAGGAACTCCATCGTCAGGTCGTCGCGACGACCCTGACTGGCGATAGAGAGGTCGTACCAGTTCTCACCGACCTGCTCGCGCTCGCCGAAGCCGAACGCCGATTCGTAGCTGTCGCGCAGCGCGTCGAGGAACGTTCCGATGACGTTGCGGGCGCTCTCGGCCCGCGAGTCGTCTTCGTCTTCCAACTCGGTCATCGCGCTTTCGAGCGTGTTCTCGGTGAGCGCGCGACTCGCGTGGTCGCGGGCCGCGCCCTCGATGTTGTGCGCCTCGTCGAACACCGTAATCACGTCGTCGGGGTCGCGGTCCAACCATCGGAAGAACTGCTCGCGTATCATCGGGTCGAGCAGGTGGTGGTAGTTGCAGACGACGAGGTCGATGCCCTCCATGCCCTCCTTGAGCAGTTCGTAGCCGCAGAGGTTCTGCTTGCCCGCGTACTCGAAAATCTCGTCGGGCGTCCGCACGTCGTCGAACAGCCACTGGAAGAACTCGTCCGTGTTCCGCGTGAGGTTGTTGTAGTAGTGCTCGCAGTAGTTGCCTTCTTTCAACTCCTCCAGTTCGTCGTCGATGGCGTCGAGTTCGTCCGTGACGGCGCTTCGCGCGTCGGCCGCGCCGGACTCACCCTCTCGCATCCCGTCGAGGAGCGACTGCGCCTGCTCGGAGAGTTCGGCCTTGTCGGACTCCTTTTCGACGATGCTCCGGGTCGTATCGCGGAGGGTCTGACACTCCTGAAAACCCACGTCGATGTGGCACATCGAGGATTTCCCGCGGAACACCACCGCGCGGATGGCCTCCTCTCTGGTGATGGCGCGGGCGTCCTCGACGAACTGGCGCATCTGCTGGTGGACGTTCGTCGTGATGACGACCGTCTTGTCGTGCTCGCGGGCGTACGAGAGCGCGGGCACGAGCGCGGAGATTGTCTTCCCGGTCCCGGTCGCCCCTTCGAGGAGGACGTTCCGCTCGTCGCCGAGCGCGTCGGCGATGCCGGACATCGCCGCCTCCTGATTGGGGTACGGCTCGTCGTACGGGAAGAACCGCCACGCTCCGTCCGCGTCGCCGTCGTCGGGTGCGCCGTTGGCGTGGGCCACGGGAGAATCTCGGCCGCCATCCGATTAAAAGGCTCGGAGGCCTCGACACCGCCGGAGGCGACGGGAACGGTAGAGCGTACCTCCGCGCTCGACGGCGTCTTCTGAGAAGCTGCAAAGAGCCGCGACCGCCGTGGACCCGAATTTATTCGAGCAGTTCGACGATGAGACCCTTCTGGGCGTGCAGGCGGTTCTCCGCCTGGTCCCAGACGAGCGAGCGCTCGCCTTCGAGCACGTCGCCGGTAATCTCCTCGCCGCGGTGGGCCGGCAGGCAGTGCATGACCTGCGCGTCGGTCCCCGAGAGCAACTCCTCGTTGAGTTGGAACCCCTCGAACGCTTGCAGTTTCTCGTGGCGCTGGTCCTCCTGGCCCATCGAAATCCACACGTCGGTGTAGACCACGTCCGCGTCCGAAACGGCCTCCTCGGGGTCGGTCGTAATCGTCGGCGTCGAGCCGAGTTCGGCGGCCTTCTCGAGCACGTCGTCGTCGACGCCGTACTCCGGCGGGGTCGCCACGGTGAGGTCGATGCCGGCCATCGCACAGCCGAGGACGAACGACTGGCCGACGTTGTTGCCGTCTCCGACCCACGCCGCGGACACCTCGTCGAAGTCGCCGACGTGTTCGCGGATGGTGAGCAGGTCGGCGAGCGTCTGGCAGGGGTGGGCGTCGTCGGTCAGGCCGTTGATGACCGGCGCGTCGGAGTGCTCCGCGATTTCGAGGAGGTCCTCGTGTTCGAACAGGCGGACCATGATGGCGTCGCCGTAGCGACCCAGCACGCGCGCGGTGTCCGAAAGCGGCTCGCCGTGGCCGAGCTGGATGTCCTCGGGGCCGAGGAACAGCGCGTGGCCGCCCAGTTCGGTCATCCCCGTCTCGAAGGAGACACGCGTCCGGGTACTCGGTTTCTCGAAGAGCATCGCCAGCGTCGCTCGGGTGAGCTGCGTCTCGTCGTCGCCGGACTTGATGTCGGCGGCGCGGGTGAGAACGCGGTCTAACTCCGATGCGCTGATGTCGTCGATGTCGGTGAAGTGGGTGGTTTCGAGCATTGTGTCGTGTGTCGTGTCTCCGTGTCGGTTCGTCGTCTCGGGTGTCTGGTCGTCGTCGCCGTTCGCCTCCGTCGCTCGTCTCGTCTCAGTCGTCCGCGAGGCGCTCGCAGACGTCGACGAGCACGTCGATGGCGCTGTCGAACTCGGCGAGGTCGAGATGTTCGTTCGGGGCGTGGTCGAGGTCCGAGTCGCCGGGGCCGTAGGTCGCCATGGGGCAGTCCCACGTGCCGGCGAAGATGTTCATGTCGCTGGTCCCGGTCTTGCGGAGGAGCCGGGGCTTCACGCCGCCGACGTTGCGGATGGCGACGCGGAACGCCCGCGCCACGTCGGTGCGGGGGCTCATCATGACCGGCGGGATGGGCTTGTTCCAGTGGACGCCGCCGCGGGTGAGTTCGCTTTCCGCGACCTCGCGCACGTCGTCGATGGAGAGCCGCGGCGGGACGCGGAACTGCACGTCCACCGTCGCCTCGACCGCGAGGCCGTCTTCCGTCGGGCCGCCGTCGAACGTCACGGGCTTGGTCGTCACCGTGTCGAAGACGCCGTCGCGGTCCTCGTCGAAGAAGTCGGCCACGCGGGACCACCACGCGACCGCGGACTGGATGGCGTTCTCCTCGGGGCGCGAGGAGTGACCCAGTTCGCTCGTCGAGATGTACGTCCCGGAGAGGAACCCGCGGTAGCCGAGCGTGACGCCGTCCCAGCCCGAGGGCTCGCCGTTGACGACCGCGTCGGGCTCCTCGCGGTCCTCCACGAGGTGCCACGCGCCGCGCGAGGAGGTCTCCTCGCCGACGACGCCGACGAACGAGACGCCCGTCTCGACGGCCGCCGCGGCCATCGAACAGAGCGGGCCGGTCGCGTCGACGCTGCCGCGACCCCAGAGCACGCCGTCTTCTATCTTCACCGGCACGTCGCCGGGGACGGTGTCGATGTGGGAGGTGAGAAGCACCGCGTCGTCGGCCGGGGCGCGGACGTTGCCGATTTCGTCTATCCACACCTCGCGGTCGTGCGCCTCGAAGAACGCCTTCAGGACCTCGGCGGCCGCCTCCTCGTCGCCCGACACCGAGGGCGTCGAGACCATGTCGTAGAGGAGGTGGCGCGCGTCGGCCCACTCGCCCTCGTCGAGGGCGTCGGTGTCGGCGTCCGCGTCGACCTCGGCGTCGGCCGCCGTCTCGGCCGCCGACTCCGCTTCGGTCTCCGACTCGTCGTGTCCCTCGCGGTCGATTTCGGCGTTCATGATAACACGTTCGTCATGGCGTCGACCGCGCGGTCGGCGTGTTCTTCCTCGATGACGAGCGGCGGCAGGAACCGGACGACCGTCCGGCCCGCGGGGAGCGCGAGCAACTGCTCGGACAACGCGAGGTGCTTCAGCGTGCGGTTCGCGCCGCGTTTGACCTCGACGCCGACCATGAGGCCGTCGCCGCGGACCTCGCGGACCGGTAGGTCGTGTTCCTCGACGGCGGCTTCGAGTTCCGTCGTGAGGTAGTCGCCCACCGCGGCCGCGTGGCCGGGCAGGTCCCCCTCGACGATGGTGTCGAGGGTGGCGTTCGCCGCCGCGCAGACCACGGGACCGCCGGAGAACGTCGAGCCGTGGGACGCCGCGCCGTCGGCAATCCAGTCGGCGCAGAGCGTCGCGCCGAGCGGCAGGCCGTTGGCGATGCCCTTCGCGCTCGTGAGGATGTCGGGGACGACGCCGGCGTTCTCGCAGGCCCACAGCGACCCGGTGCGGCCGATGCCGGTCTGAATCTCGTCGAAGACGAGCGCCGCACCGGCGTCCTCGGTCAGGTCGCGGGCGGTCTGGAGATACTCGGCCGTCGCGGGGTTGATGCCGCCTTCGCCCTGAATCGGTTCGAGGAAGACCGCGGCCGTCTCGTCGTCGACGGCCTCGGCGAGTTCCGCTTCGTCGCCGTAGCTGACGAACTCGACGCCGCCGGCGACCGGTTCGTAGGGCTTCTTGTACTTCTGTTTCCACGTGAGCGCGAGGCTCCCGAGGGTGCGACCGTGGAAGGCGCGCTTCGTGGCGACGATTTTCTGGCGGCCGGTCGCGGAGCGGGCGAACTTCATCGCCGCCTCGTTGGCCTCGGTGCCGGAGTTACAGAGCCAGACGTTCGAGATGTCGCCGGGCGCGAGCGTCGCCAGCTTCTCGTACAGTTCCGTGCGGACCTCGACGGGGTACGACGCCTGCACGTAGGTCAGCTTCGCGGCCTGCTCCTGAATCGCGGAGGTGACAGCGGGGTGGGAGTGGCCGAGCGCCGCGACGGCGTAGCTCGCGCCGAAGTCGAGGTACTCGGTGCCGTCGTCCGAGTAGAGATACGGCCCCTCGCCGGACTCGATGGCGATGGGTTTCTCGTTGAAGACGAAGCCGCTCATTGTTCGGCCTCCTCGGCTTCGACCAGCGCGCCGGGCGTCACGTGCGTGCCGCCGCCGTTGAGCGCCGTCACGATGGGGTCGTTCAGGTTCGCGTCGGAGACGACGACCTCGGCGGCCCCGCCGTCGAGCGCCTCCTTCGCGGCCATGACCTTCTTGGTCATGAACCCTTCAGCGGCCGATTCGAGCGCCGAGAACGCCTCGGGCGTGTCGGCCGTCTCGATGAGCGTGGACTCGTCGTCGGGGTCGGCGTAGACGCCTTTCACGTCGGTGAGGACGACGAGTTTCGCGCCGAGCGCGCCCGCGACCGCGGCGGCGGCGCGGTCGGCGTCGGCGTTGACCGGCACGCCGTCGTCGGCGAGCATCGGAACGGTCACGATGGGCGTGTAGCCGCCGTCGAGGAGGGTTTCGAGGAGCGTCGCGTTCACCGAGGTAATCTTCCCGGAGTGGTCGCCGCGCTTGATTTTCTTCTTGCCGTCTTCGACGACGCGGACGGCCGATTTGCGCGGCCCGGTCAGGAGGCCGCCGTCGACGCCCGAGAGGCCGAGCGCGTCGACGCCCGCCTCGCGGAACAGCGCGGTCAGGTCGGTGTTGAGCTTGCCGGGCATCACCATCGAGAAGACCTCCATGGTGCGCTCGTCGGTGAAGCGGCCGGAGACGCCCGAGGGCGACTCGACGTACGTCGGCTCCTCGCCGAGTTCTTCGAGCGTCTCGTCGACGGCGGTCGAGCCGCCGTGGACGACGACCACGTCGGTGCCGTTGGCGACGAGGTGGGCCACGTCGGAGACGGCTCCCTTCGGGTCGACGGCCTTCGCGCCGCCGATTTTGACGACGACCGGCGGCTCCTTGCCGCCGTCAGCGCGGAGCGCTGACGAGGTACCGGAATCTCCGATTCCGATACCGCCGTCGGCGATGAGGTTGTCTTCGTTGTCGACGAGCTGTTCGTGTGCCGCGAGCAGTTCCTCGCGTGTGTATCCTGTCATAGTCGAAATGGTGCGTAAATCGTGGGTCGGGGCGAGCGTTCGGGGGCGGTGCGGTCAGGGCGAGCCGACGGGGTGGAAGCCGGTGAAGTCGAGTCCGGCGGTCTCGTCCAGCCCGAGCGCGATGTTGGCGGCGTGGACCGCCTGCCCCGCGGAGCCTTTCATCATGTTGTCGATGGCCGAGAAGACGACGAGTCGTCGGTTTCCGGGGTCGACTTCGAAGCCGACCTCGCCGTAGTTCGTCCCGGCGACCGACTTCGGTTCCGGGTAGCGGTAGACGCCGCCGCCGCCGGCGACGGTGCGCACGAACGGTTCGTCGCCGTAGGAGCCGCGGAACGCTTTCCACATGTCGCCCTTCGAGACGGGGCCGTCGGGGAAGACGTGACAGGTCGCCGCCGCGCCGCGGACCATGTCGACCGCGTGGACGGTAAACGAGACCGAGAGGCCGAGGTACTCCTCGATTTCGGCCTCGTGGCGGTGGCCGGTCGGCGCGTAGGGGCGGACGATGCCCGAGCGCTCGGCGTGCGACGACGCCTTGCTCGCGCCCGCGCCGCCCTCCGACGAGCCGACTTTCACGTCCACGACGACCTGCTCGTCGCCGGCGAGGATGCCGGCGTCGAAAAGCGGCTTGAGGCCGAGAATCGTCGCGGTCGCGTTACAGCCGCCCGCGGCGATGAGGTCCGCGCCGGGGAGGTTCTCGCGGTTCAGTTCGGGGAGCGCGTACTCCGATTTCTCCAGATACTCGGGGCAGACGTGGCCGTCGTACCACTCGTCGTACTGCGCCGCCTCGGAGAGACGGAAGTCCGCAGAGAGGTCGACGACGGTGTCCGCCGCGTCCTGAAAGGCGTCGATGTGCTCCATCGAGACGCCGTGGGGCGTCGCCGTGAACAGCACGTCGACTGATTCGAGGTCCTCCGGCGAGGTGAAACGGAGGTCGAGGTGACGAAGGTTCGGGTGGACGTGACCGACGGTCTTGCGCTCGTAGGAGCGGCTCGTCGCCTGTTCGACCTCGAAGTTCGGGTGGCCGTCGAGCAGGCGGAGCAGTTCGCCGCCGGTGAAGCCGGAGCCGCCGACGACGCCCGCGGTGAGTTGGTCGCTCACGCCGAGACCTCCGCCAGCGACTGCTCGCCGTCGACCTTGGCTTCGAGCCAGTCGACGACCGTCGCGGGAACGTCCGTCTCGACGGCGTCGTTGAGCGCCTTGAACTCGACGGTGTGGTTGACCTCGTGGACGGTGTAGCCGTCACCCGTCTCCATGAGGTCGACGCCGAGCAGGCCGCCGCCGACCGCGTCGGACGCCTGCTTCACGAGTTCCTCCGCGCGGTCGTCGAGTTCGAACTCCTCGACGCTCGCGCCCTTCGCGGCGTTCGTGAGCCAGTGGTCCGACGAGCGGACCATCGCGGCCACGGGTTCGCCGTCGGTGGCGAGCACGCGGATGTCGCGGCCCGGCTTCTCGACGAACTCCTGGATGTAGAACACCTTGTGCTCGTAGTTTCCGAGCGTCGACTTGTGTTCGAGGATGGCCTCGGCGGCCGCCTCGGAGTCGATTTTCGCCATCAGGCGACCCCACGAGCCGACGACCGGCTTGAGGACGCAGGGGTAGCCGAACTCCTCGACGATGTCCATCGCCGAGTCGACCGTGAACGCCACTTTCGTGTTCGGCGTGGGCACGCCCGCGTCCGCGAGCGCGAGGCTGTTTTTCGCCTTGTCGGCGCAGATGTCGGCGGTCTCGTGGGAGTTGACGACCGGGATTCCGTACGACTTCAGGAAGCGCGTGATGTAGATGCTCCTGCTCGTCGCCAGACAGCGGTCGACCACCACGTCGAGTCCGTCGAACGATTCCGGCGGCTCCGTGAGGTCGAACTGCTCTTTCCGAACGTCTATCTTCGTCACCTCGTGGCCGCGGTCGCGAAGCTCGTTGAGAAGCAGCTTCTCGTCGCGGCGAATCCGGGAATAGAGCAGTCCAACGTGCAATTTACTCTCCCCAGTCCTCTTCGAGTTCGGGCGCTTCTTCGAGTGTCACGGGGTCGAGGGAGACGACTTCCAGCTCTGCGCCCGTGGCGGGGCTGTCGATGATTTCACCGACTTCGACGTCGGCCGGCAGCTCGATTTCCTCTCCGCTCAGCGGGTCTTCCGCGGTGATGGTGTCGCTCATTACATCCGTGGCTGGTCGACGGACGGTATTAAAGCCGTCGAAAATTACGCGAGAAAAATTAATGCAAAGAAGTCTCTAACGGGTGTTATCTGTCGAATCGGCCGACGATACGGGTCGACCGAACGACGCGTCGAGCTTGGGTGCCACGCTCACTCGACGCCGGAGACGGGACCGGTCGTCGGACCGGTCGGCCCGTCCCCCGCGTCGGTCGTGGTCGTCGGAGCCCCGCCGGTCGTCGCGGCGCGACCGCTCGGGGTCGTCGGAGCGGGCCCGCGGGCGTCTCGCGTTCGGACTCAGACATAGCTCGAAACCTCCTCGTCGAGACCCTCGGCGGCCGCCGCGAGCGAGTCGCGGGCGTCGGCGACGGCCGCGGCGTCGTCCGAGAGCTCGTCGCGGGCCGTCGAGAGCGTCGCCTCCACGGCGGCGGGCGCGGGCCCGCCGACCGAATCGCGACTCGCCACGCTCTCGGTCGGGTCGAGCGCGGCTTCGACGGCCTCGGCTGTCACGTGCGTAAAGAGTGACTCACCTAATACGTCCGTAGCGACGGCGTCAAGTGTTGCCACGTCGGGCGTTCCCTCGGAGCGGGCGGCCGCCTCCGCGACGACCTCGTGGGCCGTGCGAAACGGGAGGCCGGCCATCGCCAGCAGGTCCGCCACGCCGGTCGCGGTCGAAAAGCCGTCGCCCGCGGCCGCTGCGAGTTCGTCTTCGGGCCACGTCGCCGACGCCACCGCGCCGGCGGCGACCGCGGCCGCCTCGCCCACGTCGTCGACGGTGCGGAACGCGTGTTTGTGGGCGCGCTGGAGGTCGCGGTTGTACGCGCGCGGCAGGCCCTTCAGCGTCGTCAGGAGGCCGGTGAGTTCTCCGACCGCGTCGCCCGCGACGGCGCGGACGAGCTCCATCGTGTCGGGGTTCTTCTTCTGCGGCATGATGGAGGAGGTCGACGAGTAGTCGTCCGACAGCTCGACGAGCCCCTTGTTCGAGAATATCACGAGGTCCTCGGCGAGGCCGGAGAGCGTGACCGCGTGGGTCGTGAGCGCCGACAGCGTCTCCGCGAGGAAGTCGCGGGTCGCGGAGGCGTCCATCGAGTTCTCCATCACGCGGTCGAAGCCGAGCAGGTCGGCGGCGAGTTCGCGGTTCACGTCGAAGGGCGTCCCCGCGAAGGCGGCCGACCCGAGCGGCGACTGGTTGATGCGCTCGTACGCACACATGAGGCGGGCGCAGTCGCGGGCGACCGCCCGTTCGTACGAGAGCAGGAAGTGCGCGACCGTCGTCGGTTGCGCGGGTTGGAGGTGCGTGTAGCCGGGCATCACCGTCTCGGTGTGTTCGGCGGCCGTTTCGACCAGCGACTCGCGCAGGGCGAGCGCCGCGTCGAGGGCCGAAAGCACGTCCTCGCGCAGGCGGTAGCGGATGCAGGTCGCCACCTCGTCGTTGCGCGAGCGGGCGGTGTGCATCTTCCCGCCGTCGGGGCCGACGATGTCGATGACCGCGGCCTCGATGGCCTCGTGGACGTCTTCGCCGCCCGAAAGCGAGTCGTGGCCCGCGGCCTCGACCTCGTCCAGCGCGGCGAGAATCTCGCTCGCGACCTCGGACTCGATGATGTCCTGCGACGCGAGCATCACGACGTGCGCCCGGTCGACGGCGAGGTCGGCCTCGAAGATGCGTTCGTCGGCCGCGAGGCTCGACATGAACCCGCGGGCGGGGCCGCCGCTGAAGCGGTCCCGGCGGATGACGCCCTCGGAGTCGCCGTCCTCGCCTGCCATCTTACTCGTCGCTACCGCCGTCTGCGGCGAGTTCGGGCTTTGCTTTCTTCGTGTTCTGGTTGGCGAGACGCGCCTGGAAGCCGTGGTACTTGGCGACGCCCGTCGCGTCGGCCTGCTCGATGCCGTCGACCGTCTCCGTGTTGAAGGAGGCGGCGGACTCGGAGTAGGCGGCGTACTCGGACTCGCGGCCGACCGGGCGGGCCTGTCCGCCCTCGAACTTGATGGTCACGGTGCCCGTGACGCGCTCTTGGGTCTTTTCGAGGAAGGCGTTCAGCGCGCCCACGAGCGGGGCGTCGACGAGGCCCTCGTAGGCCTTCTGGGACCACTCGTTGTCCACGGTGGCCTTGAAGTCGCGTTCCTCCTTCGTGAGGACGAGCCCTTCGAGCGCCTCGTGGGCGTTCAGGAGCGTCGTCGCGGCCGGGTGCTCGTAGTTCTCGCGCACCTTGAGGCCGAGCATGCGGTCTTCCATCATGTCCGTGCGGCCGACGCCGTGCTTGCCGGCCTTCTCGTTGAGAAGCGAGATGAGTTCGAGGGGTTCGAGCTCCTCGTCGTCGACGGCGACCGGGTAGCCGTCTTCGAACGTGATTTCGATGAGTTCCGTCTCGTCCGAGGGCTGGTCGGTCCACTCGTAGATGTCCTCCGGCGGGACGTAGCCGGGGTCTTCGAGGTTGCCGCCCTCGATGGAACGGCTCCAGAGGTTCGTGTCGATGGACCAGACGCCCTCGTTGCCGCCCTGCACCGGGAGGTCCTTCTCGGCGGCGTACTCGATTTCCCACTCGCGGGTCATGCCCATCTCGCGGACGGGCGCGATGACTTCGAGGTCGGAGGCGCGCCAGACCGCCTCGAAGCGGAGTTGGTCGTTACCCTTGCCCGTACAGCCGTGGGCGATGCCGTCGCAGTCCTGCTCCTCTGCGAGTTCGAGGATGGCCTTGGCGATGACCGGGCGCGCGAGCGCGGTGCCGAGCGGATAGCCCTGATAGTCCGCGTTGGCGCACACCGAGTCGAGACAGAGCTGTGCGAACTCCTGTTTCGCGTCGACGACGTAGTGTTCCAGTCCGAGGGCCTCGGCCGTCTCGTAAGCCTCCTCGAACTCCTCTTCGGGCTGGCCGACGTCGACCGTGACGCCGACGACTTCGTCGTATCCGTACTCCTCTTCGAGAATCGGGACGCAGACTGTCGTGTCGAGTCCGCCCGAGAACGCGAGTGCGACTTTCTTCATGTACTCGTCTGTGGCGGGGACACACAGATAAATTCTTTGCATTCAGTTTATGAAATTAAAAGGTAGAGATGCCTATGGGCACGAAAACAGGATATTAGCGATTTCGACGTGTCCCGAAGGAGATGATGATTGTGGCCCTAAAGGGCCCGTCGTCGGGGTCGGACAGCCGCGGCTCGCAGCGGGGCAAAAGTGGCGCAAGTGCTGCGAGTCGCCATGGTTGTGAGACGCTACGACGGCTTCCCTATTAAACGCTTCCGGCGACGCAAACGTTTCCTCAGTCGAGCAACTCCCCGGCGAGTTCGACCAGCAGTTCGTTGTCGACGAGCGCGAGGACGAGCGCGATAACCGCGACCACGACGACTGCGATGATGAGCCACTCGATAAGGGTCATAGCACCCGCAACGTGACGGCTCCTCGGGTAAGTGTTCTGTGGCCGGTCGGGTCAGTCGAGTCGTTCGAGTCGGCCGCCGCCGATGGGCAGAACCCGCGCCGGGGCGACTCAGGCGCTCTCCGCCGAGGCCTCGCCGTCAGTCTCGCCGCCGCGGAAGACCAGACGCTCCACGAGGTCGGACCGCTGCATCAACACCGTGCCGAGGGCGCTCATGACGAACACGTAGCCGACGGCGAACGCCGGGATGATGTCGCGCATCACCGGCGTCGTGCCCGCGGCGGCCAGCGCCGCGATGACGAGCGAGAACTCGCCGCGGGGGACCAGTCCGACGCCGACCCGGAGCGACCGGTGCGCCGAGAGGTCGTACGCCCGACCGCCGAGATAGCCCGAGAGAACCTTCGACGGCGTCGAGAGGACGACCGCGATGGCGAGCGGGACGGCCGCCGCCGCCAACAGCGTCGGGTCGGTGCCGAGCCCAATCCAGAAGAAGAACACCGCGGCGAACACGTCGCGCACGGAGACGAGCAGGTGTTCGAGTCGTTCCCGGTGGCCGCTCGTCGAAAAGCCCATGCCGACGAAGAACGCCGCGACGGCCTCGCTCACCCCGAGCGCGAGCGCCGCGCCCGAAATTGGGACGACGACCGCGAGCGCCCGCAGGACGAACGCCTCCTGGTTCTCTACGTCGAGGACGCGGGCGAACAGCGCCGTCCCGTACTGGACGGCCACGAACAGCAGGCCGAGGAAGCCGAAGGCGGTGGCGAGCGACCGCCCGATGGCCGCGACGCCGCCGTCGCCGCCGAGCACGAGCGAGGTGACGACCGCGAGGTAGACCGCGATGGCGAGGTCCTCGAAGACGAGCGTGCCCAAAATCGGCTCCGACTCGGGGTCGGCAATCCACCCGAGGTCGATGAGCGTCTTCGTCACGATGGCCGACGACGAGATGTAGACGATGCCGCCGAGCAGGAGCGCCTCGACCGGCGACCAGCCGAGGACGAGGCCGATGGCGACGCCGATGGGGAGGTTCACCGCGAGGTCGATGACGCCCGCGCGGCCGATTTTCGCCCCCGACGACCGGAGTCGGTCGAGGCTGAACTCAAGGCCGAGGAAAAACAGCAGGAGGACGATACCGAGTTCCGCCAGAACCGTCACGACCTCGCCGTTCGGGACGTACGGGAGGCCGAACCGCCCGGCGACGTACGGCCCGGCGACGACGCCGCCGACGACGTAGAGGGGAATCACCGACAGACCGAGGCGGAGCGCGACCGCTCCGACGACCGCGAGGACGGCGAACAGGTAGCCGAATTCGAGCAGCGCCGCCGCCATCAGGCCCCTTTGACGAGCGCGACGAAGTCGCGGCAGGCCGTCTTGGGACCGATGACGACGAGCGTGTCGCCGGCTTCGACCATGGCGTCGCCGCCGGGCGAGGTGACGACCTCGTCGCCCCGCTCGATGGCGATGACGGACGCGCCGGTCGCCTGCCGGAGGTCGGACTCGCCGAGCGTCTTGCCCGCGATGTCGGAGTTCGCGCCGACTTCGACCCACTCGATGAGCGTGTTGTCGCCCAGCAGCGTCTCGATGGTCTCCGTCTGGACCGGCTGGAAGTACGCGCCTTCGAGGAGCGTCCCCACCTGTCGGGCGAGTTTGTCGGTGAGCTCGAACAGCTTCTCGGAGTCGCTGTCGGCGCTCGCGCGCCGGAACACCTCCCGCTTGCCGCTGTTGTGCGTCACGATGACGAGCCGGGAGCCGTCGCCGAGGTCCACCTCGTGTTTCTTCCCGACGCCCGGAAGGTCGCTCTCGTAGACTGTCATGGCTCGACGATTGGCGAGCGGGCAAAATAAAGCCGCCTTCCGCTCAGGTGAGCAGCCAGAGCGTCGCCGCGATGGCGGTGCAGGCGACCGGCGGAATCGAGAGGTTGTCGTCGATGACGTAGCCGGCGACGACCGGCTTCGCGCCGTCGGCCAGCGTCGCCCCGGCAGCGCCGGCGGCCGCGGCGAGGCCGCCCGCGACGACCCCCGAGACGGGAATCACGAACGGCGCGGCGAGGGCGAAACAGACCGCGAACATCGCCGCGAGCGTCCGCGCCGACTTCAACTCTCCCACCGGTGCGGAGCCCATCAGGCCGCTTATCGGGTCACCGATGGTGAGCATGAGCATCCCCGGAACCGCGATGTGGGGGCCGAACACCAGCGCGACGGCCGTCTGGCTGTAAACGTACAGCGCGTAGCCGGCGACGTTGTCCTGTTCGTACTCGCGGGTGAGTTCGTCGTAGACCGCCCATTCGAGACCGCCGAACAGCCGGAGCAGTTCGAGGACGCTGACGACCGCCGCGAGGAAGACGAACAGATACCCGAGGGTACGCCACTCGACCAGCCCGAGGAGGTACAAAAGCGGCATCCCCGAACCGCTCGCGTGGACCAGTCGCCGTTTCACCTCGGCGGTGCTCGGTCGCCCCACGGCGGGTTACGCCTCGACGACCTCGTTGTCGTCGAGCACGTCGTCGAACGAGGCGGTGCCGGCGCGCAGGCCGACGAGCGTTCCGACGAGGTCGTCGACGGGCAGCCGGACCTGCTTGCCGCTGTCGCGCTCGCGGATAGTGACGGTGTCCGCGCCGTCGCCTTCCAGCCCGTCGCGGTCGATGGTGATGCAGAACGGCGTGCCCACCTCGTCCTGTCGGCGGTAGCGCCGACCGATGCTGCCGGAGTCGTCGTAGACGACCGCGAAGCCGGCCGCGCGGAGCTCTTCGGCCACGTCGTCCGCGAGGTCGACCAGCTCGTCGACGTTGCTCACGAGCGGGAAGACGCCGACGTTCGTCGGCGCGACCGACGGCGAAAGCGAGAGGTAGCTCCGCGCCTCGCCGTCGACCTCGTCGGTCTCGTACGCGTGCGCGAGAAGCGTGTACACCGTGCGGTCGATACCGAACGACGGCTCGACCACGTGGGGCGTGATGTGCTCGCCCGCCTCGGTCTGCGTCTCGACCGAGAAGTTGGCCACGTCGGTGTCGACGGTGATTTCCTCGCCGTCGACGTCGAGGGTCACCTCGTCGGCGTCGAAGGCGTCGGGGTCGCGCTCGGCGAGCGTCTCCAGCGCCTCGGCCACGTCGGCGGCCTGCGCGCCGAACTCGGGGCCGAGCGTCGCCATGTCGGGGTCGACGACGGCGCGCTCGACCGTCTTCGGCTCGTCGTACTGCTGGAAGACGGTGAAGTCGTCGTCGCCGTACTCGCCGTGCTTCGAGAGGTCGTAGTCGCTCCGGTACGAGAAGCCCGCGATTTCTATCCAGTCGCCGTCGACCTCGCTTTCGGCGTCCCAGCAGTCCGAGGAGTAGTGGGCGCGCTCGCCCGCGAGGTGCTGGCGGAAGCGGAAGCGGTCCATGTCGACGCCGACCGTCTCGTACCACTCCTGGGCGATGCCGAGGAAGTAGCCGAGCCACGCGTTGCCGATGATGCCGTCTTCGACGGCCTCGCCGATGGTCGTCTCGACGTAGTCGCCGTCGTCGGCCTCCTGTTCGGTCGCGGGGTACAGAAGCACCTCCACGTCCTCGACCGCCGAAAGGTCGGCCTCGTCGCGCTCGGGGTCGATGAAGTGTTCCAGTTCGGCCTGCGTGAACTCGCGGGTGCGGACGATGCTCTTCCGCGGCGAAATCTCGTTGCGGTAGGCGCGGCCGACCTGCGTCACGCCGAACGGGAGGCTGTTGCGCGCGTACTCCTTGATGCGCGGGAACTCCACGAAGATGCCCTGCGCCGTCTCGGGGCGGAGGTAGCCCGGCGTCGACGAGCCGGGGCCGATGTTCGTCTCGAACATGAGGTTGAAGTCCTCGACCGACTGGCCGACGAGGTCCGCGCCGCAGGTCGGACAGACGAGGCCGAGGTCGGCGATTTTCTCCGCCGCCGCCTCAGGGGATAGCGTCTCGGCGTCCTCCAGTTCGGAGTTGTCCTCGATGAGGTGGTCCGCGCGGTGGGACTCGCCGCATTCGGCGCACTCGACGAGCATGTCGTCGAAGCCGTCGAGGTGGCCCGACGCCTCGAAGACGGGCTCGGGCATGATGGTCGGCGCTTCGATTTCGAGGTTACCCTCCTGGACGGCGAAGCGCTCGCGCCACGCCTCCTCGACGTTGGACTTCAGGGCCGCGCCCTGCGGGCCGTAGGTGTAGAAGCCGCCGACGCCGCCGTAGGCCTCCGAAGAGCCGAAGAAGAAGCCCCGGCGCTTGGCGAGTTCGGTGAGCGCGGCGGACTCGTCGCCCTCACTCATACAGCGCCTCCAGCAGGTTGATGTCGCGGACGACGCCGATGAGTTCGTCGCCGGAGACGAGCGGAATCTGCTCGATGTCCTCGCGAATCATCGTCTGGGCGGCGTCCTTGGCGGTGGCGCGCGTGGCGACGCTCACGAGGTCGTCGGTCATGAACTTCGACACCGGTTCGGCCGGTATCTCGACGTTCCGGGTCGGGATGTAGCGATTGCCGACCGCCTTGATGCCCTCCCACATCCACTCGTCGTCCTGATTGGCGACCGAGTCGCCGGTGCCGGCCTCGCCTTCGACGACGCGGGCGACCTCGATGATGTCGACTTCGGTCACGATGCCGGCCAGCGAGGCCTCGTCGTCGAGGACGACCGCGTAGGGCACGTTCGCGTAGAATATCTCGCGCTCGACGATGTGGAGCGGCACGTCGACGTACGTGGTGTTCACGTCGCGGGCGGCGACGTCACCGACCTCGGTCTCGCCGTCGATGTCGCCGCGGGCGATGGCCCGGACCACGTCGGTGACGGTGAGGATGCCCTCGATTGCGTCGCCGTCGACGACGGGGATTCGGCGCGCGTCCTCCGAGACCATCGTCGCGGCCACCGCTTCGAGGTCGTCGTCGGCGCTCGCGGTCGGCACCTCGCGGACGAGCACCGCCAGCTGGTCCTCGTCGGGGTGTTCGATGAGGTCCTCCCGAGAGATGAGGCCTCGGTACTTCGTCCCCTCGTCGGTCTCTTTCACCACAGGAACAGAAGAGAACCCACGCTCTTGGAGGTATTCCAGCACGTCGTCGCGCGTGCCCGGCAGGGACACCGTCACGACCTCCTCACCGCGGGTCATCGCGTCGGCTACTTTCATACACCCGCTTTCTTCCCCCCGCCTAATGTACTCTGCGAACGCTTTCGCCTCGCTGACAGGCGTCCGCCGCCGCTCGCGAGGGTCGGAGGACAGACGATGCGCACGCGGCGCAGAAGCGGAACGGTCCTCGGCTCAGTTCTCGTCGCCTTCGCCCTCGTCGTCGCTGTTCGGCGCGTACCGCCGAATCGCGTCGAGGTTGGGGAAGAACTTCTCGGGGTCGTCGTGTTCGACGACGCCGACGACGGTGCCGTCGAGCTTCTGGAGGTAGGAGTACATCCGCCCCTCCTCGACGGCGACGGTCGCACACTCGAGCGCCTCGCGGAGGTCCCACGCGCCCGCGATGAAAATCGCGGTCTCGGTCTCCGGCGAGAACAGCGCCGTCACGATGTAGACGCGGCCGTCGTTCTCCGCGCGGTACACCTCGTACTCGGGGAACGAGGTCGCTTCGAACAGGTCGGCGACGGTCTCGGCCTTGTCGCCGGGGATGACGTACGCGAGGCCGAACGCCCCCTCGCCGCCTTTGCCGCTGGAGGGGCCGAACGGGCCGCTGTCACCCGCCGGGATTCGGACCGTCTCCCACCCCTCGTCCTCGAACTCGTCGGCCATCGCTGTCATGTCGTCGAGCGTCGCGCCCCACGCCTCGCGGCGACGGTCCGCATCGCTCGCGATCCGTTCGGCCTCGGGCGTCTCGTCGTCTCCGAGCTCGGCCATACCCGTTCTGGACGACGTATATGGTAAAAGGCATCGAAGGTCACGGGTGGTCCCGTGCCGGTCAGTAGTTGAGTTCGAAGACGACTTCCATCGCGTACGAAGTCGCGAGGATACAGACCGACGCGAGGAGGAGCTTCACCCCGCTCGACGGCCGCTCGTCGCTGTTCGCCGGTCGCAGTCGCGGCGGGAGTATCGCGTCGAGCGCGTCCCCGACGAGCTTTTCGACGCCGACCGGTTCGTCGCTCCCCGAGAACAGGCCGCCGTCGCTGCCGCCGCTGCCGCCGTTACCGTCGTTTCCGTCCCCGTGTTTCCACGCCGCCTTCGGGCGGACTTTGAGCGACGCGTAGCCGAACATGGCGAACCCGAGAAAGAACATGAGCCACTTCGCGCCGGGCAGTCCGTTGCCGGCGAGCGTGCTCACGACGGCGGTCACGACGAACACCACGCCGGTGAGGGAGACGGCGTAGACCACGGCGTCGATGGCCTTGACGCCGAATCGGCGTGGGTCGAACTCCATGGCTATTGGACGAGCGTCTCGAAGACGGTCGCCGGCTCCTCGTACTCGGCCTCGTGGCGGTGACAGAGGCTCAGTCGCCCCCGGTTGCCGACCGCGAGCTGTTCGGGTCGCTCGTGGTCACAGACGCTGCCGAACTCCTCGCGGAGGTAGGTCCGTGCGGCGTCCTCGTCGTCGTTTTCGGCGTAGTCGGCGGCCTCGTGGATGTGGTTCATCACGTCCGAGGGCGCGTCGAAGTCGCCGAACAGTTCGGGGATGATTTCGTCCATCCCGGCGCGGTGGGTCTCCCGGCCGAGCAGTTTCCGGACGCGGTCGCTCAGCGAGGGGTCGGCGCGAGAGCGCTCGCGCAGGACCTCGCGGAAGATTTCGATGCGCTCCCAGAGGTCGGGGTCCATCTCCCTGTACGCCGCCGGGCGAATCTTCACCGGGCAGCGCGTCGAGAACGGACAGCCAGACGGCGGGTCCCGCGGGCTCGGCGGCGTCCCGCGGAGGGTGATGCGGTCGCGCTCGACGGTCGGGTCCGGCTCCGGAATCGACGACAACAGCGCGTGAGTGTACGGGTTCGCCGGCTCGTCGAACAACTCGTCTGCCGGGCCGATTTCCATCATGTTGCCGAGGTACATCACGGCGACGCGGTCGCAGATGTGGCGGACGACCGCGAGGTCGTGGGCGATAAACAGGTACGTCAGCCCGAACTCGTTTTGCAGGTCTTCGAGCAGGTTGAGAATCTTCGCCTGCACGGACACGTCGAGCGCCGACACCGGCTCGTCGAGGATGATGAACTCCGGTTCGAGCGCGAGCGCCCGGGCGATGCCGATGCGCTGGCGCTGGCCGCCGGAGAACTGGTGCGGGTAGCGGTAGTAGTGCTGCTCCTGCAACCCGACGGTTTCGAGCAGTTCGCGGACGCGTTCGCGGCGCTCTGACGGCGTCTTCCAGTCGTGAACGTCGAGCGGCTCGCGGACGATTTCGCCGACGGTCATCCGCTCGTTGAGGCTCGAATCGGGGTCCTGGAACACCATCTGCACGTCCTCGCGGAACTGCTTGAGGTCGGAGCCGGACAGCGTGGTGATGTCCGTGCCGTTGAGCTTGACCTCGCCCGCGGTGGCCTCTTCGAGGCGCATCAGCGTGCGACCGAGCGTGGACTTCCCGCAACCGGACTCACCGACGAGCCCGAGCGTCTCGCCGCGCTGGATGTCGAACGAGACGCCGTCGACCGCCTTCACGGGGTTGCTCCCGAGGATGCCGCCGTCCTCGTAGTAGGTCTTGAGGCCGTTGACCTCCAGGAGCGTGTCTCCGCGCGGCTTCGCAGTCTGTTCTTCTTCAGTGGATGTCGTACTCATCGCGTGTCACCTCCGCGCTGTCCGCCCTCGCGGTGGACGGCGACCGCCTCCTCCGTGGGGAGGTCGTCGGGGTACAGCAGGCACGACGCGCGGTGTCGGCCCGTGCCGTCCCCGACTTCGACGGGCTCTGGGTGGACCGTGTCGCACTCGGTGAACGCCTTCGGACACCGGGGGGCGAACCGACAGTAGGTCGGGTCCTCGTTCGGCGTCGGCACGTCGCCCTCGATGGTCGCGAGCTGTTCGCCCTCGTCGAGCCCCTGTCCGGGGATGGAGTTGAGAAGCCCCTGCGTGTAGGGGTGTTTCGGTGATTCGAACAGTTCGACGACGGGTGCGCTCTCGACGATTTCGCCCGCGTACATCACGTTGACGCGGTCGGCGATTTCGGCGATGACGCCCATGTCGTGGGTGATGAACATGATGCCGAGGTCGCGTTCCTCTTGCAGTTCTTCGAGGAGCTCCAGAATCTGCGCCTGGATAGTCACGTCGAGCGCGGTGGTCGGCTCGTCGCAGATGAGCAGTTCGGGGTCGCACGCGAGCGCCATCGCGATGACGGCGCGCTGGCGCATCCCGCCGGAGAACTGGTGGGGGTACTCGCGGACGCGACGGTGGGCGTCCGGAATCCCGACCGCTTCGAGCAGCTCGATTGCCTCTTTCGTCGCCGCCGACCCGCTCAGTCCGCGGTGGAGGCGAAGCGCCTCCTTAATCTGGTTGCCGACGGTGTAGACGGGGTTCAGACTCGTCAGCGGGTCTTGGAACACCATCGCGATGCTGCCGCCGCGGATGGAGCGCATCTGCTTTGCCGACTTGTCGAGGAGGTCCTCGCCGTCGTACATGATGCGGCCGTTTTCGATGCGGCCGGGCTTTTCGACCAGCCGCATGATGGAGCGGGCCGTGACGGACTTGCCCGACCCGGACTCGCCGACGATGCCCACGGTCTCGCCGCGGAAGATGTCGAACGAGATGCCGTCGACCGCGCGGATGACCTCCTTGTCGGTGTAGAACGACGTTCGGAGGTTCTCGACGGAGAGCAGCGGCTCACCCTCGGTGCGGGCCGAGCGCGCCTGTTCGGTGCTCATGCGCCACCTCCGGTGGCCGCGGCCTCGTCACCGGTGTCCGCCTGCGGGTCGATGGCGTCGCGGATGCCGTCGCCGAAGGCGTTCAGACCGGTCACGACGAGCGTGATGAGGAGGCCGGGAAGCAGCGAGATGTGCCACGAGGGGCTCGCGACGTACTGCTGTCCGTTCGCGATGAGCCGGCCCCACTCGGGGGTCGGCGCGGTGATACCGAGCCCGAGGTAGGAGAGCCCGGCGACGCTGATGATGATACCACCGAGACTGAGCGAGGCGTAGATGAGCATGTAGCTGAACACGTAGGGTGCCATGTGCTTGCGCATGACCTGCGTCGGCGTCTGTCCGAACGATTTCGCGGCGTCGATCCAGTCCTCCTCGGAGACCTGGAGCGCCGGGCCACGTATCGACCGCCAGATGAACGGCCAGTAGACGATACTGAAGATGAGGATGATGAGCACCGCGCCGTCGTACAACTCCCTCACCCAGGTGTTCTGGAAGATGACGAGCATCAAGATGAGGACCATGATGACCGGCAACGCCTGTATCGAGTCTGAGACTAACACCGTCGCCAAGTCGGCCAGTCCCTTGTAGTACGCCGTTATCATGGCCAAGCCGAGCCCGATGAGGCCGGCGATACCCATGGCGACGACGGCGATTGTCAGGGATATTCTGGCCCCGAACACCACCTGTGTGAACAAGTCCTTCCCGTTTGTCGCCGTGCCGAACGGATGGAACCTGCCGAAGTCGTCGTACGTCAGCGGCGCGACGTTCTCGTCGCCCGCTCCCTGCGACCCGGAGCCGATGTTGGCCTCGCCGACGAGGACGGTCTCGACGCTCTGGGTGTCTTCGCTCCAGTAGCTCACCTCGTAGTCGTACGGCTGGAGGATGTTCCGCTCCATCGTGGTCGGACCGAGCGCGGGCGCGAATACCGCCATGACCACAAACGTGATGACGATAATGAGCCCGAACTTGCCCCAGGAGTGATTCCGGAAGCGGTTGACCACGTCGTCCCGCGGCGTCCAGTCGACGCGGCGGTAGTGGCGGCGGAACCGGTTGTAGCCGTTCCACGCCCACGCCAGCACCGCGAAGGCGTACGCGTAGACGAACACGACGCGGATGGCCCACGCGACCGCGGGCGAGAGCCCGAGGAACGTGTTCTGGTAGCTAGTCCCGTTCCAGTAGCCCTGGTTCGGAATCACGTCGCGGGAGACGAGCGTCGGAATCGCGTCGAACGCCGCCTGCAACGACTGGACGGCGGACGCGCCGGGGTCGCCGGGGAGGAGGTTGACGACCACGCCGGCGACGGCACCGACGACTTGGAGGATAGCGCCCAGTTCGACGCCGACGAGGACTGCACCGACGGCGGCCCAAATCAGCGCGGGCTGGGGGTTCTCAGCGACTCGTTGTCGGAGCGGAATTTCGGTTTCGGTTGTCGTGCTCACTGTGATTCACCCGTCGTACCCGACGCGCGGGTCGATAATCGTGTACAGGAAGTCCTGAAGGATGTTCGTGCCGACCAGGATGAGGATGAAGATGAACATCAGCGTCCCGATGAGCGGCAGGTCCCCGTTGATGGCGGCGTTGAAGAACAGCCAGCCGAGGCCGTTGATGGCGAAAACCGTCTCGACGAACACCGACCCGCCGAGAAGCAGGAACGCCTCGCCCGTGATGATGGGCACGAGCGGGATGAGCGCGTTCCGGAAGATGTGCTTCCAGACGAGCGAGCGCCCGGAGACGCCCTTCGCGCGGGCGGTCTCGACGTAGTTCGAGTTGATGGTTTCGAGGACCGCGGTACGGCCGATACGCATCTCGTTGCCCATCGACGCAGAGCCGAGGACCAGCGCCGCGGGGGCTATCTGCTTCGTCGCTCGGACGAACGACTCGATCCACCCGCCGGGGTCAGCGAGGAACTGTTCGACCGGCGACTGGAAGAAGCCGAGCGCTGGGGGTGTGACGACGTTCGTCCTGACAATCCACGTCTGCCACGTGAACAGGCCGTTCGTCCACGACCCGAGCTGTGAGAGGGCCGTGACGAGCATGATGGCCAGCCAGAAGTTCGGCATCGCGCGCCAGACGATTCCGCCGAAGGAAGCGGCGTAGTCGGAGGGCGTGTTCGGGTTCAGCCCGGCGTAGAAGCCGAGCGGAATCCCGACGAACAGCGCGATGACGACCGACCAGAACCCGAGCCAAATCGTCCGGGGCGCGTAGATTTCGATGAGTTCGTACGCGGTCGTCCCGGGCGCAATGACCCACGACTGGCCGAGTTGGAAGGTGAACAGGTCGTACATGAAGTCGAGGTACTGACTCCATAGCGGCTGGTTCAACCCGAGGTTCGTTCGAATCTGTTCTGCCGCCTGTGGGTTGTATTGCGTCCCCAGAATCGCTGAAACGGGGTCGAGTGGCCCCAGGCGGATGAGGGCAAACGTAATCGTCGTCCCGAAGATGACGACAGGAATCGACATCAGTACCCTGCGGAGGAAGTACTGCCATCGACTCATGGCATCACCTCGCAGACCGTTCGAGCGGACATTGTTGTAAGTTTTTACTGAGTGGTATGGATATGTCTTGCGCTTTGAGGTCCAAATATCGCAGTTTCAGCAACTCTGATGCCAGATTATTTCATATAGTGGCCACTAATTGTACGCTTGTCAAAAATATTCGGCCGTTTCGATTGAGACGGGACGCGAAAGCGTTCCCGTGTTCCTCGGTTTTATCGGTTGAGGGTGACGGTGTTGAGCTTCTGGCGGCTCGGACCCATCCCACCGAACGGTTCGATGTCGACGGTGTCGTACCAGAACGTCTCTTCTTTCTGGTTGTAGACCGGCAGCATCGCGACGTCTTCCCAGTTGGCCATCTCGATGTCGACGTAGGCCTCGTCGCGGACCTGCTGGGCCTCGTCGGTCGGCGCGGGGTTGTTGACGACCTGCTGATAGGCGTCGGTCGCCTGCTGGGCGGCGTCGCCGTTTTCGGCCGTCCAGTTGACGTACGAGATGGGGCCCTGTTCGGACGTATCAGTCTGCGGCGGATTCAGGAGCTGCAGGAAGTTGTCCGGTGCCGGCCAGTCGGCAATCCAGCCGAGGGTGTACGCTTCGAGCTGACCGTTGCGGCCGCGTTCGAGAAGCGTCGAGAAGTCGGCCTTCTGAATCTGCATGTTGATGTGGGCGGATGCGAGCTGGTCGCGGAGGATGCTCGCCATCTCCTCCCACGCGTTGTTGTTGTACTGGGTCCACTGGACCTCGAACTGGTTGTCCGGACCGTAGCCGGCCTCCTCCATGACCTGGCGGGCGGCCTCGATGTCCGTCTCGCCCGCGCTGTACGGGTAGTCGGAGCTGACGAGGTCGCTCGCGGCCTGCGCACCGCCGGGGAAGATGGTCGGCGGCGTAAAGAGCTCCGCCGCGGAGCCGCGGCCCTTGAACACTTCCGAGACCATCTGGTCTTGGTTCAGGACGTAGGCGAACGCCTGACGGACCGCCTTCGGGACCTTGTTCATGTTGAAGCCGACGTAGTAGATGGAGAGGGTCGGAACGCCGACGTAGTTGAGCGTCTTCCCGTTACGGACGGGCCCGTACGTCCCGATTTCGCGACCGTACTCGTCGGTCGACTCCACCTGAGCCAGTCCGGGGTCGTACTGCGCGGTGGGCAGGGTGAAGTAGTCCGCGTTCTCGTTCATCGCGTAGTTGTAGCGGGCCGTGTCGTCCTCGATGACCTGCCAGCGGACGTTGTCGACCTGCGCGACCTGCCCGTAGTAGTCGTCGTACTTGGAGACGGCCGCGGCGGTGCCCTGCTCCCAGAACGCGAACTCGAACGGACCCGCACCGATGGGGTTGTTCGACGCGAACTCGGTGTACTCCATCTCGCCGTCGTGACCCTCGATGTCGCCGAGGACGCCCTCGGGAAGGGCGGCAAAGGAGGTGTAGGCGAACATCTCGAGGGTGTCGTGGAACGGCTCCGAGAGGTTGACGACGAGTTCGCTCTCGCTCTCGCCGACTTCGAGACCGAGCGACCCGGGCACGTAGTCGCCCTCGTCGTCCGTCTCGTGTTCGACGCCGACGGAGTCGAGGATGAAGTAGGCGCGACGGCTGTTCTCGGAGGCCGCGAGGCGCTCCCACGAGTAAATGAAGTCCGAGGCGGTGACCTGGTCGCCGTTGTGGTAGGTCGCGTCCGCGAGCTCGAACGTGTAGGTCGTGAAGTCGTCGGAGACCGTGTAGTCCGCGGCGAGTTCGTTTTCGACCGTCGGGAGGGCGTTCTGGTAGGACATCAAGCAGTCGAAGACCTGCTGGATGAGGATGCCCGACGACGTGTCGGTCGCGGCGACGGGGTCCATCGTCGTGATGGTCCCCGAGAGGGTGCGGTTGAACACCGACCCGGACAGCTCCGTGCCCGTGTCCTCTTGGGTCGTCGACGAGGTGGTGGTCTCCTCGCCACCGGATTCGGTCGTCGTCGTCTCTTCACCATCACCGCCGGTACAACCGGCGAGAGCGGCGGCCGTGGCAGCCCCACCCGTTGCCTTCAGGAAGCGGCGACGCGAGAGTTTGTTAGTGTCTGGCATTCAGAACGAAATTTTCCCGGCGCGTGGATAAACTTACCGTATTCGATTTGTTTGATATAGTGTAGCGTGGAAGGGAGGTAGTTCCATACCCAAGCGGCGAAAACTGCCACGAGAATCCCTACAAAACTCGTTTTACATTTTAAACCCGCTTTCGAGGCGACAGAATCAGTCAACGGGACACTTCTCGGCCCGCAGTTTCGGTCCACTTATATAGGGGTGTCACTATGTATCATACATGACGCCGGATGCGACGGCTTCCGTCGACGACTCGGGCGCCGAGGTCATGGCCTCGGTGGATCGCTCTCAGACGGGCCAGCGTCTTATTATCGCGGATATCTCCCGCGACGACGCGTGGCTCGCTGCTGACGTAGCCGACGCGCTCGCGCTCGACGAGTGGCAGTAATCGCACCGGCCCCGTAAGCCCGCCGCCGGACGCCCGGCGGACAGACCATTCACATTTTAGTCCGACTCGCTCGTGGTACGCTGCATGAACGCTCGAGCGGTGACGGTGAGCGAGGAGTACCTCGCCCGTCTCGAACACGGTGCGGACTGGCGCGAGGAGATCGAGGAGTTCTGCGCGCGCAAGGACATCGAGTCCGCGTGGTTCAACGCCATGGGTGCCGTCCAGGACGCCGAACTCTGGTTTTACGACCAGACGGACCAGGAGTACCAGTCCGTGACGTTCGACGAGCCGCTCGAAGTCGCCGCCTGCGTGGGTAACGTTGCGCTCCTCGACGGCGAACCCTTCGCACACACGCACGCAATCCTTTCTCGGCGTAGTGGGCAGGCGCTCGCCGGACACCTCGACTCTGCGACCGTCTTCGCCGGCGAACTGAACCTCCGCGCCTTCGAGGAACCGCTCGAACGCGACCACGACGCGGTGACCGACCTCGACCTCTGGCTGTAACCGTGCGCGAGGAGGAAACCCGGTACTTCCGTCGCATCGAAGCCCGCCTCGACGAGGCGTTCGACCTCGCGGAGGCCGCGAAGGCGACGGGGTACGACCCGAAGACCGAAGTCGAGATTCCGGTCGCCAAGGACATGGCCGACCGCGTCGAGAACATCCTCGGCATCGACGGCGTCGCAGAGCGCGTCCGCGAACTCGAAGGCGAGATGTCCCGCGAGGAAGCCGCGCTCGAACTCGTGACCGACTTCGTCGACGGCAACGTCGGCGACTACGACTCCCGCGAGGGCAAAGTCGAGGGCGCGGTCCGAACCGCCGTCGCCCTCCTCACCGAGGGGGTCGTCGCCGCCCCCATCGAGGGTATCGACCGCGTCGAAATCCTCGAAAACGACGACGGCACGGAGTTCGTCAACGTCTACTACGCCGGCCCGATTCGCTCGGCGGGCGGCACCGCACAGGCGCTCTCCGTGCTCGTCGCCGACTACGCCCGCTCGCTGCTCGACATCGACGAGTACAAAGCCCGAACCGACGAGGTCGAGCGCTACGTCGAGGAGATAAACCTCTACGACAAGGAGACCGGCCTCCAGTACTCGCCGAAGGACAAGGAGTCGCGCTTCATCGCGGAGAACATGCCCATCATGCTCGACGGCGAAGCCACGGGCGACGAGGAGGTCTCGGGCTACCGCGACCTCGAACGCGTCGACACCAACTCCGCCCGCGGCGGCATGTGTCTCGTCATGGCCGAGGGCATCGCGCTCAAGGCCCCGAAGATTCAGCGCTACACCCGCCAACTCGACGAGGTCGACTGGCCGTGGCTCCAAGACCTCATCGACGGCACCATCGGCAAGGACGACGACAACGCCGCGAACGCCGACGACGCGGGCGACGACGGCGACGAAGCCGAGGCCGAGGACCCGGACGCAGAGGCCGACGACGCCGAGAGCGACGCCCCCGACGGCCCGACCCGCGTCGAACCCGCGACCAAGTTCCTCCGCGACCTCATCGCGGGCCGCCCGGTGTTCGGCCACCCCTCCGCGCCCGGCGGCTTCCGCCTGCGCTACGGCCGCGCTCGCAACCACGGCTTCGCGACCGCGGGCGTCCACCCCGCGACGATGCACATCGTGGACGACTTCATCGCCACCGGCACCCAAATCAAGACCGAGCGTCCCGGCAAGGCCGGCGGCGTCGTCCCCGTCGACTCCATCGAGGGGCCGACGGTCAGACTCGCTAACGGCGACGTGCGCCGCATCGACGACCCCGAGGAGGCGAAGGAACTCCAGAACGGCGTCGAGAAGATTCTCGACCTCGGCGAGTATCTCGTCAACTTCGGGGAGTTCGTCGAGAACAACCACCCGCTCGCGCCCGCCTCGTACGTCTTCGAGTGGTGGATTCAGGAGTTCGAGGCGACCGAGGCCAACGTGCAGGCGCTCCGCGACGACCCCGCCGTCGACCTCGAAGAGCCGTCGGTCGAACAGGCCCTCTCGTGGGCGACCGAGTTCGACGCCCCGCTCCATCCCGTCTACACCTACCTCTGGCACGACATCTCTGTCGAGCGGTTCGACGCGCTCGCCGACGCCGTCGCGGCCGGTGAAATCGTCGCCGCCGAAGCCGACGGCGGCACGACCGCCGCGCTCGAACACGACAACGAACCCGAGCGCGGACTGGAGGGGACGCTCGTCCTCGACAACGCGCCCGAGATTCGGGAGGCGCTCGAACACCTGCTCGTCGCTCACCGACAGACCGACGAGGCGCTCCGCGTCCCCGTCTGGCGACCGCTCGCCCGGAGCCTCGGCCTCACCGACGACCGCGAGCGGACGTGGGAACTCGATGACCTCTCCGAACGCGCCCGCACGTGGGACGACGGCGACAACGCCGTCGAGGCCGTCAACGAGGTCGCGCCGTTCACCGTCCGCGAGCGCGCGCCCACCCGCATCGGCAACCGGATGGGTCGCCCCGAGAAGTCCGAGCGCCGCGACCTCTCGCCCGCGGTCCACACGCTGTTTCCCATCGGCGAGGCCGGCGGGAGCCAGCGCGACGTTGGCGACGCCGCCAGACACCGCGGCGAGTCCGGCAAGCGCGGCCAGATTTCGGTCCGCCTCGGTCAGCGCAAGTGCCCCGACTGCGGCGCGTTCGGCTTCAAATCGAAATGTCCCGACTGCGGCGGTCACACCGAACCCCACTACGAGTGCGACGACTGCGGGACCGTCCTCGAACCCGACGAGTCGGGCCGCGTCTACTGCGAGCGCTGCGAGTGGGACGTCGAGAGCGCCGAGTGGCAGGACGTCGACCTGAACAGCGAGTACCGCGACGCCCTCGAACGCGTCGGCGAGCGCGAGTCGTCGTTCCAGATTCTCAAGGGCGTCAAAGGCCTCACCTCCGCGAACAAGACGCCCGAACCCATCGAGAAAGGCGTCCTGCGGGCGAAACACGACGTGTCGTCGTTCAAAGACGGCACCGTCCGCTACGACATGACCGACCTGCCCGTCACCGCGGTCCGCCCCGAGGAACTCGACGTGACCGCCGACCACTTCCGCGAACTCGGCTACGAGACCGACATCGACGGCGAACCCCTCCGGTTCGACGACCAACTGGTCGAACTCAAAGTACAGGACATCGTCCTCTCGAACGGCGCGGCGCAGCACATGATGCAGACCGCCGACTTCGTCGACGACCTCCTCGACCAGTTCTACGGCCTCGACCGGTTCTACGAAATCGAAGAGCGCGACGACCTCATCGGCGAACTCGTCTTCGGGATGGCCCCCCACACCTCCGCCGCGGTCGTCGGCAGAGTTGTCGGATTCACGACAGCAGCAGTCGGATACGCTCATCCGTACTTTCACGCCGCGAAACGTCGGAATTGCGACGGGGACGAAGACTGCGTCATGCTGCTCATGGACGGTCTTCTCAACTTCTCGAAAGAATATCTCCCCGACAAGCGCGGCGGGCAGATGGACGCGCCGCTCGTCATGTCCTCGCGCATCGACCCCTCGGAGATCGACGACGAGGCGCACAACATGGACATCGTGCGGCAGTACCCCCGCGAGTTCTACGAGGCGACCCTGCGGATGGAAGACCCCGACGACTGGGAAGACGAGGTCACCATCGCCGAGGAGTACCTCGGAACCGACCGCGAGTACACCGGGTTCGACCACACCCACGACACCACGGACATCGCCGCCGGCCCGGACCTCTCTGCGTACAAGACCCTCGGGTCGATGATGGACAAGATGGACGCCCAACTGTTCCTCGCGCGGAAGCTCCGGGCGGTCGACGAGACGGACGTGGCCGAGCGCGTCATCGAGTACCACTTCCTGCCGGACCTCATCGGCAACCTCCGCGCCTTCTCCCGACAGGAGACGCGGTGTCTCGACTGCGGCGAGAAGTACCGCCGGATGCCGCTTTCGGGCGACTGCCGGGAGTGCGGCGGCCGGGTGAACCTCACGGTCCACCAGGGCTCCGTGAACAAGTACATGGACACCGCGATTCAGGTGGCAGAGGAGTTCGACTGCCGCGACTACACGAAACAGCGCCTCGAAGTGCTCGAAAAGAGCCTCGAATCGGTCTTCGAGAACGACAAAAACAAACAGTCGGGCATCGCGGACTTCATGTAGTTTAGCGGTCGATTTTTCCTCCAGGTTTTGCGAGTCGAGCGGAGCGAGACTCGGAAAAAGTGGAGAACGAGCAGTCGGGCATCGCGGACTTCATGTAGTTTAGCGGTCGGTTTTTCCTCCAGGTTTTGCGAGTCGAGCGACTCCGCTGCTCGGCGTCTCAGTCCTGCGCCCCCCCTAACCCGTGGAAGCCGTCGGCGGCGACGACGTACACCGCGCCGTCGACGGGGACTGCGGCGGCGACGCCCTGTGAAATCACGTCCGCCACCTGCACTTCCGGGGTCTGGTGCGTCCATAACTGACGCTCTTCATCAGTGTTGTACGCTGCTAGTCGTCCCTGCTCATCGGAAACCAATACTGCTTCTCGTGCGCGCGCGTGCGGAGCGCCGACGAATCGCGTCGCCACTTCTTTCCCGTCGTCGCGAGACAGCGTCGCGGTCTCCCCGTCGACCGCGACGTGGAGCACGTCGTCGGTGACGACCGGCGCGCCGCTTCCCGGCGACCGCCATCGTTCGGTGCCGTCGCTCGGGGCGAGCGAGAGGAGTTCTCCGTCGCGGGTGGGCAGATACGCGGCCTCGGGCGTCGCCACCGGCGTCGTCCACTCGCTCGTTCGCGCCTCGACGCGGAAGCGCCGCTCGCCGGTCGCGAGGTCGACGGCGTGGACGGCGTCGCTCGTCACGACGAACACCGCACCGTCGGCGACGGCGGGCGCGCCCTTCGCGTCGCTTTCGAGGTCGTAGCGCCAGCGTTCGCTCCCGTCCGCGAGCTCGAACGCCCGAAGCTGGGTCGGGACGCCGTCGAACCCGCCGCCTGAGACGACGGCGACGCCGTCGCCCACCGCGGGCGGGCCGTGGATGCCGTCCATCTCGGGGCCGCGCCAGAGCACTTCGTCGCGGTCGGCGGCGAGACAGAACACCTCGATGAAGGTCGTGACGACGACTCGGTCGCCCGCGACGACGGGCGGCGAGTTCACGCCATAGCCGACAAGCGGGGTTACCGCTCGCTCACCCATCGTCGAGGGCTCGCGTCGGACGAACGCTCGCTCGTCGCGCCCGCGCCCATGGAGGTTGTAGAGGCGGTCGCCGTCGAGGACGGGTGAGCCGCCGGCGTTCAGCCGCCAGTACTCCTCGGCGTCGGTCGGAATCGAAACGTCGGGGTTGTAGCCGGTGTTTCCCGCGTCGAAGCGGTACTGCGGCCACGCCCCCGACGGCGAGAGCGCGGGGTCGCCCGGCGGCGTGGCCGTCACGCGTTCGTCCGGCCCGGAGGTCGGACCGTAAGTCGTAGACGGTTCGGCGGTGGTGGTCGTCGCCTCGGTCGTCGTAGGACCGGACGACCCGCCGTCGCGGCCGAGACAGCCGGCGACACCGAACGACGCGCTTCCGAGCAGTTGGAGGAATCGGCGGCGGCTCCGAAGACGGGGCATACTGTCGGATCTATGATGTGGCGGTAAGTGCTTTGTCGAGCCACGAGATTCTATATCGCGGTATTTGATTTATTATTTATATGCGGACATCACTGCCGGCCTATTGCTGGGCTCGCCCGACCTCGACGCGGATTCGGCCGTTCCTTTTTATCCGCTCGCGCGACGACTAGTCGCGTATGGCTGACGAGACACAGCCGACGGTGGGAATGACGGTGTACGCGGCGGACGGAACCGAACTCGGGAGCGTCCGCGGTTTCGACGACGACGGCTTCTTCGTGACGACCCGCGAGGGACTCGCGGGGATGTCCGTCGAACACGAGCGCGCCGGCCACGAGTTCGGTGAGGCCGAGTTGATGTGGCGGTGTAGCGACTGCGGCGAAATGGGCGACCTCGACGAACTGCCCGACGCCTGCCCGAACTGCGGTGCCGAGCGCGAGCAACTCTACTACTGGACCGAGGACTGAGGGGTCGCCCCGATTCGACCGCTGCGCCGCGAAACTCGCTATTTTTGTCGCCCGCCGAGTACGGGTAGCCATGCGTATTCTCGTCTTCGGCGCGGGCAGCCTCGGCACGCTCGTCGGCGGTCTCCTCGCGTCGGTCCACGACGTGACGCTCGTCGCCCGCGACCCGCACGCGGCCCGGGTGTCGGCGGCCGGGCTCGATATCGTCGGTGCCGGGTCGGCGCACATCTCGCCGGCCGCGACGACGACCGAGACGGGCCATTCGGCGGACCTCGCGCTCGTCACGGTCAAGTCGTTCGACACCGCGACCGCTGCCGACGCGCTCGCTGACTGCGACGTGGACGCGGTGCTGTCGCTCCAGAACGGACTCACCGAGGAGACGTTCGCCTCTCGCCTCGACGCGCCGGTCCTCGCGGGAACGGCGACCTACGGAGCGCGATTAGTCGAGCCGGGCCGCGTCGAGTGCACCGGCGTCGGTCGGGTCGTCTTGGGCGCGCTCGACGGCGGGCCCGACCCCCTCGCGGAGCGCGTCGGGAAGGCGTTCCGCGACGCGGGGCTCAACACGCTCGTCGCGACCGACATGCCGCGACGGCGCTGGGAGAAACTCGCCGTCAACGCCGGCATCAACGCGGTCACCGCGCTCGCGCGGGTCGAAAACGGCGCGCTCGCGGGCGACGACGCCGGCGAACTCGCACACCGAGCGGCCCGCGAAACGGCCCGAGTCGCCCGATTAGAGCGCGTGTCGCTCCCGAACCGCGTCGCCCGCGAGGCGGTCGACCGCGTGGTCGAAAAGACCGCCGCGAACCGCTCGTCGATGTTGCAGGACGTGGCGGCCGAAAAGCGGACCGAGGTGGACGCTATCAACGGTGCGGTAGTGGATATCGCCGCCGACCACGGCTTCGAGGTGCCGACGAACCGGACGCTCGCGGCGCTCCTCCGGGCGTGGGAGCGGGGAGCAGGGCTTCGGTAGTCGCGTCGGACCCGAGACGCCCGTGTGCGAGCTATTCGAGGTAGCCGAGGTCGCGGAGTCGGTCCTGCGCCTCGTCGTCCATCTGGTCGACCGAGTCGTCCGACACGTCGGTGTCGAGCGCGTCGGTCCACGCGCCGCCGATTGCGTCTTCGAACTCCGCGAGGGCGACCTCGGTCTCCGCGATGGCCTCGTCGCCCGTGTCGGCGTCGGCGACGTTCTCGGTCTCCTCGGGGTCGTCGTCGATGCGGTAGGCTTCGTCGGGGATGCGGTCGATTCGGACGTACTTGGCGTCGGTCCGCCGCGCCGCCCGCATCCGGGAGTAGAACCGCGAGTCTTCAGGCAGGGTGATGCCGGCGCTCGACGCCTTTTCTTCTAGCTGCTTGAGTTCGACCACGGGACGGGAGTACTCGACGAAGGCGTACTGACCGTCGCGGCGCTGACCGGGGTCGTCGTTCGACGCCTGCGCGAACTCCCGGTAATCGGCCGACAGGAGCGAGCGCGTGCGGTCGAGGCCGACCGCGTCGTCGCCGGGGGTCGCGGGCTCGCCGCCTTCGACGCCGAGCGAGTCGAGCACCGTGTGGTAGAGGTCGACCAGTTCGACCTGGTCGTCGCGTCGCTCCGCGTCGAGGTCGGGGTGTTTGACCATCAGCGGGACGTTGATGAGCGGGTCGTACAGGCAGAACTCGTGGCCGTAGAGGCCGTGTTCGCCGTGGAGTTCGCCGTGGTCGGCGCAGACGACGACCATCGTGTCGTCCCAGCGGTCGGTCTCTTTGAGGTGGTCGAACAGCCGGGTGAGCTGGTCGTCGATGTGGGCGATTTCGGCGTCGTAGAGCCCGCGGATGTCATCCCACTCGTCGTCGTCAATCTCGTAGGCACCGGCGTTGTACTCCTTGGAGTTCTGGCAGACCTCGGTCGAATCGACACCCGGCGCGAAGCGCTCTTTGTACTCCTCGGGCGGGTGGTACGGCAGGTGCGCGTCCATGAGGTTGACGAACGCGAAGAACCCCTCGGAGTCGTCGATGAAGTCGATGGTCTGGTCGACGACCGCGGGCGTCTTCGAGTCCGCGCCCTCGCCGCCGGCGAGATACTCGTGGGCGGTGTTGCCGAGGCTGACGAGTTTGTCGGCGAGCGTCCGCAGCGCGTCGCTGTCGTTCATCGTCTTCCAGGCCTTCGCCAGCGGCCCCGACAGGAACTCGCCGGGCATGACCTCGAAGAAGTTGTCCTGCTCCGCGAAGCCGTCGGTCAGGTGCGTATAGGGCGTTATCCACGCGTTCGAGGAGTAACAGGCGGTGTCGTAGCCGGCCGCCGAGAGCGTCTCGGCGAGCGTCGTCGCGCCTTCGAGGTAGGGGTTCTCCTGGTCGGCCCCGTGCTGGCTGGGGTACATCCCGGTGAAAAGCGAGGCGTGGACCGGAAGCGTCCACGGCGCGGGCGCGACGGCCTGCTCGAAGACGGTCGCCTCGTCGGCGAACCGGTCGAGGCCCGGCGTCGTCGGGCGGTCGTAGCCGTACGGCGTGAGATGGTCCTTTCGGACGGTGTCCATGACGACGAAGAGGACGTTCTCGGGCGACTCGGCAGTCATACCCGAGGGTGGGGAGTAGTTGCCGATAAAACTCCTGTTCTCGGCCGCCGCCGCGACGAAAACGTCCGAACCGCCGAGTTAGAACGGGGCCTGCGGGCCCTGGTCGTCCTCGATATCGGTCGTGTCGTCGCTGGTGTCGCCGGGGAACGACGGACTGCCGCCGCGGCTGTCGCCGCCCATCCCGCCGTCGCCGCCCATGCCGGTGTCGGCGTGGACCTCGTTGATCTCGGGAATCTCCTTGACCATGCGGGTCTTGATGGCCTGGATGGTCATCGGGGAGATGCCGCACCCGGAGCAAGCGCCGCCGAGGAGAACGGTAACCTCACCGGTCTCGCGGTCGAGGTCGCGGATGGCCGCGCTGCCGCCGTGCATCTGGATCTGCGGGAAGTTCCGACGGAGGAAGTTCACGACACGCTCTTTGAGGTCGTCCTCGCCGTCCTGCGTCTCCGTGCTCATGCACGCGGCTTCGAGGTGAACGTGCTTAGGCCTTTGGTTCGGGGTTACGCCTCGACGCCGAAGACCCGCCGAAGCTCGCCTTCGATTTCGTCGACGTAGCGGTCGAGGACGGCGTCGAGCTCGTCGTCGTCGATTTCGACCGCCGTCAGCCGCTCCGCGGGGTCGTCGGGGAGCTGCACGGAGAAGTCGCCGTCATCGTAGAACGGCTCGGACTCGTTGAGAATCTGCTGGTCGACCCCGTGGATGAGCGACGAGTCGAACTCGTCGTTCATCGTCTCGAAGGCGTTCTTGTACGCGCGCTGGAGTTCGGGGAAGTAGTTGGCGTACTTGTCCTCGAACTTCTCGGGGTCGAACTCGGTCATACTCGGAGCTTTCGCGCTCTGAGCAAAAAATCGGACGGTTAGTTCGTCGGAATTGTGGATTCTGTATAGCAACGTAGCATTTATCGACTGTTCGTCCTCTGAACGGCGATTCCTCTCTTAGCGCGTCTCAAATACGGAAAATCGAGCGACGCGGGGCGTCACTCGATGAGCGGGCTGTCCACGCGCGCGGCGGAGAGTTCGCTCGCCGCGAAGATGGACGCGAGCTCGGTTATCAGTTCGTCGTACGACTCGTCGTCCTCGCGCAGCGCGTCGAGTCGCTCGACGGTTCGACGGTCCAGTTCGACCGTCTCTGTTTGTACCTCCGGTTCGTAGCCGACCGGGTAGTCGTATTCGGCCTCGTTCGAGTTGGCAGTCGCCATCGTTCACCCCACTCCGGCATGCGTGCCGGTGCCATGACATACACAAGCATCCGATATGAGGATTTCGCGGGCTTCGACCCCGAGGGCGAACGCGAACGCGGTCTACACTCGGCCGTTTCTTCCCCCACCTCGGCCATAATAAATCACATTCCGCTATATCGAATTGCTTCCGTATCCGAGTCGCAGAGTTTCGGAGTTTGGGTTCTGTTGCGTGTCTTATTTTCACATGGTTTGTGTTTGATTAGGCCCTCGTCTCGTGATTTCCGAGTTCGTCACGGTGAGAAAGCGTGGAAAGGATTTCTGAGTGAT
This sequence comes from Haloferax sp. AS1, assembly GCF_014530665.1. NCBI lineage: Archaea > Methanobacteriati > Methanobacteriota > Halobacteria > Halobacteriales > Haloferacaceae > Haloferax > Haloferax sp. AS1. The sequence continues at coordinate 148,521 of NZ_SPSA01000001.1, forward strand.
ATGAAGTCAAAACCGATAGACTGCGCCTATTTCTCCGTTGTTGTGCTTGAATAGAAGGCACGCAACACTTCCATCCTCCGAGGTTGTGCCGAGTCGAGGGAGTCATAGCCGGAGTGGGTTGTTTGAGGACAACCGATTTTATACTCGATAGATTGTCGAACTCTAAATAGGTGGGTAAATATGTTCTCAGACACGAGTCAAATTCCTCCAGAAGTGTACTTTATCACGTTCTACTCGTCGAGCAGCTCGATCTGTCGCGATTGCGGGCCGCACGACTCCGACAGGCGCTCTCCCGAGGTGTCCGCGCCCCCTGATGTACGACCGTCGCATTCTCATCGACGCGCTGGCACACAGGCCGTTGTTCTGGCGGATGGTCAGACCGCTCGTCGCCCGCGGCGTTCGTCGTCGCCGGCGTCGAGCGCGCCGCCCGCCCCCGCTTGCTATTTGGTCACAGCGCACGCAGTTCTCGTATGTCCGCCGACGAGCCCCGCTACGACGACGAGGGGGTCCTGAAGAAGCAACAGTACAAACGGGAGTTGCACCGCCTTCAGGAGGAACTGGTGAAACTCCAGTACTGGATAAAGGAACGCGACCTCCGGGTCTGCGTCGTCTTCGAGGGGCGCGACGCCGCGGGGAAAGGCGGCGTCATCAAGCGCATCACCCGCCGGCTCAACCCGCGGGTCGCGCGGGTCGTCGCGCTCGGCAAACCCACGGAGCGCGAACAGGGCCAGTGGTACTTCCAGCGGTACGTCGAACAGCTTCCGACAGAGGGCGAGATGGTGCTTTTCGACCGGAGTTGGTACAACCGCGCGGGCGTCGAGCGGGTGATGGGTTTCTGCACCGACGAGGAGTACGAGGAGTTCCTGCGGTCCTGCCCCGAGTTCGAGCGGATGCTCGTCCGCTCGGGCGTTATCCTCGTCAAGTACTGGTTTTCCATCAGCGACGAGGAGCAGGAACGGCGGTTCCAGAAACGAACAGACGACCCGAAGCGACGGTGGAAGCTGAGTCCGATGGACCTCGAAGCGCGCTCTCGGTGGGTTGAGTACTCGAAGGCGAAAGACCGGATGTTCGAACACACCGACATCGACGAGGCCCCGTGGCACGTCGTCCACGCCGACGTGAAGCGCCACGCGCGGCTCAACTGTATCTCGCACCTGCTGGACCAAATCGACTACGAGGACCTCACGCCCGACCCCATCGAACTCCCGCCGCGACAGGACGACACCGGATACGAGCGGCCGCCAATCGACAGCCAAAACTGGGTGCCCGCGCGGTTCGGGGAGAACCCGGTCGACGATTAGTCCGCGTCCTCGGCCAACTGCTCGCCGACGATGCGGTCTGCCTCGGCGATGAACGCCTCGACTTCGCCCTTCGGAATCGTCGCGCCCGCGGCCACGTCGTGGCCGCCGCCGTCGCCGCCGACTGCACGGGACGCCTCGCGCATGACCGCCGAGAGGTCGAGCCCGTCTCTGACCATCACGTACGACCCGCGCGAGGAGACCTTCACTTCGCCGTCTTCTTTCTCGGCGAACGCGAGGACGGGAATCCCGCTTCGGGTCGCGTCGGTGCCGACGGCCATCCCGGCGACGATGCCGACGATGGTCTCGCGTATCTCGTCGCCCGCGTCGAACCACTGGAGGTTGTCCTCGACGCGGACGCCGTGTTCCTTCACCCACTGAAGGCCGTTCGAGAGGTTCTTGCGGTGGTTTCGCAGGAGCCTGCGCGCCCGGTCGAGCGCCGCGTCGCGCTCGCCGAGACAGACCGCGAGGCCCACGTCGGCGCGGTCGTAGCGCGCGGTCGCGTTCAGGAGCGTCGAGAACTCGCTCACGTCGCGGAGTTCGGTCCCCTCCCGCTCCCGAGAGAGCACGTAGGTCGTCCCCACGAGGTCGTCGATGCGGGAGGCGGGCACGCCGCTGGCGATGGCGCGGCGCATTAGGGCGCTGGCGAGCGTCTGGCGCTCGTCGCCGGTGAGGTCGACCCATCGCTTCCACTCGCCGTCGTCATCGCGGCAGGGCACGTCGAGTTCGGTCAGGAACTCGATGGCTCCGGCCTCGTTGTTCGAGATGCCGGGGATGCGTACGTCCGTCGCGTACTGGAGCAGTTTCGGGAGCGCGCGGGTCTGGCGGCCGTAGATGCGGAGGTCGGTGCCCTCCTCGACGACGCCGACTTCGACGCCCTCGTCGACGATGCCCGCGTTGGCCCCGCGGAGTTCGCCGTTCGTGTCCTGCATGTCCCCGACCGCGCCGACGACGGCGAGGGCGGCGAGGTCGCGGTTGTCGCCGGCGTCGGGTTCGAGCGCCCGCGCGAGGACGTAGCTCGCGCCCGCGCCGGAGAGTTCGCTCGCGCCGTTGAGACCGAACCGGAGCGGGTTGAGGTGGTGGTCGGTCTCGACGCCCTCGGCGGGCTGGTGGTGGTCGGCGATGACGGGGTGGAAGTCGCCCGCCGCCTCGTGGTCGGCGATGATGTCGAGTTGGCCGCTGCCGAAGTCCGTGAACAGCACGGTGTCGTAGTCGGTCGCCGCGATGTCGGCCACGGCGGCTTCGTCGAGTTGGCGGCAGAACACCGTCTCGAAGGGGATGTCGGCGCGTTCGAGCGCGGTCGAGGCGATGCCGGCGCTCGTCAACCCGTCGGCGTCGATGTGCGAGGCGAGGAGCACCCGGTCGGCGTCGCGGAGGCGGGCCGCGCAGGCCGCCGCGTGCTCTGTGAGTTCGGGGACGGGTCCGTCCATTGGTGTGGTACTCACGCCCTCTCCGGCATAAACGCTAGTAGTCCGGCCACGCGACCCCTTCGTTTCCACTCCAGTTCGACGGCGAACATGTGTCGTGGTTGCCGCGGTTCGGTATAAGAAGGCTCGCCTGCGGAGCGAGGCACTGGTCGACGGCGACCGCCGGTCAGATTCGCCGCCTGACGACGAACAGGAGGACGGTCGCCAGCACCGTCGAACCGGCGACGAGCGCCCAGCCGGCCCCGTAGCCCGTCGATTCCACGACGAAGCCGAAAAGCGGCGGGGCGACGAGGCCGCCGACGTTGAGCGCGGTCTGGCCGCCGGCGGTCGCCGCGCCGATATCGCCGTCGTCGACGACGCCGCTCAGACAGGAGTAGAAGACGCCGGTCGAGCCGTGGATGGTGAGCCCGAGCGCGACGAAGACGGCGATGGTGGGCGCGAACGAGCCGCCGGTTCCGACGAGGAGCGAAAAGAGCGCGACCGCGCCGGCCAGTTGGACGAGCGCGACGGTGGCCGCGCCGCGGGGCCCGCCGAGGCGGTCCGCGAGGCTTCCCGCGCCGATGCGGCCGACGCTTCCGGTCACCTGCGTCGCCGCGAGGACGCCCCCGGCGAGCGCGGGACCGGTTCCGACCACGTCCTGCACGTAGAGGACGGTGTAGCCGAGCATCGAGAAGATGGACGCGCCGATGAACAGTCCGGCGGCGACGAGCGCGACGTAGGCGCGGTTGCCGCCGAGGCCGGCGAGCCGGGGGCGTTCGAGCCGGCCGGTTCCCGGGTTTCCGCGGTAGCGCGTCGCGAAGACGAGCGCGTAGCCGGCGGCGAAGACGGCGATGGCCCAGAAGCCGACCTGCCACGCCGCGACGACGGCGACGCCGGTGACGACGAGCGACGACGCCCCGCTGCCGACGGTGACGCCGACCTGCTTCAGCCCCATCGCGAGGTTCTTGCTCCCGGCGGGCGCGGCCGCGACGATGCCGCGGTTCGACGCCGGCATCGCGGTCGAGTAGGCCGCCCCGAGGAGCGCCACCGTCACCAACAACAGGAGATACGACGGCGGCGCGAACGTGACGCCGACGAGCGCGACCGACAGCGCCAGCAGGCCGACGACCATCACGGGCTTTTCGCCGTAGCCGTCGACGGCCGCGCCGCTCGGAAAGAGAAACACCGTGTAACCGAGCAGGCCGGCGGTCAGGAACAGTCCGACCAGCGACTCGGAGACCGAAAACGCGTCGCGGACGAAGCCGGTCGCCGCGAAGATGGCGTAGTAACAGAGGCTCGCGGCGGTCTGCCAGCCGGCGACCGAGCCGACGGCGCGCCACGAGCCGTCTCCCGAGTCATCTCTCGTCTCGTCTTTCGTCTCGCTTCCCGTCACGTCACTCGTGATACGTCGGCGCGGCGGTCTCGACCGCGGCGACCGCGAGCGCTTCGAACGTCGCCTCGTCGGGGACGACCGTCACGTCGATGCCGTGGGATTCCGCGGTGTCGCGGGTCGGCGGCCCGATTGCGCCGACGACGGCGTCGTTCAGGCCGGCGATGGCCTCCTCGCGGATACCGCGCTCGGCGGCGGCGTCGAGGAAGTGTTCGACCGTGAGCGACGAGGTAAACAGGGCGGCTTCGAGGTCGCCGGCGGCGGCCAGCTCGGCCGACTCGCCGGCTCCCTCGGGGCGGACGAGCCGGTAGAGCACCGTCTCGTGAACGTCCGCGCCCGCGTCGTGCAGGCCGTCCGTGAGAACCGGACTGCCGTGGTCGCTCCGGGCGACTTCGACCGTCGCGCCGTCCACGTCGGGCGCGAGGTGGTCGACCAGTCCGGCCGAGGTGTACTCGTCGGGGACGCGGTCGACCGTCCAGCCGGCGTCGCGGGCGGCGTCGGCGGTCGCGGGGCCGATACAGCACAGCACCGCGTCGCCGGGGTTCCAGCCGGCCTCGTCGAGGAGTTCGACGCCGGTCTTGCTCGTCAGGACGACGAACGCGCCGGGTTCGGGCGTCGCGCCGGTCGGCTCGATTGCGAGCATCGGGTCGGGGACGGGGGTCGCGCCGAGCGAGTCGAGGAGTTCGACGGCGCGCTCGATGCGGTCGTCGTCGGGGCGGAAGACGGCCGCGCGGACCTGCTGGCTCATTCGTCCCCTCCCGCACCTCCGGAGGTCGGGTTCGCGTCCGCGCCCGCCTCGATGGCGTCCGCGCCGCCGCCTTGCAGGAACCCCTTCACGCGGTCGCGGGTCGCCGCGACCTCGCCGATGACGGTAATCGCGGGCGGCTCGATGTCGGTCTCATCGCGCACGTCGACGATGGTGTCGAGCGTGCCGGTGGCGACGCGCATATCGGGCCACGTCGCCCGCTCGATGAGGGCGACCGGCGTGTCGCCGGCCAGCCCCGCTTCGCGGAGTTCGGCGGTGTAGAGCGGGAGCTTGCCGACGCCCATGAGGACGACGAGCGTCCCGCCGGTCGCGGCGAGCGCGTCCCAGTCGACCGCGGACTCGTCTTTCGTCGGGTCCTCGTGGCCGGTGACGAACGACACCGACGACACGTGGTCGCGGTGGGTGACGGGGATGCCCGCGGCACCGGCCCCGGCGACCGCCGAGGTGATGCCCGGCACGACCTCGAAGGGAATCCCGTTGTCTGCGAGGTGTTCCATCTCCTCGCCGCCGCGGCCGAACACGAACGGGTCGCCGCCCTTCAGGCGGACCACGTCCTTGCCCTCGCGGGCGAGTTCGACCAGTCGGTTGTTCGTGTACTCCTGCGGGGTCCACTCGCCGCCGGCGCGCTTGCCCACGTCCTCGCGCTTCTCGACCGGAATCATCTCGAGAATCTCCGGGCCGGGGAGCTTGTCGTGGAGCACCACGTCCGCCTCGTCGATGAGGCGGGCGGCCTTCATCGTCAGCAGTTCCGGGTCGCCCGGGCCGCTGCCGACGAGGTGGACCGTGCCGACGCCGTCGCCGTCGGTCGCGTCGTCGTTCGAGTGTTCGTCGGCTCCCGCGCGCTGGTCGTCGCCCGTCATCTCACTCCTCGGCCTCCTCGCGGGCGGCGTCGACTAACTGACCCGCACCGCGGTCGCGCAGGGCCGCCGCGAACTCGCGGGCGGCGTTGGCGTGGTTGCCGACGGGGAGGTCGCGAGAGGTCTTGATGGACTCCGAGCCGTCGGTCGAAAGCACCTGCACGTCGACGTGGACGTGTTCGCCCTGCAGGAGGGCGTGGACGCCGACGGGGGCGATACAGCCGCCGCCGAGTTCCGCGAGGATGGTCCGCTCGACGGTCGTCTCGACGCGGGTCCGCGGGTGGTCGAGTTTGTCGCGGATGAGTTCGATGACCTCCGAGTCCGCGGCGGTCACGGCGATGGCCCCCTGTCCGGGTGCGGGGACGAACGTCGTCCGCGGCAGGCGCTCGTAGTTCACCTTCTCGGTGAGCCCGCTGCGCTTGAGCCCGGCCTCCGCGAGGACGATGGCGTCGTACTCGGTTTCGACCTGCCGGCCGAGCGCCTGCCGTTCGAGTTCGGTGAGCCCCTCGAACCACTCGTCGGCGGTCTCGTCGAACGCCTCGTCGTGGTCGGTCTTGCCCTTCTTGCCCTGTCGCTCTTTGTCGTTTTCGACGCGGGCCTCGTGTTCGCGCTGGAGGTGCGTCGCCAGCAGTTTCTCGATGCGGGTGTCGACGTTGCCCCGGAGCGGCTCGACTTCGAGGTCCTCGCGGTAGTTCAGCAGTTGGGCCTGTCGGCGGAGCGACGACGTGCCGACGACGGCTCCCTCGGGCAGGTCGTCGATGTCGTGGCCCTCGGCCGTCACGAGCACGTCGCCAGCGGGCGCGCGCTCGGGCACGCCGGCGACGACGAGGTCGGCGGGCTTCTCGGTCGGCATGTCCTTCATCGAGTGGACCGCGGCGTCGACCTCGCCGTCGAGGACGCGCTCGTCGAGCGCGCGGACGAACGCGCCGGTCTTGCCCAGTCGGTGGATGAGTTCGTCCTGAATCCGGTCGCCCGTGGTCTCGACTTCGACGAGTTCGACGTCGAGTCGGCGGCCCGCGAGCGCCCCCTGCACGCTCGCGGCCTGCGCGCGAGCGAGCGCCGACCCTCGCGTCGCCAAGCGAAGTGTTGTAGTCATACGCGTCAGTCCGGCCCCCGCGTTGAAAAGCCCACCAGTTCGCTCCCGCGCGCCGGGTCGAATCCGAACGGAAGACCGATACGGTCCCCGCGCGACGACCCGGACGATGCCCGCCCTCGATTCGGCCGTCCGGCAGGTCGGTGACTTCGTGGTCGTCGCCCTCCTCCTGTTCGGCCTGACCTCGGTCGTCGCGCCCCTCGACCTGTTTCTCTCGTCGGTCGGCGTCGAACCGCCGTGGTTCGCCGGCCTCGTCGCGGCCGCGCTCGTCGCGCTCGCGCTCCTCCTCGCGCGCCCCCTCCGCCTCCGACTCGTCGCCCGCGTCTGGGGCGTCGGTCTCGTCGTGACCGCCGTCTGGATTCCGCTGTTGGTCTTCCTCGAACTCCAAGGAGACCCGGTCGGCATCCTCGTCTCGTGGGCGGCCGCGCTCGGCGTCGGCGTCGCCCTGACCTACCCGCCGCTGTGGCGGGCGGCCGAGGCGCGACTGCGGGTCGAGTGAGGCGCGTTCGGCCCGGGCCGGGCCGGGTCGAAGTCGCGGCGGACGGTCCTCGCTCGCCTCGGCCGCCTCGCAGCCGTGTCGAAGTGCCGAACAGTTATCGGCCTCCGCGGCGACGACGCCGACGTGAACAGGTCCGCCCGTCTCGCCCTCACCTTCGGCGTCGCGTTCGTCGTCGCGCTCCCGCTCGGCTTCATCTTCGCGCCGGACCCGACCGGCATCGCCCCGCTGTTCCTCACCGCCGGACTGGCCGCCGTCTTCGGACTGCCGGTGTACTTCGGGCTCTCTCGGGCGAGCGGGTCGGAGTCGTGAAAAAGCGCGCGACCGGCGAATCGTCGATTCTGGTTATAGCGCCGCTTTGTACGCTTCCAGCGTCTTCTCGATGTCCTCGTCGGTGTGGGCGTAGGAGACGAACTGCGATTCGAACTGGTTCGCCGTGAGGAACACGCCCCGGTCTTTCATCTCCTGCCAGAAGACGCGCTCCCAGCGGTCGGTCTCGGCGTTCGACACGTCCGCGCCGGTCTTCGGACAGGCGTCGTAGTTGGGACACGACTCGACCTGCGAACAGCCGTCGGCGCAGGCGTCGGCGCGCTCGGTCGCGCCGTGGCGCGTGAACACCGTCTTGAACATCGAGTCCGTGCCGACGACGGTGTACTCGGGTGCTTGGTCTTCGAGGATGTCCGTGATACCCGCCCGAAGCTTCTCGCCGAGGCGGTCGACGTGCCCGTACACGTCGTTTTCGGCGGCGTACTTCAGGTACTCGTGGCCCGCGGCCATCGTGACCGGGTGGCCCGAGAACGTGCCCGACTGGAACACGTCGCCGCCGGGGGTGAACTGCTCGACGAGTTCGGCCTTCCCGCCGACCGCGCCGACGGGGAAGCCGCCGCCGATAATCTTCCCGAACGTCGTGAGGTCGGGCGTGACGCCGAACTTGCCCTGCGCGCACTGGAGGCCGCCGACGCGGAAGCCGGTGATGACCTCGTCGAAGATGAGGAGCGCGCCGTGTGCCTCGGTCACGTCGCGGAGGGCTTCGAGGTAGCCGTCGACCGGGTGGACGATGCCCGTGTTCGCCAGAATCGGCTCGGTCAGCACCGCAGCGATGTCCTCGCCGTGTTCCGCGAACACCTCGCGGACGGTCTCCTCGTCGTTGAACGGGACGGGGATGGTGTGGTCAGCGAACGACGAGGGGATGCCGGGCGTCGAGGGCTTCGCGCCGTCGGGGCCGCCCTCGACGAGGGTGGACTCCTGTGCGCCGTGGTAGCCGCCCTGCATGACGACGATTTTGTCGCGGCCGGTGACGCCGCGGGCGAGGCGGACCGCCGAGACGGTCGCCTCCGTGCCGGAGTTGACGAATCGGAGCATCTCGACGGAGGGGACGTGCCGCGCGACGAACTCGGCGTGTTCGACCTCGATTTCGGTCGGCGCGCCGTACATCGGCCCCGCGGCGGCGTGCTTCTGGACCGCCGACTGGACGGGTTCGGGTGCGTCGTGGCCGTACAGCAGCGGCCCGTAGCCCATCACGTAGTCGACGTAGCGGTTCCCGTCGGCGTCGATGACGTGCGCGCCGTCGCCGCGCTCGACGAAGAACGGGTACGGTTGGGTCGCCCGGACGGAGGAGTTCACGCCGCCCGCGAGCACGGACAGCGCGCGGTCGTACAGCGCCCTTGACTCGTCGTGGTTCATGCGCGGCGGTTCGGCCGCTCGCGGGAAAGACCTTACTGGGCCGGCCGCACCTGCCGCCGGCGAACCAGTAGACGGGGCGACGCCCACCCGGCCGGCGTCGCGGGACTGCGGCGACCTATCGGTTCGCTCCGGCGGCGGCGACCTACCGCGCCGTTCCGTCCGCGGCCGCGTCAGCGCCGTCGGCGTCGCCAGCCTCGACCGACCCGGCCAACAGCAGTCCGACCGCGTCGTTGAGCGCGTGGATGCAGACGAGCGCGACCACGTCGCGCACGAGGAGGTACATAATCGTCGTCAGGAGCGCGGGGACGGCGATTCTGGCGACCGCGCCGCGCTCCCAGCCGACGGCGTGGCTCGCGGTGAACGCGGCGAACGAGACGCCGCCCGCGAGGAGCGGACTGCCGGTGAGTTCGAGCAGGCGCTCGATAGCGTAGCCGTGGAACAGCACTTCCTCCGTAATCCCGGCGGTCCCGGACACGAACAGTCGGTGTCTGACCGACAGCGAACCCAACCCGGACATCCCCTCGTCGAGGCCGCCCACGCCGAGTCGGTCGAAGACGGGCGTCGTCACCGCGTTCGCGGCGAACAGGACGAAGACGCCGCCGCCGACCACCGCGACGAACGCGAGGGGGGCAAGCGAGCGGCCGGTCATCGAGGACAGCGGCCGCCCCTCGACGACGAGCACGTAGCCGCACAGGAGGGCGAAGACGGCCCACTTGTTCGCGTCGCTGACGAGGAGGTCGGCGCGGAGGTCGTCGGGCTCGGCGAGATATCGGTCGGCGAGCAGGCCGACGGCGGCCATCCCGAACAGCGCGACGGCGAGTCCGCCGAGGACAGCGACAGTCACCACGTGGAGCCACCGCTCATCGTCACGACGCTCGGTGCGGAGGGGAAAAACGGTTTCGCGTGGGTTCGGCTCTCGCCCCGTGGGGGGCCACCGGTACGTTCGGCCGAGCGCGTATAACCCCGTCGCCCGTCAGGCTGACGACGCCGGGGACGGCTCGGCGCGACCGAACCGAACGAAAACAGCGGTCGGCGGCGTTCAGACCGCGTCGCGGCCGGTCTTGCCGGTGCGGACCTGCACCGCGCTCTCGACGGGGAGGGTGAACACCTTCCCGTCGCCTTTCTCGCCGGTCTGGGCGGCGTCGGCGATGGCGTCGACCACGTCGTCGGCCGGAATGTCAGCGACGACGCACTCGATTTTGACCTTCTGGTGGAGGTCGACGGTGTACTCCTCGCCGCGCCACTGACTCTTTTTCGCGGGCTGGGAGCCGCGGCCGGAGACGTTGGTGACGGTGAGCGACGGCGCGCCGATTTCGGCCAGCGCGGTCTTCACGTCCGAGAGCTTGTCGGGGCGGATGACCGCCATCACCATCTTGATTTCGCCGTCGTTCGGAGCGTCTGCATCACTCATGGGTTAGTCCTCCCGTCCCGTCGTCATGAATCCATCCCCGCTCGGGACGCCGGAGCCGTCGGTGCGGATGCCGGTGTCGTGGTCGGGCGAGCCGAACTCGGGGTAGGTGTCGACGCCGTGTTCGGCCGTGTCGAGGCCCTCGCGCTCGTGGTCCGAGGAGACGCGGACCTGTCCGAGGGCGCGGAAGCCGCCGAAGACGACCGCGGTGGCGACGAACGTCCAGATGGCGATGACGCCGACGCCGATGACCTGCGGGACGGCCAGCGAGACGAACGACGCGCCGTCGTGCCACAGCGGGACGGCGAACACGGGGTAGAGCAGCGCCCCGAGGACGCCCGCGGAGCCGTGGACGGGGAAGACCGCGCACACGTCGTCGATGCGGAGGCGCTTTTCGACGAACTCGAAGACGACCGGGAGCTGCGCGCCGGCGAGGAGGCCGACGACCAGCGCGCCCGGCCAGACGATGTCGTCGGCGATGGCGGTGATGCCGACCAGGCCGGCGAGGACGCCGTTGGCGACGTAGAGCGTGTCGACCTTGCCGGTCTTGTACATGGCGACGCCGCCAGCGCCGATTGCGCCCGCGGCCATGCCGAGGGTCGTCACGAGGGCGACCCGGCCGACGTAGGCGAACGAGCCGAGCGTGACCGCGCCGTCAGCGTACGCGAGCGGCGCGGCGGCGGTGCCGACGTTGAAGCCGTACCAGCCGAACGCGAGGATGAGCGTACCGAGGACGGCGAACGTGATGGAGTGACCGGGAATGACGTTCGCGGTGCCGTCGGGCTTGAAGCGGTCCATGCGCGGGCCGATAATCCACGCCGCGGTGAGGCCGGCGATGCCGCCCATGCCGTGGACGATCATGCCGCCGGCGAAGTCGTGGAAGCCGAGGGCGTCGAGGAAGCCGCCGCCCCACGTGAAGCCGACCACGACGGGGTAGATGACGCCCGCGATGAGGATGGTGTACGTGAGGTACGCGCGGAGCCGGGCGCGACCCGCCACGGCACCGGAGACGATGGTGGCGGCGGTCATGGCGAAGACGGCCCCGAACAGCCAGTCGACCCACGCCGTCGTCGCCGAGGCGTCGGGCGCGTAGAGGCTCATGAACGCCCCGGTGATGTCCAGCGCGGAGCCGCTGGTGAGGGCGGCGACGATGGACGACACGGCCGCGCCGAGCAGGAAGAACACGATGACGCCGATACTCCACGTCAGCAGGTTCTTGGTCAGTTGGTTGGCGACGTTCTTCGCGCGGACCTGCCCGGCTTCGAGCATGGCGAAGCCGGCGTGCATGAAGAAGATGAGGAACGTGACCGTGAGGACCCACACGAGGTTCACGCCCTCGACGACCGAGGCGAGGTCGGTCTGCAAGGGTGTCAACATACGATGCCTCCGGCGAGCGGTTCGAGCTGGGAAGTTGGACAGTCGTTCATATTGGTGCTCGATTCGCGACCGAATGTCTCGCGAACCATGAGAGATGCTATCTCAAGACGTTCATATAACGGTTCGCGTTGACAAACGTCTACAAAATGGTGTTCTTAGAGACGTATGTCCGATATAAGATGAAATATGTCTTGTATAAGGTCGTAAGGTTGGCACTCAGTGAACAAATGTTGCCACACAACCCTACGAACGTAGTGTCGGAAAAGTAAACAGAACGACGTGGGGCGTTCGTCGAACCCCGGTCAGGTGCGCACTCGCGCGGACCACGACGAGAGCGGCGAAAGGAGACTTCCAGTCGGCTTCGGTCGCAGTTGCGCGCTCAGACCGCCGTCTCGCCCTCCTTGCCGGTACGGACCTGCACCGCGCTCTCGACGGGGAGCACGAATATCTTGCCGTCGCCTTTCTCGCCGGTCTGGGCGGCGTCGGCGATGGCGTCGACCACGTCGTCGGCGGGGATGTCGGCGACGACGCACTCGACTTTGACCTTCTGGTGGAGGTCGACGGTGTACTCCTCGCCGCGCCACTGCCCCTTCTTCGCGGGCTGGGAGCCGCGGCCGGAGACGTTGGTGACGGTGAGCGACGGCGCGCCGACCTCTGCGAGCGCGGTCTTCACGTCCGAGAGCTTGTCGGGGCGGATGATGGCCATCACCATCTTGATGCCCTGTTCTCCGTCGCTCATTGGCTGTCACCTCCGTTGGCTTCGACGGTCTCGTCTTGCTCGACGCCACCGTCGGTGCGGACGTCGCTGCCGCCGTCGGTCGCCGTGGGCGAGCCGAGCGCGCCGTCGGGACCGGCGTCGCCGACGAATTCGGGGTAGACCGAGACGCCGTGTTCGCCGGCGTCGAGGCCCTCTTCTTCCTCTTCTTCCGAGACGCGGAGGCCGAAGACGGCGTCCGCGATGGCGAAGACGACGGCCGAGGCGATGATGGTCCACGCGGCGATGACGACCACGCCGACGACCTGCATCACGAGCTGGGTGCCGGAGAAGCCGCTCACCGCGAAGACCGGGATGAGCGCCGTGCCGACCGCGCCCGCGACGCCGTGGACGGCGAAGACGCCACACACGTCGTCGATTTTGAGCGAGTCGACGGTCCAGCGGTACGCCGGCAGGACGATTGCGCCGCCGAGCGCGCCGAGGATGAGGCCGCCCCACCACGTGACGTGGGGGACAGCGCCGGTGACTGCGACGAGCCCGGCGAGCAGGCCGTTCGCCATCCAGAGGGGGTCGGGCTTGCCCTGGTAGCTCGTCGAGACGATCATCGCGGCGACCGCGCCGGCGCCCATGCCGAGGGTCGTCACGAGGGCGACGCGACCGAGCGCGGCACCCATGAACTCCAGTCCGCCGCTTTCGGTGGCCGCGAGGACGGTCGCCTGCGTGCCGACGTTGAAGCCGTACCAGCCGAACGCGAGGATGAGCGTGCCGAGGACGGCGAGCAGCATCGAGTGGCCCGGGATGGGCTGGCTGTTGCCGTTCGAGTCGAAGCGGCCCTTACGCGGGCCGACCATCTTCGCGCCGACGAGGCCGGCGACGCCGCCGCACATGTGGACGACGGTCGCACCGGCGAAGTCGAGGTAGCCGACGCCGAGCGCGGCACCGATGTAGCCGCCACTCGAGAGGAGACCACCGGACCACGTCAGGCCCTGCACGACGGGGTAGATGAACCCCGTGATGGTCGCCGCGAAGACGATGTACGCGCGGAAGTCCATGCGCTCTGCGACCGCGCCGGAGACGATGGTGGCGGCGGTCATGGCGAAGACGGCCCCGAACAGCCAGTCAATCCACGCGCCGGAGTCTCCGATGTACGAGAACGCGGCGGCGACGTCGAAGCCGCCGGGCGACGTGAGGCCGCCGACGATTGTCGCGACCCCCGCGCCGACGAGGAAGTAGACGAGCACGCCGAGCGCCCAGTCGGTCATGTTCTTCATCAGCACGTTGCCCACGTTCTTCGCGCGTACCTGCCCTGCCTCTAAGAGCGCGAAGCCCGGCTGCATGAAGAAGATGAGGAACGAGACGACGAGGATCCAGACGTAGTTGACCCCCTGCGCGATAACGCTCGGGTCGACTTGGAGCGGTATCACGACTGCCCACCCCATGCGGTCTCCGGTGACCGTTCAGTTACTTTTGCTCCGTATCCGTGTGGATTCTGGTGCTTCATCACGGTTCGGCTTCATGGTGAGTTAGTACATAAAGTGTGGGGTTGGTTTTGTCAAATTTACTGGGGCGTAATACCACAACTGCACAAAATGGGCTAGAATATTACGCATATAAGGTTGTATATCGTCCAAGGGTTTTGAGATTCTCGGGCGTTCTCTGGACGAACGTTCAGGAAAATGTTGCCTGACAAGTGTGTTTTGGCCGTGCGCGCCGCGGTATCGTGTCCCGTGGTGCGCGTCTCGAACCGGTCGGTCGTGAGCGGTCGATTCGCCGCTCGTCTCAGTCGAGTTGCCGCGCGACGTGCTCCGCGAAGTACGTGATGATGAGGTCCGCGCCCGCCCGCTTCATCGACAGGAGCGACTCGCGGGCGACCGCGTCGAGGTCGAGCCAGCCCTTCTCGGCGGCGGCGTGGAGCATCGTGTACTCGCCGGAGACGTTGTAGGCGGCGACCGGGTGGTCGTAGCCCTCGCGGATGGCGCGGACGATGTCGAGATACGGCAGGCCCGGCTTGACCATCAGCACGTCCGCGCCCTGTTCGACGTCGAGGGCGACCTCGCGCAGCGCCTCCCGGGCGTTCGCGGGGTCCATCTGGTAGTGCCGTCGGTCACCGAACGCCGGCGCGCCGTCGGCCGCGTCGCGGAAGGGTCCGTAGAAGGCGCTCTCGTACTTCGCGGCGTAGGACATGATTGGTATCTCGTCGTGGCCGGCGTCGTCGAGCGCCGTGCGAATCGCGCCGACCATCCCGTCCATCGAGGCCGAGGGGGCGACCATGTCCGCGCCCGCCTCGGCGTGGGAGACGGCCGTCTCCGCGAGCAGGTCCAGCGTCGGCCCGTTTTCGACCGTCAGCGTCGGGTCGTCCTCGGCGTGGTCCTCCAGCACGCCGCAGTGGCCGTGGTCGGTGTACTCGCAGAGACAGACGTCGGTGATGACGTAGGCGTCCGTCTCGGCGGTGATGGCGCTGACGGCCTCCTGTACGACCCCGTTTCGCGCGTACGCGCGAGACCCCTCGGGGTCTTTCGACTCGGGGATGCCGAAGACGATGACGGCTTCGACGCCGGCCTCGCGCACCTCGGCGACGCGGTCGGCCGCCTCGGACACCGGCACGCGCTCGTGGCCCGGCATTGACTCGATGGGGACGCGCTCGTCGGTCGTCGCGTCCACGAAGACGGGCGCGACGAGGTCGGTCGCGTCGAGGGTCGTCTCCGAGACGAGCGGCCGAATCCCGTCGGTTCGAAGCCTGCGGGGGCGGTCGGTGAGCTTCATACGCCGGGTTCGGTCGGCGGCGGCAAAATGCCGTCGCTCCCGTCGGTTCGCGCCGCGTTATCCAAACCATAATGAACATGATTCCGCTCGAAACACGCATACGACATGAGCGCCTTCACCGCCCAACTCCCCGACTTCCTCCGCGAACTCCTCGCGTCCGACCTCGCCCTCGTCGCCCTCTTTTTCGTGTTCGTGCTGGAGGGCGCGATGCTCCTCTACGTCGCGCCGAGCGAACTCCTCGTCCCCGGTGCGCTGGTGCTGGTCGGCGAGCGACTGCTGCTTCCGATTCTCGCCGTCGCCGTGCTCGGCGCGACCGTCGGTCAGGTCGGACTGTTTCTCGTCGCCAAGCGGGGCGGCCGCGAGTATCTCCTGTCGCGGCCGTGGTTCCGCGTCAGCGAAGACTCCCTCGACCGGTTCGACGGCTGGTTCGACCGCTGGGGTCCCGTCGTCGTTCCGCTGAGCAACGCGATGCTGTTCACCCGCGGGATGCTCACCGTGCCGGCGGGGCTGTCCGGGATGTCGGTAAAGCGGTTCCTCGCGCTCTCGGCGCTCGGGACCGTCGTGTTCGAGAGCGCGCTCGCGGCGCTGTACGTGTTCGGCGGCCAAGTGCTCGCGTGAGCGGACGCGCCGCCGACCGAGGCGGGTCGGCGCGGCGGCGGTAGGTTGACGTTAGTGGAGGGACTGCTGTGGGGTGGCCGTCACTTTGTTCGGTTAATATCGAGTTTTTCCTTCAGGGCGGCGAGTTCCTCGGATTCGGCGAGTTCCTCGACCCGCTTGCGGAAGTGTCGCTCGCAGAGGCCGACCTTAATGTGGTCTTTCTCCGCGGCGTATGCGGCCTCACGGTCGCAGTAGTGACACTGCATACCGCCCCTTCAGTTCCGATAGGATTTAACTCTACGCCCCACGGCACGTTCCGGGTTATTCACGGACTAACACGGTTAGAGACCGTCTACCGCCGCGACGAACCGGGCGAAGTCGGTCTCCGGCGGCCCGGCGCGGCCGAGCGTCTCGTCGTGGGCGTCGCTCCCGCCCGTGGCGAGCAGGCCGTAGCGCTCGACGGCCTCCTCGACGAGGTCCGCCTCGACATCGAAGCCGTAGGGATAGTAGCGTTCGACGGCGTCGAGGTCGGCACAGAGTTCGAGCGCGCCGGCGGGGTCGCGGTAGCGAAACGGGTGTGCGAGGCCGACCACGTCGCAGGCGTCTCGCAGGGCCGCCACGCCGTCGTCGAACGTCGGGAGTTCGCGCGCGACGTAGCAGGGACCGTCCGCGCCGATGAGTTCGTCGAACGCGCCCTGGTAGTCGTAGGGTGCCTCGCTGGCGTCGATTGCGCGGGCGACGTGCGGCCGGCCGACGCCGTCGTGGATGTCGATGTCGAGGCGGACTCCGGTCTCTTCCTCGACCGCCGCGACGATTTCGCGCGCCCGTTCGACGCGGTTCCGCTGGAGTCGTTCGACCGTCTCGACGAGAGCGGGCCGCTCCCTGAGACCGTACCCGAGGAGGTCGACCCGGCGGTCGCCGGCGTCGACGCGCAGTTCGATGCCGCGGACGACTGTCACGCCGTCGCGTTCGACCACCGGCGCGTCGAGCTCCGGGTGATAGCGGTCGTGGTCCGTCACGGCCACCACGTCCACCCCGCCCGCGCGGGCCGCGTCCGGGAGCGCGTCGATAGTGAGCCGGCCGTCCGAGGCGGTCGTGTGGAGATGGAGGTCCGCGACCGGCGGGCTTTCGTCCATGTCTCGTGGTCGGGGCGAGGGGGAGACAAACGTTGCGCCCAGTACGTCATTAAGGACGATTAAGGACTCCAATGCCACTAATCAAATACATGGAAAATCATTAAGGATGGTGGCGGTCCAGTTGTGGGTGTAATGCGCCTGAACGGACTCGGCGACGCGATTGATCGCCACGAATACCCGATTAGCTCGACCGACTTCGCCCAACGTCACGGCGACGAAGTAATCGAGCTCCAGAACGGTCAGGAGACCGTCGCACAAATCCTGGCCCGTCTCGGCGACGAGACGTACACGTGCCCGCAGGACGTGCGGGACGCCCTCTTGACCGGTGTCGGACACGAGGCAATCGGTCGCCGCTACTACAGTGACCGCGACCCGTCCCCGCTCGGTGAGAACGGACCAGAGATGGTCTCGTTCTGAGGTCGGCTCTCGTCTCGCTCCGATTTTTCTTTCTCCCCGCGATCCCCGAGCCGTCGGCTCGGCGTCCCGCTCGTTGATTCGTTCATTCGCTGATTCGCCCGTATCACCGCCGTTCACGGGCCGAAGCGGCCGACAGCCGACGGCCGACAGGAGTCCGCCCCGTCACTCGGTGAGCCACGGCAGGTCCACCGGGACCGACCCCTTGGAGTAGCCTTCGACCGCTCCCGACGGCCGGAGGCGGAAGACGACGGCCGGTCGGTGCCGAACGTCGGGCTTCTCGCCCATGATGGCGGCCCAGTCGTCGTCGGGGAACGACGAACAGTCGACGAACAGCGTCACGCCGCCGCCGTGTTCCGCGAGTTGGCCTTCACCGTTGGTCTTGGTCTGAGCCGTGTCGCGGATGGCGGCGACGGGGTTGCTCACGGAGCGTCGGTTCGGCGGCAGCGGGCGCGTCACCTCGATGAGCGCGCCGCCCGCGCGGGTGTTCTCGGCGCGGAAGTCGATGGAGTGGCCGGTCGCCACGGCGATTTCGGGCGTGATGTCGTAGCCCGCGTCGTCGAGGAGGTACGCCACGTCGAACTCGCCCATCGCCGCGGCCATCCGTATCGGGTCGAAGTACTCCGAGGTGCCGAGCTTTCCGGCCATGACCTCGCGGTACTCGTCGAGGACGCCCGTGGCGAAAAACGACTCGTAGAACTCTAGGGCCTCCTCGCGGGTCGCGTCCGGGAAGCCCGCGGCGTGGTCGTGGAAGAACTCGCGGGTCGTCTCGCGGCCGTCCTTCGAGAGGAACACCGGGAGGAAGAACCACGAGAGGTGCGGATAGGGCTTCAGCCACGGCGACTGGTCGAACAGCTCGGCGATGAGCTCGCGCTGGGCCCACCGGGAGACCTCGAAGGGGGCCTCGTCGAAGCCCTCCTTGTCGGTCCGCCACAGCGAACTCGGCGTCTCGGTGTTGCCGATCCAGTAGGCGTGGTCGTCGGTCCACGCGAACAGCGCGGTGTCGCCGTTGTCCATATCGAACCGTCGGGCCTCGTAGCCGTCGGGCGGTGCGTACCACGGCGCACCCATCTCGGCACCGAGGTTGGCGTCGAGCGGCTGGAAGACGTCGCGGCCGATGCGCGACTCGTCCCAGCGACCGGGGGCGTAACGAAAGCGAAGCGGGCGTGCCACACACGGTGTAGTTCGGCGATTGTTTTTACGCTTTCCTGCGACAGCCCCGAATTTCGGCTCCATCCCCGCTCGGTTCGGCGCTCCGGTCCCCCGTCTCCAGAATATCACGATTGTGAACGTCTCCGATAGTTATATGTGGTACTCTACCACATGGTAAGTCGAACCATGTCAATGGGGGCATACGACGAAGCCGAACACGAACGCCGCGAGCGGATGACGAGTCAGGTCGAACCCGGTACCGACGACGACCGGAAGACGTACCACGGCAGCGTCGAGTACGACTCCGGCGACTCGACCGACGCGCTGCTCGAACAGTTCAAGCGGATGAAGTCCGACGACTGACCCGTCCCTCTCCTGTTCCTGCGTCCCTCACGTCCTCGTCAGCGCCGCCGCCGTCACCGAGACGACGGTCACGGCGACGACGTGCCCGCCGACCGCGAGCAACAGCACCGGCTGGTCCGCGACGAACGGGAGCAACAGCACCTGCGCGGCCGCGAAGCCGACGTTCAGGAGGTTCACTCGCCTGACTGTCTCGGCGGTCGGACCGTCGAATCGGTAGCGAACGGCCCCCCAGAGGCCGACGACGGCCGCCCACCACGACGTGCCGATTCGGTAACAGAGGTCCCAGAGGACGAGCAGCGTCAGGTAGACGACCACGACCGGCGGCTCGGGGCCGAACAGCGTCGTTATGAGCGGCGTCCCCGGCTGTCGCGGGTCGAAGACGAACAGATGCGTCACGAGCGCGACGAACGCGAGCACGCCCAGCACGACTTCGATGCTCGACCCGAACAGCAGGCGTCGATAGGGAGCGGGCACTCTCGCGGCGCGGGTCCACTCGCCCATGCGGAGCATCACGACGCTCCCCGCGGCCGCGACGACGATGGCCGCGGTGCCCGCGACCGCCGCGGCCCACAGGTCGTACACCCACGCGAAGACGAGCACCGCGACCTCGAACACGGCGATTTGGAGGGCGATAGCGCCCGCCTCACCGATGTTCACGCCCGGGAGCGCGCCGACGATGCTCTCGTACACCCACGTCTCGCCGTACTCCGGGGCGTCGTTCATGTCCCGCTCCTACGGCCCCGCGGTATATCAATCGCCGCCGCGCTCGGGATGCTCGGGGCGGTCGGGGCGGTCGAGGCGCGCGGACGGGCGGTCCGGGTCCCGTTCACGTCGGGGTCGTCGACGCCGGTTCGACGGTTTTCTCCCGCTGCTCGCGCTCCCCGCGGAGCGCCCGCTCAACCGCGGCGTCGAACGGCGTCTCGTCCACCGCGACGATGTCGCGGATGCGGTCGTCGCCCACGACGACGGGGTTTTTCAGCCCCTCGATGAGCGGGCGGGCGACGCCCGTGTCCACGTCGGTCACGAGGCCGATCCAGTACGACGAGAGCCGCGGCGTCAACACGGGCACGGGGACGATTCGCGGCGCGTGGCCCAACTGCGCGCCGACGCGCTGGAGCATCTCCCGATAGGTGAGCACGTCGGGGCCGCCGATTTCGTAGGTCTCGCCCGCCGTCTCGGGGTGGTCGAGGACGCCCGCGAGGTAGGCGACCACGTCCGCGATGGCGACGGGCTGACACCGCGTCTCGACCCACTGCGGCGTCACCATGACCGGGAGACGCGTGGCGAGCTGGCGGACCATCTCGAAGCTCGCGCTCCCCGCGCCGACGATGATGGCCGCCCGGAGCGTCGTGAGTGCGGGCGCGCCCGACGCGAGAATGTGTTCGACCTCGCGGCGCGACCGCAGATGCGCCGAGAGTTGGTCGCGGTCCTCGCCGAGGCCGCCGAGGTAGACGAGTCGTTCGACGCCGGCGGACCCGGCGGCGTCCACGAAGTTGCGGGCGGCGAGCCGGTCGCGCGCCTCGAAGTCGCCGCCGGCGTGCATCGAGTGGATGAGGTAGTACGCCGCGTCCACCCCCGCCATCGCGGGGTCGAGCGTCGCCGGTTCGAAGATGTCGCCCTCGACCACCTCCACGCCGGGCGGACCGTCGTAGCGCGCCGCGTCGCGGACGAAGACGATCACGTCGTGGTCGGCGTCGAGGAGGAGGGGTACGAGGTGCCGGCCGACGAACCCGGTCGCACCGGTCACGAGCACTTTCATGCCATACGGTAGCGCCGCTCACGATGTTAACGTATCGCCCGTCCGACCGACCACCGACCGACCACCGACTGCTCGCTGACCTGACCGCGGACCGCCGTCTCCCCCGCCGCTCGCCGCCCGCGACTCAGCCGTCGTCGCGAACCGCGTCCCAGCCGGGGGTTTCGGGCGCGCCGCGAGCGACTTCGACCTCGTCGGGGCCGGGCGCGTCGCCGGCCGCGCTCCCGAGGCGACCGGCGACCGCGTCCCACGCGGCGACCGCTTCGCCCGCCCACGACTCGCTTTCGAGCGTCTTCGCACGCGCCCGCGAGGCGCGGTCGTCGTCGACCTCGGTCGAACCGGGGTGCGACCCGACCGCGACGCCGACGAACTCCGCGCGGTCTTCGGGCGTCAGTTCGCGGGTTTTGAGGTGGTCGATAGTCCCCGCCAACCGCTCGGGATCCGGGTGGACGAACAGTTTCGCGCCGAGGGCGTGGGGGCCGAGGAGCAGGCCGTGAAGGTCGTCCGGGGCCGCGTCGTCGAGCAGGCGCTCGCCGCCGTGGTGTCGCTCGACGCGCTCGCACTCGGTCTCCTGTTCGAGGACGAGGTTGTGCCCGGGGTACTCGGCGCACTCGTCGGGATAGAAGTCGGTGTCGTGGATGCGGCACTGGAGGGTTTCGGGGTCGAGAAACGCGCAGGCGCGGAGCCACGTCCGTTCCAGTCCGAACGGCGCGACGGGCTTCGGCGGCTTGCGCATGCCGACGAAAAAGGCCGGCTTCCCGTCGACGGCCGCGAGTTCGACGCCGTCGATTTCGACGCCCTCGCCCGGCGGCGCTTCCCACAGCCGCGGGGAGAGAGCACTGCCGAACCCGGCCTCGACGAAGTCGCGAACCTCGTCGCGGGTCAGCGGGACGAGGTTGTAGGTGTCGTCGAGCGGCGCGCGCGGCCCGCGGCGCTCGTGGTCGAGCGCGACCGGCGCGACCGGCCGCCAGTCGATACAGCAGCCCGCACAGCCTTCGCAGTCGACGCGCATGGGACGAAAGTTATACGCCAACCGACAAGAACCTCTCGCCGGGTCGGCGGCGCCGGCCGATTACGTTTCCGCCGACGCGGCGGGGCGCTTTTGCCGCCTCGGCTCTTCGGTTCCCTCATGACCTCCGAACCGTGCGACGCCTGCGGGAAGGGCGTCCGCATCGCCGGCGGCATCGGCGACCTCTGGAACTTCCCCACCTCCTCGTCCGGCGGGATGACGCTGGAACTCGTCGACGGCTCCGAGCACTTCCTCTGTTTCGACTGCATGGAGCGACTGCCGGGCGACCGCGAACCGACGGCCGAGGACGTGGCGGCGCTTTAGGCTCCGATTTCTCGGCCTTGTCGATGCCGCGACCGCACCCCGGAGCGGTGGATTTAGGCCCGTCCGAGGACTCCATCGACCGTGGACCCGTCGCGCATCATCGACTCGTTTCCGGCCCCCAGTTTCCGCGGCGCGCAGGAACAGGCCCTGCGCGACATCCGCGACGCCTTCGCCGACGGCAACGACGTGGTCTTGGTCCGCGCGCCGACCGGGAGCGGCAAGTCGCTTCTCGCCCGCGCCATCGCGGGGTCGGCGGCGACCGTGGACGAGACTTCGCCCGCGCAGGCGACCGACGCCTACTACACGACCCCGCAGGTGTCGCAACTGGACGACGTGGCCGAAGACGACCTGCTTTCGGACCTCAAAATAATCCGCGGCAAGTCCAACTACAACTGCATCATCCGCGGCGAGGAAGACACGCCGGTCGACCGCGCCCCCTGCGCCCGCAAGCGCGGCTTCGACTGCTCGGTTCGGCACCGCTGTCCGTACTTCTCCGACCGCGCCATCGCCTCGAACCGCCAAATCGCGGCGATGACGCTCGCGTACTTCATGCAGACCGCCGGCTCCGACGTGTTCCGAAAGCGCGACGTGGTCGTCGTCGACGAGGCTCACGGACTGGCCGAGTGGGCCGAGATGTACGCGACTATCGACCTGAAACCCCGGACCGTCCCGGTGTGGGACGACATCGGCGTCCCCGACGTGGCGGCCGCGGGCGACCCCGTCGAGCGCGCCTCGCGCTTCGCGGAGACGCTCGTCGGCGTCTGCAAGCGCGAGAAAGACGAGCTGCTGACGAAGTCCGAACTGACGCCCGAGGAGGCCGCCCGCCGCGACCGCTTACAGGAGCTCATCGGCGAGCTGAACTGGTTCGTGGAGGACTACCGCGACCCCCAGAGCCCGACGACGTGGGTCGTCGACCAGCACGACGGCGAGGGGTCGCCCATCGCCATCAAGCCGCTCGACCCCGCGAAGTACCTCAAACACACCGTCTGGGACCGCGGAAACAAGTTCGCGCTCCTGTCTGCGACCATCCTCAACAAGGCGGCGTTCTGCCGCTCGGTCGGTCTCGACCCCTCGAAGGTCGCGCTCGTGGACGTCGAGCACACCTTCCCCGTCGAGAACCGGCCGCTGTACGACGTGACGCGGGGGAAGATGACCTACGAGCACCGCGACGAGACGCTGCCCAAAATCGCCCGCCTCGTCGTTCGCCTGATGGCGAAACATCCCGACGAGAAGGGGTTGATTCACTGCCACTCGTATGCGATTCAGGCGGAGCTTCGCCGCCGACTCGCCGAGATGGGCCTCGGCAACCGCGTCCGCGGCCACGACCGCGACGACCGAAACGCGGAACTGGAGACGTGGAAGGCGACCGACCGCCCGGAGGTGTTCCTCTCGGTGAAGATGGAGGAGGCGCTGGACCTGAACGGCGACCTCTGTCGCTGGCAGGTGCTCTGCAAAGCGCCCTACCTCAACACGAACGACTCCAGAGTCGCCCGCCGCCTCGAAGACGGCCAGTGGGCGTGGTACCGCCGCGCCGCCCTCCGAACCGTGATTCAGGCCTGCGGCCGGGTCGTGCGCGCGCCCGACGACTACGGCGACACTTACGTCGCCGACAGCAGTCTGCTGCAACTGTTCGACAAGACGCGGACCGACATGCCCGACTGGTTCGCGGCGCAGGTCGACCGGATGACGAACCCCGACCTCCCCGAGTTCGACCCCGTCGCGGCGGGCGGCCGCGGGAGCAACGCGGGCAACGCAACCGGCGGGACCGCGAATCTCGGCGGCTCGACGGGTCGGTCGCGAGGAGCGTCGGGTCCCGGCTCCGACTCGCGGCGCGACTCGACTCGCGGTTCGAGGTCCGCTGGGAGTCGCGCGGGCGGCTCCGGCGGTACGTCGTCCGGCGGTTCCGACGGCCGCGAGACCGGTGGCTCGGACGGGAGCGCTGACGACAGCGGCCGGAGTAATCACCCGCTTTCCGACGTGTGGGGCGAGTGATTACAGAATGACACTGGCCGCGGAGAACAGCGTCGACCCGATCATGAGCGCGACGAGCGTCAACGCGAGGAACTGCTGTCTATCCATGGGTGTGGGTCGGTCGGCCGGTAATTAACGTTTCTGAACCGGTTCCCACGAGTGATAACCCCGCCCGACAGTCGGTGCCATCCTCACGATGTCATGCCATCACATCTCGTTTGTCCGGCAAAAATCGCCATAGTGTCCAGGAGAGCCGCCGCCTCCGCCACGTTTCCTCAATGATTGTTAATGCGTTTAACCGTTTAGAGAGTGTAGATGGGGAATAGCGCAACGTTTGTAAAGCTATATTTCCACTAACTTTGTCTTTGATACGCTTTCTCACGAAATAGTTAACACCAATGCCCCTGAATGGTGGAGTATCGGTCATGCACACCAACGCACTCGCCACGGCGATGACACTGTATCGTAGTGGGGCACTCACACTCTCGCAGGCGGCCGCTCGCTCCGGCTACTCCGAAGACGACCTGCTCCTCGCCCTCCAGCGCCACGGTGTGCCCGTGCACGAAGACGACGCTCCGGCCGCGTCCCTCTCGGCTGACCGGCCGGCCAGCGCCGACTGATTCTGCTTCGTCGTTCGATTATCGCCCGTCTCTTAGCGACCGCTCTCTGGGCGCTCTCGCTGGCTCGGACCGCGAGTCGTACAAATCGAAAACGACGATTTCGTCGTGTTCTGCCTCTCTCCTCGCCGCTTCTCGCTTACTCCTCGTCGTCGTCGACGACTTCCTCGGGGAGGATGTGCAGCCCCGACGGGCTCTTGAGGACCGGCACCATCGACGCGTCGGGGTCGAAGTAGTCCGGCCGCGGGATGGTCTTCGCCTCGTACGTCTCGGGGTCGAGCACCTGTACGGCGTGTTCGTCCTCGACGGTGACGACGGTGGTCTCCGCCGCGTCCTCGACGGAGCCGAGGTCTTCGGCCTCGGGTCGTTCGCCCTCCTCGAACTCCGATTCGTAGAGGTCGCCGGAAGTGAGCCGCGTTCCTTTGAGTCGGCCGCGGTTGCTCCGCACGAGGACCGGCCCGTCGCCGTCCTCGGGGTCGATGACGTCGCCGGCGGTGTACCGCGGGAGGCGGGCGACGAACGTGACGCGGTAGACCTCGTTGCCGTCGCCGTCCTCCGTGACGAGCGTCGGGTGCTCCTCGATGGTGCCGCCGAAGCGCTCGCGAATCTGCTTCGCGACGCCGCTTCCCATCTGGTTGGTCGATATCTTGATGTTCGGGCCGTCGGGCGTCCGATTCACCTCCGTGATGAAGGCGTTGCGGTCGCCTTTGTCCTCGCGTTCCGCGATGTAGGACTCGGCGATTTCGATGGCCGTCTCGGCCTCCTCGGTCGTCGGCGTCCGGTCGTCGGCGCGGACCTGAACGAGGCTGGCGAAGTAGCCGCCGGCGATGCGGCCGCAGCGCTGGCACGTCTCGCGGGCGATGCTCACCGGGACGACGATGGACTCCTCCAGCGGCGTGCCGCGGACGACGCCCGAGAAGTGGCAGTGCATCCGGATGTTGTTCTCGTCGACCTGCTCGGGCTCGACGCCCCAGCGGACCTCCTCGGCGTTGAGGTGGACGCCCAGGGAGTTCGATACCTCCTCGATGGCGATGTCGGTGTAGTCGCGCGCGCCGACGTCGACCCATCGGTTGCCCCGGTGAATCGCGCCGCACTGCGCGCAGACGCGGACCTGCACCTCGTCGGGCGCGTCCACGAGGTCGAAGTCCTCGAAGTAACACGAGTCGCAGAGCACGTCGTCGCGCTCGCGCGGCATCCCGGGGAGCGGTTCCGGTCGCTCCGGAACCGGGTCGCCGCACCGAGGGCAGAAGTCGCGGGATTCGCTCATTGACGGCTCTAGTCCGTTCGACCGCTTAAGTTCGGCGTCACGGCGCGCCGGTGAACCTCGGCCGTCAGCAACTCGCCTCAGTGCTCGCCCGCCCCGTCGCGGAGGTACGT
The DNA here is from genome assembly GCF_014530665.1 of Haloferax sp. AS1. Taxonomy (NCBI): domain Archaea; kingdom Methanobacteriati; phylum Methanobacteriota; class Halobacteria; order Halobacteriales; family Haloferacaceae; genus Haloferax; species Haloferax sp. AS1. The sequence goes on from NZ_SPSA01000001.1 coordinate 174,489, forward strand.
CGCGGCCTCCTCGTCGGACACCTGCGCGAAGTCGCGGTAGAACGCGCCGACGGCCCCGAACGTCTCCGGCGACTCGACCGCGACGACCGCGTCACACTCGGCTTCGAGTTCCGAGAGCGTGTGCGGCGGGCCGACCGGGACCGCGAGAACGACGCGCTCTGCGCCGCCGGCGGCGACCTGACGGAGACACGCCCGGGCGGTCGCACCCGTGGCGACGCCGTCGTCGACGACGACCACGCGCTTTTCGGCCACGTCGGGAAGCGGGTCGCCGCCGCGGTACAGCGACACCTTCTCTCTGGCCGCCTCGGCCTCGCGCTCGCGCTCGCGGTCGAGGTAGTCCTCGCCCACGTCGAGGTACGAAAGCAGGTCCTCGTTCCACCACGCGCTCCCGTCGCCGGCGACCGCCCCCACGGCGAGTTCGGGGTTGTCCGGCGCGCCGACCTTGGAGGCGACCACCACGTCGAGCGGCGCTCTGAGGCGGTCTGCGACCTCCCTACCGACGGGGAGACCGCCCCGCGGGATGGCCAACACGAGGTCCGCCGTCTCTTCTCGCTCGTCGAGCAGGTCCGCCAGCCGGCGGCCCGCGTCTTCCCTATCGGCGAACATGTCACCCGGAGCTACGCGCTCCGGCGGCAAAACGGTATATCCCGATTCTTCACGACTGGGGCGGTCGCGTGCGAGGGCTTCGCACTCCAACAGCGTTTATTAGCCGGATTACTAATCACGTGGTATGAACTGGAAACCGGACTGGGGACTTCGCGGGCGGATGGCGCTCACGATGTTCCTCCTGTTCGCCCTCTACATCGTCTTCGCGGGGGTGTTGTTCGCCTACTTCCAGAGCCTCGCCGTCATGGCCGGGTTCATGGGCGTCTTCCTCTTCGCGCAGTTCTTCTTCAGCGACAAAATCGCGCTGTACAGCATGGGCGCGAGCGTCGTCGACGAGGACGACGGCCCGCAGGCGCGGAAGCTCCACGCGATGGTCGGCCGGCTCTCTCAGCAGGCCGACCTCCCGAAGCCGAAAGTCGCCATCGCCGACACGCGCGTCCCGAACGCCTTCGCCACGGGGCGCTCCCAGAAGAGTTCGGCCGTCTGCGTCACGACCGGCCTGATGGAGACCCTCGACGACGACGAACTGGAGGGCGTCATCGCCCACGAGCTCGCGCACGTGAAGAACCGCGACGTGATGGTCATGACCATCGCGTCGTTCCTCTCCAGTATCGCCTTCCTCATCGTCCGCTGGGGCTGGCTCTTCGGCGGCGACGACAACCGCCAGAACGCGCCGGTCATCGTCGCCATCATCGCGTCGCTCGTCGTCTGGATTATCTCGTACCTCCTGATTCGGGCGCTCTCGCGCTACCGCGAGTACGCCGCCGACCGCGGAGCCGCCGTCATCACCGGCCGCCCCTCGGCGCTGGCGTCCGCGCTCCTCAAGATTTCGGGTCGGATGGACAACGTCCCGAAGCGCGACATGCGCGACACCTCGGAGATGAACGCGTTCTTCATCATCCCCATCAAGTCCGACTTCATCGGTCGCCTGTTCAGCACCCACCCCTCCACCGAGAACCGCGTCGAGCGCCTCCGCGACCTGGAGCGCGAGATGGAGACCGCCTGAGTTCCGATGGGGCTGTTCGATTCATTCCGCGCCATGCTCGGCATCAGCGCCGAGTCCGACGCGACCACGAAAGCGGACCCCGAGGACCTCTTCGGGATGAGCACGGCGTACCTCACGATGGAGGCCGACCTCCGGTTCGACTCGGCCGACGAGGCGGCCCTGTGTTTCTCCTCGGTCGATAGCACCGACTTCGCGGACACCGTCGACGCCGTCGAAGACATCCTCACCGCCGGAAGCGAGGAGACCGGGACCGAGTTCAGCCGCCACACCGACGGCCACGGCTACAACTGGGTCGTCCTCGCCGACGACGACCCCGAGGACCTCGTGACGAGCGTCCACTTCGCCGCCGACGAGTTCATCGAGCGCGGCTACGGCTCGCGCCTGCTCGCCGCCCTGTTCGGCTTCGAGCGCGACGGCGACCGCGCCTACTGGATTTACTCGTTCCGCCGCGGCGCGTACTATCCCTTCGCCCCGCAGGGCACCTCCTCGCGGAACCAGAGTCTGGAGTTCAAACTCGAATCCGTCCTCGACGGCGAACTCGAAATCGAGGGCGACGAGAGCTACTGGTACCCGCTGTGGCCGTCGACGCCGAACGGCCATCCGTGGGACTAACCGCGCTCGCCCGTCGCGCCTGACGCTCTCGTCGTCAGCCCCCGCCCCCTTTCCTTTCTGTTCGATTCTACTTCCGCGCCAGCCCGCGCTCTCAGCCGAGTTCGGAGCCGACCCAGTCTCTCCCGTCCGCCCCCGTCCTCGCGATATCGCCCTTGAATCTCCGCACCGGCCCGATTGCCGACCCCACCACGTCCCCCGTTTTCACTTTCACCTTGCTGTTAACGAGGGTTTATGAGGGTATAGGCGGAACGACTGGGTATGGCAGAAGACGACCTCGAAAGTCTCCCCGGCGTCGGCCCGGCGACGGCCGACAAACTCGTCGAGAGCGGTTACGACAGCTACCAGTCCATCGCGGTCGCCAGCCCCGGCGAACTGTCGAACAAGGCCGACATCGGCTCCAGCACGGCCTCCGACATCATCAACGCGGCCCGCGACGCGGCCGACGTGGGCGGCTTCGAGACCGGTTCGATGGTCCTCGAACGACGCCAGCAGATCGGCAAGCTGAGCTGGCAAATCGACGAAGTGGACGAACTCCTCGGCGGCGGTCTCGAAACGCAGTCCATCACCGAGGTGTACGGCGAGTTCGGTGCCGGGAAGTCCCAGATAACCCACCAGCTCGCGGTCAACGTCCAGCTTCCGCCCGAACAGGGCGGCCTCGGCGGCGGCTGTATCTTCATCGACTCCGAGGACACGTTCCGCCCCGAGCGTATCGACGACATGGTCCGCGGGCTCGAAGACGAGGCGCTCGAAGCGACGCTCGAAGACCGCGAGATGGAGGGCTCCATCGACGACGAGGAGACGATGCAGGCGCTCGTCGACGACTTCCTCGACAAGATTCACGTCGCCAAGGCGTTCAACTCCAACCACCAGATTCTCCTCGCCGAGAAGGCCAAGGAGCTCGCCGGCGAGCACGAGGACACCGAGTGGCCGGTCCGCCTCCTCTGTGTCGACTCGCTCACCGCTCACTTCCGCGCCGAGTACGTCGGCCGCGGCGAACTCGCAGAGCGCCAGCAGAAGCTCAACAAGCACCTCCACGACCTGATGCGCATCGGCGACCTGTTCAACACGGGCATCCTCGTGACGAATCAGGTCGCGTCGAACCCCGACTCCTACTTCGGCGACCCGACCCAGCCCATCGGTGGCAACATCCTCGGCCACACCTCGACGTTCCGCATCTACCTCCGCAAGTCCAAGGGCGACAAGCGTATCGTCCGCCTCGTGGACGCGCCGAACCTCGCCGACGGCGAGGCCATCATGCGCGTACAGGACGCCGGTCTCAAGCCCGAGTAAACCGTCGCTCGGTCGGCCGCTCAATCACTCGCTCGGCCGGCCGACTTCACACGACTCCGCGGTCCCCGTTCCCCCACACCCTCCGTCTCACTCCACTCCACTCCACCCCTCCCCACCCCACCACATTCTCCTCGTCGTCTCGTTCCTCAGAGCGGCCGCCCCATCTCGCGGTTCTCACAATGTTGGAAACAGATTGCAATACTATCCCGTCGGCGGCCCACCGTTTAGGTAGGTGAACTCCATGACGCACCGAATCGTAGTCGTTGGCGGTGGCACGGGTGGGACGGTCGTTTCGAACCGTCTCGCCGAGGAACTCGAATCGGAGATAGACGACGGCGACGTGGAGGTAACGCTGGTCTCCGACGATACGAAACACGTCTACAAGCCGGTGTTCTTGTACGTCCCGTTCGGAGTCGCGGAGCCGGACGACGGCGTCCGCGACCTGCGGGACCTCGTCGACGAGCGGGTGGACATCGTCACCAACCGCGTCCGCCGGGTCGACACCGACGAAAAGCGCCTCTACTGTCAGGACGGCGACGAGGAACTCGACTACGACACGCTCGTCCTCGCGACCGGCGCGAAGCTCGACCCCGACGCGGTTCCCGGCTTCCGGGAGGGCGCACACCACTTCTACAACGCCGATGGGGCCGAACGGCTCCGCGACGCGCTCGCGGAGTTCGAGGGCGGTCGCCTCGTGTTGAGCGTCGTCGGGACGCCCCACATGTGCCCGGCCGCGCCGCTCGAATTCACGTTCATCGTGGACGACTGGCTCCGGAGCCGCGGGCTGCGCGAGGACACGGACCTCGTCTACACCTACCCGATGGAGCGGAGCCACGGGAAGCCCGAGGTCGCGGAGTGGGCCGACCCGATTCTGGCCGAACGGGGCGTCCGCGTCGAGACCGACTTCGTCGTCGACGCCGTCGACCCGGACGAACGGGTCGTCTCGGCGGAAAGCGGCGCGGAGGTGGACTACGACCTGTTGGTCGGCATCCCGCCGCACCGCGGTGACGAACTCATCACCGACTCCGGCCTCGGTGACGCCGGCTGGGTCGACGTGGACCAGCGGACCCTCCGCGCGACCGCCGCCGAGGACGTGTACGCCATCGGTGACACGGCGGCGCTGCCCATCCCGAAAGCCGGGAGCGCGGCGCACTTCCAGGCCTTTGCGGTCGCGGAGCGCATCGCCGCGGAGGTCCGGGGTCGCACGCCGACGAAGCGCTACGACGGCAAGACCGTCTGCTTCGTCGAGACCGGCCTCGACGAGGCGTCGTTCGTCTCGTTCGACTACGAGACGCCCGCGACGATGCGCCAGCCGTCGAAGCCCGTCCACTGGGCGAAACACGCCTACAACGAATCGTACTGGCTGACCGCCAGGGGGATGCTCTGAGGTGAGACCAATGCAGGACCACGAACCAACCACGACGACAGAACAGCAGGTGCCCGACGAACTCGTACGGGCCATCGAGAACAACCCCGAGGAGGTCGCGCTCCTCGTCGAGCGGATGGGTCTCGTCAACGACCTCATCGACGTGCTCGAACTCGGCGTCGGCGCGCTCGACGACGAAATGGTCCGGTCGCTCGCGCGGACCGGCACCTCCCTCGCGGAAGTCGCAGACGACGCTTCCGACCCCGACACCGTCGCCGGGATGAAGCGCCTGCTCCGCGCCGTCGGCGACGCGGAGGAGGCGGAGGCGACGCCCGTGGGCGCGGTCGGCCTCCTGCGGGCCACTCGCGACCCCGAGGTCAAGGCGGGGCTCGGCTACCTCGTCGCGCTGGCGGCGGCGCTCGGCGCGGGGACGGACGAAGAATAACTCGAATCGCGTTCGGTTCGCCGTGCCGCTGCCGGCCGAAGTCGGCCGAAGCCGGCTCAGTCGTCGCCGTCTTCGGTCTTCGTTTTCTCGATTTCTATCTCGCCGTCGTGAATCTTCGCGCCGTCCTGTGCGACCTGTCGCGCGAGGACGGCGCACTTGATTCGCATCGGCGAGATGTCGACGCCGAGCATCTCGGTGATGTCGTCGGTGTCCATCGCTTCCAGCTCCGAGAGCGTCGTGCCCGGCAGTCGCTGGGTGAGCATGCTCGCGGACGCCTGACTGATGGCGCAGCCATCGCCGGAGAACGCGACGCGCTCTATGGTCTCGCCGTCGTCGGCGAGCTGCACGTCCATCGTAATCGTATCGCCGCAGGAGGGGTTCTCCCCGGTGTGGGTGAACGTCGGCGACTCCAGCCGACCGTGGTTCCGGGGGTTCTTGTAGTGGTCCATTATCTGCTGACGATACATGTCTGAGCCAATGCCCATTGGTGTTCGTCGGGGGTACGCCCGAGCGCCGTAAAAGGATTCCGGGGCCGGCGATTCGGCCGAATTCGTCGCTTACGTCGCGTCGGCCGTTGACGCGTCTTCGGCCGCCGGCGCGTCGTACTTCGTCCACTTCTTTTCGACGTCGCGGTTGGCCACGACGACGGTGTCGCCCTCGTCGCTCTCGAAGCGTGTCTTTCGGAGTTCGATGGAGCTGACCGTCCCCGTCACCGGGTCCGATTTCACGCGGTCGCCGGGGTTGAAATCGGGGTCCCGAAGTAGGTAGACGCCCGCCACCGTGTCGGCTATCATGTTCGACAGCGCGTAGGAGACGCCCAGCGCGACGAAGCCGGTCGCGGTGCCGAGGCTCGCGGCGACCTCGGTCATGCCGACGATGTTCAACAGCGCGAGCGCCGCGCCGAACCACAGGAACACGCCCGCGACGGCGACGCCGAGTTCGACCACGAGGTCCTGTTCTTCGGGGTACAGCCCGTCGAGCACGCCCCGGACGACGAACAGTATCGCCCTGATGCCGACGTAGGCGAGCGCGAGGAAGACGACCGCCGTGAGCACCTTCGGCGCGGCGTCCTGCACCGCCGTCCCGAACTCCGCGACGGTCTCCCGGAGCGTCTCGACGAGGAAGCCGGTCAGCGATTGAAGCATACGCTCCGACGACGTGTCAGCGGGACAAAGGTATTTGGGGGCGGCCGGGCGGGAAAAAGGGGAACGCGGCCGTACTCAGGCGAACTGTTGGTTCGCGGAACGGTTCGCTCTCAGGCGAACAGTTCGCGGGCCGTATCGATAGCGTCGACCAGCGCGTCGACTTCCTCTCGCGTGTTGTAGATGTAGAACGACGCCCGCGTCGAGGCCGCTGCGCCGAGTTTGTCGTGGAGCGGCTGGGTACAGTGGTCGCCGGCGCGGATGGCGACGCCCTGTTCGTTGAGGATACTGGAGAGGTCGTGGGCGTGGACGCTGTCGAGGTTGAACGCGACGAGGCCGCCGCGGTCGTCGCCCGGCGGGCCGTAGATTTCGATGTCGTCGAACTCGGTGAGGCGGTCGTAGGCGTACTCCGCGAGCAGTTCCTCGTGGGCCTGGACGTTCTCCATGCCGATGTCGTCGAGGTAGTCCACGGCCGCGGCGAAGCCGACGCCCTGCGCGATGGGCGGCGTGCCGGCCTCGAACTTCCACGGGAGGTCCTCCCACGTGGAGTCCTCGTAGGTGACGCTCCGAATCATCTCGCCGCCGTAGAGGTACGGCCCCATCTCGTCGAGGATGTCGCGCTTGCCGTAGAGCGCGCCGATGCCGGTCGGGCCGCACATCTTGTGGCCCGAGAAGGCGAAGAAGTCGGCGTCGATGGCCTCCACGTCGACGGGGCGGGTCGGGACCGACTGCGCGCCGTCGACGAAGATGTACGACCCGACTTCGTGGGCCATGTCCGCGAGTTCGGAGACCGGGTTGACGGTTCCGAGGGTGTTCGAGACGTGGACGACCGAGACCATCTTCGTGGAGTCGTCGATGAGCTCCTTCGCGTGCTCCATGTCGAGGCGGCCGTCGTCGTCGACGCGGATGTAGCGCACCTCAGCGCCGGTCTTCTTGGCGATTTGCTGCCACGTGACCAGCGAGGCGTGGTGTTCCATCTCGGTCATGACGACCGAGTCGCCCGGCCCGAGTTCGTCGAGGCCCCACGCGTAGGCGACGAGGTTCATCGACTCGGTGGTGTTCTTCGTGAAGACGACCTCCTCGCGGCCGCCGGACGCGCCGATGAACTCCGCGACGCGGTCGTGGGCGTCCTCGTAGGCGACCGAGGCCTCCTGGCTCAGATGGTGGATGCCGCGGTGGACGTTCGAGTTGTAGCCGTGGTAGTAGTCGACGATGGCGTCGACGACCTGTTCCGGCGTGTGGCTCGTCGCGGCGTTGTCGAGGTAGACCAGCGGCGTGGTGTCGTCGTCGTGTTCACCCGGCGTCGAGATGTCGCCGCCGACCTTCCGCTGGAGGATGGGGAAATCCGTGCGGATGGCGTCGACGTCGACGGGGTACGACTCCTGCACTCTCATTGGTGTGAGTTACCCCCGTAGGCACAACACGTCTTCGGTCCGCACGCGGCGCTGCAACCGATTTCGGTTTCGTCAGCCGGCAACTGTGGCCGGTGACGGTGACGCGACGGCGACGCAACGGCGACGAGGACAGCGACCGCGGCGCGGCGGGGACGTGTCGGCTCCCCACCCGAACGAATCAAGTAGCTCACGTTCGTTTGTGTAACAATGTCGCACGTCACCTCGTCCTCGCTCGCGTTTTCGAGCCTCGACGCGCTTCCGACGCAACTCGCGATTCTGGACGAGGACGGCGTCATCGTCTACACCAACCGCGCGTGGCAGGAGTTCGGCAACGAACACGGCTATCAGGGCGACAGTAGCTCCGTCGGCATGAACTACCTCGGCGTCTGCGACCTCAGTGCCGACGCCGACGCGACGACGGCCAGCGAGGGCATCCGCGCCGTCATCGACGACGACAGAGACGAGTTTTCCTTCGAATACCCCTGCGAGACGCCCGAAGAGCGCCTCTGGTTCACCATGCGGGCGACTCGATTCACCGACGACGGCGAGACGTACGTTCAAATCGCACACCTCGACATCACCGACCGGAAGCGCGCGGAACTGGAGGCCGAAGAGAAGGCCGAGCGCCTCCGGAACCTCGCGCGGATGCTCTCGCACGACCTCAGAAACCCGCTTTCGGTCGCCGTGGGCTACGTCGAATCGCTCCTCGACGACGTGGTCGCCGCCGACGGACTCGAACAGGTCGCCGGCGCGCTCGACCGGATGGACGACATCATCACCGACGCGCTGGTGTTGGCCCGCCACGACGCGGTCGAGGAGCTCTCGACCGTCGACCTCGAAACGCGCGCGACGACCGCGTGGGAGCACGTCGCAACCGGCTCGACCGACCTCGTCGTCGCCGACACCGTCGAGTTCCGCGCGGACCCGAGTCTGTTGGGACACGTGTTCGAGAACCTGTTTCGGAACGCCGTGGAACACGGTTCCACGGGCAGTCGGGATACTCCCGACGACGCTGTCGAACACGGTTCCACGGGCAACCAGACTGCGTCTGGTGACGCCGTCGAGCACGGCGCGAGCGACGACCTGACCGTGACGGTCGGCGTGCTCTATGGCGACGCGGACGAGACGGGGTTCTACGTCGAGGACGACGGCGTCGGCATCCCCGCGGAGGAGCGCGACGAGGTGTTCGAGGCCGGCTACACCACGGGTGAAGAAGGGACGGGACTCGGCCTGTCAATCGTCGCGCAGGCCGTTCACACGCACGACTGGGATATCGACGTCACCGAGGCCGAAAACGGCGGCGCTCGCTTCGAGATAACGGGCGTCGAGCGCCCGGCGTAACGTACCGGCGCGGAAGCGCGGAGCACACCGATTTTCGACGGCGGCTCAGCGGAGCCAGAGCAGTTGCGCGTGGAGCGTGCCGTCGACTTCGAGGACGGTTTCCTCGTCTACGAGGCCGGCGTCGATGGCGACCGAGACGGACTCCTCGCCGACGATGTTGGCGACGGTCGCGCGGGTGAGGCTGTCCACGACGGCGTCTTCGTCGGCGGTCTCGGCCTCGTCGCCGCCGTAGAAGTCCTCTGTCACGTCCAGCGAGACGCCGTCGTCGGTGTAGGTCTCGCCGATGCAGTCGGGGTCGCAGACCGAGACGAGGAGCCCCTCGGGGGTCTCCCGCTCGCGGAGGAGCATCTAGTACTCCTCGACGAGTTCCGCTTCGGCCTGCTCGCGGAGGTCGTCGGCCTGCTGCTGGGCCTGTTCTGCTTCCTCGTCGCGCCCGAGTTCTTCGAGCGCGCGCGCCTTCTCCTCGTGGACGCCGGGGGTGCGCATCCCGAGGCGGATGGCGTTGTCGAAGGCGTTGACGGCGTCCTCGTTGAGGCCGCGCTCGTGGAGGAAGAAGCCGCGGTTGTACCACGCCTGCGGGAACCGCGGGTCGAGTTCGACGGCGCGCTCCGCGTGGTCGAGCGCGTCGGCCGTCTGGCCGGCCTCCCAGAGCGCGTACGCGAGGTTGGTGTGGGCCGTCGCGGCGTGTTCGCTGTCGTCGTCGAGTTTGAGCGCCTCCCGGTAGGAGCCGATGGCCTCGTCCCACTCTTCGAGTTGGCCGTGGGCCGCGCCCTTGTTCACCCACGCTTCCTGGGCGATGTCCTCGTCGTCGCCGGCGAACCGAGCGACGCGCTCGAACGCCTCGGTGGCCTCCTCGAAGCGGTTAATCTGCATGTACGAGAGCGCCACGTCGAGCAGTTTCTCGACGTCGACGTCCTCGGGGTCGATGTTCCGCTGGTCGAGGATGTCGGTCAGGACGCGCGAGTCGACCGGGTCGACCTTCGTCGGGTCCACCGAGAGTTCGGGCGGGTCGAGCGAGAAGTCGGAGTAGTCCTCGTCGAACCCCTGTCCCTCGGAGAAGCGGTGGGGTCGATTGCCGTCGTCGGTCATATAGCCGCGCTTGGGCGTCACGGCGGTTAAACGCTGCGTCAGCGGGACGACACCGACCGCTTTTTAGCCTCCCGCGGGCGAGCGTCTCCGAATGTCCGCGCCCCCGACGACGGTCGTGTCGTTCGTCCGGCACGCCCACGTCCCGTCCGTCTCCGACGCCGAGCGCACCCCCGGCCTCTCGCGTCACGGCCGCCGCGACGCCGCGCGCGTCACCGCCCGCCTCGCGGACCTCGCGGACGTGGTCGCCACCAGCCCCGCCGAGCGCGCCCGCGCGACCGTCGAGGGCGTCGCCGACGCGGCGGACGCCCCGCTCATCGTCGACGAGGACCTCCGCGAACGCGAACTCGCTGACTCACCCATCGAAGACTTCGACGAGGCCGTCGAACATCTCTGGGCGAACCCGAACGCGTCGCACCCCGGCGGCGAGTCCCACGCCGAGGCGCAGGCCCGCGGCGTCGCCGCCGTGGACCGCCTCGTCGAGGCGTACCCCGACCGCCACGTCGTCGTCGGCACCCACGCCACGCTCATGGCGCTCGTGTTCAACGCCTACGACCCGCGCTACGGCCGCGAGTTCTGGACGGGGCTGACGACGCCCGACGTGTACGAGGTGACGTTCGTGGGCGGCGAGGCGTTCAGCATCGCCCGGACGTGGACGCCCGAGGAGGACGACCGCGCCGACGCCGACCGCGACCCGGCGGAACGTTAACGTCCGGTTCGGGTCAACCACCTGCCATGCGTTGCTTTCTCGCCGTCGACCTCCCCGACTCGCTCGCGGCGGGCGTCGCCGCGGTACAAGACCGGCTCTCGGACGCGGACGGGCTTCGGTTCACCGACCCCGAGAGTGCGCACGTCACCCTGAAGTTCCTCGGCGAGGTGGCGCCGGACCGCGTCGGAGCGGTGGAGGATGCGGTCGAATCGGCCGTCGACGCCGCCGGGGTCGGCCCCTTCGACGCCTCGGTCGACGGGCTGGGCGTCTTTCCCTCGCTCGACTACATCCGGGTCGTCTGGCTCGGCGTCGACGACGGCGGGGCCGAGTTGACGCGGCTCCACGAGGCCATCGAGCGCGAGACGACGGCACTCGGCTTCGACCCCGAAGACCACGAGTTCACGCCGCACGTCACGCTCGCCCGCATGGACGACGCCCGCGGGAAGGACCTCGTGCGGCGCGTCGTCGGGGGTGAGTCACCGACGGTCGGGTCGTTTCGCGTGCGCGAGGTACGCCTGAAGAAGAGCGACCTCGGCCCCGACGGCCCCGAGTACGAGACGGTGGCGCGGGTCTCGCTGTGAGGCGCGTCAGTCGTCGGTCGGTCGGCCGCCCGCGACGCCGACCCCCGCGGAGAGCCGCGTTTCAGCCGATTCGGGCGTGCGGACGCCCCTCACACGCCCGAAACTCGAAGGAACAAGATTTTATGCGGAGGATGGAAAGTACAGCCCACTATGGGTAAGAAGTCGAAGTCCAAGAAGAAGCGTCTGGCGAAGCTCGAACGCCAGAACAGTCGCGTCCCCGCGTGGGTCATGCTCAAGACGGACATGGAAGTCACGCGAAACCCCAAGCGTCGCAACTGGCGGCGGAGCAACACGGACGAGTAAGCAATGAGCGCAAACGACTTCGAGGAGCGCGTCGTCACCGTCCCGCTCCGAGACGTGCAGGCGGTTCCGGCACACGAACGCGCGGGCCGCTCGATGACGCTCATCCGCGAGCACCTCGCGAAGCACTTCAAGGTCGACACCGAGAACGTGCGTCTCGACACGCAGATCAACGAGGACATCTGGGCGCACGGTCGGCAGAGCCCGCCGAGCAAGTTCCGCGTCCGCGCCGCGCGTTTCGACGAGGACGGCGAGTCGGTCGTCGAAGCGGAACCGGCCGAGTAAACGGTGCTTCGCGCCTCCTTCGCCGGTTCGTCCTACATCGGCGTCTTCGCTCGCGCGACCGACGACGCGCTGTTGGTCCGCCCGGACGCCGACGACTCGCTCGCCGAGCAGATGGCCGAGGAACTCGACGTGCCGCTGGTCAAGACGACCGTCGGCGGGTCGGGAACGGTCGGTGCGTTAGCGACGGGTAACGAGAACGGTCTTCTCGTGTCGAGCCGCGCCACGTCCCGCGAGAAGGAGGCCCTCACCGACGCCGTGGACCTCCCGGTCTACGAGCTTCCCGGTCGCATCAACGCCGCCGGCAACGTCGTGCTTGCGAACGACTACGGCGCGTACGTCCACGCGGAGCTCTCCGACGAGGCCGTCGCGGCCGTCGAGGAGGCGCTGGAGGTCCCCGTCGAACGCGGCGACCTCGCCGACGTTCGAACCGTCGGGACGGCGGCCGTCGCCAACAACCGCGGCGTCCTCTGTCACCCGAAGTCGCGCGAACCCGAACTCGAAGCGCTCGAAGCGCTGCTCGACGTTCGCGCCGACATCGGCACCATCAACTATGGCGGACCGCTCGTCGGCTCCGGCCTCGTCGCCAACGACGAGAGCTACGTCGTCGGCGAGGACACGACCGGCCCGGAGCTGGGTCGCATCGAAGACGCCCTCGATTACATCGACTGAGGGCCTCGCGTCCCCCCGTTTCTCGCTTCAGTTTCGCTCCGAGTAGGAAGACCTTTCCCGCTCGCCACCCGACCGACGTGCATGAGCCAGTTCATTATCACGGGCAGCTTCACGAGCCGTGGCGTCGTCCACGAGTTCACGAAGACTGTCGAAGCGCCGAACGAGAACGTCGCACAGGAACGCGCCTTTTCGCTCATCGGGAGCGAGCACGGAATCAAGCGCACGAAGGTCGAGCTCAACGAGGTGACCGCGGCATGATGGGCGGCGGTCAGCAGCAACTCCAGCAGCTCTCCCAGGAGCTTCAGGCGCTCGACGAGGAAATCGAATCGCTCGAAGCCGAAGTCTCCGACCTGAACGACGAGAAAGACGAGATCGACGAGGCGGTCGAGGCCATCGAGACGCTCGAAACGGGCTCGACGGTGCAGGTGCCCCTCGGCGGCGACGCGTATCTCCGCGCCGAAGTCCAGGACATCGACGAGGTCGTCGTCTCCCTCGGCGCGAACTACGCCGCCGAGCAGGAACAGAGCACGGCCATCGAGACCCTGCGACGCAAGCAGGACGCGCTCGACGAGGAAATCGCGAGCGTTCGCGGCCAGATCGAGGAGCTCGAAGAGGAGAGCGACGAGATCGAAGAGCAGGCGATGCAGGCCCAACAGCAGATGCAGCAACAGCAGATGCAGCAGATGCAGCAGATGCAGGGCGAGGGCGACGACGGCGACGACGAGTAAGGTAACCCCTACCCCCACCTCCTACTATTCAGATGTTCGACGGACTGAAGAAGAAACTCAACCGCTTCCGTAACGACGTTGAAGAGACCGCCGAAGAGAAGGCCGAGGCGGCCGCCGACGAGGCCGAATCCGACGCCGACGCGGAAGCGGAATCAGCACCAGCAGACGCGGACAACGCGGCGGTCGAACCCGAGGCGTCCGAACCCGCTGCTGCCGACCCGGACGCCGACGCCGTCGGCGACGCGGACGCCGGGTCCGAAGCCGACGCGGTCGACGCGGCCGACGCTCCCGCGGACGCCGAGTCGGCGTCTGCGGCGGTCGAAGCCGATGCCGATGCCGAATCCGAATCCGCGGCGACCCCGGAGCCGGATTCCGAGGTCGACGCCGGCGCGGACACGGGCGACGAGCCGAGCGGCGAGCCGACGGCCGACGAGGTCGAACCGCGCGAGTCGCTCGCCTCCGACGCCGCGAAGGCGGCGCTGACCGAGGAAGACGAAGACGATTCGTCCGGTCCGGGGCGGCTCCGCCGCGCCGCCGCGTTCGCCACGGGGAAGGTCGTCATCGAGGAGGAAGACCTCGAAGATCCCCTCTGGGAGCTCGAGATGGCGCTCCTCCAGAGCGACGTCGAGATGCAGGTCGCAGAGGAGATTCTCGAGACCATCCGCGAGAAGCTCATCGGAGAGACGCGAAAGCAGGTCGAGAGCACCGGCCAGCTCGTCTCCGAGGCGCTCCACGACGCGCTGTACGAGGTCATCAGCGTCGGGCAGTTCGACTTCGACCAGCGCATCGCCGAGGCCGACAAACCGGTCACGCTCATCTTCACCGGCATCAACGGCGTCGGGAAGACGACGACCATCGCCAAACTCGCGAAGTACTTCGAGAAGCAGGGCTACTCGACGGTGCTCGCCAACGGCGACACCTACCGCGCCGGCGCGAACGAGCAGATTCGCGAGCACGCTGAGGCGCTCGACAAGAAGCTCATCGCTCACGAGCAGGGCGGCGACCCGGCGGCGGTCATCTACGACGGCGTCGAGTACGCCGAGGCCCACGACATCGACATCGTCCTCGGCGACACGGCCGGTCGGCTCCACACCTCGAACGACCTGATGGCGCAGTTGGAGAAGATAGACCGCGTCGTCGGCCCGGACCTCACCCTCTTCGTGGACGAGGCCGTCGCCGGCCAGGACGCGGTCGAACGCGCCCGGCAGTTCAACGACGCGGCCGCCATCGACGGCGCGATTCTGACGAAGGCCGACGCCGACTCCAACGGCGGCGCGGCCATCTCCATCGCGTACGTGACGGGCAAGCCCATCTTGTTCCTCGGCGTGGGGCAGGGCTACGACCACATCGAGAAGTTCGACCCCGAGCAGATGGTCGAGCGCCTGCTCGGTGAAGACGAGTAATCGGACTCGGTCCGTCGTCCGTTTCTTTCGGTCGCCTCACGCTCACTCCAGTGCGAGCACGACTCCGAGCAGTAGCATCGTCCCCGCGCCGACGTAGTTCAGCGCGCTGGCGACCCGGGTCTCCGCGAGCCGCGAGCCGAGTCGGTCCGCGCCGAGGGCGACGCCCGAGAGGTACAGCGCCGTGAGGGCGGCGTAGGTCGCGCCCAGACCCGCCATCCTGACGCCGGCTCCCGCGCCCTGCCCGGCGAACCCGGGGAGGAACGCGAGGAAGAACAGCGCGACCTTCGGGTTGAGCGCGTTGACGAGGACGCCCCGGCGAAAGCTCGCCCCGCTTTCGGTCTCGACCGAGGGGTCGAACTCGTCGTTTCGGAGGGCGGTGACGCCGAGGTACACGAGGTACGCCGCGCCGACGTACTTGACCGCCGCGGCGGCCTCGGGGACGGTTCGAAAGAGCGCCGCCGCGCCGAGCGCCGCGAGAAGCGTGTGAAAGAGGACGCCCGTGGCGATGCCGAACGCCGACCGGACGCCCGGCCCGCGACCGTCGAGGCCGCGGGCGAGGACGTACATCGTGTCGGGGCCGGGCGCGAGGATGAGCGCGACCGCCGCCCCGCAGAACGCGAGGTAGGTCGCGGCGTCGAGTCCGAACGCGAGCGTCGTCATCGCTCGGGGCTACGATTCGCCGCGGGAAGTAGCTCAGGGGTTCGAGCCAGCGTCCGAGTCCGGCTTCGGAACGACCTGATTGCGGAGCGTGGGGTCGCCGCCGTCCGACGCCGACGCCAGTCGTTCGGCGTTCTCCGCGAGGATGTCGGCGACGCGCGTCCAGTAGTGCGGCGTGTGGCCGGCGACGTGCGGGGTGATGTAGACGTTCTCGAAGCCCCAAAGCGGGTGGTCTTCGGGCAGCGGCTCGGGGTCGGTCACGTCGAGCGCGGCGGCGCGGAGGCGGTTGCTTCGGAGGTGCGAGACGAGGGCGTCGGTGTCGACGATACCGCCGCGCGCGACGTTGACGAGGACGGCGTGTTCGGGGAGCGCGCTCAGCGCCCGGCCGTCGATGAGTCCGCGCGTCTCGTCGGTCAGCGGGCACGCGACCACGAGGAAGTCGGTGCGGACGAGCGCCGATTCGAGGTCGTCGAATCCGAGAACTTCGTCGGTCGGGCCGCCCTTCTCGGGCGTGTAGCGAACCCCGACGGTCTCGACGCCGAACGCGTCGAGTCGCTCGACGACCGCCTGTCCGATAGCGCCGAGGCCGACCACGGTAGCCGTCGACCCCCGTAACTCGCCGTACGACTGGAAACTCCGCCACTCGCGTCGTCGCTGGCGGCGGAGACCTTCGTCGAGTCGGCGGGTAATCATGAGCAGCCACCCGAGGACGTGTTCGGCGATGTTGGGGCCGTGGACGCCGGAGGCGTTGGTGACGCGGACGCCGCGCTCGCGGAGCGTTTCCAGCGGGAGGTTGTCGTAGCCGGCGGCCGCGCCGGCGAACAGTCGGAGGTCGTCGGCGGCGTCGAGCACCTCGTCGGGGAGCGACGTGCCCGTGATGACGGTCGCGTCCGTCGCGGCGTCGAGCGTTTCGGCGGTCGTCTTCGGGTGGCGCACGGTCGCGTCGGGGAGTCGCTCGCGGAGGGCCGCGGCGTACTCCGACGCCGGGATGCCGTGCGTGGGGCGGTCGAGGACGAGAATCGTCGTCATCGAGTGCGCTGTCGGGGGCCGAGCCGATAGGTGTTGGCCCCGAACGCGACGGATAAAGCCTTTACCGGCGCGCCGGCGTAGGAAGGCACAATGGTACTCGACAATCTCGGGAGTTCCCTCCGCGGCAGTCTCGATAAGCTGCGCGGGAAGTCCCGCCTCGACGAGGACGACGTTCAGGAGATCGTCAAGGAGATTCAGCGCTCCCTGCTCTCCGCCGACGTCGACGTCAGCCTCGTCATGGACCTCTCGGACTCTATCAAGACCCGCGCGCTGGAAGAGGAGCCGCCGGGCGGCACGAGCGCGCGCGACCACGTCCTGAAAATCGTCTACGAGGAACTCGTCGACCTCATCGGCGAGTCGACGGAGATTCCGCTCGAATCGCAGACCATCATGCTCGCCGGCCTCCAGGGGTCGGGGAAGACGACCACCTCCGCCAAGATGGCGTGGTGGTTCTCGAAGAAGGGGCTTCGCCCCGCGGTCATCCAGACCGACACCTTCCGCCCCGGCGCGTACGACCAGGCCAAGCAGATGTGCGAGCGCGCCGAGGTCGACTTCTACGGCGACCCCGACTGCGACGACCCGGTCCAAATCGCCCGCGAGGGCCTCGAAGCGACCGAGGACGCCGACGTGCACATCGTCGACACGGCCGGTCGCCACGCGCTCGAAGACGACCTCATCGACGAAATCGAGGAGATAGAGGGCGTCGTTCAGCCCGACCTGAACCTGCTCGTCCTCGACGCGGCAATCGGGCAAGGGGCGAAGGAACAGGCTCAGCAGTTCGACGAGTCCATCGGCATCGGCGGCGTCGTCATCACCAAACTCGACGGGACGGCGAAGGGCGGCGGCGCGCTGACCGCCGTCAACGAGACCGACTCGTCTATCGCCTTCCTCGGCATGGGCGAGACGGTCCAGGACATCGAGCGCTTCGAGCCGAACGGCTTCATCTCTCGGCTGCTCGGCATGGGCGACCTGAAACAGCTCTCCGAGCGCGTCGAACGCGCCATGTCCGAGACCCAGGCCGAAGACGAGGACTGGGACCCCGAGGAGATGATGAAGGGGAACTTCACCCTCAAGGACATGCAAAAACAGATGGAGGCGATGGACAAGATGGGGCCGCTCGACCAGGTGCTCGACATGATTCCGGGCTTCGGCGGCGGCATCAAAGACCAGCTTCCGGACGACGCGATGGACGTGACCAAAGACCGGATGCGCTCGTTCGAGGTCATCATGGACTCGATGACCGAGGAGGAACTGGAGAACCCCCGGAAGGTCGGCGCGTCCCGCGTCAGGCGCATCGCGCAGGGGTCGGGACAGGACGAGGAGACGATTCAGGAACTGCTCGAACAGCACCGCATGATGGAACAGACCATCAAGCAGTTCCAGAACATGGGCGACGGCGACATGCAGCGGATGATGAAGAAGCTCCAGAACCAGGGTGGCGGCGGCGGTGGCGGCATGGGCGGTCTCGGCGGCATGGGGCCGTTCTGAACGCGCGCGATTTCTTCGCCGCGGTTTCTGTGCCTGCCCGCGCGAGTTCCTCGCCTCGCTGCGCCGCGATACCGCCGACTTTTAACGCTCGGGTCCGTCGCACCCCACAATGACCGTGCGAGACGTGGCGGTCGAGGCCTACAAGGAAGCCTTGCCCGCGCTCGCGGCCAGCCTCGTCGGCGGCCTCGTCGCCGGCGTCGTCCTCGGGGGGATGCGGGCCGAACTCCGGGCCGTCCCGGGGCTGCTCGTCCTCGTTCCCGCGCTGTTGGCGACCCGCGGCAACGTCTACGGCTCGCTCGGCGCTCGCATCGCCACCGCGCTCCACCAGGGACTCATCGAACCCCGCGTCACCGGCGGCGACGAGCGCCTTCGGGCGGCCGCGACGGCCGCGCTCGCAAACGGCGTGCTCACGAGCACGTTCGCCGCCGTCGTCGCGTTCTTCCTCCTCACGTTCCTCGGCAGCCGGGTCGCGCCGCTTCCGATTCTCGTCGGCGTCGCCATCGTCGCCGGCCTGCTCTCCGGCATCGTCCTGACCGTCGTCGTCGTCAGCGTCGTCTTCGCGGGCTACCGCCGCGGGCGCAACCCCGACACCATCGTCGGCCCGGTCGTGACGACTACCGGCGACGTGTTCGGCGTCCTCTTTTTACTCATCGCGGTCCGGACCGTCCTCGCCGTCGCGGGGGTGTTCTGAGTGCCGACGGAGTGGACCGTCCGCGCCATCACGCGGGCGATGCTCCCGGTGCTGCTCGTGCTCACGCTCGTCGAACTCGGGAGCGGCCTCGTTCTCGGGAGCTTCGAGGCGCAGTTGTTCCGCTACCCCTCGCTGCTCGTGCTCGTCCCCGTCACCATCGGGACCGCGGGGAACCTCGGGAGCGTCCTCGCGGCGCGACTGTCCACGTCGTTCCACCTCGGGACGCTCTCGTTTTCGCCCCGCGACGACGAACTCGCGGGCAACGCCGTCGCCACGCTCGCCCTCGCGGTGACGGTGTTCCCAGTCATCGGCGCGGGCGCGTGGGTCGCCACGCTCCTCGTCTCCGGCGACACGTCGCTGGCCCTCCAGAAGGTCGTCCTCGTCGCCTTATCGAGCGGGATTTCGCTCGCCGTCCTCGCGGTCGTCGTGACGTTCTCTTCGACCTACGTCGCCTATCGGTTCGGTCTCGACCCCGACGACGTGGTCATCCCCGTCGTCACCAACCTCTGCGACGTGCTGGGGGTCGTCGTCCTGTTCGGGGTGGCGCAGGTGCTCGTCTGACCCCGCTGTCCCCGACGTTCGAACGCCTCCCGCCGACCGACGCCGATTAGTTCGCTCGGCCCCGACCGTCGGTCGTGCAGCCGTCGGCCGTCCTCCCGGTGCTGTTCGAGGTGCTCCCGCGAGTCGCGCGCATCGCCGCCTACATCGCCGTGGGCGTCTTCGCCGCGAACCTCGTCGTCGCCTTCGGCCTCGTCGAGCGCATCGCCGGCCTCTCGCGGTATCTGACGAGCCCCGCGAACCTCCCCGACGAGGTGGGGACGGCCATCGTCACCACCGCCGCCTCGACGACGGCGGGCTACGGGATGCTCGCGGAGTTCCGCGAGTCGGGCGTCCTCGACGACCGGGCGACGCTCGTCGCCGTCACCATCAACACGTTCTTCGGCTTCGTCCAGCACATCTTCACGTTCTACTGGCCGGTGCTCATCCCCATCCTCGGCCGCGAGGTCGGCTTCATGTACGTCGGCGCGCGGGCGGCCATCGCGCTCGCCATCACCGCGACCGGCGTCGTCGCCGGCGCGGTGCTCCTCGCGGACCGGAACACGACCCCGGTCGCGGTCACCGAGACCGACGGCTCGGGCGGCGCGGTGGATGCGGTCGATTCGGCCGCCGACGCGGGCGACTCCGGCGACGCGGCCGAGAGCGACGACTCGCTCCGCGAGACGGTCGACGACGCCGCCCGGAGCACCTGGAAGAAACTTCGGCGCATCGTCCCGCGGCTGGCGGTCGTTTACGTGGCCGTCACGCTCCTGCTTCGGACGACCGACCTCGAATCGTTCGCGGCGCTCGCCAGCCCGCTGACGAACCTCGTCGGCCTGCCGGGCGCGGCCGTCCCCGTCGTCGTCGCCTTCGCGTTCGACACGACGACCGGCGCGGCGACCATCGCGCCCGCCATCGGCGAGACGTTTACGCCGAGACAGGCCGTGGCGACGATGCTCATCGGCGGCATCATCTCCTTCGCCGTCTCGACGTTCAAGCGGTCGATTCCCTTCCAGTACGGCATCTGGGGCCCCGAGTTCGGGTCCAAGGTCATCGCCGTCAACACGGGGCTGAAAATCGTCTTCATCGCCGTCGCGGTGGCGCTGTTGGTCGCCTGAGTCGCAAGAAACGTCCCCGCCGCAGCGGCCGAGTTAGCGGTCGTTCGGGTCGACCGGCCGCCCCTCTTCGGTCGGCGGCGCGATGTAGTCGATGACCTCGTCGACGGAGGGGTCGCGGACGGTCACGTGCACTTCGATGTCACCGAGTTCGTCGGGGTTACCGACGGAGAAGTTGACGACGCCCTTGAACGCGGCCTGCTTTTTCAGCGCGAACGAGAAGCCGTCGTCGTCGCGGCGCTTTGCGAACTCGCGGCGGGCGGTGTCGAGGATGGCCTGCTCGTGGAGGCGTTCGGAGAAGCGCTCCAGCTCGTGGGTCTCGCCGACGAGCTGTCCGGGTTCGTGGTCGAGTTCGACGCCGGGGAAGATGTTCTCGACGGCGTCGCCGACGCGGTTCGTGACCTCGGTGTCGCGGACGGGCACCTCGATGCGGACGTCGACGCTGTAAATCATGCTCACGCGTCGGCCTCCGCGAGCGCTTCCGGCCCCTCTTCGAACAGCTTCGTGATGGTTTCGCGGTACTCTGCCAGCGTGCCGGTGTTCTGGATGACCACGTCGGCGCGGTCCATCGCGTCGCCCATCCCGAAGTCGAGTTCGCGGCGTTCGCGCTTTTTGAGCGCCTCCACGTCGGTGTCGCTGTCGTCGCGGTCGCGGTCGAGCAGGCGCTCGGCGCGCGTCTCGAACGGCGCTTCGACGCTCACGAGGACGAAGTCGTCGCCGAACGCCTCGCGGAAACGGTCGAGTTCGACGCCCGACCGAAGCCCGTCGACGAGCACCACGTCGTTCGATTCGAGGTGCTGTTCGACCATCGGCAGCGAGCGCGCCGCGATGGCGTCGTCGCCCTCCTCCTCGCGGAGCGCGGTCGCTATCTTTCCGTGGTCCGTCGCGGGGTCGAGGCCGCGCTTGCGACACTCCTCGCGGATGACGTCGCCCATCGTCACGACGGGTACGCCCGCGTTGCGGGCCACCTCGGCGAGTTCGCCCTTGCCGCTTCCCGGCAGGCCGACCGTCCCGATGACTCTCATAGCCGGTGTTACCGCGTTGGCGCTGTTAAAGCCTCCCTTCACGTCGCTCCGGGTGGCGGGTTTCGCCGGTTCCCTTCACCCCGCTCCACCTCACCTCGACCACCCCGCTGCTTTTCGCCTCGGCCCGCGTACTACGCCTATGTCTCAGCGCTCGTTCGTCGTCCGCGCCCTCTGGTTCGTCTTCGTCGGCTGGTGGGCGACGCCCGCCGTCGTCAACGTCGCGTGGTTCCTGAACGCGACCGTCATCGGCATCCCGCTCGGCGTCGCGCTCATCAACCTCGTGCCGACGGTGCTCTCGTTGAAGGAGCCGAAAACCCGGCTCGACCCCGACTCGGGTCGCGGCCAGCGGTCGGTCGTCGTCCGCGCCGTCTACTTCGTGTTCGTCGGCTGGTGGCTGAGCTGGGTCTGGGCGAACGTGGCGGTGCTGTTCACGCTCACCATCGTCGGCCTCCCGGTCGGCATCTGGATGCTCAACCGGCTCCCCGCGGTCACGTCGCTGTATCGGTTCGACGGGTAGAACCCGATTCGTTTTTCTTGCAGGGACGGTTTGTGGGCATCGAGGGCGCGTAGCTCAGTCGGACAGAGCGTCGGACTTCTAATCCGATGGTCGCGGGTTCGAATCCCGTCGCGCTCTTTTCGTTGCTGAAACCCCCGAGTGGTAGCGAGACGTGTGGGAACGCTACGCGCGGGATTCGAATCAGGGAGCAACTTGTTGCGACTGGGGTTCGAATCCCGTCGCGCTCTTTTCGTTGCGGTAGACCGCCGAGCGACGGCATCGGCGGCCCCACCTACTCCTGTCCTGAGCGGGTTCTGTTCTCGACGACTATGGGGCCTGACCTCGGATACGTGTGACCTACAAGTTAGGATGACAACATTTTTCGGTCGAGCGGCGCGAGACGCCCCGCATGGACGTTCTCGGCATCGTCGCCGCGGCGGTCGTCTTCGGCGTCGTCGCCTACAATCTCGTGACGAGCCTCGACGGCCGATTCGCGAGACTCCTGTTCGGGTGTCTGGGCGTCGTCGCCGCGACGCTCTACGTCATCGAACAGTTCGGACTCGCGGCGTCGCTCGGACTGAACGTCGCTCACGGCCTCCAACTCGTCGCGGCCCTGCTCGTGGTCTCGGCGCTGGTCGATTTCCTCGCCCGGCGCGCCGAGGCGGGCGATTCCGGGTCGTCGTGAACGCCGCGACTCCCCACTATTCTCGTTACGTGTCGTCCAGTTGCCCCGTGTATGGTCTTCGCGTCCGACTCCCCGTTCGGGGGACGGTTCGAACAGACGATAGACGACGCGGTCGTCCACGGCGACGCCGACATGGAGTCCGCGCTCCACGAGGGGCCGGTCCGCGTGCTCGTCAACGGCTGGGTCGAGGTGCCGGGCGGCCGGTATCTCTCCCCGCACGCGGTCCGCCATGTCGACGTGCGAGTCCCCGAGTGACGCCGGTTCTCACATGAGCGCCAGTTCTCGACCGCAGTCGGGGCACTCGTCGTCGACGATAGTCACCGGCGCGTCGCAGTCCGGACAGAACTCGCGGTAACACGCCCTGTCTCCCATACGTACCGCTATCACGGGAACGGTGGTGAACGTTGGGGCGAACCGGAGCGCCGAGCGTCGGCCGGCCCGTCACTCGTCGTCGACGTCTTTTCCCGGACCGGCGAAGTTCGCGCCGAGTTCGGCACCGTAGCGTCGGGCGTAGACGCCGGGGACCGCGAGGAGGTCGCTCGGCGCACCGGACTCGACCACGACGCCGCCGTCGGCGACGTGGACGCGGTCGGCGTCGCGGACGGCGGCCGCGCTATCGGTCGCCACGACGAGCGGGGCGTCCGGTCGCCGCATCGCGGCGAGGGTCGCGCGGAGGTTCGACGGGGCGGAACTGTGCGGCGCGCGGACGAGCGGGCCGGCTCCGTGGAGGAACGGTCCCGCGAGTGCCGCCGCCTCGGAGATTCGGGGCGCGACGACGGCCAGAAACGGCGGCCGATTCGCGGGCGTGGTCGCGTCCGAGTCGGCGTCGGTCGCGGGGCTCTCGGGTGGGGACATACGATATGAGATTCGCTGACACGGGAGATAAGTATAGAGCGGACACCGGCGTTTCACGAATCACATCGGATGATTCATAAAGATTTGTCAACTTCTGTCACGAATCAGTTGTCGATACGCCCGCCGCCTCGGGGCGGTAGCCGACGGCGCGGCACGGGCGCTCGATTAACGGCGTCCAAACCGGCGCGTCCGCGGGCAAAGCAGCTGCTAACGGGTGTAAAGCCGCAAAAAACGTCGTGAATTTGGCCGAGCGAGTCGAGTCGATGCGAAGGTCAGGGTGTGGGTGTATGGTGGCCTACTGGGGCGCTCACATTGCGCCGCCCATGCCGCCCATGCCGCCCATGCCACCCATGCCGCCGCCCATGCCGCCGGGTGCGCCGCCGTCGTCGTCGTCGCTGCCGGTCTGGCCACCGGAGAGGTCGCCAGCCGCGATGACGTCGTCGATGCGGAGAATCATGACTGCGGCTTCGGTCGCGGACTCGATAGCCTGGGTCTTGACGCGGAGGGGCTCCACGACGCCCTCTTCTTCCATGTCGATGACCTCGCCCGTGTAGGCGTCGAGGCCGGCTGCGAACTCGCCGCCGTCGTGGCGCGAGCGCAGGTCGACGAGGGAGTCGATGGGGTCGAGACCGGCGTTCTCGGCGAGGGTGCGCGGGATGATGTCCAGCGCCTCGGCGAACGCCTCGACGGCGAGCTGCTCGCGGCCGCCGACGGAGTCAGCGAACTCGCGGAGCTGCAGGGAGAGCTCCGTCTCGGGAGCGCCGCCGCCGGGGAGGACCTTGCCGTCTTCGAGCGTCGTGCGGACGACGCCGAGGGAGTCCTCGATGGCGCGTTCGAGCTCGTCGACGACGTGTTCCGTGCCACCGCGGAGGATGAGCGTGACGGACTTGGCGTCCTCGACGTCCTCGACGAAGATGCGCTCGTCGCCGCCGACGTCCTTCTGACCGACGGAGCCGGCGAAGCCGAGGTCGTCGGCCTCGATGTCGTCGAGGCTGCTGACGACGCGGCCGCCCGTCGCGCGGGCGAGGCGCTTGAGGTCGGAGGACTTGGCGCGGCGGACCGCGAGGATGCCCTCCTTGGCGAGGTAGTGCTGCGCCATGTCGTCGATGCCGTCGCCGACGAAGACGGCGTCGGCGCCGACCTCGACGAGCTGGTCGACCATCTCTTTCAGCTGCTTTTCTTCTTGGTCGAGGAACTGCTGAAGCTGGTCGGGGTCCGTGACGTTGACTTCCGCGTCGATTTCGGTCTCGCGGACTTCCAGCGCGTCGTCGAGGATGGCGATGTTCGCGTCCTCGACGGCGTAGGGCATGTTCTCGTCGACGCGCTCTTTGTCGACGATGACGCCCTCGACGAGTTCGGAGTTGTCGATGGTGCCGCCGACGACCTTCTCGATGGAGACGTTGTCGGTGTCGATACCGCCTTCGTCCTTGACGGCCAGCACGGCGTCGACGACGAGTTCGGCGAGCAGGTCCTTCGCGGACTCCGCACCCTTACCGGTCATCGCCGTCGCGGCGATTTTCTGGAGGGTCTCGCGGTCGTCCTCGGTGACTTCGATGGCGTTGTCTTCGAGGACTTCCTTGGCCTTCTCGGCGGCCTGACGGTAGCCCTGCGCGATGGTCGTCGCGTGAACGTCGGAGTCGAGGAGGTCCTCGGCCTGGTCGAGGAGTTCACCGGCGTTGATGACGGCCGTCGTCGTGCCGTCTCCGACCTCGTCCTCCTGGGTCTCGGAGACTTCGACGATCATGTTGGCCGCGGGGTGGTCGATGTCCATCTCCTTGAGGATGGTGACGCCGTCGTTCGTGACGACGACCTGCCCGCCGGAGTCGACGAGCATCTTGTCCATCCCTTTGGGGCCGAGCGTCGTGCGTACGGCCTCTGCGACGGCCTTCCCGGCCGTGATGTTCATCGACTGCGCATCCTGTCCGGATGTGCGCTGGGAGTCTTCGCCCAGAATGATCATGGGCTGACCCTGCTGCATTCGCTGGCTCATAGTCATCGCCTGATTGTTTGTGATTCTATAAAAAAGCTTCGTTTATTGGTATGCCAAAACGCAACACGGTAGGGTGGTCGAGACCCGGAGACGGCGGTCGATTTCGGCGGTTTATCTGTGGCTTTCGCCGGGCGGTCTCGCCAGTCCCGAAGCGGGTGCGGTGAAAAGACGATGCGGGCGAGTGCCGTGTCGCGTCGGGGTGGACTCGTCGGCGGTGGCGTCTCAGTTGTTCTGTCGGACGTTGAAGCCCTGGGTCAGTTCGTTGTGCTTCCGTTCGAGGAAGGAGTACACCGCGCCGTGGGGGGCACCGTCGAGAATCATCTCGACGGCCCGGCGGACGACCTCGACCTCTTCGGGCTGGCCGATGATGCCGAGCGTCGAGCCGTAGATGACCACGTCGGCACCCGTCAGCTCTTCCATGAGTTCACGGGTGCGGCCGTTCTCGCCGATGAGGCGGCCCTTCTGCCGCCGCATGTCGTTTTTGTTTCGGGTGTGCCGGTCGATATCGATGAGTTCGAACATCATCATGTCGTCGTCGAGGAGCGCCATCGCGTCCTCCGGGGCGAAGCCGCGGCCGACCGCTCGAACCACGTCGGGAGCGACCATGCCGAGTACGGGGTCGCCGACGCTGTCGATGGCGACGCTGCCGTTCTCCGAGTCCACGTCGAGTCGGACTTCCGCGCGACTCTCTATCTCTCGGAGCGTCGAGCCACCTTCGCCGATGAGAACACCGATACGGTCCTGCGGCACCTTGACGTGCTGCATATCACCCGATACCCGTCGGAGTGGTTTAAGCGTTCGCTCGGCGGGTCGCCGCGTGTCTCGGTCGCACACCCGTCTCGCGGCGGGTCTGGGTTGCTACTCGTCTCCGTCTCCGTCCTCGCCCTCGTCGCCCGTGACGAACTCGTACAGCGAGTCGCCGTCGGCGTCGGCCCCCTGCCGCCGGAAGAAGTTGGCCACGTTGCGGCAGTCCCGCCGGAGGAACTCCTCGGCGTTCGGGTGGTGGACCGTGACGGCCTGTCCGAGGTCGATGACGACGAGTTCGCCGTCGTGGATGATGAGGTTGTACTCCGAGAGGTCGCCGTGGACGAGGCCGGCGCGGTGGAGTCGGCGCATGTACTCGCGGACCACTTCGTAGGCTGTCTGGGGGTTCTCGACGCGCACCTCCGAGAGCCGCCGCGCCCGGTCGTCGACGACGCCGACGAGCTCCATCACGAGGACGTTCCGCTGGACCGCGATGGGCTTCGGCACGCGGACGCCGGCGCGCTGGGCGCGTTCGAGGTTGGCGAACTCCTTTCTGACCCACGCGCGGACGACCTGTCCCTTGTCGTGGCCGATGTTCTCGAAGCGCGGGTCGCCTTCGAGATAGTCGCGCATGTGCCGGAAGTCGGAGGCGTTGATGCGGTATATCTTGACCGCCACGTCCGCGTCGTCGCCGCCGAGCGCCTCGAAGACGTTGGCCTCCTTGCCCGTCGAAATCGGCCCGCCGAACGCGTCGATGTACCCGTCTTGGACGAGTTTGTAGATGGCGGCGAACGTCGCGTCGTCGAACACCGACTGCTCGACTTTGAACTGGTCGGCGTCCTTCAACCGCATCCGGAACTCGTCGAAGTCGCGGTCCTTGCGGCGCGCGATGCGGTCCGCCTCGTCGTCGGAGACGTCTATCTCCTCCCACTCGTCGCCGAACGCCTCGCCCTCCTGGGGTTCGACCATGCCGAACTCGTCAGTCATTGGACTAGGGCTACGAGAGGCGAGATGAAAAGGGCACAGGCTCCGGGTTCGGCGTCTTCGGGGAACAAACAACAAACGGCGCGCCGTCTCGGACGTGCGCGTTACTGGATGTGACCTTCGCGGCGGAGCTGGTCGGCTTCGGACTTCTCGTAGCGCCAGCTCACGTCGGCCTTCTCGTCCTGCCAGTCCCACGGCTCGACGAGCACCACGTCGTCCTCTCGAATCCAGATTCGCTTCTGCATCCGTCCGGGAATGCGAGCGGTCCGCTCGACGCCGTCGGCACAGCGGACGCGAATACGATTGGCCCCGAGCATGTTCGTCACGACGGCGAACACTTCGTCGTCGTTCGGCATTCGAAGGTCTCGGCGGCTCTCGTTCTCGTCGTCGCTCATGCGCGAGCGTTCGACGTGGGCATGGTTAAATCCGCCGACGTTCGGCCGGTAGGAAGCGTCCGACGGAACGACGCGTTTAGGACCGTCCCGAAACGCCGTCGTGGTATGCTCGACAAACTCGGCACGAAGGGTATCGCCGGCGTCGTCTCCTTGCTCGTGGGTATCGGTATCGTCGCCTATCAGGCCCCCGTCGTCGCGGCGGGCCTCGCGTTCGTCGTCGCCGGGCTCGGCCTCGTCGCCGGCGGCCTCGCCGAGGGCGTCATGAAGATGTTCGGGATGGCCTGACGGGCCTTCGACTCCGGCCCTCGGCTCACAGCGATTCGCGGAGGAACGAGAACACCCGTTTTCGCACCGCGGGATAGTGGTACGACGAGTGCAAGAAGACGTGGTCGGCCGCGTCGACGGCGTCGTACTCGACCTGTGTTCCGGCCGCTTCGAGCGCGTCCGCCAACCGGGCGCTCTGGTCCGGTGCGACGACCGAGTCCTCGCTCCCGTGAAGCAACAGCGTCGGCGGCGCGTCGGCATCGGCATCGGCATCGGCGTCGGTGTCGTCATCCACGTAGGTAATCGGCGAACACCGGCGCAACTCGGCGGCCGACGGCCGGTTCTCGAACAGCGGCAGCGACTCGCCGGCGCGCTCGTGGTCGTCGGCTCGGAGGTCATAGACGCCGGAGACGCCGACCGCGGCGTCGATGTCGGTCCGGCGACCGAACTCGCCGTCCGAAAGCGCCGCCAGTAACGCGAGGTGCGCCCCCGCGGAGTGACCGACGACGGCGACGGCGTCCGTGTCGATTCCGAACTCGTCGGCGCGGTCCGTCAGCCAGTCGATGCCCTCGCACACGTCTTCGATTTGCGCGGGGAACGGCGCTTCGTGCCCGAGTCGGTACGACACCTCGGCCGCGACGAACCCCTCGTCGGCGGCGTCGAGCGCCCAGCGGGCGAACTGGCCGGTCGAACCGGTCTCCCACGCGCCGCCGTAGACGAAGACGACGAGCGGCCGGGTCGGTTCGGTCGTCTCGGCCGGTTCGGTCGTCTCGGCCGGGCCGCCCATCTCGGCCGCCGGTGAGTCGGGACAGTACACGTCCGCGGTCAGCGTGCGCTCCTCGCGGTCGGTGATCGTGCGGTTTCGATGAACGAGAACGTCGGACGGGCGGGGCATATCGACTCGTCGAGCCGGCGGCTTCTATCGGTTTGGGTGACGGCGAGTCACGAACCGTCGAAAAGGGTATCGTTCCGGCGAGGCGCGGCGATTACTCCGCTATCTTCGCGCGGCCCGGCTCGATGAGTTCGTCGAGGTAGTCCGCGAGCGCGCCCTTCGCGTCGGCCGGGTGGAGTTCGCCGGATTCGAGGTCGGCCTCCAGCGTCTCGTAGTCGTCGTAGTCGAGGTTCCCGCCGTACTGTTCGGGGCGCTCGACGACGACCCGCTCGAAGCGCGGGAAGACGTGGTACTCGAAAATCTGGAGGACGGGGTTCTCGCGCGCCTCGCCCTCGTCGGTCGGCTCGGGGTCGGCCGTCGGCGGGCAGAACGCACCGTTGACCTTGTCTTCGATGTCCTCCGTGGAGTCCTCCATCGAGATGGTGACGCCCTCGGAGGAGGACATCTTGCCGATGCCCGTCCCGAGGTCCGCGATGAGCGGCGTGTGCATGCAGGTCGGCGACTCCTCGCCGATGCTCGGGAGCGTGTCGCGGGCGAGCATGTGGACCTTGCGCTGTTCCATCCCGCCGATGGCGAGGTCCACGTCGAGGTAGACGATGTCGAGCGCCTGCATGATGGGGTAGACCGCCTGCGCGACGGTGACGCCGTCGCCGCTTTTGATTTCGGCCATGGCGCGCTCGGCGCGCGAGAGCGTCGTCTCCAGTTCGAGCGCGTGCAGGTCGAGGACGTAGCTCTCGTCGAGCTGGTACTCCGAGCCGAGGACGAACTCCGTCTGGCTCTCGTCGAGGCCGTAGGCGATGAACTGCGCTTTCATCCGCTCGGCCGTCTCGCGAATCTCCTCGAACGTGCCCTTCCCGTTGAGGTAGGCGTGTACGTCCGCCAGCAGCACGACGACTTCGAAGCCCGCCGCTTGGAGGTCGATGAGCTTGTTGGCGGTGAGCATGTGACCGATGTGGAGGACGCCGGAGGGCTCGTAGCCCACGTACGCTCGCTTGCCCTCGGGGTCGTCGGCCAGCGCGCGCACTTCGTCCTCCGTGACCACTTCGGAGGCGTTCCGAGTGATCAGGTCGTATGCGTCCATACACGTCCGGTGTCGGGGACGTGGCATATGACTTCTGGAAGCCGCCCGCGGGCGAAACGGACAACATCCACCGGTCCCAACTCCGGGTGATGTCCGACTCAGGAACCACGACGCGTGCGCCCGTCATCATCTTCGCCGCGCTCATCCTCGTCGTCTTCGGCCTGCTCGCGGTCATGTGGGCGTCGGTCCGCGGCGGCGACCTCCTCCCGTACATCCTCGGCTTCGCCGTCTACTTTCTCGCGTTCCACGTCTACCTGCCGTACCGAGTCCACAAGGACGCGACGCTCAAGGGGCGAAACGCGACGTTCTGGGCCGTCATCGCCTTCTTACTGCCGCTCGTCGGCGCGGCGCTGTACTTCGTGGTCGCCGTCGTCGTCGGCCACGACGCGACCGACTGAAAACCCGACTCGACGCTATCCGCGCCGGTTCTCGGCGCGGTGTTCGGAGATAATCTGGTCGACCATCTCCTCGCGCTGTTCCTTCTGCCGTTCTTCCGCCCGGTCTTCCCAGTCGGAAATTGCAGATTCGACTTCGGACTCCTTCGCCACGGCGAGTTCGTCTATCTCCTGAATCGTCACGCCGTCGGCGGGTGCGACCGGCACGTCGGCCTCGAACAGCACCTCGTCTGCGACCTCCGAGAGGTTGCCCGACCGGAGGACGACCTTGGGGTCGAACTCGGCGAGGCGCTCGGCGGTCGTCCGCCCCGCCCCGCTGGCGTCGCGGAGGTAGACCACGTCGCCCGCGGCGATGCCGTACTCCTCGACGGTGTGGTCGAGCGCGCCGTTGGTGAACTGTTCGACGATTTTGACCGGCACCAAACTGCCGTCGGTGTTCACGTCCGCGAAGTTCGAGTGGTCGAGCTTCCACAGCGACTTCAGCTGGTCGAGCTTGTCTGCGAGCTCCGCCTTGTCGGATTCGAGCGATTCGACCTTCCGCTCCAACCGGCCGTTCTCGCGTTCGAGCCGGGTGACTTCTCGGCGCTCGCGGGCCTCGCGGCGCTCCTCGCGGCGGGCGTCGGACAGTTCGTCTTTGTACTCCTCGATGGTCTCGTCTTTCTCCTCGATGGTCGATTTCAGGTCCTCGACGTGCGATTCGAGGCGCTCGACCCGCGACCGCAACTCCCGAATCTCGCGTTCTTCGGGCGTGAGTTCGGGCTCCTCGTGGGATTCGTCGTCGGCGTCGTCGCCGCCGTCGTCGGCGTCGTCGTCCATCTCGCGGAGGACGGCCTCGACCGACTCCTCGCTGGTGAGGACGCGGGCGATGACCTCCTCTCTGTCCACGTCGGCGGGGACCTTCCGGGAGATGCGCTCGAACTGGTCTTCGTGGTCGTCGAAGGCGAACAGCGCCGCGGCGAGGGCGTCGCGCTCGTGGTCGTTCTCGTAGTCGACCTCGCGGGTTCGGTGGAGCTTCTCGTCCACGGGGATGTCGCTCGCGGGGGCCCAGCCGGCGGCGTCGAAGCTCCGGCGGAACTTCTCGACCGTCTCGGGCATCGGCTGGACGTCGGCGGCGACGAGGCTGGGCCGCCCGCGCTCGATGAGCCACTCGATGACGGCGGCGGTGTCGGCGGTGCGCGTCGAGTGCACGTCGAGGACGCGCCCGTCGAGGCCGACGACGGCGACGGCGGTGGTCGTGCCGGGGTCGATGCCGACGATGACGCGGTCGCGGCGCTTCACGAGCGGTTCGAACTCGATGCCGTCGCGGCGCTCGCGCTCGATTTCGACGCGGGTGTCGCCCGAGCGGTGGGTGGACACGGGGATGTCCTCGGGCCGCGCTTCGACGGTGAAAAGCGCCTGCGAGTAGCCGCCGTACTTCTCGGTCACGTCCCGCTCGTAGTCGAGGTTGGCCTCCTTCAGCGCGGACTCGACCTCGCGGGCCTGCTGTTTGACCGACCCGTGGATGCGGCGCGTGTAGCGGTCCTGGCTCCACCCGCCCTTGCCGGTCGAGCGGCCGCGAGAGACCTTCACGGTCGTCGTGTTCTCGAAGGCGGCGACCTCGTAGCCGACGTTGCCGAGGGCGAGTCGAGCCGCGGCCTCGGCCTCCTTCATCGGGTCTTTGCCGTAGGGGACGCCGTGGCGCGAGGCGACCCGCGAGAGCGGTTCCGGTCGCTCCGCGCCGGTCACCTGCACCAACTGCGTCCCGTGGGGAAGCCACCGCAGGAAGCGGACTAAATCGTCCTTGTCGGTCGCCAACTCGTACATGTTGTCCGTGGCGACGACGCGCGGTTCGTCGCGCTCGATGAGTCGGCGTAACTTGCGGAAGGAGACCACGTCTCGTTCGATTCGGACCTCGTCTGACTCGGTGTCTCGGGTGTCCAACACGACCAGCGCGTACGACGGCGAGTCGCCGCGGATATCGCCGCTCTGGATGTCGACGCCGAAGACGACCGAGTCGAGCGCACTCGTCCGGTCGTTCACGACGGCGACTAGGGCCGCGCCGGATATATACTCCACGCCGGTCGCGGGTGCCGACGCGGCCGGGTGTCGCGGTTGCGCGACTCGGCCGCCGAGCGGGTGCTCGCCGCCGACACCGCCGACACCCCGCCGCGACCTACGTTTGACACGAAACAAACAAGTCTCGGCTATTTGAAACCAGAGTGATGAGTTCTGACATCCCCGACCCGCCGTCGGTGACCTCCCGGTCGCTGACGCGCATCGCCCTCATCGGTGTCGTCGCCCTCCTCCTTATCGCCGCCCCTATCGCCGGGCTCCTCGCGTGGGAACCCGTCGAAGAGGGGAACGTCAAGGTCGTCAAGAAGTGGGGCGCGACCACCGGCACCGTCTTCGAACCCGGCGCGCACTTCGTCAACCCCGTCTCGCAGTCGACCTCGTCGCTGTCGGTGCGACCGCAGTCGTACACGATGTCGTCGTCGACGAGCGAAGGTGACAAACGGGGCGACGACGCCATCACCGTCCTGACCGAAGACGGTCTCCGGACGGACATCGACGTGACCGTCCGCTACCGCATCGACGCCGGGCAGGCGGTCGAGTTCTACCGCAACTACCGGACGCTCGAAACCGCCGAAGAGCGCCTGATTCGCCCGTCGATTCGCTCGGTGCTCCGGACCGAGGCCGGTCGGCTCCCCGTCACCGTCATCTACACCGGCGAGGGCCAGACCCAGCTGAAGGCCGCCGCCGAGCGGGAACTCGCAGAGGAGTTCGCCGACGACGGCCTCATCCTCGAAGCGGTGCAGGTTCGCAACGTCGAACTCCCCGCCGAGTACGCGCAGGCGGTCGAACAGAAGGAAATCACCGAACAGCGCCGCCAGCAGAAGCAGGACGAACTCGCCGTCGAGGAGTTGGAGGCCGAGCGCAAGCGCATCGAGGCACAGGGGCAGGCCGACGCCAACCGCATCATCGCCCAGTCGCTGTCCGACGAGGTGCTGGCCCAGAAGTACATCGAGAAACTCGACGAGACGGACACCGTCTACATCCCGGTCGGTGACGGCGGCTACCCGCAGTTCGTCCGGTCGCTGGATAACGACGGCTCGTCGTCGTCGGATTCGTCGTCGAGTTCGTCCGCCGGTTCGTCGTCGGACGCTCGCTCCGCGTCGTCCAGTTCGTCGGGGTCGTCAAGTTCGTCATCTTCGTCCGGCTCCGAAAACGAGACGAGCACCTGACGCCGTCGATGCGTCTCCTCCGTGAACTGGCCGTCGCGGTCGCGTTGCTCGTCATCGTCAGCGTCCTCGCGCGCTCCGGCGTCGGCCGGTTCGTCCTGCCGGTCGCCGGCCTCGCGGTCGCCGCGGCGCTCGTGGCGCTCCTCGCAACACAGCCGGCGTACCCACGGACGGCCGTCGGCCCGCGGACGAGAATCATCGAATCGGCCGCCCAGTCCGCGGACGCCGCCTGCGTCGAGTGCGGGTCGCCCGCGACGACGCGCCGACGCTACGTCCGCGAGTGGGTCGTCCTCGGGGTTCCCGTCGTCCTCCTCGACGACGGCGAGAACCCGGTCTGCGACGCCCACCGCGACTGACCCGACCTCGTCTTTCGGCTCGATGGCCCGTTCAGCGGCCGCTCAGACGAGCCTGCCCGTCGAGACGAACTCGACGCGCCCGCCGACGCGGACCGCCACCTCGTCGCCGCGGTCCTCGGCTTCGAGGTGGAGGTGGGACGGTCGACCCATCTCGTAGCCCTGCTCGACCGTGACCTCGATTTCGTCGTCTCCGAAGTAGCGATGGCGGGCGAGGTAGCCCGCGAAACAGCCGTTCGCGCTCCCGGTTGCGGGGTCCTCGGCGACGCCGTGGCCGGGCGCGTACATCCGCGCCGCGAAGTCGTTCGCGTCGTCGCGGGGGTCCGGACAGAACAGAAAGAGGTTCTCGACGCCCACGTCGTCGAAGAACGACCGGTACGCCGGGGTGAACACCTCGCTCCGGGCGAGCGCGTCGCGGTCGCGGAGCGGAATCATCACCGCCGGGAGGCCGGTCGAGACGACCTGTATCGGCCAGTCGGCGTCGAAGTCGTTCGCGTCGAGCGACAGCACCTCCGCGAGCGTCTCGCGGTCGAGTTCCGCGCCGAACCTCGGCGCGTTCTGCGTCATCCAGTACTGCTCGCTGTCGCTTCCGTCGGACCGGACCTCGACCGAAATCGGACCGACGCCGAGGTTCAGCGTCACCTCGTCGCCCGCGCCGAAGTGGTCGCGGAGGACGGCGGCCGTCCCGAGCGTCGGGTGTCCGGCGAACGGAATCTCGCCGTCCGGCGTGAAGATGCGAACGTCGTAGCCATCGTCGGGCGACCCGCCCTCGATGAACGTCGTCTCCGAGTAGTTCATCTCGTTGGCGAGCGCGGCCATCTGCTCGGAACGCAGCGCGTCCGCGTCCTCGAAGACGGCGAGTTGGTTGCCGGCGTACTTCGCCGTGGCGAACACGTCGACGGTGTGGAAGGCGTTCTGCGGCACATCGACGGGTGCGCGCGGGCGGGGGAAAAGCGTACCGCGGCCCCGGACTACTCCCCGGTCTCCGCCCCGCCGCCGTCGCTGTCGGCGTACGGGACCTCCAGTTTCTGGCCGTCCTCGGCGACGAACGCCTCGCCGTCGTACACCTCGCGGGCCTGTTCGAGAAGCGGGCTCGGGTCGGCGGCGTACCGGGCGGAGATGTGCGTCAGCGCGAACCGCCGCACGTCTGCGTCGCGGGCGACGCGGGCGGCCTCCCGCGCGGTCGAGTGCGCGGTCTGTTTCGCCCGCTCGGCCTCCTCGTCGGTGAACGTCGCGTCGTGGACGAGCAGGTCGGCGTCGCGGGCGACCTCGACGGTCGAGTCGAGCGGGCGGGTGTCGCCGGTGTAGACGACGGTTCTGCCGGGTCGGGGGTCACCGACCACCTGCTCGGAGCGCACGACGGTTCCGTCTTCGAGCTCCACGTCCTCGCCGGCGTGGAGGCGGCCGAACGCCGGGCCGACGGGGACGCCGAGTTCCTCGGCCTTCTCGCGGTCGAACCGGCCGGGGCGGTCGTCCTCGACGAGGGCGTAGCCGACCGAGGCGGTCCGGTGTTCGGTGTCGAACGCGCGGACCTCGTAGTCGTCGGCGCGGTAGGCGACGTTCCCCGGTCGGACCTCGTGGACGGAGACGTGGAAGCCGGGCTGGTAGCCGCCGGCGTGGACGAGTTGTTCGAGGTGGCCTTTGCTCCCCGGCGGGCCGTGGATGGCAAGCGAGTCGTCGCGGTCGTTGAAGTCGAGCGTCTGAATCAGCCCGGGGATGCCGAGGATGTGGTCGCCGTGGAGGTGGGTGACGAACAGGTGGCTGACGCCGAACCCGGTCCCGTAGCGCATCATCTGGCGTTGGGTGCCCTCCCCGCAATCGAACAACAGGCGCTCGCCGTCGCGGTTCACGAGGAACGCGCTCGGCGCACGCGCCGTGGTGGGGACGGCCCCGCCGGTCCCGAGGAAGGTCGCGCGCATGGACATGCTCCAGAATGATACCGGCGGGACTAAACGTGCGTCGAATCCGTCGCGGCCGCTCGCCGCCCCGAGGCGGTGCGGCCGCCCGACGCCCCGGACCGACCGATTCTTACCCGACCGTCTGCTACCGGAGTCCAATGGACGCGCCGCTGTGGACCGAGACGCACGCGCCGGGGCTCGACGACCTCCCACAGCCGGAGGTCCGCGACCGCCTCCGACGCGCCGTGGACGAACCGATGAACCTCGTCGTGCAGGGCCCGCCGGGCGTCGGCAAGACCGCCGCCGTCCGCGCGCTGGCTCACGAGGCGCACGCGGACCCCGAAAACGACCTCATCGAACTCAACGTCGCGGACTTCTTCAACCGGACAAAAAAGCAGATTCGCGCCGACCCGCGGTTCGAGCAGTTCCTCGACGGCCGCAGTCGCATGGCGAAACGCGACATGATAAACCGCGTGCTCAAGGAGTCCGCCGGCTACGCCCCGATGTCAGGCGAGTACAAGACCATCGTCCTCGACAACGCCGAATCAATCCGCGAGGACTTCCAGCAGGCGCTCCGCCGCGTGATGGAACAGCACCACCGGACCACGCAGTTCGTCATCACCACGCGCCAGCCCTCGAAGCTCATCCCGCCGATTCGCTCGCGGTGTTTCCCGGTTCCCATGCCCGCGCCCGACGACGAGGCGCTCGAAGCCCTCCTCGCCGACATCCTCGACGCCGAGGGCGTCGACTACGACGCCGGCGGCCTCCAGTTCCTCACCGACGCCTCGAACGGCAACGTCCGAAAAGCC
This sequence comes from Haloferax sp. AS1, assembly GCF_014530665.1. NCBI lineage: Archaea > Methanobacteriati > Methanobacteriota > Halobacteria > Halobacteriales > Haloferacaceae > Haloferax > Haloferax sp. AS1. The sequence continues at coordinate 211,053 of NZ_SPSA01000001.1, forward strand.
GTGCTTTCGGCCCAGCGGACGGCCACCGAGGCCGACGAGGTCACCATGTCCACGGTCCACGCCGCCCTCGGCGACGTGGGCTTCGACGACGAGCTGAAGACGCTCCTCATCAACGCCCGCGAGGGCGACATCAAGGACGCCCGCAAGACCCTCACGACGCTCCTCGACGACGAGGGCTACGAGGGGCAGGAGCTCCTCCGCGACATCCTCCGCGTCGCCGACTCGACCCCCGAGCGCTTCGCCGACGGCGAACTCGCCCGCCTGCACGAACTCGCGGGGCAGGTCGACCTCGACATCTCGACGGGCATCGACGACCGACTGCACATCACCCACCTCCTCACGAGTTGGGGCGCGGACGTCCGCGGCGAGGCATAATGCGGTTCGCACCCGGCTACCGACGGTTCGCCCTTCCTGCCTTCGTCGGCGCGGCGGTCGCGGCGGTCGTCTTCCCACCGCTCGGGGCCGCGCTTCTCGCGGTCGGCGCGTTCGTCCTCTGGTTCTTCCGGGACCCCGAGCGTTCGCCCCCCGACGAACCGGGCGTCGTCGCCCCCGCCGACGGGCGCGTCTCCGTGATTCGCGTCGAGGACGGCCGCGTCCGCGTGGGCGTGTTCATGAACGTCACCGACGTGCACGTCAACCGCGCGCCCGTCTCCGGCGCGGTCCGAACCGTCACCCACCGCCCCGGCGCGCACAAACCGGCGTTCTCGAAGGACTCCGACCGCAACGAGCGCGTCGATATCGAACTCGGCACCGACGCGGGCGACCACGAAGTGTCGCTCATCGCCGGCGCGTTCGCCCGGCGGATTCACTCGTACGTCGCGCCCGGCGACGAACTCGTCCGCGGCCAGAAACTCGGCCACATCGACTTCGGCTCGCGGGCCGACGTGCTGTTACCACCGGAGTTCGGCTCCGAAGACGTGGTCGTCGAGAAGGGTGAGTCGGTGCGGGCGGGCGAGACGGTGTTGGCGCGGCGGGAGTGAGCGTCGCTAGACGGCCAGGTACTCCGCGAGCGCGTCTTCGTCGGCTAGCGTCTCGGGGCCCACCGTGTCGACGAACGTGCCGCGCTCCATCGCGTAACACCGGTCGGCCAGTTCGCGGATGACGCCGAGGTTCTGTTCGACGAAGAGGATGGTCGTCCCGAGTTGGTCGTTGATTCGCTTCATGTCGCGGCTTATCTGGTCGACGATGGAGGGCTGGATGCCCTCGCTCGGCTCGTCCAGAAGCAGCACGTCGGGGTTCGAGACGAGCGCCCGGGCGATGGCGAGCATCTGCTGTTGTCCTCCGGAGAGCGTGCCGGCCTGCTGGTCGGCGCGCTCCTGGAGAATCGGGAAGTAGTCGTATATCTCGTCGTACAGCAGGTCGTCGCTGCCGGCGTTGACCGTCTCGCCCATCTTGATGTTCTGTTCGACGCTGAGTTTCGGGAACACCTCGCGGCCCTGCGGGATGTAGCCCATCCCGGCCCGGGCGCGCTCGTCCGCGCCGGCGGCGGTGACGTCCTCGCCGGCGTACGTAATCGTCCCCTCGGTCGCGTCGAGGAGGCCGATGACGGTTTTCATCAGCGTCGTCTTCCCGACGCCGTTTTTGCCCATCACGCCGACGATTTCGCCCGCCTCGACCCGGAGGTTCACGTCGCGCAGAATCGGCGTCGTACCGTATCCGGCCGACACGTCGTCGAGTTCGAGTATCATTGCTCTCCCCCGAGGTAGATGCGCTGGACGGCCGGGTCGGACTCTATCTCGCCGATAGAGCCCTCGCGGAACACGTCGCCTTTGTGCAGCACCGTCACCTCGTCGGCGATGTCCGCGACGAAGTCGGTATCGTGTTCGATGACGACGAACGCGATGTTCTGTTCCTCGTTGAGCCGCGTGATGCGCTCTGCGATGGCCTCGCGCTCCGCGATGTCGAGTCCGGCGACCGGTTCGTCTAGCAAGAGTAGTTCCGGTTCCAACGCGGCGGCCATCCCGATTTCGAGCTGTTGCTGTTGGCCGTGGGAGAGCGCGCTCGCTTGGGCGTTCTCGTAGCCGTCGAGTCCGGCCGCGGCTATCGCGTCGTCGACGAGCTGCCGGCGCTCCGTGCCGTCAGCGAACCGCTGAATCGGGAGCCGCGCGTTCTCCCGAACCGTCAGGTTCCCGTACACCGACGGGACTTGGAACTTGATGCTAATCCCGCGTCTGACCCGCTGGTGGGGGTCGGCGTCGGTGATGTCGCTTCCGTCGTAGTAGACGTTGCCCGCGGTCGGGGCGTAGGTCCCCGTGATGAGCTTCAACAGCGTCGACTTCCCGGCCCCGTTCGGTCCGATGAGACACCGAAGCTCGCCTTCGTCGACGCTGAAGTCCACCTCGTCGGTGGCGGTGAAGCCGCCGAAGTCCTTCCGCAGACCCTCGGTCTGCAACAGCGTGTCCGTGGTCCGTCCGGTCGCTCTCTGTGCTGCGGTCTGTCGCATCTGCGGCCCGCTCGTGTTGTGTGTGCTCATGACTCAGTCACCTCCGGGTTCTCCGACGGCGTCGGCGTCGCCGCGCCGTCGCGTAGTTCGACGTAGGTCTGGCGAACCCACGGGACGATGCCACCGGGGAGTCCGAGGATGAACACCAACAGCAGCGCACCCACCGCGACGAACGCCCACTCGCCGCCGAGCGAGTTCCGGACGAACTCGATGCCGACGGTGGCGACGACGGCTCCGAGGAGCGTCTTGCGGCCGCCGACGCTCACCCAGATGACGGGCAGCGAGGCGAACGCGAGGTCGAACACCTGCGGGCTGACGTAGTTCCCCCACGAGGCGTACAGCACGCCCGAGAGGCCGGCGAGCCCGCCGCCGATGGTGAAGACGGTGAGCTTCACGCGCCGCACGTCGTATCCGAACATCCGGGTGCGGTCTTCGTCCTCGCGGACGGCGACCATCACGCGCCCGTAATCCGAGTTGACGAGCGCCCGCAGTCCGAGATACGTGGCGACGAGCAGCGCCAACACGAAGTAGTAGAACGAGACGCTGTCGAAGGTGACCGCGGCGGGCCCGACGCCGAGCGAGAGGGTCGGAATCGTCGGCATACCGTTGAAGCCGCCGAGCGCGGCGCTTCCGATGGTCCACTCGTCGCCCGCGGTCTGGGCCATGAACGTGTGGAGCACGAGCGTCGACACCAGCGTGATGATGGTGACGTAGACGTCCCGCACGCCGCCGTAGAACATGAAGTAGCCGAGCACCGCGGCAGCGACCGCCCCGCCGAGGATGCCGACGAGGAACGCCGTCGAGATGCCGAGGGGCGTCGGGACGTTCACCGAGACGACCCCGAAGGTGTAGCCGGCGATGCCGAAAAACACCACCTGGCCGAAGCTCAGCACGCCGGAGTAGCCCCAGACGACCGACAGCGAGAGGCCGAGGAAGGCGTACACGAAGAACAGCGAGAACCGCGACGCCTGATAGGACCCGGCGAGAAACGGGTACGCCAACAGCGCCGCGACGACGACGGCGAAGCCGACCCAGAACCCCCGCGAGTCACCGACGGTGTTAGGACCTTCGACCCGCCGCCGCAGTCGGGCGAGAACCCCGGTGTCGTCGGCGCTTCCGCTCGACATCTACGCGTCCTCCTGCCGCCGCGCGCGGACGGTTTCGATGAAGCCGGTGATGCCGTCGGGCAGGAACCGAATCATCACGATAGCGGTGGCGAGAAGGGCGATGCGACCGAAGAACGTCCCGACGAGGTTGGAAAACAGGGCGTTGATGGAGCCCAGCAGCCCGCCGGCCAGCGTCGTCCCGAGGACGACGCCCGGGCCGCCGACGACGACGGCGACGAACGACTCCACGAGGAACGAGCTGCCGAGGGTCGGAACCATCGTCACCGTCGGCGCGTACAGCGCGCCCGTCAGCCCGGCCATCCCGGAGCCGATTGCGAACGTCGTCATGTACGTCCGCTCGGTGTCGACGCCGAGCGCCTTTGCGATTCGCTCGTTTTGAATCGTCGCGCGGGCGCGCATTCCGTACTCGGTGTGGGTAAACAGGTAGTACGTCAGCGCGAGCACGCCGACGGCGACGCCCGCCAGCAACACGCGGTACGTCGAGTAGGAGTAGCCGCCGTACGCGATTTCCCCGAGCGGCGTCCCGATCTGGGGCAGCGAGTTGCCCAGCGTGATGCGGACGCCCTGCACCATGATGAGGCTCAACCCCCACGTCGCAACCATCGAATCCGCGAGGCGGTCGTACAGCGGCTCGACCACGTCGCGGCCGAGCGCCCGCTGGCTGACCGCGTTCGGCACCGACCCGGAGATGACGACCCGCTCGACGACGAGGCCGAACACCGCCGAGACGGCGACCCCGGCCAGCATCGCGACCGGCAGCGGGAGGCCGAGGCGGATGTTCGCCAGCGTCGTGGCGTACGCGCCGACCATGATGAACTCGCCGTGGGCGAGGTTGATGACGCCCATGATGCCGAAGATGACGGCGAGGCCAGCGGCCGCCAGCACGATGAACGCGAAGCTATCGAGGAACTGAAACAGTAAGTTCAGCGGATTTACCATCTTACCCCGCCACCTCGTAGAAGTCCTGTGGTGTGTACTGGGTCTCCTCGTCTTCGCTGGCGAGGTCGCAGCCGACCGTCTCCGAGAGGAACGCCTCGGGGATGACGCGGTCGTCGACCGCCTCCACGTTGTGCTCTCCGTCCGCCCGCATGACCCACATGTGGTGGTCGACGTGGTGGGTCGCCCCGTCCAGCGCGATGCTCTCGCCCGCGGGGGCCTCGGGCGCCTCGTACGTGATGCCCGATTCGAGCGCGGCCTTCACTTCCGCTTGGTCGGTCGTCCCGGCCTGCTCGACCGCCTGCTTGTACATGTAGATAGAGAAGTAGTTGTTCTCGGCCTCCTCGTTGAGATACGGCGCGTCGGGGAACTTCTCGAAGTACCGGTCGACGAAGCCGCCGTCCTCCGTGTTCCGCTCGGTCGGGATTTCCTCCATGTAGTTGACCCCGGCGTAGATGTTCTCCATCGCGGGCGGGTCAAGCCGGAGGTGCTCGTACCCCTGCGCCATCGCCGTCGACGTTCCGATGGGCACGTCCAGCCCGGCGGAGGCCTTCTGCTCGTAGAACGAGGTGTGGTTCGCGCCGACGAGCATCGACATCACGAAGTCGGGGTCGGCCTCCTGGATGCGGTTGATGGTCGAACCGAACTGGGAGTTCGAAAGCGGGATGAACTCCTCGCCGATGACCTCCGCGCCGTTCTCGTTGGCGAGGACCCGCACCCAGTCCGCCGAGAGCTGTCCGAAGTTGTAGTCGGCGGCGATGGTGTAGATCCGCGGGCCGTACTCCTCGACGAGGTACGGGAGGACGCTCCCCAACTGCTGGCGGGCGGTCGGCCCGACGGCGAAGACGTTCTGGTCGCAGACGCCGCCCTCGTACTGGGTCGTGTAGAAGTACAGTTGGTCCTCACGGTCGATGATGGGCCGAATCGCCTCCCGCGTCGCAGAGGAGTAGCCCGCCCACAGCGCGTCGACGTTCTCCTGATTGATTGCGCGCCTCGTCAACTCCTGGTAGCGCTGGTTGTCGGACTGCGGGTCGGGGTCGAAAACCTCGATCTGTTGGCCGTTGATGCCGCCGTTTTCGTTAATCTCCTCGATGGCGAGGAGCGACGCCTTGTACTTCGGGTCACCGACCAGCGCGAAGTTTCCCGAGCGGTCTTCGAGTATCCCGAGGGTTATCGTGTCGCTGCTGGACGACGTACCTCCCATACACCCGGCGAACGCGGTCCCGGCGACCGCCGCCGCCGACCCGAGGAACTGACGCCGACTTACGAGTCGGTCGTTCATTCACCGACACCCCCGAACGACACTCGTGAATCCTCCGATTTTGCGTAGATAATGGATGAATCTTCAGCAATCTGCACGAGAGCAGTGCGTTTGTCAACGTTTTCGAACACATGTCTCCGTTCTGAAGGATATATAAAAGGGTTCTCAATCGAGTATTAATTTTACATCTATTGAATATAGTGGTATAAGGTTGGAAAAGGTAAACATTAGACATGTGTAACCGAAAGTAATCTCGTAACATCTGCGACATACTCGACACATCAGATTTTATTGGTTCACTAATTTAAAGAAATTCAGTTATTTCCGAACAGTTCGAATATTTGATAGGTGTTCGGGGCGTGAGCGGCCGGTTCCCGCGCGGTTCGGTCCACCGGAGTCCGATAGACAAACCAGTAGCATCTCGGGCCCCGACAGGGCAAATATTGTTCTCCTGGCCATATTTATCCTAAATGTCTCGAATATGTCGATAAAGATGTGTGAATATCCATTTGGTCATTCCGACACGAACGCGTCCGTTCGGTGTGTGTCGCTATGACCGGCGAGTTCGTTCCCGGTGAGGTCATCACCGCCGACGGGACCATCACGCTGAACGAGGGGCGAGAGACGGACGAGGTGACGGTGGGGAACACCGGCGACCGGCCGATACAGGTCGGCTCTCACTTCCATTTCTTCGAGGCGAACGCCGCGCTGTCGTTCGACCGCGAGGCGGCCTACGGGATGCGGTTGAACATCCCCGCGGGGACCGCGGTCCGGTTCGAACCCGGCGACCAAACGTCGGTCGAACTGGTCGCTATCGGCGGCAAGCGCCGCGCCCACGGGATGAACGGGATGGTCAACGGCAGCGTCGACACCGACCCGAGCGCCGCCGTCGAGCGCCTGCGCGCGGCCGGGTTCGCTGACACCGGCGCTTCCGACGACGAACACGGCACCGCGGAGGGGTCGAGCGAATGACGAAGGACATCGACCGCGAGGCCTACGCCGACCTGTACGGCCCCTCGGAGGGCGACCGCGTCCGACTGGCCGACACCGAACTGTTCGCCGAGGTCGAGACGGACTACCGGACGCACGGCGACGAGGCCGTCTTCGGCGGCGGGAAGACGCTCCGCGACGGTCTGGGGATGGCCCCCGACGTGACCCAAGCAGACGGGGCGCTGGACTGGGTCATCACGAACGCGACCGTCATCGACCCGGTACTCGGCGTCGTCGCCGGCGACATCGGCATCCGCGACGGCGACATCGTCGGCGTCGGCAAGGCGGGCAACCCCGACACGATGGACGGCGTGGACATGGTCGTCGGCCCGGCGACCGACGTCTACCCGGCCGAGGGGAAGATTGCGACCGCCGGCGCGCTCGACATCCACGTCCACTGGAACTCCGCGCAACTGCACGAACACGGGCTGGCGTCCGGCATCACGACGATGCTCGGCGGCGGCTACGGCGGCGGCGCGACGACCTGCACGACCGGCCCGCAGAACATCAAGCGGTTCCTCCAAGCCGCCGAGGCGTGGCCCGTCAACGTCGGCTTCTACGGCAAGGGGAACGCGTCCACGCCCGAACCCCTCATCGAGCAGGTCGAAGCCGGCGCGTGCGCGCTCAAACTGCACGAGGACTGGGGGTCGATGCCCGCGGCAATCGACACCTGCCTCGACGTGGCCGAAGACGAGGACGTACAGGTGTGTATGCACACGGACACGCTCAACGAGGCCGGCTTCGTCGAGAACACGTTCGCGGCCGTCGACGGCCGGACGATGCACCTGTTCCACATCGAGGGCGCGGGCGGCGGTCACGCCCCCGACATCATGGAACTGGTCGGCGAGCCGAACATGCTCCCGTCGTCGACGAACCCCTCGATGCCGTACACGGACAACACGTTCGACGAGCACCTCGACATGGTGATGGTGTGTCACCATCTCAACCCCGACGTGCCCGAGGACGTGGCGTTCGCGGAATCGCGGGTGCGCGCCGAGACCATCGCCGCCGAGGACGTGCTCCACGACATGGGCGCGATTTCGATGATGACGACCGACTCGCAGGCGATGGGTCGGCAGGCCGAACTCGTCTCGCGGACGTGGCAGACCGCCTCGAAGATGAAGTCCCAACGCGGGCCGCTCCCCGAAGACGAGGGGACCGGCGCGGACAACCACCGCATCAAGCGCTACCTGGCGAAGTACACCATCAACCCCGCGATATCCGCGGGTATCGACGACTACGTCGGCACGCTCGAACCCGGCAAACTCGCGGACGTGGTGCTGTGGGACCCCGCGTTCTTCGGCGTCAAGCCGGCGATGATATTCAAAGGCGGCTTCCCCGTCCACTCGGAGATGGGCGAGGCCAACGGCTCGTTGATGACGTGCGAACCGATTCTCCAGCGCCGGCGGGCCGGCGCGGACGGCAAGGCCAAACACGGCCTCTCGCTGTCGTTCGTCTCCCCGGCCGCCGCCGACAACGACGTCGGCGAGGCGTACGGCCTCGACTCGCGGGTCGTCCCGGTGGGCGGCACGCGCACGCCCGGCAAGGAGGACATGCTGTACAACGACTACTGCCCCGACGACATCGACGTCGACCCCGAGACGTTCGAGGTCGAAGTCGACGGCGAACTCGTCACCTGCGAACCGGCTTCCGAACTCCCCCTCGCACAGCGGTACACGCTATGAAACTCACCCCGAAAGAACAGGAACGGCTCACGGTCTTCACCGCCGCAGAGGTCGCGCGACGCCGCAAGGAGCGCGGCGTCCCGCTGAACCACCCCGAAGCGGTCGCGTACATCACCGACTGGTGTATCGAGCGCGGCCGCGACGGACAGTCCGTCGCCGAGATTCGCTCCGGGGCGTCGCAGTTGCTCGGCCGCGAGGACGTCATGGACGGCGTCCCCGAGATGATTGACATGATTCAGGTCGAACCGATGTTCCCCGACGGCACCAAGCTCGTCACCGTCCACGACCCCATCCGGTCCGACAGCGTCGGCACCGCCGATTCGACGGCGGACGCGGCGACCGACGGGAGCGACACAGACGACATCGACACGAGCGGGGGTGACGACGCGTGAGCCTCACGCACCGCGACGTGGCGACGGTCGGTATCGGCGGGCCCGTGGGGTCGGGCAAGACGTCGCTTCTGACCGAACTCGTGCCGCAGCTTCGCGAACAGGGGTTGAACGTCGGCGTCATCGCCAACGACATCCTCACGCAGGAAGACGCCGACGTGTTGCGCGAGCGGTTCGCCGGGGTCGTCCCCGAGAGCCTCGTCGCGGGCGTCGAGACCGGCGCGTGCCCGCACACGGGCATCCGGGAGGACCCGTCGATGAACCTCCAGCAGATAGACGACTTCCTCGCGGACCACCCCGAGCTAGATATCGTGCTGATAGAGAGCGGCGGCGACAACCTCGCGGCGACGTTCAACCCCGAGCTCGCGGACTACTCGCTGTACGTCATCAGCGTCGCGGAGGGCGACGACATCCCGCGGAAGCGCGGCCCCGGCGTCGTCGACTGCGACCTGCTCGTCATCAACAAGACCGACCTCGCGCCGCACGTCGACGCCGACCTCGACGCGATGGAGCGGGACGCGAAGGCGGTCCGAAGCGGGCCGTTCGTCTTCACCGACTGTCGTTCTCAGACGGGCATCGAGGAGGTGCTGACGCACGTTCGCGAAGGGGTGCTGTTCGCCTGATGGCCGCCGACTCGCCCCCGCCGTCGTTCGAGCGGTACGCGGCGGAGCCCGTCCCGCAGGCGGCGGTCGGCGCGCCGGGAAAAGACGGCGTCCTCGAACTGACGTTCGAGCGGACCAGCCGCGGGACGGCGCTCGTCCACGACTACGCGACCGTGCCGTTCCATATTTCGGGAACGCTCGGCCACGACCCGCACCCCGAGGCAGAGACGGTGTTCGTCCAGTCGCCGACCGGCGGCGTCGCCCAAGGCGACCGCCACGACCTGACCATCGCGGTCGAAGCCGACGCAATCGCGCACGTCTCGACGCAGAGTTCGACGAAGGTGCAGACGATGGAGCGCAACTACGCCGGCGTCGACACCGCGCTGTCGGTCGCCGCCGGCGGCCACCTCGACTACGTGCCGGAGCCGACGATTCTCCACGCGGACGCCCGGTACACGCAAGACCTGCGTCTCGACGTCGCAGACGGCGCGACGGCTATCGTCGGCGACGTGGTCGTCTCGGGGCGACTCGCCCGCGGCGAGCGGTTCGAGTTCGACCGCTATCGCTCTCGACTGCGCGCGACCGGCCCGGACGGCCTCCTGTTCGAGGACGCCACGCATCTCGCGCCCGACGAGTCGGACCCGAGCGCGCCGGGACTCCTCGGTGAGCACGCGGTCTACGGGACCCTGTTCGTCGTCGCGCCGGGCCGAGACGCGGCCTCGTTGAGCGACGACCTCCACGAGGCGGTCGCGGCTACCGACGCCCGCGCCGGCGCGACCGAACTGCCGAACGACGCCGGTGTCGCGGTTCGCGCGCTCGGTGACTGCGCGGACACCGTCCGGACCGCGTGCGACGCCGCCTGGGACCGTGCGCGGCGGGCGTTACTCGACGCCCCCGCGCCGTCCGGGAGGAAGTACTGATGCTCGTCGCCGACACCTACCTCGGCCACCGGGACGACCCGGCGGTCCGAGCCAGACTCGACGAGGCCGACGCCGCCCGCGTGGTGCTGTCCGACGACGACCGACGGCGCTCGCGCGTCAGAACCGAGACCGAAGACGGCCGGGACCTCGGCGTCGTCGTCGGGCGCGAACTCGACGACGGCGACGTGCTCGAAACGGAGACTGGCGACCTCGTCGTGGTCGAACTCGCGGCTATCGACGTGCTCGTCGTCGACGTGGGCGCCGCCGACGTGTCCACGACCGCCGCGGTGGAACTGGGTCACGCGCTCGGCAACCGCCACTGGGACCTCGCCATCCGTGACGGCGAGGCGCTGTTCCCGGTTCCCGACACCTACGAGCGGATGGAAGCGACCGTCGCGGACCACCTCCCGCCGGGCGTGACGACCCGACGCGAGACCGTCTCGCCGGCTCTCTTCGACGACGGTGGACCCGACCACGGCCACGGCGACCACAGCCATAGCCACGGCGACCACCACCACGGCGGGCACAGTCACGGGGACGGCGATCACGACCACAGCCACGGCGATCACGACCACAGCCACGACGGCCTGCTCCGGTTCGCTCGGGGGGACGAGCGATGACCGACGGCGCTCGGCTCGAATCCTTTCGGTTGGCCGATTCGTTCCTCCCGGTCGGGACGTACACCGCCTCCTACGGCCTCGAACAGTTCGTTCAGGAAAATCGGGTCGAAGACGCCGACGACCTCCGGGCGTTGCTATCGACGTATCTCAAACAGCAGGTCGGCCCGTGCGAACTGGTCGCGCTTCGGGCGGCTCACACCGCCGCCCGCGACGGCGACTTCGACGCGGTCTGTCGCGCCGACCGCCGCCTGACCGCGGCGACGCTGTCCAAGGAGTTCAGAAAGAGCGCCCGACAGTCCGGCAACCGCCTCCTCTCGCTCCAGCGGGAGCTCCGCGAGTCGCCCCTCCTCGACGAGTACGCCGAGGCCGTCGACGCCGACGACGCGACCGGGAACTACGCCGTCGTCCTCGGCGTCGCCGCCGCGAGCGCGGACATCGACGCCTCGGAGGCGTGTCTGCTCTGTTGTCACGGCTTCGTGACCGGACTCGTCGGGGCCGCCCAGCGGGTGCTCTCGCTCGGACACACCGACGCCCAGCGGATTCTCCACGACCTCCAGCCGGTGATGACCGAGGCCGCCGCCGACAGCGCCGACCGAGGGATAGACGAGATGTCGCCGTTCGCGCCACTCATCGACGTTCTCTCCGCGAATCACGAGCGCGCCGACCGGCGGCTGTTCATGAGCTAAGTCGGGCCGGGCGACCGCCGCCAGCGCGCCGTCCCGGCGAGGGACGTCGAGCACACAAGGCACTTAACGTGACAGATGAACAACCTCTCATGCAGCGCAGACAGGTCCTCGCGTCTCTCGGCTCGCTCGCCCTCCTCTCGGGATGTCTCGGCGGCCCCGCCGAATCCCCGACCGAGACGACGACCACGACCGGAACCAACACCTCCGAGTCGGAGTCGACCGAATCCGGACGGGCCGCGACCACCACGAGCGACTGCGGTCGGACGGAGTTCTGCGAGGGGTCGGAGCTCGTTCGCGTCCGGGTCGACGGTGGCTTCTCCGGCGAAGTCGTGTTGAACCCCGCGTGCCGCGAGAGCGACATCGAACTCTCGCCCGGCGAGACGGAGACGCTCATCCGACAGACCGACGCCGAGACCTGCGACGTGGAACTCCTCGTCGACGGCGAAGTGGCCTACGACGGGCGGATTCAGGACTACGAGTACGTGATGGTGCGCGTCGGCTCGGACGGGGAAATCTCACTGCAGAAGGAAGTCCTCTAACGGTCTCAGTCGCCTCCAGTCATCTCCGCTCGCCTCGGCTACCGGCGCGTCTCGACGGCCAGCACCACGACCGAGACGACGAGCGAGAGGACCGCAACCGCGACGCCGAACAGGTAGTACGGGTTCGACCCGGCCGGGTACGACAGGAGCGAAAACAGCAGGAACGACGACCCCATCGCGACGATGACCATCGCTTGTGGGTCGGGGTCGTACGCTTCCGCGAGAACCTCTCGAACCGTGCGCGACATGCCTCCGCTTCGACGCGCTCGCTCATAGCCTTGTCGCGCGGTTGAACAAACCCGTCTCGGCTGCGGCCGTGTCGGAGCCGCCGCACCGCCGCCGATTCCGACTACCGGTGCAGCAGATGCACGTACCGCACCAGCGACCGGTGGACCCGTCGCTCGAACACTCGTTCGACCTCCCAGCCGGCGTCCTCGGCCGCCTCAGCCCACGACCGGTCGGCAACCATCACGCACTCGGGGGCGACCCGGCGGACCTCCGCCAGCGCGCCGCCGACGAGGTCCGCAAGCGAGTGGCGGGCGATTTTCGACTGCCGGCCGTAGGGGGCGTCGAACACCGCGCCGTCCATCGAATCGTCGCGGAGGGGGAGCGCGGTGGCGTCGCCGCGGACCACGTCGCCGGAGCCGACGTAGTGACGCAGGTTCTCCCGCGCGCCGCCGACCATCTTCGCTTGGGCGTCGACGCCGACCACGTCGGCACCGACGAGGCCGGCTTCGAGGAGGACGCCGCCGGTGCCGCACATCGGGTCCAGAATCCGGGCACCGGGCTGCGCGCCGGCCATGTTGACGAAGGCGCGGGCGTCCACGGGGGCCATGCTGCCCGGCTGGAAAAACGGCCGGTCGGTCGGTTTCCGGTCGGTGAAGTCGCGGACGGCCTCGACGGCGGTCCAGCCGACGAGACAGGCGTCCTCGGAGAAGTAGACCCGTAGCTCGTGGTCGGGGTCGTCCAAGTCGACGCCGAAGCCGCGCTCGACGAGCGCCGACCCGAGTTCGCGCTCGGCGTCGGTCGTGCTGATACCGGCGAGTCCTCGCACGTCGCGGGCGCGGACGGCGACGGTCCCCCCGCGGTCGACGTTCGCGGCCGCGACGACGGCGCGGGCGGCCTCGATGTCGGGGTCGCATCGCCCGACCAGTTCGACGACGCGCCGGGTGTAGGCGAGTCGCCTCGCGCGCTCCGGTTCGACGCCGCGGGCGGTGGCGAGACCGGGGGCGACGACCGTCACGCCCGTCGCGGCCGCCTCGGCCTCGCGGGCGGCGAAGGCGTCTTCCTCGCCGGCGAGTTCCAATCCGTACACGCTCGGACCTGACGGGCCGCGGAAATGAGGGTATCGGTCGTCGTCGCGCCCGCGGGGGCGTCGGCCGGCCCGGACCGACCGCGACTCCGCTGAACCTGACACCTCGACGACGGCGAGACTTATATCGGGCGCTCCGAATCCACTTGCATGACCTCTCTCGACGCCATCCTCTGGGGCGCGGCGGCGCTCACCTACGGGCTCGGTGACTACGTCACGACCGTCCTCGGAGTCAGGACGGCGGGCGTGCAGGAAGGCAATCCCCTCGTGCGACGCCTCTCCGGCGGCGACCCCGGTCCCGGCTCGTTCGCGGTGTTGAAGCTCGTCTCGGTCGCGCTGTTCTTCGCGGCCTACTGGGCGCTCAAGCCGGCGGTCGCCCGACTCGCAGTTCCACTTTCGCTGACAGTTCTCGGCGCGGTCGTCACCGCCCGAAACGCCCGGATTATTCACCGCCGCGCGTAAGCTGTCATTCCCTCGCACCAATCTTTTTAACCCTTAAATACGTGACTTAAATCGTTGTATGACCGACCCCAAGGACACAATCAACATCGAAAACGTCGTCGCCTCCACGGGAATCGGCCAAGAGCTCGACCTCCAGAGCGTGGCGATGGACCTCGAGGGTGCCGACTACGACCCCGAGCAGTTTCCGGGACTCGTCTACCGCACGCAGGAGCCGAAGTCCGCGGCGCTCATCTTCCGGTCCGGGAAAATCGTCTGCACCGGCGCGAAGTCGACCGACGACGTCCACGAGAGCCTCGAAATCGTCTTCGACAAGCTCCGCGAGCTTCAGATTCCGGTCGACGACGACCCCGAAATCACCGTGCAGAACATCGTCACGAGCGCGGACCTCGGCGAGAACCTGAACCTCAACGCCATCGCCATCGGGCTCGGTCTCGAAAACATCGAGTACGAACCGGAGCAGTTCCCCGGCCTCGTCTATCGCCTCGACGAACCGAGCGTCGTCGCGCTCCTCTTCGGGTCGGGCAAACTCGTCATCACGGGCGGCAAACAGCCGACAGACGCCGAGGCGGCGGTCGACGTCATCATCTCGCGACTCTCCGAACTCGGTCTCCTCAACGGGTCGTTCTAACGCCACCGAACCTCGACTGCGTCGCGTAACCGGGACTCGAATCGACCGAATCTAAGTCAGTCGCGTCCTTCGGGCCGGTATGGACGCGCTCACCTTGCAGACGGCTACCGGTGCGCCGGTCACGGCCGTCGCCGGAACGTTCGCGCTGTTCGCGCTGTTCCTCTCTCTCACCGCCCACATCGCCGCGCGGAACGTCCTCGGCGACGTGGAACTCAAGAAGGCGTTCGCCGTCGGCCCGGTCCCGGCGGCCATCGCCGTCGTCTTCACCTCCTTCGGCTGGAACTCCTTCGTCGCGCTCGCGCTCGCACTCGGCCTCGACTTCGGCTTCGTCAAGTACCTCTACGGCCGGTCGACCCGCCTGTCGGCGTACGTGGTCGTCATCCACTTCGTCGTCTCGGTGCTTCTGGGTCTCGTCCTGTTCGGCCTCTCCGCCATCCTGCTGACCGCGCCATTCTGAGGCACCCGCCGTACTTTCTTGCCCGAGGCCGCCGAACCCCCGTTCGTGTCTCCCCGCCGACTCCTCTGGAACGACGCGGAACGCCGGCCGCGCGCCCCGTTTCGCCTGCTCTTGACGCCCGTCGTCTTCGTGGCCGTCTCGCTGGTGGTCGGATTCTCGCTTTCGACCGCGCTCGGCGGCCTCGCCGGGTCGAGCCGCCTCGCGTCGCTCGTCGTCTCGCTCGTCTCGGTCGGCGCGAGCGGTCTCGCCGCGCTCGTCGTCGCGCGGTACGTCGATAGGCGGACCGTCGCGGACCTCGGACTCGGACTCGACCGCGAGTGGGCGGTCGACCTCGGGTTCGGCCTCGCGCTCGGAACGGGCCTGATGACCGCCGTCTTCGTCGTCGGCGTCGCGGCCGGCTGGATTGCGGTCTCTCCCGCCCCGCTCGGCGTCGACCGACTGCTCGGCGTCGGGTCGCTTCTGGCGTTCTTCGTCGTCGTCGGCATCGCGGAGGAACTCCTGCTTCGGGGCATCGTCCTCACCGACGTCGCCGAGGGCCTCCGCTGGCGGTTCGGCCCGGACGCGGCGGTCGCCGGCGGCCTCGCCGTCTCCTCGGCGGTGTTCGGCGTCGCCCACTACACGAACCCGAACGCGGGGTTCGCCAGCACGACGAGCATCACGCTCGCGGGCGTCATGCTCGGCCTCGGCTACGCGCTCACCGGCGACCTCGCCATCCCGACGGGCATCCACATCTCGTGGAACTTCGTGCAGGGCGGCGTCTTCGGCTTCGCGGTCAGCGGCCTCGACTTCGGCACGTCGCTCGTCGAGACGACCGAACGCGGCCCCGACGTGATTACCGGCGGCGCGTTCGGCCCGGAGGCCGGTCTGCTCGGCGTCGGCGCAATCGTCCTCGGCGCGGTCTGCATCGCGGCCTACGTCCGGGTGCGCCGCGGCGACCTCGGGTTCGACCCGTCGGTCACGGTGCCGGAGCTGCGCTGGAAACAGTGAAAATCGGCGCGTCGCTTACTCGACTAACCGCTCGATTTCGGTGACGAGGATGCCGCTCGCGCCGACGCTTTTCAGGTCGCTGACGACCTCGAACACGTCGCGCTCGTTCACGACGGCGTGGACGGCCACGGTCGAGTCGCCGGCGACGTCCATCACGGTCGGGCCGCCGAGTCCGGGGATGACCTCCTTCACCTCGTCGAGTTTCTCGCGCGGCGCGTTCATCATCAGGTAGCGTTTGCCCTCCGCCGAGCGGACGGATTCGAGCGCCATGAGCAACTGCTGGACCTTCGAGTCGTCGACCACGTCGGGGCGGGCGAACAGCCGAACCGACGACGACAGCACCTCGTCGACGACCGCGAGCCGGTTCACCCGCAGGGTCGTCCCGGTCGAGGTGATGTCGATGATGGCGTCGGCCATCTCGACGTGGGGCGTCAGTTCGGTCGCGCCCGTGACCTCGACGACTTCGGCGTCGATGCCCGCCTCCTCGAAGTAGGTCCGCGCGATGTGGGGGAACTCGGTGGCGACGACCTTGCCCGACACGTCCGCGACGGTCTCGATGTCACCGTCCTCGGGCGCGGCGAGGACGAGCCGACACTTGCCGTACTCCAAATCGAGCAGGTCCTCGAGTTCGTGGCCCGACTCGCGGACCTGGTCGAGACCCGTGATGCCGACCTCGGCGGCCCCGTCGCGGACGTACTCGGGGATGTCGGCGGCGCGGGCGAACAGCACGGTCACGTCGGGGTCGACGGTCCCGGCGTAGAGTTTGCGCTCGGCACCGTTGTCGAGGTGCAGCCCCGCACGCTCCAGAAGTTCAATCGTCGGTTCGTGCAGGCGGCCCTTGTTGGGCACGGCGATTCGCATACCTCCCCGTCACGTCCCGGAGGTAATTGACTTTCGCAAGCCGGAACGGTTTTTGACACGTCTGCGAAGTGTCACCTATGGCTCCCGTCACGTTCGCCGGCGCGCTCGTCGGCGTCTCCCTCCTCGGTGCCGGTTGGTCCCGACTCAGCGCCGGTCGCCTCGAACGCCGAGACGTGTCCGTCCAGCGGTTCAGACAGCGAGTGCGAAGCAACTGGCTCTACGCCGCCATCCTGTTCGTCGGCGTCGTCTGGTGGACGAACGCGGACCGAGCGCTCCTCGCGGCCGTCGGCCTCCAGACCGACTGGCCGTGGGCGGCTCTCGGCTGGGCGCTCACCGGCGTCGGTGCCGCGGTCGTGGCGACCGTCTCGTACATGGGCGCGTTCCCGGTGGCGAGACGCGTGCGAGACGCCGATATGGGCGCGGGAGCGGCGGCCGCGAAGATGTTCCGCTACCACCTCGTCTTCGCGGCGCTCGTCTTCTGCGTGGTGACCGTGCTACACGTCGAATTCCGGGTCTTGGAGACCAGCGGCCTGCTCACCCTGCTCGCGTTCGCAGCCGCCGCGTACGCCTTTTCGGCACCGCTCGTGGGCGTCTCGCAGACGACGACGGTCCCCGACGACGCGACGCGCGAGCGACTCGACCGCCTGTGCGACCGCGCCGGTCTCTCGGTCTCACGGATTCGACTCCTCGACGGCGGCGGCCACCGCTCGGACCACCTCGTCCGCGGCCCGGTCGGTCGGAAGACGCTCTTTCTCACCGACTCGCTGCTCGACCGCTACGACGACGAGACGGTTACGGCGCTCCTCGCGGTCGACGCCGGACGGGTCGTTCGGTTCGTCTACGGGCTTCGGCTGTTCACCGTGACCGCGGCCGGTGCGTTCGTCTTCTGGGGCGTCGCGTGGTCGCCGTTCGGGTTCGTCCTGTCGTTCTTGACCTTCGCCGGAGTCGGCGTGATACTGCTCGTGACCGGCGAGTACGCGAGCAAGCGGCTCGTCTATCGGGCCGACGAGGCGGCGGCAGAACGGGTCGGCCGCGCGGCCGTCGCCGACGCGCTCGCCGCGACCGCCGACGAGGTCGATACCGGCCGCGCGGGGTCGTTCCTCTCGTTCGAGCCGTCGCTGGCATCGCGCATCGAACGGGTCCGAGACGGCTCCGGGGCGGACGAGACGGACGCGTAGGGACCGCTCCGGGGACCCGACGCTATCCTTCGACGAGGTGGTCGAGCAGGCGGTCGAACCGGTCGACGAACCGCTCGGGGAGCGACGGCGACACGTCGTCCAACAGCCGGGTCGTCCGCTCGGGGTGGGTGAGGACGAGCGTCACGCGGTTGTGCAGGTCGCGCTCCTTGCGGACCACGTCGCGTTCGACGAGGTGGTCGAGGTGCCACTCCAGCGTGCTGCGGGCGACGCCGATGTCGTCGGCCACGTCGTCGGGGCGGGCGTCGCCGTGTTCGAGGAGGTGGCCGAGGATGTCGCGGGCGGTCTCCCGGCGGACGAGCGCGAGCGCGCCGCGCTCCCACGCGTCGAACTCGGGGGGGAAGTAGTGCGTCCGTCCGTAGAACTCGGAGCGGCGGACCGTCTCGTCGGAGAGCAGTCTGCGGACGTGGTGTTGTACCTGGCCGGGAGCGAGGTCGAGCGCGCGAACGAGCTCGTTGAAGTGGACTCCCGGGTTGTGCTTGATGTGGTCGGCGACGCGGGTTCGTGTCTCACTCATGGGTCGTTGACCCCCGCCTCGCGCTCGATGCTCCGGGCGTAGTAGATGGCCGCGAGGACGAGGCCGGCCATCGCGAGGTCCAAGAGGTGTTCGACGACGTGGTGGTCGAACTCGGAGAGGACGCCGCCGAGCGTCAGCGCCGCGACGGCCGCCCGCGACGCGAACGCCAACAGCGCCAGCGCGACGAGCAGGTGCGACCGCGTCCGCCGCCGGAGGAAGACGGCGACGCCGAGCGCGGCCAGCGTGACCGACGAGACGCCCGCGAGAACGACGACCGCGGTCATCCACGGACCGCCCGCTTGGACGTGCCCCGGAACGAGCGCGAGGTTCGACGGGGGCTCCATGTCCCCCGATACTGGGGGTTCGGACCTAAGGGAGGGTGCTCGTTCTCGATTTTCGGGAATCGGACTACCGCCGGTATTCGGCCCGCTCAGCGCCGAAACGGGCGGTCATCTCTCGCGGCCGCGAGACGGTGGATTCACCACCCCGCCGCCCCGAACGAGCGACATGAACACGCTCCGAATCGCGGGCGGACAGGTGCTCCGCCCCGACGCGACGGTCGAGGACGCGGACGTACTCGTGGACCGCGACGAGGGAACTATCCTCGACATCGGCGCGGACCTCGACGCCGACGCCGACGAGACGCTCGACGCCGCGGGCTGTCTCGTCACGCCCGGTCTGGTGAACGCCCACTGCCACGTGGCGATGACGCTCCTGCGCGGCTACGCCGACGACAAGCCGCTCGACGCGTGGCTCCGCGAGGACATCTGGCCCGCGGAGGGCGCGCTCATGCCCGAGGACGTGCGCGCCGGCGCGGAACTCGGCCTCGTGGAGATGATTAAGTCGGGGACCACCGGGTTCGCGGACATGTACTTCCACGTCCCCGAAATCGCCGCCGCGGTCGAGGAGGCCGGCCTCCGCGCCCGCCTCGGCCACGGCGTCGTCACGCTCGGGAAGGACGACGCGGACGCGCGGGCCGACATCGACGAGAGCCTCGACGTGGCCCGCGAGTTCGACGGCGCGGCCGACGGCCGGATTCGGACCGCCGCGATGCCGCACTCGCTGACGACGGTCGCGGAGGAGTACCTCCGCGAGTTCGTCGCCGACGCCCACGACGAGGGCATCCCGGTCCACTACCACGCCAACGAGACGACCGACGAGGTCGACCCCATCGTCGACGAGCGCGGCGAGCGCCCGCTGTCGTACGCGAAAGACCTCGGCATGCTCACCGGCGACGACTTCCTCGCCCACGGCGTCCACGTCGACGACGCGGAAATCGACCTGCTCGACGAGGCGGGCACCGGCGTCGTCCACTGCCCGGCGTCGAACATGAAACTCGCCTCCGGCATGGCTCCCGTCCAGAAACTGCTCGACGCGGGCGTCACGGTCGGCCTCGGCACCGACGGCGCGGCCTCGAACAACGACCTCGACATGTTCGACGAGATGCGCGACGCCGCGATGCTCGGCAAACTCGCCGCCGAGGACGCCAGCGCCGTCGCCGCCCCCGACGTGGTGCGGATGGCGACCGCCGGCTCCGCCGCCGCCGTCGACCTCCCCGGCGGCGCGCTCGAAGTCGGCGGCGCGGCCGACCTCGCCGTCGTCGACCTCGACGCGCCGCATCTCACGCCCGCGAACGACCTCGTGAGCCACCTCGCGTACGCCGCCCGCGGCTCCGACGTTCGCCACACGGTCTGTGACGGGCGGGTGCTGATGCGGGACCGCGAGGTGCTGACGCTCGACGAGGACGCCGTGATGGCCCGCGCCCGCGAGGCGGTCGCGTCGCTCCGCGAGCGCGTCTGAACCCCCCGTCCGGCCCGCCGCCGCCTCCGACTCGCCGCCGTCTGGTCCGGTCGCACCGCCCTCCAGCCTGCTACCCGGCCAGCTCGATGCGCAGTCCGTCGTCGGTCACGCTGACCTCCATGCGCTCGAACGTCCGGTGGTACTGCGCGACGTGTCGGCCGTCGCTGTGGTCGACCATGATGGACTTCTCGAACAGCGACGCCTCGTGGAGCCGCTTGACCTCCCGATAGGCCGTCGACAGCGGCACGTCGGCCCGACAGCTCAGCTCCTTGACCGTCAGCGGCTCGTCGGCGACGCGCAAGAGGTCCGGAACTGCGGGGGCGCTCATCAGGGCGAACAACTCCTGTTCGGCGAGCGTCTTGCCGTTATCTATGACGAGCATCGGCCCTCGGCGGTACAATCTCACGGTTGACACTTGTAGATTCGGGGGCGGCGACCGCCTTCGGTAGGGTTTTCGGACCCCTCTCCGAACCCACGGGTATGAGCGAACACTACGCTCCCGTCTCCGAGCACCTCGACGACGTCGAGGCCGCCCGGACGGAGGGACGACGCAAGATGGACTGGGCGCTCCAGCACATGCCCATCCTGCAAGAGCTCCGCGAGCAGTTCGCGGCCGAGAAGCCGCTCGCCGGCGAGGTCGTCGGTATGGCGATGCACGTCGAGGCGAAGACGGCGAACCTCGTCGAACTGCTGGCGCTCGGCGGCGCGGAAGTCGCCATCACCGGCTGTAACCCGCTTTCGACCCACGACGACGTGTCGGCGGCGCTCGACGCCCACGACGCCATCACCTCCTACGCCGTCCGCGGCGTCGACGACGAGGACTACTACGCGGCCATCGACGCCGTCATCGCCCACGAACCGACCGTCACGGTCGACGACGGCATGGACATGGTCTTTACCATCCACGAGGAGTACCCCGAACTCATCGACACCATCGTCGGCGGGGCAGAAGAGACCACGACCGGCGTCCACCGCCTCCGCGCGATGGACGAGGACGGCGAACTGAACTACCCCGTCTTCGCCGTCAACGACACGCCGATGAAGCGCCTGTTCGACAACGTCCACGGCACGGGCGAGTCGTCGTTGGCCACCATCGCCATGACGACGAACCTCTCGTACGCCGGCAAGAACGTCGTCGTCGGCGGCTACGGCTACTGCGGCAAGGGCGTCGCCAAGAAGGCCGCCGGCCAGAACGCGAACGTCATCGTCACCGAGGTCGACCCCCGCCGCGCGCTCGAAGCCCACATGGAGGGCTACGACGTGATGCCGATGGAGGAGGCCGCGAAGGTCGGCGACGTGTTCATCACGACCACCGGCAACCGCGACGTCATCACCCGCGAGGACTTCGAGAACATGAAAGACGGCGTCCTGCTCGCCAACGCCGGCCACTTCGACATCGAAATCGACCTCGACGCGCTGTCGGACCTCGCGGTCGACGAGTACGAGGCCCGCGACGGCGTCGACGCCTACGAACTCGAAGACGGCCGCCGCCTGAACGTCCTCGCCGAGGGCCGCCTCGTCAACCTCGCGTCGCCCATCGCGCTCGGCCACCCGGTCGAGGTCATGGACCAGTCGTTCGGCGTGCAGGCCGTCGTCGTCCGCGAACTCGTCGAGAACGGCGACGACTACGACGCCGGCGTCCACGACGTGCCCGACGAACTGGACCGCGAAGTCGCCGAAATCAAACTCGACGCCGAGGGCATCGAGTTCGACTCGATGACCGACGAACAGCGCGAGTACATGGGTAGCTGGGCCCACGGAACGTAAGCCGACCCGCGCTCTCTCTCGTTTCTCACAGCCGCCGCGCGTCAGCGACCGCGTTCGGCCCACTCGCCGGCGTTAGTGCGCGGCCATCTCCGAGAGGACGTTGACGCAGTAAATCCCGGCGAGGATGAGAAGCAGGCCGACGACGCCCGTCAGGTCGACCGGTTCGTCGAACGCGACGACGCCGATGGCCGCGACGCCGACGATGCCCAGCGCGGCCCACGTCCCGTACACCACGCCGATGGGGAGTTCTTCCAGCGTCAGCGAGACGAGGTAGAACGCGAGGCCGTAGCCGGCCACCACGCCGAGGCTCGGGAGAGGCTTCGAAAACCCCGCGGACAGTTTGAGCGCGGTCGTTCCGACGAGTTCCGACGCGATTGCGCCGGCGAGTAACACGTACGGGTTCATGTCCGTCGGTCCCGCCACGACCCGGATGAGCGTTCTGCAATCGCCCGCCACTTGCGGTCCGTTGCTCCCCGGTCAACAGGAACTATCAACTTACTAACCACCGGGCGACGGACACCTCCCCATGACCGAACTCGGCGAACTCGGCCTGTCGACCTACGAGGAGAAGGTGTACCGGACGCTCCTCGTCACGGGAGCCGCGACGGCCGCGACCGTCTCGGACGCGAGCGGCGTCCCGAACGGCCGGGTCTACGACGTGCTCAACGGGCTTCGGTCGCGCCGACTGGTCCGCGCGCAGTCGACCCAGCCGACGCGGTACGCCGCCGTCGACCCGGGCGCGGCGGTCGAGCGACTGCTGGCCGAGCGCGCGGCGGAACTGCGCGAGGAGTGGACGCGATACCGCGACGTGGCCGACGCGGTCCGGTCGAACCTCCTGCCGACGCCGCCGGCGGACGGGAGCGTCTGGCTCGGCCGCCTCGGCGGCGACGAGATGCGGACGGCGATGCACGAACACGTCCGGGCGGCGACCGAGTCCGTCTCCGCCGCGGTCGGCCCGCCGTACGAGCGGGCGTCGTGGGAGACGCTCAGAACCGAGTTCGACGCGTTCTTCGAGGGCGCTCGCGACGACCTCGACGTGTCGCTGCTCCTCAGCGACCCCGTGCTCGACTCGCTCCCCGACGAGTTTCGGGGCCTCGTGGCGTCGAAGCCCCAGACGGTCCGAATCCGCGTCCTGCCGCACCTGCCGGTCTCGTTCGACGTCGTCGACGGGACGGTCGCGTCGGTCGACATTCCGCACCCGCAGTCCGCCGCCGACCGCCTCGGCGTCGTCGTGGTGACGGACGCGGGCGTCGTCGACGAGTTCGACCGCCAGTTCCGGGCGCTGTGGGGGGACGCCGTCCCGCTTTTCGAGTGACGCCGCGCATCTCGTCTGCGCTCCCGGACGCCGGTCGCCCCATTTATCACCGCCCGCGGCCGACTCCCGACCATGTCTTCGAACAGAAAGGGAGACCGACGCGAGCGCGAACTCGTCAACGCTCTCGACGAGGCCGGCTTCGCCGTCATGCGCGCGCCCGCCTCCGGGAGCGCGACGACGCGCGAACTCCCCGACGTGCTCGCGGGCAACGGCGAGGTGTTCTACGCCATCGAGGCGAAGGCCTCCAGCGGCCGCCCCATCTACCTGAGCGGCGAGGAGGTCGAAGCGCTCGTCTACTTCTCGCGGAACTTCGGCGCGAAGGCTCGCATCGCCGTCCGGTTCGACCGCGAGGACTGGTACTTCTTCCACCCCGGCGACCTCTACGTGACCGACGGCGGGAACTACCGCGTCAAAAAGGAGACGGCGCTGGCGGAGGGCGAGGATTTCGAGTCGTTCACCGGCGGCCCGACGCAGACCAAACTCGGCGGCGACTGAGGTCGCGACGCGGTTTTCCGCGCTCGCTCACGCCCGAGCGAGCCGCTCGCCGAGCGAGTTCGCGCCCACGAAGCCGCGCTCGACGCGGCTGAGCCGCGAGGCGGGGAACCGGTAGGCGTGCAGTTCACCGAGGTCGGAGAGACCGGCGTTCACCGGCAGCGAGTCGAGATAGACCGCCTCGAACGTCGGTTCGTGGTCGCCGTAGTCGGCGTTCGTCTCGTACGCCGAGACGAGGGTTCCCGTCTCCGTCGGCGTCTCGTCGGCGCGCGTGCCGAGCGCCCGCGTGACGACGAGGAGGCCGCCGCTCTCGCGGTCGCGGACGAGGTCGCCGGCGCGGTGGTCGTGGTCGCGACAGAGCTGCGGCCCCGTCGCGTCCATCGGAACGAACGTCTCGTCGCCGCAGACGGCGCAGGTGGCGCGCCGGCGGCCCGGCGGCGGGACCTCGCCGCGGGTGATTTCGATGGCGACCCGGCGGAGGTGCTTACAGCGGGCGTGCCGGATGGCGTTGTCGGGACAGGTGCAGGTGCGCGCCTCCACGTCGACGACGTAGGTGCCGCCGTCGGTCTCGACGACGTAGCGACCGTCTCGGAGCGGCCGGACGGCCATCGGTTCGACGCGGGCGCGGCGGGCGCGCCCGGACAGTCCGTCCGACGGAAGCGTTGTCTTGCGGCGCACCGGGCGGCGAGTCGACGCGGGTGTGTGTGCGATGTGCGTCATGGTGGTGCGGGATTCCGACCCTCCCAGCGGCCGTTCGGGGTCGGTTTCCGTCACCTGCGTGTAGGTTCTCGAACGACCTAAACCCTCGTTTCGTGTGGAAAATCGGGCGCGTGAGTGGCTCTCGTCGGGCATCCGCCCATCGAAGACCTTTTAGAACGGCCGCGGATACGTCGTCGCATGGCTATCGAAGCGGAGATGCGGCGGAAGATTGCCGTCTCCATCGTCGCGGTCGGGGTGTTTATCGCCCTCATCGTCGGCATCGGTGCGACCTACAACCAGAGTGGACTCGTCTCCACCGGCGGGCTCGCACTCGTCGGCGCTATCACGGCGTTCGTCCTCGTGATGGCTGGTATCGGCGTTTGGCTGTCGCGTTCTTCCTAATCCGGCTGGTCGGTTTCGACGACGGGTTCGCCGTCGCGCGGGCGCTCGACGCGCAGCGGCGGCGCTCGCGGGTTGGCTACGTCGTCAGCACGGACTCCGTCAGTCGGCGGCTTCGTCGGTGGCGTCCGCGTCCGCGTCGTTCGTCGCCGTCTCGAAGTAGTTCATCGGGTGCTCGATGGTGTCACAGCGGTCGTCGCGGTTCACACAGAGGTCGTACGCCTGCATCGTCTCGCAGGTCGGCGGCGCGTACTGCGACCCGCTCGAATCCGCGAGGACGGTCGCCCGCTTCTGCAACGCCTCGGCGGTTTCGTCGCCGACGACGCCCCCGACCTCCTCGGGGTCGAGGCCGACGCCGACGAGGAACGCCGCGAGCGCGAACGCCGCCTCGTTCGGGAGCGACTCGCCCTCTCGCGCCCGCGCCAACAGCGCCTCGACGCAGGGCGGGAAGTGGTCGGGGTCCACCGCGTCGACGTAGACGGCGTTGACCGCGCCGCGGTCCGAAAGCAGGTTCCGCAGGCGCTCGACGTGGGGTTTGAGCGCGTCGGCGAGGCGGTCGCCCGCGTCGCTGCCGCGGACGGCGAAGGGAAGCCCCTCGGCGACCCGGCGGCGGACAGCCTCGCGGAGCAGCTCCGAGAGCTCCTCGCGGGTGACGCGGACCGCGCCGTCGGCCAGCGAGCGGTTGACGAGTCGCCAGTCAGCGCCCCAGTCGGTGTCGGAGTAGGTGAGATACGGCCCCACGTCGACCCAGTAGTGGGCGGGCGCGCGGCGGCTGTTGCGGGTCCGGTTCGACTCGGCCCGCACCGCGCCGTCGAGGTCGAACTCGCGGAGGAAGTCGTCGAGACTCGCGCGGGCCTCGCCGTGGACGTCGTCGTCGCCGGCGTCGAAGTCAGCGAGCATGCGCTCGTAGGCCGTGTCGGCCTCGGCGCGGGCGTACTTGTCCACCGCCGCGGGCGTCTCGACGAGCGAGACGATGATGCGCGAGATGGGGTACGAAAGCAGTTCCGTCTTGGTCTCCCGCGGGTAGGCCTCGTCGGGGTCGGGTTCGACGGTGCCCTCCATGAGGGCGCGTTCGACGCGCTCGACGCCACGCTCGACGGCCGGGGCGTCCTCTGCGACGAGCGTCGCGATGGCGACGTCCGCCGATTCGACCGCCTCTCTGGCCGCGGCGAAAAACGGGTATCGGGCGTGGAGCGGGCGCATCCGCATACCGCCACGTTCCGGGTGCCCACCGATAAACGCGACGGATTCGGCGGTGGCGCACGGGTCGCGTGACCCCGTCACAGACCCCGCCGCGACGACGGCGCATCACACAACCTATTACCGACCACTACCTCAGGCTCTCACGTGCCGCACTTCGACTACCCGTGTCCGGACTGCCGCGCCACGACCAGTCTCCACGACGCCGACTGCCGCTTCGAGGGGACGCCGTGGGTCGAAGTCGAGCGGGCCTACGTCGACATCGTCTCCGTCCTCGCTGGCGGCCCGTGCGACGAGGAGACGCTCCGCCGCGAAGCGCCGGGCGAGTGGGGGCCGCTCCAACAGGCCGCGCTCCGCCGACTCAAGCGCGACGAGCGGGTGTCGGACGCGAATTCGGGCGTCCTCCGACTGCGCACCGCCGAGGAGTTCAGAGAGGAGGTCTCGGAGCCGACCCGGGAGCCGATGCGGACGCTCCACCAGTACGGGAGCGTCCCCGGCTGTCACGACAACGCCGTCTTCGCCATGATAGCGTGGTACGAGATGGTCGGCCTGTCGTGGCCCGAGACGCGCGAAAACGTCGTCAACTGGCTCCGCGACACCGGCGCGTGGGACCGCGGCGGCTTCGAGGAGGCGACGCCCGCCGAACTCGTCGAGAAGAAGCGCCACGTCTACGAGGCGGGCTACGGCTGGAAGGAAAAGGCCGTCTCGGCCAAGCGCGTCATCGACCGCTACCGCTCTTGAGTCGACGCCGCGACCGAACCGCGTCATCGCGGCCGACGAGTCGGGCGGCGCGGTCGCTGACCGCTGAGAATCGAGAGAAACGAGTGGGACGGCTCGGTGGTCGGACAACGACGCGGCCGCCGAAACGTCCGCTCAGTCGCTCTGGATGCGCGGGGCGAGCATGTACGTGATGGTGCCCATCCCTTCTGCGATTTGGTAGTGAAGCTTGACCGGGAACTCCTCGCCGAGTTCGACGGTGACCTCGGCGTCGGTCGGAATCGCCTTGTTCATGTCTTTGAGATAATCGAGCGAGAACAGCGAGTCGGCCGCGCCGGCTTCGATGCTGATGAGGTCTGCCGGGGGAAGCGACAGGTCCACGTCGTCGGTGTCACCTTCGGCCTCGATGTGGAACGTCTCTTCGGCGCCGTCGACGCGGAGGCGGATGTGGTCCGAAACCATGTCGGCCGCCTTGATACCGCGGTCGAGGTGCGTCCCTTCGAGGACGATGTTCGCTGCGAGGTCGAGGTCCGGGATGTCGGGCTCCTGGCGAATCGAGTCGGGGTCGATGAGCGCGAGCGTGTACGACAGCCCGTCGATGCGGATGTTGAGCTTGCGCGTCTCCTCGTCGAGCGTGAGGTGGATGAGGTCGCCCGAGCCCGCCATCCCGGCGACCTCTTCGAGGCGAGAGAGGTTGACGCCGATGACGCCGCCGTCGGCTTCGTAGGATTCGAACGCCGCCGCGTCGAGCGTGAGGTCCACCATGCCGACGTTCGCGGGGTCGACGGCGCGGATGGAGAGACTCTCCTCGTTGAGTCGAATCTTACACTCGTCGACGAGGACGCTCACGGAGTCGAGCGCGTCCCGGAGCGTCGCGGCGCTCACGATGGCCTTGAACATATGTGCCGTCGTACGACAGCGGTCTTAAAAATACTCCTGATTTGGACTCACCACAATATGATGTTCGCACGCTCTCCCGCGTGCGCGCTCCCGCGAGCACCCCACCGCTCCCCTCGGCTCCCCATGGGTGTTGTTGTCACTGCCTTCGTACATAGCTAATCCGACGATTTCGAGGGTTTCGGGCTTCAAAGCACTCAAATAGCTGATTGTGTAACTCCAGACCATGGCGAACGAGGAGACGAAGCCAGCCGCCCGCCGACGAGGTGCCGAGCGATGACCGACGCCGCCGATGTCGATGTTGACGCCGACGCCGACGCGACTACGACCCGCGTCGCCTTCGTCTGCGTCCAGAACGCCGGCCGGAGTCAGATGGCGACGGCCTTCGCCCGCCGGGAGCGCGACGAGCGCGGCGTCGGCGACCGCATCGAGGTCGTCACCGGCGGCACCGACCCCGCCGACCATGTCCACGACGAGGTCGTCGAGGTCATGGGCGAGAAGGGGTTCGACCTCGCCGACGAGACGCCCCGCGCAATCGAGCAGGACGAGATTATGAACGTGGATATCGTCGTCACGATGGGTTGTTCGGCCGAGGGCATCTGTCCCATGACGTGGCGCGGCGACGCCCGCGACTGGGACCTCGACGACCCGGACGGCCGGGACCTCGATGCGGTCCGGGCGATTCGCGACGACATCGAGGGGCGCGTTTCGGCGCTGTTCGACGAACTCGCGGGTTAGCCGAACAGCCGCTCTCGGAGCGACCGTCGCCGGGGGGCGCTCGGCCAGCAACACGGTCGTCTCGAGGTCGTCGAGCACGGACAGCGCCAGCGACCCGCCGACGAGTCGGGACAGCAGGCCGGTCTCCGTCGCGCCGACGAGGACGAGCGACTTGTCCGCCGCCGCCTCGCCGATGACGGTCTCCACGTCGCCCGTCTCGACCAGTTGCTCCACTCCGTGTAGGTCGTGTTCCGCGACCCACTGTTCGAGGAACTCCCGACCGGCCGCGACCTCGTCAGCGACGTGCAGCACCGAGATGTGCGCGTCGGTCGTCGCTTGCAGCGCTCGTGCGACCTCCGCGGAGAGGTCAGACGAGTGCCCGCCCGCCGTCGGGAGCAGCACCTCGCTCGGGTCGAACTCCTCCCCGTCGAGGACGACCACGTCGCACGGGAGGTCGTGCGTCAGTTCGTCGAGCGCGCCCTCGACCCGTCCGCCGGCGAGTTTCGCGCCGCTGTGGCCCATGATGACCCGGTCGACGCCGTGTTGGCGCGCCGCGTCGAACACCTCCGCGAGCCCCTCGTGGGAGAGAATCGTCCGCGTGTCGACCGGCACGTCCAGCTGTTCGACGTCGGCTCGCGCGTCGGCCATGAGCCGTTCGGACGCCTTCGAGATGCGGTCGCGTTGGTCGGCCGCGGCCGCCAGCGAGGTCTGGTCCGGGACCTGAATGACGTGGGTCGCGAGGACCCGCCCGCCGTCGAACTTCGCGAGCGCGGCCGCGAGCGTCACGAGCGCCCGCTCGGTTCGGGGGTTCGAAACCGCGACCATCGTCGTCGTCGCGGGCGCGTCGTCGATGCGACCCGACCCGTTCGGCGCGACCGTCGCCGCGGCGTCGACGACCGTGTTCGGTAGCTCGTCGCCCCGAGAGAGGATGTGCCGACCGAGAAGCCCCTGTCTGTCGGCGTTGTTGCGTGCGTACACGAAGTACCAGACCACGGCACCGACGACGAACAGCCCCGAAAGCAGGAGCTCTTCCCCGCCGACGAACGCCAGCAGTCCGAGCGAGAGCGCCATGCCGACGAGCGGCGTAACCGGGTACAGCGGCACGGTGAACGCCGGGTCGTACTCCGGGTCAGTCTCCCGGAAGACGATGAGCGCCGCGTTCATGAGCGCGTAGACGACGAGGTGGAGGACGCTCGCGGCTTTCGCCAACACCTCGATGTCTCGGCCGAGCGCCGCGATGAAGAGGATGATGACGGCACCCGTGACGAGAATCGACCGGTAGGGCGTCGCGTAGTTCGGGTGAATCTCGTTGAGCCAGTTGGTGACGATTCGGTCCCGGCCCATCGCGAAGTTGATTCGGGCCGACGCCAGAATCGACGCGTTCGCGCTGGAGGCGGTCGCGAGGAGCGCGCCCAGCGTCACGACGGTGACGGCGAGGCCGGCCAGCCCGCCGGGGAACGCGAGTTGCGTCGCCTGCGTCAGCGGCGCGCTCTGGCTCAGGTCCGGCCACGGCACCACGCCGAGCATGATGCTCACGAGAATCGCGTAGAGGACGGTGACGATGGCGACGCTCCCGATAACCGCCAGCGGGAGGTTCCGGCCGGGGTTCTTCAGCTCCTCGGCGACGGTCGCAATCTTCGCGTAGCCGAGAAACGAGACGAACACGAGCGCCGTCCCCGGCAGGATGGCACCGTAGCCGAACGGCGCGATACCGCCGTCACCGACGAGCGTTGCGACGTCGAACGACAGCCAGCCCTGGACCGCGAACAGGGCCAGAATCGCCAACAGGACGGTGACGATGACCGTCTGTACGCCGCCGGTCTCCTTGGCACCGATGTAGTTGACGCCCACGAAGACGGCCCCGGCGACGAGCGCGCCGACCTGCACCTCGTTGAGAAAGAGGAACTCCGGCATCGGCACGAGCGTCGCGAGGTACTGCCCGAAGCCGATGCTGTAAAACGCGGAGGCGAACGCCAGCCCCATCCAGTCGCCGAGGCCGGCGATAGAGCCGAACAGCGGCCCGAGCGCGCGGTTGACGTAGTAGTAGCCGCCGCCGGCTTTCGGCATCGCGGTGCCGAGTTCGGAGACCGAAAGCGCGTTCACCAGCGCGATGAGCCCCCCGACGACGAACGAGGCGACGACGACCGGGCCGGCGGTGCTGGCCGCGACGCCGGGTAGGACGAAGATGCCCGCGCCGATCATCGTCCCGATGCCGATAGTCAGCGCCGACAGGAGGCCGAGGTCCTTCGCGAGTTCCTCGTCGCTCATCCGTTGGCCTCCGTGCTGGGACCCTCGCTCCGTCGCTTCGGAACCCGCTGTTCGGGTCGGAGCGCCGCGCTGTCGGCCGTCTCGGTGACGTTCGTCTCGTGCATAGTCGCTACCCGGTTGTGTAACGATATAAGTTCTACCTTTTCACTTCGAATTCGAAAATAGAACTGAATATAATTTCTAAGAACGAAATCCCCGTGGGTCATCCGTCTCCGGGCTGGCTCGTCTTCGCGGTCCCTCACGGGCCGGTACGGGGCCGTCCTCACCTCGCGGCTCCTCGGTCGAGCAGTTCCGTCTCGCAAGACGGGCGTCGTCCAGACAAGCCTTATATGAAAACGCGGGGTAGCTAACTTCGCAAACCGAAACTCGACACAGTCACCGATGCCATATCGTAACACCGACCACCGGCTCGACGAGATTGACCGCCGCATCCTCTACGCCCTGATGGACGATGCGCGTAACACGTCCGCCAGCACGCTCGCGGCGGAGGCCGGCGTCTCCGGAGCCACTATCCGGAACCGAATCCACAAGCTCGAAGACTCCGGCATCATCCGCGGCAGCACCGCGCAGGTCGATTTCGAACTCGCCGGCGGGAAGCTCACGAACCTCTATCTCTGCGACGTTCCCGTGACCGAACGAGAGGCGCTCGCCCACGAGGCGCGGGCGATTCCGGGCGTCATCAACGTCCGGACGCTGATGACCGGTCGCCGCAACCTCCACGTCCTCGCGGTCGGCGAGAGCACCGGCGACCTCCGGCGCGTCGCGCGGTTGCTCACCGACATCGGCATCCACATCGAAGACGAAGACCTGCTCGAAGAGGAGCTGTTCGCCCCCTACGGCCCGTTCGACCCCGACGACGGCGGTCACGCGCCCGAAGCCAACGATTTCATCAGCCTCACCGGCGACGCGAGCGTCGTCGAGGTCCCCGTGCAGTCCGACGCGCCGATAGCCGGCCTCACGCTCGAAGACGCCTCCGAGCGGGGGATTCTCGACGACGAGACGCTCGTCATCGCCATCGAGCGGGGCGACCGCGAACTCACCCCGCACGGGGACACGGTCATCGAGCCGGACGACATCGTGACGGTTCTCTCCCGCGCCGGCGGGGACGCGGATGCGGACGCGCTGTCGGCGTTCCGCGGTCCACAGACGGAGTCGTCTCCGGGCTGACTTCGGCGGTGTCGCGTCCGCGGTCCCCGCGCTGGCAGCCGCGCCGCCCCGTCTCCGGGCGCTATCCGATGTGCCTTTCCGGGCTGACCACGTCACACCCGATATGAACGCGAATTCGCCGGCTGTTCCCACGCGGAACATCACGGGCAGTTCAACGAGGTAAGTATGGCACGGAAAGACCACTACTACAACAAGGCCAAACAGGAGGGCTACCGCGCCCGCTCGGCCTACAAGCTGAAGCAACTCGACGGCGACGCGGGTCTGTTCGGTCCCGGCAACACCGTCGTCGACCTCGGTGCCGCCCCCGGCGGGTGGCTCCAGGTCGCCTCCGAAGAAGTCGGTGACCACGGCAAGGTCGTCGGCGTCGACCTCCAGCGAATCCGCGGCATCGACCGCGACAACGTCCAGACGATTCGCGGCGACATGACCGAAGACGAGACGAAGGAGGAACTGACGGCCGTCATCGGTGAGCGCGGAGCCGACGCCGTCGTCTCCGACATGGCACCGAACATGACCGGCGAGTACTCGCTGGACCACGCCCGCTCGGTCTACCTCGCCCGACAGGCGTTCGAGGTCGCACAGGAGCTGTTGGCGACCGGCGGCGACTTCGCCGTGAAGGTGTTCGACGGCCCCGACGTGGCGGACCTCCGCGCCGACATGGAACGGGAGTTCCAGTACGTTCGGTCGATGCGCCCCGACGCCTCCCGCGATAGCTCCTCCGAGCAGTACCTCGTCGGCAAGCACTTCCTCACCGCCCCGGTTCGGAAGGGCGACGAACTCGACGTGGAAATCGTCGACGTGGGGAGCGAGGGCGACGGCATCGCCAAAGTCGAGGAGTTCACGCTGTTCGTCTCCGGGACGGAGGCGGGCGACACGCCGACGGTCCGCGTCACCGACGTGAAACCGCGGTTCGCGTTCGCTGAACCAATCGACGAGGAAGACTGAGACGACGACTGCGCGCCGATTCTCACGTCGGTTTCCGCGTCGAGTCCGGCGCGTCCCGTGCCCGCCCGCGACCGCGCCGACGGCTCCGCGCCCGCCGCAATTTGTGTCTAACTTCGGGCAACCATTATCCGTGTTTGACACGACTCTGCTCGTGTCACCCATGTCAGCAGATACGACGACCACCGAGTCCCAACCGTTGTTCACCGGCCTCCCGTCGGGTATCGTTCCGTACGTCGCCATCCTCGGGGCGTTGGCGTCCGTGTACGCCCACCTCTCTCTCGCGCCGGTGTTGATGCAGTTCGACCAGACGCAGGCGATTCTGTTCGTCCTCGCGGGCGTCGGCTTCCTCGCGGGCATCGCCGTCTACCTGAGCAAGTTCTGGCGGCGCGAGTTCTACCTCGTCGCCATCGCGTTCGCGCTCGCTCAAATCGCGGCGTGGGCCGTCATGAGCGGGCGAGTCAGCGAGATGGCGATTCTCTCGAAGGGCGGCGAGGCCGTCTTCAGCGCCGCGGCGGCGTACCTCTATCTGAGCGACTCGCCCGAGACCGACGGGGCCGCCTGAGCCACGTCCCGCGTTCGACCCGTCGCCCCGCCGTCTCGACGTTCTGGCGGTCCGCCGCCCCGTCGCATCTTTTCACTCAACGACCACGAGGTCGAGTCGGAGCCCCGTCCGGCAGCCCTTCCAACCGCCGCGACAGGCCCCGGTGGCGAGGATGTCGCCGAACGACGTGTAGGTCCCGCAGTTCGGACAGCGAATCCCCATCTCCATCCCGTCTCGCTCGGTGAGCCTGTGGCGGTGCTCGTCGGCCATACATCGTGTGGTATGCTACCAAAAGAGATAAGCCGTCCGTCGCCCCGGCCGGCGTCTCAGTCCGCGACCCAGCCGTCGGTCGAGGACTCGTCGTCGCCGCGGAGGAGCGCGACGGTCCCGTAGACGAACGGGGTGTCCACGATTGCGATGAGGAGCTTCAGGAGGTACTGCCCGACGGCGAGGCCGACGAGGACGTTCCACGGGAGCACGTCTCCGATGCCGAGGACCGTCGGCGCGGCGTAGAACCCGACGCCGACGAAGATGACCGTGTCGATGGCCTGACTCGTCGCCGTCGAGACGATGTTGCGGAGCCAGAGGAGCGAGCCGTCGGTCAGCTCGCGGATGCCGTGGAAGACGACGACGTCCCAGTTCTGACTCACGAGGTACGCGAGCAGGCTCCCGGCGACGACGTTCGTCCCCGACGAGAGCACCGTGGCGAACTGCGCGGCGAACTCGGGGTTCGCGGCAGGCGCGGCGATGGTGCTCCAGACGAGGCCGAGGAGGACGAAGTTCATGGCGAAGCCGACGTTCACCATGACCTGCGCCGCCCGGCGGCCGTACAGTTCGGAGTAACAGTCGGACGCGAAGAAGGTGAGCGCGTACGCCAGCGCCGCTCCCGGCATGAGGATGGCCGCGCCGACGAACGGGAGTTCGCCCACCGCCGACGGCAGGGGAATCGAAAGCAGTTTCGACGCCGTCAACTGCGCCGTCGTCAGCGCGGTGACGAACAGGCCGACGAGGGCGACTTGTCCGATGGCCGAGCGCCCCTCACTCATCTTCGACGAGGCGGTTGTGTCGGTCGTCGATTTCGTCGAGGATGTCGAGCGTCTTCCGGATGGACGCCCGAACCGCATCGCTTCGGTTCACGAACTTCTTGTCGTCGCCGACGTGCTCGTCTAAGTCCGCGAGCAGTTCGTCGGGTATCTCGACGCTTATCTTGGCCATACTCGGGGATTCTCGTGAGAATACTTAACGCCTTTTCAACGGCCTCAGCGGCGATATCTGGCGCGTCTTCGCGTCGTCGAGTCGACGGGGTCGTGACGCCCCTCGCGGGTGCGCCGCGCTCACTCCGCCGCGCCGCGGGCGGGCGAGAGGTCGCGCCGGCCGCCGACCGTCAGCACGAACAGGACGCCGAGACCGACGCCGTAGGCCGCCATCAGCGGGAGCGTCACCATGAACATCGTCGTGATGCTCGCGGGGGTGAACACCGCCGAGATGGCGAGGATGAACACCGTGACCTCGCGCCAGCGATTCCGCATCATCCGGTAGCTGATGCCGGCGGTGTTGAGAAGCACCATCAGGATGGGCACGTCGGCGAGGAGGCCGATGCCCGCGGTGGTGAAGAAGATGAGCCAGAAGAAGTTGGTGATGCGGTAGGAGATTATCATGTTCGCCGCGAGCGCGTCTTCGACGAGGAACGTGATGACCGTCGGCGCGACGTAGGTGTAGCCGAGCGCGAAGCCGCCGAGGAGGCCGCCGGCGAGCGCGCCGGTCCACACGAAGACCGTCCGGCGACGCTTGCGGATGATGTTGCGCTCGCGGAGCGCGGGCCACACGAAGTACGCGACGAGCGGGAGCGTCGCCAGCACGGCCAGAATCGTCGAGAACTTCACCTCGAAGATGAGCGCCTCCATCGGGTGGAGCGCGACGACGTTGAGGACTTCCTCGGGTCGCACGGCGGCTGGCAGTCGGCCGAGGAAGTCGTCGTACACGTCCCTGATACCGCCGGTGTAGAGCCAGCCGAACGTCGTCGCGAGGACGAGCATGAACCAGCCGACGACCCAGAACGCCCGCGAGGTGAGCGAGTCGACGATGAACGCGATGTCGGTGTAGTAGCCGCCGATGTCGTCCTCGTCGGTCTCGCCTTCGGTCAGTTCGGAGACGAACGCGCCGCCCGCGCGGGTCGTCCGGTCTTCGAGTTCGCCCGGTTCGTCTTCGGCGTCGGCCGCTTCGGCCTCGCGGTCCGCCTCGGCCTCGTCGAATCGGTCGATGAGCGCCTGCGCTTTGGCCTTGTCCCCGTCGTCGATGGCGGCCGACGCGAGGGCCATCACCTCGTCTTCTTCGAGGTCTGCGAACGCCTCCGGCGGCGCGGCGCGGACGCCCGCCACGTCGAGCGCCGAGAGGTCGAGTTTCGTCGGGTCACCGACGCCGACTTCGGTCCGTTCGAGTCGCTCGATGTCGCGGTAGACGAGGTAGGCGAGTCCGAACGCGAGGCCGACGACGCCGCCGGCGACGACGAACGCGCCCAACGCGACCCCCGAACCGGGAGCGAGGAACACGTAGTCGCTGCCGATTGCGGCGAGGCCGTCGTTCGCGAGTTCGACGCCGCCGTACTCGTAGAAGGCGTAGACGAGGAGGCCGCCGACGACGCCGACGCCCGCGAGGAGGTTCCAGTGGGTTGTCGCGGTCGATTTGACGTCCATCTTCTCGCTGCCGCGTTTGGCCGTGACGACCACGCGAGCGAGATAGAGGCTGAAGGCGTACAGCGAGATGACGGGCACCGCCCACATGATTTGGGTGAACGGGTCCGGCGGGGTGAACAGCGCGCCGAAGGCGAAGATGCCGACGATGGCGTGCCGCCACTTGTCGCGGAACAGCTCGTAGGGGACGATTTCGGCGTACGAGAGCCCGGTCATCGCGAGCGGGAGTTGGCTCGCGAGGCCGAACGAGAGCGTGAGCAGGAAGATGAACTGCGCCCACTTCACGATGGAGTAACTCGGCGTGAAGCCGGCGGAAATCGCGTTCTGCGCGAGGAACGCGAACGTGAACGGGAAGAAGACGAAGTAGCCGTAGGCGACCCCCGCGGCGAACAGCGCGACCATCGTCAGTCCGATGAGCGCGAGTTTCCACGGCGCGACGGGCGATTTAGGCCACGCGTCCCGCGCTTTCAGCGCGTCCCGCGAGACGTAGATAAACGGCGGAAGCGCGAACAGCACCCCCACGACGAGACCGATTTTGGCCTGCAAGAGAATCACGTCGAAGGGGGTCTGGGCGATGATGCTGACGTTGCCGGAGACGCTGGCGTCCATCTGCGCCTTGGTCACGCCACGGAAGAACTCCCAGACGTAGAGTCGGAGCGCGTAGAACGTGCCGAGGAACCCGACGAGGAAGACGATAAAGACCTTCTGGAGGTCTTTTTGCGCCGCTCGGAGCATCGCACCGGCGGTCTCGCGGCCCGCCGCGATGGTCTGTTGGGTGTCCTCGTCGAGGGCGCTGGACATACGTACGTGGCGAAAGCAGTCTGGCGGTTATCAATCTTTTTCACCGCGGGCGTGAGTTCGGCTCCCTCGGCGCGCCTCCTCGGGGCGATGCGAAAAGACCTATAACTGGCCGGAAGCGTAGGACACCTGAATGGCGGACGAGGAGCGTGACGCAGGGCTCTCTGCGGCCGACGACGAGACGGACGCCTCGGACGACACCGACCAGCGCTCGTCCGACGGCGACGCCGACGACGCCGACGACGCGTCTTCGTCGTCCGACGGTCCGGTTTACGGTCGAGTCACCCCGCGAGACGAGACCGTCACCCATGGGTCTGACGACGACGCTTCTGCCGACGCTGCTGCCGAGACGGCCGACGACGGCGACGACTCCGATTCCGATACCGATGCGGCTCCCGACGACGCAGATGATTCAGCTACCGATTCCGACGCCGATTCCGACGCCGACTCTGACGACGAACCGCGTCTCCTCGCGGACGACGAACACACGTCGCACGTTCCCGAGGGGACGTACGACGATTCGAGCGACGAGTCGGCTGACGACGCCGACCCGGACGCGGCGGCCGACGGCGCGAGCCCGGCGCTGACCGGCGAGGACGAGATGGGCGGTGTGGCCCCGTCGTCCGTCTCCGCCGAGGACGCCGACTTCGACGACCCCGAGTTCGAGAGCGACGACTTCGACGACGAGGACGCCGGCGGCCTCGTCGGCGAGGCCCCCGAGAGCGACCAGGAGATGCCGCTGACCGCGCACATCGAGGAGATGATTCGCCGGTTGGCGGTCGTCCTCGGCGTCGCCGGCGCGATTACGCTCGTGCTGTTTCCCGGCGCGGACATCCTCAACGCGCTCGTGGACACGCAGGCCGCCTTCGGCGTCCACATCCCGAGCGCGACCGACGTCATCAACTTCCTCTGGAACTCCCACATCCCCGGCGCGGAGACCATCGTCGACCGCCGGCCGCGGCTCTACGGCCCGCTCGAACTCATCCTCACCAAACTGAAGGTCGCCGGCCTCGCCGGGACCGTCATCGGCCTCCCCGTGTTCGTCTACGAGACGTACCTGTTCATGCGCCCCGGCCTCTACCCCAAAGAGCGCAAGTACTACCTCGCGGCCGTCCCGACGAGCCTCGTCCTCGCGCTCGTCGGCGTCCTCTTTGCCCACTTCGTGGTGCTGCCGGCCATCTTCGCGTACTTCACCTCCTACACCGAGGGGACCGCGGTCGTCGCGTTCGGCCTCAAGGAGACGTTCAACCTCATTCTCATCCTGATGGGCTACATGGCGGTCGTCTTCCAGATTCCGCTGTTCGTGGAACTGGCCATCATGATGAACCTCGTCACCCGACGGTGGCTCGAAGACCGCCGCCTGCTGTTCTGGGGCGCGTTCCTCGGCCTCGCGTTCCTCGTCAGCCCCGACCCGACCGGGATGGCCCCCATCATCATCGGCGCGACGATGATTACCCTGTTCGAGGGGACGCTCGCGGCCTTACGCTGGACCGGGAACTGACCGGCGTCTCGTTTTCCTCCCGTCGCTCCCTCGGCCGGGTCGTTCTGCCTCGCTTTCAGCGACGGCCGCCCGTTCAGAAGACCTATGTCATAATGATTGAAATAGTGACACGATGGCCGACCTCGTCGCCCTGTCTGCGGTCGCCCTCCCGCTCTGGTTCGCCGTGAGCGTCTGGGCCGGCATCGACGCGACCAGACACAGTTCGCACAACGCCTTCCTCTGGGGCCTCTCGGTGTTCGTCGGCGGGATTCTCGGCTTGACGCTGTACCTCAACCTCGGGCGCGACGAACCCGGGGTGGGCCGCCGCGCGGGTCAGTCGCGGTCGCCGGACGGCATCTCTTCCGCCCGTACCGAGACCGTCTCCTGTCCGAACTGCCACTCGCTGGAGGAAGCCGACCGGGATACCTGCCGTTTCTGCGGCGAGTCGCTGTAACGCGCCGAATCTCCCCGAGACCGCGGGGAATCACACTGCGTCCGACGACTCCGTCGCCTTCCGATTCTCGGCCGCGACCACTCCCTCGACGCGCGTCTTCAGCCCCTCGTTCATGGCGACGAATCCCGCCCGGGTTTGCTCGCCGACGAACCGCAACAGGAGTCCGGCGAGGACGCCCGAGAACGTCTCCGCGTGTTCGAACCGGGTGCGCTCGCCGCCGTCGAGCGGTTCGAGGCGGAACCGGTGTTCGCCGTCGAACAGCCCCGGAACCACGAGGTGGCCGACCCAGCGCAGTTCGCGGTGCTTCTCGCAGTGGGTCACGTCGGGTTCGAACTCCGATTCGCGCCCGCCCGGCGGTCGCAGGTGGACGGTGAGCGTCGCGCCTTCGTTCGGCCGCCCGGCGATTCGCATGAACGGGTTCCATTCGGGGTAGCGGTCGAAGTCGACGAGCGCCTCCCACACCCGCTCGGGCGGGGCGTCTATCTCGATGCTCGTGACGAGTTCGTGTGCCATACCTAACAGTTGGGCGGCCGAGACCGTGAATCTCGCGCGGAACGTTCATTGCCGGTGAGGAGAGAGACGGACGTATGGCAACCCTCCTTCTCGCCAGACACGGCGAGACGACGTGGAACCGCGCCGGGCGCGTACAGGGGTGGGCCCCTGTGTCGCTCACAGAGCGCGGCCGCGAGCAGGCCGACGCCCTCGCGCGCCACGTCGCGGACAGCTACGAGGTCGACCGCCTCGTCTCCTCCGACATCGAACGCGCCCAAGAGACCGCCCGCCCCGTCGCCCGCGAGCTCGGCCTCGAACCCGTCCTCGACTCGGCGTGGCGCGAGCGCGACGTGGGGTCGTTTCAGGGGCTCGAATTCGACGAACTCACCGACCGGTACCCGCAGTACTTCCTCTCGGCGGTCGGCGCGCCCGCCGCCCGCGAGCGCCCTCCGAGCGGCGAGAGCCTCGTCGAGGTCCGCCGCCGCGTCCTCAACGCTCACGAGGGACTCGCCGACTCGCTCGACGCCGACGAGACGGTGCTCGTCGTCAGCCACGGCGCGCCGATTCGGCTGTCGCTCGGTGAGGTGAAGGGCCTCGACATCGTCGAGACGATGCTGTCGCAACCGCTCGACAACGGCGGCATCTGCGAGTTCGAAGTCGAACTGAGAAACGACGGCGACGAACCGCTCGTCCACGTCGTCGCCGAGAACGAGACGCGATTTCTGACGGCGTAAGCGTTCTGCGGTCGATTTTCGGCGCGGTCGCGGCGCTCGTTTCCTCGCGGTTCCTTACTTCCGCATCGGATAGTCCTGCGCGAACACGTCGTCCACGAGGAGGTCGTCGTCGCCCGCGTCGGCGTCCGTCTCCGCCTCGGCCCCGGGGCTGACGCTCCCGGTCCGGTAGCCGTGGAGGTCGAGCGTGACGTGGTCGAAGCCGGCGTCCTTCAGGTGGTCGCGGGCGGCGCGGACGAAGTCGGCGTCGAGGGCGCGGTCGAGTTCCTCCGGCGCGACCTCGATGCGGGCGAGGCCGTCGTGGTCGCGGACGCGGAACTGCTCGAAGCCCCACGTCCGGAGAATCGTCTCCGCGCGCTCGACCCGCGAGAGCCGTTCCTCGGTGACTTCGAGGCCGGTCGGAATCCGCGAGGAGAGACAGGCCATCGAGGGCTTGTCTGCGACCGACAGGTCGTAGTCGTCGGCGATGGCGCGGACCTCCTCTTTCGTGATGTCGTGGGCCAAAAGCGGCGACAGCACCTCTAACTCCTCGACGGCGCGGAGGCCGGGGCGGTGACCCTCGCCGGGGTCCGAGGCGTTGGTCCCGTCGCAGACGGCCTCGATGCCGCGGTCGCGGGCGGCCTCGTACATCCGGCCGAGGCGCATCGTCCGGCAGTGGTAACACCGGTCGTCGTCGTTGGCGACGAAGTCGGGGTTGTCCAACTCGGAGAACTCGACGGTCAGGTGTTCGATGCCGATTTCCTCGGCGACGCGCTTCGCGTCGTCCAACTCGGCGTCCGGCAGGGTCTCGCTTTTCGCGGTGCAGGCGACCGCGTCGTCACCGAGCGCCTCGTGGGCGAGTGCGGCGACCACGCTGGAGTCCACGCCGCCCGAAAAGGCGATGAGGACGCTCTCGCGCTCCGCGAGCGCCTCGCGTACTGCGTCGGCCTTCGCCGCGACGTCTCGCTCGCTCATGGCCTCCTTTCCCGGCCGACGGGCAAAAGCCCCTCGCCCCCGGCGCGAACGACCGCGAAGGGCGCACGCGCCGTCGAATCGGCCGCGACAGGCGCTCCCGCGTCGATGCGACCCGCCCGTCGTCCCGGAGTCACCACCCCGCGACTTTTTGTCCTATGCCGCGATAGGTCCGCCCGAATGGACTTCGAGACCATCCCGGGCGTCGGCGAGAAGACGGCCGCCGCGCTCGCGGAACTCGACGACGCCGAGCGAGCCCTCACCGACGGCGACGTGGCGGCGCTCGCGCGGGCACCGGGGCTCACGGAGGGCAGGGCGGCGGCCATCGCCCGCGGCGCGATTCGCCGCGACCACGACGACCCCGGCGGCTTCCTCGCCACCGACCGCGCCTCGGAAATCTACCGCGACGCGCTCGGTCTCTTGCAGGCGCGGACGGTCACGACGTACGCCGAGAAGCGACTGGAGACGCTGTTTCCCACCGGGTCGGCCTCGCGCATCGAGGAGGTCCGGGCGTTCGCCGCCGACGCGACCGACCTCGACCCCGACCCGGACGTGCTCGCGGCGCTGTCGGGCGTCGAACCCCTCGCGGACCCGACGCCGCGTCGCGTCCGCGAGCGCTGTATCGCCACCGCCGACGCGGAGCGCTACGCCGCCGCCAAGGAGGCGTTTCCCGAACTCTCAATCGAGGTCGTCGAAGACGGCCGCGACATCGCCGAACTCGCGCGGTCGTACTCGACGGTGGTCGTCCTCGACGAGTCGTTCGCCGGCATCGACGTGGACGGTGACGTGCGCGTCCTCCCCGACGCCGCCGAGCGGACCGACGAGGTCGTCCCCGAGCGACTGCTGGCCTTCTTCGCCGCGAACCGCGAGGCCTTGGAGGCGGCCGCCGCGGTCCACGAAGCGGCCGAACTCGACCCGCCCTGCGACCTCGCCGCCCTCCGCGACGCCCTGTCCCGACTGGCGGACGACGGGACCGTCCTCGGAGACGACGAACTCGAACGCCTCTCGAACGCGGTGGACGACCTCGACACCGCCGTCTCGACCGCCGAATCGGTCGCCAACGACCGCCTCCGCGACGTGATTCGCGAGCGCGACGTGACCATCGAGGGGACCGACTTCCTGTCGCTCGTCGAGCAGGGCGCGCGCGTCGACTCCCTGCTGTCGCGCGAACTCGAAGACGAGTTCGACGAGGCGCTTTCGGCCGCCCGCGACCACCTCGTGGAGTCGCTGTCGCTGCGCCCCGGCGAGGCCGACCTCACGGAGCGGGTGTTTCCCGACGACCCGTCGTTCCCGCTCGGCCACGACGAGGAGGCGGTCGGCCGCCTCCGAACCGAACTGAAGGCCGCCCGCGACCGCCGCGCCGCGAAGCTGAAAGCCGGTCTCGCCGCCGACCTCGGCGAGCTGCGCGACCCCGTCGAGACGCTGGTCCGCGACGCGCTCGAACTCGACGTGCGCCTCGCCGTCTCGCGGTTCGCCCACGATTTCGACTGCGTCTTCCCCGAGTTCACCGGCGCGGCCGGAAACGACGGTGCCGGCTCGTTCGCCATCGAGGCCGGCCGCTCGCCCCTCCTCGACGTGGACTTCGCGGACGTCGACCCCGTGGACTACGAGGTGTCGGGCGTCACGCTCCTCTCGGGCGTCAACAGCGGGGGCAAGACCTCGACGCTCGACCTCGTGGGCCTCGTCGTCGTCCTCGCGCACATGGGGCTTCCCGTCCCCGCCGAGTCGGTCCGCCTCTCGCGGTTTTCCGAACTCCACTACTACGCCAAGTCGCAGGGCACCCTCGACGCCGGCGCGTTCGAGAGCACGCTCCGCGACTTCGCCGCGCTCACCGACGGCGCGGCCGACCGCCTCGTCCTCGTGGACGAACTGGAGAGCATCACCGAACCCGGCGCGTCGGCCAAAATCATCGCCGGCATCCTCGAAGAACTCGCGGAACAGGGCGCGGCGGCCGTGTTCGTCTCCCACCTCGCCGGCGGCATCCGCGAGGCGGCGGACGTGTCGGTCGCGGTCGACGGCATCGAGGCCGTCGGACTGGAAGACGGCGAACTCGTCGTCAACCGCTCGCCCGTGAAGGACCACCTCGCGCGGTCGACCCCGGAACTCATCGTGGAGAAACTGGCCGGCGAGAACGAGACGAGTTTCTACGGGCGACTGCTGGAGAAGTTCGACTGACGCGGCCGCCAGCGCCAACACACGATTTATCTTAACACGCCGACAACTTCGCCCGTGCCCTCCGATTCGCTCTCCCCCGAGGAACGACAGCAGTACGACCTCGTCTACCACGCCACGAAGAACGCCATCTGGGACGTGCTCGGAACCGCTGTCTATCTGCTGTTTTTGCTGTTCGGCGGGTTCCTCGTGCTGTCCGTCTTCGTGCTTCCGGCGCTGAGCGCGCTCTCGCGGACCGGCGGGACGCCCGTCGTCCTCGGTATCGGCGCGGTCGGACTGATTTTGATTGTCGCCATCGGCTACCGAATCGTCCGGCTCCTTCAGTAAGTGACGTACCGGCTCGCGACCTCCCACCGGACCGCGGCGACGACGCCGACCGCGAGCGAGACGACGCCCGTCCGCCCCCCGTCGGACGCCGGCGCGGTAAACGATTAAGTCCCCCGCGCGTGGTACTTTACTCGATGAGGGAGGACCCCGAAGAGGGGATGCTGTCGTGGGACGAGACGGTGTTCCGCGACGAACACGTCTTCGAAATCGACCACGTTCCGGAGACGTTCAACCACCGCGAGAGCCAACTGCGGAGCCTGAAGTACGCGCTTCGGCCCGCGGTCCGCGGCTCTCGCCCCCTGAACACGATGGTGCGTGGGCCGCCGGGGACGGGCAAGACCACCGCGGTCCAGAAGCTGTTCGGCGAGTTGGGCACGCAGTCGGGCGTCCGGACCGTCCGGGTGAACTGCCAGGTCGACTCGACGCGCTACGCGGTGTTCTCGCGCGTCTTCGAGCACATCTTCGAGTACGAACCCCCGTCGTCGGGCATCTCGTTCAAGAAACTGTTCGGCCAGATAACCGACCGCCTCGTCGAGGACGACGAGGTGCTCG
This sequence comes from Haloferax sp. AS1, assembly GCF_014530665.1. Taxonomy (NCBI): domain Archaea; kingdom Methanobacteriati; phylum Methanobacteriota; class Halobacteria; order Halobacteriales; family Haloferacaceae; genus Haloferax; species Haloferax sp. AS1. The sequence continues at coordinate 255,242 of NZ_SPSA01000001.1, forward strand.
TCGTCGCGCTCGACGACGTGAACTACCTGTTCTACGAGAACGAGGCGTCCGACACGCTCTACTCGCTGTTGCGCGCCCACGAGGCGCACTCCGGCGCGCGCATCGGCGTCATCATCATCTCGTCGGACCTCTCGCTCGACGTCATCGACGAACTCGACGGGCGCGTCCAGAGCGTCTTCCGGCCCGAGGAGGTGTTCTTCCCCCGCTACGACGTGGACGAAATCGTCGATATCCTCCGCGGGCGGTCGAAACGCGGCTTCCACGAGGACGTTATCGGCGCGCCCGAACTCGACCAGGTCGCGGAGTTCACCGCCGATAGCGGCGACCTCCGGGTCGGCATCGACCTGCTCCGTCGCGCGGGCCTCCACGCCGAGATGCGCGCCTCCCGAACCGTCGACATGGAGGACGTGGAGGCCGCCTACGACAAGTCGAAGTACGTCCACCTCTCGCGGTGTCTGCAAGGGCTTTCGGACCCCGAGCGCGAACTCGTCCGGGTCGTCGCCGAGTACGACGGCGAGCGCGCCGGCGCGGTGTACGACGCGTTCAACGAGGCGACCGGCCTCGGCTACACGCGCTACTCCGAACTCGTGAACAAACTGGACCAACTGGGCGTCATCGAGGCCCGATACACCGAAATCGAGGGACGCGGTCGCACCCGCGCCATCTCGCTCGCCTACGACGCGGACGCGGTCTTGGACCGCCTCTGAGGGCGTCTCTCCCGCCCCGTTTCAGGACAATTTTTACTCGCCGGCCGAGTCGGCTGAGCCATGAAGACTACCGGCGGAACCGACGCGCAGAAGCGCCGCGCCGCGGCGGCGGCGGTCGAAGCGGTCGAAGACGGGGCCGTCGTCGGGCTCGGCACCGGCAGCACCACCGCGTTCGCCATCCGCGCCATCGGCGACCGCGTCGCCGACGGCCTCGACGTCCGGGGCGTCCCGACCTCCTTCGCGGCCCGCGAACTCGCCCGCGAGTGCGGCATCCCCGTCGTCGACCTCGACGAGGTGGACGCTGTCGACCTCGCAATCGACGGGGCCGACCAGGTTGCGCTCGCGGACGGCGCGCTCGTCAAGGGCGGCGGCGCGGCCCACGCCCGCGAGAAAGTGGTCGACGCCTTCGCCGACCGGTTCCTCGTCGTCGCCGACCCCTCGAAAATCGCGGAAACGCTCTCGCACGCCGTCCCCGTCGAGGTGCTCCCGTCGGCGCGGACGACCGTCGCGGCGGGCGTCTCGGACCTCGGCGGCGAGGCGACGCTCCGCCGCGCCGAGCGGAAGGACGGCCCCGTCGTCACCGACAACGGAAATCTCGTCCTCGACTGCGAGTTCGGCGCGATTCCGAACCCCGAGTCGCTCGCGACCGACCTCGCGTCGCTCCCCGGCGCGGTCGAACACGGTCTGTTCGTCGGCCTCGCGGACGCGGTCTACGTCGGCACCGACGACGGCGTGGAAGTCACTGAACTCTGACTCGATTGGTCCGGCGCTCGAACGGAATCCGGCAGACCGAGTGGTTCGACGCTCGAACGTCCCACCTCGACCGCCCCGGCTCACGGGGCGGGTCGCTCTCTCTGAGAGACACAACCGGCGCTCTTCGGTCGGCGATAAAAGAACGAGAGGTCTAAAGACCGAGTTTACAGGTCGCGGGGCTGGACCGTCTTACGGTCGTTCTGCTCAGCGCGGCGAGCAGCGTCTTCGAGAAGCTCCTTGACTTCCTCGTCGAGAGCGTCGTAGAAGTCCGAGGCCACGTTCTTGTCCTTGAGCGCTTCCTTGACGGCTGCCTTGACAATGAGGTCTGCCATACAGGATATCCTACCGATTCTCCTTTAATAAACTTTCCTATATTGGACGTTAATACCGCCGGATTTGGGGGTTATGGCGCTTCTATGAGGACGGATTTACCGGGAACAATCTCCACTTATATATGCTTTATCCCCGAGCGGGCGGAACGACGGGTATGAGTACGCCTCGGCCCAACGTGCGGCCATGCGCGACATCTTGGAGGCGGTCGCGGACGGTTCGCTCTCGCCCGCCGAGGCGGAGGTACGACTCTCCGGGTACGCGACGACCGACGCGGGCCGGTTCGACGCCGCCCGAGAGACGCGGCGCGGCGTTCCCGAAGCGATTCTCGCGGAGGGGAAGACGCCCGACGAGACGGCCACGCTGGCCGTCGCGGCGGTCGAAACGAGCGGTCGAGCGCTCGTCACTCGGGCCGACACCGCTCACGCGGAGGCCGTCGCCGACGCCCTCCCGGACGCCGATATCGACCGCGACGCCCGGGCGAAGACGGTCGTCGCGGCCGCGCCGGCGTTCGAGCGCCCCGACCTCGACGCGACCGTCGCCATCGCCACCGGCGGCACCTCCGACGCCGAGGCCGCGGGCGAGGCGGCCGCGGTCCTCCGCGAGATGGGCGTGGACGTCGAGCGAATCGAAGACGTGGGCGTCGCCCACCTCGGGCGCGTGCTCGACAACCTCGACACGCTCCGCGAGGCCGACGTGGTCGTCGTCGCCGCCGGCCGCGAGGGGGCGCTGCCGACCGTCGTCGCCGGTCTCGTCGATACGCCCGTCATCGGCCTGCCCGTCTCGACGGGCTACGGCCACGGCGGCGACGGCGAGGCGGCCGTCCTCGGGATGCTCCAGTCGTGTACGGTTCTCTCCGCGGTGAACGTCGACGCCGGCTACATCGCCGGCGCGCAGGCCGGACTCATCGCCCGCGCGGTCGCTGACGCCCGCGACGACGACGCCTGACCGGGCGCAGTCTGTCCCCCGTCGTCGCCCACGTCTGTCCCCTCGTGGTCGTGCGCGATTTCGCGTGCGTACGCACACGCGCGAAGCCCTCATATGGGTGGGGGACTGTGTATCACACACCGGCTTGGTGGCTGCCGGACCGCAACAATGCCAGTCTGTGACCACTGCGGGTCACACGTCTCCGAGCGCTTCGCACGCGTGTTCGCCGACAAGAATGGGCAGGTTCTCGCCTGTCCCAACTGCTCGGCGAACGCGGGTATCGCGGAGGTCGCTCGACAGCGTGCCCGCACTGCATGACCACTGAAGCGACAAAAGACCACCACGCGAAGCCAACTCCTCGTGCGCGAGGTCGGGCGCAGGGTTCATACCCGCGCCCCTGAACCATTCTCTCGTGCACTTCGTCTACGTCATCGAGTGTAACGACGGCTCGCTGTACACCGGCTACACGACCGACGTGGAGCGACGCGTCGCGGAACACGACGCGGGCGAGGGCGCGAAGTACACCCGCGGTCGGACCCCGGTCGAACTCGTCCACGTCGAGGAGTTCGACTCGAAGTCGGCCGCGATGTCCCGCGAGTACGAGATTAAACAGCTCCGCCGCCGGGAGAAACAGCGACTCGTCGAGTCGTGAGCGCTTCTCCTCCCCGTCGGCTCGTAACGTAGTTTTTTGCTCCACCGCGGAGTGGTGCGCGTATGGACGAAATCTCATTCGGGACCGACGGGTGGCGCGCCACGCTGGACACGTTCACCGACGACCGGGTCCGCGTCGTCGGACAGGCGGTCGCGGACTATCTCGCCGACGAGGGGTTCACCGCGCCGGTGCTGGTCGGCTACGACGCCCGCGAGACCTCCCCCGGCTTCGCGGAGTCGCTCGCGGAGGTCGTCGCCGGCAACGGCTTCGACGTGCTCCTGCCGGAGCGCGACTGCCCGACCCCGCTCGTCGCCTACGCCATCGCCGACCGCGGCCTCTCGGGGGCGCTCATGGTCACGGCCTCGCACAACCCGCCGGAGTACAACGGCGTGAAGTTCATCCCCTCGGACGGCGCGCCGGCGCTCCCCGACGTGACCGACGCGGTCGCAGAGCGACTCGCCGAACCGGACCTCCTCCCCGAGTCCGAGCGCGGCACCATCGAGCGCGTCGACGTGGTCTCGCCGCACGCCGACCACGCGATGGACCTCGTCGGCGACGACCTCTCGGACCTGACGGTCGTCTACGACGCCATGCACGGCAGCGGCCGCGGCGTCACCGACGCGCTCCTCGAAGCCGCCGGCGCGGAGGTCGTCCGCCTGCGCTGTGAGCGCGACGCCGACTTCGGCGGCATCTCGCCGGAGCCCTCCGCGGAGAACCTCGGCGGCCTCGCCGAGGCGATGGCCGAACACGACGCGGACCTCGGGGTCGCCAACGACGGCGACGCCGACCGCATCGGCATCGCCACGCCCGACCGCGGCGTCCTCGACGAGAACCTCTTTTTCGCCGCCGTCTACGACTACCTGCTCGAATCCGACTCCGGTCCGGCCATCCGGACCGTCTCGACCACGTTCCTCATCGACCGCATCGCCGAGGCGCACGGCGAGGAGGTGTTCGAGACCGCGGTCGGCTTCAAGTGGGTCGCAGACGGCATGCGCGAACACGACGCGCTCATGGGCGGCGAGGAGTCCGGCGGCTTCTCGGTCCGCGGGCACGTCCGCGAGAAGGACGGCGTCCTCATGGGCCTGCTCGCGGCCGCCGCGACCGCCGAGGAGGACTTCGACGCCCGCCTCGACCGCATCGAGGCCGAACACGGCGACATCGTCGCCGACAAGATAAGCGTCGCCTGCCCCGACGCCGAGAAGGCGCGCGTCATCGACGACCTCGAAGACGTACTTCCGGAGACGGTCGCCGGCCGCGATATCGCCAAGGTCGTCACGCTCGACGGCTTCAAACTCCTCTTAGAAGACGGCTCGTGGCTCCTCGTCCGCCCCTCGGGGACGGAGCCGAAGATGCGCGTCTACGCCGAAGCCGGGAGCGAAGACGCGGTCTCGGCGCTCCTCGAAGCCGGCCGCGAACTCGTCGAACCGCTCGTCTGAGCGGACGGTTCAGGGCTCTCGTCTCTCTTCTTCGTCGCCGACCGGTCTGACGACCCCGCGGTACGCCGGCGTGAAAAGCGGGAGCGTCTCCGCGTGCTCGGTCAGCGAGACGCCGTCGCCCCCGGACTCGACGAGGTCCGCGGCCTGAAGCTTCGGCAGGTGGACGTGGATGATGCCGACCTCCGCCTGCTGGACGACCTGCACGTCCACCTCGTCGGGCGGGAGGTCGGTCGTCCGCACCGCGAGGGCGACCGCGAGGTCCCAGACCGTCGCCGGCTCCGACCGGTCGTGGAGGTACTCCAGCACGTAGCGGCGCGACGGGTCCGCGAGCGCGTCGAACACGCGGTCCCAGTCGGTCAGGATACGGTCGCTCCGGTCTCGGTGTGCCATGGGCCTTGACTCCCTAGCGCTTGACGACCGGCGGCTAAATCTGTGTCGATTGTTAACTCTCAACATCCGAGGCGGCGCGGCCGTCACTCGTCGCGCAGGACGCCGCGAAACCGCCCCTCGTCGTCGCTTCGCTCCTCGATGTCGAATCCGAGCGACTCGTAGAACGGCTTGACGCCCCCGTCGAAGTCGACGACGAGTCGGCCCCGGCGGTCGAGCGCCGCACGGACGAGTTGGGTTCCGACCCCCCGGCCGCGGCGACTCGGGGAGACGGCTACGGCCTCGATATAGTCGCCGTCGAGCGCCAGCGCGCCGACGACCCGGCCGGACGCCTCCGCGACGAGGCAGTCGCCGGCGGCCAGTCGGTCGCGGACCGCGCCCGCGTCGGCTTCGAGCAGTCCGGCGTCGAGGACGCGCATCACGGCCACCAGTTCGTCGGGGTCGCCCTCGCGGACGCGGATATCGGGGTTCTCGGCGGTGTCGTCGGTCTCTTCGGTGTCGTCCATGCGCCGACTACCCGCCTTTGATGAGGCGGAGCACCTTCACGCGGTCGACTTCGACGGGCTGGTCTTCGGGGACGGGGCGGCCGTCGACGAGGACGGTCACCTCGTGGGGGCTGAGGTCCACCGCCCGCACGAGGTCCGCGTAGGTCCCGTCGTCGCCGACGGCGACCTCGCTGGTCTCCTCGCCGACGACCTCGACGGTCACGTTCATGGTCGCTCGTGGGTCGGGCGCGGGTTTCAGTCCGTCGGCTCGGCGTCGGCCGGGGGCGGTCTCCGTCTCGCACGGTTTATGTGCGGGGCGGTCGGTAGAACGGATATGAGCGAGGCCGCGGAGTCGGGCGACGCCCCGGCGGGTCGTGAAATCTGGATCGAGAAGTACCGACCGCAGACCTTCGACGACGTCTACGGGCAGGACGACATCGTCGAGCGCCTGCGCAGCTACATCGAGCGCGACGACCTGCCGCACCTCCTGTTCGCGGGGCCGGCGGGCGTCGGCAAGACCACCTCCGCGACGGCCATCGCCCGCGCCATCTACGGCGACGACTGGCGCGGCAACTTCCTCGAACTCAACGCCTCCGACGAGCGCGGTATCGACGTGGTCCGCGACCGCATCAAGAACTTCGCGCGCTCGTCGTTCGGCGGCCACGACTACCGCGTCATCTTCCTCGACGAGGCCGACTCGCTGACGAACGACGCGCAGTCGGCGCTCCGCCGGACGATGGAGCAGTTCTCCGACAACACCCGGTTCATCCTCTCGTGTAACTACTCCTCGAAGATTATCGACCCCATCCAGTCGCGCTGCGCGGTGTTCCGGTTTTCCCCGCTCGGCGATGACGCCATCGCGGAGCAGGTCCGCGACATCGCCACCGCCGAGGACATCGAGGTCACGGAAGACGGCCTCGACGCGCTCGTCTACGCCGCCGGCGGCGACATGCGCCGCGCCATCAACTCCCTGCAGGCCGCCGCGACGACCGGCGAGGTCGTCGACGAGGAGGCCGTCTACATGATTACCTCGACGGCCCGCCCCGAGGACATCGAGGAGATGGTCCGGGCCGCCATCGACGGCGAGTTCACGGCCGCGCGCAAGCAGTTAGAGACGCTCATCGTCGACACCGGGATGGCCGGCGGCGACATCATCGACCAGCTTCACCGCTCGGTCTGGGAGTTCGACCTCGACGAGCGCGACGCCGTCCGCCTCATGGAGCGCATCGGCGAGGCCGACTACCGCATCTCCGAGGGCGCGAACGAGCAGGTCCAACTCGAAGCGCTCCTCGCGTCGCTCGCGCTCTCGCAGAACTGAACGCAGGACACTGCACCGGTCGTTTCGACGCCGCGGTCTCCGGTCTCTCCACTCGTTTTCGCGCCCGTCACGCCCGGAACTCGAAGCGCGCGCCGCCCGCCGTTCCGGAGGTCACGATGGCCGACCAGCCGTGGGCCTCGGCGATGGATTGGACGATGGCCAGCCCGTAGCCGATGCCGTCCTCGCCGGTCGTCTCGCCCGGTTCGAACACCTCGTCGCGGCGCTCGGGCTCGATGCCGGGGCCGTTGTCTTCGACGTAGAAGCCGCCGTCGACGCCGCCGACCTCGACGCGCACGTCGCGGCCGTCGTGTTCGACGGCGTCGTCGGGAGTATCCCGACTGCCCGTCGAGCCGTGCTCGACGGCGTCACCAGACGCAGTCTGGTTGCCCGTGGAACCATGTTCGACGGCGTTCCGAAACAGATTGGAAAGCAGTTCGGCGAGGCGGTCCTCGTCGGCGTCGACGACGACCGACTGGCTGGTGACCAACTCGGCGTCGCCGGTGTCGGTGGTCGCCCACGCCTGCCGGGCGACCGCCCCGAGGTCGACGCGCTCCGTCTCGTCGACCAGTTGGCCGCGACGGGCGAGCGACAGCAGGTCGTCGATGAGTTCCTCCATCTGTTCGAGCGCCCGCTCGGCGGTGTCGAAGCGCACCTCGTCGCCGGTCTCGCGGGCCAGTTCGAGGTTCCCGCGGGCGACCGAAAGCGGGTTGCGAAGGTCGTGGCTCACGATGTTCGCGAACTCCTCCAATCGCTCGTTCTGTCGCTCTAGCTCGCTTTCGCGGGTCTTCCGCTCCGTGATGTCGGTGTAGATGGCGTAGCCCGCCCCGCGCTCCTCGCCGGGCGACAGCGGGACGACGTTCAGGATGAACTCGCGGACGCCGCCGTCGGTCCGGCGGCGGACCTCCCCGCGGTAGCTCTCGCCGGTGGCGACGAGGAGTTCGGGGATGGTCTCGTCGTCCCCCGGTTCCGGCACCGGGTCCGGGTCCGGCACCGGGGGCACGATTCGCCCGAGGAGGTCGCTTCCGACCACGTCGTCGGCGTCGTAGCCGAACGCCGACTGGAACGCCCGATTCACGTCGCGGACCGTGACCGCGCCGGCTTCCACGTCGTAGGCGACGGCGGCGTCGGAGACGTGTTCGAACAGCGCCGTCGAGCGGTCGCGCTCCTCGCGGAGCCGCGACTCGGCGCGGATGCGCTCGGCCGTGACCGCGACGTGCGCCATGAGGAGTTCGGCCAGTTCGGCGTCGCGCTCGTCGAACGCGCCGGGGGTGAACGTGGTCGCCTGAAAGACGCCGAGGTCCCCGATGGGGACGCTCAGGACCGCGCGGTACATCCGCTTGACCGGCCTGGCCTCGGGGTGGTCGCGCACGTCGTCGGTGATGTCCGTGTTCCCCGACAGGTACACCTCGGCCGCGATGCCGCCGTCGTCGAGCGGGACGCGCTCCGCGCCGTCGGCCGGCGCGTCCGACGAGATAGCCGCCGGAACGATGTAGCCGTCCTCGACGACGCCCACGTAGCTGATGTCGAACTCGAGGATGTCGTCGGTGATTTCGACGGTCTGTTCGAACAGTTCGTCGAGGCTCGTCGCCGCGGCCAGTTCGGTGGCTCCCCGGTGGAGTCGCTCTATCTGCTCGCGGCTCTTTCTGACGGCGGCTTCGGACTCGATGCGACTCCGCGTCTCGGAGACGTAGGACACGAGGAGTTCGGCCAGCGTGCGGTCGGTCTCGTCGTACGCGCCGACCTCGTTCGAGATGGCTTGGAACACGCCGTCGTCGCCCGCGGGGACGCTCACCGCCGAGCGATAGGCGGGGTCGTTGGGGTCGGCTACCGGGTGGTCGCGCACGTCGTCCACGAGAAACGAGCGGCCGGTCCGGTACGTCTCCCCGAGCAGGCCCATGTCGGTCGAAATCGGGCCCGTTTCTGCCACGTCGTCGTCGTTGGCGACGACGTAGAAGCCCTCGCCGTCGTGGCGGAAAAACGAGGTGTTGTCGAATTCGAGGATGTGTTCCGTGAGACCGATGGCTCGCTCGTACAACTCCTCGACCGTCTCGGCGGCGATGAGGTCGGTCGTCCCCTCGTAGAGCCGTTTGAGCCGGTCCCACTCGGCGTCGGTTCGGGAACCCGTCACCGCTCCGCCCTCCGCCCTGTCGTCGTGCCCGCTCGCGAAACCGGCCGACGACAGCGCCCAGCGAACCTGCGTTTCGAGTCCGGCGCGGTCGCCGCGGCTGACGTAGGCGTCGAATCGGGCCGGCCGCTCGACGGCCTCGGGCGACACCTCGGTGTACAGAATCGTCGGCACGTCGCGGGGTATCTCGGCGTCCGGGTCCGTGACGACGACGCACGCCGCGTCGCTCGGGTCGTTCTCGTCACTCGCTGACGCCACCGTGACCCCGTCGCCGAGGTCGATATCGTCGAAGTCGTCGTCCACGAAAACCGTTGGGTCCGTCGCGTGCACGGCAGTCCCCCTACTGGAGGGCGACGAGAACTATAATCGTTGCGGCATGTTTTCAATGAGCAAGAACACGCCGCGAGCGGTCCGATTCGGCGGCGCGGCGCTTTGACCTCGCCGGATTCCTCAGTTTAGCGACCAGAATCCGTAGTTGAGCGCGGCGGCGAAGCACGTCCACAGGAGGTAGGGGACGAGGAGGGCGGCGGCGCGCCGATTGACGGCGGCGAACTCGCGCGTCGTCGCCAGAATCGCCGCGAGGAGGACGACGATGACGGCGAGGCCGACCGCGGGCGACCGCAGTCCGAAGAACGCCGCGGACCACGCGACGTTGACGACGAGGTGGCCGACGAAGACGGCGAGCGCCCGCTCGCGGCGGGGGTGGTCGCGCCGGGAGACGAGCCACGCGGCGACGCCCATGAGGGTAAACAGCGTCACCCAGACCGGGCCGAACACCCAGTTCGGCGGGGCGAACCACGGGCGGGCGAGCGTCGCGTACCACGACCCCGCGTCGGTGACGGTGAAGACGCTCCCGAGCGCGCCCGCGAGTTGCGCGAGGGCGACCCACGTGAGCAGTTCGACCGCCGGTCGCCGCCGGAGCGAAGCGAGTTTCATACTCCTCGTTCGCTCGGGTGGGAAAAGAACGACGCGGCCCGTGCGGGCGAAATTGTGGGGAATCGGGCGTCTGCGTCCATTTCCCGGAACTGTTTTACCCGACGGTAGACCAGAGTTTGGCAATGAGCGAACTCGAAGCGGAGTACCGCCTCGACTACTTCGAGGAGGAGGGCTTCTACCGGAAGCAGTGCCCCGTGACGGGGGTCCACTTCTGGACACGAGACCCCGACCGCGAGACCTGCGGTGAACCGCCCGCCGACGACTACACCTTCATCGACAACCCCGGCTTCGACGAGGAGTACACCCTCGAAGAGATGCGCGAGAAGTTCCTCTCTTTCTTCGAGGACCACGACCACGAGCGCATCGACCCCTACCCGGTCGCCGCGAACCGCTGGCGCGACGACGTGCTCTTGACGCAGGCCTCTATCTACGACTTCCAGCCGCTCGTCACGTCCGGCGAGACGCCGCCGCCGGCCAACCCGCTGACCGTCTCCCAGCCCTGCATCCGTATGCAGGACATCGACAACGTGGGCAAGACCGGTCGCCACACGATGGCGTTCGAGATGATGGCCCACCACGCGTTCAACGCCCGCGAGGAGGCCGGCGACAAGTACGCTTACGAGGGCGAGGTCTACTGGAAGGACGAGACGGTCCGCCTCTGCGACGAGTTCTTCGAGTCGCTCGGCGCTGACATCTCCGAAATCACCTACATCGAGGACCCGTGGGTTGGCGGCGGCAACGCCGGTCCGGCCTTCGAGGTGCTCTACCGCGGCGCCGAACTCGCCACCCTCGTCTTCATGTCGATGAAGCAGGACCCCGACGGCGACTACGAACTCAAGGACGGCAACACCTACTCGCCGATGGACACCTACATCGTCGACACGGGCTACGGGCTCGAACGGTGGACGTGGGTGTCGCAGGGGACGCCGACGGTGTACGAGGCCGTCTACCCCGACATGATCGAGTTCCTGAAGGACAACGTCGGCATCGAGCACACCGACGAGGAGGAGGAACTCATCCACCGCGCGGCGAAGCTCTCGGGCCACCTCGACATCGACGAAATCGACGACCTCGCCACCGCGCGCGCCGAAGTCGCGGGCGAACTCGGCGTCGACGAGGCCGAACTCACTTCGCTGCTCCGCCCGCTCGAAGACATCTACGCCATCGCGGACCACTGCCGAACCCTCGCGTACATGTTCGGCGACGGCATCGTCCCCTCGAACGTCGGGACGGGCTACCTCGCCCGTATGGTCCTCCGGCGCACCAAGCGCCTCGTGGACAACCTCGGCGTGGACGCCCCGCTCGACGAGCTCGTGGACATGCAGGCCGAGCGCCTCGACTACCAGAACCGCGACACCATCCGCGACATCGTCCGCAGCGAGGAGCGCAAGTACAGAAAGACGCTCGAACGCGGCTCCCGCAAGGTCCAGCAGCTCGCCGACGACTACGCCGACACGGACGAGCCCATCCCGCTCGACGAGCTCATCGAGCTGTACGACTCCCACGGCATCCAGCCCGACATGGTGCAGGACATCGCGGAAGAGCGCGGCGCGACCGTCGACATCCCCGACGACTTCTACTCGCTCGTCGCCGACCGCCACGAGCAGGTCGACGGCGAGGGCGAGGCCGACGAGCGCGACGACCGCCTCGGCGACCTGCCGGCGACGGACAAGCTCTACTACGACGACCAGGAGCGCACCGAGTTCGAGGCCGTCGTCCTCGACGTGTTCGAGCGCGAGGAGGGCTACGACGTGGTCCTCGACCAGACGATGTTCTACCCCGAAGGCGGCGGTCAGCCCGCCGACCACGGCTCGCTCGCCACCGACGACACGACGGTCGAAGTGACCGACGTGCAAATCGTGGGCGACGTGGTGCTCCACCGAACCGACGAGGACCCCGGTAAGGGCGAGTTCGTCCGCGGCCAGCTCGACGCCGAGCGCCGCCGTCGGCTCATGCGCCACCACACGGCGACCCACGTCATCGGCCACGCCATCCGGACGGTCCTCGGCGACCACATCCGGCAGGCCGGCGCGTCGAAGGGCGTCGACCGCTCGCGGCTCGACGTGACCCACTACGAGCGCATCACCCGCGAGGAGGTCAAGCAGATAGAGCGCGTCGCCAACGAAATCGTGATGCGGAACATCCCGGTCAAACAGGAGTGGCCGGACCGCCGCGACGCCGAGAAGAAGTACGGCTTCGACCTCTATCAGGGCGGTATCCCGCCGGGCGAGCAGATTCGCCTCATCCACGTCGGCAGCGACGTGCAGGCCTGCGGCGGCACCCACGTCAAGCGCACCGGCGACATCGGGGCCATCAAGGTGCTGACGACGGAGCCCGTGCAGGACGGCGTCGAGCGCGTCGTCTTCGCGGCGGGCGACGCGGCCGTCGAGGCCACCCAGCGCACCGAGGACGCGCTGTACGGCGCGGCCGACGTGCTCGACGTGAACCCCGCGGACGTGCCCGAGACGGCAGAGCGCTTCTTCACCGAGTGGAAGGAGCGCGGCAAGACCATCGACCGTCTGAAGACGGAACTCGCCGAGGCGCGCGCCGCGGCCGGGGCGGACGAAATCGATATCGACGGTACGCCCGCCGTCGTCCAGCGCCTCGACGGCGACGCGGACGAACTCCGCGCGACCGCGAACGCGCTGGTCGAAGAGGGGAAGGTCGCCGTTCTCGGCTCCGCCGCGGGCGGCAGCGCCCAGTTCGTCGTCGGCGTCCCCGACGGCGTGGGCATCAACGCCGGGCAGGTCGTCGGTCGACTCGCCGGCAAGGTCGGCGGCGGCGGCGGCGGTCCCGCGGACTTCGCGCAGGGCGGCGGCCCCGACGTGGACGCGCTCGACGGCGCGCTCGACGAGGCCCCCGACGTGCTTCGGACGGTCCTGAACGCCTGAGTCGGTCGCGCGACGCCGACGAGTTCGCGGTCGGGGTCGCGCTCACGTTCGGTTTCGCTTGCTTCGCGTCCGCGAGACGGACGCCCTAAGTCGCTCGCCCGCCGAGCCCCCGGTATGCCCACGGCAGTCGCGGACGGGGTCGAACTGTACTACGACAGCGAGGGCGACGGCGAGACGGTCGCCTTCGTCGGCGACGCGGGCTACGGCGCGTGGCAGTGGGGGTGGCAGCACGCCGCCGTCGCCGGCCCCTACGAGAGCCTCGTGACCGACCTCCGCGGGACCGGTCGCTCCGACGCGCCCGCGGGGCCGTACTCGGTCGCGACGCTCGTCTCCGACCTCGTGGCCGTCCTCGCGGACGCGAACGTCAGGAAGGCCCACCTCGTCGGATTCGGCCTCGGCGGGCTGGTCGCGCTGGAGGCCGCGCGGACGACGAACCGCGCCCGGAGCCTCACGCTCGTCGGCACCGCCGCCTCCGGGGATGGCATCGACCCCGACCCGCTCTCCGCCGCGCCCGACGACCCGGCCGCGCTCCGCGAGTCGCTCGCGCCGGCGCTCTCCGAAGAATTTCGCGCGGAACAGCCTGACGTGGTCGAGCAACTCGTCTCGTGGCGCGAGCGAGAGGACGCCGACCCCGAGGCGTGGGCCGCGCAGGCCGCCGCCGTCGCCGACTACGACGCCGGCCCGCTGTACGAGGTGACGGTCCCGACGCTCGTCCTCCACGGCGGCGACGACCCGGTCTGGCCGGTCGAGGGTGGCCGCGCGCTGGCCGAGGGTCTCCCGCGCGGCGAGTTCGAGTCGTTCGCGGGCGCGCGCCACCTCGTCACCGTCGAGCGGTCGCGGCTCGTCAACGACGCGCTCGTCTCCTTTCTCGAATCGCTCGACGACGACTGAGCGTCGCTGTCGGGCGCTCTCCCCGCGGTCGCCGCCGACGCGCCCCGTCGCAGATGCCGGCAGTGAGCGTTCCGGGCGCAACTTCTTTAGAGCCGCACCGATTGTCTCTCCACGATGACTCGCCCGCGACTCGCGTTCTTGGACGCCTCCCACGGCGATTCGAGCACGTCACGAAACTTCAGGCGCGAACTCGACGCCGACCTCGTCGAGTTCGACGTGACCGACGGCCGTCTCCCCGACCACTTCGACTACGACGGCGTCGTTATCAGCGGCTCGTCGTCCTCGGTCTACTGGGACGAGCCGTGGATTCGCAACCTCGTGTCGTGGGTCGCCGACGCCGACGAGCGCGGCGTCCCCCTCTTGGGCGTCTGTTTCGGCCACCAGGTCGTCGCGGCGGCGCTCGGCGGCACCGTCGAGGACATGGGCGCGTTCGAACTCGGCTACAACGAAATCGAGCGGACTCGCCCGGACGACGGGAACGACATCCTCGCCGGCATCGGTGAGCGCTTCACCGTCTTCACCTCCCACGGCGACCGGGTGACGGAACTCCCGTCGGGCGCGGACCTCCTCGCCGAAAACGAGTTCGGCGTCCACGCGTTCCGCCGGAATCACGCCTTCGGCGTCCAGTTCCACCCCGAGTACGACACCGACACCGCAGAAGCCATCGCCCGCCAGAAGGACTTCCTCCCCGACGAGCGGATTCGCTCGGTCGTCGACGGTATCACGCCGGAGAACTACGCCGCCGCCTGCGAGGCAAAGCGCCTGTTCGACAACTTCGTCACCTACGTGAACCGGACGAACGCGGGCTCGGTCGAATCGGCGGCCTGAGCGTTCCGACGGTCGCGAGCCGTCTTCGAGTCGTACCCGAGCCGCATCCGGGCCGCCGCCGAGTCGCGTCCAGCCCGCTCTCATCTCCGGCTTTTCGGCCTCCCGTCCCCGCAAATCGTGACCGAGCGAATCGCTTTTCACCGCGCCGAGCGCAGGGTCTATCATGCTCGATTATCTGGAATTGGAGGGCGACCTGACCGGCGAAGAGAAACTCGTCCGCGACGAGGCCCGCCGCTTCGTCGACGAGCAGGTCAAACCCGACATCGGCGAGCACTACGAGGCGGGGACGTTCCCGACCGACCTCATCCCGAAGATGGGCGACCTCGGCTTTTACGCGCCCAACCTCGACGGCTACGGCCTCCCCGGTCTCGGCGAGCGCGCCTACGGCCTCTTGATGCAGGAACTCGAAGCCGGCGACTCCGGCCTCCGGTCGATGGCGAGCGTGCAGGGGTCGCTCGTCATCTACCCCATCCACGCCTACGGTTCCGACGAGCAGAAAGAGCGGTGGCTCCCGAAGCTCGGGTCGGGCGAGGCGGTCGGCTGTTTCGGCCTGACCGAACCGCAACACGGCTCGGACCCCTCGGGGATGGAGACCCGCGCCGAGCGCGACGCCGACGGCTACGTCCTCAACGGCTCGAAGACGTGGATTACGAACTCGCCCATCGCGGACGTGGCGGTCGTCTGGGCGCGCGACGTGTCGGCGGAGGGGTCGCCGGTCCGCGGGTTCCTCGTCGAGACCGACCGCGACGGCGTGACGACGAACAAAATCGAGGGCAAACTCTCGATGCGCGCGTCGGTCACGGGCGAAATCGGCCTCGACGACGTGCGCGTGCCCGAGGAAGACGTGCTCCCGGGCGTCGAGGGGATGAACGGGCCGCTGTCGTGTCTCACGCAGGCGCGGTTCGGCATCGCGTGGGGCGTCGTCGGCGCGGCGCGCGACGCCTTCGAGGACGCCCGTCAGTACGCGAAGGACCGCGACCAGTTCGGCGGCCCCATCGCGCGGTTCCAACTCCAGCAGGGCAAACTCGCGGAGATGGCGACCCGAATCACGAACGCGCAACTGATGGCCCACCGCCTCACCGACCTGAAAGAGCGCGGCGACCTGCGACACCAGCAGGTGTCGATGGCGAAGCGCCACAACGTCCGCGTCGCCCGCGAGGTGACCCGAACCGCCCGCGAGATGCTCGGCGGCAACGGCATCACGACCGACTACTCACCGATGCGCCACATGGAGAACATCGAGACCGTCTACACCTACGAGGGGACCGACGACATCCACACGCTCGTCCTCGGCGCTGACCTGACGGGAATCGAAGCATTCCACTAGGGCTTGGGAGCGGACGCCCCCGTGGCTTTCGCGGTCGTGCGTGCCGTATGACAACAGCACACATACATTTATATCTCCCCGACCATAGGTTACGATAGAGGCCCCACAATGACCACATCGGCCCAGGACCGTCCGACGGCGCTCGACCTGTCTCGCGAAGAGACGTGGGTCGTCCACGCCGCCTTGCTCGACGCCATCGAGCGGGCGGTCGATGCAGACGAAGAGCCGACGCCGGCCCCCGGCCTGCTCGCGCGGGTCGAGGCCGGCGACGAAGATTTCGACAGCGCCGAACTCGACTATCTCGTAGACGCCCTCCGAACCTATCGGACACAGGCTCCCGCCCGGGACGACCACCACATCTCGCGCGTTCTCGAACACATCGAGGCCGCGCGGGCTTAGTCGCCCGCCCGACGCTCGCCCGCTGGCTTTTTCCGCTTTCGAGGTCCCCGAGCGGCCGCGTTCTCCGGTGATGCCGCCGACGCGTCCCGGTCGTCTCGGTGACCGACCCCGCCCCAACCACCGACTTCGACCCCGACTCCGTCTCCGAGTTCTCGCGTCTCGATGCGGACGTTTTAGTACGCGGTACGGCCAACGCCCGGCGATGGCTATCGACTCGAACTTCGACCAGAACCGGGAACGCGCGGGCGAGGAAAACGGCGTCGCCGTCTGGGGACCTGTCGAACCGCCGGAGAAACTCGGCATCCACGGCACCCACGTCGCCGTCGACTACGACATCTGTCTCGCGGACGGCGCGTGCCTCGAAAACTGCCCCGTCGACGTGTTCACGTGGGTCGACACGCCGGACCACCCGGTGAGCGAGAAAAAGGTCGAACCGACCAACGAAGACCAGTGTATCGACTGCATGCTCTGTGTCGACATCTGTCCCGTCGACGCCATCGACGTGGACGCCTCGCGGCAGGCCTGACGCGAAGACCAGACGTTATCTCTCCCCGCCGCGTCGCGTCGGCCATGGGTCTCATCCACACCGCCCTCGTCGTCTCGGACATCGACGCCACGCTCGATTTCTACGCCGACCTCGGCCTCGAACGGACCAACGAGTTCGAACTCGACGGCGTCCGGAACGTCTACGTCGGCAGCGACGACACCGACATGGAACTGCAGTTCAAGTACGACCCGACCTCGGCGGCGCGCGTCGAGCCCGCCGGCATCGACCACGTCGCGGTCGAAGTCGCCGACGCCGACCGCGCGTTCGAGGACATCGTCGAGGCGCAGTCGCCCGAAGTCGTGAAGCCGCCGGTCGACATCGACCCGGCGAACGCCCGCGCGGCGTTCGTGAAGGACCCCGACGGCTACGTCGTCGAACTCATCGCGCTCGAAGACTGAGCCGCGCCGTCGACCCGTCTCAGACGCCGATTTTCACCGACGCCGACGGGTCGACCGCCCGCCCGACTCGCCGCGGCGAACAGCTATTTGTTGCCAGAGCGTCAATACGAAGTCGCTATGTCTGAGGACGTAACCGCGCTGTTGAAGCGCGCCTATCAGGACGAGATCGAGACCGTGATGAACTACATGACCAACTCCATCGTCCTCGACGGCGTCCGGGCCGAGGAGATTAAGGAGTCCCTCCAGACCGACATTCAGGAGGAACTCACCCACGCCGAACAGCTGGGCAACCGGCTGAAGCAGCTCGACGAGCAGCCGCCGGGCTCGGCGTCATTCGAGGCGCGCCAGCACGACCTCCAGCCCCCGGAGGACAGCACGGACGTGCTCGCGGTCATCAACGGCGTCCTCACGGCCGAGGAGGACGCCATCGAGACCTACCGCGCGCTCATCGACGCCGCGGAGGAGGCAAACGACCCCGTCACCGAGGACCTCGCCGTGACCATCCTCGCCGACGAGGAGGCCCACCGGACCGAGTTCCGCGGTTTCAAGAAAGAGTACGACCGCGAATAGGTCCACCGAGCGCCGAGCGCCGACCGACGGGCGACCGCACGAGGGTTCGACCGCGCTCCGTATTCACTACTTTTCGAAAAATGTGTCATTATCGACCCGTATCTAACAAATTATCATCTGTTACAAAAGTAGTATTCCCAGTTCTTCGAAACAGGGGTTTATTTTTATCAATCCGTCGCTCGAACGACCGGTATGAGCACTGAACGCGGCAAAGGTACGGTCGCGGTGGTCGGCGGCGCCGGCGCAGTCGGGTCGAGCACGGCGTTCGCGCTGATGGAGAGCAGTCTCGTGGGCGAAATCATCCTCGTCGATATCGCCGAAGAGCGCGTCGAGGGCGAGGCGATGGACCTCAACCACGGCGCGTACTTCACGTCGCCGGTCCGGGTGCGGACGGGCGACTACGAGGACTGCTGGGACGCCGACGTGGTCATCGTCACCGCCGGAGCCAGCCAGAAGCCCGACGAGACCCGCCTCGACCTGATGGAGCGGAACGCCGACATCTTCGCCGACATGATTCCGCAGATCACCGAGGGGCTGAACGACGACGCCGTGATGCTCATCGTCACCAACCCCGTCGACGTGCTGTCGTACGTCACATGGAAGGTGTCGGACCTGCCGGCCGAGCGCGTCATCGGGTCGGGGACCGTCCTCGACACGTCGCGGTTCCGCCACTCGCTCAGCCGCGAGTTCGACCTCGACCCGGCGAACGTCCACGCCTACGTCGTCGGCGAGCACGGCGACAGCGAGGTACTCGTCTGGAGTTCGGCGAACCTCGGCGGCATCCCGTTCGAGTCGTACGCCACCAGCCACGGCGTCGACGACATCGACGCGCTCAAAGCCCGCGTCGAAGAGGAGGTCCGCGAGGCGGCCTACGAAATCATCGAGCGGAAGGAGCGGACGAACTACGGCGTCGCCCGCTCGGTGGCCGCGACCACCGAGCGCATCCTCGGCGGCGACAACTCCATCCTCACCGTCTCGACGCTCGTCTCGGGGGAACACGGCATCGACGACGTCTACATGAGCCTCCCGTGTACCGTCAACCAAAGCGGCGTCCGCGACGTCCACGAGTTCGACCTCTCTGAGAGCGAGACGGCGGCGCTCCGGGAGTCGGCGGGCGTCATCCGCGAGTCCATCGACCGCTTGGACTTAGAATAGAAGCGAAGAAAGCGAGGAAAACAGAACAGCCGCGCCGCCGACTCAGTCGGCAGACGCGGGCGTCGTGTCCCCGCCCGTCCCCGTCGCGGCGGCCTTCGCGTCGAGCGCCTCCACGACGAGTTCGGAGATGTCCACGACGTCGATGGCTTCCTCGTAGTCGCCGGTCTTACGGCCGTCTTCGTACATCGTCGCGCACATCGGGCAGGCGACGACGAAGCGCTCGACGCCGCCGGTCGTGTCGTCGAGCGCCTCGCGCAGGCGTTCCTCGGACGGCTTCGACTCCTCTTCGTGGTCCATCCAGAGGCCGCCGCCGCCGCCGCCGCAACAGAACGACTGGTCGCGGTTGCGCGGCATCTCGGCGAGTTCGACGCCGGTCGCGCGGATGACCTCGCGGGGCGCTTCGTACTCGCCGTTGTACCGGCCGAGGTGACACGGGTCGTGGTACGTCACCGTCTGGGCGGCGAGTTCGTCGCCCGCGAGGCCGAGGCGGTCGTCGCCGACGAGACGCTCGACCAGTTGGGTGTAGTGGTACACCGGGTAGTCGAACGAGTCGTCCATCTCCGGGTACTCGTTTTTGAACGTGTTGTACGAGTGCGGGTCGGTGCAGACGATTTTGTCGAACTCGCAGTCGGCCATCGCGGCGACGTTGTCCTCGACGAGCATCTCGTAGAGGCCCTCCTCGCCGACGCGGCGCACGTCGTTGCCGTCGTGCCCTTCGTCCTCGTAGAGGATGCCGTAGGAGACGCCGGCTTCCTCGAAGATACGGGCCAAAGAGCGGGCGACGGCGCGGTTGCGCTCGTCGTAGGAGGGGTAGTCACCGACGTACCAGAGGAACTCGACCGATTCGTCGCGGGCGTCGGGCACCTCGAAGTCGAGGTCGTCGGTCCAATCGGGGCGCTTGCGCTGGGGGTCCCCGAAGGCGTTGCCGTTCTGGAAGATGTTCATCATCGCCTCCTGGACCGGCTCTTGCTGTTGGCCCGTCTCGGTGAGCCGGCGGTTCATCTCGGTGAAGTGCGTGAGGTGTTCGATATCGACCGGGCAGGCGTCCATGCAGGCCATGCAGGCCATGCAGGACTCCATCGACTCGGCGTCGACGACGGAGGTGCCGCCGTCCGCGACGATGTCGACGGAGTCGCCGCCGGCGTCGACCGACTCGCGGTAGGCCTTCAGGTCGAGAATCACGTCCCGCGGGTCGAGGTTGCGGCCGGAGGCCTTCGCCGGGCAGGCGTCGGTACAGCGGCCGCACTTCGTGCAGGCGTCCATGTCGAGCATCGCCTTCCACGAGAAGTCGTCCTCGGAGACGTAGCCGATTTCGTCCGGCGGCGTGTCCGCGGGCACCTTCGGGAGGCGCGTGCCCGCCTTCTCGTCGGCGGTGACGATGTTGGCGAAGGACGTGAGCATGTGCAAGGGTTTGGCGTAGGGGACGGCCGCGACGAACGCCAAGGCGAGGAGCGCGTGGGACCACCAGCCGAACCAGTAGAGCGTCTGCGCGAGGCCCTGTCCCATGCCCGCGGCGTCGAACACGAGGGCGACGAAGTAGCCGACGAAGCTCACCGTCTCGAAGTCGGGGAAGTCAGTGCCGACGATGCGGATGCCTTCGAGGACGTAGCCGCCGACGCCGAGGAAAAAGAGCGTCCAGACGAACGCGGCGTCCTCGAAGCCGGTGTGTTTGCCCCACAGCCGCGGGTGTCGGACGCCGTAGCGCCGCCACAGCGCCATCCCGACGCCGACGACGAACAACAGCCCCATGAGGTCCATGACGAACGAGTACGAGAGGTAGAAGTCGCCGACGAAGAAGGAACTGCCCGTCACCCGCCGCCACACGTCGATGTCGATGGCGAGGATGGTCGTCCCGATGAGGAGCGTCAGGAAGCCCCACATGATAAAGGCGTGCATCACGCCGGCGAACCGGTCGCGCTTGAACTGCTTCTCGTTGGAGAACACCACT
This sequence comes from Haloferax sp. AS1, assembly GCF_014530665.1. Lineage (NCBI taxonomy): Archaea > Methanobacteriati > Methanobacteriota > Halobacteria > Halobacteriales > Haloferacaceae > Haloferax > Haloferax sp. AS1. The sequence goes on from NZ_SPSA01000001.1 coordinate 276,252, forward strand.
TTCGCCGCCCGAACCGTCCGTCCCGGCAGGTCGGACAGCCGGTCGAACGGGTCTTCACCACCTTTCGCGTATCGCGCGAACCGCTCGTACACCCCGTAGAGGAACACGAGCGACGCGATGGCGGCGAGACCGTAGAAGAGCGCCTCGCCGACCGGACTAATCGTCCAGAACGTCTCCCGCGTAACATCCGCCTGTGCCGCAAAGTCCATAATCAATCACCGGAGAACGGAGGGTTAAATCTTGCCACCCGAGGCGTGTCGGTCGGCGGATTACGAGCGCCTCGGGCGACCTCAGAGCGCGAGGCTGACGAGGAGGGCGGCGGCGAGGACGAGCCCCGGGGCGTCGCGCCGGCCGAACCGAATCTCGGGGAGCGTCGGGTTCCACGCGAAACACCGCGCGCGGAGCGCGAGCGCGAGGGCGTCGGCCCGCGCGAACGACCGTCGGAGGCCGCCGGCGGCGACGAGCGAGAGCCGTTCGTCCAGCCGTCTTTCGCTCCCGAGGCGGGCCGCCTGCGCCTCGCGGACGCGGCGCAGGTCGCGGCGGACCAAGGGGAGAAACCGGAAGACGAGGGCGACGCCGACGCCGAGGGCGACGCCGAACCGACCCGGCACGAGCCGCTGAATCGCCGCGCGGGACTCGCGTACGGGCGTCGTCCTGACGTACGCCGCCGCGACGAAGAAGACGAGTAGCACGCGGACGCTGGCGAGCGCGGGTTCGACGGCCGCCTCGGGGTCGAACCACGGCGCGCCGAGGCGGGCGGCCTCGACGACCGGGCCGAGCGCGAGGAACGGAATCGCGTAGCGGAGGTCGCGGAGGGCCGAAACGGGGGACGTGTCGGCGGCGCGGAGACAGCCCGCGGCGACGACGCCGAGCGCGACGAGTCCGGCGGGCGTCGTGTGCGCGAAGCCGGCCGCCGCGAAGGCGACCTGCACCGCAAGCTTGGTCCGCGGGTCGAGTCGGTGGGCGAGAGTGTCGCCCGGTTCGTAGGTCAGCACGGCGGGCGAACGTCGAGGTCGGGGAGGCGGTCTGCGGCCTCGTCGGGCGCGGCGTCGAGGGCGACGTCGCCGTCGGCGAGGACGACCACGCGGTCGGCCAGTTCGGCCACGTCGCGCAGGTCGTGGGTGACGACGACGAGGCTCGTCCCCTCGGCGCGGAGGTCGCGGAGGCGGGCGAGCACGGAGCGCCGGGCGGGTTCGTCGAGCCCGGTGAACGGTTCGTCCAAGACGAGGTGGTCGGGGCGCATCGCCAGCGCGCCGGCGATGGCGAGTCGCTCGACCTCGCCGCCGGAGAGGGCGTCGACGCGCTCGTCTTCCCGGCCGTCGAGGTTGACCGCGGCGAGCGACTCGCGGACGCGGCGGTCGATGTCGCCGCGGTCGAGGCCGAGGTTCTCCGGGCCGAACGCCACGTCAGCGCCGACGGTCGCGGCGACGAGTTGGTCTTCGGGGTGCTGGAACACCATCGCCACCGCGGTCCGGGCGGCGACGAGGTGGTCCGAGACGGTCCGGCCGTTGACCGACACCGTTCCCTCGTCGGGGTCGAGCAGGCCGTTGAAGTGGCGGACGAGCGTGGTCTTGCCGGAGCCGTTCGCGCCCGCGACGACGACGCACTCGCCGTCGTCGATGGCGAGGTCGACCCCGTCGACCGCGACCGTGTCGCCGTACCGGTGGACGAGTCCCTCGACGCGAATCATCTACTGGGCGGCGATGGCGTCGGAGCGGACGATGCCGACGGCGGCGGCGATTTTGAACGCCTCGGCGGGGATGAACGCGGCGGAGGCCGTCCAGAAGGCGGATTCGAGGCCGACGCGATTGACGTACGCGAAGCCGAGCGTGCCGAAGGCGTAGACGACGACGGTCCCGGCGACCATCGCGCCGACGAGCCGGGGAGTGCTCACGCGGTAGTCACCGACGCTGATACCGCCGTGGACGACGAGGCCGACGACGACGGCGGCGACGGGGTACGACCAGAGGTAGCCGGCGGTCGGCCCGACGAGCGGCGCGAGCCCTGCCGAGCCCCCGGCGAACACCGGCGCGCCGAGACCGCCGGCGGCGAGGTAGAGCGCGATTGAGCCGCCGCCCCAGACGGGGCCGAGGAAGATGCCCGCGAGGAAGACGACGAGCACCTGCATCGTCACCGGAATCGGTGAGATGGGGTTCGGGAACGAGACGTACCCGCTCGCGCCCATGAGCGCCGCGAACAGGGCCGCGCGGGCGATGTTGCCGACGAGTTCGTCGCCGACGAGTTCGACTGACTCGTGTTCGGTTGCCATGCTCGTCGCTGTCTCGTAAACCCAGTTTAACTTATCGGTTTACAGACTCGGGGCGGGAGGTCGGTTCGATGCTCGTCGGCCGATTCGGGGCGTCTCTCCGGTGCTCGGGCGGCTCTCCGGTTAGTCGGGTCAGCATCATTAAAGACGCTGGGCGTGCCACGTTCCGGGTATGGACGAGAAGACCGCCGAACTCCGCGACATCTTCATCGAGGCGACCGGCTCGGACACCGTGACCGAACAGCAGTCCGAGTCGCGCGGGTCGCTCGCCGACGTGGACGATCCCGAAGCGGTCCGCGAGCGCGTCCGCGACATCGTGGCGACGATGCGCGAGCGCTACGCGTTCGACACCGAGTTCGACGACGACGCGCTCGTCGCGCTCGTCGTCGGCTTCTTCGACGGCGACTCCGACGCCGACCTCGCGGTCGAACTCGACGCGTCGCCCGAGGCGGTTCGCACCGCCCGGTTCGACCTCCACCTCGTCCGCGACGCCGACCGCGAGTTCCCGTTCGACGCCGACCGCTTCGACACCCTGCTCGTCGACGGCGCGGACGACGAGGCCATCGCCGAGGCGCTCGACGTGCCCGTCGAGGTCGTCTCCGAGTGCCGCCCCGTCGCCGAGGCGGACATCCGTTCGAGCCGGGCCAACTACCGCTTCCGCGACGACTTCGCGGAGCTTCTGACCGACGACGACCTCTCGAACCGGATGGCCGAGGACGCCCGCCGCGACGGCCTCCGCGAGGCGACGGAAGATATCGAGACCGACGTGTCGCTGTAACGGTCGGTCGAACGACGAAGGTTCTTAACCGATTGGGGACATACCCCTGTGCGATGGCGCAGGCCCCCCAGAACCGAGACCTGACGGAACGGTTCATCGAGTTCTACCGAAACTACTACCGAGAGGAGATCGGGACGCTCGCACAGCAGTACCCGAAGGAAAAGCGGTCGCTGCACATCGATTACGACGACCTCTATCGGTTCGATTCGGAACTCGCGGACGACTACATCACGAAGCCCGGCCAGTTCCAGGAGTACGCGGAGGAGGCGCTGCGCCTGTTCGACCTCCCCGCGGACGTGAAACTCGGGCAGGCGCACGTCCGGATGCGAAACCTCCCCGAGACGGTCGATATCCGGAACCTCAGGGTCAACGACGACCACATCGGGACGCTCATCTCGGTGCAGGGCATCGTCCGGAAGGCGACCGACGTGCGTCCGAAAATCACGGAAGCCGCCTTCGAGTGCCAGCGCTGCGGGACGATGAGCTACATCCCGCAGGGCGACGGCGGCTTTCAGGAACCCCACGAGTGTCAGGGATGCGAGCGCCAGGGGCCGTTCCGCATCGACTTCGACCAGTCGAACTTCGTCGACTCACAGAAACTGCGCGTCCAGGAGTCCCCCGAGGGCCTGCGCGGGGGCGAGACGCCGCAGAGCATCGACATCAACCTCTCCGACGACGTGACCGGCAAGGTCACCGCCGGCGACCACGTCACCGTCGTCGGCGTCCTCCACATCGAACAGCAGACATCGGGCAACGAGAAGACGCCCGTCTTCGACTACTACATGGAGGGCATCTCGCTCACCATCGAGGACGAGGAGTTCGAGGACATGGAGATATCCGACGAGGACGTGGCCGAAATCGTCGAACTCTCGAACGACCCGGCCATCTACGAGAAGATGGTCGAGTCCGTCGCGCCCGCCATCTACGGCTACGAGCAGGAGAAGATGGCCATGATTCTCCAACTGTTCTCGGGCGTCACGAAGCACCTGCCCGACGGGTCGCGGATTCGCGGCGACCTGCACATGCTGTTGATAGGGGACCCCGGAACTGGCAAATCGCAGATGTTATCATATATCCGACATATTGCTCCCCGATCGGTCTACACCTCCGGCAAGGGTTCGTCCTCGGCAGGTCTCACCGCCGCCGCCGTCCGCGACGACTTCGGCGACGGCCAGCAGTGGACGCTCGAAGCCGGCGCGCTCGTCCTCGCGGACAAGGGTATCGCGGCGGTCGACGAACTGGACAAGATGCGGCCCGAAGACCGCTCTGCGATGCACGAGGGGCTCGAACAACAGCAGATTTCGGTCTCCAAGGCCGGCATCAACGCGACGCTCAAATCGCGGTGTTCGCTCCTCGGCGCGGCGAACCCGAAGTACGGCCGCTTCGACCAGTACGAACCCATCGGCGAGCAGATAGACCTCGAACCCGCGCTCATCTCGCGGTTCGACCTCATCTTCACGGTCACGGACGACCCCGACCCCGACGAGGACTCCAAGCTCGCGGACCACATCCTCAAGACCAACTACGCGGGCGAGCTGAACACCCAGCGGACGAACGTCGCCAACTCCGAGTTCACGGAACAGCAGGTCGACGCCGTCACCGACGAGGTCGCGCCCACCATCGACGCGGACCTGCTCCGCAAGTACATCGCCTACGCGAAGCGCACCTGCTACCCGACGATGACCGACGAGGCGAAGGAGGTCATCCGCGACTTCTACGTCGACTTCCGCGCCCGCGGTGCCGACGAGGACGCGCCCGTTCCCGTGACCGCCCGGAAGCTCGAAGCGCTCGTCCGCCTCGGCGAGGCCTCGGCCCGCGTCCGCCTCTCGGACAAGGTGACTCGCGAGGACGCAGAGCGCGTCACGGGCATCGTCGAGTCCTGCCTGCGCGACATCGGCATGGACCCAGAGACCGGCGAGTTCGACGCCGACATCGTCGAGACGGGCCGCTCGAAGACCCAGCGCGACCGCATCAAGAACCTGCTCGAACTCATCCGAACCATGCAGGAGGAGTACGAGGAGGGCGCGCCCCACGAGGAGGTCCTCGAACGCGCCAACAGCGAACTGAACATGGACGAAAAGACGGTCAACGACCAGCTTGACAAGCTGAAGATGAAAGGCGACATCTACGAGCCCCGCGGCGACGTGTACCGCGCGACGTAGACATTTATCGCCCGAGTCTTGGCCGACTGCGTCGATGTCAGCCGGTCTGGGAGCGCCTGTGGACGGTCTCAATTCTTCCTCTCACAAGTACCGAGATAGTCAAAACTGCAAAGTTTATGAAGTCACTTCCCGGCAAGCTATCGCCGCCGAATCCTTTGAGAAGCTTCCGGAAGAGCAGTCAGAGAAATCTCCCTTTGCATCACAACCCCCACTTCATATCGAGACGGATTCACTCTCCCCGCTTCGAGTACACCGATTGGGTGTATCCGCAACATAAGGCTCGAACAGGGGTGTAGCCAGCTATCGCCCGTGGTGCTGTCGTGAAACGGCCGTCAGATACCTATTTCGAGACGTCGACGTGAAGTCGAATACTAGCTCGAACAGGGCTGTATACTCTCTACGACGATTTCAACCACTGGTGATTCGCTCTGACTCACTGTCAGTCTCAGGTGGTTATTCGAGTGGACAGCATATTTCTATATCCCCGATACACCCTACCTACGTCGAGGTGTACCGGCAATACGGAATTTCGGTACAGTACGGAACACGAGTTGAGTAGGAATCCAAAATTCACTAATTCGGGCCTCAGGGCCTATCGCGGATATTCATGGCCATGTAGACTATATACGAACTCACTCGGAACAGATGTCGAAGACGCCTTGTGAACGTCTTGTTGCGGATACACCCGTGCCCTGTACTGGTGATATCGTACACTCTCAGCCATCAAGTCGAACATGAGATTTTATTGGCAGCCGACAGGGGTGTCGGCTGCCTGAAGCGGTCGAATTCGTATGAATCGACAAAAATCAAACAACGTACACCGGCGGATGGGCATCTACAAACAACTGAATGACGTCCCCTCTCGATCACGACTAGAGCGGTTTTCATCGACGTTTGAGACACGAGATGTGTGGGATGAATTCGTCAACTCACGGAACCCCAATTTCGATTCGAACGCGTACCGTGCAACATTGCGGAAAGCAGGCTCCGCATTCACGTCGTACATAGAGTCGCGGGGTCGGCATCACGCGTGTGCAAGACCGGTCGACGTGGAGGCGTGGCTTGCAGAGTTAACGGAGACGCGGACGCTCAACACAGTCTACTCTGAATACTGGATTCGTGTTGAAGAGTTCTTCACATGGCTTCAGCGGCATCCAGGATACCCACACGTGTATCATCCCGTGTGGATGGCGGCGGCGAGCTATCCCACGGCACAAGCGCTGTGGGCGAAGAAGACAGGAGAACAATGATGTTGGGAGGTGCACCGCAATGACCGACGACTATGACTCGGCGGGCAATGCACTTCGCGATGAAATTGGCGCCGCGTTCGGACGAGAACGTGATCCCCTGTCGGTGTACGAGTCGACCTTCGAAGCGCTGGCGGTGGATCCATTTGAGGTCTTCCTGAAATGTGGCCTCGAGCCAGACGACCCTGCCCCTAGAACCACACAAGCATACCAGCAACTCATCGACGAGTGGACTCGCCATATGTCCAGTGTAGGACGGCACCCGGCGTGTCCGAGCGAGGACCATATCCTCCGGTACGTGGAGAACTGTCTCTCAACGCGAGAGCTGAAGCCCGTGACAATTCGGACACGGCTTCACCGACTCAATCGAGTGTATCGCTACTGGCAGGCCGATTCAGTGTTCCCGCATGATCCTGGCTACAATCCGTTCGAGTACGTGTTCGCGACAACGGATTTGTCACAACCCCCCTCGAAAGACCCGCCGAGAATTTCGCCAACGCGCCTCGGTGAAATCGTCCGCACGATCACCGATGTCCGCGACCGTCTCATTGTCGTCTTACAACTCAAACTGGGTCTGCGGGCCGGTGAGGTGAGTAATCTCCGACTGGCGAACCTCGCAGTTGACCACGAGGAACTGAACACAGCATACCCTGGACTTGGAACAACCCCCATCGTCGAGGACCTCTCCCAGGCGGTTTACATCCCGTCGAGATACGAGGAACCGGGGAATAAGTCACACCGAGCGCGACTCCTCCCACTAGATGACGAGGTGTACCAATCACTCGTGCAGCACTTATTGGTACGACCAGATACGGGGAGTCAGTGGGTGTTCCAGAGTCACACGACAGCTTCGCAAATCACCCCTGAAGCGATCAACCGCGTGTGGACGAGCGTGTTCAGGCCAGAGTATGACGAGACCGATGTTCATCGAGCGGTGACGAGTCATTACGGGCGGCATCGGTTTAGCACATACTGGCAAGTCGAGTGTGAGATCCCACGTGAGTTGGTTCAGTATATGCGTGGAGATCGAATTGAGAGTGCTGACCCGAATCGAGAGACGATTGACAGCTATATCCATACATACTATGAGGATATCGAGACTGTATATCTAGAAAATATGTACTCGCTGGGTCTTTCTACCGAATTCTCGTTGTGATGCGGTTGAACTCTGGATTGAAATCCAACAACCGCCAGCGGCCGAGACGCACGACTGTTCTCCCAACGTACTCGACGCCCCGTGCGCTCAGCGACGGACGTACTCGCCGACCGAGCCGAGGACCCCGCCGGTGGCGGCCGCGGGTTCGATTTCGACGTCGAGGACGACCTCCGCGACCGCGGCGACGCCCGCCGCGAGCTCGGCGTCTTCGCGGCACGCCGGCGCGTCGGCGAGGGCGGTCGCCTCGGTCTCGGGCACGACCACGTCCGCGTCGTCGAGCGCGCCGAACGTGGAGACGACGGCGTCGATATCGGTGTCGATGTCGGCGGCCCGCGCACTGAGCCGACCGACGGCGTCGGCACCGCGGTCCGTGGCGGGCGCGACGAGCGCGACCCGGTCGCAGGCCGCGGCGGCGGCGACCGTCTGGTTCGACGCGAGGAGCGGCGCGTCGACGAGGACGTGGTCGAAGCCGTCTGCGGCCTCGGCGATACGACCTTCGAACGCCCGCGCGGCGTCGGGCGTCATCGCCCGCGCGAGCCGCTCGAAGGGGGCCGCGGCCGGGCAGACGGCGACGCGTCCCTCGGCGTCGGTCTCGAACGCGACCAGCCCCGACTCCAGCGGCACGTCGGCGGCGTCGGTGACAAGCGCCGTCGCGTCGGGGTCGAGCGTCCCCGAAACGTAGTCTGAGAGGCCCTGCGTGGCGAACGCCGCGTCGAGGACGGCCACGTCGCGGCCGTCGGTCGCGAGCGCTGCGGCGAGTTCGAGCGACAGTCGGGTCGTGCCCGCGCCGCCGGTGGCCCCGACGAGCGCGATGGTGGTGGGAATGGACATACCGCGAGTGGTCGGGTGCTCAGATTAATAGCTTCGGTCGCCCGCCGCCGGCGTCGCCGGACGCGCGACTACGCCGTCCACTCGCCGTCACCCGATTCCGGGTCCGCTCCCGGCGCGGCGTCCGCGCAGGCCCGGTAGAAACAGACCTTGTACGTTCGGCCGACGAGCGTCGTGACCGTCGAACCGACGGCCACGACGGCGATATCGACCGTCGACATCGGCGCTTGGAACGCCGTCACCGCGCCGGCGACGGTGGTCGCCCCGTCGAGGGTGACGAACCAGAGCACCGGCAGGTCGACGACCGAGGTCACTGCGGTCGCGACGACCGCGTAGCCGACGACGGCCCGGAGGTTGCTGAGGACGAAGTCGACGCTTCTGCTGAGCGACCCGCCGGCGGTCTGCCCGTCGAGGACGACGGCGGTGTCGAAGAAGGTGAAGACGTAGACGACGGCCATCAGGACCACGAGCGCCACCCCGGACGCGGCGAGTTCGGCGGGCGTGAGGCTCGCGGAGCCGTTCAGCACCGCGTTGAGTCGGTCGAACCCGACGTAGCCGAGGACGCTGCCGCCGACGACCATCGCGACGACGAACACGACCAATCCGGCGAGGAGCGTCGCGCCGAGCAGGCTGACGTAGTAGCGCTGTGCCGCGGTGGACGCGCGCAGGTCGGTGTCGGAGCCGGGGCGCGCGCCGTCGGCGACGGTGTAGAACGCGCCGGTGAGCGCCGGCACGGCGAGGAGTTGGAGGAGCGAGCCGACGGCCCCGGCCGGACCGGAGGCGTTGTTCAACGCGCCGATGAGGCCGAACGCGAGGGCGAACGCGACGAGCACCGGCGTCTCGGTGACGATTCGGAGGGCCGTTCGAAACGATTGGAGGACTGCCACGACAGTCGGCACTCACGGCGCCCGTATATGTTTTTACATCGACACGTTCGGCGGGAGATGTAGCGCCGGCTGGAGCGACAGCGTGCCCTCAGCCCGAGATGGCCGCCTCGATGTCGGCCAGTTCCTCGTCGGAGAGGTCGGGGCGCTCGCCCGCGACGGCGTGGATGGGACTGCCGCCGTCGCCCTCGAACCGCGGGACGATGTGGACGTGGACGTGGTCGACCTCCTGGCCGGCGGCGGGGCCGTTGTTGATGCCGACGTTCGTCGCGTCGGCGTCGACCGCCGCCTCGACGCGCGGCACGAGGTCGTTCACGGCGGCGAACAGGTCGGCCGCGGCGTCGGCCGGAACCTCGTCGAGGCGGGCGTGGTGCTCTTTCGGGACGACGAGCGTGTGGCCGGGCGCGAGCGGGTTGGCGTCGAGGAACGCAAGCGAGTGGTCGGTCTCGTGGACGATTCGGCCCGGGATGTCGCCGTCGACGATGGCGCAGAAGATGCAGTCGGACATACGTGGCACGTCGATTGGCGAGGAAAAGAAAGTTCGGACCGGTCCGTGCGTGCCGTCTCGTCTGTCTCGCTGTCGGCACAGGTGGAGCGTGTCCACCGAACCTCCCCGGCCGATTGTGGAGGGTCTCGTCTGTGAGAGACGCAACTGCGCCAATTGCACGCAATCGCAACTGCAATCGACCCTCGATTGCGCAACCTCCCGCTGTTCCCTCGGCGAACTAGTTGATATTGCGCGCAATCCATCTCAGATTGCGCAATACATCTACTGAATTGCGCAATGATCGGTGGGTTACCGCTCGGGAAGCAACGCCTCCAAGTCGGCCAGATACTCGTCTAACTCGTAGCCGAGACGCGACAGCCACACGTCGCGGTACGAGGGGTGTAAAAGCGGGACCACGGTGTAGCCGAACCGCTCGCTCTCGACGGGGTCGAGGACGGTATCGAGGAAGCCGTCCAGCGAGGCGTCGTCGAGCGCGAGGACGCTTTCGGTCGCGTGGCGGCCGGTCGGGACCACCACGTCGGGGTCGACGGCTTCGAGTTCGGAAACGAGGTGGTCGCGGCAGTTCGCCTTCTCGGCGGCCGTGGGCGCGCGGTTCGACCCCTCGCCGTCCGAAGGGAAGCACTTGACGGCGTTCGTGTAGAAGACGCCCGATTCGTAGCCGACGGCGGCCATCGTCTCGCGGATGCGGCGGCCGGAGTGCCGGGCCGTGTAGGACATCCCGGTCCAGTTGCCGCCCCGCCAGCGGTCGGCGTCGGGGTTGCCCGCGCCCGGCGCTTCCCCGACGACCATCACGGTCGCGTCGTCGGGGCCGACGCCCCACGAGATGCGGTTGCGGCAGTCGACGAGCGCCGGACAGCGCGCGCAGTCGGGTTCGAGGACGAGCGTCTCGTCGGCGTCGGGGAACCGCGGGTCGGCGTCGACCATCTACTCCGTCAGCGGGAGCACGATGCCGAAGATAATCGGCGAGAACAGCACCAGCGCGATGCCGAGCCACTCGGCGTCGAAAAACAGCGTTCGCTCCCAGCCGGGGATGGCACCGCCGCTCACGGCGAGGGCGACTTTCGCGCCGATAGCGCCGAACAGGAACAGCGCGAGCCCCAGTCCGAGGCCGGTCTTGGTCATCCGCGGGTAGTCGATGTCTCCGTAGCGTCCCATACTATCCCGAGATGCGGGGACTGGCAAAACCGTTTCGAGAGAGTGTGTGATACGTTATCGTTCGATTTCGCCGGCGAGAACGGGCGCGACGGACACCTCGCTCACGTCGCGTTCGATGGTGTCGGTACCGACGACGCGCTCGATACCGGCGCGCGCGAGTTTCGTGCGGGCGTTGCGCGCGAGAAGCGGGTGGACGGTCGCACAGAAGACGCGCTTCGCGCCGCCGTCGGCGAGGACGGACACGGCCTCGCTCATGGTCGACCCGGTGGCGATGATGTCGTCGGTAATGACCACGTCGCGGCCCGCGAAGTCGGCGTCGCTCGGCGTGATGTCCACGTCGGTCCCGGAGTGGCGCACCTTCTCGAAGTAGTCGGTCTCGCCCTCGCCGTAGGCGTCGCGGACGGTCTCCGCGATGTCGATGGCTCCCGAGTCGGGCGACAGAAACAGCGGGGCGTCGAGTTCGGGGAGCGGCTCCGCGAGTCGCCCGGCGGCGTCGACGATGTCGACGGGCACGTCGAAGAAGTCGGCGACGGCGTCCTCGTGGGGGTTGACGAGCACGACGCGGTCGGTCGTCGTGCTGACGGCGCGGGCGACCGCGCGGGCCGAAATCGGGTGGCCGGCCTCGAACGCCTTGTCCTGTCGGGCGTAGCCCATGTACGGGATGACCGTCGTGACCGCCGATGCGCCGGCCTCGCGGACGGCGTCTTGCAGTTGGAGCAGTTCGACGTAGGCGTCGTTGCTGGCGGTGCTGGCGACGATGGTGGCGGCGTCGGCGTCGAAACCGGGGACCGCGGCCAGCGTCTCGCCGTCGGGGAAGCGGTCGTACTCGACGGCCGCGAGCGACTCGCCGAGTTCGTCGGCGAGCGCGGCCGCGAGTGCCTGCGAGGATGCGCCGGGTACGAGCATACCCGTTCGTCTCTCGTGGGGGGTAAAACCGCTTTTCGTTGCGTTCAGCCGCGTCGCGTGTCAGCGAACCGCGACGCCGACCGTCTCTAACCCGAGCACCTGCGTCCGCCAGTCGCCCCCGGTCAGCCGAACGCAGAAGCTCCCCGCGTCGGTGACGGCGTAGGCGGCCCGCGCGTCGTGGGCGAGCGCGACGACCGACTCGTCCAGCGGAATCGGCGCGGCCTCCCACGCGCCCGACTCCTCGTCGCGCGCGACGACGCCGTCCGGGCCGACCGCGTGGGCGCGGCCGTCCGGCATCGACGCGACCGCCGAAAACGCCCCGTCGAGCGCGTCCATCCAGCCGTTGCCGAGCGCGTACAGTCCCGAGTCGGTCGCGGCGAGCGGGGTTCCCGAGTCGCCGCCGAGGCGGCCCGCGGGGTCGGACACGTCGGTCACGTCGTTCAAGCCGACGTGCGAGAGGCCGCCGTCACCGATTCGGTAGACGCCGTCGTCGGCCGCGACGAGGCTCCCGTCGAGGGCGCGGACCGCCCCGACCGCGCCGAGGTCGGTCCACCCGGACTCGTCGAAGCGGGCGACCCGACCCGAGTCGTCGGCGGCGACGACGCGATTGCGGTGGAAGCCGACGGCCGCCGCGGGGCCGAAGTCGAGTTCGTGGTAGTCGTCGCCCTGCACGAGCAGCACGTCCTCGTCGGTGGCGACGACGACTTCCCCGGGCGACCCGGCGGCGTCCAGCGCGGTACACCGGCGGTCGATGCGGAACCCCCCGACGAGGTCGTCGGAGACGTCGACGGTCACGACCCCGACGCCGGCGGCGACGTACGCCGTCTGCTTGCCGGACTTGTCCGCGTACACCCGCTTTTCGTCGATAGAGAGGTCGAAATCAGCCATCCGTTGGCCCGAGGTTCGCGGCGGGGTTCGGAAAGGATTGTGGTCGTTCCCGCGGCGCGGCGACGGGCCGAACGGGCGCGCGAGTGAGCCGTGTGCTTACAGAAACTCCCGCACGTCGGAGTACCACATGTCGTGGTGGTCGAGTTCGTCGAGGGCCTCGGCCACGTCGACCGCGAGGACGTGCCAACAGCGCTCGCCCTCGTCTGGGTCGAGGTTGTACTGGGAGTCCTTGCAGGTACAGCCCCGGTCTTCGACCACGTACTCGTCGTCGTAGCCGACGACCACGTCGAAGTCGCGGTAGCGCTTCACCCGCCGCTCGGAGACGGCCTCGATGGCCGTGACGCCCCGGTCGCCGTGGGCGTCGACGATGGCCTGCACGATTTGCGGCGAGAGTCGCCCGGTCTCCGCGAGCGCCGCTCGCCAGTCGTCGGCCGAATCCACGCTCCCGAGTTCGTCGGTGGCGGTGAAAACGCATTCGATGCCGCGGGGTGGACCGACCGCCGCAATCGCGTCGCAATCGCGTCGTACAACCGCACCGCACAATCGCATCGCAACCGGTTTCCGCCCGCGCGGGCGACTGCGGGTATGCACGTGAGCGAGGGAGGCGTCGAAATCGAGGTTCCCGACGCCCGCGACGGGGCGTCAGCGGGGACCGGCGACGATGTCTTCTACAACCCCACACAGGAGTTGAACCGGGACATCACCGCGGCCGTCCTCCGCGCCTTCCGCGAGCGCGAACCCCGCGCCGAGAGCTACCTCGACGCGATGGCCGCCTCGGGCATCCGGGGCGTCCGCGCCGCCGCCGAGGGCTACGACGTGACCTGCGCCGACCTCGACGCCGACGCCGTCGAACTCGCCCAGTCGAACCTCGACCGCGCCGGCAACGGCGGCGAGGCGGTCCACCGCAACGCCAACGCCCTCATGTACGACGAGGTCTTCGACGTGGTCGACCTCGACCCCTTCGGCACGCCGATACCCTTCGCGGACCCCGCCTTCGCCAACACCCGCGACCTCGTCTGCGTCACCGCCACCGACACCGCCCCGCTGTGCGGCGCACACCAGAAAAGCGGCATCCGGAAGTACGGCTGTCTCCCGCAGAACACCGACTACCACCCCGAGATGGGGCTTCGGACGCTCCTCGGCGCGATGGTCCGCACCGCCGCCCGCTACGACAAGGCGGCCGTCCCGATTCTCTCGCACGCGACGCGTCACTACGCGCGGGCGTATCTCGAACTCGACGAGCGGGCGACGAAGGCCGACAAACTCCTCGAATCGACCGGCTTCGTCTACCACTGCGAGGACTGCCTCCACCGCGAGGCCGAGCGCTCGCTCATCGCCCACCCGCCCGAGGCGTGCGCCAACTGCGACTCGACCCGGATTCTCGAAGCCGGCCCCATCTGGCTCGGTCCCGTCTCCGAACCGGCGTTCGCCGGGGCCGTCCGCGACGAGGTGACAGAGGACTTCGGCACCGCGAAACGCGCCCGAAAGCTCCTCGACACGCTCGCGGTCGAACTCGATACGCCGACCCACTTCGACCAGCACCGCCTCTGTAAGCTCTGGGGCCGGTCGGCCTCGAAGATGGAGACGTTCCTCGAAACCCTCCGCGACGCCGGCTACGACGCCACCCCCGCCCACTACCACGGCACCGCGTTCAAGACCGACGCGACGGTCGCTGAGATACGCGAGGCGACCGCCGCGCTCGACCCCGAGGCGTGACGAGGGCGACGGCGAACCGCGTCGTAACCGGTACACACCGCCGCTTCGGCGGGTAGCTTCTTTGCCTCCCGTGTCGTTTCGGTGATACGTGAGCGCCAACATCCGAACCGCCGTTCCCGTCGCGCGGGCGGTCGTCGACACGATTCGGGAGAAGGAAATCTCGTTTCTCGCGGCCAGCATCTCGTACTACGCGCTCGTCTCGCTGATTCCGCTTCTCGTCCTCGGCGTCGTCGTCGCCACCGCCGTCGGCGGCGCGGAACTGCAGGCGCAACTCCAGACGCTCGTCGAGCAGTACCTCGTCCCGACCGGACAGGACCTCGTCGAGGAGGCGCTTTCCGACCGAACCGGGCAGGGAAGCGTCGGGGCGGTGAGCCTCGGGCTGACGGTGTGGGGCGCGCTGAAGCTCTTTCGCGGCCTCGACATCGCCTTCTCGCGCATCTACGGCTCCGAGGCGGGTGGCCTCCTCGACCAGCTCCGCGACGGCGCTATCGCCCTCGCCAGCATCGGCGTCGGCACCATCGGCGTCGCGGTGCTGACCGCGCTGCTCGGCCTCCTCGACGTGCCGTTTCTCCAACTGCTCTCGCCGCTTTTGCTGTTGCTCACGCTCTGTGCGGCGTTCTTCCCGCTGTACTACGTCTTCCCCGACGCCGACCTCTCGCCGCGACAGGTCGTGCCGGGGACCGTCTTCGCGGCCGTCGGCTGGACCCTCCTCGGGGTCGGCTTCGGCATCTACGCGTCGGTGGCCGGCGCGTCGGTCGCGGGCGCGCTCGGGACGCTCCTGTTGCTCGTGACGTGGTTCTACTTCTCGGGGCTCATCCTGCTTTCCGGCGCGGTCGTCAACGCGGTCCTCGCGGGGGTCGGGGGCGACGCGTCGCCCGCAGAACCGCGTGACCCGCCGGGGGGACCGCCCGGAGTGGACCGGCAGGTACAACATACGGGAGGCCGACATGACGCTCGTACGGATATGAGCGACGACCGAGGTGACACCGATGGGCCGCGGACGGAGGACGCCGACGACGCGGAGACCGGCGCGTCCGTCTCCCCGCGCGGCGCTCCCGACATCGAGGAGCTGGAATCGCAGGTCGAGGAACTTCGGGCCGACCTCGACGCATTCGAGGACGACGTGACCGACCGGACGGTCGAAAAGCCCAAGCTCGAAGCCGAGTTGAAGCGCTACGTCCGCCGCCGGATGCGCCGCGGCAAGGCCCGCGGGTGGGGTCCCTACCTCGTGCTCGGCTACGGCGTCGTCCTCACGCTCGGCGCGTTTCACTACCTCCAGTCGGACCTCATCGCGGTCGTCGCCATGCTCATCATCTTCCTATCGACGCTCGGACTCTACGTCCTGTTCGTCATCTTCGGCATCGGCCTGAGCGCCCTCGGCGTCCCCGGGCGCGCCATCGACGCGGTCCGCAAACGCCGCGGCTGAGATGTTCCGGTCCGCGCTTTCGCTTCAGACCCGCGGGTTCGGGGAGTTGGTGCTCGCGGACGCCCCGGACGCGCTCGTCTTCCTGTTCGGTCTCGTCACCCAACTCGGAGACCAGTGGTTCTTCTTCGTCGCGTTCACCTCGCTGTACTGGCTCTGTCGGCCCCGAATCACGGCGCGCCCGCGGCGAACCGCGGCCTCCTTCGTCGGCCTCGCGCTCGGGTCGCTGGCGCTCGTCACCGCGCTGAAAGTCGGCTTCGCCCTGCCGCGACCGCCGACCGCGGCCGTCGCCGCTGCGCCCGCGTGGCCGTCGCCGCTTTCGGACCTGTTCGTCTCGTTCACGACGGACGACGGCTTCGGGTTCCCGAGCGGCCACGCCCTCGGGACGACCGTCGTCTACGGGGCCGCGGTCTCGCTTCTCGACGTGTGGGACCGTCGCCGCCGGCTCGTCGCCGCGGCGGTCGTCGTCGGCATCGTCTCGCTCTCGCGGGTCTTCCTCGGCGTCCACTACGGTGTCGACATCGTCGTCGGCGTCCTCCTTGGCCTCGGCTTCCTGAAGGCGGTGTCCGTGGTCGCCGCCGCGGACGACCCCGACGCGACCGGCCATCTCGACCCGGCGCGCCTGTTCGCCATCGCGGCCGGCCTCAGCGTCCTCGCGCTCGCGGTGGTGTTCGCCACGGGTCTCTCCGGGCACACCGAAAACGCCGCGGCGGCGCTCGGCGGGTCGCTCGGCGGTCTCCTCGGCTGGACGCGACTCGCCGGCCACGAGTCGCTCCCGACGCTGTCGCCGCCGGTCGCGCTCGTCGCGTTCCTCGGCGCGGGCGGCCTCTGGGTCGGCGTCGACGTTGCCGACGCCTCGGTTCCGGTGACGGTGCTCGTCACCGCGGCGGTGGTCGCGTTCATCCTCGTCGCGCCGCGGATACAGGGCCGACTCGGGCTCGGAAACGGAGCGACCCGGCGCGCCGACTGAGAGCCTGTTTCGGTGTGTTGCTCCGGTTCTAGGTAGTGTTGTCTCTGGTTTCTCGCCGACTGCGATACCGGTGGCTGTCGCTCTCCGGCGAGCGGGCGCGAAAGAAAAATCGGTGTTGGGCGTGCGCGACGCTTAGAACGTCTCGAGGTACCGGTCGAGCTCCCACTGGGAGACGTCGACGAGGTAGTCCTTGAACTCGGAGCGCTTGGCTTCGACGAACTTCTCGAAGACGTGGTCGCCCAGGGCCTCCTGGATGACTTCGTCCTCTTCGAGGGCGTCGACGGCGCCGCCGAGGTCCTTCGGGAGCGTCTCGATGCCGTACTCTTCGCGCTTTGCCTCGTCGAACTCGTAGATGTTCTCGCGGACCGGGTCGGGGCAGTCGAGGTCCTTCTCGACGCCGTCGAGACCGGCGTGGATGAGCGCGGCGAACGCGAGGTACGGGTTACAGGACGGGTCGGGGAAGCGGGCCTCGATGCGCGAGGCGGCCGGCGTGCGGGCGGCCGGCTTGCGGATGAGCGCCGAGCGGTTGCGGTCGGACCACGCGATGTAGACCGGCGCTTCGTAGCCGGGGACGAGGCGCTTGTAGGAGTTGACCGTCGGGTCAGCGACCGCCGTGATGGCGGGCGCGTGGTCGAGGATGCCCGCGACGAAGCTCTTGGCCGTGTCGCTCAGGTCGAACTCGTCGTCGCCGTCGTGGAACGCGTTCTCGCCGTCCTTGAACAGCGAGATGTGCGTGTGCATGCCGGAGCCGTTGATGCGCGGGATTGGCTTGGGCATGAACGTCGCGTGGAGGTCGTGTTCGGCCGCGATGGCGCGGACGACGGACCGGAACGTTGCGACGTTGTCGGCCGTCGAGAGGGCGTCGTCGTACGTGAAGTTAATCTCGTGCTGACCCTCGGCGACCTCGTGGTGCGAGGCTTCGATGTCGAAGCCCATGCTTTCGAGGCCGTAGATGATGTCGCGGCGCACGTCGGACGCGAGGTCCTTCGGGGCGAGGTCGAAGTAGCCGCCGGCGTCGTTCGTGACGGTCGTCGCGCGGCCGTCTTCGTCTTCTTCGAACAGGAAGAACTCCGGTTCGGGAGCGACGTTCACGTCATAGCCGAGTTCCTCGGCGCGCTCGATAGCGCGCTTGAGGACGCCGCGCGGGTCGCCGCTGAAGGGCTCGCCGGTGGACGTGTTGAACACGTCACAGATGAGACGGCCGGCGGCGCTGTTTTCCTTCTTCCGCCACGGGAGGACGGCGAACGTCGACGGGTCGGGTTCGAGGCGCATGTCGGACTCCTGGATGCGCACGAAGCCGTCGATGGAGGAACCGTCGAAGTAGATGCCCTCGGTGAACGCCTTCTCGGCCTGCGAAGCCGGGATGGAGACGTTCTTCACCGTTCCGAGAATGTCGGTGAACTGGAGTCGGAGGAAGTCGACGTTCTTCTCTTCGATTTCGTCGATGACTGCCTGTGCCTCGTCGCTCAGGCCGCCGTCGGTGAGTGCGTTGTCTTCCGTCATTTTCCTGAACACGCGATTCGAACACCCGCACTATAAAGACATTTCCGCTTAATGCAATTCCCCGCACCTCGCCACAGAATTGGATATTCGTAAAATTCTAATGCCCCCGGACGGTCTTTGGATGTAATGACGTACGAAAACCTCGACGCGAAGCTCATCAATGCGCTCCTCGGCGACGGTCGAGCGAGTCTGCGAAGCCTCGCCGAAGAGCTCGACGTGTCGGTGACGACCGTCTCGAACCACCTGCGAGACCTCGAAGACGAAGGCGTCATCGAGGGCTACACGCCGCGGGTGAACTACGACGCGCTCGGCTACGACGTGACCGCGGTCATCCAACTCAAAGTCGAGGGCTCCGCGCTCCCCGAGATTACAGAGCGCCTCCGCGCCGAAAAGCAGATGATTTCGGTGTACGAGGTCACCGGCGACTACGACATCATCGCCATCGGCAAGTTCCGCGACACCGACGGCATGAACACGCAGATCAAGAAACTGCTCACCGACGCGGACATCCGCGAGTCCAACACCTCGGTCGTGCTCAACGCCGTCACCGAAAACGAGCAGTTCGACCTCGACCTCGAAGAGTAACGCCGTCAGACGATTCGCGTTTTTACGTCGCGCATCTCCGACTTGCAGTAGGGACACCGATATCGCGTGTCGAAGCCGTCGGGCGTCGTCTTCGTCGTCGTCTCTATCTCGTGGACCGCCACGTCGCGTCCACACTCCCGGCACTGAACCGCTGGCATCGGTTCGTGTTCGTCGACTGGGCGGAATAAATCTACTGGCGTGTGTGTATAGTTGTCATCAAATTGTCTGTATCCGGACGGGAACCGCTTCGACTGGAGAATCTACGGTTTTCGGTCGATACGCTCCGTCCGAACCCCGCGTTTCCGGGTCGATTTCGGCGGCCGTTCGAAGGCTACTGTTTCGACTGGAAAACCCGATGACGTGGCGCGATTCCTCGGTGGATAAACTGGAGACGAAATGTTGCGAGTTTTTGCTGCCCGGCGGAGCCGGCGGTCCGGTCAGAACCCGTCTTCGAAGACGAACGTGCCGTCTCGCTGGACGACCTCGCCGTCGACCTCGATGACCGAGTCCTCGGACATATCGACGATCATGTCGACGTGCTCGGCGCTCTCGTTGAGCTCGTTGTCCGCGCCGACCGTCTCGGGGTACGCCGAGCCGACGGCCATGTGGACGGTGTCGCCCATCTTCTCGTCGAACAGCATGTTGTAGGTGAACTGGTCGATGCTGCGGTTCATGCCGATGCCGAGTTCGCCGAGGTAGCGCGCGCCCTCGTCGGTGTCGAACACGCCGTCTAAGACCTCCTCGTTCCCCTCAGCGGAGTAGTCGACGACCTCGCCGTCCTCGAAGCGGACGCGGACGCCGGAGACCTCGCGGCCCTGCCGGTACAGCGGCAGGTCGAAGTGGACCTCGCCGTTCACGGAGTCCTTCACGGGCGCGGTGAACACCTCGCCGCCGGGGAGGTTGTGCTCGGCCGTGTCGTTGATGGCGGTGTTGCCGGCGATGCTCATCGTCACGTCGGTCTCGTCGCCCGACGTGATGCGGACCTCGTCGCCGTCGTTGAGGATGTCGACCAACTGCTGTTGGAGTTCGCCCTGCGCGTCCCAGTCGAGGGTGACGGCGTCGTAGACGAAGTTCTCGTAGGCTTCGGTGCTCATACCCGCGAGCTGGGCGCTTCCCTTCGCGGGGTACTGGGTGAGACACCAGCGCTTCGTGAGCATCTCGCCCTGTACGGGCTTGTAGGCGCGCTTGTACGCGGCGTTCGTCTCCGGCGGCACGTCGCTCTGTTCGGTCGCGTTCGTCTCGCCGCGAACGCGGATGATGACGTCCGTCTCCTCGTAGAGCGCCAGCACGTGCTCGGGCGTCTCGTAGTCGTCGTCGCCGGCGCGGAGGAACGCGCGGGTGAACCGCGGGTTCGCGTCCATCGCGACGACGTTCGCGCCGCGGTCGCCGAGCAGTTCGTGGATGGCCGTGACGAGGTCCTCGGCCACCGAGGGCGCGGAGACGACGACGTTGTCACCGGCTTCGACGCTCGTGGAGTGGTCGACGATGGTTTGTGCGTGCTCGCGGATGCGCGGGTCCATACCGCGTCGTGTGTGTCCCCGGGGCAAACACCTTTCGAAGCGCAAATATTGCGACGCGGCCGACAACGCCCCGCGGACCACCGATTATATCTCCGTCGGCGCGGTCTCTCCGCGCATGATTGACCTCCGAAGCGACACCGTCACGCTCCCGTCCGACGAGATGCGCGAGGCCGCCCGCGACGCCGCCGTCGGAGACGACGTGTACGGCGACGACCCGACCGTGAACGAACTCGAAGCGCGCGCCGCCGAACTGGTCGGCAAGGAGGCCGCGCTGTTCGTGCCGTCGGGGACGATGGGCAACCAAATCGCCGTCCGCGTCCACGCCGACCCCGGCCAAGAGGCGCTCGTGGACGAGAAGGCGCACGTCTACAAGTGGGAGGTCGGCGGCTTCGCCCAACTCTCGGGCCTGCAAGTCCGCGCCTACGACGCCGGCGAGCGCGCCGCGCCGACGCCCGAACAGGTCCGCGCCGACGCCCGCGAGGAGTCGCTTCACGTCGCCGGCACGGGCGTCCTCTGCCTCGAAAACACCCACAACGCCCGCGGCGGCGTCGCGATTCCGAAAGCCGATATCGACGCTGCGGCCGACGCCGCCGGCGACCTCGGGATTCCGGTCCACCTCGACGGCGCGCGCCTGTTCAACGCCTGCGTCGCCCTCGACGAGGACCCGACGGCGATGGTCGAACGCGTGGACACGGTGATGTTCTGTCTCTCCAAGGGGCTCGGCGCGCCCGTCGGCTCGATACTCGCCGGTCCCGAGGCGTTCATCGAGGAGGCCGTCCGCGTCAGAAAGCAGTTCGGCGGCGGGATGCGGCAGGCCGGTCTCATCGCCGCGCCGGGGCTCGTCGCGCTCGACAACGTCGAACGCCTCGCCGACGACCACGAAAACGCCCGCGTCCTCGCCGAGGGTCTCGACGCCGTCTCCGGCCTGTCGGTCCCCACCCCCGACACGAACATCGTCGTCGTCAACTCCGAAGACGCGGGGCTAACAGCTGAGAAGTTCGTCGAACTGTGCGACGACGCGGGCGTCCTCGGCGGGACGTTCGGCGAGTACCACACCCGCTTTACGACGAATCTGAACGTCTCGCGTGAGGATGTCGAAACAGCGGTCGAACTCGTCGCCGACGCGGTCGAATCGCGGTGAGTCGGTGGATACCGCAGTGAGTCGGTGGAAGCCGCGGTGAGTCGCGGTCGGTCGGTGGCGGCCCACTCGGTCCGTTCTGATTACAGTTCGGGTTCGATGTAGACGAAGTGCACCCGGTCGTCGGCCGCCCTGAGTTCGGACTCGATTTCGGTGATGTGGTCGTCCAGTTCTTCGGTGTCGAGTTCGGGGTCGAAGCTCACGTCGAGGGCGACGAGCAGTTTCTCGGGGCCGACGTAGGACGCGCGGAAGTGGTCGATATGGACGACCCGCGGGTCGTTTTTGACGATGTCGCGGAGGGCCTGTTCTTCGTCAACGGGGACGCTCTCACCGATGAGAAGGCGCTTGTTCTCCCACGCGAGCGCGATGGCGAAGCCCATGAGCAGTATCCCGATGAGGAGCGCCGCGCCGGCGTCGAACAGTTCGTTGCCCGTGAGTTCGGTGAGGCCGATGCCGACGAGCGCGAGCACCGCGCCGGTGAGTGCGACGGTGTCCTCGGTGAACGCCGTGAGCGTCGTCACGTCGCTCGTCTGCCGGAAGGCCTCGACGAGGCCGCTCCACTCGTACTCCTCTATCTGCCGGCGGAGTTCGGCGTTCGCCTTCAGGAAGGCGTAGCTCTCGAAGGCGATTGCGCCGAGGAGGATGGCGACGTTGACCAACACGGGCTCGATTTCGAAACCGAGCAGGACGAGCGCCTCACCGCCCCCGCCGTGGCCGGGGTGCATCAGGGCGTCGTAGCCGTGTTTGGCCGACTCCCAGCCGGCGATACCGAACAGCATCACGGAGACGAGAAACGAGTAGAAGAACTGCGACTTCCCGTGGCCGAAGGGATGCGACTGCGTCTCGCCGCGCTTGCTGTCGCGGATGCCGATGAGGAGAAACACCTGGTTGCCGGTGTCGGAGATGGAGTGATACGTTTCGGAGAGCATGGAGGGACTCCCGGTCGCGAGATAGCCGAGGAACTTGAGAATCGCAATCGCCCCGTTCGCGAAGAGCGCGGCGACGACGACGGACGTACTGCCTGCCATATCGTGGGCCACTCCCCCCGCTCGGATAGAGCTACCGACGAGGAACCGGGACACTGCTCGCCGACCGCGGCGACCCCGTGTCCCCGACCAGCCTCGACCGGTCCCGACGACCCGACACCGCAGTCGGTAGGTTTCAATCCCTCCGGTCCCTAGCCCCGCGCATGCTCGTCGTCGTCTCCGACACCCACAGCACGGACGGTCATCGCCTGACCGACAGAACCCTCGACGCGGTCCGCGAGGCCGACCTCGTCGTCCACGCGGGCGACTTCATGCGCGAGTCCGTCCTCGACGCGTTCGTCGACGAGGCCGACAGCTTCCTCGCGGTGTACGGCAACAACGACGGCTCCGAGATTCGCGACCGAATTCCCGCGGCGCGGAACGTCACCTACGGCGGCGTCGAGTTCGCGGTGACGCACACCCGCCGCGGCGGGAACACCGCGCTGTCGATGTTCGGCCGCGAGCGCGGGGCCGACGCGGTCATCTTCGGGCACAGCCACCGGCCGGGTTTCCACGGCACCGGGGCGATTCCGCTCCTCAACCCGGGGAGCCACGCCCAACCGCGGGGCAACCGCAAGGCGCACGCGGAACTGGAGGAACTGCCGGACGGCGGCCTCCGCGGGCGACTCGTCACGGTCGACGGCGAGACGTTCGAGACGTTCCGTATCGTCCCCGACGAATAGGGCGAAGTCCGGTGGAGGGCCGGAAGAAGCAGCGGGAACAGACCGGAGCGGGTCTGTTGGGGGGCAGTCCGAGGCCGCGCGAGACGACGGGGAGAGGGGCAGGGGGCACGGATGGCAGCCCCGTCGTCGTCGGGGGCCACGCGCGACCTCGCACTCACTCCTACGGGTGAGGGTATCAAATACGCACCGTAAGCTCAAACAGCCGTTTTAGTCACGCAGCACGCCCACCGCGACCCACGCGAGAAGCACGGTCAGCCCGCCGAGGAAGAACAGCGTCCCCGGCGAGAGCGTCCCGATGGTCTCGGCGAGTCCGCCCGACCCGGACGTGACCCGCGCCGCGGTCTCCGTGGCCGTCTGCGCGGCCGTCGTGTCCGGAACCGGCGTCTGCGTCGGCGTCGGCGTCGCGGTCACGGTCTCCGTCGCGGTCTGCGCGGCTTCCGTCACGGTCGGCGTCGACTCGACCGCGGTTCGGGTCGCTTCCGCGGTCTGCGTCGTCGAATCCGCGGTCGTGGTCGCCTCGGCGATGCTGAACCCACCGCCGCCGTCGGTCGTCACCGTCTCTGTGGCCGTCCTCGTCGGGGTCGATGCCGTCTCGGCCGTCGCGGGAGTGGCGTTCACCGAATCGGCTGTCCGGGTCGCGTTGAGGTCGGCTCCCGAGCCGCCGCTCTGGCCGGCACCGGAGTCGCCCGCGCCGCCGGTCGAGCCTCCGAGACCGAACGGAAGCACCGACCCGACACGGGCGAGCCGGTTCACGACGGCCGCGCCGATGCCGAGGACGCCGACGCCGCCGATGAGGCGCGTGAGCGCGCCCTTCAGACCCTTCGTCTCGTCTTCGCGCCCGGCGACGACGACGAGCGCCCGGTCAGCGGGCGTGTAGACGTTCATCTCGCGGCCCTTCTCGGAGTACCTCGTGTCCGCGACTTCGATGAGGCCCGCTTCCGAGAGGTTGCCGAGGTGGTACTGGACGTTCTGGAGGGACGTGTCGATTTCGGCGGCGAGGTCGGAGGGCGTCGCCGGCGACTCGTGGAGCGACGCGAGGACCGTCCGGGCGGTCGACGAGGAGATTGCGCCGAGGAGGTCGTCCGCCTCGTCGCTGTCGAGGCCGATGACCTTGGGGTCTCGGTCGTCCCGGTCGTCGTCCGGGTCGCCCGGGCTGGAGGGGATGAGGTCGGCCATCGAATCGGCGTTACTCACCGCTTCCCATGAGTGTTCGTATTCTTTCACGACGCCTCGCCGAAATTGCTATACCTCGTGCCCGCCGAACCCACCCACATGACCGACCCTTTGGTCGTAGACGGCCTCGTCGACTTTCTCGCGGGGAATCCCGTGTTCGTCGGGTTGCTCGCCGCGTTGTTGCTTTTCGTCTTCTTCGGCTATCTCCTCGTCCGGCGGACGCTCCTCGGACTGAGTGAGGGCTACGACGAGGCGCGCCGCCGCTGACATGGACCGGACAACTGCCGACGACCGCCGAGGTGTCGCCCCGTGGTAGCCGCCGGAACGCTCGCCACGTTCGTCGTCGCCGCGCTCGCCAGCCTGTTCATGGCGTGGGCCATCGGCGCGGGGTCGTCGGGGTCGACGCCGTTCGCGCCCGCCGTCGGAGCCAACGCCATCTCGGTGATGCGCGCGGGCTTCATCGTCGGCCTGCTCGGTTTCGCCGGAGCGTTTCTGCAAGGTGCGAACGTCACCAACGCGGTCGGGACGGAACTCATCGGCGGCGTCACGCTGACCGCGGGGGCCGCGGTCGTCGCGCTCCTCACCGCCGCGGTGCTCGTCGCAATCGGCGTCTTCGCCGGCTACCCCATCGCGACCGCCTTCACCGTCACCGGCGCGGTCGTCGGCGTCGGCCTCGCCATGGGCGGCGACCCCGCGTGGTCGAAGTACCAACAAATCGTCTCGCTGTGGGTGCTCACGCCCTTCGTCGGCGGCGGCGCGTCGTACGCGACCGCCCGACTCCTCCGCGCCGACGGCGTCTCCGAGCGGTGGACCGTCCCCGCGCTCGCCGGCCTCGTCGGTCTGCTCGTCGCCAACATGGAGTTCGCGGGACTCGGCGGCGCGTCGGGGTCGGCCTCGGTCGCCCGGGCCGCCGCGGTCGAACTGACCGGTCTCGGCGTCCTCGGCGAGACGGGCTGGTTCGTCGCCGCCTCGCTTCTCGTCGCGCTCGCCGCCGCCGCCGTAGTCGGCCGCTGGGTGACGACCGACAAGACTCGCGGCCAGCGGCGCTTCCTGCTCGTTCTCGGCGGCCTCGTCGCCTTCTCTGCCGGCGGCAGTCAGGTCGGTCTCGCCATCGGGCCGCTCGTTCCCCTCCTCGACGTGGTCGCGGTCCCGCTCCCGGCGCTCCTCGTCGGCGGCGGACTGGGCCTCCTCGCGGGGTCGTGGACCGGCGCGCCGCGCATGATTAAGGCGCTCGCGCAGGACTACTCCTCGCTCGGGCCGCGGCGCTCCATCGCGGCGATGATTCCCTCGTTCGCCATCGCCCAGACCGCCGTCGCGCTCGGCGTCCCCGTCTCCTTTAACGAGATTATCGTCAGCGCCATCATCGGTTCGGGCTACGCCGCCGGCGGCTCGGGGGTCTCCGGGCGGAAGATGCTCTACACCGTTCTCGCGTGGATTGGCTCGCTCGCCCTCGCGCTCGGACTGGGCTACGGCGTCTTTACGCTCGCGTCGAGCGTACTCGGCGTGTGAACGTCCGTGCGCTCCGCGTCGCGCTTACCACCCTCGTGTCCGCGCTCTGGGCCGCCTTCGGCGTCTACCACGTCGCGATGGCGGTCGTGACCGGCATCTCGCTCCGCGGGTTCGCCTTCGGGACCGTCGGCCTCGGCGCGTTCGCGCTGGCGATTCGCTTCCGCGGACGGGCGCGACGGCTCGGCGACGGCACCGCCGACGCGACCGGACTGGTGGTTCTCGCGCTGGCGTCGCTGGTGCTCGTGGTGCTGTCGGTTACGCTCCTCGGATAACTCGCGGTCGGAAAACGGGTTCGACCGGGTGTCGGCGGTGGCGACTCCGTCGCGTCGTCAGGTCAGGTCAGGTGTCGGGCTCGACTTCCGCTTCCTCGTCGCCGCCGTTCTCCTCGTCGTCGTCGCCGTTGCCGTCGGCGGCTTCGATGCCCGCGTTGGTCCGGATGCGTGCTTTCATGATGCGCGTGTTGTCGACCTGCTCGATGCGGATGACGATGTCGTTGTAGCTGATTTCTTCGCCCTCCTCGACGAGGCGGCCGGCGCGGTTGAAGATGAAGCCGGCGAGCGTCTCGAACTCCTCGCCCTCGGGGAGTTCGATGTCGAGCATCTCGTTGACCTCGTCGATGTTGACCTCGCCGCGGACGAGGTAGGTGTTCTCGTCGACCGACTCGAACGGCTCTTCCTCGTCGCCTTCGAGGATGTCGCCGACGATTTCCTCGACCATGTCTTCGAGGGTGATGAGCCCCTCGGTGGTCCCGAACTCGTCGATGACGACGACCATCTGCATCCGGGTGTCCTGCATCTCGGCCATCAGTTCGTCGACGTTCTTCGACTCGGGGACGTGGAGCGTCGGCGAGACGATGTCGGCGATGCCGACGCCGCGTTCGCCGTAGTACTTCTCGCGGACGAGGTTTCGGATGTTGACGATGCCGATGATGTTGTCGAGGTTCCCGTCGTAGACGGGGACGCGCTCGTGGTCGGCCTGCACGCACGTCTCGATGGCCTCGTCGATGGTCGCGTCCTTCGGGACGGCGGTCATGTCGAGGCGGGGCGTCATGACCTCCTTGGCGATAGTCGAGTTGAAGCGGAAGATGCGGTCGAGCATCTCGCGTTCTTCCTCCTCGATGACGCCCTCGCGCTCGCCCGTCTCGATGAGGTTCTGAATCTCGTCGCGGGTGACGTACGTCGTCTCGATGGCGGTCTGCCCGCCGGTGACGCGGTTGACGAGCCGCGTCAGGTGGTCGAATAGGACGACGAGCGGGAGCAACAGTAGCTCGGCGTACTTCAGGGGGCGTGCGATACGGAGCGACCACGATTCCGTGTTCTCGACGGCGTAGGACTTCGGTGCGCTCTCACCGAACAGGAGGACGAGCGTGGTGATACCGAACGTCGAGATGAGGACCGACTCGCCCGCGCCGAAGTCGAGGACGGCGAGGAGCCCGGTCGCCAGCGACGACATCGCGATGTTGACGATGTTGTTGCCGACGAGGATGGTCACGAGCAGGCGGTGCGGGTCGTCTTTGAGCGACTTGACCCGCTCCGCGCCCGGAATCCCCTCTTCGACCATCGAGTCGACGCGGTGCTTCGCGAGCGAGAACATCGCGATCTCGGACGAGGAGAAGAACGCCGAGAGACCGACGAGAACGATAATCGCAGCCACGCCGAGGACTGTGATCGTCGTGTCGTCCAGCGGAATATTCGAGACCTGTGCGGCCGCGAGTGTCGAGGCTGGAGGTAACTGTATCGGCGGCAAACCCATGTAACTACACTGTCTTGCGCGGGACCGGAATTAAGAGTTGCCCTCGACACTGCCTCGGCCGGCGCGTCGTTCGTTCTCCCCGGTCCGGCCGTCGAACCGATGTTGCGGCGCGGATGCCCGCGAGCGAAGGGCTTAGGCGACGCTCTTCCTAACAGCCGCCCATGGCAGACGAGCAACCGGCGATTACGCTGTACCGACTGCAAGCGTGCCCGTTCTGCGAGCGGGTCGTCCGCACGCTCGACGAACAGGGTCTCGCCTACCAGTCGCGGTTCGTCGAGCCGATGCACTCCGACCGGAACGTCGTCAAGCGCGTCTCGGGCAAGCGCTCGGTCCCGGCCATCGTCGACGACAACACCGGCGTCACGATGTCCGAGTCGGCGAACATCGTCGACTACCTCGAACACACCTACGGGGAGGGAGCTTGATGCCGGAGTTCGATGTCGTCTCCCTGCCCGACCACGACGCCCCGTCCGTGGGCGACACCGCCCCGGACTTCACCCGCCCGCTCGTCAACGCGGAGTTCTGGGAGGACGCCGCCCTCTCGGACCTCACCGACGACGGGCCCGTCCTCCTCGTGTTTCACACGATGGCGGGCGCGTTCCCCGCGACGTACGTCTGGAACGAACTCCGCGACCGCGGCGTCCCCGACGAGGTACAGACGGTCGGCGTCTCCATCTCGTCGCCGTACGAGCACAAGTCGTTCCTCGCGGAGCGCGGCGTGGACGCCCGCCTGTTTTCGGACCCCGCGGCCGGCGTCGCCGCCGACTACGACCTCGAACACGACCTCGACGGCATGGCCGGCGTCACCGAACACCGCCCCGCCGTGTTCCTCCTCGACGAGGAGCGGACGGTCCAGTACCGCTGGGTCGCCGCGGAGTGGCCGGACTTCCCGGACTACGAGGGCATCGCCGACGCCCTCGACGACCTGTAAGCCGCTTCCCGACGCTCGCCGCGTCGACCGCATTCGCCCGCGCGGAATCGCCGTTTCGTCACGCTTTTTCGCCCGTTGCGCGTCGGTTCGTACATGAGCGACGACGTACAGCGTGCCGCCGCCGCCATCCGCCGCGGCGAGGCGGTCGTCTACCCGACCGAGACGGTCTACGGCATGGGCGCGGACGCGACGAACGCCGACGCGGTCGAACGCGTCTTCGACATCAAGGGCCGCGACCGAGACAACCCGCTCTCCGCCGGCTTCCCCGACGTGGACGCCGCGCTGGAGTTCGTCGAGGTCGACGACCGCGAGGAGGCCTTCATGCGCCGGTTCCTCCCCGGTCCGGTGACGGTCGTCGTGGAGCGACGCGACAGCCTGCCGGACGCGCTCGTCGCCGGGAAAGACCGCGTCGGCGTCCGCATCCCCGACCACGAACTCGCGGTCGACCTCTTCCGCGCGGCCGGGACGCCGGTCACCGCGACCAGCGCCAACCGCTCCGGAACCGGGAGCATCACGCATCCCTCGCAGCTCTCCGACGAGATTCGGGACGCGGTCGCCGTCGTCCTCGACGGCGGGACGACACCCGGAACCGAGAGCACCGTCGTCGACCCCGGCCGCGGCGTCGTCCACCGCCGCGGCGCGATGGCCGACGACATCGAGGCGTGGTTAGACGAGCACGACGACGACGCGTAACCCGACGGGCGCGACGACGAGGCAACCCTGAGCCACGGCGACCCGGAGTCACCGCGGACGCCGCCCTCATCGACCGAGTAACGACGACAGCGACCACGTTTTCACGCCGCAGCGCTCCCGATAGGTACAGGACTCGCATTTCGCGGAGTCGCGGAGCCGCGACGGGACGAAATCGAGGTCGCGGGCGACGCGGAGCGCCCGCCGATAGGCCGCCTTGTTCCCGGTCGTGAGCCCGACCGTCCGGACGACGCCGACCGCCGGGTACTCGACCAGCGCCCGCGGCACCGGTGCCTCGCGCTCCCACGCGAGCGCCTTCGCCAGCGCGACGGCCCTGACGCGCTGGGGCTCCCAGACGCCGCGCTCGGGCGGTTCGCCCGGCGAGACGAGCGAGGGAACCGGCACTGGCGGTCGGTCCCCCTCGCCGTCGGGCGCGCCGACGAGTTTGTGCGCGACGCCGCGGCAGTCCTTGCCCGCGAGGAGTTCGTCGCGGGCGACGGGGTCGGTGAGCGCGTCCCAGTCGTCGCGCTCGCGGAGTCGGGCGAGGCGCTCGCGGTACGCCGCGGGCGACACCGAAATCGGCCGCGACGCGAGTTCGTCGTCGGTCGCGTCGAGCAGGTCGGGGTAGTCGAAGGCGAGCGCGCGAACCTCGCGGACCGCGGGCGGCGGCGTTCGGTCGTCGTCGCGGCGGGCGTAGTAGAGCTGTCGCGGGCAGTACGCGGCGCGAGCGAGGTCGGAGGCGGCGACGAGAGCGGACACGGGAGGGCTGGACCCGGCATCGGACAAGAACGTTCGCGCGAGCGCGCCGCGGAGGCGGCGGGTCCCGAACCGGACTCGCGTCGTCTGATTCGCCGCCGTGCGTGAATTAATACGGTCGTGTCCCTTGGCTTACTGACATGGCATCGACCGCCGCCGGCTCGTGGCTCCGGATGACGCGGCCCGAACTCGCCGTGTTCGTCTCCGGGGTCACGAGCATGGGTCTGGAGATTCTCGCCGGGCGAATGGTCGCTCCCGAGTTCGGCAGCAGCATCTACACGTGGGGGAGCATCATCGGCGTCTTCCTCGCGGCGCTGAGCCTCGGCTACCACCGGGGCGGACAGCAGGCCGAACAGGCGTCGAACGGCGCGCTCGCCCGTGTCTTCATCGG
Organism: Haloferax sp. AS1; assembly: GCF_014530665.1. Taxonomy (NCBI): domain Archaea; kingdom Methanobacteriati; phylum Methanobacteriota; class Halobacteria; order Halobacteriales; family Haloferacaceae; genus Haloferax; species Haloferax sp. AS1. The sequence continues at coordinate 306,795 of NZ_SPSA01000001.1, forward strand.
CACGGCGGCGTACATCGCGGGCGTCATTCTCCTCGGCGACCTGTTCATCCAGTCGACCGCCGGCCTCCCCGTCCCGAGCCGATTCGCGTCGCTCCCCGCCATCACGCTCCTGTTCGGGCCGCCGACCTACTTCCTCGGCTTCATCAGTCCCTACGCGGCGGAACTCTCCGGGCGGACCGACGTGGGGTCGGCCTCGGGGCACGTCTACGCCGTCGGCACCGTCGGGAGCATCATCGGCGCGTTCGCCACCACGTACGTTCTCATCCCGTCCCTGAGCGTCACCAACATCGGACTCGTCTTCGGCCTCGTCTCGGTCGTGACGGCGCTCGCGCTCGTCCGACCCGAAATCGGTCGAGAGGAAGCGGTCTGGAGCGTCGGCATCGCCGCCATCCTCGTCCTCGCGTCCGCGACCGGCGGCGTCGGTCTCGACTCCCGCGGCAGCACCGTCTACCACACCCAGACTGCCTACCAAGAGCTTCGCGTCGCCGACGCGGGCGGGACGCGGACGCTCTACCTCGACGGCCAGCCCCACAGCGCGATGGACCTCGACGACCCGACGCGGCACGTCTTCGACTACACGTCGTACTTTCACGTCCCCTTCCTGTTGTCCGACGATATCGACCGCGTGCTGTTCGTCGGCGGCGGCGGGTTCACCGGCCCGCGCGTGTTCTTGGAGAAGTACCCGAACGTGACCGTCGACGTGGTCGAACTCGACCCCGAAGTCGTCGACGTCGCCGAGGAGTACTTCCGCGTCGAGGAGTCGCCGCGACTCAACGTCCACACGATGGACGGCCGGCAGTATCTCCGGGAGACGAACCGGACGTACGACCTCATCGTCCTCGACGCCTACCAGAAAGACAAGGTCCCGTTCCAGCTGACGACACAGGAGTTCATGCAGCTCACGTCGGACCGCCTCGACGACGACGGCGTCCTGTTCGCCAACGTCATCTCCGCGCCCAGCGGCCCGGCCTCGCAGTTCTACCGCGCGGAGTACAAGACGATACAGTCGGTCTACCCGCAGGTGTACAGCTTCCCCACCGCCGGGCGCGTCGTCGTCCAGAACATCGAGGTCGTGGCGACGAAAGACGAGACGCTCGTGACCGCCGAGGAGCTTCAACGTCGGAACCGGAACCGGAATATCGGCATCGACCTCGCGGCCGAACTCACATCGTACCGGAACGACGAACCCACCGACGACGTGCCGCTCCTCACCGACGACCGCGCCCCGGTCGATAGCCTCTTGGACCCGATGGTCGGCCAACGCTACGTCGTCCAGCGGACGAACGAGACCGAACAGCGCGCGGCCGACAGGAACGCCACTACCCGGAGCGCGGTCGCCGGCACGGCCGTGAGGGCGGCGTAGGCGATGGTTCACGACAGAATCCACGCCAGAGAGCCGACGCACGACCGCGACCGCTGGACCGAGGGCGTCGTCGAGTCGACCGTCGAACGCGACGGCCATTAGGTTGCCCGCGCGCGCCCGGCCGGCAGCGACCGACCGGCTGACGAGGCGGTCGAACGTGCGGGCGACGGCTCGGTCGAACTGGTCGTCACCTTCGCGGTCCGCGACCTGTTTCTCCGCCGACTCGATGTCGACGCCGGCGAGCCGCCCGTCGGCTGTCGATTCTGGTATCGAACCGAGCGGCGGTAACTCTGCGGCCGCACACTCGACCTGACGGCCAGAAAAACGGGCCGGATGGGGGCGATGCCGGTTAGTTCGTCGCTTCGAGGGCTGTTTGATACATGCGCGGCCCGGCGACGGCGGCCGTTCCGAGCACCATGAGCAGAGCACCGACGCCGAGGCGCTGACCCGCGGCGACCGCGGACGCGACCACGCCGGTCACGACCGCGAGGCCGGCGAGGAACATGACCCCGCCGAGAACATCGAGCGGCTGGATTGACATCTCAGTCGAGACGTTTCCCGCTCGTTGCAAAAGTCTTCCCGCCGCCGTCTCGTGGTTCTCGTTCCTGCGGCCCTCTCCCGAACACGACATGCGGCACTCACGTATCAGGTCAGAGTCAAAATGGGACCGCCCGGATTCGAACCGGGGTCACGGGCACCCAAGGCCCGAAGTATACCAGGCTAACCCACGGTCCCGCACATACGGCTCTCCCCGTCGCGGAGTAAAGGGTTTCGTTCCGCCCCGTCAGGTCAGGGGGAAGAAGTACGCGACGCCGATAGTCGTCACCACGCCGAGAAGCAACTGGAGCGGGCCGCCGACGCGGATGTAGTCCGTGAACTTGTAGCCGCCGGGACCGTAGACGAACAGGTTCGTCTGGTAGCCGACGGGGGTCATAAAGGCCGTCGACGCCGCGAACATGACCGCGAGGACGAACGAGAACGGGTCGGCGCCGAGCGTCGCCGCGGCCTCGATGGCGACCGGAATCATGAGCACGACGCTCGCGTTGTTCGAGATGACGTTCGTCAGGAGCGCCGTCACGAAGTAGAACACGCCGAGGACGGCGATGAGGGGGAGGTAGTCGCCGGTCATCACGACCAGTTCCGCGAGGAGGCCGGCGGCCCCGGAGTTCTCCATTGCGATGCCGAGCGGGATGACGCCCGCGAGCAGGAAGATAACGTCCCACTGGACGGCGTCGTACAGTTCGGTCGGCCGGAGACATTTCGTGGCGACCATGGCGAGCGCGCCGAGGAGCGCGGCGACGACGATGGGCAGGAAGCCGAGCGCGGCGAGCGCGACGACGCCGGCGACGATGCCGACGGCGACGGGAATCTTCGACTCGCGGTAGTCGTGGCGCTCGATTTCCTGGGCGACGATGAAGTTGCGGTTGTTGTCGAGGCGCTCGATGCTCTCGACGGTCGCCTGCACGAGCAGCGTGTCGCCGACGCGGAGCGGGAGGTTGTCCATCCGTCGGCGGATGAGTTCGCCGCCCCGGCGGAGCGCGAGCACGGTCGCGTCGTACCGCTGTCTGAAACTCGCCGAGGCGAGCGACTCTCCGACCAGCGCGGACCCCGGCGCGACGACGACTTCGACGAGGTTCTGGCCGCGGTCGGCGAGTTCGAGTTCGTCCTCGGTGACGGTCGCCGGCACGAGGTCGAGGCCCTCCACGTCGAGCAGTTCGACGAGCGTGTTGCGGTCGGTTCGGAGGGTGAACACGTCGCCCGGCTGAATCTCCTTCGGGCCGAGCGGTTCGAGGAAGACGCTCTCGCCGCGGATGAGTTGGAGGAGGTCGACGTCGAACTCCGTCTCGACGAGCGCCCGCTGGACCTGCTGGCCCACGAGCGGGGAGTCCTCGCGGACGACGACCTCGGTCAGGTACTCCGCCATCTCGAACTCCTCGGTCAGGTCCCGTCGGGGTTCGATTCGCTCCGGGGTGAGCCGACGGCCGATTGTCATGAGGTAGACGACGCCGACGGCCATCACCACCGCGCCGAGCGCGGTGAACTCGAACATCGAGAAGGGCGCTTCGCCCGTGATGCGCGAGTAGACGTCGCTGGCGAGGATGTTGGTCGACGTACCGATGAGCGTCAGCATGCCGCCGAACATCGACGCGTACGACAGCGGCAAGAGGAGCTTCGACGGCGAGGTTCGCCCGCGCTCCGCGAGGTCGGTCACCATCGGGAGCAGGATGGCGACCGCGGCGGTGTTGTTGATAAAGCCGGAGATGGGACCGACGACGCCGACGGTCGCGCCGAGCTGTCGGAGTTCGCTGTCGCCGGTGAACGTCGATATCTTCGCGCCCAGAAGCTGGATGATGCCGGTCCGCTGGACGCCCTCGCTGAGGATGAACATCGCGAGGACGGTCAGCGTCGCCGTGTTGGCGAACCCCGAGAGCGCGTCGCCGGGGTAGGACTCGAACAGGACGATTGGCGCGCCGAGCATCCCGGCCGAGGCGAGCGCCTCGGAGGCCGGCTGAATCAGCATCAGCGACACCATCACGCCGATGGCCGTCACGTCGACCGGGACGGGTTCGGTTGCGAAGAACGCCAGCGCGACGAGGATGACGGCGAAGACGACGAGGATGTCCGGCGTTATCGCTACCACGCGGTCATCGACGCGTCGGCGGCCAAAAAGCGTGCGGGATTCGGACTGTCTCTCGGCCGAGCGCGTCGTCGCTACCGGCCTTCCTCGTCGAGTTCGAGGTCGGCGACGATTTCGTACGGCGACGACCCCTTTCGGATGCCGTCGAGGATGGCGAACGCCTCCTTCGGCGAGAGGAACTGCCGGGTCACGGCGAGGCCGAGCGGCGTCGGGTCGAGGCCGTCGATGAAGCCCCACTCCAAGAGCTTCCCCACCGCGTGGGTCGTCGGCAACTCACCGAGCATCCGGTTGTTGAGCGCCTTGGCCTTCGTGCCGGCGACGACGATGTTCGCCAGCGTCTCCTCGACGGCCGACGACTGGTCGTACACCGTTCGAACCTCCTCCATCTCGCCTTTGAGGAGTTTGAACGCCACCTCGTCTTCGGTCATCTCCATCGTGTTGTGATAGCTCGCGTCGGGTTCGACGAGCAGGTAGACGACGCCCTTGTCGTGGTAGTCGGGGCGGCCGGCGCGGCCGAGCATCTGGCTGAACTCCTGGACGGAGAGCCACTCGATGCCCATCGCCAGCGTGTCGAAGATGACCTGCGACGCCGGGAAGTCGACGCCGGCGGCGAGCGCGGCGGTCGTCACGACGGCCGCGAGGTCCTGATTGGCGAACTGTCGCTCCACGCGCTTTCTTTGGCCGTAGTCGAGGCCGGCGTGGTACGCCGCGGCGTTGTAGTCCATCTTCCGGGCGATTTCGTGACACCGCCGCCGGGAGTTGGTGAAGATGATGGTCTGACCGCGGTAGCCCTTCGAGGACTTCGAGTCGAACGCCTGCCGCACGAGGCGGTTTTCGATTCGCGGCTTCTCTTGGCCGTCGGCGAAGGTGACGTGGCGCTCGATGGGCACGGGGCGGTCTTCGTACTCGACGAGGTTCGCCCGGAGGTTCTGTGCGAGCCACTTCGGGTTGCCGACGGTCGCAGAGAGGTAAATCCACTGCGCGCCGCCGTAACCCTCGCTGCGGTCCGCGCGGGACTCGCAGTAGTGTTTCAGGCGGGCTATCATCCCGTCGAGGCGGTGGCCGCGTTCCTCTTCTTTCAGGGTGTGGACCTCGTCGATGACGACCGTGCCGATGTCGCCGAGGTCTTTGCCCGTCCGGAGCGCGTGGTCGATACCCTCGTAGGTGCCGACGATGACGTCGGCGTTCGGGTCGAAGCGGTTGCCGTCGTCGTTGATTCGGCTCGCGCCGACGCGGATGGTCACCTTCCCGAGGTGGCCGTAGCGCTCCTTGAAGTCCTCGTGTTTCTGGTTGGCGAGCGCGACGAGCGGGACGAGAAACAGCATCTTCCCGTCGTCGTTCAGCATCCGGTTGATACCGGCGAGTTCGCCGACGAGCGTCTTCCCGGTCGCCGTCGCGCTCACCACGAGTTGGTCGTCGCCGTCGAGCAGGCCGTTGTCGATGGCGAGGCTCTGGACGGGGAGCAGGGTGTCGAAGCGCTCCGTCAGCATCGATTTCAGGTTCGGGTGGAGGTCGAGCGTGCTCGTCTCGACCAACTCCACGTCCTCCGTCGTCGCGCTGATGGTGTCGAACTTCGTCAGGTCGGGGTCCAACTCGCCTTGCAGTAGGTTCGTGATACGGGTCAGGTCGCCCGTCTCGTACAGCAGTTCCTCCAGGCGCTCTTGGGCAGCCTGCGTGAGCCCGCCCGCGAATGAGAGTTCGCCCTCCAGTTCTTGGACGGCGCAGTCGCGGCAGATGTGCTCGTGTTCGGCCTTGATGGCCGTGTCGTCGGTGATAGGCGAGTAGCGCCCGTTGACGGCACAGCGGCGGCAGGTCCGCACCGTCAGCGCCTCGAGCTGGTAGCCGTCGAGCATCTCCTTTAGCTCGTCGCGGCCGTCCTTCGGCGTCTGCTGCGAGATGCGGATGCGGGCGGCCGACCGGGCGAGTTCGACGAACTGGCTCGGGTCGCGCGGCGAATCCTCTCCCTTCCGCGTCACCAGAAAGCGCAGGGGGCGGGGCCCCGCGTTCGTCTCTTTGAGTTCGAGCTTGCCGCGGAGCACCCGCTTTCCGTCCCGGCGGGCGACGACGAGGTAGTCGTCGCCCGTCTGGTGGAGAAACAGCGTGTCGACGCGGGTGACCTGTTTAGACACGGTCCCTGCTACGGCGACGTGGTATTTCAGCGATTCGCCTGCGACCGCTCAGATTCGATAGCGACCCGCACACGCCTTCGTACCGTGTCTTCGAGCCCCGACCCCCGAGGGCAACCGACGGCCACTGACGGCAACCGCGCTCAGGCGTCGGCGTCGGCGGCGAGTTCGATGGCGTCGTCGCCGTTGGGGACCGCACAGAGGAACGCCCCCTCCTCGTCGGACTCGTTTCGATACCAGTGGACGACGCCGGCGGGAATCAGAAGCGAGTCCCCGGCTTCGACCTCGTACTCCTCGTCGCCGATGCCGACGACGTAGCGTCCCGAGAGGACGTACTGTTCGTGTTCGACCTCGTTCGTGTGTTTCGGGACCGACGCGCCGGGGTCGAGGACGAACCGCCGGATGGCGAAGTTCGGCGCGCCGTCGGCCTCGGAGACGAGGACGCCCTTCGACATCCCGTCGGCCGCGCCGACCGCCTCGTACTCGATGTCCGCGCTCCGCTTGACCACCGGCTCCGGTCGGGAATCGCTCATATCTCCCCGTCGATTGCCCGCCCGCGTAAGCATTTCCCCGTCTCTCCGCCCTGACTGCTTAAGGCCCCTCCGCGGCTACCTACGGGTATGCGAGGAATCCGCATCGGTAGCGTCTTCGGTATCCCGATAAAGTTGGACCTCACGTTCCTCATCGTTCTCCCGCTTTTCGCGTGGCTCATCGGCTCGGACGTGACGAATCTCGCGGCCATCGTCAACGACCTCTTCGGCTCGACCATCGACGGCGCGGCCATCTCCGCGGGGTCGATGCAGTGGGTGCTCGGGAGCGCGGCCGCCATCGGGTTGTTCGCCGGCGTCCTGCTCCACGAGTTCGGCCACTCGCTCGTCGCCATGCGCTACGGCTACGAAATCGAGTCCATCACGCTCTGGCTCTTCGGCGGCGTCGCCCGGTTCAAGGAGATACCCGAGGACTGGAAACAGGAGTTCACCATCGCCGTCGCCGGCCCGGTCGTCTCGGTCGCCATCGGCGTCGCCTCCTACGCCGGCTTCCTGTTGCTCCCCGAGTCGCAGGCCCCCGCGCAGTTCGTCCTCGGTTATCTCGCGTTGGTGAACGTTTCTCTCGCCGTGTTCAACATGCTCCCCGGCTTCCCGATGGACGGCGGGCGCGTCCTCCGGGCGCTCCTCGCGCGGAACCGCCCGCACGCGAAAGCGACGCAGATGGCCGCCGAGGTCGGTAAGGTGTTCGCATTCCTGCTCGGCCTGTTCGGCCTCTTTTTCAACCTGTTTCTCGTCGCCCTCGCCTTCTTCATCTACATGGGCGCGTCCGGCGAGGCCCAACAGACGGTCCTCAAGGCGACGTTCCAGGACGTGGTCGTCCGCGACATCATGACCGGCCGCGAGAACCTCGACGTGGTCGACGAGAAGACCTCCGTCGCGGAGCTTCTCGAACGCATGTTCGTCGAGCGCCACACGGGGTATCCGGTGCTCAGAAACGGCGACCTCGTCGGCATGGTCACCCTCGACGACGCCCGCGGCGTCAAGGAGGTCGAGCGCGACGCCTTCCGCGTCGACGACATCATGAGCGACGAACTGGCGACCATCACCCCCGACGCCGACGCGATGGACGCCATCGCCCTCATGCAGGAACGCGGTGTGGGCCGCCTCCCGGTCGTCGACGAGGCGGGCGAACTCGTCGGCCTCGTCTCCCGGTCGGACCTCGTCACCGCCTTCAACATCATCCGCAGTCGCGGGTCGCTCGACGCCATGCCCCGCTCCGACGCCGGCCTCGCACAGCTTCGCTGACCAGTCGCTCGCTGGCTAGATTACTCGCCGTCGCGGCTGCCCAACCGTCCGTCGTCGCGGCCGATTTGACTTCGTTCTTCGCCGTCCGTCTCCGCTTCGCGCGCCGCCTCGACCGCCGCTTCGCTCTCGTAGAGGTCGACCGTCGCGTTCGACCGGAACCACGCCATCGCCTCGTCGAGCGCCGCCGGGTCGCCGCCGGTGAGTTTGACTCGCGTCGGCCCGCCGCTGTTGGGGTAGCTCCCGACGCCGACGCCGAAGCGCTCTGTGACCTCCCCGAGTTCGCGGGCGACGGCTCCCTCGGGCGCGTCGGCGTAGACCACCCGCGACCGAACGTCGCCGGCGAACCGCTCGGCGATGGACTCGAACATCGGCTTCATCTCCGTGGGGATGCCCGGCAAGACGTAGACGTTCCCCGCCCGACAGCCGGGCGCGAGCCCCTCCTCGTTCGGGAGCACCTCGGCGTCGGCGGGCATCGAGGCGTACCACTCCGGTTCGAGGTCGAAGTCGATGTCCGGCCGGCGTTCGAGAATCGCCGCGATGGTCGATTCGACCTGCGCCGCGGCCTCCTCGTTGACGACGAACGCCCGGTCGAGACCGGCGGCGACGGCCTCCATCGTGATGTCGTCCGGCGTCCCGCCGAGGCCGCCCGTGACGAGGACCGCGTCGAAGACGGCCGCCCAGTCAGCGACCGTCTCGGCGATGACTCCGTGGTCGTCGGGAACCGTCTGAATCCGCGCCACCGTCGCCCCACCCTCGGTGAGCCGCCGGGCTAACCACGTCGCGTTCGTGTTCTCGATGTCTCCCGCGAGCAGTTCGTTGCCGACGGTGAGGATGGCGATTTGCATGGCCGAGTGCTAGTACTTCCAGACGAAAGACCTGCCCGTTTCCGGCGTTCCCTTCGCGTTGTCGACGACGGCCATACCGCCGCTTCGGAACTGGTCGCGCCCGACGGTTCGAGCGCCGAAAAGCGAGGTGGACCGACGACGACCTCGTGGACCGACCGATTAGCCCGTCGGAACTGTTGGGCCGACGGGGTCTTCGTTGTCCTCCGGGTCGCCGCGGTTGAGTATCGCGTCGCGGATGCGGTCGAACACCGAGTCGTCCGCGCGGAGTTGGGTGCTCATCCCGTGATGAATGTTAGTGTGTGACGCACTTGGGTCTGGCGGGCGGTTCGAGATGCTCCTGTTTCGATTGCGGCGCTCACCGGTCGAGATGTAAAGAAGAGGTCCAGGTGCGAGAATTGAACGCCGTGAGGTTCCACCTCACGTATTCACGCTCGTTTCACTCGCGTGAACCCCGGTCGCTCTGCTCACTCCGTTCGCATCGCTCCCCGGTTCAATTCTCTCGGGTTCGACTTCGCACATTCTCCATGGTACTCGCGGTGCTCGCTGGCGCGAGCACACGCTCGAAAGAGTGAGAATGTGAAGAAGGTCCAGGTGCGAGAATTGAACCCGCGTCTCAGCCTCCACAAGGCTGAAGGATAGTCCACTACCCCAACCCGGACACGTTGCAACCCTTCCTAATTCGCTACGACTAAAATACGTTACGCTACGGTCCCGGAATGACAGTACGTAACAGAGGTCGCCCCCATCGACCACTCCGCGACGGCGAGCGGGACGCTTTTGCCGCGGTGGCCCGAACTCCCGGGTAGCAGTGGCTATCACCGACAAGATCTATCTCAAAAACCACCGCCAAATCGTCTCGCAACTGGATACGAACATCCCCAAGCGCGTCTTCAGCGGTGCGACCCTCGAAATCCTCTACTCCGGCGAGGGCCTCGCCAAGGTGGACGACGCCACCCGCGACCGCCTGCTCGACTTCGCGCAGGACTTCCTCGACTGCGAGAATTCGGACGACATCTACACCGGCTACCCCGAGCGCCAGTTCATCGAGTACCTGCTGGAACTCCGCGCGCAGGGCCTCGGCCCCGACGCCATCGTGGACGTGATGAGCGACGACTACATGGTGTACGCCTACCCCGGCGACGTGCTTTCGTTCCTCGACGACTCGGTCCGGACGCTCGAATCGGTCGAGGCGCTCGCGGACGTGGAAGGAGACAGAGAGATGCAGAACGAGGCGCGGCGGGCGAAGCAGGACCTCGTCGGTCCTCGCTGAAATCGGTGGGCGCGGACGCCGCGGCGGAGACGACGACGCTTAGCCGAGGCGGAACGACGGCTCGTCGCCCGTATCGAGGTCTTCCAGTTGGATGACCTCCTCCACGTCGTCGTGGTCGTTTTCGACCTGCTCGCGCAGGTAGTTCACGTAGCCTTTGTGCTCTTCGAGTTGCTCGCGGAGGTGTTCGGCCTCCAGTTCGAGGCGTTCGTGCTCGCGGATGAAGCTCTTGGGAACCTCCACGGTCGGCGGGAACGACTCGTCTTCGCCCTCGCGCAGCTTTTCGAGTTCGTGTTTGGGGACGACCTGCACCTGACCGTCGTGGGCAACTAACGTGTCCACGTAGTCGCGGAAGACGGCGGACAGGGAGATGTCCCGCTCCTCGGCTATCTCCCGAAGGGTCTCGAACGCGTCCTCGTTGACGCGAAACGAGATGGTCTTGTTCTTGTTGCCCATGATATTGGTCGGTCCGTGGTGAGGCCACTTAATGGTTCGTCAGACGAGGGGTCCCGGGCGTCGTGATTCGTCGCAAAAAGGGGCGTGTGACGGTGGAACTCGGCCGTCGGTTGTGTTCGGTCGGCGTTCAGGCCGACGCGCACGAAACGGAGCGAGACGCCCGCTTACGCGCTCAGTTCGTCGGCCTGTTCGAGGCTTTCGAGCGCGGCGATGGCGGCGCGCTTGTACTCCTCGGGGTCGAGGTCGTAGTGCTCGCGGGCCATCCGCGCGTACTCGTCGCCCTCGTCGTCGAACGCCGCGATGCGGTCGAGCGTCTTGTCCGCGGTCTCCGTCACCCAGCGGTCGCGCGTGGCCGCGTCGACCTCGGTGATGGACTCGGGGCGGACGGAGACGTTGATGCTGCCGTCGTCGGTCTCGTAGGTCCGCGGCTTGCCGACGACCGCGACGTAGGCGGGCGCGTCGAGGTCGCGCAGCGCGCTGGCGGCCTCGGGCTGGTACTGGCCGGCGTAGACGAAGAACGTCCCCGTCGGGTCGACGATGCGACCGCGCCAGTACTCGTTGTCCTCGCCGACGTCTTCCTTCTCGGTCAGCGTGCCGACGAGGAAGACGCGGTTGGCGCTCTCTCCCGTCGGGAGCAGCAGATAGACGGGCGCGCGCTCGTCGTCCGACTCTTTGAACGTGTAACCGGCGTCATTGAACTCCTGTGCGAAGACGCGCCGGGCGACCTCTCGGGTGGGGATTTCGTTGGAACTCATTTACATCGACCTCGCTTTGATGAGCAGTTCTTCTGCGTCCGCCGGCTCGCGCAGCCGCTCGACTTCGTTGGCGAGCACGTACCGGCCCAGCGTCGGGCCGGTGACGCGGTAGTAGAACCCCACGAGGTCACCGCGCATCTCCTCTTCGACGATGGTGGTGTCGAGGGCGTCCATGGCCATCTGCTTCGCCTCGTCCAGTTCGATACCGGTCAGCTCCTCCGTCATCTCTCTGTTGAAGATGACTTCGTGGACCTCGTCGCCGTCGTCGACGACGGCCTTGATTCGGAGGTCGAACTCGCCTTCGACGCTGCCGTGTTCGGAACAGCGCCCGTTCTGGAGGACGCGCGTACAGCCCTCCTCGGGACAGCGCTTGATGAGGCCGCTTCCGGACTGGATGTCCACGAGCGCGCCCTCGACGCTGGTCGAGTCGTCGCCGACTTCGATTTCCTCGTCGAGTTCGGTGATGCTCGTCGTCCGGTTGAGCTTCACGGAGAAGTTGCCCTGGTACTCGTCGGTGACGACGTTGCCGAGCGCGTACGACTTCCCCTCTTCGAGTTCGGGGAGTTCGGACGTGGTGAAGGCGATGAACTTCATCCGCCCGGAGTCGTCGCCGAGCAGGCCGACCTGCGCGACGGACTCGCTCCGGGGTTCCCAGAGTTCGACGACCTTCGCGCGGACGTCGACCCACTGCTCGTCTTGGTCGATGTCGTTGAGCAGGGTCTGTTCGTTCCCGCCGGCGCCGCCGGCGAGCTCGTCGCGCTCGATGCCGGCCTCGTCGAGGTAACTGTTGACGACGCTCCGCCGCGCTTCGTCGACGGGGACGCGGTACTCGCTGACGAGGCTCTCTAATCGTTCTTCGACTTCGTCCGCGGACACGTCTAAGTGGTCCGAGAACTGGTCGGCTATCTCAGCCGCATGGGTTCGCAAATCAGTCATGGTCTACCTCGCCTCCACCTTGGTTTCCATTGGGAGGCATATCGAGGTTGGATGCGTATTCATATAAAAATGTCTGAGCCGGAGTGAAAGTGAACGTCACGCCGGAGAGCGCGCCGGAACCGTCGCACCGAGCGAGGAATTGATAGCCACGGGGACGCATTCGACACCATGGACGACCGCCTCGAAAGCATCATCCGCAGCGCCGCCCGCTCGGCCGGCAAGCGCTACGAGGAGGCCAAGCGCGCCTACCGAGACGGTCGTGACTCGGCCCCGGCGAACTCGCTCCCGCGGGACGCCGAGGGCCGCGCGAAGCTCGTCTGTCGCCGCCACGCCGAGCGCCGCGCCGTCGCCGTTGACGGGAAGGGCCGGCCCGCCTGCTTCGACCCCGACCACCCCGACTGCCAGGGCTGCGTCGAGGACATCCGCGAGGGGATGGTCGAGACGTGGTAGGCGACGCGGGGGAGCGAGCCGACCGCGACGTGGTACGGTTTTGAGGCTGTGGCACCACCGGCCCGTATGGACCGCCCACTCGTCGCGCTCGTCCTCGCCGGCGGCACCGGCACCCGCCTGTACCCCGCGAGCCGGAGCGACCGGCCCAAGCAGTTCCTCCCGCTCGGCGGCGACCGCTCGCTGCTCGCGGAGACCGTCGCCCGCGCCGACTTCGCTGACCACGTCGTCGTCTCGACGCGTCCCGCGTTCGCCGACGACATCGCTGACCACGCGCCCGACGCCGAGGTCGTGGTCGAGCCCGCGGCCAAGGACACCGGCCCGGCGCTCGTCTACGCGACCCACCGCATCGCCGCATCGTACGACGACCCGGTCGTGGTCGTCCTCCCGAGCGACCACCACGTCGGCGACGGCTTCGCCGAGGCGATGACCAGCGGGGCGCGCGTCGCCGCCGACACCGACTCCCTCGTCGCCTTCGGCGTCGAACCCACTCGCCCGGAGACCGGCTACGGCTACATCGAACCCGGCGCGGACCGCGGCGACGCCCGCGACCTCGCCGCGTTCCACGAGAAACCGGACGCCGAGACGGCCGCCCGCTACGTCGACCAGGGCTACCTCTGGAACGCCGGGATGTTCGCGTGGACGCCCGAAGCGCTGTTTTCCGCCGCGCGCGACTCGCCGCTTTCCCCCCTCCTCGACGCCCTCGACGACGGCGACGCGGACGCCGGCTTCGCGGCGGTCGAAGGCGTCAGCATCGACTACGCGGTGATGGAGCGCGCCGCCGACGCGGCGGTCGTCCCGGCCGATTTCGAGTGGGACGACCTCGGCTCGTGGGACGCCCTCGAACGCATCGTCGACGCCGACGAGAACGGCAACGTCGCGCTCGGGGACGACCCGGTGTTCGTCGACGCCGCGGACAACGTCGTCGCCACCGACGGCGCGACCGTCTCGCTCGTCGGCGTCTCCGACCTCGCGGTCGTCGCGTGGGACGACCGGGTGCTCGTCGTCCCGAAAGAGGAGGCGCAGAAAGTTCGCGAGGTGGTGTCGCGGCTGAAGCGGAAAGAGATGTTCTGACCGAACGGTTCTTCGTCGCGTAGTTCAGCCTGATTGACAGTATGGGCGACAGGCACCTCCCGAACCGACGACAGCGCGTCGAGCAGTTACTGACGCAGTACGAGTGTCTCCAGAGCGAAAAACAGGACCTCATCGACCAACAGAGCAGGCGGATTCAGGGGCTGATGGCCGCCATCGCCGCCGTCATCGGCTACGCGCTCTACGCCGGCCACCTCGTGTATCTCGGGATGGTTCCGATTCTCATCGGTCTCGTGTTCGTCGAGGTGATTCTCACTCACAACCAGATGCTCTTCGTGGCGAAGCATCTCGCCGTCATCGAGGCGGCGCTCGCGGGGTCGTCGGACTCCCCGTTCAGACACGAACGCGTCCGCGGCGGCGTCTTCGGCGACGAGCGCGGGAGGGGACGATGGCTCGCGCTGGCCGACGTTCCGCACCTGTTTCAGCTCGCGCTCGGCGTCGTCGCGTACGGCTGTTTCGCCGTCATTTCGACGCGCCCCGTGGCGTGGGAGCGCTACGGCGGCACCGTCCCGTCGGTCGTCGGCATCGACCTAAACGCCGACCTCGTCGGCGCGGCGCTTCTCGTGTACTTCGCCGGCCTGCTCCTCGTGGGACTCTCGCACCTCGCGCTCAGGTCGCGGGTCCACCGGGGCGTGGCGGCGTCGGTGTCTCCCTCAAAAATTGCGCCGTGACCGGCGGGGCGGCTCAGGCGCTCCGCAGCCGCCCGCCGTCGACCGGGACACACGCCCCGGTGACGAAGCTCGCGCGGTCGCTGGCGAGGAACGCGACCACGTCGCCGAGTTCGCGCGGATCACCGACGCGGCCCAGCGGAATCCCGTCGGACCACGAGTCGAGGCCTTCTTCGTACGTGTCGTGGTCGCCGCGCTCGACGGCCGCCTCGACCAGTTCCTCGATGCGACTCGTCTCGTGTGCGCCCGGCAGGACCGCGTTCACCCGCACGCCCGGCGCGAGTTCGCGCGACAGCGACTTCACGAGGCCGATGACGCCGCGGCGGACCGCGTTCGAGAGGATGAGGTCGTCGATGACCTCCTTGACCGACGTGGAGGTGATGCAGGTAATCGTCCCCGCGTCGCTCGCTTCGAGGTGCGGCCGCGCCGCCCGCACGGTCCAGACGGCGCTCATGACGAGCATGTCGAACGCGCCGTACCACTCCTGTTCGGTCAGGTCAGCGAAGCCGCCCGGCGGCACGCCGCCGGCCGAGGTGACGACGTGGTCGACGCCGCCGAACTCCTCGACGGCAGCCTCGACTAGCGCCTCCACGTCTCCCTTGTTCGTGATGTCGGTCTCGACGCCGAGCACGTCGCCGTCGAGGTCGCCAAGCTCCGATTCGGTCGCCGCGAGGCGCTCGGGGTCGCGCCCGCAGACGACGACGTTCGCTCCTTCGTCGGCCAGCGCCGCGGCGCTCGCGCGCCCGAGACCGGCCGAACTCGCCGTGACGACGACCGTGTCGCCGTCGAGTCCGAGTTCCATGTCCGGGGCGACGACCGCCGCGAGCAAAAGCGTGGGCCTCGCGGCACGACGTGTGGCGAATCGGGCCGTCAGAACGGCGGGTCGGTGCGGTCGGCTGCGCGCTGTACGGGCTCAGACGCCGTCGGCGTGCCGGCGGACGCGAACCCGGCCGTCGCTCGTGACGCCGACGAACAGCTGTTCTTTGATTTCACGTCCCTCCACCGCGTCGCCGGCGGCGTCGGAGACGATTTTCATCAGGTCCGGCGCGGTCTGGTTCACCTTCACGCCCGCCTCGTCGCAGGCGTCGTACACCTGCTTGGGCACGTCGTAGAGGTCGCTTCCGGTCGGGACCTCGACGCGGACCGGCGCGGTGAGCGCGTCCACGAACGTCACCGTCTCGCGGGCCTTCTCGACGTTGGCGCGGGCGCTGGCTTCGATGCTGGAGACGTTCGCGCGCGAGGTGCCGAGGAAGTCGGCGATGGTCGACTGGCGGACCCCACGCTCGCGCAGCGCGAGCACCTCCGCCTGCCGTCGCGTGAGGACGCTCGTCTCCGGGTCGAACCCCGCTCTGTCGAGCAGTTGGTCTACGTCGGGGACCGTCTCGTCGTCGCGTCCGGCGTCGCTCATACCTCGGGGTAGGTCTCGGGGGTGAAAAAAGATACAGCAGGCTGACTGTCCACGGGACGCCGCCGCCGACTCGGCGTTACTCGCCCCAGAAGTTGTCTCGGCTGCCGAGCGCCTCGGGGCGCTTCGGACCGTCGCGACCGCTTCCCTTCGATTTGGCGTCCGCCCCGGTTGACTCGCCCGCCCCGCTCGTCTCTCCCGCCTCGTCCCCCTCGGCTTCGGGGTCGAGTGGCAGGCGCTCGACGACTTTCTTCGCGCGGGCGTGGCTCCCCTTCACCCGGTCGATGCGGACGATGGCGCGCGCGTCCGGCAGGAGCCCGTCCACGAAGACGATGAAGCCGTCTTCGGTCCGCCCGACGCCGGCACCGCTCTCGTGGATGTCCTCGACGGTGACGATGACCTCCTCCCCCGGCTTGACGGGCTGCTGTTTGAGCTCGGAGATGGGGCGCTCGTAGTGGTCGCACCACTCCGCGCCGCCGCGGTCGCCGTAGTACTGGCACCCCATGCCCGCGATTCGTTCTGAGAAGCTCGGGCAGTCGTCCGCGAGTGGACAGTCGGACATGCGGGGAGGTACACTAGGGGCACTCTAAACGCTTGCGGGTAGCCCGTCGCCCGCCGAAACGCTTTCCCTCGCGCGCTCGAACCCCGCGGTATGGCAGAACGCGTCCCCGAGTTCGCACTCCTTATCGGCGTCTTCCTCGGCCTCTCTGCGACCGTCTCCGCGGCGGTTCTTTCGGGCGCGCTGTTTCGCCCGCTCCTGTTCGGTGCCGCCGTCTGTTACCCCTTCGCCGCCTTCGGCGTCCTCCGGTCCGAAGACCCCTCTGAGGCGCTGCCGCCGCGGGTCGTCCTCGGCCTCGGCGTAGCCATCGGCCTCCTGACCGCGGCGGCCGCCGTCCTCGAACGCGCGACGGTCGAACCGCTCGACGGCGTGTTCGCCGCCGTCGTGGTGTCGCTTCCGCCCGTCGCCTACGCGGTCCGGTTCGGCGCGGACGTGAACCCGCTGTCGCCGGTCCAGTCGCTCGCCTGCTGTGCGGTCGTCGGCGCGGCGTTTCTCGCGCTCGCCCCGCGCCTCGGGACGACGAGCGCGCTCCTCGGGTTCGTTCTCGGACTCTCGGGCGCGCTCTACGCCGACGCCCGCGGATTCAGGCCGACACACCGCCAACAGCGCGCCGGCATCGCCGCGGGCGTGTTCGTCGGCGTCGCGGTCGCGGCCGCCGGCGTCGCGACGGGTCTCCCTCTCGGGCCGACCACGGCCGCGGCTGTCGCCGCGGCGCTCACGCCGAGTCTGTCCGTCGCGCTCGCGAGAAACCGGGGACAACCCCATCGCTTTCGGTCGTAGCGGGCGCGTGAAACTCCGCAAAAATCTGGACCAAAAAGAACGCCGAACTCAGGCCAGCGGCGTCCGCTCGACCACCGTGCCATCGTAGGTCGGGTACTGCTCGACGATTTCGCCGTCGTCGACGTCGCCGTCTTCGATCATCTCTTCGAGGAGCCACCACGCGACCTCGACGTGGTTCGACTTGATGCTGTAAAACTCGTCGGGGACGCCGAGTTCGATGAAGCGCTCGGCGGGGGTGTAGGTCTTGCCGTAGACGAGCGTGCCGTCGTCCGTCACCTCGTCGAAGGGGCGGCGGAGGTTGCGGGCCATGCGCTTCAGGCGATTTCTGTGCTGGGCGGCGTCCTTGAACACGGAGGTACAGAAGTAGACGCGCTCGTGGTCGCCCATCTCGTCGAGGATGGCCTCCTTCGAGCCGTCGACCGCCGACATGTGGCCGTCTTGCAGTTCGTAGCCCTTCTCCTGCATCCGGCGGTAGTTCCCGTCGGACATCTCGAACTCGTTGATGTTGCAGAACTCCGCGGCCCCCTCGTCGAGGAAGTCGAGGAACTCCGGTTCCGCGCGGATGCCCGGAATCTCGAACGCCGGGGTGAGGCCTTCTTCGCGGGCGATGTAGAGGATATCTTCCCATTCGGTGCCGTGCATGTCGCCCCAGAGTTCGAGCGGCGGGTGGAACCGAATCTCGTCGAGGCCGGCCTCAGCGAGGCGGCGCATGTTCTCGCGGCCGCCAGTGATTCCCGTATAGAGGTGGATGTGGTGGTCCTCACCGAACTCGTCTTTGAGAAGCGAGATGTATCGGCAGGTCTTGTCGAGCGCCTCCTGCGGTTCGCCGCCGGTGATGGACGACCCGAGCGCGTCCATGCGTTTCGCCTCCTCGATGACGTCGGCGTCGGACTCGACTTTCCGCTCGTTGGCGTACACGTCGGTGACGTTCTTGCGATTCTCGCCGAGCGGGCAGTAGAAACAATCGCGCTGGTCGCAGTACCCGTAGACGAACAGCACCATCTTCCCGCCCATGGCGCACTGTTCGCATCCCTTCGAGATCATTCGATTACGGAACCATACTTGGTGCATCGTCAAAAGGCGTCCGACTTCGCCCGGAGCACCTCCCGCTCGCCGGTACGATTATTATTGTCTGTGACTGACAACACGCCATGTCTCTCGGTTCCGTCGTTCGTGCTGAGGGCCCGGTACGGGTGCTCCTCGTCGACGACACCGAGTCCGCCGCGGACACGATGTCGGCGCTCAGCGGCTGTGACCGCCTCGATGTCGCGGCGGTCGACGCGCCGACCGCGGCGGTCGACGCGCACGCCGAGTCGCCGTTCGACTGTATCGTCACCGAGTTCGAATTCGACGGCACCGGCGGTCTCGACGCGCTCCTTCGCGTCCGCGAGCTGCCGAACCCGCCGCCCGTGATTCTGTTCACCCGGCTCGACTCCGAGGAGACGGTCCGCGAGGCGGTCGCCGCCGGCGTCGCCGACGTGGTCGACAAGCGACCGACCGACGCTCAAATCGCGGTGCTCGCCCACCGCATCTCGAAGGCGGTCGCCGCGGCCCGCCAGTCGACCGAACTCGACGAACTGCACGCGTGGCTCCGCGTCGTCGCCGAGCAGTCGCTCGTCGGCCTGTACGTGATACGCGACGGCCGGGTCGCGTTCGTCAACGAGTATCTCTCGAACTTGCTCGGCTACGACACGGACGAGGTGGTCGGCCGACCCATCACCGAGTTCGTCGTCGAAGAAGACCGCGCCATCGTCGAAGAGAGCCTTCGAAACAGGTCCCACGGCAGCGTCGAATCGATGTCGTACACCGTTCGCGTCCGTGATTACGCCGACGAGCTGACCGCGCTGGAAATCACCGGTCAGCGGACGACGGTCGACGGCGAGCCGGTCGTCGTCGGGACCGCGATGGACGTCACGGCCCGACTGGAGTCCGAACGACTCCTCAGACGGTCCGAGCGTCTCACCAGCCAAATCATCTCGTCGCTCCCGGATATGGTGTTCATCTCGGAGCCCACCGAGTTCGACATCGTCTACATCAACGACCAGTTCGAGAGCGTCTGGGGACGCGACGTGTCGCTTCTCTACGATGACCCGAACTCGTTCCTCGACCTCATCCACGTCGACGACCGAGACCAACTGACGCGGGCTATCGACGAGATGTTCGTCGACATCCGAGACGGTGCCGTCGACGACCAGTACGAGTACGAGTTCCGATTCGTTCCCGAGGGGAGCGAGCGTATCCACTGGGCCACCGCCCGCGCGGTCCCGCTCCTCGGTGAGAACGGCGACGTGACGAACATCCTCGGCGTGATTTCCGACCTCACGGAACGCATCAGCCACGAGCGCGAACTCGCCCAGCAGAACGCCCGGCTCGACGCCTTCGCCCGCGTCCTCTCGCACGACATCCGCGGCCCGCTGGCGGTCGCACAGGGCCGGCTCGAACTCGCACGCGAACTCGACGACGACAGCCACCTCGACCACGTCGAGCGCGCCCACCGACGCATCACCGACGTGGTCGAAGACGTGCTGTCTCTCGCCCGCGACGAGCGCTCCGTCCTCGACGCGATGGAGGTCTCGCTGGCCGACGCCGCGGCCACCGGCTGGGAGATGTGCTCGTCGAACGCCGACCACGTCCGCTGTGAAATCGGCGAGCTTCCGGTGGTCGAAGCCGACGAGAGCCGGACGACGCGCCTCTTCGAGAACCTGTTTCGGAACGCGCTTCAGCACGCTCGAAACGGCCGCGCCGGCGCGGCCGACCGCGGCGACGAGCCGACGGGCCTCGTGATTCGCGTCGGCGCGCTTCCGTCGCGCCGCGGCTTTTTCGTCGAGGACAACGGGCCCGGCATCCCGGCGTCGATTCGCGACCGCGTCTTCGACGCCGGCTTTTCGACCAAAGACGGCGACGGAAACGGCCTCGGACTCGGCATCGTCCGGCAGATCGCCGACTCCCACGGCTGGGCGGTTCGGATCGTCGACGGCGCGGCCGGCGCGCGCTTCGAGGTGCTTTTCGACCCCGTCGGCGAGGCCGGCGCGGCGGAGTGAGCGCCGCGGCTCACGGGCGGGTCGCGACCGCGCGCCCGAGGTCGACCGCTCGCTCGGTGAGACCGACGGACCGCGCCACCGCGACCGCTCCCCCGAAAGCAGATATATCCCCGTGGCATAGGAGTCAACGATGCTCTTGGTCCTCTGTGTCGACCTCGACGACGACCTCGGCCGCAAGACGGGTCTGTCGACGCCCGTCGTCGGCCGACAGCGCGTCGAGGACGCCGCGGTGGCGCTGGCCACCGCGGACCCGGAGGACTCCGACGTGAACGTCCTCTTTCAGGGCATTCAGGTCCACGACGAACTCCTCGAATCGGAGGACGAGGAGGTCGAAGTCGCGGCGGTCACCGGGTTGGAGGGTAGCGACGTGAAGGCGAACCGAGCCATCGGCGACGAGATAGACACCGTCCTCGCGAGCCTCTCGACCGGCGAGCCCGTCCACGCCATCGTCATCACCGACGGCGCACAGGACGAGTCGGTCCTGCCGGTCATCCGCTCGCGCGTCCCCATCGACGGGGTTCGCCGGGTCGTCGTCAGGCAGGCCCAGAACCTCGAATCGATGTACTACACGATGAAGCAGGTGCTCGCCGACCCCGAGACCCGCGGGACCATCCTCGTCCCGCTCGGCATCCTGCTTCTCATCTACCCCTTCGTCACCATCGCCAGCTTCTTCGACGTGCCCGGCGCGGTCGTTCTCGGCCTCATCTCGGCGCTGCTCGGCCTGTACACGCTGTTCCGGGGCCTCGGCCTCGAATCAGCGGTCGACGAGGCGGCCGACCGCGCCCGGAACGTCCTCTACGCCGGCCGCGTCACCATCATCACCTACGTCGCCGCCGCGGCGCTCCTCGTCGTCGGCGGCGTCCGCGGGGTCGAACTCCTCGAAACCGTCTCGGAGAGCGTCGCGGGCGACCCCCCGGCGGGGCTCGTCCTCGCCACGCTCGTCCACGGCGCGGTCGAGTGGTTCGCCGCCGCCGGCATCACCAGCAGCCTCGGGCAGGTGACGGACGAGTACCTCCACGACCGCTTCAAGTGGCGCTATCTCAACGCGCCGTTCTACGTGCTCGCCATCGCCATCGTACTGTACGCGCTCTCGGGGTTTTTCCTCCCCGAGGGCGTCGTCGGCGTCCAGACGTTCTACCTCCCCGGGCTCGCCGTCGCGCTCACGGTCGGCACGCTCCTCGGCGTGCTGAGCACGCTCACGTTCGCGGTGGCGGAGTCGCGCTACCCGACCGGCTCCGACGGCGAAAACGAGCAACCGGCGTAATCGGCGTTCCCCCCGCCGACTGTGTTTCCTCTCGACTCCTCAGCTCTCGCGGACGATGACGAACTCCGCGAGGTCGCGGAGATACTCCAGCGGCTCCGAGTCGTCGACGCCCGAGTCGTCCAGCGCCGACAGCGCCTCGTCGGCCTGCTTGCGGGCCCGGCGGTTCGCTTCCTCGGGGGTCAGGTCGGTCACCTGCACGAGCGACGGCCGGCCCATCTCGGCGTCCTGTCCCGTGGGTTTCCCGAGTTCCTCGGCGTCCGCGGTGGCGTCGAGCACGTCGTCGCGGATTTGGAAGGCGACGCCGACGCGGGCCGCGTAGTCACCGAACGCCTCGACGACGTGGGCGTCGCCGCCCGCGGCGACTGCACCGAGTTCGGCCGCAGCGCGGAACAGCGCGCCCGTCTTGCGATGGGCGAGCTGCATGTACTCGGCTTCGTTCGAGGGGACCGCGACCAGTTCGGTCGCCTCGCCCTCACCGAGTTCGACCATCGATTCGGCGACGATGCGGGTGGCGCGGTCGGACGACGACAGGAGGGCGAACGCCTCGCCGAGCAGGCCGTCGGAGGCGATGATGGCCGGGCCGTAGCCGTACTCGGCCCACGCGCTCGGCGTGCCGCGGCGGATGTCGGACCGGTCGATGATGTCGTCGACGACGAGCGAGGCGTTGTGGACGAGTTCGACGCCGACCGCGAAGTCGACGGCGTCTTCGGGGGTGCCACCGACGGCCTCGCAGGCGAGGATGGTCACGGCGGGGCGGACGCGCTTGCCCCCCGCGAGAGCGACGTGGTCGAGTTGGTCGGCGAGCTCCGACGGCTCGACCGCCGAGACGACCTCCTCGAGGCGGTCGTTTACCATCGTGACCCGGCGCTCCAGGTATTCCATTGTCGGTTCGTAGGGTTGGGTAGGGAAGTACGTACCGGATTTCCGAAAACCGAGCGCGGAGGCGGTCGCCGTCGGCGGTTCCTGACCCGTCAGCGAGGTCGAGATTGTGTGCCCTTTCACGTTCTCTCACGCTGGGCGTTTCACGTTCGTCCACGCTGCCCTGTGCCGTGAGCGAGGGGGCACCCGAGCGAGCGGACCGACGAGCGAACGGAAGCGCGACCTGCCGCGCTGGAGTGAGTGAGGAGCGTTTTTGGTGAAGATTTTGCCGAGGGCGGCCTCAGGCCGCCCGCAGCGCAAAAGGTTCTATTCGAACTGCTCGATGAGCTCCGGCACCACGTCGAAGAGGTCGCCGACGATACCGTAGTCAGCGATATCGAAGATGGGCGCGTCGGGGTCGGTGTTGATGGCGACGATGTTCTCGGCGCCCTTCATCCCGGCGACGTGCTGGACCGCGCCGGAGATGCCGACTGCGATGTAGAACTTCGGCGTGACGACCTTCCCGGACTGGCCGACCTGCCGGTCCTTCGGGAGCCAGCCGTTGTCGACGATGGGCCGCGACGACGACAGCGTCGCGCCGAGCGCGTCGGCGAGCTCCTGTACGAGTTCGATGTTCTCTTCCTCTTCGATGCCGCGGCCGACGGAGACGAGTACGTCGGCGTCGGCGATGTCCACGTCGCCGCTGCCGACTTCCTCGAACCCGGTCACGCGCGAGCGCACGCGAGACTCATCGAGGTCGAACGAGAACGCCTCGATGGCGGGCTCGCCCGGCTCCTCGGTGGCGTCCCACTCGCCCGGGCGGACGGTGACCGCGGCGCGGTCGGCGTCGACTTCGACGGTCGATTCGACCTTCGAGGCGTACATCTCGCGGGTGACGACGAGACCGCCGTCGTTCTCCAGGCCGATGGCGTCGGTCACGAGCGGGCGGTCGAGGCGCTCTGCGACCGCGGGAGCGTAGTCCAGGCCGTTGACCGTGTTGCCCATGAGGACGTACGTGGGGTCGAGTTCCTCGGCGAGCGCTTCGACGGCCTGCACGGTCACGTCGTGGTTGAACTCGTCGCCCTCGGCGACGGTGTGAATCGCGTCCACGCCGGCGAGCGAGAGCTCCCCGGCGAAGGCGTCCACGTCGCCGCCGATGACCGCGAGGTGGAGGTCGCCGCCGGTGTCGCCGACGAGGTCGCTCCCGGCCGTCACGAGTTCGAACGACACGTCGCGGAGGCTTCCGCGGCGGTGCTCGACGACGGCGAGCACGTCGCTCATTGCGCGCCCACCCCCTTTTCCCGGAGGACGGTCGCAAGGTCGGCGGCCTGCTCCCCGGCGTCACCCTCGAAGTAGGTCGCGTCGGACTCTGTCTCCGGCTCGTACACGTCGGTCAGGACGAGGTCGGATTCGACCGCCGCGGCGTCGAGGCCGAGGTCGGAGAGCGCGAGCGACTTGATTTCCTTCGACTGGGCCTGTCGAATCCCGCGCAGGCTGGCGTAGCGCGGCTCGTTGATGCCGGTCTGGATGGTGAGGACCGCGGGGAGGTCGACCTCGGTGAGTTCCTCCACGCCGCCTTCGAGTTCGCGACGGACGTTCGCCACGCCGCCGTCGGCGTCGAGGTCGAGGGCGTTCACGACCGCGGCCCACTCGAAGCCGATTGCCGAGGCGAGCGAGACGCCGGTCGCGCCGAAGCTGTCGTCGTTGGCCTGCACGCCCGTCAGGACGAGGTCGGGGTCCTCGTCTTCGACGACCGCCGAGAGGAGGCGCGTCTTCGCGGCCACGTCGAGCAGGTCCACGCCGTCGAGCGCGTCGTCCCACACGCGGACCGCGCGGTCGACGCCCTTGGCGAGCGCCATGCGGATGGTCTCTTCCGACCGCTCGGGGCCGATGGTGACGGCGACGACCTCCACGTCGTCGTCGCTCTCCTCGGCGATTTGGACGGCTTCCTCGACCGCGTACTCGTCCCACTCGTTGAGGTCGTAGTCGAGGTACTGGTCCGCCACGCGGAGCCCGTCGAGTTCGAAGTCCTCTTCGACCTCGGCTACCTCCTTGACGGTTACGAGAATTTTCATCAACGTTCACTACCGACCGGGGCGAATAAACGTTTTCGCACCGCGGCCGTCCGCGACGCCGTCGCCCGATTACTCCTCGTCTTCGTCCTCGTCGGGCAGCGAGATGAGGTTCTCGCGGCCGAGACGCAGCTTCTCGACGCGCTCCTCGTCGGCCATCGCCGACAGGAGCTGTGAGACCTTGGCGTCGGACCAGCCGGTCTCCTTGACGATGTTCGCCTGCTTCATCCGCCCGCCGTTCCGTTCCAAGAGGAGTTCGACCCGCTCCTCGTCGAAAGCAGGTCGAGGTCGACGTCGACCTCGTCGTGCTCCTCACCGTCGTCGTCGTCCGGTGCGGACTCGTCGGTCGGCTCCGGCGTCGGCTCCTGTCGCGGTTCGGAGCTCACCGACGCCCCGGCCGGCTCCGCCCCGCTCGGCCGCCGCCGCGTGAACAGGACGACGCCGGCCACGAACACCGCGAGGACGACCGCGCCGCCGCCGACGAGCGTCCATGGAATCGTCTGTTCCGGGCCCGTCGAGACGTACGTCACGGTCAACTGGTCAATCGATTCGAAAGTCCGTGGTCCCTCGACGACGAGGGCGTTGTTTTCGAGCGGCAGGTTCGTGTCGCTGACGGCGTAGCCCGGCGGCGTCTGAATCGTGAGGTTCTGATTCGACCGAAGCGACGTGAGCCACGTCCCGTCGTCATCGGCCGACAAGGCGTCACCGAGACGCAGTCCCTCGTCGGTCTGTTCGAGGAAGTTGGTCCAAGTGAACGTCAACACGAGGACGCCGGTCTCGTTTTCGACGTAGCCTCTCGTCGTCGCGTTCTGAACCGCCATCGACCGGCCGGTCTGCTCGGCGGCCGTCTGACTGACGCGTTCGAAGAACGCCGCGTCGGGACCGGCGTCGGCGGTTCCCTGCTCGTACTCCCGTGCGAACTCCTCGAACGCCGCGGTCTCGTTTTGCGTCTCGAGCTCGTAGCGCGTCTCGACCCGCCAGTTCGCGGAGCGATCAGCGCGTAGTTGAATCGAGATTTCCGTCTCCGGTGACCGTTCGAGCGTCGTCTGTTGGGCGGCGAGCGGTCCGCGACCGAGCTTCGCGAGCGTCGCTGTCTCGTCCGCGTCCGCGCTCGAATCGGTGACATCGGTGTCGGGAACGCCGGCGACCGCGTCCGCGCTCTGCGTGCCGGCCGCGGCCACGTCCGTGGCCGTCACTGGGACTGCGACGCCGGCGACGATGGTGAGGAGGGCAACGATGAGGGCGGCGCTCCGCATATACGTAAATCCGTTTCGTCCGGCGATGAAAACGCTTTCCATCGATTCAACAGCGTCAGACGCCGTCGAGAGACGCCCCCGCCGTCGCCGTCGTCGACAGCAGCAAGAGGGTCATTTTAGTACTGCCCCCGTGTACCCTCACGGCGATGAAGGCCCTCCCACTCGTCGTCGTCATGCTCCTCGTGGCGTCGCCGGTGCTCGGCGCGGTCGGTCCGACCGACGGCTCGTCCCACTCGTCGGCGCTCGATGGGGCGACCCACGCACAGGTCGAGTCGCCGTCCAACGAGACGATTCACGTCCTCGATATCCCGTCGTCGGAGCTGGTCCGGTCGACGGTCGAAGCCCACCACGTCGACCTCGGTCCCTCTCTCGACTTCTCCGCGCTCAGGGCCGGCGGGCGGATTCAGACGGGGGCGTCTCTCGAGCGCATCGAGTCCGCGAGCGACGACAGCACCCGACAACAGCTCATCCTCGACGAGCTAAACGGCATCGAGCAGCGCGCAATCGCGCTCCAGAGCGCACAGCGCTCCGTCATCGAACGGTTCAACGACGACAACCTCACCGCGCGAGAGCTCCTCATCGAACTCGCGCGAATCGACGCCGAGGCGCGGGCGCTCAACGAGCGGCGCGTCGCCCTCCGTGACGTCACGAGCCGAACGTCGGACTTCTCGATTAGCTCCGGGCGGCTCGCGGCGCTCGAACGCGAACTCGACACGTTCACCGGCCCCGTTCGGACGCACGCGGTCGCGGTCATGACCGGCGAGGCCGACGCCGCGCGGTTCTCCGTGCGGACGAGCGAGACCGGGGTCGTCCTCAGCGTCGTCGCCGACGGCGAGTACGTCCGCGAGGCCTACCGCGCGGACCTCCGCGACCGCGACCAGCGCACGGTCACCTACGAGGAGGCGCTCGACATCGTCGCGGAGAACTACCCGACCATCTACTCCAGCCGCACCGCACAGAACGGGACCAACGTCATCAGTGCCGGCGACAGCCACCGCGTGCGAATCAACTACAACTACGGGCAGTTGACGGCGTACGTTGACACCGGAAGCGGACGCGTGTTCAAGGAGTCCCAGACGCGTCCCCTCAGGTCGATTTCGACCACCGCCACCGCCACCGGGGTCAGAGACGGGCTGGCGCTCACCGTCGACCGGACCTACCCCGGCGGACCGCTCCGCATCCAGTTGAACGAAAGCGAGACGGGCGACCCGGTCGACGCGAACGTCACGATTGGACTCGAAGCCAGCCAGGAGAGCACGCTGTTGGGTCACACCGGCTCCGACGGGACGCTCTGGACCGTCTCGCCGTCAGCGCCCTACACCGTCACGGTCATCAAGGGCAACTCGGCGGTCGTGCTCACGGCCGATCCGACGCCCACGCCCACCCTCGCCGCGAACCCAACCGACACGGAAAACGACACGTCCCCGACGGTCACGTCGACGCCGACCGAATCGACCGAGTCGCCCGGCCCCTCCCGGACGGTCCCGCAGGGCGCACCCGGCGACTCGCCAACGGTCGGTTCTCCGACGGTCGGCTGACCGGAGCTTCTTATCCCATGACGGGACCACCCCGTCTCGATGCCTCGTCAGTTCCGCCGCTCGACCCGCGGCTCGTCAGTACTCATCGGGAGCGTGCTCCTCATCGGTCTCGTGGTCGTCGTCGCGGCCGCTGTCGGCGCGGCGGCGTTCGACGCGGCCGACGCCTCGCCGACGCCGACTCGACCCACGGCGCTGTCGCTCGGGGTCTCTGGTGACACGCTGTCGCTGACTCACGAGGGTGGCGCGCCGCTCGACGTGGACTCGCTCGCGGTTCGTATCTCGGTGGACGGTGAGTCGCTCGCGCACCAACCGCCCGTGCCGTTCTTCTCGGCCAGCGGGTTCCGGCCCGGCCCAACCGGCCCGTTCAACGCCGCGGCCGACCCCCGGTGGACCGTCGGTGAGACGGCGACCCTCGAACTCGCGGGGACGAACGACCCGACTATCGAGCCGGGTGCGACGGTGACCGTCCGCGTCTTCGACGGCGACACGCCGGTCGCGGCGCTCGAAGCGACAGCGTCGTGAGTCGGTCGCGACGATGCGCTGACAGCGACGAACACGAGCGGCCGCGTCGACCGCGGCGGTCAGCGATTATTCCTCGGGTGCGCGCGCGATGGTGACGATAGCCCGCGGGCTCCCCTGCTGGCGTTGGAGGATGTGGTGTTCGATGTCGACGAAGCCGGCGGCCTCGAACATCCGGTCGGCCTCCTCCTCGTCGTAAAACAGCATGATGGCGTCCGCAAGCTTCTGGAAGACGCCGGATTTCGGGTCGTCGGGGCCGACGACGAGCACCTTGCTCCCCGGTTTCACCACCCGGCGGAACTCTTCGAGCGCGGTGACCGGGTTCGGCCAGTACTCGATGGAGCCGGACGACCAGATAACGTCGAACGAGTCCTCAGCGAAGGGGAGCCGCTCGGCGTCCCCGCGGTAGAACCGGACCTCGTCGTGCTTGCCGAACTTCTCCCACGCCTTCTGCATCTGGTGGATGCTCTGGTCGAGGCCGTGGACGTCGTCGGTGTAGCGGAGCAGTCCCTCGGTTCCGAAGCCGGTGCCACAGCCCACGTCGAGGACGCGGTCGTCCTGCTGGATGTCGAGCATCTCCAGCGCCTCGTCGCGCATCTCCTCGTTCCAGATGAACGGGTTCACCCGGTCGTACACCTTCGAGAGGTACTTGTAGAACAGGCGGGCCCGCGCTTTGTTTTCGAGGACTCCCATCGCGCCGGGATTAGAACTCGCCGATGATAACGGTGCGGATTCGCCGCGCCGGTCGGCGTTCGAGGGGGAAAATCGCCGCGTTTCCCGAGCGTCTGTCACAGACTTTCCGCAAACACCTTATACAGCGCTTGTGCAACGTTCCTGTGATACGAGTATGCCGAGACAAGAGGTTCTCGAACGAATCAAAACGGCCGAGCAGGAGGCCGACGACATCGTTGAAGAGGCCGAGGCCGAACGTGAGGAGCTCGTCGCGGAGGCGCGTGAGGAAGCCGATGAGATTCGCTCCGAGGCCGAAGAAGAGGCCGCAGAGCTCGAATCCGAGCGTCTTCAGGAGGGACGCGCGGACATAGAGACGGAGCGGGAACGCATCCTCGAAGAAGGCGAGGACGCCCGCGACGAACTGGTTGCCGAGGCGGAAGACCACATCGACGACGCGGTCGAGTTCGCCATCGGCAAATTCGAGGAGGCGGTGGATGCTCAGACCTGAGCAGATGAGCAAGGTCTCGGTGACCGGTTCCAAGGGCGTCATGCCCGAGGTCATCGAGACCGTCCACGACCTCCGACTGCTGCACGTCACCGAATACGACGGCTCGTGGCAGGAGGAGTTCGGATTCGAGACGGGGTCGCCCATCGAGGGCGCCGAGAGCGCGTCCGACAAGCTCGTCACCGTCCGCTCGCTCAAGAGCATCCTCGGGGTCGAAGACACCGACTCCGGCCGGCAGCGCATCGTCCCCGACGACGCGCTCGGCGAGCCCCTCGAAGAGATTCGAGCCGAAGTCAATGAACTGGACGACCGCCGCTCCGAGCTCGAAAACGAGCTCCGCGCGGTGGACGAAGAAATCGACGCGATGGAGCCGTTCGTCGACCTCGGACTCGACCTCGACCTGCTTTCGGGGTACGACACCCTGCAGGTCGTCGTCGGACAGGGGAAGGTCGAGCCCGTCGAGCGCGCCGTCGTCGACGCCGACGACATCAGCGCCTACGAGATCTTCTCGGGCGAGCGCACGCACGCCGTCTTCGGTCGGCCGGTCGACGGTGCCGACGAGATGGCGCTCGCCGACGCGCTGGTCGGCGTCGAGTTCGCCACGCTCGAAGTCCCGGACGCCTCGGGAAGCCCCGAAGAGCACATCCGCAGCCTCGAACAGCAGAAGCGCGAAATCGAGTCGAAGCTCGAGACCGTCGAATCCGAGCTCCACGACATCGCCGTCGAGGAGGGCGAGTTCCTCCTCGCCGCCGAAGAGCGACTCGCAATCGACGTCCAGAAGACGGAAGCGCCGCTTTCGTTCGCGACGACGGAGAACGCCTTCGTCGCCGAGGGCTGGATTCCGACGGAGCGCTACAACACGTTCGCGGGCACGCTCAAAGACGAGGTCGGCGAGCACGTCGCCGTCGAGGAGCTCGAACGCGCCGAGTTCTCGCGTGACGGACACGACCACGCGCGGGAGGACGTCACCGAGACCGGCGGCACGGCCGCCGTTACCGACGGCGGAACGGTCTCGATGTCCAACGACGACCCGCCGGTCGTCCAGAAGAACAGCGGCGCTGTCAAGCCGTTCGAAATCCTCGTGCAGGCGGTCAACCGCCCGAACTACCACGAGCTCGACCCGACCATCATCCTGTTCCTGACGTTCCCGACGTTCTTCGGGTTCATGATCGGTGACTTCGGGTACGGTGTCATCTACACCGCCATCGGCTTTTTCCTCTACTCGAAGTTTGAGGACGGTGCGCTCAAGAGCATGGGTGGCGTCACCCTCGCCGCGGGGCTGTTTACGACGTTGTTCGGCATCCTCTACGGCGAGATATTCGGCTTCCACCTCATCACCCAGTACTTCTGGGAAGGAATGCTCGGGCTGTCGCACCCGCCCATCGAGAAGGGGCTGTCGCCGGCCACCTCTGAGTGGGCCCTCGGTTGGCTCACCGTGAGCGTCGCCGTCGGTATCTTCCACATCAACGTGGGGTACATTCTCGACTTCTTCGAGAACTACGAACTCCACGGCGCGAAGGAGGCGGTCCTCGAAAGCGGTTCGTGGATCCTCATGCTGAACGGCCTGTGGATCTGGATCTTCAGCGACGCGCTCGGTGGCGTCCCGCCGGAGTTCCTGTTCACCACGTTCGCGGCCGACGGGCTCATCCCGCTCGGCTTCTCCGGCTTCTCGTTCACCGTCGGCTGGATCGGCCTCGGGCTGTACTTCCTCGGCGCGGGGCTGCTCGGGACGGCCGAACTGGCCGAACTCGTCGAGTTCGCCGCCCCGCTTTCGAACGTCCTGTCGTACACGCGTCTCGGCGCGGTCCTCATCGCGAAGGCGTCGATGGCGTTCGCCGTCAACCTGCTCGTCTTCGGCGTGTACGTCGACGACCACGGCGGCTGGCACTTCGGGCTCGGCGGAATGCCCGACGCTGCTGCACTCGAAGCGGCAGGAACGGTGAGCTATCACGGCCACGAAGTGACCGAGATTCTGTTCGGCGGCATCTTCCACACGGGTGCCGCGGGCGTCGTGGGCGGACTGCTCGTCCTCGTCGTCGGTCACCTGGTCGTCCTCGCGCTCGGCGTCACGAGCGCCGGCTTGCAGGCCGTGCGTCTCGAGTACGTCGAGTTCTTCAACAAGTTCTTCGAGGGCGGCGGCCGCGCGTACAACCCGTTCGGCTACGACCGCGAGTTCACGACCGAAGACTAACCCTCATCGTCGATTCTTTTTTGACTTTTGTCCGCTCGGAGCGACTGCTTTTTGCAATGACGACGATTCCGCCGCCGTAGGCAGACCGCTCCAGACGTTTTGGGAACCTTTATGATACGGCTAACAGCACATACGGACGTTCGGAGACGACAATCCGGTACTCAGGAACACACAATGATTGAAGCAATCGAACCCCTCATGACTGCACTGCAGAGTGAAGCCGCTTCCTCGCCCGCTATCACCGCCGACGCCGCGGCGGCCCTCTCCGTCGGTATCGCCGCCTTCGCCGCAGGCTATGCGGAGCGTGGCATCGGCTCCGCCGCGATGGGTGCCATCGCGGAAGACGACGACCTCTTCGTCAACGGGCTGGTCCTCACGGTTCTCCCCGAGACCCTCGTCATCCTCGCACTGGTCGTTGTCTTCGCGGCCTAAGCACCCCCTCTCTTTCCCATTATGAGTTTGGACAACGTCGTTGAGGACATCCGAGACGAAGCCCGCGCACGCGCAGAGGACATCAGGCAGGACGGCCAGGAACAGGCAGACGAGATCGTCGCCGAGGCCGAGGCCGACGCCGAAGAGCTCCTCGAATCGCGGAAGGCGGACGTCGAGCAACAGCTCGAACGGGAGCGCGAACAGGCGCTCTCCAGCGCGAAGCTCGAAGCCAAGCAGGCCCGACTCGGCGCCCGTCGAGACGTGCTCCAGCGCGTCCGCGAGCAGGTCGAACGCGAGCTCGCCGAGCTGGAAGGCGACCGTCGCGAAGAGCTCACCCGCTCGCTGCTCGACGCGGCGGCGGTCGAGTTCGAAGACGCAGACGAAGTCTCCGTCTACGGCCGCGCCGACGACGAGGAGCTGCTTTCGAGCATCCTCGAAGACTACGACGGCTACGAGTTCGCCGGCGAGCGCGACTGCCTCGGTGGCGTCGTGGTCGAGGGGTCGAACTCGCGCGTCCGGGTGAACAACACCTTCGACTCGGTCCTCGACACGGTCTGGGAGGACAACCTGAAGGAAGTGAGTGCGCGACTGTTCGACGACCAATGAGCACTACCGGCGGCTCGAATCCCGAATACGTCATCGCTCGCGTTCGAGCGCGACGTAGTGCCCTGTTCGGCGACGAGGAGTACCGCAAACTGGTCCGCATGGGACCGGCCGAAATCGCTCGGTTCATGGAGGAATCGGAGTACGAGACCGAGGTCAACGCGCTGGGCAGCCGTTTTTCCGGCGTCGACCTCATCGAGTACGCGCTGAACCAGAATCTGGCGAAGCAGTTCAACGATATCCTCGACTGGGCAGACGGCCGCCTCTACGACCTCATCGCGCGGTATCTCCGCAAGTTCGACGCGTGGAACGTGAAGACGGTTATCCGCGGTCTCTACTCCGGTGCGTCCCGCGAGGAGGTCGAATCCGACCTCATCCGCGCCGGCGAGTTCGACGACCGCCTCATCTCGCGACTGCTCGACGCGGGCGAGATAGAAGAGGTCGTCAGCGTCCTCTCCGGCACCATTTTCGGTGACGGCCTCGCGGCCGCCTACGAGGAGTACGAGGAAGTCGGCGTCCTCGTCCCGCTGGAGAACGCGGTCGACCGCGCCTTCTACGAGCAGTTGCTCGACGACCTGGTCGTCGGCGAAGAGGCAAAGCAGTACCGCGAGTTCCTCGAAGCCGAAATCGACTTCCGAAACGCCCGCAACGCGCTCCGCATCGCTCGCAGCGGTGCCGACCTCGACCCCGTCGACTACTTCATCGAGGGCGGCACGCTGTTCCGCGCGACGGAGCTCGCGTCGCTGGCGACCAGCCCGGACGAGCTGGTGTCGAAAATTCGTGACAGCCGATACGGCGACCGCCTCTCGGCGGCCCTTTCGGACCTCGAAGCGGCAGACAGCCTCATCGGCTTCGAGCGCGCCCTCGACGCGGCGCTCTTGGAGTACGCGGACACGCTCGGTTACGTGTTCCCGCTTTCTGTCACGCCAATCGTCTCGTACATCCTCGCCAAGGAGCGCGAGGTCGACAACATCCGGGCCATCGCCCGCGGCCGCGAAGCCGGGCTGGACCCCGATGCAATAGAAGCGGAGCTGGTCATCCTATGAGCCAGGAAATCGCAGTTATCGGCAGTCCGGACTTCACCACGGGCTTTCGGCTTGCGGGCGTCCGCAAGTTCGAGAACGTCCCGGACGAAGCGAAGGACGACGAACTCGACGAGGCCGTGACGCGGACGCTGGAGGACGAGGACGTCGGCATCATCGTGATGCACGAAGACGACCTCGACCACCTCTCGCGTAACGCCCGGCAGTCGGTCGAGCGCAGCATCGAGCCGACGCTCGTGACGCTCGGCGGCTCCGGCGGCGCGAGTGGCCTCCGTGACCAGATCAAGAGAGCAATCGGTATCGATCTGATGGACGAATAACCAAACATGAGTCAGGCAACACAAGATTCCGTTCGCGAGGACGGTGTCATCGCAAGCGTGAGTGGTCCGGTCGTGACCGCCCGTGGCCTCGACGCCCGCATGAACGACGTCGTCTACGTCGGCGACGAAGGGCTGATGGGCGAGGTCATCGAAATCGAGGGCGACCTCACGACTATTCAGGTGTACGAAGAGACCTCCGGCGTCGGTCCCGGCGAACCCGTCGAGAGTACGGGCGAACCGCTGACCGTCGACCTCGGTCCGGGGATGATGGACGCCATCTACGACGGCGTCCAGCGTCCGCTGGACGTGCTGGAGTCGAAGATGGACTCGGCGTTCCTCGACCGCGGTGTCGACGCGCCGGGTATCGACCTCGACGAGAAGTGGGAGTTCGAACCCACCGTCTCCGAGGGCGACGAGGTCGCCCCCGGCGACGTCGTCGGGACGGTCCCCGAGACCGTGACCATCGAGCACAAGGTCATGGTCCCGCCGGACTTCGAGGGCGGCGAGGTCGTCGCCGTCGAGGAAGGCGAGTTCTCCGTCACCGAGACGGTCGTCGAACTCGACAACGGCGAGGAGATTACGATGCACCAGGAGTGGCCGGTGCGTCAGGCTCGCCCCGCCGCGGAGAAGAAGACCCCGCGCGAACCGCTCGTCTCGGGGCAGCGCATCCTCGACGGCCTGTTCCCCATCGCGAAGGGTGGAACGGCCGCGATTCCGGGGCCGTTCGGCTCCGGGAAGACGGTCACGCAGCACCAGCTCGCCAAGTGGGCCGACGCGGACATCGTCGTCTACGTCGGCTGCGGCGAGCGCGGTAACGAGATGACCGAGGTTATCGAGGACTTCCCGGAACTCGACGACCCGAAGACGGGTAACCCGCTCATGGCTCGGACGTGCCTCATCGCGAACACGTCCAACATGCCCGTGGCGGCCCGCGAGTCCTGTATCTACACCGGCATCACCATCGCGGAGTACTACCGCGACATGGGATACGACGTTGCGCTCATGGCCGACTCCACCTCTCGGTGGGCAGAGGCCATGCGCGAGATTTCGTCGCGCCTCGAAGAGATGCCCGGCGAAGAGGGGTACCCCGCGTACCTCGCCGCGCGTCTCTCCGAGTTCTACGAGCGCGCCGGCTACTTCACGACCGTCAACGGCGAGGAAGGCTCCGTCTCCGTCATCGGCGCGGTTTCGCCGCCGGGCGGCGACTTCTCCGAGCCGGTCACGCAGAATACCCTGCGTATCGTCAAGACGTTCTGGGCGCTCGACGCGGACCTCGCAGAGCGCCGTCACTTCCCGGCCATCAACTGGAACGAGTCGTACTCGCTCTACCAAGAGCAGCTCGACCCGTGGTTCGTCGAGAACGTCGAGGACGACTGGGCAGAAGAGCGCCAGTGGGCCGTCGACGTGCTCGACGAGGAGAGCGAACTGCAGGAAATCGTTCAGCTCGTCGGTAAGGACGCCCTCCCGGAGGACCAGCAGCTGACCCTCGAAATCGCTCGCTACCTCCGCGAGGCGTACCTCCAGCAGAACGCGTTCCACCCGACGGACACGTACTGCTCCCCCGAGAAGACGTACGGAATCCTCACCGCCATCCACACGTTCAACGACGAGGCGTTCAAGGCGCTCGAAGCCGGCGTCCCCGTCGAAGAGATTCAGGCCATCGAGGCGGCTCCCCGGCTGAACCGCATCGGTGTGCAGGAAGACTGGGAGGCGTACATCGAGGACCTCAAAGCAGAGATCACCGAGCAGCTCCGCGAGCTGTACTGAGACCATGAAGGAATACCAGACCATCACCGAAATCAGCGGCCCGCTGGTGTTCGCCGAGGTCGACGAGCCGATCGGTTACGACGAAATCGTCGAAATCGAGACGCCCCAAGGCGAGACCAAGCGCGGACAGGTCCTCGAATCCTCCGAGGGCCTCGTCGCGATTCAGGTGTTCGAAGGCACGACCGGTATCGACAGGAACGCGTCCGTCAAGTTCCTCGGCGAGACCCTCAAGATGCCCGTGACCGAGGACCTCCTCGGGCGCGTGCTCGACGGGTCCGGCCAGCCCATCGACGGCGGCCCCGAGATCGTCCCCGACGAGCGTCGGGACATCGTCGGCGCGGCAATCAACCCCTACTCCCGCGAGTACCCCGAGGAGTTCATCCAGACCGGTGTCTCCGCCATCGACGGCATGAACACCCTCGTCCGCGGTCAGAAGCTCCCCATCTTCTCCGCGTCGGGGCTTCCCCACAACGACCTCGCGCTCCAGATCGCCCGTCAGGCGACGGTGCCCGAGGACGAAGACAGCGGCGAAGAATCGGAGTTCGCAGTTGTCTTCGGCGCGATGGGTATCACGCAGGAAGAGGCCAACGAGTTCATGGAGGACTTCGAGCGCACGGGCGCACTCGAGCGCTCCGTCGTCTTCACGAACCTCGCGGACGACCCCGCAGTCGAGCGGACGGTCACGCCGCGACTCGCGCTGACGACCGCCGAGTACCTCGCGTTCGACAAGGACTACCACGTCCTCGTCATCCTGACCGACATGACCAACTACTGCGAGGCGCTCCGCGAAATCGGCGCGGCTCGTGAAGAGGTCCCCGGTCGCCGTGGCTACCCGGGGTACATGTACACTGACCTCGCACAGCTCTACGAGCGTGCGGGTCGTATCGAGGGACGCGAAGGGTCTGTCACGCAGATTCCCATCCTCACGATGCCGGGTGACGACGACACGCACCCGATTCCGGACCTGACCGGCTACATCACGGAAGGCCAGATCTACATCGACCGCGACCTCAACTCGCAGGGTATCCGCCCACCGATCAACCCGCTTCCGTCCTTGTCGCGTCTCATGGACGACGGTATCGGCGAGGGCCTCACCCGCGAGGACCACGCCGACGTGTCCGACCAGATGTACGCGGCGTATGCGGAGGGTGAAGACCTGCGCGACCTCGTGAACATCGTCGGTCGCGAGGCGCTGTCGGAGCGTGACAACAAGTACCTCGACTTCGCAGAGCGCTTCGAAGCCGAGTTCGTCAATCAGGGCTTCGACACGGACCGGTCCATCGAGGACACCCTCGACATCGGCTGGGACCTCCTGTCGACGCTTCCGAAGTCTGAGCTCAACCGTATCGACGAAGAGCTCATCGAGGACTACTACGACGAAGACGCCGAGTCGGTCGAAGCGGAAGCCTAGACCGCGGCGAACGCCGCGTTCGTCCCTCGGTTCGATTCTCCTCTTCTATTCGCGCGGTTCGTCCTCCGAGCCGCGCGGCCGCGCGTCGCCCGCGAGAACTTCCTTACGTCTCGGCCACGACGACTCCGCATGGACGCCACTTCGTCTCCCGCTCGCGTCCTCGCGGTCGTCGGTCCCGCCGTCGATCGGGAGCGACTCGTGGACGCACTCTCGCCGCTTTCGGTGTCGGTCGCCGAGTCCGTCGATGCGGCCGGTCGGCGCGCCGAGGCCGAACAGGCCGACTGCGTCGTGCTCGGGACTGACCGCCTCGCCGCCGTCGAAGCAGCTAACGGGGCAATCGCGGTCCCGCTGGTCGTCGTCGTCCCCACCGATGGCGACCTCTCGGCGGCGGCCGCCCGCGACGCCGGCGCGGCCGACGTGGTTCCGGTCGTCGATTCGAACCTCTTCGAGCGGCTCCCCGAGCGTATCGAGAGCGCCGTCGCGTGGCGTCGCCGCGGCGCGGCGGCCGCGAGCAAGATTACGGAGGACCTGAAGGAACAGGCGATAGACGAGGCTCCGGTCGGCATCACCATCGCGGACTGTTCGCTGCCCGACCGCCCGCTCGTCTACGTCAACGAGGCGTTCGAGACGATGACCGGCTACTCGGCGGACGCGGCGTTGGGGCGGAACTGCCGATATCTTCAGGGACCGAACACGGACCCCGAGCGAGTCGCCGAACTTCGCCGCGCCATCGAGGCCGAGGAGTCGGCGTCGGTCGAACTGCTGAACTACCGCGCGGACGGCGAGACGTTCTGGAACCGGGTCGATGTCGCGCCGCTGAGCGGGCCGGACGGCGAGGTGACCCACTACGTCGGCTTCCAGACCGACATCACAGAGCGCGTGCGCGCCGAGGCGGCCGCCGAGCGATATGCTGCCAGAGTCGATGAGGAGCGCGCGCGCCTCCAGACGCTCGTCGATCACATCGAGGGGTTGTTGGAGGACGTGACGAGCGCGCTCGTCCGCGCGGAGAGCAGACAGGAGCTTGAAGCCGCCGTCTGCGACCGGGTCACCGCCGCCGGCTCGTTCGACTGCGCGTGGGTCGGCCACTGCGACCTCTCGCCGGCGGTCATCGTCCCCAACGAGTGGGCCGGAACCGACACGGGGTTCCTCGACGGCCTCGAAATCGACCGGTCGAACTCAGACGACCCCACCGCTCGCGCCGCGGAGACGCGGACCGTCCAGTCGGCGGCCGTCGGCGACGGCAGCGTCTACGCCGAGACACTCGTCCCGTTCGGCTCCGTCATCGCGGTCCCGTTGGTCCACAGCGGGACGCTCTACGGCGTCTTGACGGTCTACACCGACGTTGCGAAACTCGACGACCAAGTCCGGGTGGTGTTTGGGACGCTCGGGAGAGCGGTCGGCGCGGCCATCGACGCCTTCGAGAGCCGGCGCTCCCTGCTGTCCGACGAGCGGCTCGAACTCGAACTCGACGTGCGCGACGAGAGCCAGCCGTTGGTCCGACTCGCCGTCGCGGGCGACTGCGAACTCTCGTATCGCGGTTCGGCCCAACACGACGACGGGACCGTGAGTCTGTTCGTCTCGACGCACCCCGCGACCGAGTTCGAGGAAGCCGACACCGACCTCGACGGCCTTCGAAGCGTCGACGTTCTCCCCCGCGGCGACGACGCGGAACTCTACGAGCTCACCTTCGACGACGGGTCGCTCCTTCACCTCGTCGCCG
Organism: Haloferax sp. AS1; assembly: GCF_014530665.1. NCBI lineage: Archaea > Methanobacteriati > Methanobacteriota > Halobacteria > Halobacteriales > Haloferacaceae > Haloferax > Haloferax sp. AS1. Next base: position 345,137 of record NZ_SPSA01000001.1, read on the forward strand.
ACGCGGGTGGGCGGCTCGTCGACCTCGAAGTAGACCGCCTCGGCTGTCGGCTCACGGTCATCATTTCCGACCGCGTGGCGGGCCGGGCGCTCCTCGACGACTTGCAGACGGTCGCGGCGAACGCCGAACTCCGCTCCGTCACGAACCGGTCGGAACCGCCGGAGGCGCGCCGCGAGTTCGTCGCGAGCGTCACCGACGACTTCACCGACCGACAGCAGTCGGCCCTCCAACTCGCCTACCTCGGCGGCTACTTCGAGTGGCCCCACGCCGTCACCGGCGAGGAACTCGCGGAGACGATGGGCGTCTCGCGGGCGACGTTCCACCAGCACCTGCACGCCGCGGAGCGCAAACTCATCTCCCGATTTTTCGACAGCGACCCATACTAGTCGGGCGGCTCCGGTTTTTTGACGGTCGCTCAACGGCTACCGCCTCCGGTGCGCCGACTTCAGCACCCGTGGCGACCTGCGGACTGAATCGCGGTCTCGACCTGCGGACGTGACACTTCCAAGCACGCCCGATTTCGCCCGGTCCGGCCGGCCAGACAGTAAAAGATTAACACCCCAGGCGAACAACCCCCGGCAACGATGGCCGAAGACGTCAAGCCGACCCGCAAGAACTTGATGGCGATCGAAGATCGCATCGAACTCTCCGAGCGGGGCCACGACACGCTCGAACAGAAGCGTGACGGGCTCATCATGGAGTTCATGGACATCCTCGACCAGGCCCAGGACGTGCGGGCCAACCTCAATCAGGACTACGAGCGCGCGCAGAACAAGATCAACATGGCCCGCGCCATGGAGGGCGACGTGGCGGTCCGCGGCGCGGCCTCCGCGCTGAAGGAGTACCCCGAAATCACGACGCAGTCGAAGAACATCATGGGTGTCGTCGTCCCGCAGATCGAGTCCTCGCGCGTGAAAAAGAGCCTCGACCAGCGCGGCTACGGACTCCTCGGCTCCTCGGCCCGCATCGACGAGGCCGCGGACGCCTACGAGGAACTCCTCGAATCCATCATCCTCGCGGCGGAGGTCGAGACGGCGATGAAGAAGATGCTCGAAGAGATCGAGACGACGAAGCGCCGCGTCAACGCGCTCGAATTCAAACTGCTCCCGGAGCTGTACGAGAACCAGGAGTACATCGAGCAGAAGCTCGAAGAACAGGAGCGCGAGGAGATTTTCCGCCTGAAGAAAATCAAGGCGAAGAAGGAAGAAGAAGAAAAGGAAGAACGCGCCGCGGAGAAGGCGGCGGCCGAAGCCGACGCGGACGCAGACGCGGAAACGGCGACCGCAGACTGACGGGGCCGCCTGTCTTCTCTCGACTCCTCTCTCGGTCGGGTCTCCGACCGTTTTTCATCCTATCGGCGCGTAGAGCGTCTCATGTCTTGTCCCGACTGCGACGGCGACCTCGCCGTCTTCGCGGTGCCGGAATCGCTCGAATCCCACGCGCCCGAGGCGGCGCTGACCGTCGGGTTGTGCGCCGACTGTCTCCGACTGCACTCGACCGAGGCACCGCCGAGCGACGGTGCGTCGCGGCCGCTCGCGGGCGCGCTTCCCGACGGCGACGCGGGCGCGGCGGTCGCGCTCCTCGTCGGTATGCTCGACTCGCTCGCGCTCAACCGCGCCGGTATCGTCGACTGCGTCGAGTTCGCCGAGCGATCCGGGACCGACGTGCACCTCACGCTCGACCGGCTCCAGCAGACGGCGACGGCCCCCCACTTCGACGTCGCTCGCCGGCAGCGCCAGTTGGACGCGTTTCTCTGAGTGCCGTCGCTCCGTGCCGTCGAACGCGTGGCGTGAAGACGCCGAGGAGGAGGTCGCTTAGACGCCGGTGGAGTACCGGAGGATGCCGGCGATGCCACCGAACGCGTCGTAGAGCTGTTCGCCTTTCTCGAAGTCGGTGCTGATGAACTTCGTCTCGGTGCCGCGCTGGTCCGCGAGGTCCATGAGCCACTCGATGACGTCCTCGCGGTCTTTCAGTTCGGCCTCCGAGCCGTCGTCGCACTCGTGGGTGGGCGTGTCGTGACGGTGGTCGACGAGCTCGTACTCCTCTTGGCCGCCACAGTCGTAGACGGCGATGTCCTTTCGGAGGTCCTCGGAGATGAGGAGGCGGTCGACCGACCCCATCACGAGGTTCTTGCGGGTCGCCTCGAACCCGTAGGTGGACTCGTTGCCGCGGTGGAGCTTCTCGAAGAACTCCTCCATCTGCTTTTTGTCCTTGATGACCTCTTGGTCGGCCAGCGCGTCCTGCCCGGCGTCGACGAGGTCGTAGAGGCCGGACTCGTCGGTGTAGGCCACGTCGAACTTCCCGACGACGAGGTCCTGCAGTTCGTGGTGGAGGTAGTCGCCGTCGAGGAACTCGTCTTTCGTCGGCGAGGGGCCGCCCACGAGGATGCCGTCCATGTCGTGGCGCTTGGGGACGAACAGGTCGTTGGCCATGCCGGCGACCTCCTGATAGAAGTTGTCGATGGCTTCGAGGCGGAGGCGGGCGAAACGCTGGGCGGACTGACCACCCTTTCGCTGCTTGCCGGGGACGAGCGACGAGGCGCTCTTGACCGGCTCGACGCGCTTGCCCTTGAGCCAGCCGACGTTGGCCTCGCGGCGGTCGAGGACGATGAGGCCGAACAGGCCCTTGTCCATGAGCATGTCTTCGAGCGGCCCGGTGAGGAAGTTCGAGTCGCAGTGGTACCGGAACGACTGAATCGGCTCCGGCGGGCTTTCGAGTACCTTGGTGACCATCGTCGTCTGGCCGCCGCCGGCGTCGACCGCGCCGGAGAACATCACGATGCCGTTGTCCGGCGGGAAGTTCCCGTAGTACCGGAGTCGGTCCTTGATGCTCGTCAGGGCGTCTTGGACGTTCGTTCGCGTCTGCTTCGATTTGATGTTAGACGCTTCGCTGTGCTCCGTGATGACGTGTTCGACCACGTCGGAAATCTGCTTGTCTTCGGGGATGTAGATGGTGACGAGCTGCGTTCCCGACCCTTCGTACTCTCGCAGGTCCTCGATGACCTTCTTGAATTCGTACTTTCGGCGGTCCTCGCTCGCCTCCTCGGCGTCGCTACTCATCACTCCACCTAGTCCCTCCAGCGGCTAAGTAACCTTTGACTGGGCACGTGCCGCGGTATCTCGACGCACGAGCGGCCGTCCGAACCGACGTGCGGAGACGAGCGCGGTCGGAGAACATTTATGTTGCTGTCACGGGTGGACTTCGACGTTGGAATTATGGCCCGGGTGTACGCAGTTGCCAGCGCGAAAGGCGGGGTTGGAAAGACGACGAGCACGGCCAACCTCGGGACGACGCTCGCGATGGCCGGTCACGACGTCGTCGTCGTCGACGGTGACCTCGGGATGCCGAACCTCGCCGGCGCGCTCGGCGTCGACCCCGACGGGGCGACGCTCCACGACGTGTTGACGGGCGAGGCGGCGGTCGAGACCGCCGTCTACGACGGACCGGCGGGACTCTCGGTGCTCCCCGGCTCGAACGCGCTCGAAGCGTTCGCGACGGCGAACGCCAAGGAGCTCGAACCGGTCATCTCGACGCTCGAAGCGAGCTACGACATCGTCATCATCGACACCGGTGCGGGGCTGAGCGACGACACGTTCGTCCCGCTGAAGCTCGCCGACGAGGTCATCCTGGTCTCCACGACGGAGCGCGAGGCGCTCGGTGACACGGAAAAGACCCGACAGCTCGCAGACCGCATCGGTGCCGACGTGGTCGGCGTCGTCCTCACGCGCGTCGACCAGTCGAAGCCGAACGCCGACGTGGTCGCTTCGCTCCTCGATACCGGCGTCATCGCTGTCGTCCCCGAGTCCCCGGCCATCCGCGAAGCGCTCAGCACGCGGGACCCGGTCGTCGTTCACTCGCCCGACAGCATCGCGACCGCGGGGTATCGCGCGCTCGCCGAGGCGCTCACCGGAACGCCGGTCCCGGTTCCGGGTCTGGACGACGAGGCGGACGAAGCGGACGCGACGGACGAGGCGGACGAGACGGACGAGGCGGACGAGACGGACGAGACGGACGAGACGGACGAACCGGCGGACGCCGCCGACCCGGAGCCCGACCCCGAACCTGCCCCCGACTCGGACTTCGTCGAGGACAGCGGTGGCGGGGTCGACGACGGAGCCGGTCCGGCGGCGACCCCGGACCTCGATTCGGGTTCGGACTCCGTGGCCGACCCCGACGCCGCCGCAGTCGCGGACGAAGGCCGGGCCACGGCGGACCCCGAACTCGAATCGGAGGCCGAACCGAACGTCGAAGCCGAACCCGAGGGAGAATCGACTGTCGAGACCGAACCGGAGGCGGAACCGAACGCCGAGACCGAACCGGAGCCAGCAGTCGATTCGGACACCGACGACGACCTCGCGGCGTCGATTCCGTTTTCCGCCAGCACCGTCGAGGAGCCGGACGACCCCGCGGAACCCGACCCTGCCGATGGCGCGGACGCGTCCGAGTCCGCCGCAGACCCCGCCGTGGACTCCGCGGTCGACCCCGGCGACGACGCGCCGGCCGACCCGTTGGCCGCCGACGCGTCCGACGACCCGGTACTCGCGGACTCCGACCCGGTCGGCGACGAGGAGTCCGACACCGACCCGCTGGCGGCTGACCTCGACGCGGTCACCCGCGGGACGCCGGCTGCTGACGAGGAGACGGTCGCCGTGGCCGACGACGAAGTCGTGTCGGACGTCGACGCCGACACCGACTCGGCGGACGCGGACCCGCTCGCGGAAGGCGCGGTCGCAGACGAGTCGCGCTCGGCGTCCTCGGCGTCGGTCGAGGGGGCGGACGCGCCCGGCGCGGACGAACCGCTCGTCGCGGAGGCCGAACCGGACGCGGCCGAGGCCGAATCGGACGCCACTGAGGCCGATCCGGACGCCGACGACTCACCCGAAGACGACGACGAGGAGGGCGTCTACACCACCTCGCTCGTCGAGGAGGTCGAGTCGTTCGACGACGACGAGCGCGACGAGAAGAAAAAGGGGTTCCTCAGTCGCTTCCTCGGCTAAACGGGAAGGTCTTTTACTCGCGTCTGCGGAATGCCCTCTATGGCAGAATCCGAGTCCGTTCCCTTCTGGTGGATAGTCCTGTTTCTCGTTCTCGCGCTCGGCAGCGGAGCCGCCGTCGTCTTCTCGGTCGGCGGGTCGCTCATCTCCGGGGCCGTCGCGCTCCCGTTTTTCTTCTGAACCGCTCGAAAAACGCCGTCACCGAGACACCCGATTCGCCCGCGGTCACATCGACTCGGGCGCTTCCACGCCCACGATAGCGAGCGCGTTCGCCACCGCGTTCCGCGAGGCTTCGACGAGCGCGAGTCGGGCCGCGCCGACCTCCTCGTCGGCGTCGAGCACGGGACACTCGCGGTAGAAGGTGTTGAACACCTCTGCGAGTTCGCGGGCGAACGTCGCCACGGTGTGGGGTTCGAGGTCGTCGGCCGCGGTTTCGACGACCGCGGGGAACCGCGCGATGGTCGCCAGCAGGTCGCGCTCGGCGTCGGTCGTCAGCACGGCGGGGTCGGCCTCGCTCGCGTCGAGGCCGGCGGCGGCCGCCTCGTCTGCGATGCCGCAACAGCGCGCGTGGACGTACTGGATGTACGGCGCGGACTGGGCCTCGAAGTTGAGCGCCTGGTCCCACTCGAAGGTGATGGTCTTCGTGGGCTGTTTGGAGACGATGTCGTAGCGGACCGCGCCGATGCCGACCTGCCGGGCGATGCGGTCGATGTCGGCCTCGTCGAGGTCGTCGTCGCGGGTGCGGCCTTCGAGGCGGGTCTCGACCTCGTCGCGGGCGCGGTCGATAGCCTCGTCGAGGAGGTCGTCGAGCATGACGCCCGTCCCCTTGCGGGTGGACATCGTCTCGCCGCCGGGGAGGTTGACCCACGAGTAGATGACGTTCTCCAGTTTGTCCACGTCGTTGCCGAGGATGTCGAGCGCGGCGCGGAGCTGGCCGGACTGGAGCTTGTGGTCCTCGCCGAGGACGGTCACGGCGCGGTCGTAGTTGTCGAACTTCCACTCGTGGTGGGCGAGGTCGCGCGTCGTGTACAGCGAGGTGTCGTCCGACCGGAGGAACACGAGGTTCTTCTCGAAGCCGTAATCGTCGAGTTCGAGCTGCCACGCGTCCTCCTCGTAGACGGCGTGGTCGGTCTCCTTGAGGCGCTCCGCGAGGTCGCGGGTGCTCCCGTCGAACATGAACCGCGTCTCCTTGACGAACTCGTCGAACTCCGCGGGGAGGCGTTCGAGGCACTCGCGCATGCCGCCGAGCACCTGGTCGACCACGGTCTCGACGCGGGCGTACGTCTCCTCGTCGCCCTCCTCGATGCCCTGGAGGATTTCGGTGATTTCGGCTTCGGCCCGTTCGACCTCCTCGGGGTCGGCCTCTTCGAGGAAGGCGTTGCCCTTGCGGTAGTAGCGGACGAGGTCGTACTCGACGCGCTCGCGGGCGGGTTCGCTTTCGAGGTCGTCCTCGTCGAACGTCTCGTAGGCCCACGTGAAGACGGCCATCTGGCGGCCGGCGTCGTTCACGTAGTAGTGGCGGTCGACGTCGTTGCCGGCGAAGTCGAGCAGGTTGGCGACGGCGTCGCCGATGACCGGGTTGCGGGTGCGGCCGACGTGGACCGGTCCGGTCGGGTTCGCGCTCGTGTGCTCGACGACGACGCTGTCGCCGGTCGCGGGGAGGCGACCGTACTCCTCGTCGGTCGCGGCGGATTCGAGGGTGTCGTCGTAGTAGGCGTCCGAAACGTGGAAGTTGACGTACGGCCCCTGCGTGTCGACCGCGGCGAGGTAGTCGTAGCCCTCGACGGAGAGTTCCTCGGCGATGTCGGCGGCGATTTTCGGCGGCGGCGCGCCGACGACCCCGGCGAGTCGGAAGGCGACGCTGGAGGCGAGCGTCGCGGGTACGTCCTCCGGCGGCTCCTCGACCCCGAGGTCGTCGGTGGGCAGGTCGAGCGACGAAAGCGCCGCAGAGAGCGCCGTCTCGACCTCCTCACGGAACTGTCTGAACATGTACGCGGATTCTCGATAGGCGGCTAAAGGCCTTTCCGAACCGTCCGGGCGACCGCGCCCCGCGCCGACCGGGGACGTTCGTTCCCCTCGGTTTTCGGGGGGGTCTTAGCGCAACCCGCGTGGATACCTTACTAGTAAGGTAGTAGTGGTATATCGCCCGGGGACGACGTTCAAACCACGGGGCGGCGACCCGCCGCTCTCACCACCCACCCATGAGTCAATGCAACCACTGCGATGCGTTCGTGTCGAACAACTTCGTCCGCGTCTTCGGTGACGAGGACGGCAACGTCTACGCGTGTCCCAGTTGCTCGGCGAACGCGGGTATCTCACAGGTCAGCTCCGAGCGGCGGGCGTCGTCGCTCTGAGGACGCCGTTCGGTCGTCGACCCGACGGATTCGGACGAATTCACGGATTCGGACGCGCGGAACCGCACCCGCGGTATCACTCCCTCGCTTCCCCACAGCGCCCCGTGTCGTACCCCACCGTTCCACGCGCCTCGGACCCGTTCGACGTCGCCCCAACTCGGCCCGACGTGCCCCGATTCGGTCCCGGTCCATCGCCCCCGGCCGCGGACCGCCACCCCGGCCGTGAGCCGCGCCCCACCGATTCCAACGGCTGACGCCCACTCGTCGAATCACGCGGTGCGGCCGCGCTTCGCCGGACCCATTCCTTCTCACCGCGGTAGACTGACCGACGGACTTACCCGTTCCCGATTGGAACTGTCGCGTATCTACGGCGGTTCCACCCCGCCGGTTCTCTCCCCGCCACTTGTCTCATTTTTGGAATGCATTCCACTTACGATACGCTTATGGGGCGCGCGTTCGAAGCCGGGAGTATGTCAGAATCGGCAGTCGCCGCGGCGGTCGGGTACGACGAGTTGGCCACGCTCAAGCTCGTCGCGCTCGACGGCGGGCGCTCCGGCCCGGTCAAGCTCTCCTGTTCCGGCGTCGCGAATCGACTCGACGTGTCGAACCAGACGGCCTCTCGCCGGCTTCAACGCCTCGAAGAGGCCGACTTCATCGACCGCGAGGTCGTCTCCGACGGCCAGTGGATAACCATCACCGACGCGGGCGAGTCCGCGCTCAGACAGGAGTACGCCGACTACCGACGCATCTTCGAGACGCCCTCCGTGGTCGTCCTCGAGGGCCAAGTCACCGGCGGGATGGGCGAGGGTCGCCACTACATCTCGCTTTCGGGCTACATGAAGCAGTTCAAAGACCGACTCGGCTACGAGCCGTTCCCCGGCACGCTGAACGTCCGCCTCGACGACGACGCGGTCCGCGCCCGCGCCGGGATGACCGCCCTCGACGCGGTTCCCATCGACGGCTGGGAGGACGACGAGCGCACCTTCGGCCCGGCGACGTGCTACGCCGCCTCCGTCGCGGTCGGCGGCGACTCCTACGAGCCGGTCCACATCATCGTCCCCGAGCGGACCCACCACGACGAGTCGCAACTGGAGATAATCGCGCCCGACAAGCTCCGCGACGAACTCGACCTCGACGACGGCGACGCGGTCACGGTCCGCGTCGAGGAGGCGGAGTACGAATGAGCCGAACCGCCGAGTCGACCGGCGACTTCGACGCCGTCTCGCGCGTCCTCGACGCCTTCCGCGCCGGCGAGCCGGTGCTCGTCCACGACTTCGACGACCGCGAGGGCGAGACCGACCTCGTCTACCCCGCGGGCGCGGTCGGTTCCGCCGACGTGGCCCGGATGCGCAACGACGCCGGCGGCCTCGTCTGCGTCGCCCTTCCGAACGACGTGTCGGAGTCCCTCGGTCTCCCGTTCATGGACGACGTGCTCGACCATCCGGCCGCGTCGTCTCACGACCTCGCGTACGACTCGCGGTCGTCGTTTTCCTTCACGGTGAACCACCGCGACTCCTTCACGGGCATCACCGACCGCGACCGCGCGATGACCATCTCTCGGCTCGCGCCCGTCGCCGAGGCCGCCCGCGCCGGCGAGTACGACGCCGACGACTTCGGCGGCGAGTTCCGCGCGCCCGGCCACGTCCACCTGCTCCGCGGCGCGCCGAACCTGCTTTCGGACCGCCAGGGCCACACCGAACTCGGCCTCGCCTTGGCCGACGAGGCGGGTATCTCGCCCGCAGTCGTCGTCTGCGAGATGCTCGACGACGAGACCGGCGCGGCGCTCCCGAAAGACGCCGCCCGCGACTACGCCGACCGACACGGCTTCGCCTTCGTCGACGGCGACGGCCTCATCGACGAACTCGTCTGAGCGACCGAGGGGTCGCCCGGATTCACCTTCTCACGCGCGCCCGTCGCGCCACGACCACGTCGGCTCCCACCCGAGCAGTCGCTTCGCCTTCTCGGTCGAGACGAGCGCTTCGTGGCCCGAAAGCGGCTCTCGGGTCTCCGCGTCGGGGTAGACCTCGCTGGCGAGCGTCGCAGATTCGACGGTCGTCGAGGTGTCGGCGGCCGCGGCCCAGAACACCTCGTGGCCCGCGAAGTCTGCTTCGAGCGCCCGGCGGACGAGTCGCGCGGCGTCCTCTCTGCCGAGGTACGAAAACAGCGTGTTGCGCGCGGTGTGGAAGTGCCCGGCGTCCCGAAGTCCCGACAGCGAGCGGTCGGCCTCGGCGAACGTTTGTCTCGCCTCCTCCTCGCTCGGCATCCACGGAAATCGGAGGCTGGCGACCGTCTCGGGGGCGTCGGCGCGGCGGACGAACCCCGCGGCGGTCTGTTCTGCGACGTACTTCCCGAGGCCGTAGGGGTTCGAGGGCGTCGCGCGGTGGCTCTCGTCCACCGGGAGGAAGTCGATTCGAGCGGGGTCGGGTTCGAAGCTTCCGCCGATGGCGCTCATGCTGGAGGCGACGACCACGCGGTCGATGCCGAGCGCGGCGGCGACTTCGAGGACGACGTAGGTCGATTGGACGTTGCTCTCGAAGACGCGGTGGCCGGGGTCGTTCGTCGGCGTCGAGATGGTTCCGAGGTGGACGACCGCGTCGGCGTCGCTGAGCGCCGCGGTGAGGTCGCCCGGGTCGAGCGCGCTCACGCGGTAGTCGTGGTCCGCGAGCGACGACTCGCTGTGTCGCGAGAGGTTCGTGACGGTGTAGCCGCTCGCGCGGAGGTGGGCGACGACGGTCGGCCCGAGGTTCCCGGTCCCGCCCGTGACGGCGACGGATTCGAGGCTCATACCCCGTCATGGCGGCCCGCGGACAAAACCGCCGGGGGCGTGGTAGTCGGGTCGTCATGATTTTAGAGGGGGCCGCCGAAGGCCACTACATGGGATTTGACGAGATGGATGTCTCGACGATCTGGCAGAGTGGAGAGTACAAGGACTGGGAGGACGCGACGGTGCACGTCCTCACCCACGGTCTCCACTACGGGACGGGCGTCTTCGAGGGGGTTCGCGCCTACGACACCGACCGCGGCCCGGCCATCTTCCGCTGGGAGGAGCACCTCGAACGGCTCTATCAGTCCGCGAAGCCTTACGACATGGAGATTCCCTACACGCGCGAGGAACTCACCGAGGCGACGCTGGAAGTCATCCGGCGCAACGACCTCGACGGCGGCTACATCCGCCCCATCGCCTTCTACGGCTACGACTCGCTCGGCGTCAGCCCCAAGGACAACCCGACCGAGGTCGCCATCGCGGCGTGGCCGTGGGGCACCTACCTCGGCGAGGACGCGCTCGAAAACGGCGTCGACGTGATGGTCTCGTCGTGGCGCAAGCACGCCTCCAGCCAGATTCCGACGAACGCCAAGACCACCGGGCTGTACGTGAACTCCATGCTCGCGGGCGAGGAAGCCCGCCGCAACGGCTACGTCGAGGCTATCGTCCTGAACAAGGAGGGCAACGTCGCCGAGGGTCCCGGCGAGAACATCTTCATGGTCCGCGACGGGAAAATCTACACGCCCGGCCTCTCCCAGAGCATCCTCGACGGCATCACCCGCGACACCGTCATCACGCTCGCCCGCGAGCGCGGCTACGAGGTCGACGACAGCGCGACTATCAGCCGCGGCGAACTCAACACGGCCGACGAGCTGTTCTTCACCGGCAGCGCCGCCGAAGTGACTCCCATCCGCAAGGTCGACAACGTCGTCATCGGTGAGGGCACCCGCGGCCCGGTCACGGAGGAGCTCCAGTCCGCCTTCTTCGACCTCGTGGAGCGCCGCACCGACGACCACGAAGAGTGGTTCACCTACGTCGACGAGCAGTAACCCGAGACGCCCGCGAAAACCAGTTTTTTTGCCGCGGTCCCGACGCGAGCCGATAGCGACGACGGCCGGCGCGCGAGCCTTACTCGTCGGCGGCGACCTGCCCGTCGCCGGACTCCTCGGTCACTTCGATGTCGAACTCGTCGACGGTTTCCTGTTCTGCGAACCCGGCCGAGAGGACGCGCGTGAGGGCCTCTTCGACCTTCTCGCCGGTTTCTTCGATATCCTCGGGGTCGACTTCCATCACGAACCCGGTGGTGATGTTCGGTGCGGTCGGCATGAAGACGACTTCCCGGCCGTCTTTGGTCGTCTTCCCCGTCTTGAACGCGGTCATGCGGATGCCCGGCCACGTTTCGAGACGGACCGGCTTCTGGAGGTCTTCGGTGCCGGTGAGCGCGGTTTCGACCGCGAGCTTAGAAGCGTTGTAGACGATTCGGACGAGCGGGACCTTGTTCATGGCGGCGTCGAGGCCGGATTCGAGCAGGCGGCCGGCCGTCGTCCGCATCAGGTAGCCGACCGAGAGGACTAACAGCAGGAAGATGATGATGGAGATGATAAATCCGAGCGCCTCCGAAAGCGGCGTCACCGTCCCGTCGGTGGAAAGAACTGTCGCAACGTACGGAATCGACGTGATTCCGTTATAAAAGAAGGCGAGGATGTACAGGATGACGATGAGCGGGACGAGGACTACGAGACCGCTGGCAAAATCGCGTCTCCACGAGGACATTGATATCGGGTACGTGAACCCGCGGGCATAAGGGGATTTCTAGTGTGGGACGAGAGACACGCCTCGCGCTTCGGCGCTCGCTCAGACGCCGACGACGGCGCGGAGCGCGAACAGCGCGTTTTCCTTGCGCTCGCGGACCCGGCGATAGAAGTAGGAGACCCACTTGTCGCCGTAGGGCGCGTACTGCCACACCTCGACGCCGTCGGCGGCGAGTTCGCGCTGGGCGTCCTCGCGCACGCCCATGAGCATCTGCACCTCGTAGTCGCGGTCGTACTCCGCGCCGAGGTCCCGGGCGTAGTCAATCATCTCGGGGTCGTGGCTCCCGACGGCGATGCCGCCGTCGTACTCCCGAAACAGGTACGCGAGGAGTTCCTTGTACGCCTCGTTCACCGCCGATTTCTGCTTGTGGGCGACCGCGGCCGGTTCGTCGTACGCGCCCTTGACGAGGCGGATCTTCCCCGGCACGTCGGCGAGGCGTTCGAGGTCGTCGGGCGTGCGCTTGAGGTTCGCCTGCACGCACAGTCCCATCCCGCCGTCGAACTCGCGGGCGAGCTCCTCGAAGGCGTCGAGGGTCACGTCGGTCGTCTCGTGGTCCTCCATGTCGCACCACAGGAAGACGCCGTGTTCGTCGGCCGCCTCGGCGATGCGCCGGTAGTTCTCCTCGAACACGTGGTCGCCCGCGTCGAGGCCGATTTGCGAGGGCTTGACCGACACGCAGGCGTCGATGCCGGTCGAGGCGATGTCCTCGACGAGGTCGACGTAGGCCGCCGCGTCCTCGTCCGCGGGGGCGCGCTCGGCGTAGTGCTCCCCGAGGAGGTTGAGGATGACCGCCACGCCGTCGTCGTTCATCCGTCGGGCGTGGTCGAGCGCTCCCGCCGCGGACTCTCCCGCGACGAACCTGCTCGCGATGGGCGGAATCATAATAAACGATTGCGACCGTCAGCTATTGAGGGTTATCATCGATTCGGACGCGAAATCGAACGACACCGTCGCCTCCCCCGGCGACGAACCGTCGGAACTTACAGTCCTCGCCGCCGACGGGTCGGTATGGTCGTCTCTCTCGTCGCCACCGCCTTCTGGGCGATGCTGCCCGCGTACGTGCCGAACAACGCCGCCGTCCTCGCGGGCGGCGGCCGCCCCATCGACGGCGGCCGAACGTGGGGCGGTCGGCGCGTCCTCGGGGACGGCAAGACGTGGCGCGGCACCGCCGCCGGGACGCTGGCCGGGACGCTCCTCGCCGTCGTCCTCAACGCCGCCGCGCCCGCGGCCTCGGGCGCGCTCGGCGTCTCGCTCCCGACGTTCCCGCTCGCCGCCGGGTTCGGACTCGCGCTCGGCGCGATGCTCGGTGACATCGGCGCGTCGTTCATCAAGCGTCGCTCGGGTCGCGAGCGCGGGGCCGCCTTCCCCGGCCTCGACCAACTCGACTTCGTCGTCGGCGCGCTCGCCCTCGCGTTCGTCGCCGCGCCCGGCTGGTTCGCGGCGACGTTCTCCCTGCCCGTGCTCGCGGTCGTGCTCGTGATGACGCCCGTGCTCCACGTCGTCACCAACGTCGGCGCGTACTTGCTGGGACTGAAAAACGAGCCGTGGTAATCCACGCGGTTACCGCTCACCCGAACCGTCCCGCTTAAGCGCCTCCCTGAACCCTCTCGAAACAAGATGGCGAACGCAGCACTCATCGAGGCGCTCCGAGCCGCCGACGCGGTCCAGTTCGGCGAGTTCGAGCTCTCCCACGGCGGCACGTCGAGCTACTACGTGGACAAGTACCTCTTCGAGACCGACCCCCGGTGTCTGAAGCTCATCGCCGAAGCGTTCGCAGAGCGCGTCGCGGACGACGACAAACTGGCCGGCGTCGCGCTCGGCGCGGTCCCGCTCGTGGCCGCCACCGCGGTCGAGACGAACAAGCCGTACGTCATCGCCCGCAAGAAGGCAAAGGAGTACGGGACGGCAAAGCGCATCGAGGGCGCGCTCGACGAGGGCGAGGAAGTCGTCGTCCTCGAAGACATCGCGACGACCGGCCAGAGCGCCGTCGACGCCGTGGAGGCGCTCCGCGAGGCCGGCGCGGTCGTCGACCGCGTCGTCGTCGTCGTGGACCGACAGGAGGGCGCGGCGGACCTGCTGGCCGACCACGACATCGCACTGGAGTCGCTTCTCACCGCCGAGGACCTGCTGGCCGACGCCGACGGCTAATACACGCTTGTGACTAATTCACTCGGAATCGGTAATCGAAGTATTCATTTTTGTGCAAGTACGAAGCCGGAGGCATGAACAGAGCAGAGAAGGCCGCACTCCAGTTGCAGGCTGTCTCCGTGCTCCGGATGCTCAAAGAGACCCGGACGTACGACGAGCTGGCCGAACTCACGGGACTGCCGGCCGGCGACCTCAACCGCTACGTCAACGGGCACGTCCTGCCCGGAGTCGAACGCGCCCGCGAGGTTGTCGAGGGCGTCGGCCGCGACGCGCTCGCAGACGAACTCGAAGCCCGCGTCAGATTCGACGACGAGGGCTACGTCGACAACTCCGGCGTCGTCTTCGACCAGTCGTTCCTCGACCTCGTCGCGCCCGTCGCGGCGAACGCGCTGGACCTCGAACGCCCCGACGTGATTTTGACCGCGGCGACCGACGGTATCACCCTCGGCGCGGCGATGGCGAGCTACTTCGGCGCGCGCCTCGCGTACGCGAAGAAGTCGAAAGAGACCGCCGTCGAGGACTTCATCGAATCCCGTCAGCGCCTCGCGTCCGGCATCGAACTCACCTACTACCTCCCCGCCAGCGCCATCGACGACGGCGAGCGCGTCCTCGTCGTGGACGACCTCATCCGCTCGGGCGAGACCCAGGAACTCCTCTTGGACATCGCCTTGCAGGCCGACGCCGACATCGCCGGCGTCTTCGCGCTCATCGCCGTCGGCGACGAGGGGACGAACCGCGCCCGCGAACTCACCGACGCGCCCGTCGGCGCGCTGAGCAGTTTCGACTGACGGCTCAGGGACCCGCCGAAAAACTGTTCTGAACTGCTCAGTTCAATCACAGGTGACGTAGAAATAGGCACTTCTGTGCCGTTCGTTCACGTCGAATGGGTCGTTTAACCCACGTTCGTGGGTATATCCGCCCGTCAGGATGGTAATGCTTATGTGTGGAATCCTGGGTATGCTTAGTCGTGCATCATGGGGCTCTCTGAAACCCTCGCAAACTACTTCGACGTGCATAAACACGGGTCCACGGTCAGGACCGAGATTCTCGCGGGCATCACGACGTTCCTCACGATGTCGTACATCGTCGTCGTCAACCCGTCGCTTCTCACAGACCAACCGTACATCGAGGGCGTCGACGGCATCGCCATCGCCGGCTACACGCCGGGCGAGGTCCAGTCGATGCTCGCCGTCGTCACCATCATCGCGGCCGCCATCGCGACCACGATTATGGCGTTCTACGCCAACCGACCCTTCGCGCAAGCGCCGGGGCTTGGCCTGAACGCCTTCTTCGCGTTCACCGTCGTCGGGGCGCTGGGCGTCCCGTGGCAGACGGCGCTCGCGGCCGTCTTCGTCGAGGGGCTCATCTTCATCGCGCTCACCGCCGTCGGCGCGCGGGAAGCCATCATCAAGGTGTTCCCCGAACCGGTCAAGATGGCCGTGGGCACCGGTATCGGGCTGTTCTTAGCGATTATCGGGTTGCAGGCGATGGGCATCGTCGTCAACGACAACTCGACGCTCGTCACGATGGGGAACCTCGCGTCGAACCCCATCGCCATCGTCTCCATCGTCGGCCTGTTCTTCACGTTCGCCCTCTACGCGGCGAACGTCCCCGGCTCTATCATCATCGGCATCGTCGGCACGTCGCTTCTCGGCTGGGGCCTCACCGCCTCGGGCGTCGTCTCGGCCGAGGCCGGCCTCGTCGCCAACTCCTCGGCGGCCACCTACGACATCACGCCGCTGGCCGGCGCGTTCATCTCCGGCTTCGGCAACGTCGAAGCGTTCAGCTTCGCCCTCATCGTCATCACGTTCTTCTTCGTCGACTTCTTCGACACCGCCGGCACGCTCGTCGGCGTCGGGCAGGCCGGGGGCTTCCTCAACGACGACGGTGACCTCCCCGACATCGACAAGCCCCTCATGGCCGACGCGGTCGGCACCACCGCGGGCGCGATGCTCGGCACCTCGACGGTCACGACCTACATCGAGTCCGCCACCGGCGTCGAAGAGGGCGGCCGAACGGGCCTCACCGCGCTCGTCGTCGCCCTCCTGTTCCTCGGCTCGCTCGCCATCGTCCCGCTCGCGACGGCTATCCCGCAGTACGCCTCCCACATCGCGCTCGTCGTCATCGGCGTCGTCATGCTCCGCAACGTCGTCGACATCGAGTGGGACGACCTGACGTTCACCATCCCCGCCGGCATGACCATCCTCGTCATGCCCTTCACGTACTCCATCGCGTACGGCATCGCGGCGGGCATCGTCTCGTACCCGCTCGTGAAGGTCGCCGCCGGCGAGTACGACGACGTCAGCGCCGGCCAGTGGGCGCTCGCGGTCGCGTTCGTCCTCTACTTCGTCGTCCGCACCTCGGGGATGCTCCAGGCGCAGGTCTGACCGCGCCGACGACTCTCTCGTCGCGCTGATTTTCTCACGACCTAATCGGATTCATAAAGTATTGAACAACCCCGGTGCTAACCCACTCCGTATGAATATTCCCAACGAACGGCTCGCCCTCCGCGGAGCCGTGTTCCTCCTCATTATCGGCCTTCTCGCTCCTTCGGCCGTCTCTGCCGTGACGTACGACCCCGGGCAGCAGACGAGCCTCCAACCGGGAACCGTCACCAGCCCCGCCAACGGGTCGACGATTGTGAGCGTCCAAGGCTACACTTTCCAGGGCAACACGAACCCGAAGAAACCCGCTCGGGTCGTCTCGGTCGGTGAACGCGGGAGCCTCCAGTGGACGTACGACGACTCGGTCAACGGGAACGCGTGGTTCTTCGACGTCGACCCGCTCCCGAACGGGAACCTGCTCGTCTCGTCGCCGCGCGGGACCGACACCGTCGTCTTCGAACTCGACCCGGACACCCGCGAACGCGTCTGGGAACAGCGCTTCGACATGGAGGACACCCACGACGTTGACGCCTTCGGCGAGGACGAACTCCTCATCGCCAACATGCGCGAGTGGAACGACTCCGCCGGCGTCAGCGAGGACCGCATCGTGGTGTACAACCGGACGACCGACGAAATAACGTGGGAGTGGTACTTCAAGAACCACTTCCCAGCCGACACCGACGGCGGCTACAACGCCGACTGGAGCCACGTCAACGACGTGGACTACATCGGCGACGGTCGGCTCCTGTTGTCGCCGCGAAACTTCGACCAGGCAATCGTCGTCGACATGGAGTCGAAAGACATCGTCGAGCGCCTCGGCACCGACGACGACTACGACGTACTCAACGAACAGCACAATCCCGACTGGCTGGTCAGCGAGAACGGCACCCCGACCATGCTCGTCGCCGACAGCGGGAACAACCGCGTCGTCGAGTACGCGAAAGAAGACGGCGAGTGGGTCCGGACGTGGTCCGTCGGAAAGAACACGCTCAACTGGCCGCGCGACGCCGACCGCCTCCCCAACGGCAACACGCTCATCGTCGACACGCTCAACCACCGAGTGATAGAGGTCACGCCAACCGGCGAGGTCGTCTGGGAGTACTACGCGACGTGGGGGCCGTACGACGCCGAGCGCGTCGCCCACGGCGACGAGTCCTCGGGGCCGACGATTCGGGACCTGAACGCCAGCGGTTCGTACCCCATCACCGGGAGCGCGAACATCACCGCGGGCGGAGACGGGAGCGTCGGCTTCGTCTCGCGGGTTCAGTCGACGTTCGCCGGGACGCCGCTCGAAGAGCCGATGAGCGGGCTTTCGACGCGACTGTCGCACGTCCTGCCGTGGCTCCGCCCGGTGTGGATGACGCCGTGGGACCTGTTTTGGGCGGCGTGCGCGGTCGGCGTCGGGCTCACCGCGACCGCCGGCGAACTGTATCTGATGCGTCAGCGACTACTCGACGCGGTCCGCGGGCTGTTCGGGAGATAACGCTGACCCCGCGGCCGACCCCGCGGCGCGCCTTTCGGGGTCGTGTGGTTCGATTGCAGAAGACCATGGCACTCATTAGCCGCGGCTCCATACCCCAGGCTGATGTCCGACCTCATCCTCTACGAACTGCAAGGCTGTCCGTACTGCGCGAAGGTGAAGGACAAACTCGCCGACCTCGACCTCGAATACGAGTCGCGGATGGTCCCCAGCGCTCACGCCGAGCGCGAGGAAGTCGAAGAGGTAAGCGGCCAGACCGGCGTCCCCGTCCTCGTCGACGAGGAACACGGCGTCGAGGGGATGCCCGAGAGCGACGATATCGTCGACTACCTCGAAGAGACCTACGGCTCGGCGGCGTAAGCGCGACCGTCACTGATTTTTCCGCCGGCAGTACAGCTCGCCGCGCACCCCGCGACGATTAGCTCTCGGCGGGGTCGCGGGTCCGCTCGCGAATCAGGTCGCGAATCTCGTCGGGGTCGTCGATGGCGGCGAGTTCCTCACAGCTGACGATGCCGGTGCCGTCGACCGACTCGCGCTTCTGCTGTTCCTCGACGAAGTAGACGGAGCGCGTCCGCGTGATTTCGCCGAGCGACGACATGATTTGGGCGCGCTTCTCGGCACTTCGAGTGAACGGCGAGTGTCCGGTGAGGACGTTCGTCTCCTTTTTCCGCCCGGCGTCTTCGCTGACGGCCTTGAACGGCGCGCGGGCGGTCGGATGGACGGTGAAGCCGGCGCGCGTCAGCACCGACAGGACGTGTTCGTCGTCGGGGTCCACGTCGGGGTCGTCGGGCGTCGGCTCGGCGTCGCGCACGTCCTCCGCGCCCGTGAGCACGTCGACCGGGTTCGAGAAGGGGCGGTCGAACAGCTCTTCGAGGTGAATCGCCACTTCGATGCTCGCGTTCATGCCGTTTTCGTACTTCGAGACGGTGCGCCGCGAGACGCCGAGTTCGGTCGCGAGCTGCCCGAGGCTCCATCCGCGCTCCTGCCGCTCTTCGGCGAGCACGTCGCCGTCGAGGCTCACGTACAGTCCGCCGGGGGCGGCGTAGATGAGCGGGGGAACCTCCTCGACGAACAGGTCCATGGCGGTGTCGGGGTTCAACACCGGCACGCCGTGGCGGAAGTAGACGACGCCGGGTTTGAGGTCCTCGTCTCGGGTTCGAAGCCCGACGACCAACGGCGTGGCGTCGAGATACGAGCCGAGGCGTCGCATCTCCGAGCCGGTGACGCCGTCGAACGCGTCGATGTTCCCCAGTATCTTGAGGAGCAACAGGTCCTCGCCCCTCCGAGCGGCGAGGTCGAAGCTCTTCGGCCGGATGGCGATGCGGTCGCTCACGACGAAGCCCGCGTCTTGGAGCATCGCGGCGACATTACCAACCAGCGCTGACCGGGACATAGGGGGCAATAAGCGATTCGGCCCATAAAGCGTTTTCCCCGATACCGCCGCCCTCGCCGTGGTATCTCCCTTCTCGATGCCGCATTTATATAGCCGTAATCGACCCGAAAGGCGTTACTGCGCCGTCCGGCAATCTCCGCGTATGACCGTCATCGGCCTCGACGACACCGACTCCCGCACCCTCGGGATGTGTACGACCTATCTGGCGACGCTCGTCGCCGAGGCCGTCGAGGCGCGCGGCGGGACCGTCGAGCGGCGACTCCTCGTCCGGCTGAACCCGGCGGTCGAGCACAAGACCCGCGGGAACGCGGCGCTGGCGATTCACACCGACCTCCCCGCGGGCGCGGCGTTCGACCTCGCCCGCGAGGAACTCGACCGCTGGGCCGTCCTCGACGACGACCGGACCAGCCCGGGTGTCGTCGTCGCGCCGGGGTCTCCCGACACGGTTTCGACCGCCGTCGCCGACTTCGCCCGCGACGCCGTCCGCGACTTCCACGACCTCGACGACGCGGTCGCCCTCGCGGAGCGTTCCGGCTTCTTGACCGAGGGGTGGCACGGCGGCCGGGGCCGCATCGGCGCGCTCGCGGCCGTCGGCGCGTGGGCCGCCTTCGACGAGTGGACCTACGAACACATCTCTTACCGCGAGTTTCACCGCTGCGGGACGCCCCGCGAGGTCGACGTCGACTCCGTCTTCGACGCCGCCGACGCGGCGTATCCCGACGCGTGGGACACTGTGGACCGCGAGGAGGGCGAAGCCGTCTGCGTGCCGAACGCGCCGGGACCGATTCTCCACGGCATCCGCGGCGACGACGCCGACACCGTCCGGGAGGTCGCCGCCGCCATCGACTCGGAACCCGTCGACCGCTCGGCGACGTTTCGCACGAATCAGGGGACCGACGCCCACCTCCGGGACGGCGTCGTCTCGGACCTCCGCGACGGCCGCGCCTACCGCGTCGCCGGCACCGTCGCCTCCGAACCGGAGACTCGACGGGGTGGCCACGTCTTTTTCGACCTCGAAGCCGGCGACGCGGTGGTCGCTGTCGCCGCCTTCGAACCGACGAAGCGCTTCCGAAACCGGGTGCGGGCGCTCCGCGTCGGCGACGCGGTCACCGCCTGCGGCGAGGTCGGAGACGGCACGCTCAAACTGGAGAAGTTCGCGGTCCGCGACCTCGTGCGGACGGAACCCGGGACGCCCGTCTGCCCCGACTGCGGGCGGACGATGAAAAGCGCGGGACGGAATCAGGGCTACCGGTGCCGCGACTGCGGGACCGACGCACCCGGCAAAGTCGAGCGGGCGGTCGACCGCGACCTCGAACCCGGCTGGTACGAGGTGCCGCCGTGCGCCCGCCGACACATCGCTAAGCCGCTCGTTCGCGGCGGCTTCGACGCGGCGACGCACCCGGAGCGCTGAGGTCGCGGCTCGCGTGTTCGGCGCTCAGTCCTGAACCACCAGCACGTTCGTGTTCTCGCGGCGGTCGACGAACGACTCCCCGGCGGGCGGTTTCACGTCCACGATGAGCGTTCCGTCCTCGCGGTTCGCGCCGAGTTCGGCGTCAACGTTGACAGTCGCAGACCCGCCGTCATCGCTTTTCGCCGTCGCCACGCCGTCGATTTCGGCGGTCCCCGATTTCACGATGACTGTCGCGCCCTCCACGGGGTTCCCCTCGTGGTCGACGACGGTGAAGTCCAGCGCCTGTTCGCCGGGGCCGACCACGTCCGGCGTCGGCTTCACGTCGAGTTCCGAGGTGGCGAGCCCCTGCACCCCGGAGAGCATGTTGAGCATGACGCTCATGCTGGCGACGCCGACGACGAGAGCGACGACGAGACGAACTGGCAGTCCTTCGATAGCGCGCGTGTCTGACCGGAACATATCGAGCATGGACCGTCTGGCCGCGGGTTCGTATATAAATCCTCGTCCGGGGGTTCAAGTCGCATCGCGCGGCCAGTCCGTGCCATGCACACCATCGGCCGCAAGTCGGACGAGGAAGGCCCGGCCTGTCGACTCGGATGCTACCGCGCCCGCGACGGGAGCGACGGCGCGACCGTCGGCCTCGACGTGAACCGTCCGCACGCGGCCGTCGTCGTCGGCAAGCGCGGCAGCGGGAAGTCCCACACGCTCGGCGTCATGGCCGAAGGACTGGCACGCGCTGCGGGCGTCGCGCCGGTCGTCATCGACCCGATGGGCGTCTTCTGTGGCCTCACCGAGTCGCCGATAGACGCGACGGTTCACGACTCGCCGCGCGTCCGCGCCGACGCGCTCCCGCCGAGCGCGTGGCCGGAGCTGCTCGGTCTCGACCCGACCGCGCCCGCGGGGTCGCTCGTCTGGCGACTCGCGGCCGAGGAAGACTCGTTGGTGGCGATGCGCGGGGCGGTCGACGACGACGACGCCGCCCCCGAGACGCGCAGAGCCGCGGCGAACCACCTCGCGTTGGCCGACTCGTGGGACGTGTTTCACCCCGAGGGACTCGACCCGCGGTCGCTCTGCGGCTCCTCACCCGACGTGCTCGACCTCTCGGGACTGGAGGCGACCCCCGCGAGCGCCGTGGTTCGCGTCGTCGCCCGCGGCCTCTACGACGCCCGCGTCGCGGGCTCGGTCTCCCGAATCCCGTGGCTGCTTCTCGACGAGGCCCACGCGTTCGCCGGCGGGCTCGCAGACCCCGCGCTTCGAACCCTTCTCACGCGCGGGCGAGCCCCCGGCGTCGGCGTCGTCCTCGCGACCCAGCGCCCCTCGGCGCTCCCCGAGGTTGCGGTCTCGCAGGCCGACCTCCGGGTCGTCCACCGACTCACCGCCGGCCCCGACGTGTCGGCGATGGCCGCCGCCGACCCGACGTACTTCGACGAGTCGCTCCGCGCTCGGCTCCCGCGGGAACGCGGCTGTGCGCTCGTCGTCGACGACACCACGGAGACCGTCCACGACGTTCGGGTTCGCCCCCGCGAGACGCCCGACGGCGGCGCGACGCCGCGGGCGGTCTCCGCGCCTGGCAGTTCCGAAACCATAGAGTAGCCTCCCCGGAGTACTGCCGTATGGACCGCTCGGAACTGGCGTTGGTCGCCCTCGGCGGGTTCGCCGGCGCGACGCTTCGCTACGCCGTCTCCGTCGCGATTCCCGGCGCGGGCGGCACGCTCGCGGTGAACGTCCTCGGGAGCTTCGCCCTCGGGACGTTCATCACGTCGGTCTCCTCCCGCCGGGCGCAGCTGTTCTTCGGAACCGGGCTGCTCTCGTCGTTCACGACGTACAGCACGTTCGCCGTCCAGACCGCGTCGCTGTCGCCGGTGGGCGGCGCGCTCAACGTCGGCGCGAACTACGCGCTCGGCTTCGCCGCCGCCGCGCTCGGCCTCGCGTTCGGGGGGCGGCGGTGACTCCCTCGCTGCTCTCGGCCGTCCTCGTCGGCGTCGGCGGGATGGGTGGCGCAGTCGCCCGGCACACCGTCGACCAGCGAGTCGTCGGCAAGTGGAGCACCGTCACCGTCAACGTCCTCGGGAGCGTCGCGCTGGGATTCATCGTCACTGCGTCCGTCGGCGACGCGGCCGCGAAGCTCGCCGGAACCGGCTTCTGCGGGGCCTTCACGACCTTTTCGTCGTTTGCGGTCGGCGTCGCGGAACTCGCAGAGGCGGGCGATTACGACACGGCCGCTCGGTACGCCTTCGGAACGTTGGTGGCGGCGTTGGTCGGCGTGGCGATTGGTGGTGTGGTCGGTGGGTTGGTTGGCTGACTGCGGAGCGCGGCGGTAGGTGGGTAATTCGTCGAAACGTACGCCCGAGGCGGGAGTTCACCGAACAGCGTGAGGTGAACTCAGGAACTCCCGTGAGTGAACGACGTGAACGAACGGGTGTGACGGGATTTGAACCTCAGTCGCTCTGCTCGCTATCGCTCGCTTCGCTCCTTGGTTCAAATCCTATCTGCCAACGTTCACAAATGTCACTCGCTGTCGCTTGGCGACGAGACGCCTCGCTGGAGGAGTTGAAATCAGAGAAGCGCCCGAGGCGGGATTTGAACCGTGCCGACGTCGCTCGTTTCTCTCGCTCGTCGTCGGGTTCAATCCCTTTTGGGGTATTCACGAGAATTACGGCCGCGCCGAGACGAGACTCGGCGCTCAGCGAGTAATTCATCGAAAAGTACGCCCGAGGCGGGATTTGAACCCGCGTCACGACCGTGACAGGGTCGTATGATGGGCCACTACACCACCCGGGCTCACTGAAGTGAGTTTGCGGTACGGAGAGCGCCCGAGGCGGGATTTGAACCCGCGTCACGACCGTGACAGGGTCGTATGATGGGCCACTACACCACCCGGGCCCTCCGTCTGCACTCATCCGTAGCCGAGGTTTATAGATAAGACTTACCATCTGGGCTGCCCTTGGCCCGCGGTACCGCGATTCTCGCCCCGAAGACATTTATATCGTGACACCCCATGCCAACGTGTGACGATTCGCGCATCTCCGGTGCGTGACTGCCGATAGCGTCGCCTTTCTTCGACGCAGTTGGCAAGGGTTAAATGGGTGCGTCCCAAAATCAGCCGTAGTATCCCGTGACAGCTTCTTCCAGCACCCAGCAGCACCATACATGGTAGACGTAAGCCAACACAAACTGGTTCCGGAACACACGAAACTCGACGACGAGGCCGTCGAGGACGTGTTACAGGAGTACAACGTCGAGAAGACGAATCTCCCGAAGATCAAGCTGAAGGACCCGGCGCTCCCCGAGGACGCAGAGCCCGGCGACGTCATCAAGATCGTTCGGAACTCTCGAACGACAGACAAAGCAGTCGTATACCGACTGGTGATTGAATGAACCGACAAGCGCGACGCGAGGTCTCTCGCAAGTACTTCTCCGAAGAACGGCTCGCTGAACACCACTTCCGCTCGTTTAACGCGTTCCTCGAACGCGGCATGATGGACGTCGTCGAGGAGAAGGCGACCATCGAAACGGACATCGGCGACAAGGAGGGCGAGGAACCCGTCTACGTCGAGCTCGGTGGCGTCCGCGTGGAGACGCCCCGCGTCCGCGAGGCCGACGGCTCCGAGGAACTGCTCTTCCCGCAGGAAGCGCGCCTGCGTAACATCACCTACTCCGCCCCCGTGTTCATGGAGATGTCCATCGTCCGCGGCGGCGAGGAAGAAGAGGAGGTCGTCGTCGACACCGCGGAGACGAAGGTCGGCCGGATGCCCATCATGGTCGGCTCCTCGAAGTGCAACATCGCGGAGCTCTCCGACGAGGACCTCGTCGAAATCGGCGAGGACCCCGTCGACCCCGGCGGCTACTTCATCGTCAACGGCTCCGAGCGCGTGCTCATGACCTCGGAGGACCTGGCGCCGAACAAGATTCTCGCCGAGTACGACACGAAGTACGGCGACGAGATTCAGGTCGCGAAGACGTTCAGCCAGCGCCGCGGCTACCGCGCGCTCGTGCTCTGTGAACGCAACCGCGAGGGACTCCTCGAAGTGTCGTTCCCGTCCGTCTCCGGGAGCGTCAACTTCGTCACGCTCGTCCGCGCGCTCGGTCTCGAATCGGACGAGGAAATCGTCCACCGCGTCTCCGACGACCCGGAGATTGTGAAGTTCATGCTCGAGAACCTCGAGGAGGCCGAGGTGCAGACCCAAGAGCAGGCCATCGAGGCGCTCGGCAAGCGCGTCGCCGGCGGGCAGGGCAAGAACTACCAGCTTAAGCGCGCCAACTACGTCATCGACCGCTACCTGCTTCCGCACCTCCACGAGGAGGGCGCGGAAGAAGAGGAGGTGCGCATGAACAAGGCGTACTACCTCTGTCGCATGGCCGAGGCGTGTTTCGAACTCGCGCTCCAGCGCCGCGACTCCGACGACAAGGACCACTACGCCAACAAGCGCCTGAAGGTCTCCGGCGACCTCATGAAGGACCTCTTCCGGACGGCGCTCAACAAGCTGGCGCGCGACGTGAAGTACCAGCTCGAACGCGCTAACATGCGGAACCGGAACCTGACGGTCAACACCGTCGTCCGGTCCGACGTGCTCACCGAGCGGCTCGAACACCCCATCGCGACGGGCAACTGGGTCGGCGGCCGCTCCGGCGTCTCCCAGCTCGTCGACCGTACCGACTACATGGGTGTGCTGTCGCACCTTCGCCGCCTTCGCAGTCCGCTGTCGCGGTCGCAGCCGCACTTCGAGGCGCGCGACCTGCACGCGACCCAGTGGGGTCGCATCTGTCCCTCCGAGACCCCCGAGGGACCGAACTGCGGGCTGGTGAAGAACTTCGCGCAGGCGATGGAGCTCTCCCAGAACGTCGAAGACGAACAGTCGCTGAAACGAGAACTCGCGTCGATGGGTGTCGAGGGTATCCCCGGCATCGACAGCGTCGACGCCGCACCCGCGGACGACTAACATGGCTCAGGCACAGCGAGAAGCGAAAGTATACGTCAACGGTAGTCTCGTCGGGACCCACCCGGACCCCAACCAACTCGCGGCACAGATTCGAGAGGCGCGCCGCCGCGGCGACGTGAGCCAGATGGTGAACGTCTCCGTCAAAGAGCGCACCCGTGAAGTCATCATCAACGCCGACGCGGGCCGCGCCCGCCGTCCGCTCATCGTCGTCGAAGACGGCGAGCCGCTCCTCGACGACGACCACGTCGAGGCGCTCGACAACGACGAACTCGACTTCGACGACCTCGTCGAGCGCGGGCTCGTCGAGTTCATCGACGCCGAGGAGGAAGAAGACATCTACGTCGCGGTCGACGAGGACGAACTCAACGAGGACCACACGCACCTCGAAATCGACCCGCAGCTCATCTTCGGCATCGGTGCCGGGATGATTCCGTACCCGGAACACAACGCCTCGCCCCGCATTACGATGGGGGCAGGGATGATGAAGCAGTCGCTGGGGCTGCCCGCGGCGAACTACCGCATCCGCCCGGACACCCGCCAGCACCTCATGCACTACCCGCAGCTCTCGATGGTCAAAACGCAGACCACGGAGCAAATCGGGTTCGACGAGCGACCCGCGGCCCAGAACTTCGTCGTGGCCGTCATGTCCTACGAGGGCTTCAACATCGAGGACGCGCTCGTCATGAACAAGGGCTCGGTCGAACGTGCCCTCGCCCGCTCGCACTTCTTCCGCACCTACGAGGGCGAAGAGCGCCGCTACCCCGGCGGTCAGGAAGACCGCTTCGAGATTCCGTCGCAGGACGTGCGCGGCGCGCGCGGCGAAGACGCGTACTCGCACCTCGACGAGGACGGCCTCGTCAACCCCGAGACGGTCGTCGACGAGAACTCCGTGCTGCTCGGCAAGACCTCGCCGCCGCGGTTCCTCGAAGAACCCGACGACATGGCGGGACTCTCGCCGCAGAAGCGCCGCGAGACCTCAGTCACGATGCGCTCGGGCGAATCCGGCGTCGTGGACACGGTCACGCTCATGGAGGGCGAAGACGGCTCGAAGCTCGCCAAGGTGTCCGTCCGCGACCAGCGCGTTCCGGAACTCGGCGACAAGTTCGCGTCCCGTCACGGACAGAAGGGCGTCGTGGGCCACCTGGCTCCCCAGGAGGACATGCCCTTCACCGCCGACGGCGTCGTTCCCGACCTCGTCCTCAACCCGCACGCCCTGCCGTCGCGCATGACGGTCGGCCACGTGCTGGAGATGCTCGGCGGGAAGGTCGGTGCGCTCGAAGGTCGCCGCGTCGACGGCACCGCCTTCCAGGGCGAAAACGAAGAGGAACTCCGCTCGGCGCTCGAAGAGCGCGGCTTCATGTCCTCCGGCAAGGAGGTCATGTACTCCGGCGTCACCGGCGAGAAGATCGAGGCCGAAATCTTCGTCGGCATCATCTTCTACCACAAGCTGTACCACATGGTGAGCAACAAGCTGCACGCCCGCTCGCGCGGTCCCGTGCAGGTGCTCACCCGCCAGCCGACGGAGGGTCGCGCCCGCGAGGGTGGCCTCCGTCTCGGGGAGATGGAGCGCGACACCGTCATCGGCCACGGGGCCGCGATGGTGCTCCAGGAGCGCCTGCTCGACTCCTCCGACAAGGAGAAGGTCTACATCTCCGCCGACACCGGCATGGTCGCCGTCGAGGACCGCGACCAGCGCCGCATCTACGACCCGGTCACCGGCGACGAGGACAACATCCACGAAATCGAGATCAGCTACGCGTTCAAGCTGCTTCTCGACGAGATGGTCGCGCTCGGCGTCCGCCCGCGAATCGAACTGAAGGACGCGGTCTAACCACTCATGTCAATGCAGACACCCAAAGAAATCGGCAGCATCCAGTTCGGGTTGATGGACCCGGAGACGTACCGAGACATGTCCGCGACGAAGGTCATCACCGCGGACACCTACGACGACGACGGCTACCCAATCGACATGGGTCTCATGGACCCGCGGCTGGGCGTCATCGACCCCGGGCTGCAATGCCGCACCTGCGGCCAGCACTCCGGGTCGTGTAACGGGCACTTCGGCCACATCGAACTGGCCGCGCCCGTCATCCACGTCGGCTTCACGAAGCTCATCCGTCGCCTGCTCCGCTCGACGTGTCGGGAGTGCGGTCGCCTCTCGCTGACGGACGAGGAAGCAGACGAGTACCGCGACAAGCTCGGTCGCACGAAGGAACTCGGCGACGACTGGAGCGACGTGATGAAGTCGGCGGTCCGGCAGGCCCGCAAGGCCAACCGCTGTCCCCACTGCGGCTCGCCGCAGCACGACATCAAACACGAGAAGCCGACGACCTACTACGAGGTCCAGAACGTGCTCGCCGGGGACTACTCCGAGCGCATCGCCGAAGCGATGCAGCCCGACCCCGACGACGAGGACGACGAGGGCGTCGACCCCGTCACCCTCGCCAACGAGACCGGTCTCGACGCCGAGCGCGTCAATCAGGTGCTCGCCGGCGAGTTCCGCCCGGTCGGCGACGACCGCAAGGCGCTCGAAAAGGCGCTCGACCTCGACCTCACCGAGGAGGACATGAACAAGCTGATGCCCTCGGACATCCGCGACTGGTTCGAGGACGTCCCGGACGAGGACCTCGTCACGCTCGGCATCGACCCCGACCGGTCGCGCCCCGAGTGGATGATTCTGACCGTCCTCCCCGTCCCGCCGGTCACGGCGCGTCCCTCCATCACGCTGGACAACGGCCAGCGCTCGGAGGACGACCTGACCCACAAGCTCGTGGACATCATCCGCATCAACCAGCGGTTCATGGAGAACCGCGAGGCGGGTGCGCCGCAGCTGATTATCGAGGACCTGTGGGAACTGCTCCAGTACCACGTCACCACGTTCATCGACAACGAGATTTCGGGCACGCCGCCGGCGCGTCACCGCTCCGGCCGCCCGCTGAAGACGCTCAGCCAGCGCCTGAAGGGCAAGGAGGGTCGCTTCCGCGGCTCCCTGTCCGGGAAGCGCGTCAACTTCTCGGCGCGTACCGTCATCTCGCCGGACCCGACGCTCTCGCTCAACGAGGTCGGCGTCCCGGACCGCGTCGCGTCCGAGATGACCCAGACGATGAACGTCACCGAGCGCAACATCGACGAGGCTCGGCAGTACGTCCGTAACGGCCCCGAGAGCCACCCCGGCGCGAACTACGTCCGCCGCCCGGACGGCCGCCGCCTGAAGGTGACAGAGAAGAACTGCGAGGAACTCGCGGAGAAGGTCGAACTCGGCTGGGAGGTCAACCGCCACCTCGTCGACGGCGACATCGTCATCTTCAACCGACAGCCGTCGCTGCACCGGATGTCCATCATGGCGCACGAAGTCGTCGTGATGCCGTACAAGACGTTCCGCCTGAACACCGTCGTCTGTCCGCCGTACAACGCCGACTTCGACGGCGACGAGATGAACATGCACGCCCTCCAGAACGAGGAGGCCCGTGCCGAGGCGCGCGTTCTCATGCGCGTCCAAGAGCAGATTCTCTCGCCGCGCTTCGGTGAGAACATCATCGGCGCGATTCAGGACCACATTTCGGGCACCTACCTGCTCACCCACGACAACCCCGAGTTCGTCGAGACGCAGGCGCTCGACCTGCTTCGCGCGACGCGCGTGGACACGCTCCCAGAGCCCGCGGGCGAAAACGAGGACGGTCAGCCCTACTGGACCGGCCAGCAGATCTTCTCCGAACTCCTGCCGGACGACCTGAACATGGAGTTCACCTCGAAGGTCGGCGACACGGTCACCATCGAGGACGGCCAACTCACGCAGGGCACAATCGACGAGGACGCCGTCGGCGCGTTCGGCGGCGAAATCGTCGACGCCCTCGCCAAGGACTACTCGAAGACGCGCTCGCGCATCTTCATCAACGAGATTGCCTCGCTGGCGATGCGCGCCATCATGCACTTCGGGCTGTCTATCGGTATCGACGACGAGTCCATCCCGGACGAGGCGACGGCGCAGGTCGACGAGGCCATCGACGCCGCCTACGACAAGATTCAGGAGCTCATCGAAATCTACGAGGCGGGCGAGCTCGAATCGCTGCCGGGTCGCTCCGTCGACGAGACGCTGGAGATGAAGATCATGCAGCGCCTCGGCAAGGCGCGCGACTCCGCCGGCGAAATCGCGGAGGACCACTTCGAGGAGGACAACCCCGCGGTCGTGATGTCGAAGTCCGGCGCGCGTGCGTCCATGCTCAACCTGACCCAGATGGCCGGCTGTGTCGGCCAGCAGGCGGTTCGGGGCGAGCGCATCAACCGCGGCTACGAGGGCCGCACCCTGAGCCACTACCAGAAAGGCGACCTCTCGGCCGAGGCCCACGGCTTCGTCGAGAACTCCTACCGCGCCGGCCTCACCCCGCGTGAGTTCTTCTTCCACGCGATGGGTGGTCGCGAAGGGCTGGTCGACACGGCAGTCCGGACCTCGAAGTCCGGGTACTTGCAGCGTCGGCTCATCAACGCGCTGTCCGAGCTCGAAGCGCAGTACGACGGCTCCGTCCGCGACACGTCGGGGACCATCGTCCAGTTCGAGTTCGGTGAGGACGGCACGAGCCCCGTGAAGGTCTCGTCCGACGACGAGACGCCTATCGACGTCGAGAACATCGCCGACCGCATCCTCACCTCGGAGTTCAGCTCCGACGAGGAGAAGGAACGCTTCCTCGGCGAGCGCGCACCGCCGACCAACCTCTCCGAGCACGCCGAACCGCGTGTCGACGCCCGTGCGGGGGTCGAATCCGATGACTGATACCGACGCAACCGCCGACTACGAGTTCGTCGACGACGCCATCGTCGACGTCGTCGAGTCCAAAGAGCTGTCTCGACGCCTGAAGGACCGCATCTACCAGACCATCGAAGAGCGCGAGGGCGTCACCCTCGACCAGGCCGGCGAAATCGCGCAGGCCGTCGAGGCGCGCTACCTCGACACCCGCGTCGACCCGCTCGACCCCGTCGGGACGGTGTCGGCGCAGTCCATCGGTGAGCCGGGGACGCAGATGACGATGAACACGTTCCACTACGCGGGCGTCGCCGAAATCGACGTCACGCAGGGGCTGCCGCGGCTCATCGAGCTGGTGGACGCGCGGAAGACCCCCGACACGCCGATGATGACGGTGTACCTCGAAGACGAGTACGCGAACAACCGCGAACTCGCCCACCAGGTCGTCTGGAACATCGAGTCCACGAAGATTCTGGCGCTCGGCGATATCTCGACGAACGTCGCCGACATGGTCGTGCAAGTCAACCTCAACGACGAGACGCTCCTCGAACGCTGGCCGACGTACGACGACGAGGGCGTCGTCGCGAGCGAGATTGCCGAAACCATCGAGGACGCGCTCGGCATCAAGACCCGCCGCGAGGGGACGCTCATCGAGTTCGGCCCCGAGAGCCCGAGCTACCGCCGGCTCCTCCAACTCGTCGAGGAGCTGCGCGACATCGTGTTCAAGGGCATCGAGGAGGTCTCCCGCGTCGTCATCCGGAAGGAGAACAACGAGGACACCGACGAAGAGGAGTTCGTCCTCTACACCGAGGGCTCGGCGTTCGGCGACGCGCTCGCCATCGAGGGCGTCGACGCTTCCCGGACCACCTCGAACAACATCCACGAGGTGCACAAGCAGCTCGGCATCGAGGCCGCCCGCGAGGCCATCATCGACGAGACGATGAACACGCTGCGCGAGCAGGGTCTCGACGACGTGAACATCCGCCACCTGATGCTCGTCGCGGACATCATGACGAACGACGGGACCATCGAGTCCATCGGCCGTCACGGTATCTCCGGGTCGAAGGACTCCGTCCTCGCCCGCGCCGCGTTCGAGGTCACGGTCAACCACCTGCTCGACGCCGCCATCCACGGCGAGGAAGACGACCTCGACGGCGTCATCGAGAACGTCATCGTCGGCAAGCCGATCGCTATCGGCACCGGCGACGTGGACCTCCGCATGGGTTCGCTCGACGTCGAGGACGCGGACGCCAACGCGGCACCCGAACCGTCCGACGACTGACGATGAAAGTTACGCTGTCGGATACGGCCCGGCGCTTCATCGCCCTCTTCGAGGAGGAGACGGAGGCGACCGCCCACGACTGTCTCGTCTTCGACGACCGGGTCGTCTTCCTCGTCGCCGCGGGCGACATGGTGACGGCCATCGGTCCGGGCGGGCGGACCGTCCAGTCGGTCGAACGCCAACTCGGCCGGACGGTCGAACTGGTCGAGGACGCCGACACGCCCGAGGCGTTCGTCGCGAGCGCGCTCGCGCCGGCGGCCGTCCGACACGTAACGCTCTCGCGGCAGAACGACACCGTCGCGTACGTCGAGGTCGCCGAAGCCGACCGCGGCGTCGCCATCGGCGCGAGCGGGAAGACCATCGACACCGCCCGCGAGTTGGCGCGTCGCCACTACGACATCGACGACATCCAGTTGACGTAACGCGGCGGCCGACTCGACCACACGTTTTTGTCCCCACCGAACGGCGAGCTACGCATGTCGTCGATACGACCGTCGGTCGGGGTCGCCGCCGGGCAACTCGACCCGACGCAGTTTGCGGACTACGAGGAGCTCGCGAGCGCGACCGCGGGGTTCGCCGCCGCGGCGGTCGTGGTCTATCTCGTCGGCCGGCTGCTGTTGGTCCCCGGCGTGACGCGACTCGTCAGCGCCCGGAACCGGAACAACCCGACGTTGCAGTCGGCGACGGAGACCTACGCGCACGCCGTCGTCATCGCGCTCGCGACGCTTGCGGGCGTCGTCGGCGCGGGCTACGCCTCGGTGCTGACCGACACCGCGCTCATCGTCGCGGCGCTGACGCTCGTCGTCGGCGTCGCCGGACAGGAGGTCATCGGCGCGCTCATCAGCGGGCTCTTTCTCGTTGCCGACCCGGACTTCAACGTCGGCGACTGGATATCGTGGCCGGGCGGCGAGGGCGTCGTCGAGGCGGTCGACTTCCGGGTCACGCGCGTGCGGACGGTGAACAACGAGACCATCTCCGTGCCGAACACGGAGCTGACGACGAACGCCCTCACCCGCCCGTACGGCCGAGAGCGCTACCGACTCACCGAACGCGTCGATATCGCGTACGCCGACGACGCGGAACTGGCGCTCCGCGAACTCGTCGAGACGGCGCGGGAGGACGACCGCGTGCTGGACGACCCGGAGCCGACCGCGCGCATCGTCGAGTTCGCCGGGAGTTCGGTCGGGCTCCAGACGGAGTTCTGGGTCGGCTCGCCGATGGACGCAAATCTCGTCGATGTTCGCTCGCAGTACCGACGGCGCGTCAAGCGACGGTTCGACGAGGAGGGGCTGACGCTCGGGCCGGCGTCGGGCCGCGAAGTCAGCGGCCGCCTCGACGTGGACCTCGTCGGGGGGCGCGACGGCGAGTGAGCCGCCCGCGAGACCGGAAACCCCCCGGTGTGGCGGTCGTTCGCATGCGTGGGTGAAACGACACCATCTCCGGGCGGTTTAGTCCCTCTTCGACGCGGAGGCGCCGTCGTTCGAATCTACGAAACGACCTCAGATGCCTCCTTAGGGGTCGCTAATCGCTCCTGAAGCCGTCTCGTCGGATTCGAAAAGGGAGGCTTAAGTAGCTCCATCCGGAACTGTTGTTCACTATGGCGAACGGCAAATACGCCGCGCGCAAGCTCAAGCAGGACCGGCAGAAGCGCCGCTGGTCCGACTCTGAGTACGCGCGCCGTGAGCGCGGTCTCGGCAAGAAGTCCGACCCGCTCGAGGGTGCCCCGCAGGGTCGCGGCATCGTCCTCGAGAAGGTCGGTATCGAAGCAAAGCAGCCGAACTCGGCGATTCGGAAATGTGTCCGTGTTCAGCTCATCAAGAACGGAAAGCAGGTCACCGCCTTCTGTCCCGGTGACGGCGCGA
This sequence comes from Haloferax sp. AS1, assembly GCF_014530665.1. Classification (NCBI taxonomy): domain Archaea; kingdom Methanobacteriati; phylum Methanobacteriota; class Halobacteria; order Halobacteriales; family Haloferacaceae; genus Haloferax; species Haloferax sp. AS1. The sequence goes on from NZ_SPSA01000001.1 coordinate 378,699, forward strand.
TTTCGTTCATCGACGAGCACGACGAAGTTACCATCGCCGGTATCGGTGGCGCGAAGGGTCGCGCGATGGGTGACCTTTCGGGTGTCAACTACAAGGTCGAGAAGGTCAACGGCGTCTCGATGATCGAACTCGTCCGCGGGAACGCCGAAAAGCCGGTGCGCTAACCATGTCGGAAAGCGACGCACCCGAACCCGAGTCCCCGGCGAGCAGCGAGGAAGCGAAGGAGAACGCGCTTCTGTTCGGCGTCTGGGACGTCTCCGAGATGGAGTACACCGACCCCAGCATGAGCCGGTACATCAAGGCGACGCCCATCGCCCACACGATGGGTCGTCACGCCTCGAAGCAGTTCCAGAAGTCCGAAATCAGCATCGTCGAGCGGCTCATCAACCGCCTGATGCAGACCGAGGACAACACGGGACACAAGCAGAAGACGAGCAAAATCGTCAAGGACGCGTTCGAAATCGTCAACGAGCGCACCGAGGAGAACCCCGTGCAGGTGCTCATCCGCGCGGTCGAGAACGCCGGTCCCCGCGAGGAGACCGTCCGCCTCAAGTACGGCGGCATCTCGGTCCCGCAGGCCGTCGACGTCGCCCCGCAGCGCCGCGTCGACGAGGCGCTGAAGTTCATCGCGCAGGGCACGCTCAGCGGCTCCTACAAGACGACGACCACCGCCGCCGAGGCGCTCGCACAGCAGCTCATCGGCGCGGCCGACTACGACGTCCAGACGTACGCTATCTCCCAGAAAGAGGAGAAAGAGCGCGTCGCCGAAGCCGCCCGGTAATCTCTCCACTCTCTTTCGTTTTTCACTGCGCCGAGTGGCGACGCCGTACGCCGGCACGCCACGCTCGCGGACCGTTCGCCCGTCCGCTCGCGGTCGGTGCGCGGCGCTCAGTCGGCGGCCACTCCGGGGTTGACGACGTAGCGTTTCACCACGTCGACGAGCGTCCGGCGGTACTCGCTTTTCGAGGGGTCGGCGGCGAGCGTTCGGAACCGCTCTTTGAACGTGTCGAGCGACACCGACGGCGCGTCGTCGGCCGCGGCGTGCGCGAGGTCGTACAGCCGGTGGTCCGACCCGACGAGGTCGTGTCGCTCCACGAGCGCGAGCGCAAACGCGGCGTTCACGGCCGTGATTTCGGGGTCCGACCCGGCGGTGACGAGCCGAGAGCCCGGCCGCCCGGACGCCTGCGGCCGGTCGGCGAGCGCCGCGGCCAATTGCGATTCGAGGAACTGCACGAGTTTGTCCGCGGGCGCGACAGACAGCGTCAGGTCGTCGGCGTAGATGTCCTTGCAGTGGTTGGCAATCTGATAGCAGTGCGCGAGCTTTCGGCGCTCGACGGTCCGGCCCGCGAGCGCGAGAAAGACCGCCTCGCGCGTCGACTGGTAGTGCGAGACGTGGCCTTCCTCGTTTCGGGCCATGTGCGAGAGCTCGTGGAGCGCGAGCTCGCGGGCCATCGCGCTGGTGGCGGCCTGTCGGGAGATGTTGAGGACGTGACGGTCCTGATAGTGGCCGGCCCACGTTCGGGAGTCTGGGTCGTCCCGCACGCGCACGAACACGGGGTACGAAAGCTCGAACTCGGTTTCGAACAGGTCGGCGGCGCTCAAGAACGGGTCTGCCGGTGCGCCCCCGACGACTCGGAGGTCCATTCAAGTTGAGGAATGTTATCAACCAACATGACTCTTGCGCCGAGCGCGGCGACGAGATTCGCGTCCGGCGGACAGTCGCGCCTATCGTGACAAAAATGCTCATACCCCGGCGGTAGGGCGGCTGAAAATGGGAAATCCGCTCGGAAAAAACACTACTCTTTTGACCCTCCTGCCGGTAGACCCCTGTATAATGGGCCGACGAAAGAAGATCGTCCAGGAATGTGAGAAACTGATGGACAAGCCGGAGCAGATCCGGAACATCGCCATCGCCGCTCACGTCGACCACGGTAAGACGACCCTCTCCGACAACCTCCTCGCAGGTGCGGGCATGATCTCCGACGAGACTGCCGGCCAGCAGCTCGCGATGGACACGAAGGAAGACGAACAGGAACGCGGCATCACCATCGACGCCGCAAACGTCTCGATGACCCACGAATGGGAAGGCGAGAACCACCTCATCAACCTCATCGACACGCCGGGCCACGTCGACTTCGGTGGCGACGTGACCCGCGCGATGCGCGCCGTCGACGGCGCGCTCGTCGTCGTCGACGCCGTCGAGGGAGCCATGCCGCAGACCGAGACGGTCCTGCGTCAGGCGCTCCGCGAGGGCGTCAAGCCGGCGCTTTTCATCAACAAGGTCGACCGCCTCATCAACGAACTGCAGGAAGGTCCCGAGGAGATGCAGAAGCGCCTCGTCGACGTCATCTCCGACGTCAACGAGCTTATCCGCGGGATGACCGAGGAGAAGGACTACGACTGGACGGTCTCCGTCGAAGACGGCACCGTCGCCTTCGGGTCCGCCCTCTACAAGTGGGGCGTCTCCATGCCGTCGATGGAGGAGACCGGCATCTCCTTCGGCGACATCATGGAACTCGAACGCGGCGGCGACCGCCAGGAACTCCACGAGCGCACGCCGCTTTCGGACGTCGTCCTCGACATGGTCGCGGAGCACTTCCCCAACCCGCTCGACGCCCAGCCCCGTCGTATCCCGACGGTCTGGCGCGGTGACTCCGAGTCCGACCTCGCGCGCCAGATGCGCGAAGTCGACGACGACGGCGAAGTCGTCTTCATGGCGACCGACATCTCGATGGACCCCCACGCGGGCGAAATCGCCACGGGTCGCCTGTTCTCCGGGACCATCCGCAAGGGCCAGGAGCTCTACGTCTCCGGGACCGCGGGCAAGAACCGCGTCCAGTCCGTCGGTGTGTTCATGGGCGGCGAGCGCGAGGAACTCGACCGCGGCGTTCCCGCGGGGAACATCGCGGCCGTCACGGGGCTCCGTGACGCCATCGCGGGTTCCACCGTCTCGTCCGTCGAGATGACGCCGTTCGAGTCCATCGAGCACATCTCCGAGCCTGTCATCACGAAGTCCGTCGAGGCAGAGCGCATGGACGACCTGCCGAAGCTCATCCAGACGCTCCAGCAGGTCGCAAAGGAGGACCCGACCATCCGCATCGAGATTAACGAGGACACGGGCGAGCACCTCATCTCCGGTCAGGGCGAGCTCCACCTCGAAGTCATCACCCAGCGTATCCGCGACAACCAGGGCATCCCGGTCCGCACCGGTGAGCCGATTGTCGTCTACCGCGAGCAGGTCCAGGGCGAGTCCCACGAGGTCGAAGGTGTCTCCCCGAACCGCCACAACAAGTTCTACATCACGGCGGAGCCCCTCTCGCAGGACATCGTCGACTCCATCAAGCTCGGTGAGATTTCGATGGACATGCCCGAACTGGAGCGCCGCGAGGCGCTGCAGGAAGCCGGCATGGACAAGGACACGTCCCAGAACGTCGAACACATCCACGGGACGAACATCCTCATCGACGACACGAAGGGTATCCAGCACCTCAACGAGACGATGGAACTCGTCATCGAGGGTCTCGAAGAGGCGCTCGACGACGGTCCGCTCGCCGCGGAACCCGTTCAGGGGACGCTCCTGCGACTCCACGACGCGCGGCTCCACGAGGACACCATCCACCGCGGTCCCGCCCAGGTTATCCCTGCGACGCGCGACGCGGTCCACCGCGCGCTCATCGCGGGCCAGGTGAAGCTCCTCGAACCCATCCAGAACGTCCGCATCGACGTTCCGTCCGAGTACATGGGCTCGGCCTCCGGCGAGATTCAGGGTCGCCGCGGCCGCGTCGACGACATGTACCAGGAGGGTGACCTCATGGTCATCGAGGGCATCGCACCCGTCGAAGAGATGATCGGCTTCTCGTCTGACGTGCGCTCCGCGACGGAAGGTCGCGCCTCCTGGAACACGGAGAACGCCGGCTTCCGCGTGCTCTCGGACAACCTCCAGCGCGAGAAGATTATGGAGATCCGCGAGCGCAAGGGCATGAAGCTCGAGCTCTCGCAGGCTATCGACTACATCTAAGCGCGACCCTTCGCGCTTTCTTTCGTTTTTTCACCCGGGCAGCGATAGCCCCGGTCCGTCGGCCCCATCCGCGCCGCATCTACCGTTCGCTTCGCTTCTCGGCGGCCGTCTGTGACACATGCCAGCACGCTCCCGGCGTCGGCAAACCGTGTCGGCTGCGAAGGCTTATACCGCGTGGCCGAATCACGGGTAGATATGCGTAAGGGTACGTCTCTCGACTCCTGGCGCGACGACGCGAAACCACGACCGAACCGCGCGTCGCGGACAACAGCGTCGGGACGGCCCACGGAGGTGGGGCGATGAGCGCACAGGACCTCGACGGCGAGAGCGACGCCGAGGCCGACGGAAGCGGCGAGATGCCGAAACCGCACACGATTCGGCTCGAACTCGTCGACGAGCCCGGACAGCTTTTGGCCGCGCTCAAGCCCATCTCCGACAACGGCGGGAATCTGCTTTCCATCTTCCACGAGCGCGGGAGCCTGACGCCGCGCGGACACATCCCCGTGGAGGTCGACCTCGAATGCCCGCCCGACCGCTTCGCGCGTATCGTCGAGGCGCTCCGCGACGCTGGCGTCAACGTCATCCGCGCCGGCGCGGAGCACTTCGGCGAAGAGGTGATGGTTATCCTCGTCGGCGACATCGTCGACTCCGACCTCTCGGACACGCTCCACCGAATCGAGTCCTCGGCGGACGCGACGCTTCAGGACCTGTCGCTGTCCGCCCGCGAGGGGACCGACGAGGCGTCGAGCGCCCGGCTCCGACTCGCGGTCCGCTCCGGGCGCGTCGACGAGACGCTCGGGGTCGTCCGTGACATCGCCGCCGAGAAGGAGCTACACGTCGTCGAACCGCTCGCGGAGGGGTCCCAATGAGCCTCAGACTCGCCGTGCTCGGCGCGGGCGCGGTCGGCGGCTCGGTGCTCGACCTCGCGGGCGACTACGGGCACGAGGTCGTCGCCTTCGCGGACTCGTCGTCCTCCGTGGTCGACCCGGACGGTCTCGACCCGAGCGCGGTCCACGACCGCAAGGAACGCGAGGGCGTGGTCGGCGGGGCGGACCCCGGAGCGGTGTTCGACGCCGACTACGACGTGTTAGTGGAGGCGACGCCGACGACGCTCGGCGACGCCGAACCCGGCTTCTCGCACGTCGAGCGGGCGCTGGCCGACGACCGCCACGTGGTGCTCGCGAACAAAGGCCCGGTCGCGGAACGGTACGCCGACCTGCGCGCGCTCGAAGCCGAAAGCGGAGGGACGGTGCAGTTCGAGGCGGCCGTCGGCGGCGCGATTCCCATCCTCTCGACTATCTCGGACCTCGGCGCGCCGCACGTGACCGCCGCGCGCGGCGTGCTGAACGGGACGGCGAACTTCATCCTCTCGCGGATGGCCGCCGAGGGACTCGATTACGAGCACGTCCTCGCGGAGGCGCAGGACCTCGGCGTCGCGGAGGCCGACCCGACCTTCGACGTCGACGGCATCGACGCCGCGCTGAAGTTCGTCATCCTCGCGAACGTCCTCTCCGACGGCGAGACGGAGTACGCGCTCGACGACGCCGCAGTCGAGGGAATCCGCAACGTCCCGGGGACGGCGCTCGACCTCGCCGCCGAGGACGGCCGGACGGTCAGACTCATCGGTGAGGCGACCGCCGACGGGGTTCGCGTGGCTCCGCGGCTGATTCCGCAGGGCTCCGCGCTGTCGGTCACGGGCACGCAGAACATCGTCCAGTTGGAGACCAAACACGCGGGGCAGCTGAACATCAGCGGCCGCGGAGCGGGCGGTCCCGAGACGGCGACGGCCGTCTTGTCCGACGTTTCTCGGCTCGAATAGGCGTACAGAGGGCTCGTACCTCTCGTTTTCTTCGACTGTCGACTTCAGCTAAACTCCCTGCCCCTACGACCGTGGTATGGTTCCGCAAATCGCAGTACGGCGGTTAGACGGCCCGTAGCGCGTATCGAAATCGTTTTAGGGGTTTCAGCAAAAACATTCCCCACAGAGCGCCTTAGCGCGTGACCACACCAATGAGCGACAAACCCCACCAGAACCTGGCCATTATCGGCCACGTCGACCACGGTAAGAGTACGCTCGTCGGCCGACTCCTGTTCGAGACCGGCTCCGTCCCGGAGCACGTCATCGAGCAGCACCGAGAGGAAGCCGAGGAGAAGGGCAAGGGCGGATTCGAATTCGCCTACGTCATGGACAACCTCGCCGAAGAGCGCGAGCGCGGTGTCACCATCGACATCGCCCACCAGGAGTTCGACACGGACGAGTTCTACTTCACCATCGTCGACTGTCCTGGCCACCGCGACTTCGTCAAGAACATGATCACCGGTGCTTCGCAGGCTGACAACGCGGTACTCGTCGTCGCCGCCGACGACGGTGTCGCGCCGCAGACCCGCGAGCACGTCTTCCTCGCCCGCACGCTGGGCATCGGCGAACTCATCATCGCGGTCAACAAGATGGACGTCGTCGATTACAGCGAAGACAAGTACAAGGACGTCAAGGAGCAGGTCAACAAGCTCCTCAAGCAGGTCCGCTTCAACTCCGACGACGCGACCTACGTCCCGATTTCGGCCTTCGAGGGCGACAACATCGCCGAGCGCTCCGACAACACGTCGTGGTACGACGGCGACATCCTCCTCGAAGCACTCAACAACCTGCCGGCACCGCAGCCGCCGACGGACGCGCCGCTGCGCCTGCCCATCCAGGACGTCTACACCATCTCCGGCATCGGTACGGTCCCGGTCGGCCGTATCGAGACGGGTACCCTCAACCCCGGCGACAACGTGAGCTTCCAGCCCTCTGACGTCGGCGGCGAGGTCAAGACCGTCGAGATGCACCACGAGGAAGTCGACCAGGCCGGACCTGGCGACAACGTTGGTTTCAACGTTCGTGGCGTCGGCAAGGACGACATCCGCCGCGGCGACGTCTGTGGCCCGGCCGACGACCCGCCGAAGGTCGCCGAGACGTTCAAGGCGCAGGTCGTCGTCATGCAGCACCCCTCGGTCATCACCGCTGGCTACACGCCGGTCTTCCACGCCCACACGGCGCAGGTCGCGTGTACCATCGAGTCCATCGACCAGAAGCTCGACCCCGCGTCGGGTGAGGTCGCTGAGGAGAACCCGGACTTCATCAAGTCCGGCGACGCTGCCATCGTGACCGTCCGTCCGCAGAAGCCGCTCAGCATCGAGCCGTCCTCCGAGATTCCGGAGCTCGGCAGCTTCGCTGTCCGTGACATGGGTCAGACCATCGCGGCCGGCAAAGTGCTCGAAGTCAACGAGCGATAACGATGCAACAGGCACGCGTTCGGCTCGCCGGCACGAGTCCGGAAGACCTCGACGATATCTGCGACGACGTCCGCGAGATCGCGAACAAGACGGGCGTCAACCTCAGCGGGCCGATCCCGCTGCCCACGAAAACGCTCGAAGTCCCCGCCCGCAAATCGCCTGACGGCGAGGGGACGGCGACGTGGGAGCACTGGGAGATGCGCGTCCACAAGCGTCTCATCGACCTCGACGCTGACGAACGCGCTCTGCGCCAGCTGATGCGCGTTCAGGTTCCGAACGACGTCAGCATCGAGATCGTCCTCGAAGACTAACGACGGCGCTGTCCGGGCTCTCCCGGGCCGCCCGTTCGTGACGGCCCGCCCGTCACACTCGCGGTTGTCGAGGCGCGCGTCCGGAGGACTCTGCCTCCGAGCTGACTTTCAGCGCTAAGGCGCGTGTCATCTCACTTCCGTTCGACGCGCGAGCAGACGCCCGCAGAATCGCCCGACGGAACGGGATGCTATCGCATGCCCGACTGCGGACAAAACATAGGGTATAAGTGTATCCCACGACTCCGTGGGAATGAGGGCTCGTAGATCAGTGGCAGATCGCTTCCTTCGCAAGGAAGAGGCCCGGGGTTCAAATCCCCGCGAGTCCATCAAATTTTAACTCGCTTTCGAAGGTTCCAAAAACCGGAGCGACAGCTTTCGTAGCTCCATTTCTCGCGTTCGGGAAGTCGGAAGAAAGACCCCGCCTATCGAGAGTTCACGAGACTCGGTTAGTCGGGTCTCCGCTGTCCGTCGATAAATCGAGTGATTTCGGGGGTCAGCGATGAGACGGTTCTGTCCGTCCTGTGGGTCCCGTCTCGCGACGACGACGAGTCGCGGCGGACTCCCTCGTCGTACCTGTCCCGAGTGCAACGGGGGTGGAGCGTAGTGCAGTATCTCGACTTCAAACGCGAGCGTGACGAGGCGACGACCTCGTGGGAGCGAGGCGACCCTGTCGCCGCGCTGGTCGAGCGCACCGGTCCGACGACCTATCTCGTTACCCTGCCGGGTGGCGAGACGCACGCCGTCGAGTACGGCAAGGAGCGCGGTGCTCGTGTCGGCGGGTGCGACTGCAAGGGCTTCGAGTTCCGCGACGACGAGGACTCGCCGTGCGCCCACCTGTGCGTCCTGCGGAAAGCCGAGTGGTCACACAACCACTTCGGAGACGCCGCCGGGCGCGATGTCACCGACGACCCCATCACCGCCCACGATACCGCCGAGCACGTCGCACCGAACGCAACCGAACCCGAGCCCGACCTTGTCGCCGACGGTGGTGACATCGTCGAGGCACCGACCACCGGACACGACGGGCGCGTCTTCGGCCGCCCGGAGGACCAGCTATGACCTGCACCACCTACTCCCGAGCACCAGCACCACGAGTCGACCAGCCCCGGCGCTCACGCGGGCGCGCACACCCCCGCGCGAATAGGCCTCCTCGTACGACCACGGGGGGGCGTACTGCCATACTCCGTATCCCCGCCCCGTCTGCGTATTACGGGTGTGATACGATGCAGTACAGAGGTGCGCTATGAGCCGGATGAAGACCGAGCGGACCGAGAGCACGACGGTGACCGTCCGCGTCGACGAGAACCTGAAGGACGACTACACCAGCGCCCTCGACGGGTCGATAAGCGACGACCTGCGGACGCACATGGAAGAGGTCGCGCGAACCGTGCGCGACGAGCCCGACGACGACAACCTCCCAGACGACGAGGCGCTTCGAGACGGCTACATGGCGCTCCGGCGGACCGCCGAGGCCTACGACCCGAGCGGTCGTCGCCTCGACGTTGGGACCGCTATCTCGAAGGTCGCCGAGCGAGCGGGTATCCCGAAAGACGCCGTCCGTCGTCGCGTCCTGAAGCCGCTCGAACAAGAGGGATACATCGCACCGAAGTGGGGCGACATCATCGTCTACCAGCCCGAGGAAGCCAACGCGAGTGCGACTCGGGGCACCCCGACGAAGAAGAGTACGAGTAGCTAAGAAGAGTCGCTGTCCGTCTATTTTTCCGGCGGTAAAATGCTGAAACGGGCGCTAAGTAGTTCTATTTTATTTAGACGCACAGGAGTGCTGAATGTGGGGCCCATAACTACCGGGTTGGTTCCCTATCTTCGCGACCTCCAACCCAGCGATACACTATACTATGAGCACGGTCCCATCCCCTACTCACACTTATGTTGATTCGAATTCATTTCTGCACATGGGATTTCAAGAGGATGCCGAGTTGATTCGAAAAGTGATTGACGCTATTCAACAACCTCCTGCAGTCATATCTATGACCACAGAGGGAGTGCAAGGGGAAGGCGGCGATATTTCGAACGTGACGATTGCTGGGGTGAAGGGAGAGAACATGAAGGCGGTAGACATGGAAGCGACTGGTAGTGGTAATATATCCGGCGTCGATATCGGGGAGCTGAACGCGTGTATATCAGATACATCAGTTACGAAGAGATTAGAGACGGTAGAACATCTGAGCAAGCTCCTGATGTTGGCGGAGGTTGGACCGGAAGATCATGAGTCAAAAATTCAGGACTCATACACCTGGCTCAAGGAAAATGTCCCTTGGGTCGTTAGTTCCCTTTCCGGGTTGCGAATGTTCGGTTTGATCTGAATTTGAGCTCCAAACACTACTAATCAAGAGGTGACGGACAAGGTTCGGTTTTTATGTGGTTTGCATTTCCAAGTAGCACCCTAGCACGTACCGATTTGTCCTTGAATTCGCCGAGTTGCGAGTCCTCGTTGGCGAGGAGCGTTGCGAGGTCCTGTTCTTCTCCGCTGTCGAATGGTTCCGTAGCTCATTTTTTGGTGCCCTTGTCGCCGGACTCACGGGCCGTCTCTCCGGCCGGTCCTTTTAGCAGTCGAGTGACCCGCTGGTAGCCGCCGAGGACGAACAGGCCCCACAGCGGCACGTCGACGCTCGTTGAGAGCCAGCCGAGGTCAGCAACCATCATCGTCCTCCTGGTCGACGCCGCCGTCGGTAGCGACGACCCAGTCCTCGACGCGCCGCACGCGGCCGCGCATCACGACGAGGTCGCCGTGCAGGTCGCGGTGAATCCAGAGCATCAGCGCGCCGAGTCCGATGAGGAGCAGTGCCGTCACCGGGTCGGTCGTCTGGAGCAGGAGGTCGGTTAGCTCACTCATCGTCGACCACTCCGGCGACGATGTCGGCGGCGACCGTCAGCAGCGGGCGGACGAGATAGAGGACGACGAGCGCGAGCCCGCCCCAGAGGAAGAGCGTCGTCGTCGTCTCGCCGGCGTGACTCTCGCCGTCGACGTCGACAAGCACGTCGGTCACCGACCCGTCGGAGCCCCACAGACCGGGGCCGAGCACGTCGATGCTGTCGCCCTCGTGACCCTCCCAGACGAGGTCGATAGCGCCGTCGGTGACGGGGTTGCGCGAGACCCACTCGTCGGTCGAGCCCGCGAGCCCGTCGAGCGCCGCCTCGGTGTCGTCCGGCCCCCAGCCGGGGTCGCCCTGGTCGGTGGTTATCTCGTCGACGGTGTTGCCGATGCCGTCGAAGAAGCCCACCATCAGGACCACCCCGCGAGGATGCCGACGCCGGCGACGACCGCGGCCGCCGCGAGCGCGATGAAGTTCGTTCGTGACCCATCGCCGTCGAGGAGCCAGCCGACGCCCGACGTGCTCTCAGTCGAGTCGTCGGTGTCCGTCGACGGGCTCGACGAGCCGCCCGGCGACGACCCACCGCCGACCGAGGTCTCGCCGTCGTCGCTCTCGCTCGTCGAGGCGAGCGACGAGTCGATGTCGATGTCGAAGTAGGTCGACGCGAACGGGTCGCCGTCCATCATGACCTGTTGCCGGATTCGTCCATCTGCTAAGAGATGGATTCGGTCGGCGAAGGTGTCGCCGCCGTGCTCGCGGACGGTCGCAAGCACGGCCGGGTCGGACGGGTCCCACTCCTCGGAGTTATCGACCCATTCGAGTCCGAGCGGACCGCTCACTTGTCGTCACCTCCCGCGAGAACCGCCGCGCCGATGGCGACGACGACCGCGATGCCAGCCGCGCCAACCGCGAGAAGCCCGCCGCTCGACGAGTCGCCGGTCGACTCGCCCATCCCGGTGAGACTTTCGCGGAGGTTGCGAAGTTGCTCCTCCAGAGCGGTGATTTCACCGACTTGCGGCGTCTCACTCGACCCGCCGCCGACGATGTTGCGGACCTCGTCGACGACATCCTCGACGCTCTCGTATCCGCCGCTCAGTCGGTCCTCGTCGATGCTCACTGAGCCGTCGGGGTTGACCGTGACCTCGTCACCGTCGCTGTTTTCGTTCGGGTCGGGGGAGACGGCGTCGTTCGCCGGGTCACCTCCGCCCGGCATCCCGCTCTCAGAGTTGCCGGGGTCGAGGCCGAGGTCATCGTCGTCGTCATCGTCATCGCGGTCGATGCTTCCGTACCCGCCGGTCCCACCGTCGTCGAGGTAGTCGCCGGTGTCGATGGTGTTGTCGTCGTCTGTGCTGTTCCCGCCGGGCGAGTCGTCGTCATCGAGGTCGTCAATGTAGCCGCCCGGGTCGATGCGGTCGTCGGAGTCGGGGTCTGCGATGACCATCAGTTGCTCCCTCCAGACCGGACGAGTTGGCGTACGCGATGACCGTCGTCGCCAGTCGTCTCGTGGATGACTTCGAAGCTCTCTACCTCTCCCGTCTCAGCGTTGATGATTTCGGTATTTTCAGGCATTCACGTCCTCCTCCTCGACAATCGCGTTGATGGTCCGAGTGTTGGTCTGGCTCACGTCGGTCGCGTTCGAGTACTGGATGCGGATGCCCTGTGAGCTGTCGGTCCGAAGGGCGTTGAGGACGTTCGTCTCGTCGTCCTGTGGGATTTGATAGGTACTCGTCTTGCTCCACTCGTTGCCCTTGAACTCGACCGGGTCCATGTGCTCTGATTTGCCCTCCAGAACCGGGATGTAGAGGCCGTCGGGCTGCACGAAGAACGCATGCTTGCCGCTGTTGCTTCCGGCGGGGCTATCTGCTTTGAGGTAAAGCGCGATGAGCTTCCAGATTTTGCCCTCTGGAGCGTTTAGCACGGTCGTCTGGAGTTCTCCCGCTTCCAAATCTGCAGTTTGGGAGAGTTGGAGGTACTTGATGTCTCGCGAGGAGTTGCTGACTTGGTTCATCGGCTTCGACCACGGCCGTCCACCTCCCGGCATCTAGAACACCCCCCCGATGACACGCCGAATCCCACCGAGATAGTCGACAGTCGGCAACGCTCTGAATCGGTAGCCGTAGTCGGTGTTCGAATTGTCGGCGATGATGACGATTTGGTCTCCTTCTCTCATTTCTGCGTTCACGTAGTAGCGGTCGCCGTCAGGCTCACCGGTGATAAACTTCTCTCCGTCGCCGTAGCTCGGGATATCGGTGTCCTCGGCGGACTCGGGGTTGTCTGGGTCACCGCGGACGCGCCGAATCACCGGCCGGAGCCGGAGTGCATCCTCGGAATTGGGTACTGCCCACAGCGACAGCTGCTCGACGGTGCAGTCGGCGGGCGCAGTCCACGCGACCTCGTGGTCGGTGGTGTCGGCCGGTACCTCGTCTTGGATGTGCGGCGTCTCGCGGCGCTCGTCGGTCGTGAGCTTCGATAAAATTCCCATGGTGGGACCTCTACAGCGAACTCCGGTACAGCATCACGTCGCTGTTAGCCGGGTCGATTTCCTTGCCGTCCGATGCGCTGTCGGCGTCGATGCGGAACTCGATGTATCGACCCGCCGTCGCGTACGGAGCGAGCGAGTACATCAGCGGGCGCTCGGTGGGTGGCTCGCTGGCGAACTCGGAGAGTAGCGTCAGGTCGCCGAGCTTGCGCGTGTAGAGGGCCCGCCCATCGGAGTCGGTGATGGCGGCGTATAGCGTGCCGCCGATGGTGTCGCCGGCGGTGCCCGAGCCGTTGCCGGTGGCGACCACGTCGGCGTGCATGGGCGAGGCGTCCGCACTCGCGCGGTCCTTCCCGCCCGCACCGAACCATTCGTCCTTGTCCTGTGGGACTTTTTCGCGGTAGACCGTGACCTCCGCGCCGGCCTTGAGCGTGTCTTGGTCGAGGTCGTCGCCGCGGATGGGTCGCACGTCGCCGTCGAGTTCGGCGAGGTCCGCGTTGTAGCTGAGTGTTCCCGGCATCTAGACCCCCGGGATGTTCACGTCGTCGTCGGTGACGCCGGCCTTCTGCCGTGCGGTGTTGTACAGATACGCTCCTGCTCCGACGACGCCCATCGTGAGGGCGACGCCGACAACCCCGAGACCGAGGTTCTGTGCGGATTCACCGGGGTCGTCGGTGTCGACCTCGATGCCGAGTAGTTCAAGTGGTACTTTCGTCATTCCATTTCCGACAACGGGCGATTGTGAAAAAGTTGGAAGTGTAGTAGAATACGCTCAACAATTCAATTATTGAGCGTCGTACAGCACTCGTTATTTTACATTCACGGTCGCCTGACTGTTCGACACAGTATGATTGGCTACCCGACACTAGTTCTCGGCACGCTCGTGGCCTATCTCCGGGCTTCGGACGAGACGAGACCATTCGTGAAAGGAGCGTTCGGAATCGGCATCCTCGGCGAGTGTGGCGCACTCAGCGGTGCAGTACACGCCACTCAGTCGGGCGTCTCGATGCTCGGAGGACTCATCGCATGAACGGCAGGAAAGAGCCTCAGAACCCCACGGACCAGCAATGCGAGCATTGCGGACTGTTCTACGCGGCGCAGGGAATCCACAATCACCGGCCGGGGTGCCCTCTTCGAGACTGGGACACGATGATTCAGCCCCTCGACGGCGCTGGTGAGCCAGCCGGCGAGCGCGGTTCAGTCCCCGATACTGACCCGTCGAACCCGCCCGAATCGGGGGACATCGAAGTGTCGGACACTCAGAAGGCGATGACCGACGGCGGAAACCCCATCCACGGCGCGCCTGAGCCCATCACGGACGGTGGCAAGGACACCGAAGAAGTCGACGGGTGCCCCGACTGCGGGTCGGACGACTACGTCGACGCCGACGCTGTTCTGCGCGCTCGCAACCCGTCCGCGAAGAACACGGCGGTCCTGACCCAGTACGACCGCGTCTGCATCGAGTGCGGGGAGGCGTACGATGCCTGAGGACGGCGAGACGCCGTCACCACCCTCGCCGGGCGACACGTTCGTCCGCAACGCCGGCGTCCCGAACGTGGGCGGTGCGGCGAACCACGCGGCCGCTGAGGGTGCGGAGGCTGACGCGGGGAAGAACGACGGTGACTCTTCGGGCGGAGTCTTCGCGGCGCTCTTCGACGCGGACGCGACGGGTCCGGCGGTCAGCCAGCTTCGGTCAGAGTACCCGGACCTCCCGCGAGGGTCGCACTACCTCCTGCGGATGCTCATCCGCGTGAGTGGTGGCGACGGCACGCCGCCCGTGGTCGACGGAGCCGTCGGAACGACTCTCCTCGGGCTCCAGTACCTCCCGTCGGAGACGGCGCAGGACGGGAACGGAGACGAGAACGACAGCGGCCAGAACGACGAGGACCTCGACGACGACCTCGCGCCGCTCGCGGGTGTCGGAGGTGCGTGACGATGCAGGCGTACCACACGGTCGTTACCGGCGACTCCGGCGGTGGGAAGACGACCCTGCTGCGCGAGATGCAAGCCGAGTTCCCCGGCCTGAGCATCTGGGTCAACTTCACCAACACCGACGGCATCACCGGGCGCGACCTCGACGACGCCGCGACGGTCCGGTCGGTCGGCGAAGCTCGCGCATCGGACGCCACGCGACTCAACTGGGTGACCGACTCCCCGCTCGAAACGGCGCGGCAGGCGCGGACGGTCGCCCACGAGTACCACGAGGCGACGGGCTTCCCGACGCAGGTCATCTTCGACGAGGCGCAGAACGTCCTTCCCGACGGCGAGGTCGAGTCGGACAACCCGGTGAAACGGATGCTCCACGAGGACCGCGACAAGGGGCTGAAGGTCGTTATCGCCACGCAGGACCCATCGGACCTCGATTACACGCCCATCAAGCAATGCAAGTTCTGGGTGTGGGTCGGTGAGTGGGCCGTGTTCCACGACGGCTTTCTGCGGTACTTCTCGATTCCACGCGACGACCTCCCGACCGAGCCGTACCAGTACGTCGTCTTCGACAAGCGGATGAACGTGCTGCACCGCGCGGAGACGCAGGAGGCGTACGCATGATGTTTCTGTGACAGACTTTGGAACTCAACTATATGTTACTGAATATCCATGTTTAGTCATGGGCCGAATTGGTGACTGGTTTCTGAATAAAGTTCCAAATGACCGAAGGTTGAGAGAATACTCTCTTTCTATCGTGTTTTTCTTTGTGTTGGTTATAGTTCTCCTTGACTTATTGATACCAGAGAGAATTGATGTTCATTGGCAGATGGTCGCTTTAATCGGTATTTTGGCTCTAGTTCCGTTTGTACCACTTATCGAAAGCATCAACGTCAAAGATATGGGGATAACATTCAGAAAACGTGTTAAAAACACGAAATATAATGTTGAAAAGGCCTTTGATTTTCCAGAGGATGCCGATATTACTGACTATCTCTCCGAAAGTATGTTTAACCAATATGTCTATCAGTCTAGGATATCACCACTCGATTCACTACCTGTACTAAGAAACGAGATAGAACGCATTCTCCGAAAAATTGTGGGAGATTACTTTACTCAGGATGATGTTTCATTTGATGATCTAATCGTAGCACTTCGGAAAGAGACTCTTTTTCCACGCGATGGGATACGTGCGCTTCAAGAGGTCAACAAGTTAACCAAAATTGCGATTCAGGAACAAGATGAGCTGAGTGAGCGGGAGATCTCAAGAGTTCGGGAGTTAGGGATCACTACCTTGGCTCGGCTGAATTATTACTACGAACAGACTCACTCGAACGATAACTGATTTCTAAAATACGAGGTCTCGGGTGTGCCCTTCCTCCGAAAACATTTCAATAAGAGGCCATACCTACTCAATAAGCAGGTAGATTGAGTTGACCGGTATATCCGTGGATTATCACCGATTTACAGGTAAAGTTGCGGTCATTCTCCGAAAATATGCCCGGTCTATTTTGGTTTCTTTAACCCTCTTTGGGGCGCTTGTGAGCACTTTGAATTATTGGGGTTACCTATCTTCATCCTGTGCCTATTGGATTGGGATATCGATCTCTGGCATTTCTATTGCTGAAATTCTGTTTGTATTCCAGATTCAGGTGACAGATGAAGCTGAAACAACTACTGCGAGTACTAGTTCACTCACCGCAAGTGAAAACGTAGAAAACTCAGAACATAGTGAATCATCTGAAGAATAAGAACACGCATTTTTGACCACCCTCTCCGAAAACACCTGAAAGTGGGAACAGGACTCCGAGGTTAGTGTTATATCCGTGTCAATATAATTGAGTTACAGATGTCTGACAAACCGACGTCTGCAGAGCGTAATCAGGAGTATATTGAGAAACTTCTCTCAACACCTTCGGTGAGGGGAATTGAGAAAGTGAGTAAAGCCATGTGGAAAGTCACTACTGAAGAAGGACAGAAGACAGCGTACCTTCACTACTGCAAGTGGTTCAAGGAATCTGGAGGTCCAAAAGGCTATTTTCAGGGATCATGGAATCTCACAGAATCAGCAGACCGACCTCTCTATCATGTTTTCTTGGGACCGTCTGAGGACAGCGTTCGTGTCGTTCCAAATCAGGAGTTGATGTCGGCCAAGTTCGTATTGATTAGGGACCACGAGGGGGGTAAGCAGTGGAGGCTGAACGCTAATACTGCTGCTAATTATCCCAGGCTGGAACAGTACGACGACGAAACTGTTCTGACGAATTAGGCTCGCTCTCCGAAAAGACCTGAGAGTCGGAAAGAATCGGCTCGATTTCAGTCCTCGACACGGGGAAAAGACTAGGATACTGGCGCTATTCTTCCGAGATGTGAGGTAACCGGAAATGAAGATGCAGGACTACGAGAGCAAGGATGGGAAGAAAGTGTGGCTCAGTCGGAGCGAGGTCGATACGCTCCTCGACGTCGCCGACGGGACTGAACAGCGAGTCGCGTTCGCTCTCGGTGCGCGATGTGGGCTCCGTGTCGCGGAGGTCGTGGAAGTCACGCCCGACGACGTAGTCGACACGGAGGTCGGGAAGTTCCTCCGGGTGTGGGAGGGGAAGGGTTCGAAGTACCGAGAGACGCCCATCCCGACCGACCTCGCGGCGACGATCGCGGCGGTCGGCGACTACCGCGACGAGTCGAGCGATACACCAGTCGTCGACCGGACGACTCGAACCGTACGGAACTGGGTCACCAAGGCTGGCGACCAGCTGGTCGAGGAGACCGAGGATGTTGGTTGGTCGTTCCTCGGTCCGCACGACCTCCGGCGGACGTGGGGGACGCTACTGGTCGGCGCGGAGGTCGAGCCTGGTCTGGTGATGGAGTGGGGTGGTTGGGAGGACTGGGAAACGTTCAGAGAACACTACCTCGGCGCGTACAGTCTCGAAGCACAGGCGCGTGGGATGGACAAAATCGAGTGGTTGTAACGTTTCCGTAGCCTACTCTCGTGCATCTTCAATCTGGGAATGTAGAAAGATGAGCCCCTTCTGCGAGAGTAATGCTGTGACAATCAGAGCGACGATGAAGGCCATTTGCCCATCAACCCAAATTGCGGAGAACCCGAACGCTAACGCGGCGTAACCAAGGATGGTAACCGCTTTTAGAATGGTATTCAGCCGCTGAAAAACGAGTTTCACAGTCTGTGATTGGGACCGAATCAGCAGGATTGCTACGATTATGAACGTAGCAGCAGCAATTGCTGCGATCCAGACGTTATCGGTGCTTGTGATTGCTGAAAGAGAATCAGAGACGCTAATCTGCATAGTGAAGAGTAGTCAGAATCAACATTGCCGCGCCTGCGAGAGCAATGAGAATGCTTTGGAAATAGAAGGCACACATGAACGTCACTACAGACATGGCGTATAGAGTCGCCGCTGGATGCTCCAATAGGGCAGCATCAACCGCTTTGGATAGTGACGATTGAGTAGTCATGTTTTCTTCCTCCGTACCCGATACAACGTCGTGTGGCTGTATATTTTCTCCGATTACCTGTAATTGATCCTTACTGAGGGACTCTGCTAAGGCAGAATACTCTATCTCGCTGCCTTCTGATTCGGTTGGGAGAACCGATTCGTGGAAGACCTCTTCAGCTGTGATTCTCTCTGAAATGTTCGTTATTGAGTCTTGAACAATTCTTTCTTGGACATCGAGAGGAAGATTCTCCCAGTGGAACTCGTGTTCCTGAACGACACGGGTAACGCTACTCGGAGCTGTTTCAACCGAGTCGTCGTCATGTATCTTGGAACTATTCACCATCCTTGTCACCCTGTTTCGCTAATTGGTATAGTTGGCGGAGAGATTCATTTTCATTCACCCTGAAAATTGGAACATATGTTTTCGTTTCACTCCCATCTGGTTCCTTGATTACAAGACTATCTCCACCCTCTACAGATACTTGAAATTCAAACTGCAATATTCCATCAAGTGGCGGACTGGGACGGTTAAATTGATGTGTATATTCTTTTCCAGGCTCAACATTTGAGATCGTTTCTTCCTGGCTTTTGCTACTCAGTTTCGAACCCCCGTTGAGGTGTTGAATCTGTTCTATGTTCTTGAACACCAAATCTGTCGGCTCTGAACCATAATATTCAAATCTTATTTCATAGTACCACGGTACCCCTTCGACTAGTTCATTACCACTCACTAACTCAAAAAAATCGACAACTGGACGGAATTGTTCCCAGTCCAGATCGCTGTCTTCCAAGTCTTCCTCTTCAATCTCTCGGGCATCCTTGTCCTTGAGATCAGGGACAGTTTCATACTCAATACCGAACTCACCAGGAATATCTCCCGCCCCTTCTATTCGTGGTCCGCCACGAACGCCTGTAATCTCTATGTGGTCCATAGTGTTATCGTAGGGTTAGCTGTCACCAATTTCACGCCTTCGCCGGTCGACTTCTTTCCTGACTGCCGCCTCAATTAACTCCTGCCGTTTGTCGTACTGGTACGGCTCGAAAAGCTCGTCGAGCATCCCGTCGACTGCGTATGTAGTTTCAACGGCATATCTCAGCCAGATAGTCCTGTTTTGTCCAGCTACGAGCCGGTTCTTAATCCAATCGTCAATATTGTCTTCGTATGTGAGCGTCGTCCTCGCCATGTGAATCAATAATTCGGTGATGCACTAATAAGTTACATCACGGCTGATGTTCTGATGCAGTTGATGCAAAAGAATAAGTGAATCACTCATGTAGCTGTGAGTGCAATGGCACTATCAGTCAACATGACTGTCGCTGTCCCACCAGAGACGGTCGAGAAACTGAACGATAGAGCCCGTGAACACGGGATGTCGCGGTCGGCGTACGTCCGTCACCTCATCAACCAAGCGCCGGACTCGCCGTTCGAGACGCCCGAAGTCCAACTGACCGACGAACCGCCCGCAGAAGCATGAGGGGACCAGCCAAAGAGCCTGCCAGCTACTCTGCGGTCCCCGGTTCGGAGCAGTCGCGCGCGGCACGTAAGTCCAGCGTTGCGTACTGCGTCGAGGTGTTCTGAGCGTGAGTGACGATTCGTTCGACGTGAAGCTCGTCGTCACCCGCGGCACCGGGTCGCAGGACAAAGAGAAGATGCAGGTCGAGGTCTCGGCCGACTCGCTCGAAGAACTCGACGAGAAGGTGAACGGTGCCCGCGAGCGACTGCGCGAGTGGGCCGACGACATCCGAACCATCCAGCCGGACGGTCGCCGTCGACACGACGACGCCCAGACGGAACTCGGAGGTGCCAGCGCGTGACCGTCGTTTCCTGCGCAGTCTGCGGGCGGCGCGTGTACGCTGACGACCCCCACATGAGCGTCGAGGTCAACCACTTAGACGAGTTCGCGCGAGTCGCGGGAGTCACCGACTACGTCGTTCACGAGTACTGCGGCGAACGTGTGTTCGGCGGCTGGAGGAAGCCATGAGCGCCCAGACGAACCTCGGGACGTTCACCGCCGGACTCTCGCCCGCGGAGACTGACGCCTATCTCGCCGTCGACGAGGGCGACGAGACGCCGACCGAGTTCGCACGCCGGACCGGACGTGACCCGTCGACTGTGCGGACGCTCCTGTACCGCGCTCGGCGCAAGCTCGACAAGCGGGGTGGAGCGTGACCGACCTCGAACCGCTCTCCCCCGAGGAGGGCGTCACGCGCTTCCTGCGTCACCGCGAACCGAGCGTCCGCGCGTCGACCCTGCAGAACTCGCGCACTCGGCTGAACCACTTCCTCGACTGGTGCGAGGAGGTCGGCATCGAGAACCTGAACGACCTGTCCGGCCGCGACCTCGCCGACTTCGTCGCGTGGCGTCGAGGCGACATCGCGCCCATCACGCTCCAGAAGCAACTGAGCACCGTACGGGCGGCGCTCGGTTTCTGGGCCGACATCGAGGGCGTCGAGGACGGTCTTCGCGAGCGCGTTCACGCGCCGGAGCTTCCCGACGGAGCCGAGTCGCGCGACATCCACTTGTCGGCGGACCGCGCCGAATCGATTCTCGACTACCTCGACCGCTACCAGTACGCGAGCCGCGAGCACGTCATCATGGCGTTGCTCTGGCGGACCGGGATGCGCCGGGGTGCGCTTCGGGCGCTCGATGTCGGCGACCTGCACGCCGACGACCACGCCGTCGAGTTGGTCCACCGGCCGGAGACCGATACCGCTCTGAAGAACGGCACGAAGGGCGAGCGGTGGGTCTACCTCGGTCCCGAGTGGTTCGAGGTCGTCGACGAGTACGCCGCGACGAACCGGCACGATGTCGTCGACGACCACGGCCGCCGCCCGCTGATAACGTCGAAGTACGGGCGTCCGACCGGCGATACCATCTACAAGTGGGTCGGGAAGCTCACGCGCCCCTGCGAGTACGGCGACTGTCCGCACGACCGCGAGCGAGCGACGTGCGACGCGGTCGGGTCAGACGGCTATCCGAGTCGGTGTCCGTCGTCGCGGTCGCCCCACGCCGTTCGTCGAGGACACATCACGGCCTACCTCAACCGCGAGGTCTCGCCGGAGACGATTTCGGAGCGGTCGGACGTGTCGCTCGACATCCTGTACCAGCACTACGACGCGCGGACCCCGCGCGAGAAGATGAACGTTCGAATCCAGAACCTGCCATGAGTCACAACACTACCTGCCAGCCGCACAGCCCCGTGCGATTCCCGACCGGGACCTTCCCCGCGAGTCCACTACCATTTTCGCGACGCAACTCAGCGAGTCGTGACTCCGCGAGGAGTCCGACGAGTACCTCCTGCGTCGCGTGATGTAGTGCCTGTTTGAGCGGGGATTTGAATCAGGGAACGAGAGGTGAGCGAGCAGCGCGAGCGAACGGGAGTGACCGTGGTTCAATATCCCCGCGAGTCCATTTCCTTCCGTCACTTCGTTCCGTCAGTCACTGGACTCGCTTGCCCCCACTCGCTTCGTCTGCGAGCGACCCGTGAGTCGCCCGCATGGCCAGCGAGACGACACGGTCGTCTCGCACTGCTCGTGGGGACCCGCAAGTCCACTACCATTTTCGCGACGCAACACGATGAGTCGTGACTCCGTCAGGAGCCCTGCGAGTATCAACTGCGTCGCGAACAGATGTACGTCCCGTTTCTCATTGCCGTCCAATGCCGAGTTGATATGCCGCGAAGTACGAACTGAACATCGATATGGCAAGTAGAGTGCAGTACGTGCTTATAAAATAGAGAAGTTCAACGATTGAATTCGGTGAGCTGATACCAAGAAATCGAGATACGACCGCAGCGAATCCAATCGAAGGAAACGAAACAATTACCAGTACAAATCTACTGGACCATGCGCTGGACCGCCCCAGCATGAAGTCTTTTGGAGGGACGTCCATAGTCTCATCGTACGCAGAGAATTATTTTAAAATTGTCATTTCTGCACAGTACCTCACAGCCTAGGCTACCGCTGTTTTTGTGACACTTCCCACCGTGGTGAATACTGAGTCGTCGCGCTCTACGACTACACAATCGCGACCCGAACGAAGTACCACTCCCCGTCGTACCGGACGAGCTCGGGCCGGTCAGCGTTGCTGAACGAAAACCGGCTTTGTTCGTCGTCCGAGCGTGACTCGGCCGTCGAGCGCGCTCGGAAACATCGTTCACTTCCGCCGAACCCGACACTTTCACTCCGCTCATGGCGGACCCTCTTACCGTCTCGCTCCGAGGGCGTCGGTATGGAAACACGACGAGGCGAACCCCCGTCGGACCCGACGGCCCTCTTTCGAGCAATCGTCTCGAAACTCCGCGAGACGCGCCGCGGGGTCCACCAACACCGGATGGCGCAGGCGTTGCTCCAGAGAGACGCCAACGGCTCGCGGCTGGTCGGACTCGACGCGGACACCCAGCGGGCGGTCTTCTTCAACCCCGCGTCGCAGACGCTCGAACTGATACCGTTCGACCGGGAGGGAACGCACGAGGAGCGCGCGGAGGTGCTGTCGCGTCGGCTGAGCGACCCGTCGTCGTGGGTCGAGGCCAACGCCGCGGGGCTGTCGTGGGTGCACCCGCACTTCCGGTGGGTCTGCGGGCTGGACGACGCCGGGCGGTCGTGAGCCGGCAGTCGCGAGTCGGCAATCCGCTGCCACGTCCGACCGTGACCGATGTCCGACCGTGAAGAATTATACGCACGCCGCGCGCACAACACGTCCATGAACGACGAGGAACTCGACGAACTCCGGTCGTCGCTCACGCCCTACGAGTCGAGCGGCGGCGTCACCACCTACCAGAACACCGTCTCTATCGCCTGTCCGGCGTGCGAGAAGCCGTTCGACGACTTGGTCGTCTGCGAGAACGACTACAACAGCCTCGAACTGAGCATGATGCTCGACCTCTGTGTGACCCAACACGACGGCGACGTGCTCCTGTTCACGCACAAACAAGAGGAGTAAGCGGTCGTGGCGGTCGGACGCGGGCCACCGTTTCAGCCTCTCGGTTACGAGTCCGTCACTCCGCGCCCGTCTCGCCAGTAGCGGCCGGTGGATTCTCGTCGGCCAAAAACAAGTGGTCGAACGGGAGCGACCGCCGGGTTATTCCTGCGGCGGGAGGCCGTTTTCGTCGATGACCTCGCCGTCGTCGTCGACGGTGACGATGCCGCGGTTGTTGACCGCGTAGGGGTCCAAGCCGACCTCTTGGAGGAACTGCTTGTAGAGTCGCTCGGCCGTCTCGGCGTCTTTCTGGCGGTCGGAGGCGCGGTCGCAGAGTTCGACGAGATCTTCGGGTACGTCGTTTTCGTGGACGATCCAGTGGTTGATGAGGTCCGACAGCCGGCGGATTGGCGAGGTGAAGTGGCCGTAGATGTCGAAGTTGAGCGCGTAGTGGCCGCCGAAGGGGTCGTTCATGTACTTCGCGCGGGGCATGACCTTCAGCACGGCGCGCTGAATCTTGTTGAGCGTGCGGGAGTTCGCGCTCTCCAAGGCGTCGTTGACGGCCTTTCGGGGCTCGTCCCACGACGTGGACTGGATGCTCACGCCGTCGAGTTCGGTGATTTCGCGGAGCGCCTTGTCCCACTGGTCGGGAGTCGGCTGCGGGTGGACGCGGTACATCGCCTCGACGCCGCGGTTCCACATGAGTTCGTGCGTGACGGCCTTGTTCGCCTTCAGCATGCACTCCTCGATGATGGTGTGGGCGCGGTCGCGGCTCGGGTTGAGGACGAGCGAGCCGTCTTCCTTGCGCTGTTCGTGGAGTTGGTCCGCGAGGTCGAAGACCAGCGCGTTCTCCTCGTGGAGGGGGAGGTCGGGGTCTTCCAGCCGGTTTTCACACTGCGTGTAGGTGAGCCGTTCGTTGGAGTGGATGACGGACTTGTAGATGTTGATAGACTCGAACGAGAGCGTGTCCTTCTTGATTTCCATCTCGACGGTGTGGGCGAGGCGGTCCTCCTCGGGGACGAGAGAACAGACCGTCTCGGCCAGCGCCGGCGGGAGCATGTGGATGGTGTAGGCGGGGAGGTAGACGGTGTTGCCGCGCTTGACGGCCTCGGCCCACATCTCCGAGCCGGGGTGGACGTAGTGGGTCACGTCGGCGATGTGGACCCACAGCGTGTACGTCTCCTCGTTCTCGCGGATGCTCAGGGCGTCGTCGAAGTCCTGGGCGTCGACGGGGTCGGTCGTCCACGTCGTGAGGTCGCGGAGGTCTTTGCGGTGTTCGAGTTCGTCTTCGATCTCCTCGTGGACGCCGTCGGTGCGCGCACGCGCCTCCGAGAGGACTTCCGGCGGGAACGCGTCACGAATCTCGAACTCCTCGAACAGTTCCTCGCGCTTGTTCTGGAGGTGTCGCGCGAGTTCGGCGTCTATCTCCACCGGTCCTTGCCCTTCGGCGGTCCCGGCGTACGCCTGCGCGTCGTCTGACATAGCCCCGACTAGACGGGGCAGGGAGAAATGAGTGTCGGGCACGAGCCGCGACGTACGAGAATCGATATCACTCGTCGGCGCGCGTTTGCGTGGCCCAGCGACGGGCCGCCGAACCCGTCTTCAGCGACCGCGCTCGCCGGGCGATTCGTACCGCTCTTTGACCGCGTCGAAGTAGCGAAGCAGGAACTCCTCGTCGGAGATGCCGCGTTCTTCGATGTCGACGAGGAGGCCTTCGAGTTCCTCGCGGGGCTGGTGGCAGAGTCCCCGGTAACAGGACTTACAGAGGTGTTCGAACCGCTTGCCGTGTCGTTCCCAGCGGTTCCCCTCTTTGTCGTACTCGCGCGCCGCCGACCGGAGGACCGCGTCACCGCATGCGATGCACACGACACGATTCCGGTCCCGGTTCGTCCGGGAGCGCCACATATGAGGGGAGTGGACCCAGTCGTACTTAGCAGTTTATCCTGTTACAGTCTGACGCGCGTCCGACGCCGACGCGGCTCGCGCTCGACCGGCCGCCGTGGGGCATCACCGACCACTCGACGCGGAGCGGTCGATTTATCGGCCGTGAGCGTCCACGACCCGGTATGAAGGTCAAGTCTCGCCACCACCTCCGAAGCGACGAGATCGACGCGCTGTGCGACTCCATCGAATCGTCCCTCGGCGTCGCCCTCGCTGGCGACGCGTTCGAGGCGGTCGAGTTCGCGGACGCCGACTACGAGGTCGTCCTCGTCGACGGCGAGCCGGCGGTCATGTACGTCGATGACCAGCCGTTTCTCACGGTCAAGGGCGCGAACCAGTTCCCGCCGACGACGAACGTCGTCACGGTCGACGCTGGCGCGGTCTCGTTCGTCTCCAGCGGGGCCGACGTGATGCGCCCCGGCATCACCGAGGCCGACGAGTCCATCGAGGCGGGCGACCTGGTCGTCATCGCGGAGGAGACCCACGGCAAGGTGCTCGCCGTGGGTCGCGCGCTCGAAGACGGGGCCGACCTCGTCGGTGACTCCGGCAAGGTCGTCGAATCCATCCACCACGTCGGCGACGACCTCTTCGAGTTCTCGGTCTGAGCCGACCGCCGCGGTCTCAGGGTCGGCGTGCGCTCCGCCCGGCTACGCTTCGGCGTACTTCTCTAGCGCCGCCTCGTACCCCTCCCGCGCCATCGAGAACGTCTCCCGCAGGTCGCGCAGCGGCGTCTCCGTCGCGTCGACGCGGAGGTCGTTGTAGTACGGCTCCATCTCGCGGTCCTCGGTCGAAGTCACGACGACGGCCGCGCTCTGGATGGCGAGGTCGTCGCGCTTGTCGCCGCCCGCGGCGTGTCCCGCGCCGAGCGCGTCGATGAGGCGCTTTGCGAGCGGTTCGTCGCCGTCAGCAGTCCGCTCGTAGGCGTCGGCGGTGGCTTCGACGACCGCCTCGCCCGTGAGCAGGTTGCCCGCGACGGTGTAGGCGTCGCCCTCGCGGTGGCCCGCCCAGCCGAGGCAGTCGTCGCCGGTGAAAGCGAACGTCGCCTCGGAACCGACGCCGTGGAGCTGTCGTTCCGCCCGGCCGTCGTCGGCGTTCAACAGCGCCTGTAAGGCGTCGTCGACGGCGAGGCCGTCTTCGAGGTAGTCCATGCCTTTCTCCCCGAGTTCGACGTTCGTCAGCGCCTGTGTCGCCACCGCGCCGTGTTCGGTTGCGAACGGGCAGAGCGCGCCGACGCCCGGCAGGCGGGTCGTCACGGCGACGCCGAAGCGGTGCTGGTCGTCGCCGTCGGCGTCGACGTACGGCTCGCGGACGCAGATGCTGAAGGTCATCGTGTTCGTCTGCCCCCGCGCGCCGCTGGCTAAAAACACCCGGCGAAACGCCGCGACCGCCCCGCGCGCGTCGGACGCCAGCTGGAACCGCCGACTCCACGGTCGCACGCGCTCGCGGCGGTTCTGCCGGCGATTCGGCGCGTCGTCGGGGCGAGACCTGTCTGAAATCAGACAATCGTCTGACGTAAGAACTAACCCCGTTGTGGCCTCTCTACGTCCTATGGGTATCATGAGTAAGATTCTCGGTGGTGGTGGTTCCCGAACGACCGAGGACTACGTCGAACTCGACCTCGACGACTTCGACACCGCTCGCGGCGACGCCGGCCTCTCGGTTCATATCGCCGAAATCGGCGGCCAGCAGGACGTTATCGCCATCAAGGACGCCGTCTACGACGGCAACCTGGTCATCGCGGACATCACCCGCCACACGACCTCCGACAGCACGATGGAGCACATCATCGACGACCTCCGACAGGTCGCGCGCGAGGTCGACGGCGACATCGTCCAGAAAGGCGACGACCAAATCGTCATCACGCCCACGGGCATCTCTATCTCGCGGCAGAAGCTCAACGGCTGACGACGGCGGACGACACCCGCTTACGCTCCGATTTCTCCCCGACTCGCAGCCGCGAGCGATGCGGCTCGAACGGCCCGAACCGATGGCTATTCGGTCCTCTCGTTCCTAGAGTCGTCCGAATGAGCAAGGACTACATCGAGGTTCGCGGTGCCGAAGAGCACAACCTCAAGAACCTCGACGTTCGCATCCCCCGCGAGACGTTCACCGTCGTCACCGGCCTGTCGGGGTCAGGCAAGTCCTCCCTCGCGTTCGACACCGTCTACGCGGAGGGCCAGCGGCGGTACATCGAGTCGCTTTCGGCCTACGCGCGGAACTTCCTCGGCCAGATGGACAAGCCGAAAGTCGAGGCCGTCGAGGGCCTCTCGCCCGCCATCTCCATCGACCAGAAGAACGGGGCCAACAACCCCCGGTCGACCGTCGGGACCGTCACCGAACTCCACGACTACCTCCGCCTCCTGTACGCCCGCGTGGGCACCCAGTACGACCCCATCACGGGCGAGGAGGTCGGCGAGCAGTCCGCACAGGACATGGTCGACCAGATTCTCGAACTCCCCGAAGGGACCCGCGCGAAGGTCGTCGCGCCGGTCGTCCGCGACCAGAAAGGCGAGTTCAAGGACCTGTTTTCGGACCTCGTCTCCGAGGGCTACGCCCGCGTCGAGGTCGACGGCGAGGAGTTCGACCTCTCGTTCGAGACGCCCGAACTCGACAAGAACTACGACCACACCATCGACGTGGTGGTCGACCGCGTGAAAGTCGCGCCCGAGGCGCGCTCCCGCATCGCCGACTCCGTCGAGACCGCGCTTGAGGAGGCCGGCGGCGTCCTCAAACTCATCGTCCCCGACCCGCCGGCGGACCTCCCCTTCGCCTCCAACACCCGGTCGACCGGGTCGCTCGCGGGCGAGGGCGACGACCGCCTCGTCGTCGAGTTCTCCGAGGAACTCGGCAACCCGAACTCGTCGTTCCGATTCTCCGAAATCGAGACGCGCTCGTTCTCGTTCAACAGCCCCCACGGGGCCTGCCCGGAGTGTGAGGGCCTCGGCAAGGCCAAGGAGGTCGACCCCGACCTCGTCGTCACCGACCCCTCGAAGCCGCTGAAGCACGTCTTCGAGCCGTGGAGCTACAACCGGACGTACTACCGCCGCCAGCTCGACAACGTCGCGGACCACTTCGGCGTCAGCGTCGACACGCCGTTCGAGGAACTTTCCGACGAGGTGCAGGACGCCTTCCTGTTCGGCACGAGCGAGGACGTGGTGTTCGAGTGGACGACGAAAAACGGCACGCGCCACAAGGAACACCCCTTCGAGGGCGTCGTCGGCAACCTCGAACGCCGTCACGTCGAGACGGACTCCGACCGGACGCGCGACCACATCGAGGAGTTCATGGCCGTCACGACCTGCCCCGACTGCAACGGCTCGCGGCTCAAAGAGCAGTCCCGGCACGTCCGCGTCGGCGGCACGACGCTCCCCGAGGTCAACCGCATGACCATCGCGGGCGCGCTCGAACACTTCGAGGGGCTCGAAACAGAGCTCTCCGAGCGCGACCGCACCATCGCACAGGAGATTCTCAAGGAGATTCGCGCCCGCCTCGGCTTCATGACCGAAGTCGGCCTCGAATACCTCACCTTGGACCGCGAGGCCGCCACGCTCTCGGGCGGCGAGTCCCAGCGCATCCGCCTCGCCACGCAGGTCGGCTCCGGCCTCGTGGGCGTCCTCTACGTCCTCGACGAGCCGTCCATCGGCCTCCACCAGCGCGACAACGACAAGCTGCTCAACACGCTCGAAGGCCTCCGCGACCTCGGTAACACGCTCATCGTCGTCGAACACGACGAGGAGACGATGCGCCGGGCCGACGAAATCATCGACATGGGTCCCGGTCCGGGCAAGCGCGGCGGCGAGGTCGTCGCGCAGGGCGACTTCGACGACATCGTCGCGGCCGACGATTCCATCACGGCCGACTACCTCTCGGGCCGCAAGGACATCGACGTGCCCGAGAGCCGCCGCGAGGGCGACGGCGAACTCGTCGTCCGCGGCGCGCGCCAGCACAACCTCGACGACCTCGACGTGCCGATTCCCCTCGGGACGTTCACGGCCGTCACCGGCGTCTCAGGGTCGGGTAAGTCCACCCTGATGCACGAGATTCTCTACAAGGGGCTCGCCCGTCGGATGAACGACAACACCTCCGTCGACCCCGGCGAGCACGACGCCATCGAGGGCTACGACGACATCGAGACGGTGCGGCTCATCGACCAGTCGCCCATCGGCCGCACCCCGCGGTCGAACCCGGCGACGTACACCGGCGTCTTCGACTACGTCCGCGAGCTGTTCGCGGAGACGAAGCTCTCGAAACAGCGCGGCTACGAGAAGGGGCGGTTCTCCTTCAACGTCAAGGGCGGCCGCTGTGAGGCCTGCAAGGGACAGGGCAACGTCAAAATCGAGATGAACTTCCTCTCGGACGTGTACGTGCCCTGCGAGGAGTGCAACGGCGCGCGCTACAACGCCGAGACGCTCGACGTGACGTACAAGGACAAGACCATCGCCGACGTGCTCGACATGGAAGTCGACGAGGCGCTCGACTTCTTCGAGGCGAACTCGCAGATTCGCCGCCGCCTCCAACTGCTCCACGACGTGGGCCTCGGCTACATGCAGCTCGGCCAGCCGTCGACCACCCTCTCCGGCGGCGAGGCCCAGCGCGTCAAACTCGCGGAAGAACTCGGCAAGAAGCAGACCGGCGACACGCTGTATCTGCTCGACGAGCCGACGACGGGTCTCCACAAGGAAGACGAGCGGAAGCTCATCGAGGTGCTCCAGCGCCTCGTCGACAACGGCAACACCGTGCTCGTGGTCGAACACGAACTCGACCTCGTGAAGAACGCCGACCACATCGTCGACCTCGGCCCCGAGGGCGGCGCGGGCGGCGGCACGATTGTCGCCAGCGGCACGCCCGAGGAAATTGCCGCGAACCCCGACTCCCACACGGGCCGGTACCTCCGCGACTACCTCCCCGACGTGGACGAGGAGGGGCCGCGGTCGGACCGCCGCAAGCCCGCGAAAGTGACGAACGACGACGACTGAGCCGCGCGTCGCCGTAACTGCGACGTTTCGTTTTCACGCTCGGGTCGGCCGACGGCCGCTCGCCGGGCGAGACGCTTTCGCCAATCAAACTACTCCGGGGAAAGACATTTCCGACCGTTTCGCGTCTCTCCATGTGTATGTCACGCATACTCAAAACGTCGGGGTTCCTCGGGCTCACGACGATGATGGTGGTGGGACTGTACCAGTACACGCTGCTGGAATCCGGGGGCGTGCCGTCGTGGCTGGTGGGCGGCCACGCGCACTTGGGTGTGCTGTCGATTCTCGCGGTCGTGATGGGGTTCGCGGTGGACGCGTTCGCACTGACGGGGAGACTCCGGGCGGCGGTGAGCGGGCTGTTCGTCGTCGGGCAGTGGCTGTTACCGCTCACCATCTGGGTCGGCGTCGGGTTCGGGCTGACGTTCCTGATTCCGACGACGTTCCTGTGGGGAGTCTGTCTCATCGTCTCCATGCTCATCATGGCGTGGCAGGCGTGGGTCAGCGAGCCGACGACGCCCGGGGGGATGCCGGGCCCCGCGTCGCCGGCCGACGACTGAGCGTCCGCGGACTTTTTTTTAGCATCGGCCGTCCTTCAGCGCCGCCGGTACCACCAGTAGCCGACGCCCGCGAGCGCGAGGGCCACGACGAGCGCCGGGACCTGTCGTCGTCGTCGCTCCCACCGCGACTCACCCCGCACCCGCGTTTTTCATCCCCGAGCGCCTACGTCCCCCATGCAACTCTACGCCGCCGCCAACGGCGCGGTCCTCGCGGTCTCGGGGTCGCCCGACGACTCGACCACCCGCCGGCGACTCGGCGAGCACCGAATCGAGTGCGTCGCGGCCGACCCGCGCGCGCCGGACCGGGCGTTCTGCGGGACCTTCGACGCCGGCGTCTTCCGCACGACCGACGGCGGGGCGTCGTGGCACGCGGTCGGCACCGACGCGCTCCCCGAGTCGGTGACGAGCCTCGCCGTCTCTCCGGCCGCCCCCGACGTGGTCTACGCCGGCACCGAGCCCTCGGCCGTCTTCCGCTCCCGCGACGGCGGCGAGACGTGGGCCGAACTCGCGCCGCTTTCGGCCCTCGATTCGGCGTCGTCGTGGGCGTTCCCGCCCCGCCCGCACACCCACCACGTCCGCTGGATAGAGCCGGACCCGACCGACGCCGACCGACTGTTCGTCGCGGTCGAAGCCGGGGCGCTCGTCCGCTCTTTCGACGGCGGCGAGACGTGGCAAGACCGCGTGGCGTCGAGCAAGCGCGACACGCACTCGATGGCGACGCACCCCGACCGGCCGGGTCGCGTCTGGGTCGCCGCGGGCGACGGCTACGCCGAGACCGACGACGCGGGCGAGACGTGGACGACGCCGACCGCGGGGCTCGGCCACGGCTACTGCTGGAGCGTCGCCGTCGACCCCGCGGACCCGGAGTCGGTGCTTCTGACGGCCGCCTCCGGGCCGATGCGCGCTCACCGAGTCGAGTCGGCGGCGGCGTACCTCTACCGCAGGCGGGACTCGCCGGACGACGAGGGCGACGGCGACGAGTCGTGGGACCGACTCGACGAGACCGGCCTGCCGACCGGGTCGGGCGCGACCCGCGCGGTCTTGGCCGCCGGGCGAACCGGCGGCGAGTGCTACGCTGCGAACGACCGCGGTCTCTATCGGACGACCGATTTCGGTGACTCGTGGGACCGAATCGAAGTCCCGTGGGACGGGACGCGGCGGACCGCGGCGGGGCTGGCGGTCGTCGCGTAGTCGGGCGGTTTCCATCGGGGCGGTTCCCTCGTCCGAAGCGAGAAGATTCATGGGTCGGCGCGGCGACGCCCAACCATGTACGATTTCGCCGTCGTCGGCGTCGGTCCCGCCGGCGCGCGGTTCGCCCGCCGCGCGGCCGACGCGGGCTACGACGTGCTCGCGCTGGAGAAAGGCGAGGTCGGGACGCCCCTCGCGTGCTCCGGCCACGTCAGCACCGACATCTGGGAGTACGTCCCCGACGAGGCGCGCGACCGCCTGTTTCAGAACCGCATCTACGGGGCGAACTTCCGCGTCGGCGGCCCGAACTCGAAAGCCTACCCGTTCTACAAGCAAAGCGAGGTCTCGAACGTCATCGACCGCGTCGAACTCGACCGCACCCTCGCCGACTGCGCCCGCGACGCCGGCGCAGACGTGCGCGAGGGCCACACCGTCACCGCCGTCGAGGAACTCGACGACCGTGTCCGACTGACCGTGAGCGTGGCCGGCGAGGCCGGCACCGTCCAGTTCGAGGCGAAGATGGTCGCCGGCTGTGACGGCCCCACCTCGCGGGTCCGCCGGGCGCTCGACCTCCCCGAACCGTCGGAGACGCTCCACGGCGTCCTCGCGTTCGACCCCGACCCGGACGACGGCGACTTCGTGGACGTGCACCTCACGGTCCCGCGCTTTTTCGCGTGGCGCATCCCCCGCGGCGACGCCGGCGTCGAGTACGGCCTCGCGGCCCCGCCGGGCGCTGAGGTCAACGAGATGTTCGACGCGCTCACGAGCACCTACGACGTGGAGACGGAGCATTTCTGTTCGGGAGCCATCCCCATCGGCCCGCCGGACCGGACGACGACCCGGCGGGCGTTCCTCGTCGGCGACGCGGCCGCACAGACCAAGCCGTTCACCGGCGGCGGCATCCTCTACGGGATGACCGCGGCCGACATCGCCGCGTCGACCATCGACCCCGGCGACCCCGAGACGCTGTCGGCCTACGAGTCGGCGTGGCGCGACGAACTCTCGCGGGAGATTCGGCTGGGCCACCTCGTGCGCCGGTGTTACTCCTTCCCCGAGTGGCTCCAACGGGTCGGCCTCCGGTCGCTGTCGGGCGAAATCGGCGTCCACATGGACAAGCCGAGCTCGTTCTTCTCGCGCGAGCACCTGAAGAAACTGCTCTGAGGCGGCCGAGGGCCGCCCAACTCTCCGTTCCTGCTCCTATTCCCCGCCCGGATACGCCGGAATCCGCGCCGAAACCGCGCTCCCCTCGACGAACGGGAGCGACTCGCGGGTCGCCTCGACGCGGTCGCCGTCGACCGCGACTTTCAGGGCGTCGGTATCGAGGCCGTAGTCGACGAGCGCGAAGCCGATGGGCGCGTCGAGCATCGGGCTCTCGACGGCGCGGGTGACGGTGCCGACCGGCTCGCCGTCCGCCGAGACCTCGGCACCCGAGTCGGGGAGGGCGTCGGCGCGGAAGCCGACGAGCCGGCGCGAGGGTCGCCCGCGGTTTTCTATCTTCGAAACGAGTTCCTGCCCGACGAAACAGCCCTTATCGAAGTCCAGCGCGTTGCGGACGCCGGCGACGTTCGGGACGTTGCCGCGGAGTTCCGACTCGAAAAGCGGCGTGCCGGCCTCGGCGGTGAGACTGTCCCACGTCCGATAGCCCACGGGGACCGAGGGGTTGCCGTAGAACAGGAGCGCGTCGAGCACGTCTTCGGCGTCCTTCGCCCGGCAGATGACGTCGTAGCCCTCCTCGCCGGTCGGGTTGTCGGAGGCGACGACCGTGACGCCGAGTTCGCCGCCGATGGAGCCGCGGACGAAGGAGAGCTCCGGCTCCGGCGCGCCCGCTCCCGAGAGGATGCTCGCCACCTTCTCGGTCGACTGGGGGCCGTGGACGCCGAAGACGCCGAACTCGTCGGAGGCGTCGCGTATCTTGACGCGCTGGAGGAACGTCTTCGAGCCCCACTCCTCGACGAGCGGTTCGGCGCGGTCCCGCGGGGTGAAAATCAGCAGGCGCTCGCCCGCGTTGTAGACGTACATCTCCGTCTCGATGCGGCCGTCGGGGTCGAGAAGCAGGGCGTAGACGCCCTCGCCGTCCTCGTCGGGGACGGTGTTCGTCACCGCGTTGTCGACGTAGTCGACCCGGTCTTCGCCCTCGACGACGACCACGCCGTAGCCGTGTTCGATGACGCCGACGCCGTTTCTGACGGCGCGGTGGGTCCGCTCGGGGCGGCCGTAGTGGCTCACGACCTCGATTCCGCCGCGCGTCTCGAACGTCGCACCGTGTGCCTCGTGGATGTCGGCGACGAGTGTCATTACTCCCCGTTTCGCCTTCGGCGCGTAAAACCCTCCCACTCCCGGACGACACCCCCGGCTTTTGGTTCGGGGCCGTCCCGGTTTTCGGTCGCGGGGTCGACCCGGCGTCGGTCGCGGGCCGGCGGGCGGGTAGTCAAAACGAGTCTGTGCTCCGCGTCGCCGCGCTCAGAGCCCGAACCGCTCGCGGAGTCTCTCGAACAGCGACGCGTCCTCTTCGACGGCTTCGCTCGGGTCCGGAACGACGCGCTCGTCGGCGTGAATGAGGACCCCCGTGTCGGCCTCTTCGACCACGATGAGGCTCTCGTCTTTCAGCGCCGACAGCGCCTCTTCGATGGTGTCGATGTCGGCGTCCACGGCGGCACGGAGTTCGAACACCGTCATCCCCTCGTCGTGGCGGTCGACGAGCGCGTCGAGCACCGCGACCTCGATGTCGCGGCGGTTCCGAAACTCCCGCCTCGCTCTCATAGCGGGTACATCGTTCGCCTCCTGTTTACTTGTACCGCCCGTCTGACGGGCGTCCGACAGGCAGGGGGTAGCTTTTTGTTTCCGAATCCCGGAATCCTCGCGTAATGGGACTTACTTGCCGTCTTCTCGGGCACTCCTACGGAGACGCCGAGACGGAACGGGAGCGCGAGGAACGCGGCGACGAGGTGGTCGTCTCGATTCGGGAGATACAGGTCTGCTCGCGGTGCGGACACGAACAGGTCATCAGCGAGAACAAGGAGGTCACGGCCATCCGAACGCCCGAGGAGGTCGGGATGACGGAGGGCGAAGTCGAGACCGCGGCCGCCGGCTTCGAGCCGGCGAACCCGCAGCCCGGCGTCTCCGACGCCGAGGACGCCGCCATCGAGACGGCTCCGGACGCGGAGACGCGGGCCGAAGCCGACGCCGCAACCGCCGCTGAGACGGACGCGGACGCCATCCCGGACCCCGCGGCGCAACAGCCGACCGAGGCCGCGAGCGCGGATACGCCCGACGCCCAGCCGGCCGACCAACCCGGCGACCAGCCGGCCGCGAGCGCCGACGCCGGCACTGCTGACGCCGGGACCGCCGACGCGCCGCCCGTGACCGACGACGGCATCATCCTCGACGACGACGAAGAGCAGTCGGCCACCCGCGACCGAACGCAGTGGCCCGACGAGGTCGACGAGGTCGAGACCGACGACCCGACGCCGCCGGCCGACGGCGACGACGCGGAGTTCATCGACGCGGACGCCGAGGCGGGCGTCGAGACCGACGCCGAGGCGGAGCCCGAAGGGAGCCAGACCCGCGAACGCGGCGCGTGGCCCGACGCGCCGGGCGACGACGAGGGTTGGAACGCCCAGCCAGACGACGGCGAGCCCGTCTCGGTCTCGTTCGGCGGCGGTCTGACGCCCGAGAACAACGGCTCGTCGAGCCAGCAGGCCAACGGGCAGTACGTCGAGGCGGAGGGCGAAGACGACTTCGTCCGGGCCGACGAGTCGAACGTCGGCAACGAAGCCCCCGACGACGCCGTCGAGTACTACTGTCCGAACTGCGGCCACGCCCGCGGCGCGTCCTCGTCGTCGATGCGGGCCGGCGACATCTGCCCCGAGTGTAAAAAGGGCTACATAGCCGAGCGGGAGTCCTGACCGCGGCACGCCCTCGCAGGCGTCGCGGAGTCGCGAAACAGGTAAACCATACCCTGTCGAAAAGGCGTCCATGAAGGAGTACAAGATGCGTCGTGGGGAGACGCTCGAAGAGCGAATTCCGGACATGGAAGCGACGGTCGAAGACTACTTCGGCCCCATCACCGGCACCGAGGAGTTCAAAGGCAGCGACCTCTACGTCGTCGGCGAGCCCAAGAACCCCGTGTTCACCCGCATCGTCGCCGGCGCGGTCAAGTACAGCGGCAAGAAAGACAAACTTGCGGTCAACTTCGAGGAGGCCGACCCGGCCGACCTCGCTCCCGAAGACCTTGAAGCCGCCGGCGAGGCCGTCAGCGCGAAAAACGACTTCCTCCTGGAGGCGACGGGCCGCGACGCGAAGTCCCGCCGCGATTCGATGAAGCGCGCGGTCGAAGACGACGCGCCCGACGTCTGAGCCGTCCGACGTGGTCCGGATTTTCTCACACAGTCGCCCGCCGAGCGGCCGCGCTGCCAGCGAAACGCACATATCGCTCCCTCGTGACACACTCAGTGCGAGCGACCGTAACACGGTCGAATATGAATTTTTACTTCGGTTCGAGTAAAAATCTCCGGCACGGTTAAGTGATACCGGGACGAACGGACTGGTATGGCTATCGAAACTATCCTGCTCGCGGTCGGCGCGGGCGACGCCGAGCGCATCGACAGACTCGCCGAGGAGACAATCGACGTGGCCGGGCCGACCGGCGCGACGGTCGTCATCGGGCACGTCTTCACGAAAGACGAGTACGACGACGCGCTCGACAACCTCGATTTCGATATCACGGCCGAGGAGGTTTCGGCGGACGACGTGGCCCGACGACACGCCACCGTCCGCGAACTCACGCGCCGCTTCGACGACGCAGACATCGACTACGTCATCCACGGCCGGGTCGGCCACCACGGCGAGAAACTCGTCGAACTCGCGGGCGAGGTCGACGCCGACCGCCTCGTCGTCGGCGGTCGGAAGCGCTCGCCGACCGGCAAGGCCGTCTTCGGGAGCGTCGCACAGGAGGTCATGCTCGAAGCGTCGTGCCCCGTGACGTTCGTCCGCGCGGACACCAAGTGACGGGTCGCGGGCGGCGCGACCCCTCGATGTTCCCGATTTTCGCAGGCAACTACATATCTTAGCGCGCCGTCGACTCCCGCATGGACCACACCATCGACTACCGCCCGTCGTTCGCCCTCCTCACCGTCTCGCTCGACGAGGGCGAGTCGCTCCGGTCGGAGGCCGGCGCGATGGTCAGCTACTCCGACGGCATCGACATCGAGACGAACGCGAAAGGCGGCCTGTTCGGGTCGCTCAAGCGGAGCGTCCTCGGCGGCGAGTCGTTCTTCCAGAACACGTTCAGCGCGCGGCAGGCGGGGGAGGTCTCCTTCGCGCCCCCGCTGCCGGGCGACATCGTCCACCACGGTCTCGAAGACGAGACCCTGTACGTGCAGTCCGGGTCGTACATCGCCTCCGACCCCGCGCTCGACCTCGACACCTCCTTCGGCGGGGCGAAGACCTTCTTCGGGAGCGAGGGGCTGTTCCTGCTCAAACTGACCGGCACCGGTGACAGCTTCCTGTCGAGCTACGGGGCCATCCACGAGGTCGAACTCGGTGAGGGCGAACGCTACACGGTCGACACCGGCCACATCGTCGCCTTCGACGAAACCACGAGTTTCTCGGTCGAGCGCGTCGGCGGCCTGAAGTCCACCCTGTTCAGCGGCGAGGGCCTCGTCTGTACGTTCACCGGCCCGGGAACCGTCTGGATACAGTCGCGCAGCATGGACTCGTTCCTCTCGTGGCTCATCCCCAAACTCCCGACCAACAGCTCCGCGTGACCCAGACGCGGGAGTTACATCGCCGCGAGTAAATCTGCCCAAAATCCCGCTTAGTTAAGTGGTGGGCGCATCCCTATGGGAACGATGGCGTACTACGTGGGCGTCGACTTGGGGGCGACGAACGTCCGTTCCGTGGTCGGCGACGACGATGGAACCGTCCTCGGAGAGGCCCGTGACAACACTCCGCGCGGCCCGACGGGAATCGCGGTCACCGAGGCGGTCCTCGGCGTCGTCCGCGAGGCGTGTGCCGAGGCGGGCATCGACCCGAGCGACGCGGTCGCGGCCGGTATCGGTGCAATCGGCCCGCTCGACTTGGCCGAGGGCGCGGTCGAAAACCCGGCGAACCTCCCGGACACCATCGACCGCATCCCGCTGACCGGTCCCCTCTCGGTGCTGTTGGAGACGGACGAGGTGTACCTGCACAACGACACGAACGCCGGCGTCATCGGCGAGCGGTTCCACTCCGACCGCAACCCCGACGACATGGTGTATCTCACTATCTCGTCGGGCATCGGTGCGGGCGTCTGCGTCGACGGGCACGTCCTCGCCGGCTGGGACGGCAACGCCGGCGAGGTCGGCCACCTGACGCTCGACCCGCACGGCTTCATGACGTGCGGCTGCGGCCACAACGGTCACTGGGAGGGCTACTGCTCGGGGAACAACATCCCGAAGTACGCCCGCGAACTCCACGAGGAAGACCCGGTCGACACCGCGCTCCCCATCTCCGACCCCGACTTCTCCGCGGTCGACGTGTTCGAGCACGCCGGCGACGACGAGTTCGCAGACCACATCATCAGCCAACTGGGCCACTGGAACGCGATGGGCGTCGCCAACATCGTCCACGCGTACGCGCCGCTTATCATCTACGTCGGCGGCGCGGTCGCGCTCAACAACCCGGACCTCGTGTTGGAGCCCATCCGCGAACAGATGAGCGAGATGGTCATGTCGAACATCCCCGAGATTCAACTGACGACGCTCGGCGACGAGGTCGTGGTCGAGGGGGCGTTGGCGAGCGCGATGACCGGTGGAACTGGCGACCGCTCGCGGCTGTGAGGCCGCGAGGATTCGCGGGTTTCAGCGCAGGTGGCACCGGTGACCGCTCGCGGCTGCGACGCGACACTTCCTGTCACCACGACCGGATTATCTCGATTGATACTCGGTGGCGCAGCCTTATAACCCCGGTCGAGAAACGCGATGACGTGCACCCGACGACGCCGAGTCGTTCGGCGTGCCGGTCGGCGCGTTCCCGTTCTCGTCGAACCGCACGGTGCACGGGCGTTCCACCGGATGCCTAGAACGGGACCGGTCGACACCCCCCACCACCATCGTCGACCGACCGACGCCGCCGGGGTGACCCACCCACACCCACCCACCCACCCACCCACCCATCCCCGCCGGCGTCGCTTCAGTTCTCACGCAACCCAGTGCAGACTGAGCGGTCCTCGCTCGTTTCAGTACCCGGGCCTCCGTCCGATTTTTCCCCTCGGCACCCGCAGATTCACCGTGGACCGCCGCCAGTTCCTCCGCACCGTCGGCGCGAGCGCGCTCGCCGTCTCGACCGCTGCCGTCGTCGGTTCCCGTCCCGCCACCGCACATCCCGGTCCCTTCGAGCCGCTGGGCCGCATCGACATCGACGGCGCGAAAGAGGCCGTCGTGTCGGCCGACGGCGAGACCGTCTTCGTCGCCGCGACTAGCGGCTACGCCGTCGTCGACATCTCCGCGCCCGACCGCCCGGAACTCCTCGCCGAGCGCCGCGACCCGCTTTCGGACCGCGAAGACGGCCCCTTCCGCGGCCTCTACGACGCGAAACTCGACGGGGACACCCTGCTGGTCGTCGGCCCGGCCAACCCGATTCCGGGCGCGCCGGCGGGCGTCCTCGTCGTCGACGTGTCCGACCCCGCGAACCCCGACGAAATCGCGTTCCACGAGATCGGGTTTCCCATCCACAACTGCTTCGCCGCCGACGGCCGGGCGTATCTGACCGCCAACGACGGCGACCGAAATCCGCTCGTCGTCCTCGACATCGACTCCGGCGACGAACTCGGCCGCTGGTCGGTCGTCGACGTCGACGACCGCTGGGCCGACGTGCCGCCCTCGATGCGGTCCGTCCACGACGTGTGGGTTCACGACCGCGTCGCGCACGTCGCTCTCTGGGACGCCGGGACGTGGCTCGTCGACCTCTCGGACCCCGCGTCGCCGTCGGTCCTCGGGGCAGTCTCTCCCGGAGACCCCGAGGAAATCGCCGCGTTAACCCCTCGCGGCCGCAACCGCGAGCGGCGGACGCCGCCCGGTAACCACCACTACGTCGCCACCGACGACGCCGGCGACCTCCTCGGCGTCGGCGTCGAGTCGTGGGCAATCGAGGTCGACCGCGACGACGGGACGACCGAGCTCGTCGGCGGGCCGAGCGGCGTCGAACTCTGGGACGTGACTGACCCCGCGAATCCCGAGCGGCGCTCGACCATCGAGCCGCCGGCCAGCCCGGACCCGACGCTCGGCGGCGTCTGGACCACGGCGCACAACTTCGACTTCCGCGACGACAGGCTCTACACCTCGTGGTACCGCGGCGGCGTCAAGCGCCACGACGTGTCGGACCCGACCGACCCCGTCGAACTCGCGTGGTGGCGCGACCCCGAGCGCGCGAGCTTCTGGACCGCGCAGTACGCCTACCCCTTTGCCGACGAGGGCGTTTTCGTCGCGTCGAGCCGCGGCGTCGACGACGCGTCGCCCGCGCTCTACACGTTCCCCGACCACGCCGGCGACCAGCGCGACCCGCCGACGCTCGGGGCGGAGCCGACCACCGAACCTCTCGTCAACACGCCGACGCCGACGCCGTCCCCGTCCGGAAACGAGACGGCTGCGCCGGCGTCCGAAACCGAATCGTCGACCTCGACGACCGACGCGCCGGGGTTCGGACTCGGCGTCGGCGCGGCGGCGCTCGGCGTCGCCGGTTGGCTGGTCCGCCGTCACGAGCGGCGCGACTGAGAGCGACCGACGCTCGCGCCCGAGAGCGTCGACGGGAACACCGCACCGCGTGGTTCCCGCGTCGAATCTATCACGAACGACCGAGACAGCCTTTCTCTCGCCGGCCGGCGCGTCGGGAGAACCGTTTCATTCTAATCCGTGGGGTTCGAAGCATCGGGGTATGAGCGACGAGTCGGAGAGCCTCAAAGAGCGCGTCGAGACGTGGATGGTCGGTCAGATGCCGATTATCCAGATGCACGGCGGCAACAGCGTCGTGCGCAAGGCCGATGCGGAATCGGGGGAAGTCGTCGTCGAACTCGGGGGTGCGTGCGCCGGGTGCGGCATCTCGAACATCACCGCCCAGAACATCCAGTCGGACCTCATCATGACGTTCGACGAAATCACCGACGTGCAGGTCAAGGTCCCCAGTTCCGGCGACCACGGCAGCAGCACCGTCGAGGGCGGCCGCGGCGGCGAACTCCAGTACGGCGACGAGGGACCGGGGCACTTCTAACCCACCTTTTTTCACGGGGTCCTCGGCCACGTCGTCGCCTCGAACCCCGCCAAAAAATCTGGACCAAAAAAGGCGGCTACTCCCTTCGGTCGTAGCCGTACGGTTCCCTCTAACACTCGCACCCTGTTCCGCGGTTCTCAGTACGTCTTTTCGATAACTCCCGCCACCACGACGACTGGGTCCGCTCCGGTAACGACGCCTGCCCGTCTTCCGAAGTTGCGACGCCTACCCCGACAGCGCCGACTCCAGACTCGACGCCACCGACCGCGCTTTTTCCGCCAGTTCCTCCGAGATGTGTCCCGCCTCGACGGCCGCGTCGAGTTCGTCGTCGTCGACGCGCTCGACCGTCCCGTCGGCGTGTTTCACCACGTCGACGTGCAGGTCGACGTAGCGAATCTCGTCGGGGAAGCACTCGACGGGCGTGCAGATGTTGACGTAGGTCCCCTTGACTGCGCCGTCGGCGTCGCGGTACACCGTCGGGTACCACCAGCGCCCCTCGCGGAACTTCGTGACCGCCACGTCGCCGGACTCGCGGTCGACGCCGAGGGCGTCGTAGGTGCCGCCGCCGCTCATGCCGCGCCGGAGTTCGACGGTCCCCTCGGAGTCGTGTTCCGTCACCTCGCCGGAGCCGAGCGTGATGAGTCGGCCGTCGGGCTTGCCGTGGCCGATTTCCACGTCGTCGCCTTCGAGCGGGCCGAACTGCGCGGTCACCACGCCGAAGGGGAACTCGCCGTCGCCGACCGATTCGCAGAGCGCCTCCGCGAGGTCGACGCCGGCGGAGGCCTTCTGCGAGGCGGCCTTCGTCCGGTGGTGGCCGGGCATCGTCGTCTCGACGGCCCGGCGCTGGGAATCGAGTTCGAAGCGGGTCTCGCGACCGAACCAGACCCACGTCGTCGCGGTGGGCGCGGCGACCGCCCGCGGGGCGTCGACGGGTTCCGAGAGCGCGTCGTCGAGTTCCGCGGCCACCTCGGCGGCCCGGTCGAGCGCGTCGTTCAGGGCGCTCATGTCGGCGTCGACGGCGTCGCGGTGCCAGCGGATGCCCCAGCCCTCGGGCGGGTCGCCGCCGAGGAGGTCGGTCATGCCCGCCAGTTCGCGGGCGGCGGCCTCGTCGCGGGTGTCGACGCGGACGCCTTCCGAGTCGGGGTCGAGCGTCGCCAGCCCCGCGACGGCGCGGACCTCGCCGGTCAGTTCGGCGCGGCGGGAAGCCCACGGCGGGGCCGACTCCGCGACCTGCACGCGGACCTCGTCACCGACCTCGACGCGGCCGTCGATGTCGCCGTACGAGAGGTAGCCCTCGGTCTCACCGAGGTCGCAGACCGCGCCGCCGCCGAGGGTGTCGGTCACGCGGGCGTCGAACACCGCGCCGGTCGGCGCGGGGTCGTCCCACGCGAAGGTGTCGATGCCGAGGTCCGAGAGGCGCTCGGTGGCCGTTGCGACCGCCTCGGGCGCGCCGGTCGCGCCGACGCCCTGTCGGTTCCGCGTCGTCTCGACCGACACGTCGTGGTCCGACGAGTCGAACTCGGCGTCGAAGCGCTCACGAATCGGCCCGGACGCCTGCACCACGTCGTGGCCGTCGTCGAGGAAGACGCTCGTGAGCGCGGTGGCGTAGATGCCGCGGACGCGGACTCTCATAGCTCGTCGGCGTCGCGGGCGAAGGTGACGCGGGCGTCGACCGTCGGGCCGAGCGTCAGTTCGACTTTCCCCTCCGAGAGCACGCGGCCGCCCTCGATGGGGACGCCCCACGAGTCGAACTTGAGGTAGCCCCGGAGCTCCGCGCCGTGGGTGTAGAGGTCGACGTGGTCGACGACGTGCTCCTGCACGTCGGTGGCGCTGTGGGCCATCTCCATGTCCGAGTAGACGGTGCCGCCGTCGCCGAAGAACGCGGCGATGGCGTCTGCGTCCGATTCGACTGCGTCGCTCACGAGGTCCGACGCGGCCCGGAGGTCGTCGGTGTCGAGGCCGACCTCGCGGAGCGCCGCCTGTTCGCGGGGGTCGAAGTGCATACCCGCCCTTCGGAGCGGAGGCATTAACGTCGTACGGTCGGCCGTCGACCAGTCGGTCGCCGGTCGCCGGTCGCCAGCCATCCGACTGTCGACCCTCCGCCCCCCATGTCACGGGATGCCGTGGCCGAAGCTATTACCAGACGCAATACCCTTTATGCCACGTAATGGACCAGCAGGACCCAGTCGAGCAGGCGTCCGACGGCTCGGACGACCTCTACGACATCGCCACGTGGGAGGAACGAACCTCGGTTGACGGGCTGGCGGTCGCGCTCTACCGGCTGCTGGTCGCGTCGACGCGAGTGGTCGTCATCCTCGCTGCGCTGCTCATCCTCGTCGGTATCGGCGGCCTCTCGGCGCTCACCGACCCGCAGGTCGGCGCGCTCAC
Source organism: Haloferax sp. AS1 (assembly GCF_014530665.1). NCBI lineage: Archaea > Methanobacteriati > Methanobacteriota > Halobacteria > Halobacteriales > Haloferacaceae > Haloferax > Haloferax sp. AS1. The sequence continues at coordinate 422,206 of NZ_SPSA01000001.1, forward strand.
CCTGCTTTCGGCGCTGCCGGCGCTCGCGCTCGCCGGCTACGTCTACTACTCCGACGTGACCCAAAACGAGCCGCTTTCGATGCTCGTGGTGACGTTCCTCCTCGGCGTCCTCACGGCCACGTTCGCGGCGATTCTCAACTCGCTTCTGAGCAACGTCGGCCAGACCATCGCGGGCGAGTTCCAGCTGGCGCTCGGCTTCCTCGGCAGCGTCGTGTTCTACTTCCTCGTCGTCGGGCCGGTCGAAGAGACCGTCAAGCTCCTCGCGGTCAGGCTGTACGCCTACTCTCACGACAGCTTCAACGCCGTCATCGACGGGGCCGTCTACGGCGCGATGGCCGGCCTCGGCTTCGCCACCATCGAAAACGCGCTGTATATCACTCGGAATCTCAGTTCTTCAGGGCTCGATGTGGGTTCCGGCGGCGTCGGCATCATCGCCGCCGGCGGGACGATTACCGCGGTCCGAGCGCTCGCCGGGCCGGGGCACGTCATCTACTCGGCCATCGCCGGCTACTACCTCGGCCTCGCCAAGTTCAACAAGGAGAACGCCGGCCCCATCGTCATCAAGGGCCTCATCCTCGCGGCGCTGGTCCACGCGACGTACAACTCGACGGTCGGCCTCGGCTCGACCGTCATCGCGGGGATAACCGGCCTCGGCGGTCTCGCGGCCTTCCTCGTCTACGTCATCATCTACGACGGCGTCTTCGGGCTCTACCTCATCGGGAAGCTCCGCCGGTACAGTCAGGCCTACCACAGCGCCCACGCGTCCGGTCCGAGCGCGGCGTCGTTCAGCTCGGAGCAGACTGAGTTCGAGGACTGAAGCGAGGCGGCGACGGCGCGAAAAAGCGAGCGAGACGAACCGCGTCCTTCTCCCGCTTACTCGACGACCAACCGCTCGGCGTAGCCGTCGAGCATCGATTCGACGTACTTCGCCACCACGTCCACCTCGACGTGAATCGGGTCACCGACCGCCTTTTCGGAGAGCGTCGTCAGGTCGTAGGTCGTCGGGATGATGGCCACGGCGAAGGCGCCTTCGCGGCGGTCGGCCACGGTGAGGCTGATGCCGTCGAGACAGACCGAGCCCTTCTGGACGACGTAGTTCGCCAGCGACTCGGGGAGGTCGAACTCGAAGAACCAGTCGTCGCCGACGCGTTCGACGTTCGTGACCGTCGTCGTCCCGTCGACGTGGCCCTGCACGATGTGGCCGTCGAAGCGGTCGTCGGCCGCGAGGGCGCGTTCGAGGTTGACGCGGTCGCCTTCGACCGCATCACCGAGGTAGGTCTTCTCGACGGTTTCGGCCGCGAGGAACACCTCGAACCAGTCGTCACCGAATGCCTCGACGGTCAGGCAGACGCCCGAGACCGCGATTGACTGGCCGTGGTGGAGGTCGTCGAACGCGAGGTCGGTTCGGATGCGGAGGCGGCGACCGCCGTCGGTGTCGGTCACAGCGACGATTTCGCCCGGCCCCTCCACGATTCCCGTGAACATACCCGCGGCTTCGGTCGGGTGCAGTTAATGCCTATCGTTTCCGTTCTTCATCACGTTTTCGTGACCCTCTCGCCCATACAATTTTACCGTCATCGTCCGGAGAGTCGGTATGGACGTTCTGTCCCGACTGCGGAGCAGTTTCGTCACCGGCCTCATTCTCGTGACCCCGCTGGCCGTGACCGTGTTCGTCCTCCAGTTCGCGTTCAACCGCATCACCGCCGCGCTCCGCCCGGTCGTCCGCGAGGTGACGCCCTTCCTCGCCGGAGCGCTCAACTACTCCGGCGACATAGTCTTCATCTCGCAGGTGCTGTCGGCGCTCACCATCGCCGTGGCCATCTCGCTTCTCGGCTACCTCGCGTCGATGAGCCTCGGTCAGCGGCTCTTCGGGAGCTTCGAGCGCGGCGTTCGGCTCCTGCCGCTCGTCCGCACCATCTACTTCGGCGTCCGGCAGGTGTCGGAGTCGCTCACCGAACCGACCGCCGGCTACGACCGCGTGGTGTTGGTCGAGTACCCGCGCGAGGGGCTGTTTTCCATCGGCTTCGTCACGAACGAGGCTCCGCCGTCGGTCTCGGAGGTCTCCGACGACGACCTGTTTACCGTGTTCGTCCCGCACAGCCCGAACCCGACCGCCGGGGCGCTCGTCATGGTCTCGCCCGACGGGATTCGTGAGCTCGATATGCCGGTCCGCCGCGGCCTCCGACTGCTCGTCACCACGGGGCTGAGCGTCGACGACCCGGAGACGCTTCCCTCCGGACCCGCGGGATACGACCCCTCGAACGGCGAGGGCGGCGTCCGGGCGGAGACTGACCAGCGTCGCAGCGCGGGCGAGAGCCGGGGCGAGTGAGTTACACGCCCCAGATGAGGGCGATGCCGGCGGTCGTGACGACCGCGAGCAGGAGTTGGAGCGGCGCGCCCACGCGGAGGTAGTCGGTGAATCGGTAGCCGCCCGGCCCGTACACCATGAGGTTCGTCTGGTAGCCGATGGGCGTCATGAAGGCCGTGCTCCCGCCGAACGTGACCGCGAGCGCGAAGCCGAAGGGGTCGGCACCGAGGCCGAACGCGGTGTCGATGGCGACCGGGAGCAGGAGGACGACGCTCGCGACCGGGGTGATGACGTTCGCCAGCAGCCCCGTGAGCAGGTAGAACGCGGCGACCACGGCGATGACGGGCAGGTAGGTCGCGGCGACGCCGACGAACTCAGAGATGAGCGCGACGCCGCCGGTTAGTTGGAGCGCCCGGCCGAGCGGGATGACGCCCGCCAGCAGGAAGATGACGTTCCAGCTCACCGCGTCGTAGGCGTCGCTCGCGGACAGACAGCCGAGCGAGACCATCGCGGCGACGCCGCCGAGCGCGGCGATGGCGATGGGGACGACGCCGAGCGCGGCCAGCCCGATGACCGCCGCGACGACGGCGAACGCCCGGAACGCCGTGGGCGACAGCCCGCCGTTGTCCTCGATGAACTCGTCTGCGACCTCGCTCGTCACGACGAAGTCGCCGCTGTCGCGGAGATACCGCGCCGTCTCGTTCGTCGTCTGGAGGAGCAGCGAGTCGCCGGCTTGGAGGTCCACGTCGCGGAAGTGCTCGCGGATGAGGTCGCCGCCGCGCCGGCGGACCGCGAGCACGGTCGCGTCGTACCGCTCGCGGAGTCGCGCGCCGCCGACGGTCTCGCCGACGAGGCCGGATTCTCGGGGGACGACGAGTTCGACGAGCGCCACGCGGTCGGGTCGGTCGAGTTCGGCGTCGGTGACCGACGCCCGCGGGAGAAATCGCAGGCCCGCGAGGTCGCAGAAGCGCCGAATCGTCGCCGGGTCGCCCCGGACGGTCAGGATGTCGCGGGCGGCCACCTCGCGGTCGGAGTCGGCCGCGATGAAGTGTTCGCCGCCGCGGAGCACGTCGAGGATGTCCACGTTGAGGTCGCGGTAGGTGTCGTCCGACACCTCGCCCGCGGGGATGCCGACGAGCGGCGACCGCGCGGGGACGAGCACGCGGGCGAGAAACGGCTCGACGCCGTAGTTGCCGGTTCGGTTCCCGGGCTCGATTCGCTCGGGGAGGAGCCGCGGCGCGACCGCAAGCAGGTAGCCCGCGCCGACGACGAACACGAGCGCCCCGAGCGGCGTGAACGTGAACATCGAAAACGGCGGCAGTCCGGTGGCCTCGGCGTAGGCCTCGCTGGCGACGAGGTTCGTCGCCGTCCCGACGAGCGTGAGCGTGCCGCCGAGCATCGAGGCGTACGAGAGGGGAATGAGGAGCTTCGACGGCGAGACGTTCGCCTGGTCCGCGAGGTCCGACACCATCGGCACGAACACCGCCACGACCGGCGTGTTGTTGACGACGCCCGCGATGGGGCCGGTGAGGCCCACGACCGCGGCGAGCAGTCGGCTCTCGCTGCCGTTCGTGAACGAGGCGACCGCGTCGCCGAGGACGCGAATCGCGCCGGTCTGTCGAACCCCCTCGCTGAGGGCGTACATCGAGAGGATGGTAATCGTCGCGGCGCTCGAAAACCCCGACAGCCCCGTCTGGAGGCCGACTCGCGTCCACGGTTCGAGGACGACCAGCGCGACGATGACGCCGATGGCCGTCACGTCCGGCGGGGCCGCCTCCGTCACGAACAGCGCCATCGTGACGACGACGAGGGCGAAGACGACGAGCATTCCGGACGTGACGGCGACCATGCGGGCAGTCGACTCGGCGGCGGCTTAATGCTACCCCGCGCGACTGTCGGCCGCGGCGACGGGTCGCTTGCCGCCGGCGTCCCATCGGTGCTCGTGCTCACTCGCCGGTCGCGACGCTTTTAGTCGCCCGCGGTGTAGCCTCGGGCGATGCGACTCGGAATCATGGAGATGGTCGGTCTCGCGGCGACCCTCATCTTCGCCATCCCCGTCGGCGGCTTCGGCCTCACGCTCCTCGCCGACGGGCGGACCGCCTTCGGCGGCGCGATGCTCCTTCTCGCGGTGCTCATGGTCGCGCTCCCGAAGTTCCTCACCATGCCGCAGGACCTCCCCTCGCTCGCGGCCGAGAAAGTCGTCGGCGGCGTTGCGAAAGAGCCGGACGACGAGGAATAACTACCAGCGACTCGGGTCGAGACCGGTCGGCGCGCCGCCGAGCAGCCGCGGGCCGTCGTCACCGACGACCAACACGTCGGTCAGTTCGACTCGCCCGTGGTCCGCGTGCGTGACCGCGGCGCGGACGCGCAGGACGTTGCCGGCGACGAGTTCTCTGTCGCCGCCGAGCGGCGGGTCCTCCCGGGCCGCGAGGCCGATGCCGCCGCCCACGTCTCTCGTCACCTCGTCGGCCATCGAGAAGCCGAACGCGGCGGTCTCCGCCCGGAGTTCGCTCCCGAGGAAGCCGGCGTCGTCGCCGGGGTCGGCTTCGGCCAGACTGACTTTTCTGGCGGCGTCGCAGGCGACGTGCGCCCGGCGCTCCCACCCGCCGTCGGGGTCGACGACGAACGTGCGAGCCAGCGCGCCGCGGTAGCCGGTCGGTCCGCGCGGGCCGACCGAGACGACGATGGGTTCGCCCGGTCGGAGTTCGACCGGCTCGCCCCCGCCCCCGTCGCCTCGGGGTCCCGCGCGAACCGTCGTCGCGCCCGCGGCATCGACGCCCTCGGCCGCGAGCGTCGCGTTCACCTGCCGGCGGAGTCGCTCGGTCGACAGCGGTGCGCCGTCCCAGTGGAGGACGGACTGTTCGTCGTCGCCGTTGTCGTCGCGGCCGTCGTCGCCGTCGTCAGCTTCCTCGACCGTCGCCGCCGACAGTATCGCGGCGGCGCGCCCGACGCCGCGAGTCGCCGCGCGCTGAGCGGCCTCGATGGCGTCGCGCTCGGCGTCGTCTTTCACGGCGCGGGCGGCTTCGACCGCCGGGGTCGACGCGAGGTCGTAGCCCGCCGATTCGAGGTGGAGCGCGGCGTCGTGCGGAACCGTCCGCGGCGCGAGGACGGTCCCGTCGGAAGCGCCGTGTTCCGCGAGGACGGCCGCGGCGGCCGTCCCCGGCGGCCTGTCGTCGACGCGGACCGAGGCGACCGGGAGCGACGGCGGTTCGACGGTCGAGGGGACCCGGAGATGCGTCTCGCCGCCGACGCGGACGAACACGAGGTCGCAGTCGAACGCGCGGCCGGTGAGGTAGCGACTCGTCGGGTCGGCACCGCGGGAGACGGCGACGAAGCCGACGGCGTCTCGCTCGGACACGGCGGCGTCGATGGCGTCGCCGCCGCGCGGACTCCACCGCACGGGACGTTACGCCTCTGGTTCGGGCGCGGGCAGTTCCTGCGCGTCGTCGACGAGTTCCTGCGCGGGTTCCTCGCGAATCTCGTTGTGGAGCAGGACGCTGATGGGGAGCGTCGGCGCGCCGGTGACGAGGTTTTCGAGGACGATGAGGCGCTCGCGGGCGCGGGACATCCCGACGTAGAAGACGCGGCGCTCGTTGTCGGTGATGAGCGGGACGGGGCTCGTCGTCGCGGTGAACTCCTCGATGCCGCGGGCTTCGAGCTCCTCGTCGGAGACGGACGCCGCCATCTGCTCGACCACCTTCTCGGTCAGGTCGGTCGCCATGAACACGTGGTCGGCCTCGCGACCCTTCGCGGAGTGGATGGTGCCGACGCGGACGCGACTGGGGTCCATCTCCTCGTAGCCGCCGCCGAAGTACGCGTTGACGGACTTGCGCTGGAAGCTCGTCACCTTGCGGACCATGTCGCTCGCGGACGAACTGTCGGGGGCGAACGGTGCGAAGTTCTTGATTTCCTTCGGCGTGAACTCGATGTTCGTGATGTCGTCGACGCCGACTTCCTCCTGTCTGTCGTCGATGGCGTCGAACAGGTCGTCGCGGTCGTTCGTGCCGAACGCGGAGTCCTGGAGCATGTCCGCGAGGCGGCGGGCCTCCAGCCCGTTGACGGGCTCTTCGGCGTCGAGCGCCTCGACCGCGCGGACGTACTGCGTGAGCCGGTCGGTCCACATGCGCTGGTCGGTCAGCGTCGAGAAGGGGATGCCCGACGGGAGGAACTCGTCGATGAACTGGAACATCTGGTAGCGCGCGCGGAACAGCACCATCACGGTGCCCTCGTCTTTCTCGACGGTGTAGCGGACGTTCCGGGCGAGTTCGAGCATCGACGGACTCTCGACGGCCTCGACCGCGCCGCCTTCCTTGCGCGGCTTGAGGTCCTTCTCCTGTCGCTTGTCGATGTGGCGAATCTCTCGGTTGACGACGTTGAGGACGTTCGACGGGAGGCGGTAGGAGTTCGGCAGAATCTCGTCGTTGTCGCGTTCGGCGTCGAGGAGGAGGTTCGGGTCCGCGCCCTGCCACGCGTAGACGACCTGGTCGTCGTCGCCGGCGATGAGGACGCCCCGCATGTGGGGCTTCCACTCCTCGTACACGTCGTACTGGAGGGTCGTGATGTCCTGGAACTCGTCGATGACGAGGTAGTCGACGTTGGGGACGAGCGCGCGCTGCTTGACGCGTTCGAGCATGTCAGCGAATCCGACCAACCCGTGTTCGCCCTTGTAGGCGCGCCACGCGCGGATGGCCTCGGGGATGTCGATGCGGTCGTCGTCGGAGGGCCACGTCGGGGTGTACTTGTTGCCCTCTTGGGCGTTCGGGTCGACTTCCGGCGGGAGGCGGACCTCCTCGACGTTCCACTGGAACGGCACGTCGTACCAGTCGGACACGTCGCGGCGGGTGCGCTGGAGCCACTGGCTCGTGGCGATGACCTTGTTGCCGATGGTGGTCGAGCGGGCGGTCCGGCGGCCCGCGCCGCCGTACTCGTCTTCGAACTCGATGCCGTAGTCCTCGCAGAACTCCTGTTTGTCGCTCTCGCCGACCACGTCGTTCCGCGAGAGGCTCAAGAGTTCGTACGCCTTCGCGTGCATCGTCGAGACGTTCCCCTTCAGCGACCGGGGGTTGATGTCGAGTCGCTCAGCGAGCCGGTCGCGGACCTCGGCCGCCGCGGCTCGGGTGTAAGAGACGACGAGAATGTCGCGGATGGTGACGCCGTCTTGTTCGAGAATCTCCTCGACCTTGTCGAGCAAGGCCGTGGTCTTCCCGCTTCCCGGGCCGCCGAACAACCGGGTGACGGTCACGTCGGATTCGCTCATTGTGCACGTTCACGGTCTTATCGGTGATAAGCGACGTGCTTCGGACGAGGGCGAACGCGCCCGGAGTAGCGTACTCGCCGGGCGTTCGCGGACGGCTCACCGAACGGGTGGGAAACCGTCGAGAACAGGTGCTCGTGGCGTGGTCAGTTCGGACGCGTCAGGCCTCCGGCACCCACCCGCAGACGGAGCAGGTCGCCGCGCCCATGTCGTGCAGGGCCCCGCAGTCGGGGCACTGCAACTTGTTATAGGATCGGTCCCAGCGTGCCGGTTCTGTCTCGTGACCGCGGTCGGTCAAGAACTGGTCGAACAAGTCGTCACTGGGTGCTGAGGCCATACATGGTATGATATGGCATACCCCTATTTAGTTCCTACGACGACTCCGAGTTGTCGAAAACCGGGCGACTGCGGCGGACTGTTCCGCTCGTTTACAGGTCGTACAGCGCCCCGTATTTCGACTCGACGTAGTCGAGGAACGCGTCGGCGGCGAAGTCTTCACCGGTGGCTCGCTTCACGAGGTCGTTCGTCTCGTAGCGCCGACCGTGGCGGTGGACGTTCTCCCGGAGCCACTCCCGGAGGTCGTCGAACTCGCCGTCGGCCAGTTTCCCGTCGAGGTCGTCGATGTCTTCCTCGGCGGCCGAAAACAGTTGGGCGGCCATGATGGAGCCGAGCGAGTAGGTCGGGAAGTAGCCGAAGTTCCCGTACGCCCAGTGGATGTCCTGCAAACAACCCTCGGAATCGGTGTCCGGGCGGATGCCGAGATACTCCTCGTACTTGTCGTTCCACGCCTCCGGCACGTCCTCGACGTCGAGGTCGCCGGCGATGAGGTCGCGTTCGAGTTCGAACCGGATGACGATGTGGAGGTGGTAGGTCAGTTCGTCCGCCTCGACGCGGATGAGGTTGTCGTCGTACACCCGATTGGCCGCTTCGTAGGCCTCCTCGACCGTCGCGTCGACCTCGGGGAACCGGTCTTCGAGCGTGGGCAGGAAGTGCCGCCAGAAGGCGCGCGAGCGGCCGACGTGGTTCTCCCAGAGCCGCGACTGCGACTCGTGGACCGAGAGGTTGCGGTCCTCACCGAGCGGGGTCGCGTAGTGCTCGTCGGGCAGGCCGAGGGTGTACAGCGCGTGGCCGAACTCGTGGACGGTCGAAAACAGCGACCCGAGCACGTCTGACTCGTCGTAGCGGGTCGTCACGCGGGCGTCGAACTGCGTCCCCGAGGAGAACGGGTGCGGGGCGGTGTCGAGACGGCCGCGCTCCCACGGGTAGCCGAGCGTCGTCAGCGCGTCGCGGACGAGTTCCTCTTGGTCCTCTTCGGGGAACTCGCCCTCGAAGGCGTCCACCGCGAGGTCCGCGTCGGACTCGCGGATGTCCGCTATCATCGGGACGAGCACCTCGCGCACCTCTGCGAGAATCTCCTCGGCCTGTTCGAGCGGGAGACACGGCTCGTAGTCCTCGAACAGCACCTCGTAGGGGTCGCGGTCGGGGTCGATGTGCTCGGCGTACTGCCGCTTCAGTTCGACGTGCTTCTCCAGATGCGGCGCGAATTTCTCGAAGTCGTCTTCGGCCTTCGCCTGCTTCCACGCCGGAATGGCCTCCGACGACGCCGCCGAAATCTTCTCGACGAGGTCGTTCGGCACGCGGGCCGCCCGCTCGTAGTCGCGGCGGAGTTCGCGCAGCACGTCGGCCTGCTCGTCGGTCGGGTCGTCGGCCTCGGCCGCGTCGAGGAGGTCCCCGAACTCGTCGTCGGTCAGGAGTTCGTGACTCAACGCGGAGAGCGCGGACATCTGCTGGGAGCGCGCGGGCGTTCCCTCGTCGGGCATCATGACCTGCTGGTCCCACGAGAGGATGCCGCCGGCGTTCTCAACGTTGGCGATTCGCTTGTACTTCGTGAGGAGTCGGTCGTACGCCGACTCCGAGTCGGATTCCGCGGAGGACTGTGCCATGGTACGAACGGTGGTCTCGGAGGCGTATTAAACCGCAGGAGGCGGTCATTCGTGGCGGGCTTTTGCGACTCAGCTGGTCGCTCTCCCGACGCCGACGAGACTGCGACCGGCTCCAACGACACAACAGCCGTGAACGACACCGCGAAAGCCCCCGCGAGCGACGACTCCCGCGGCCCCTTTCAGTCCCGCCCGGTGGTGTCTCGGGCGTCGTCGCGGGCGGGGTGTTCAGGTGTCGTCGCGGGCGGAGCCGGTGGCTCTCACCACTCCCCAACGAGCGCGCGGTACGTCTCGTAACACCGCGCCAGCACGTCGAGCGACACGCTCTCGTCTCTCGTGTGCGCCTCGCCGGGCTCCGAGGGGCCGTAGACGACACAGGTCGTGCCCGCCTGCGCCAGCCACCCGGCGTCGGTCGCGTGGGGCTTCGTCGTCTGTTCGGGTGCTTCGTCGCCGCGGGCCTCGTGGACCGTCCGAGCGGCGTCGAGGACGCGGTCAGCGAACTCGGCGTCGTCGCACGCCATCGGCGGGAGGTCCTGTTCGACGACCCACTCGACGCCCTCGATTTCCGCAGCCAGCGCGAGGTCAGCAAAGCCGCCGGGGACGGTCCGCTCGTCGATGGTCACCTCGCAGCGGTCGGGGATGACGTTCCACGCGCTCCCGCCGTCGATTTCGGTGACGGCGATGCTCCCCGAGACGGGGTGGCCGAGGACCTCGGCGTCCGGCACGGAGAGACCGCGAACCACGTCCACGGCGTCGGTCGCGCGGTAGACGGCGTTCTCGCCGCGCTCGGGTTCGCTGGCGTGGCAGGCGGTCCCCGACGCGACGAGGGTGCTCGCCCGGCGGCCCCGGTGGGCGACGGCCACGTCGGTTCGGTCCGGGCCGGTGTAGTTCGTCGACCCCTCCGCGACGACGGCGTAGTCGAGTTCGAAGCCGTCGTCGAGCGCCGCGCGGACGCCTTCCCCGCCGATTTCCTCGCCGACGAACGAGGCGAAGGCGACCTCCGAGTCGGCGTCTGCGGCCGCGTCGCGGAAGGCGAGCATCGACGCCGCGACGGCACCTTTCATATCCGCCGCGCCGCGGCCGTAGAGGCGGCCGTCGCGGGTCTCGACCACGTAGTCGCCGCCGTCCGTGGTCTGCCGGTCGGCCGGCGGAACCACGTCGTGGTGGCCGACGAGCGCGAGCGACTCGCCGACGCCGGGGTTGACGCGGGCGACGACGTTCCCCGCGTCGTCTCTGGCCACGTCGGCGTCGGTCTCCTCGCGGAGCCACGCTTCGATGGCGTCGCCGGCGGCGGTCTCGTCCTCGTGGCTCGGCACCGACACGAGCGTCTCCGTGAGGTCGCGGAGTTCGTCCATGCCGGCCCGTCGGCGGGTCGCTCCAAAAGCGTGTGCGTCCGGCAGTCCCGCCGCGGACCCGTCGCGACTGCGGTCGGGCACTCCCTCGCGCCGCCTCGCGGGGAGTCCGTTATCAAATTCCGAGAATGCCCGGTCCGGCTTATGACGTATACCCCGCACGTCGGAGTATGCGACTCGTCTCGACGTACGAACGGTTGCTCTGGGGAAGCATGGACGCGCTCGGTATCTCGGGTTCGGTCGAGAGAAAGGTCGTCGCCGCCGTCGCCATCCAGTTCGCGGTCTCGCTCGCGCAGGCCGCGCTTCCGTGGGTCGCGACCGGCGCGCTCCGACTCGAACTCTCGGCGCTCCTCCTGTTCGGTGCCGGCCTCGCGTTCGTCAACACGATTATCATCACGCGAAAAGACATCGTCTCGCCGATCGAGTCCATCTCGTCGGCGGCCGCGGGCGTCGCGGCGGGCGACCTGTCGGCCCGCCCCCCGGACGTGAGCGGAACCGACGAGGTGGCCCGCCTCGCCGACGACTTCGGCGCGATGCACGACCACCTCTGCGTCGTCGCCTCGCAGGCGGGCGCGCTCGCCGACCAGCGGTTCGACGACCCGGCGCTCGACGAGAACTTACCGGGCGAGTTCGGTGACGCGCTCGACCGGATGCAGCGCGACCTCGCGGACTACACGCGCAACCTCCAGCACCTCGTGGAGGCGTTCGCGGAGGCGACTTCGCGGGCGCAGGCGGGCGACCTCACCGCCACCATCGACACCGACGACTGGGGCGTCGACGACGAGCGGTACGCGGAGGTCGCGGCGACCTACAACGACCTCGTCCGCACACTCTCGTCGACCATCGGCGAGGTGCAGTCGTTCGCACAGGAGGTGTCGGAGATGAGTTCGACCGCCCGCGAGCACGTCCGCCGGGCCGACGCCGCCAGCGAGGAAGTCGCCGCCTCGGTCACCGAAATCTCCGACGGCGCGGGGGCGCAGACGGAACACCTCCAGACCGTCTCCGACGAACTCAACACGCTCTCCGCGACCGTCGAGGAGATAGCCGCCTCCGCCGACGAGGTCGCCACCACGGCCGAGACGGCCTCCGAGCGCGGCGAGGTCGGCCGCGCCGCCGCGACCGAGGCGATGGAGGAGTTAGACACCGTGGAGGCCCGCATCGACCGCACCGCCGACGCCGTCGCGGAACTCACCGAGAGCATCGAGGAGATAGACGAAATCGCGGCGTTCATCGACCACGTCGGCTCGCAGACCGACCTGCTCGCCATCAACGCGGCCATCGAGGCCGCCCACGCGGGCGAGGCCGGCGACGGCTTCGGGGTCGTCGCACAGGAGGTCAAGTCGCTCGCCGAGGAGACCCGCGACTCCGCCGACGAGGTATCGGGCCTCATCGCAGACATCACCGAGCACTCCGAGGAGACGCTCGCCGACGTGCGGGAGATGAACCGGCAGGTCGCCGACAGTCTGGAGACGGTCACGGAGGCCATCGGCGAGTTCGAGACCATCGTGGACATGGTGACGGATATCGACGCCAGCGTGGCCGAGGTGAGCGCCGCGACCGACCAGCAGGCCGAGTCGGCGGCGGACATCGCCGCCCGCGTCGACGACGTGGCGAACATCTCCGAGGAGACCGCCGGCCAGTCGCGAACCGTCGTCGAGACCGCACAGGAGCAGTCCGAGTCCATCGGCGACCTCGCGGACCAGACCGAGGTGCTGTCGTCGCAGGCCGCCGACCTCGACGACCTCGTCGAGTCGTTCGAGGTGGTCGACGGCGAGCGAGCCGTCGCGCCGGGCGACGACTGAGTCGGGGTCGCCGGACGCGGGGCGCGGAACGCGGGACGCGGTACCACCCGACGACCCGCCGGCGGTGTCACCGCTTTTATCTACAACCTTATCCGTCACCCGCCCAAACTCACGCGCATGAAGATAGTGCCGGACACGAGCGCGGTCATCGACGGTCGCGTGTCCGAGCGAGTCGACGACGGCACCTACGAGGGTGCCGACGTACTCGTCCCCGAGGCGGTCGTCAGCGAACTCGAATCGCAGGCCAACGACGGCCGTGACACGGGCTGGGAGGGCCTTTCGGAGCTCCAGCGCCTCGCAGAGTTCGCCGACGACGGCGTCATCGACCTCAACTACGTCGGCCGTCGCCCGAGTTCGGGCGAGACGAAAGGTGCCGGCGAGGGCGACATCGACGCGCTCATCCGCGACATCGCCACCGAGCGGTCGGCGACGCTCCTGACGAGCGACGTGGTGCAGGCCGAAGTGGCGAAGGCGAAGGGCGTCTCGGTCGAGTACGTCGAGGCCGCGGTCCGCGGCTCCGGCGGGCTCATCATCGAGCGCTTCTTCGACGACCAGACGATGTCGGTCCACCTCAAGACCGACACCCGCCCGAAGGCCAAACGCGGCGCGGTCGGCGAGATGCACTACCAGCCCATCGCCGACGAGCCGACCGACGAGGCGACGATGAAGGAGTGGGCCGACGACATCGTCAACTCCGCCCGCGCCGCCACCGACGGCTTCGTCGAACTCTCCGAGCCGGGCATGGACATCGTCCAGTTCCGCGACTACCGCATCGCGGTCGCCCGCCCGCCGTTCGCCGACGGCATCGAAATCACCGCCGTCCGTCCCATCGTCAAGACCGAACTCGACGACTACGAGTTCGCCGACGAACTCCGCGACCGACTCTCCGAGCGCCAGCGCGGCGTCCTCATCGCCGGGTCGCCCGGGGCCGGGAAGTCCACGTTCGCGCAGGCGGTCGCCGAGTTCCTCAACGACAGCGACTACGCGGTCAAGACGATGGAGAAGCCGCGCGACCTCCAGGTCGGCCCCGACATCACCCAGTACACCGCCCTCGGCGGCGACATGGCGAAGACGGCCGACTCGCTGCTGCTCGTTCGCCCCGACTACACCATCTACGACGAGGTCAGAAAGACCGAGGACTTCTCCGTGTTCTCGGACATGCGGCTGGCGGGCGTCGGCATGGTCGGGGTCGTCCACGCCACCCGCGCCATCGACGCGCTCCAGCGCCTCGTCGGCCGGGTCGAACTCGGCATGATTCCGCAGGTCGTCGACACCGTCGTCTACATCGAAGACGGCGAGGTCCACACGGTGTACGACGTGCGCACCGAGGTGAAGGTGCCCGAGGGCCTCTTCGCGGAGGACCTCGCCCGTCCGGTCATCCAGATTCGGGACTTCGAGACCGGCACCCCGAAGTACGAGATTTACACGTTCAACCGGCAGGTCGTCACCGTCCCGCTCGGCGAGGACGGCGAGGAGAAGGAAAGCGGCGTCTCCCGGCTGGCGAAACAGGAAATCGAACGGGAGATTCGCTCCATCGCCCGCGGCCACGTCGACGTCGACTTGCAGGGCCAGAACCGCGCGGTCGTCTACGTCGAGGAAGACGACATCTCCTACGTCATCGGGAAGGGCGGCGGCCGCATCTCGGACGTGGAAGACCGACTCGGAATCGACATCGACGTGCGGACCCACGACGAGAAGCCCTCGTCGTCGGGGCAGCACGCGGGCGCGAACGCCGGCGGACAGTCCGGCGCGTCAGCCTCCGCGGGCGGGGCCGACGAGGGCGTCGTCGTGACGCCCGAGGTCACCTCGCGGCACGTCGTCGTTCGGATGGACGGCCACGTCGGTGAGACGGTCGAGGTCCGCGCCGACGGGGAGTACCTGTTCACGGCGACGGTCGGTCGCGGCGGCGACATTCAGGTCTCCCGCGGCAGCGCCATCGCCGAGGAACTGGAGAACGCAATCGACAGAAAACAGCAGATTACGGTCGTTCCGGCCTAACAGAACGGCCGAATCGTCGTTTTCGTCGGTCGGAGTTCGACCGGGTCGACACGTCGCAACTGGTCTCTTACGACACCGACTGCGAAGCGTGCGGTGGTTCCGCGGCGGTTCTGATTACTCGGCGCAGCAGGCCTTTTCCTTGCCGCCGTCGGCTTTGGCCTGCGCCTGCTGCGGCGCGAGATCGGTCAACTGATAGAGGTTCTGTCGGGCGTCGGCGAAGTAGACGTCCTCGTCGACGATACCGATTCCCTCCAGTCGTTCGAGCGCGTAGCGAACGGTTCGCGCCGAGAGCATCGACTCTTCGACGATGCCTTTCTGGGTGAGCGGACCGTTGTATTCGAGCACTTTGAAAACAAGCTTCGCACTCGGTGGGAGGTCGTCGAGACTCTCCTCTTCTGTTCCAGCCATCGTTACGAATCGAAACGCGCTACCAGCATAAACCTTGTTGGCCTGCGACCGGCCGACAACGCTTTATCCGCGGGGTGGCGGGAGGAACGAACGCCTTTTGACGCCGGATATCGCACGGGAACACATGGCCACGGAAACGCAGACCGGACTCTCCAGTCACATTCGCGGAGTGACGGTCACGACACTCGCCTGCCTCGCCGGCATCGCCGCCGCGGTGGTTTCGGGTGCTGTGGTGGGGACGAGTCCCGAGGCCGCGACCAATCAGTTGGCCGTGGGTATCCTCGGGGCGCTCGTCCTCATTCAGTTCCCCGTGCTCCGCGTCGTCGGCGTCGACGTCAACGGGTTCGGCGCGAAGGACTACCTCTACGTGGTGTTCATGACCTTCGCGCTCTGGTTCATCACGTTCGCCATCCTGCTGACTTCGGGTGTTCAGCTCTAACGATGGCCGACGATAGTATCGCCGTCGTCGACTTGGACCGGTGTTCCCCGGACCGTTGTAGCTACGAGTGCTCGAACTTCTGTCCGCCGAACCGGACGGGCAAAGAGTGCATCACGCTCCGCGGCGAGGACGCCGAGCAGGGCGGCCCCGACCAGGTGCGCATCTCCGAGGAAATCTGTCTCGGCGAGACCTGCGGCATCTGCGTCGAGAAATGCCCCTTCGATGCAATCGAAATCATCAACCTCCCGTCGGAGCTCGACGAGGAGCCGACCCACCGCTACGGCGAGAACGCCTTCTCGCTGTACGGGCTTCCGGTCCCCGAGGCCGGTTCGGTCACGGGCATCCTCGGCCCGAACGGTATCGGGAAGACGACCGCCGTCCGCGCCCTCGCGGGCGAGATGGTCCCCAACCTCGGCAACTACGACGACGACCCGACGTGGGAGGCCGTCCTCGACCGCTTCCGCGGGACCGAACTCCAGAACTACGTCGAGCAGGTCCGCGACGGCGAGGTCTCCATCGCGCGCAAGCCGCAGTACGTCGACCAGATTCCCAAGCAGTTCGACGGGACGGCGCGCGAACTCCTCGAAGCGACCGACGAGCGCGGCGCGCTCGACTCCTACATCGACCGCCTCGACATCGGGCCCGTCGTCGACAACGACATCGAGACGCTCTCCGGCGGCGAACTCCAGCGGGTCGCCCTCGCGGCGACGCTCGCCCGCGACCGCGACTTCTACTTCCTCGACGAGATTTCGCCGTACCTCGACATCGGCCAGCGCGTCACCGCCGCGCGGCTCATCCGCGAACTCGCGGAGGACGAAGACCGCGCGGTGCTCGTGGTCGAACACGACCTCGCCATCCTCGACCTGCTCGCCGACACGCTCCACGTCGCCTACGGTGAGCCCGGCGCGTACGGTGTCATCACCGACCCCAAGTCGGTCCGAAACGGCATCAACGAGTATCTGAAGGGCTACCTCTCGAACGAGAACATGCGCATCCGCCCGGAGGCCATCACCTTCGAGGAACACGCGCCGCGGGAGACGACGAAGGCCGAACCCCTCGTCGAGTACCCCGACCTCGCCAAGTCCTACGGCGACGGCGAGTTCTCGCTCGAAGTCGAATCCGGCACCATCTACAACGGCGAAGTGCTCGGCGTCGTCGGCCCGAACGGTATCGGGAAGTCGACGCTCGCACAGCTGTTTACGGGCGACCTGACGCCCGACGCGGGCGACCTCGACTTCGCGCTCGACATCTCCTACAAGCCGCAGTACATCGAAATCGACCAGCCGATGCGGGTCGACGCGTTCCTCTCGTCCATCACCGACCAGTTCGGTTCGTCGTACTGGAACACCGAAATCGCGAACCCGCTCCAGCTCAACCGCATCATGGAGCGCAACCTCACCGACCTCTCCGGCGGTGAGCGCCAGCGCGTCGCCATCGCGGCGTGTCTCTCGCAGGATGCCGACCTCTACCTGCTCGACGAGCCGTCGGCCCACCTCGACGTCGAACAGCGCGTGCAGGCCACCTCGGCCATCCGCCGCTACGCCGAGAACCACGACGCGACGGTCATGGTCATCGACCACGACATCTACATGATGGACCTGCTCGCGGACCGCCTGATGGTGTTCGACGGCGAGCCGTCCATCGAGGGCCACGCCTCGAAACCGCAGGAGATGCGCGACGGCATGAACGACTTCCTGTCGGACCTCGACATCACGTTCCGCCGCGACGAGCGCACCCAGCGCCCGCGCATCAACAAGCCCGACTCGCAACTCGACCGCGAGCAGAAGCGCGCCGGCGAGTACTACTACGCCGAGTAGCGACCCGGTCGCCCGTTCGCGTTTCCGTCCGCCTCGTTTTTGTTTCCGTTTTCGCTCCTTCGCTCTCGCTTTCGGTTAGCTCTCGGTCTCGGTTTCCTTCCGTCTCAGCCGGCGGTTTCTCGCCGCCGGCGACCCGGTTACACGCCGCGCCGCGAGTGACTCCGATGTTACTACGGACGTTTTCACGGCCACGCTCGAAGACGGGGATATGACGAACGATTCCCCATCCGACGGCTCGCTCACGGACGACACCCACCTCGGTCGGGTCGCGCTCCGCGTCGGCTCGCTCGACCGCGTCGTCCCGTTCTACCGCGACGTGGTCGGCCTCGCGGTCGAGCGCGAACGCGACGGGTCGCGGGCGGTGCTCTCGGCCGGCGAGACGCCCGTCGTCGTCCTCGACGAGGACTCCGACGCCCCCGAGCGCGGTCGCCGGGAGGCCGGGCTGTTCCACCTCGCGGTTCGCGTGCCCGACCGCGGCGCGCTCGGTGACGTGCTCGCCCGCGCCCGAACCCGCGCCGGCGACACGGGTGCGACGCTCTCCGGCGCGTCCGACCACCTCGTCAGCGAGGCGCTGTACTTCCGCGACCCGGAGGGCAACGGCGTCGAGGTCTACCGCGACCGCCCGCGCGAGGAGTGGCCGTGGACCGACGACCGCCGGGTGTCGATGGACACGCTCCCGCTGGACCTCGGTGCGCTCGCGGACGACGCCGCCGGCGACGAGGTCGCGCCCGCCGGCACCGACCTCGGCCACGTCCACCTCGAAGTCACGAACGTCCCTCGTTCGCGGGATTTCTACGTCGACGCACTCGGTATGCGCGTCCGCGACGAGGGTTACCCCGGCGCGGCGTTCGTCGCCGCCGGCGAGTACCACCATCACGTCGGCCTGAACAGTTGGAACACCCGAAGCGCCCCGGCCGGCGGGAGCCGCGGCATCGAGTGGTTCGAAGTCGTCGTCCCCGACGCCGCGACGCTCGACGCGGTCCGCGAGTCGCTGGTCGACGCCGGCCACGAGATCGAACAGGACGGGTCCGACGAGCCCGGGTCCGGCGACGGCGACGCGACTGACGCGGCCGACGCGTCAACCGCGACCGAGTCGCTCGTCCTCTCCGACCCCGACGGAATCGGCGTTCGCGTCGTTCGCAGCCGCTGACGCGTCGGGTTTCCCGAACGAATAATTTTGTCGCTGGTCGCCCAACGCGACGGTATGATATCGAGCGAGTCGAGCGAGCGCCGTCGCGGGCTCACCCTCCGGAGCCCGGCGTTCGACGACGGATGCCCGATACCCCGCCCCCACGGCTACGCGGCCGCAAACGAGAATCCGCCGCTCCGCATCGGCGGCGTGCCACCCGGGACCGCCTCGCTCGCCCTCGTGATGGACGACCCCGACGCCGTGAAGCCCGCGGGCGAGGTGTGGGACCACTGGCTCGTCTGGAACGTCGCCCCCGAGACGGACGCCATCGCGGCGGGCGAGACGCCACCGGGCGCGGTCGAGGGAACGAACAGCTACGGCGAGCGGGGCTACGGCGGCCCGAACCCGCCGGACGGCGAGCACACCTACCGGTTCCTGCTGTACGCGCTCGATGCACCCCTCGACCTCGACGCGGGCGCGACGAAGGCCGACCTGAAGCGCGCCATCGCGGGACACGTCGTCGCCGAGACGAAACTGACCGGGTGCTACGCGCTCTGACCCGGCCGAAAACGGGTCCCTCGCTCACCGGCCGCCGTCGGACTCCACGACCGCACCTGCGCCGTCGTCGCCCGCCAGAAGCGTCACGTCGTAGCCGAAGGCCCGAATCACGTCGAGGTTCGTCCGCACGTGGTCCGTGACGGCGGGAATCCGCAGGCGACCCCCGGCGAGCGCGACCCAGACGAGCAGCTGGTCGGCCATGTGTCGGTCCACGGGCGCGTCGCCGCCGAGCCAGTCGAGAAACGACGCGGCCGCCCGCGACCCGACCGCCTCGGCCGGCGTGCCGCGCTCGCCGTAGGCGTCGAAGCCGGCGACGACCGACTCGGAGCCGTCGCCGGCGCGCTCGTCATCCTCTCCCCGCGCGACGGCGACCACGACCGACCCGGGCGAGTCGCTTTCGACCGACGAGACCGCGGCGTGAACGGGGAGCTCGACGCCCGCCTCGGCGAGCGCGTCGCGGACGCCTTCGACCTGCCGGTCGGCCACCGCGGCGGCCGCGAGCGAGCCGCTTTCGACCGAGTAGACCCGGAGTTCGTCGGGGTCCGCGCGGCGGTCCAGCGCCAGCGGGGTCGGCTCGGCCGGTTCGATGCGGAGCGAAAGCCTTCCGCCGCCGGCCGGGTAGAAGCCGCGGCGGGGCACCGAGACGCCGAACTCGACGCCGAACGCCGAACACAGCGGGCGCTTTACGTACCGGAGGTAGTCGGCCGGCGGCGACCACCGAACGTCGGTGCCGCCGGTGACGGTGAGCGAAAGCGGGTCGTCGAGGGCGACGGCCGCCGGGAGCACCGTCTCACAGACGAGCGTCGCGCTCCCGGCCGTGCCGACGGCGACCTCGACGGGGTCGGTTCGGACGCGGTCGGGCGAAAAGCGGAGCGTCGAGGAGCCGACCTCGCCGCCCTCGACCGCGGCGTTCGAGACGGCCGCCGCGACCGAGACGCAGGCGACGTGCTGGGCCTTCAGTCCGGGCGTCGAGCGGTTCCCGCGGACGTTCGTCATCTCGAACGATTCGCCGGTGACGAGCGAGAGCGCGAGGGCGGTTCGCAGGGGTTGGCCGCCGCCGTTTCGGCCGTCGAGTCGTCGCATTCAGCGGACGACGGTGACGGGGCAGGACGCCCGTTCGACCAGTTCCTTGGCGACGCTGCCGACCAGCCCCTCGTAGCGCTTCGAGAGGCCGCGGTGGCCGACGAAGATGCCGTCCGCGTCCGCCTCGTCGGCGTAGGCCGGAATCGCCTCGACGGGGTCGCCGTAGAGGAGTTCCGTGGCCGCGTCGACGCCGGCGTCGGCGGCGCGTTCGGCGGCCGCGTTGAGGACGCGTTCGGCGCGCGATTCCGCGTCTTCGAGGCTCTCGGCGACGATGCGGTCGCCCGTCCCCGCAACGCCCGCGACCGGCTCCTCGCCGCCTTCGACGAGGACCTGCGGTTCGACCGCGTGGACGATTGTGACCGTCGCACCCAGCGGTTCGAGCATCGAAAGCGCGTGGTCGAGCGCTCTGTCGGCGGCCGCAGAGCCGTCTACTGCAACGACGAAGTTCATACCTGAATACAGGTGCCGAGACGAGAAAAAGGGTGAGTCGAGACGGAGCGAGACGGAACGAGACGAGACGGGCGGGACTCGCGTTCGGGCGCTAGTGGACGAGCCGACTGCAAGTGCCACAGAGGTTCTCTTCTTTCACGTCGACCTCTCGGACCGTCGGCGAGAAGGACATGACGCACTTGTTGTTGTCGCAGTGTTCGAGGCCGAGGGTGTGGCCGATTTCGTGGACGACCTCTTTTCGCACGCGGTCGGACAGCACCTCCTCGGCGGGTTTGTTCGTGATGCCGCCGTCGCTGGAGGTTTGGAGACGGTACGTGGAGATGACGGAGCCGTTGCCGTTGAGGTACGCGAGGCCGAAGACGTAGTTTCGGCGGCGGTAGTAGAGGTCTTTTTCGGTGATGCCGATGTTCTTCTCGCCGCGCCCGATGCGGCTCGCCAGCTCGATGAACTGCTCGGCCCGGTACTGGTTTCGGCTCCGGTCGAACGCGCCCTCGGGTATCGCCTGATTCGATTGCACGGTCACGTCGCAGTCGTAGACGGAGCGGAGTCCGGCGGATGCCTCCCGCTTGACGGCCGCAGAAATATCCCCGATAGGCACGATATCGACGAGCATGCGAGGGATTAAGCGGGGACGCTTCATAAATATCCCGACGTGAAAAAATCGCTGCGCGACGCGCTCGTCAGACGGTTGTCGGGGTACGACCGCGCGGTCGAAGTCGGGGTCGGCCGGGAGCCGTCGGTGGCGGCCGCCCTCGCCGCCCGCGGGGTCGACGTGGTCGCCGTCGACGTGCACGACTTCCCCGTCCCCGACGACGTCTCGTTCGTCCGCGACGACGTGTTCGCCCGCGCCGACGCCGCCGACCTCGGCCCCTACGCCGCCGCCGAGGTCGTCTACGCGCTGAACGTCCCCGTCGAACTCCACCGCCCCGCCGCGGAGGTCGCCCGCCGCGCCGACGCCGACTTCCTGTTTACCACGCTCGGCTACGACGAGCCCTCGATTCCGGTCTCCCGCGAGTCGCTGCCGGGCGACACCTTGTACGCCGCCGAGCGCGGGCGACGGGACCAGCGCGCCCGGCGGGACTCTCCCGGTCGGTCCCAAGAGTAAGGCACTTGCCCGCTCGTCGCGGGCTTCCGGTATGCACGCGGACGCTGTCGTCCTCGATATCGACGGAGTGCTCGTCGACGTCGCCGACTCCTACCGGCGCGCCATCGTCGAATCCGTGGACCGACACTACGGCACGACCATCTCCCGCGACGAGGTCCAACTGTTCAAGGACGCCGGCGGCTTCAACAACGACTGGGAACTCACCTACGCGGCGGCGCTGTCCGTCCTCGCCGCCCGCGAGGCCGACCTGTCGGTCGCCGCGTTCACCGGCGAAATCGAGGCCCGCGGCGGCGGCCTCGACGCTGCCGAGGCGACCGTCGAGGCCCTGCTCTCGGAGCCGAGCGTCGTCTTCGACGAGTGGGACCCCGAGGCGCTCCGCGAGACGTTTCAGGCGCTCTACCTCGGGAGCGACCTGTACCGCGACCTCGAAGGCGGCGACCCGCCGTTCGAGGCCCCCGGCTACATCCACGACGAACCGGTGCTCCTCCGCCCGGAGACGCTCGACGCCCTCGGCGACCGCGAACTCGGCGTCGTCACGGGTCGTCCCGCCGCCGAGGCCGACATCGCGCTCGACCGCGTCAACCTCGACGTGGCCGACGACCACCGGTTCACGATGGACGACTGGGAGGAGGGCAAGCCCCACCCCGCCGCGCTCGTGACGGTCGCGGAGCGCCTCGGAGCCGACTCGGTCGTCTTCGTCGGCGACACCCTCGACGACGTGAAGACGGCGCTGAACGCCGACGCCGCCGACCCCGAGCGCGTCTACTACGGCGTGGGCGTCCTCTCGGGCGGTCTGACCGGCGACGACGGCCGACAGAAGTTCTCCGAAATCGGTGCGGCCGCCGTCGTCGAGGACGTGAACGAGGTTCCGGACCTGCTCGACTGATGGCTCAGACGCCGACTCAGACTCCCGTTTCGCCGCCGGAGGGTCGCTGATGGGACACCTCCGCGCCTTCGTCGTCACGCTGCTCGCGCTCGACGCGCTCGTGGTCGTCGTCGGGACGTACCTCCTCCCGCCGGACCCGTTCGCGCAGTTGGTCCTCCTCGGGCCGCTCCTGCTTTTGGCCCCGGTGGTCGCGTGGTGGCTCGTCTACCGCGACGGCTTCGAGCGGGTGCAGGCGCTCGTCGAGTCCGACGGCGGGGGTCGATAGCGCCGTCCACCCGCCGCCGCCCGCCCGCGAACACAGGCAGAACCGACCGGTCGCACAACCCTTTAGGTCGGCTCGGTCCGGAGGTGTGTGTATGCGAATCGCACTCCTCGGTGGGTCCGGCGACATCGGCGAGGGCCTCGCCCTCCGCTGGGCCTACCACACCGACCACGAGGTCATCGTCGGGTCGCGCGACCCCGACAAGGCCCGCGCGAAGGCCGACGAGTACGAAACCGAACTCTCCAGCCGCGGCCGCGACGTGAAGGTAAACGGCTTCACGAACGAGATGGCCGCCGACCGCGCCTCCGTGGTCGTCCTCGCCGTGCCGCCGTACCACGTCTCCGACACCGTCGAGGCCGTTTCCGACTCGCTGTCCGAGGGCGACGTGCTCGTCACGCCCGCGGCGGGCATGAAGCGCGACGACGACGGCTTCCACTACCACCCGCCGAAGGCCGGGAGCGTGACGGCGCTCGTCGCCGACGCGGCCCCCGACGACGTGCCGGTCGTCGGCGCGTTCCACAACCTCGCGGCCGGCCGACTGGCCGACCTCGACGCCGACCTCGGTATCGACACGCTGCTCGTCGCCGACGACGAGGACGCCAAAGAGACGGTGCGCCTGCTCGCCGAGGGCATCGACGGCCTCCGCGCGCTCGACGGCGGCGGCCTCGCCAACGCCCCCGAAATCGAGGGTATCACCCCGCTTCTCATCAACGTCGCGCGGAACAACGACGGCCTACACGACCTCGGCATCCGGTTCAAGTAGCGCCGTCCGACCCGCGCCCGAAGCCATTTTTCACGACAGTTCTGACCGCGGCACTGTCGCGGCCTCCCCGTAGAGCGTCCGCGCCACGAGCAGTCCGACGACGACGACGAGCGCGACGCAGGCGAGGTACTCGACGCGGAAGCCGACCACCTCGGCCAGCGGGACGGCCACGAGCGGGCCGAGCGTCGACCCCGAGTCGCCGAAGACGTTGTAGACGCCGCCGAGTTTGCCCACGTCGTCGGCCGGGCTGAGGTCTCCGAGATAGGCCAAAAGCGGCGGGTTCGACCCGCCGACGCCGACGCCGATGAGCGCCACGCCCGCGAGCGTCGAGGGGAGCGTCGGTACGAGCGCCAGCAGGGCGAACCCGGCCGCGAGGACGCCCAGCGCGGGGAGCGTCAGCGCCGCGCGGTTCGACAGACGGTCGGAGTACCGGCCGACGACGAGCGTCGTGACGCTCGACGCGACGACGCCGACGGCCATCACGACGCCGCTGACGCCGGCCCCCGACAGCCCGCCGAGCGAGATGTCGTTCGCCGTCGCGTACAGCACGGCCGTCGAGAGGAGGACGCCCGAAAACAGGAATCGGACGGCGAAGTTGACGGTGCCGACGGTGAAGATGCGGATGTCGGCGCTGACAAGCCGCGGCACCTCGCGGAGCGAACTCGCCGCCGTCACGTCGGTTTTCACGTCCGGGAGGACGGAGATGGCGACGAGGGCGGCGAACAGCCCCGCGCACCCCGCGACGGCGAACGCGGTGGCGTAGCCGAACGCGTCGGTGACGAGGCCGCCGACGACGAGGCCCGCGGGGAAGCCGAGGCTCTGCCCGCCGCGCATGTAGCCGACCCACTTCCCGCGGTTTCCGTCCGAGGTGACGTGGGTGATGGTGCTGAACGCGCCGACGAAGACGAACGCCGAGCCGACGCCCCAGCAGGCCCGCGACAGGAGGAAGACGGTCGCGCTGTCGAGCGGAATCGGCCCGGGGTTCAGCCCGAGGACGTAGCCGAACGGCGACAGCCCCTGCACGACGAAGCCGGCTATCATCGGCCGGCGCGTCCCCATCCGGTCGAGTATCTGCCCGGCGGGCGTGTTCACGACCAGCCGGGTGAACCGGTTGGCCGAGAGGATGAGACCGACCACGAACGGCGTGATGCCGATGATGGGGCCGAGCGTCGGGAGCGTCGGGAAGGCGACGCCCGCGCCGACGCCGCCGAAGAAGACGCCCGCGATGAGGCTGCCCGCGACGAACTCGACTGACGGCTCGTCGCCGCCGAACAGCCGACTCACGCCGCCGACCCTCGGGAGGCGGACGCGGCGCGGTGGGGCGTGGGATGCGCGGGAGCGGACTGGGAGTCGCGGGTTCGAGGGGCGTGCATCGAGAGGGTGCGCTATCGTAAACGCACGCTCTTGGTGCTTTGCAATCGGGCCGTCTCGTCCGGGAACTGCGGGCGTCGGCGCGGCGAGCGACTACCGGCGTCGTCGTCGCGGTCGCGGTCGTGGGACCCCGTCTCAGAAGCGGGCTTTCAGCTCGTCGCGCAGGTCGTCGAGCGAGGCGTCTTTCATCGACAGCAGGACGAGCAGGTGGTAGACGAGGTCGGCGCTCTCGTAGAGCAGTTCCTCGCCGTCGTCGTCCTTGGCCGCGAGGATGGTCTCCGTCGTCTCCTCGCCGAGCTTTTCGAGGACGTAGTTCTCGCCTTTCTCGTGGGTGAAAAGCGTCGTCGTGTAGGAGTCTTCGGGGAGGTCGGCTTTGCGCGACTCGATGGTCGCAAAGAGTTCGTCCAAGACCTCGTCGGTCGGGGTGTCGGCGTCCATGGTCGCACGACGGGCGGGCGCGGAAAAAGACCCTCTGGTTCCGGCGAGCGGCCGTCACTCAGCCAGTTAGCCGGCCGCTCAGGCGTCGATTTCGACCGCCAGTTCGTCGAAGAACGCGAGGTCGTGGAGGCGGCTGTCGGGCGTCAACTCGGGGTGGAACGACGTGCCGACGACGGGGCCGTCGCGGACGGCGACGGGGTTGCCGTCCCACTCGGCGAGCACCTCGACGCCCTCGCCGACCTCGTCGATGAGGGGCGCGCGGATGAACACCGCGGGGAACGGCGAGTCGAGACCGGCCACGTCCAGCGGGGCCTCGAAGCTGTCGACCTGCCGGCCGAAGGCGTTGCGGTCGACCGTCGCGTCGAGGAGGTCGAGCGTCGTCACGCGGTCGTCCTTGGCGTCGCGGGAGGCGACGATGAGGCCGGCACAAGTGGCGAGGACGGGCTTTTCAGCCTCGACGTGGGCGCGAATCTCGTCGGCGATGCCCTCGCGTTCGAGGAGTCTGGAGATGGTTGTCGACTCCCCGCCTGGCATGAGTAACACGTCGCAGTCGGGGACGAGGCCGTCGCTTCGAATCTCGACGATTTCGGCGTCGACGCCGTGGGCCTCGGCGGCCCGCTCGACGGCGTCGGCGTGTTCGGACACGTCGCCTTGCACGGCGACGACACCGGCGCGTAGCGTAGTCATAGACGGGTCTCGGGAAGCCGTGGACAAAAAGCGTCCGTTCGGCGGTCGGCGCGGTTCAGAACGCGAGCGAGTTCAGCACCAGCACGCCGATGCCGAACAGCGCCCCCGCGGCGAAGATGGTCTTGGGGTTGACTCGAATCGCGTTGCGGTCCTCCGCGTCGAAGTAGCGGACGAGGCCCGCACTCGACATCAGACCGCCGCTGTTCTGGCCCTTGCTCATGTTCCACCGTCCGTGCGTCCGCCGCCTAAACGTTTCGGCTCGCTCCGGTCCCGGGGGTCGCCCGGCCGGAACGCCTCCCGACTTGCCGGCGAATCCGCTCGGATTGCGAGTCGGCTGACGGCCCCCTCGACGCTCAGAAGGCTGGAATTCGACTGAACTGGACGGGCGCACAACCGGAGAGCCGCGGGCCCATGAGTAATCCTTATGCGCCGGGGCGGGCAAGTTGCGCCGGGATACGATGACTGTTCGACTCTTGGACTTCTACGCGGACTGGTGCGGCCCTTGTAAGACGCAGGACCCGATTCTCGACGAGCTCGAAGGCGACTACGAGACCGTCGAGTTCGTCAAGGTCGACGTCGACGAGGAGCAGGACGTGGCCAACCAGTATCAGGTTCGCTCGCTTCCGACGCTCATCGTCGAGAACGACGACGGCATCGTCGACCGCTTCGTGGGCGTCACCCAGCGCGACGACATCGAGTCGGCGCTGAGCCAGGCCGGCGCGTAAGCGCGCCGCGGACCGCCGCGTTTTCCGACCCATCCGGACGACCGCCGAGCGCGCCGCGAGCGCCGGCGGTGTGTCTCGCAAGCGTTATACGACCGGCGGCGGGACTCGTATGCATGGCTAGTGACGCTGCGACGAAGCGGACGCTCGAGAAGCAGATTTGCATGCGGTGCAACGCGCGCAACCCCCAGAAGGCAAAGCAGTGCCGCAAGTGCGGTTACAAGCACCTTCGACCCAAGTCGAAGGAACGCCGCGCCGCGTAAGCCCGCACGCTTCTCTCAGGCGTCTCGCCGATACAGCGCGAACAGCACCGCGAGCAGCGCGAGCTGGACGAGTTTGTCCGCGACGCCGCCGATGCCGAAGATATTCGGCCAGTTCAGCGCGACGTAGAGGACGACCTGCCCGGCGGTGAAGGGGATACCGAGCAACACCACCCGCGAGCGGCGGCGCTCGTCGCCGCGGAGGACGCCGACGATACCGGCCGCGAACCCCGCGGCGGCCCCGACGAACGCGATGCCGAGCGGGTCGGCGGGGTTCGCGGCCAGCGCGCCCGCGCCGAGGACGAGGTGAATCGCGCCGGTCACGGCCGCGAGGGCGACGCCGACGTAGTGCAGTCGCGTCAGGTCGTCGCTCGGCTCCGTGACCGCGTCGGTCGCCATCTCAGGCCTCCGGGTACTTCGGCTCGCGCCGCTCCGCGCGTTCGATTGCGCGTTCGAGCGCGTCGCGGACGGTGTCGCCGCCGGCCTCGTTCTCGAAGGGGTCGCCGTGGCCGGCGTACAGCGCCTCGACGGTCGAGGGAAGGCGGTCGAGGAGCGTGTGCAGGCTGCTGATGAGGCGCTCGCGGGACTGCCCCGGCATGTCGGTGCGGCCGAAACTGCCGTCGTCGAACGCGCCGTCGTTGTAGACGAACACGTCGCCCGAAAACAGCGACCGCCCGCTCACGAGCGAGACGTGGTCGTCGGCGTGGCCCGGCGTGTAGACCACTTCGAACGACTCGTCGCCCATCTCGACGTGGTCGCCGTCTCCGAGCTCGTGGGTCCGAAGCGGGTGGTCGGCGTAGGCGTACACGTCGGGGTCGAACCGTTCGACCACCGCGCCGAGTTCGCCGACGTGGTCGGAGTGCTGGTGGGTGACGACCACGGCGTCGAGGTCGTCGGTGTGTTCTGCGACGACGTCTTCGACGCCCGACATCGTCCCGGCGTCGACGAGGACGGTTCGCTCGCCGAGGACGAGGTAGGCGTTGCAGGTGAAGGTCTCGGCGTCGGCGGTGACTGGGATGACTTCCATACCGCCGCGTACGCGCTCGACCGGAAAAAGTCGGGCGGGTGAGGCGTCACCTCGCCGCGTGAATCGCCCCCGAACATCGGGCTCACGCGACAAATCCTTTTTGGGGCTCGGTCGTGTACGTATATCTGTATGGGATTTGGGAGCTACGACGAGTCCGAACAAGGAGACCAGAACGTCGACTTCGACGAGGAAGACGGCGTCACGACGAGTGAGGAGAAACACGAGGGCGAGGTCGATTTCGAAATCGGCGCGTCCAACGACGAACTCCTCGACCGGCTCCAGGAGATTAAAGACGAGTGAAGTCGGGGTCTCGCGCCCTCGGGGTCGCGGAATCCTCTCCCGGGGCGGCGCGCGCACCCACAGACGACGCTGACGACGCTCATTTTTCCACAGACCCGTCTCCGGAGAGCGTCCTCTGCGGCGCGGTCGTCCGCGCCGACCGGGTCGTCGACGGCCTCGCCTTCGAGACGTGCGCCGTCGGCGGCGACGACGCGACCGACGCCATCGCCTCGTTGTACGACTCCCTCGACCGCGAGGACGTACGTTACCTGCTCGTCTCCGGCATCGCTCCGGCGTGGTTCAACCTCGTCGACATCGACCGCCTCGCCGCGGCCCTCGACCGCCCGGTCCTTTCAGTCTCTTTCGAGGAGAGCGAGGGGCTCGAACCCGCGCTCACCGAGCAGTTCTCGGGCGCGGCGCTCGACCGACGACTCGACACCTACCGCGCAGCTCCGCCCCGCCGACCCGTCGAGGTGAACGGGGAGACGGTGTTCGTCCGGGCCGCCGGCTGCGACGGCGACGAGGCCGCGCAAGTCGTCCGCGGCTTTACCCCGACCGGCGGCCGCCCCGAGCCGATTCGCGTGGCCCGGATGGCGGCCCGCGCCGCGCGACGCTTCGCCGGGGATTAAGCCGTCCCCGCCCTCGAACCGAGTATGGAACACATGGAGGGCCTCTGCGTGACGGGCTGTGAGCGATGCCCCGAACTCGTCGACTCGCGGAGTCGCATCGTCAACGGGGTCGGCCCCGACGACGCCGACCTGCTCTTCCTCGGTGAAGCGCCGGGCGCGAAGGAAGACGAGGGCGGCGAGCCGTTCGTGGGTCGCTCCGGCTCCGTGTTGGACGACGCGCTCCGCGAGGCCGGCCTCGCCCGCGCCGACGTTCGCATCACCAACTGCGTGCGGTGCCGCCCGCCGGACAACCGCGACCCGACGAGCGACGAACTGTCGAACTGCCGGGGCTACCTCGCCCGCGAACTCGAACTCGTCGACCCCGAACTCGTCGTCACGCTCGGAAAGGTGCCCTCCCAGCACCTGCTCGACCGCGGCGTCGCCATCACGAACGAGTCCGGGTCGGTCGTGGACGCCCGCGTCGGGGACGCCTCTTACCGCGTCCTCCTCTCCGTCCACCCCGCGGCGACGCTGTACGACCGGAGCCAACGCGAGGGCTTCTTCGAGACCATCGCGCGCGCCGCCGACCTCTCGGGGCTCGCGGACTCCGCGGACGGACAGGCCAGTCTCGGTGACTTCTGAGCGCGGCGCGGGCGGCCGGCGAAGAGGCGAGACGCGACCTCGTGGTGGCAGTCGGCGGCGACGACATGGGCGACGCTGTGAGACGCAGGGGAGCGATAAAAACCGAACCGCGGGTGCGTCACCGAGCGGGCGGACGCCTACTCCCAGATGGAGCGGGCCATCCGCTGCGGGAACTCGACGATGAGTTTGAGCAGGCTCGTCCCTTCCTCGTTGCCGCGGATGTACGACCGGACCCGCTGGCTCACGAACTCGACGGAGACGACGAGCATGAAGATGACGAGAATCGTCGCCATCATGTTCGTGTACCGGAACAGACCGCGCTGGGTCTGAAGCACCTGTCCGAGGCCGCCGCCGCCGATGAGTCCCATCGTGACGCCGATGCGGACGTTGATTTCGAGGATGTACATCGTCCACGCGATGAAGGGCGTAAAGACCTGCGAGAGCATCCCGAAGACGACCTTCTGGGGGCTGTTCGCGCCGGTCGACTCGATGGCCTCTATCGGTCCGTCCTCGACTTCTTCGAGGGCGTCCGTGAACAGGCGACCGAGGTTCCCCATCGTGTCGGTCCCGATGGCGAGCGTCGCCGTGAACGGCGAGACGCCGCCGAGGGGGATGTAGATGAGCGCCCACACCAGCGCCGGGATGGCGCGGATGACGCTCATCGTCCCGCGGAAGATGAAGTTGAAGGGGTACGGCGTCACGCGCTCGGAGCCGAGCACCCCGAGGATGAGCGCGCCGGGGATGCCGAGGACGGTCCCGGCGAACCCCATCGCGAACGTGACGAACACCGCGCCGAGAACGGGGTTCCCGTCCTGGAACTGGAGGAGGAGGTTCCGTTCTTGGATGAACGCCCAGTACTGGCTGACGTCGACGAAGGGGATGACGCCGAACAGCGTCCCCGGCGGGAAGAAGTCGCCCAGCGCGTCGGTGAACTCCGGCCAGTACTCGACGATTTCACCGATGGAAAAGCCGACCTCGCTCAGCGCGTTCGTGAAGAACCACGCGAAGAGGACGAGGACGACGATTGAAAACAGCAGTCTGACTCGCTTTGCAATCTGGATGTTCCGCAGCGCGTCCTCGATTCGGTCGGTATCAGTACTCATGTGACCTCGCTCCGCTCGTGGCGGCCGCGTTGTTTTCGGGCGGCTCGTCGGTCTGTTCTTCGCGGATGGCCTCCGTCTCGATGTCGCCGTAGATGCGGTCGATGACGTCGACGTCGAAGTCCTCGCGGTAGCCGTCGAAGACGATTTGTCCGTCTTTCATTCCGATGAACCGTTCGCCGAACTCGCGGGCGATGTTGACCTGATGGAGGCTCGCGATGGTGGTCAAGTCGCGCTCGTCGGCCGCGTCGCGGATGTACCGCATCACCGTCTCCGCGCTCGCGGGGTCGAGGCTCGCGACGGGTTCGTCCGCGAGCAGGAGGTTCGGGTTCTGGACCAGCGCGCGGGCGATGCCGACGCGCTGTTGCTGCCCGCCGCTCATCTTCCCGGCGCGCTGGTTGGCCTCGTCGAGCAGTCCGACAGTTTCGAGCGCGCGGAGCGCCTCCTGCTTGTCGTCGCCGTCGTACAGGCCGAGCAGGCTGCCGAGGAACGATGTCCGGCCGAGCGCCCCGGTGAGCGCGTTGCTGTACGCGCTCATCTGCCCGAGGATGTAGTGTTGCTGAAATATCATTGCCACGTCGTTTCGAGGCCCCATCACGTTCGCGTCGTCGATGGTAATCGACCCGCTCGTCGGGCGAGTGATTCCGTTGAGACAGCGGAGGAGGGTCGACTTCCCCGCCCCCGATTGCCCGAGGACGACGACGAACTCGCCGTCCGGGATAGTAAACGAGACGTCGTCGAGGGCCGTGACATCTCCGTAGGATTTGCTGAGGTTCGTTACTTCAATCGTACTCATTATCGTGTCTGTCGCGTCGCGTAGTTCGCGTGCGGTCGAACCGTTCGTCGGGTTGCGACCGCACGGTAGGGAATCAAAACCGCGGAGTCTCGCTTTTACTGTCCGAGCGTGACGCCGAGCTCGTCGAGGACTTCCTGAACGGGCGCGTAGTCGTCGACGGACCCCTGGTCGACCCCGGTAAACCAGAGCTGTTGGTCGTCTTCGAGGTCCTCGTTGATGAGGTCGTCTTCGGTCACGTTGAGCAGCGCCTCTTCGATGTCGTCGTACAGCCCTTGGTCCATGTCGGTGCGGCCGAGAATCGGGGCACGCGGGATGGGGTCGGAACACGACAGCAGTTGCAGTTCGGGCGACGCCGTTCCGAGGTCGCCGTCGTTTTCGGCCGACATGTCGAGGAACTGTTCGGGGAACTGGTCTTCCGGAACGTGCGGGGCCGTCGAGAACGCGCCCGTGCCGGCGGCGACGACGTCGTCGCGGTTGATGAGCGTCTCGCGGGCCGTCGAGTGGTCGGAGAACTGCGCCTCGAAGTCAACGGGGTTGCCGTCGGGCGCGCCGCCCGTGTCGAGTCCGGCTCGGCTCAGCATGGACAGCGGGAACAGCGCCCCGCTCGTCGAGAGGCGGTCAGCGAACGCGACCGTCTCGCCTTCGAGGTCGGTCAGCTCTTCGATGTCGCTGTCGGGCGTCGTCGTGATGAGCGAGAAGTACCGCGAGGCCCCGTAGGCGATGCGGATGCCGATGACCTCGGTGATGCCCTCGTTCCCGCCCTGAATAGC
This sequence comes from Haloferax sp. AS1, assembly GCF_014530665.1. Classification (NCBI taxonomy): domain Archaea; kingdom Methanobacteriati; phylum Methanobacteriota; class Halobacteria; order Halobacteriales; family Haloferacaceae; genus Haloferax; species Haloferax sp. AS1. The sequence continues at coordinate 454,460 of NZ_SPSA01000001.1, forward strand.
GATTGCGGGCGCGGCGTCGGCGATGTCGGCCTGTCCGCTGTCGAGCGCCTGCAACACCGCCGCGTAGTCGGCCGCCACGGTGGATTCGACCGTGACGCCGACCTCGGACTCGATGTAGTTGAAAAGCGGCTGATACTGCGCTTCCACGTCCACGTCCGACTCGGCGGGCGTGAGCGCGAACATGATGGACTCCGGTGACGACTCGGTCGTAGTCGACGTCGTCGTCGCCTCGGTCTCCGAGGACGCTCCCGACTCCGTCGTGGTCGTCGTCGCTTCCGAGCTATCGTCGCCACCCGTACATCCACTGAGCGCCGTCAACCCCGCGACGCCAGTGATTCCTGCCGTTCTGATGAATTCTCGTCTACTCGCCATTGAACTCGTCTTGTAATTCCGACACTTGTTGTTAAGATTTGCTATTTTTTCTCTATATTCGTATTGAATAGAACCGGTGTTCTCAGGTTGACGGCGCTATCGCCCCTGCAAGCCCCCGTGGAGTCTTCGAGTTCGGACTTCGGACCCCTTCACGCGACGGGTCAGAGGCGTGCGGCAGGGTCGCGCGGCCGGTCTCCGACGGCTCCCGCGCGGAGCGCTCACCCCGAGGGAAAATCACTTTGCTGTCCTCTGCGGACGTTCGGTATGAGCACGACACAGCCGCCCGAGGAGACCCTCGCCGACGTGGTGATGGTCGACTACGGGCTCGGAAACCTCCGGAGCGCCATGCGCGGGCTCGAACGCGCGGGGGCGAACGTCGTCATCTCGGACGACCCCGCCGACTTCGACGACGCCGACGGCATCGTTCTCCCCGGCGTCGGCGCGTTCTCCGAGGGGATGGAAAACGCCGGACCGTTCCGCGAACCGCTCGCCGAGGCCGCCGCCGACGGGACGCCCGTCTTCGGCATCTGTCTCGGGATGCAGATGCTGCTTACCTCCTCCGAGGAGGCCGACCACGCCGGCGAGGGCGAAGTCGAGGGACTCGACTTCATCCCCGGCCGCAACGTCCGGTTCGACGAGGGACAGAAGGTCCCGCACATGGGCTGGAACGAACTCAACGTCCAGCGCGACCACCCGCTCGTCGAGGGCGTCGACGGCGAGTACGCCTACTTCGTCCACTCCTACTACGCCGACCCGGACGACGAGGGCGCGGTCGTCGCCTCGACCGACTACGGCGTGGCGTTCCCCGCGGTCGTCGCCAACGAGGCGGGCACCGTCTTCGGCACGCAGTTCCACCCCGAGAAGTCCGGCGAGACCGGGCTGACCATCCTCCGCAACTTCGTCGAGTTCTGCGCGGAGCGATAGGCCGAATCTGCCTGCCCCGACGGTCTTTTGTCGCCGCTTCGTGAAGGGGTGCCCATGCAGGCAGTCACGCTCGGTCCGGCGGGCACGTACTCCCATCGCGCCGCCCGCGCGGTCGCCGACGACGTCTCCTTCCGAGAATCGGTCACGTCTATCGTCCAAGCGGTCGCCGACGGGTCGTTCGAGCGCGGCGTCGTCCCCATCGAAAACAGCATCGAAGGGAGCGTCACCGAGAGCCTCGACGCCGTGGCGAACTCGGAGGTGAGCGTCGTCCAGGAAATCGTCACGCCCATCCGCCACGCGCTGTTGGCCCAGAGCGCGAACTTCGACGTCGTCGCCAGCCACTCCCAAGCGCTCGCGCAGTGTCGGACGTACCTCGAAGAGAACTACCCCGACGCGAAACTCGAAGCCGTCGCCAGCACGGCCCGCGGCGTCGAGCGCGCCCGCGCCGACCCGACGGTCGCGGGCATCGGCCACCCGGACAACGTCGGTGACGACCTCGAAATCATCGCCGAGGACATCCAAGACCAGTCGTCGAACGCCACCCGGTTCCTCGTCATCGGCCCCGAGTCCGCCCGCTCGGACGCCGGCGGCAAGAGTTCGCTCGTCGTCTACCCGAACGCGAACTACCCCGGTCTCCTCTTGGAACTGCTCGAAGCGTTCGCCGAACGCGACATCAACCTCTCGCGCATCGAGTCGCGGCCGAGCGGCAACCGCCTCGGTGACTACCTGTTCCACATCGACGCCGACGCCGGTCTCTACGAGGAGCGGATGCAAGGGGCGCTCGAAGAGGTGGAGGGCATCGCCAGCAACGGCTGGGTCCGCGTCCTCGGGTCGTACGACACCCGACACGTCCTGTACTGACGCCGTTTCGACGCCGAGACGCTCGCCCAGCGCCGCACCTCGCCGCGTCCACCCCGTCCCGCTCCGTCACGCCCGCTCGGTCGCTCTCAACGTGTGAGTCCGAGCACATCTTTCTTTGTCGTCGGCGACGTATCTAAACGCGTATGCAGCGAAACCCGTTCGACGAGATAGAAGACCTGTTCGACCGGATGGGCCGGTCGTTCGAGGAGTCCGGTATCGGTCGGTTCCAAGATATCTCCCTCGACGTCGTCGACGACGACGAGGCCATCGAGGTCGTCGCGGACCTCCCCGGCTTCGAGAAGGACGACCTCGACGTGAGCGTCAGCGGGCGGCGACTCACCATCGCGGCCGACCGCGAGGAGTCGAGCGAGGTCGACGACGAGCAGTACGTCCGCCGCGAGCGGAGTCAGCGCTCGGTCTCCCGGACGATTACGCTCCCCGCCGAAGTCGTGCGCGACGAGGTGACGGCGTCGTACAAAAATGGCGTCCTGACCGTGACGCTCCCGAAGGCCGAACCCGCGGGCGACGACTCGACCGAAATCGACATCGAGTGACGCGGCTCATCTTTTGAATACCGGCGCTCTGGCTCCCGAGCCGTGCGAACTGCTATCCACGTTCCGGCAACGATTATCTCCTCAGACGGCGTCTATGACCCTCGGTGAAAACACACATGATGCGACGTTCCAACCCCTTCGACGACTTCGAGGAACTGTTCGAGCGAATGTCCCGCCAGTTCGACGAGATGGGACGCCAGTTCGACCGCTCGGGCATGATGGCGCAGGTCCGCCACGAGATGGCCATCGACGTCACCGACCACGACGGTGAAATCGTCGTCACGGTCGACCTCCCCGGCTACGAGAAATCGGACATCGCCCTGTCGGTCGCCAACCGCACGCTGACCGTCGAGGCGACGCGCGAACTCGACGCGGAACGCGCCGACGGCGAGTATCTGCGCCGCGAGCGCCGCCACGAGTCCGCCCGCCGCACGATTCACCTCCCCGAGACGGTCGACGAGGACGGCGCGTCCGCCAGCTACCACAACGGCGTGCTGACGGTCACGCTCCCCAAACACGACGCCGAACCCGACGACTCCCGCCGCATCGACATCGACTGAGCGGGCGTCGTCGCTCGCACGCGTCTCTGACACGCCGCCCGCGATGGGTCCCCTCGTGGTGGGTGTTCCCCGTTTTCGTTTCTCTGTCTCCGTTTCACGACTCGATTTTCTCGGGCCCCTCCCGTGCCATTGTGAGGCAATTTCTGCCGCAATCAGACAGCCGCGCAAGTCGAGTATAGGAGTTATTTTAGGCCGGGGTACCACTACCACGGATATGGACTACGACCCGCAGGAACTCGAAGCGCGTTGGCGGGAGCGCTGGTCCGAGTCCGGCCGATACGAGGCCGACCCGGACGCAGACGCCGACGACGCGACGTTCGTGACGGTGCCTTATCCGTACCCCAGCGGCGGGATGCACATCGGGCACGCGCGGACGTACACCGTTCCCGACGTGTACGCTCGCTACCGACGCCAGCAGGGCGACAACGTCCTGTTTCCCATCGCGTGGCACGTCACCGGCACGCCGATTATCGGCGCGGTCGAGCGCCTGCAAAACCGCGAGGAGAAACAGCTCTCGGTGCTGACAGACACCTACAACGTCCCCGAGGACACGCTTTCTGATCTCGAATCGCCCATGGGCTGGGCGCGGTACTTCATCGAGGAACACTACAAGAAGGGGATGCAGTCGCTCGGCCTGTCGGTGGACTGGCGGCGCGAGTTCACCACCAACAACGAGCGCTACTCGAAGTTCGTCGAGTGGCAGTACCGGACGCTCCGCGACCGCGGGCGACTGGAGAAGGGTCTCCACCCCGTCAAGTTCTGTACGAACGAGGAACAGCCGGTCACGACCCACGACCTGCTGGAAGGCGAGAACGCGGAGTTCCAGGAGTACACGCTGGTCCGCTTCGGCTGGGACCGAGACGGCGGCGACGTGGTCGTCCCGATGGCGACGCTTCGCCCCGAGACGGTCCACGGCGTGACCAACGCCTACATCGACCCCGAGGCGACCTACGTGGTCGCGGAAGTCGACGGCGAGACGTGGTTCGTCTCCGACTACGCGGCCGACAAACTCGAATATCAGGCCCGCGACGTGGAGATTCTCGAAACCGTCGAGGGTGCCGAACTCGTCGGCCAGACGGTCGAAAACCCCGTCACCGGCGACGACGTGCTCGTCCTGCCCGCCGACTTCGTCGACGCCGACAACGCGACGGGCGTCGTCATGTCCGTCCCGGCCCACAGCCCCGACGACTACGTGGCGCTCCAGGAGGCCAAAGCCGACACCGACTACCTCGAATCGTTCGGCATCGACCCCGCCGACGTGGCCGCCATCGAGCCGATTCCGATTCTCGACGTCGACTCCGAGGACGACACCTACGGCGAGATTCCCGCGAAGTCGGCCGTCGAGAACCGCGGTATCGAGTCCTCCGACGACCCCGCGCTCGAAAAGGCGACGAAGGACCTCTACAACAAGGAGTTCCACGCGGGTCGGCTCAAGGAGTTCTACGGCGACTACGCCGGCGGCCTCGTCGAGGAGGTCCGCGACGACTTCAAGGCCGACGGCGTCGAGGCCGGCCAGTTCGACGTGATGCAGGAGTTCTCCGAGGAGGTCGTCTGTCGCTGCGGCGGCGACGTCGTCGTCGCGGAACAGGACACTTGGTTCCTCTCGTACGACGACGAGGACTGGAAGGAACTCGCCCACGACGTGGCCGACGGGCTGGACGCCATCCCCGAGAACACTCGCGACGAGTACCACCACACCATCGACTGGCTCAACGGGTGGCCGTGTATCCGCAACTACGGCCTCGGCACCCGCCTGCCGTGGGACGACCAGTTCGTCATCGAGCCCCTCTCGGACTCGACTATCTACATGGCGTACTACACCATCGCCCACCGCCTGCAGGAGATTCCGACCGAGGAGCTCACCCAGGAGTTCTTCGACGCGCTGTTCTACGGCCCCGACGCGGTCGACGACGCCCCCGAGAAGGCGCTCGACCTGCGCGAGGAGTGGAACTACTGGTACCCCGTCGACTATCGGTTCTCAGGTAACGACCTCATCACGAACCACCTGACGTTCTACCAGTTCCACCACGGCGAACTGTTCGACGAGCCGGAGTGGCCGCAGGGTATCGTCATCATGGGCATGGGCCTGCTCGAAGGCGAGAAGATGTCGTCGTCGAAGGGCCACGTCGTCCTCCCCGGCGAGGCCATCGGCGAGTACGGCGCGGACACCGTCCGTTTCTTCCTGCTCAACTCCGCCGAACCGTGGCAGGACTACGACTGGCGCGACGACCTCGTCGGCTCGGTCCACGACCAACTGGAACGCTTCTGGAACCGCGCGCAGGAGATTATCACCGACCCCGGTCCGGACGACCAGCCCGACCTGGAGACGGTCGACCGCTGGCTCCTGTCGAAGCTGCAAGACACCGTCCGCGACGTGACGACCGCGATGGACGAAGCCGAGACGCGTTCGGCCAGTCAGGCGGCGTTCTACAACTTCGAGGAGTCGCTGCGGTGGTACCGCCGCCGGACCGACCTCGACCGCCCGGCCGCCAAGTGGACGCTCCGGACGGTCCTCGAAACCCGGCTGCGCCTGCTCGCGCCCTTTATCCCGTTCATGACGAACGAGCTGCACGAGCAGTTGACCGGCACGCCCGCCGAGGACGCGCCGTGGCCCGAGCCGGACGAGAGCTTCGAGGACGAGTCGGTCGAACTCGAAGAGCGACAGGTCGAGCGCCTGACCGAGGACGTCCGCGACATCATCGACGTGACCGATTCCGACCCCGACACCATCCGTGTGTACGTCGCCGCCGACTGGAAGCGCGACGTGTTCGAGACGGTCGTCGACAACGGCGACAACGTCGGCGCAATCATGGGACAGGTCATGCAGGACCCCGACCTGCGCGAGCGGGGTAACGACGTGAACGACCTCGTGCAGGACCTCGTCGACCAGACCCGCGGCCGCGACGAATCGACGCTCCGCGCCCAACTCGAACTGGACGAGGCCGATACCTACGAGCGCGCCGCCGACTTCCTCGCCCGCGAGTTCGACGCCGCGGTCGAGGTGTTCGCGGAAGACGACGACGACATCGTCGACCCGGGCGACCGCGCCTCGAAGGCGATTCCGTTCCGCCCCGCGGTCCACCTCGAATAGTCCGGCGCGTCTCGGCGCGCCGCGACCGAAACGCCGCGATTCGCCCGACCCGCGACGCGGCTCTCGGGGCGACCGCTCCTCTCCGTCGCTCGATTTATCCTCTAGCCGAACTAACAGTATCGTATGAGCGAAGACGACTCGTCGAGCCTCGCACGGAAGGCCTACCACACCGTCACGCCGGGGTCGCACATGCGACCCGACAGCGAGATGGACTCCATCGGGTGGACGATGTTTCTCATCCTCGTCGTCCTGTTAGTCCCGTTTCTGCCCTTCATCGCCATCGTCTACGTCCTCTCGAAGGTGTTCGGCTACCTCAACGCGCAGCGCGGGCCGAGCCCGTAGCCCGGGAACTTGAGCCGAAAAGAAAGATGAATGCCAGCCGCGTCGCGTCGAGCGGCCTCACTCGGCGAGACCGAGGAGGTCGAACGCGTAGCCGTTGTCGTTTTCGAAGGCGTGCTCGTAGGCGACGTGCGCCGCCGCCACGTCCTGAATCGCGAGTCCCGTCGAGTCGAAGACGCTGATGCCGTCGGCGTCGGTGCGGCCGTCGAGGTTGCCGAGGACGATGTCACCGATTGCGCCGTAGATGTCGTCGTCGGTGAGGACGCCCTCGTGGTACGGGACGTTGATTTCGCCGGAGTGGGTGGTCTGGGCGTGGTCGTCGATGACGAGCTTGGCGTCCAACAGCACCTCGTCGGCGAGTTCGTGTTTGCCCTCGGCGTCGGCACCCATCGCGTTGATGTGGGTGTGGTCACCGACCGCCTCGCGCGGGACGATGGGCGACTCGACGGGAGTCACGGTCGACAGCACGTCACAGCTCGCGGCCTCCTCGATGGAGCCGGCGCGGATGTCGAACTCGTCTTCGAAGGCGTCGATGAAGTCGGCGACGCGTTCTTCGTCGAGGTCGGAGACGACGACCTCCTCGATGTCGCGGACCTCGCTGATGGCGCGAAGCTGCGTGTACGACTGGACGCCCGCGCCGACGATGCCCATCGAGGACGCGTCCTCCACGGCGAGGTGGTCGGTGGCGACGGCCGCGGCCGCGCCGGTGCGGAGCATCGTGAGCTCCGTCCCGTCGAGCAGCGCCAGCGGGAAGGCGTTCTCGGGGTCGGAGTAAATCATCGTGCCCATGACGGTGGGCAGGTCGTACTTGTCGCCGTTGTCGGGGTGGACGTTGACCCACTTGATGCCTGCGGCGTCCCAGTCGCCGGCGTCCAGATAGGCGGGCATCGACCGGAAGTCGCCGTTGTACTGCGGCAGGTCGATGTAGGACTTCGGCGGCATCTGGGCGTCGCCGGACTCGTAGGCGGCGAAGGCGTCCTCGATGGCCGAGATGAGCTCCGGCATCTGGACGTTCTCGTGAACGTCGTCCTTGTTCAACAGCAGCGTCTTGCGCATGGAGACACGTTGCCGTACCTGCTACTTAGTTCGTTCTATTTCTGAACACAACTGCAAGTGTATCTTGGAAAGTGAGAGAATTATCCAACTTCTGAGTGGCGGGTGAGTCGGAACGGTCGGCTCCCCTCGGACTGTCGGGAAGTCGTAGTCGGCGCGAGTCGGTTGGTCTCCGCCGCGTGCCGCCATTCGGACGCCGTAGCCGCGGCTCTCCGGCCGTCTGGGACGCTCGCTAAAATAACGTGGTCTGTCGCGCGGCAGGCGTCGGGGGATGGGGGTGTGAAGGCGTTAGCCGATTTTCACATCGCGCCGCCCATACCGCCCATGCCGCCCATGCCACCCATGCCGCCGGGTGCGCCGCCCTCTTCGTCGTCGTCGCCGCCGGTGGAGAGGTCTCCGGCCGCGATGATGTCGTCGATCTTGAGGACGAGGTTCGCGGCTTCGGAGGCGGAGGCGACGGCCTGCTCTTTGGCGTGGGCCGTCTCGACGACGCCGGCGTCGAAGGCGTCTTCGACCTCGCCGGTGAAGACGTTCAGCCCGGCGCGGACCTGCCCGTCTTCGTGGGCCGCACGGAGGTCGACGAGCGTGTCGATGGAGTCGAGACCGGCGTTCTCGGCGAGGACGCGGGGGACGAGTTCGAGCGCGTCGGCGTACGCCTCGACGGCGAGCTGCTCGCGCCCGGAGACGGAGTCGGCGTAGTTGCGGAGGCGCGAGGCGAGTTCGACCTCGATAGCGCCGCCGCCGGCGAGCACGCGGCCGTCAGCGACCGTCGAGGCGACGACGTCGAGAGCGTCCTGAACGCCGCGTTCGAGCTCGTCGACCACGTGGTCGGTGGAGCCGCGGAGCAGGAGCGTGACGCCGTGGACGTCGTCGCCGATGCCCTCGACGTAGAACAGCTCGTCGGCCTCGTCGCGGCGGACGGAGGCGCGACCGAGGTCGGCGGCCTCGATGGAGTCGAGGTCGGAGACGACCGCCGCACCGGTGATGTTCTTGAGGAAGCGGATGTCGGACTTCTTCGTCCGACGGACCGCGAGGATGCCCTGCTTTGCGAGGTAGTGCTGAGCGAGGTCGTCGATGCCCTTCTGGCAGAAGACCACGTCAGCGCCGGAGTCGACAATCTGGTCGACCTTCTGCTTCAGCTGGGCCTCCTCCTGGTCGAGGAACTTCTGGAGCTGGTCGGGGCTCTCGATGGAGACGTTCGTGTCGATGTCGGTCTCCTCGACCTCGACGGGCTCGTTGAGCAGCAGCACGTCGGCCTCGTCGAACTGGACCGGCATGTCGTCGTGGACGGGGTCCTTGTCGATGACGGCGCCGGTGAGGAGTTCGGACTCGGACGCCGAGCGGCCGGTCTGCGTCTCGATGGAGACGTTTTCGAGGTCGACGACGTGGGAACCGTCGTTGGCTTCCACGGTGACCTGCCGGACGGCGCGGACGATGAGGTCCGCGAGAAGCTCCTTGTTGAGCTCGGAGCTCTTGCCCGTCATGGAGGTCTCGGCGACCTTCTTCAGGAGTTCCTCGTCGTCGGGGTCGACGCGCTCCGCGATGTCGTCGATTTCCTCGCGCGCCTTCTCGGAGGCGAGGTTGAAGCCGCGGATGATGGCCGTCGGGTGGATGTCCTGTTCGAGGAGGTCCTCGGCGTTCTTCAGGAGTTCACCCGCGATGGCGACCGCCGTCGTCGTTCCGTCGCCGGCTTCGTCCTCCTGCGTCTCGGCGACTTCGACGATCATCTCGGCCGTCGGGTTGTCGATGTCCATCTCCTTGAGGATGGTGACGCCGTCGTTCGTGATGGTGACGTCGCCCATCGAGTCGACGAGCATCTTGTCCATCCCTTTGGGGCCGAGTGTGGAACGTACCGCCTCGGCGACTGCTCGTGCGGCGCGGATGTTGTACTCCTGCGCGTCGCGGTCCTTGACGCGCTGTGCATCCTCGCCCATGATGATCATCGGCTGACCCTGCTGCATTCGCTGGCTCATAGACAGGCCTTGATTGTTTGTGATTCTATAAAAAAGCTTCGCCGGCGAATCGAAGGACGGAATCCGAGCGCTCGCCGTGTACTCCCGATAATCGCGCGACTGAGCCCGTCTTCGATGTGTTCGAGGGCAAAGTATGGTACGCTATTTCACACCACAATTTGTGCCCGGTCGAACCGCTTTATACGCTACTCTTCGACCGGCTCTTTCCAGTGGACCGTCACCGTCCCGACGGCGAACGCGTCGTTCCCCTCGTCGTCGCGGACGACCCGGATGGTGTTCGTCCCTTCGACGAGGCTCGCGCCCGTGACGGTGTCGACCCAGTACTGCCAGCCGTCGCCCGGCGGGATATCGAACCCCGAAAGCGGGTCGCCGTTGATTCGAATCTCGTGGCCGTACTCGCCCACGTCGAACGCCTGGATGCCGAGATACGGCTCTCTGGGGTCGTCGGTCGGCACGTCGAATTCGAACGTCTCCGTCTCGTCTCCGGCGTCGTCCGCCCAGTCGAGGTCCAGCGTCTCGCCTTCGGGGTGGAGGTGCGAGCCGATGAACACGGTCGCGTAGTTCGCGCGGTGGTGCACGCTCACACGTTCTGCTGCGCCCGATAAAAATTCGCGTGGTCGGAGGTCGTGTCGGCCGCGCCGTCAGTCGTCTTCGGGGAGTTCGTCCGCGAGGAACTCGCCGTCGGCGTCGTCGCTCGCGGCGTCGAGCGGGGGCTCGTCGTCGTCTCCGTCTAACACCGATAACTCGCGTTCGTACAGCCGCTCGGTGAGTTGGGTCCGCTTGTTGAGGCCCTTCTTCTCGCGGCCGGTCTTGGTGTCAGGCATTGTCAATCGTGGTATCGTATCCCATGGGGATGAATGTTTTGTCCGAACAGTTGATACGGTCGGGTCTGTGGTGGTGCCTTGGGTCGCGTCGAACTGGGGGTGCCCTGCCAGTTTCGACGTACCTTGTTCTTGGCGGGTGGTGGGATAGACTCCGCCGACGGTTCCCGCCGTCCGGCGATTGAAAGAGAAACTATGTGCTTCGGGCGCGAAGGGCAGGGTTCGACTCGGTGTGCTCGGTTCGGGTCGGGGTCGCAGATGTAGCTTTCCAGAGAAGCACCAGAAGCGGGAGTTGAACCTCGGTCGCTCCGCTCACTCCGTTCGCTTCGCTCCGTAGTTCAATTCCCTCTCGGAAACGCTTCACGAAAACTGCCACCGCGATGCGCCGAGACGCATCGCTCGGAGTGTAGTTTTCAGAGAAGCGCCAGGAGAGGGATTTGAACCTCAGTCGCTTCGCTCCCTGGTTCAAATCCAACTGAGGCGTTCTTCCGAACTCGAAGTCCGCAGCGCGACGAGACGCGCTGCTACGTGGGTTGCGTTCGGAAGAAGCGCCAGGAGAGGGATTTGAACCTCGGTCGCTCCGCTCACTCCGTTCGCTTCGCTCCCTAATTCAATTCCCTCTCGGGAACGCTTCACGAAAACTGCCACCGCGATGCGCCGAGACGCATCGCTCGGAGTGTAGTTTTCAGAGAAGCGCCAGGAGAGGGATTTGAACCCCCGATCCCAGAGGGAACACGCTTTCCAGGCGTGCGCCTTACCGCTCGGCCATCCTGGCTTACAACGCAACGTTCCCGCCTGGATAATTTAAGCCCTTCCTTTCCGTTCGAGTCGCGGTTCGATGACGTATGTCACAGACGCGACCGCGACGCCGGACGCGACCGCCACCGCGGCGACTGCCCCGAACGACGCGTCGATGCCGAGTCCGAGGAGGACCGCGCCCTGCGCGAGGACGCCCACGAGGAGGAGGCTCGCTGCGCCCCACGCCAGCGCGGACCGGACGCGGCGGGCCACGTTACTCCTCGTCGACGACGGCGACGGCCTCGATTTCGACGCCGACGCCCTTCGGCAGGTTGCCGACCTCGACCGCCGAGCGGGCCGGCGGCTCCTCGTCGAAGTAGGTCGCGTACGTCTCGTTCATCTCGTCGAAGTCGTCGATGTCGGCGAGGAACACCGTCGTCTTCAGCACGTCGGTCGCGTCCGCGCCGGCCTCCGCGAGGATGGCCATCACGTTGTCGAGCGACTGCGTCGTCTGCGTCGCGATGTCCTCGTCGTCGAGGAGTTCGCCGTCCGGCGTCAGCGGAATCTGTCCCGCCGTGTAGAGCAGCGAGCCGTTGGTCGTCGCCTGACTGTACGCGCCGACCGCGGCCGGCGCTTCGTCGGTTTCGATGACGCGCTTCATACGCGGTGGATTTCGCCACGATGTGATAAAATAGGGTGGAACGTCCGGGTCCGCGGCGGGACCTCCCCGCCGCGGTCCGTCGGGTTACACCGACTTGCCGGAGAGGCTGATGCCGGTCGTGAGCACGCCCGAGGCGAACAACAGCCCCATCCCGAGGGCGGTGACCACGTCGCCGTCTCGGAGCGCGAACCCCGCGACGGCGACGCTGACGACGACCAGTCCGAGGCCGAGGAGAGTCAGCGGTTTAGTGAGCGATTCGGCGGTGGGTTCGGTGTTGGGGAGCGTAGCCATGGGTGGATTGGTTGGTAGTGGGTGGTGGATTGCAGTCGGTCAGGAGTACGATTCTCCGGTCTCGATGGGCCCGCTGAACGTCGAGTAGAGGATGCCGAAGTAGGTGAACACGAGCGGCAGGAGGAGCGCCGACGCGACGCTCATGATGTTCAGCGGGAGCACGGAGATGATGGCGTCCGCGACGGTCAGCCCGGTCGCGGGGTCGGCCAGGGGGAACATGAGCGTCGCCACGAGCGCGACGAACGCGAACACGAGCACCGGCACGGCCCCGAACGCGAGCGTGTAGCGCCCCTCGCGGAGCGCGAGCAGATAGCCCGCGGCGGCGGCGAGGCTGACGACGACGAGCGCCAGCGGCACCGGCGCGAGAACGCCGAGGTCGGGGCGGACGGCGACGAGGTAGCCGAGCGTGACGACGACGAGCGCGAGGTAGGCGGCCATCGCCCGCGGGCCGTAGTCGGCCACGTCGCGCTGGAGGCTCCCGCGGGTCTTCATGGCGAGGAAGCCGACGCCGGCGACGACGGTGAGCGCGACGACGGCGAGGCCGACGACGACGCCGGGCAGCGACAGGAGCGACTCGACGCCGAGGAGCCAGTGGGCGGCGAACACGCCGAGGAAGAAGGGCGCGCTCACGCTGCCGACGACGAACGCCCGGCCCCACCACGTCTGCCACGCCTCGTCGTGGCGCTGTTCGTACATCTCGGGGGCGAGTCCGCGGAGGATGAGCGCCCCGAGGATGGCGAACATGAGCAGGTAGTGGCGGCTGAAGAGGTTCGCGTACACCGCCGGGAACGCGGCGAACAGCGCACCGCCGAAGACGACGAGCCACACCTCGTTGCCGTCCCAGAAGGGGCCGATGGCGGCCAGAAGCGTCTCGCGTTCCTCGTCGTCGTCGCGGGTCGCGAAGATGGCCCCGACGCCGAAGTCGAAGCCGTCGAGGAACAGGAACATCCCGAGGATGAAGAAGACGAGCCCGAACCACAGCTCCTGCAACGGCAGGCCGAAAAGCGGGTCGGTGGCGAACGCGCCGTAGTCAGTCATCGCCGGTCACCCCCGCGGGCGCGGCGGCCTCCGCACCCGCCTCGGTCTCGTCGACGCTCGGCGGTCCCTCGCGGATGATGCGGCGAATCACGTAGGTGTAGAGCGCGAGCAGGCCGGTGTACACGACGGCGAAGCCGACGAGCGTGAGCGTCGCCTCGAAGCTCGTGAGCCCCGGCGAGACGCCCTCGCTCGTCCGGAGGACGCCCTGGATGACCCACGGCTGTCGGCCCACCTCGGTGACGATCCAGCCGACCTCGACGGCGAAGATGCCGAGGAGCGACGACCCGACGAACGCCTTGTGCAACAGGTCGTCCTCGTACAACTCGTCGGCCCACCAGCGGTAGCCCGCCCAGAACGCCAACAGGATGAACCAGAACCCCGCGGCGACCATGAGCCGGAACGACCAGAAGACGATTGCGACCGGCGGGGCCTCCGTGTCGAACTCGTTCAGGCCGGTGATTTCGGCCTGCGGGTCGCCGCCGCTGGCCAGCCACGAGGCCCCGCCGGGGATGCCGATGCCGAACAGCTCTTTCGCGCGCGGGTCGGTGATACCGTCGAGGCTCGTCGGGATGGCGAAGATGTACTCGGGGACGTAGCTGTCGGTCTCCCAGACGGCCTCCATGGCGGCGAACTTCTGCGGCTGGGTCTCGTAGACGTGCCGACCGTAGGCGTCGCCGTGAATCGCCTGAAACGGCGCGGTCACGAGCAGGACGACGAGCGCGATTTTGAGCGTCTTCCGCCAGAAGCGCGCGCCCTCGCGGTCGTCGTCGTCGGCGCTGATGCCGCGCTGCCAGACGTGGTACGCCGCGACGCCGGCCATGAACAGCGCGACCGACAGCACCGCGGCGTTCTGCATGTGGACGAACATCCACGGGAACCGCGGGTTGGCGTACGCCGCGATGGGGTCGACGAGCGAGACGACGAGCTGGCCGCTCTCGCGCGCGAGTTCGTACCCCCGCGGCGTCTGCATCCACGAGTTGGCGACGAGAATCCACACCGCCGAGAGCCACGTCCCGAGACCGACAGCGACGGCGGACACCATGTACAGGGCGTCGGAGACCTTCTCGCGGCCGAAGACGAACACCCCGAGGAACGTCGCTTCGAGCATGAACGCCATCATCCCCTCGGTCGCCAGCGGGCCGCCGAACAGCTCGCCGGCCGCCGTCGAGAACGCCGCGAAGTTCGTCCCGAACTCGAATTCGAGGACGATGCCGGTCACGGTGCCGACGACGAACGAGACGGCGAAAATCTTGGTCCAGAATCGCCTGAGCTGTTCGTACACCGGGTCGTCGGTGCGGATGTCCTTCCACGTGAAGTAGATGAGGAAGGGCGCGAGGCCCATGCTCATCACGGGGAAGATGATGTGGACGATGGTCGTGAGCGCGAACTGCAGCCGACTGGCGATGACTGGGTCGAGCATGGTTGGGGTGCGGGGTCGCTGACGACGGGGCGAACCGGGGCGCGGGGGATGGGGCTTCCCTCTTAAACGCCTTCGTATTGGGGGAGGGTCAATCCCTGCATGCTTCCCACGAAGTGAAAATCATCGTAGACGGTGTCTCCCGCCCGAATTCGACATAATCGACCGGGTAAAAAGGCGGGCGTTCGTCGGAACTCGACGGGCCAGAAACGCGCTCACACGCTCGCAACGCGCCCGTCTCGGGCGGATTCCGGTCGCCAACGCACCGACGCGCCGCCTCAACCGCCCCGACCGCCCGACTGCCCGACCGCCTCGACTGTCCCGACCGTCCCGACCGACAAGCATACGCCGGAACCGTTCGGATGTAGCACATGACCCTCCTGTGGCAGGCTGTCCACGTCGGAATCGCGGTTCTCAGCGTCGCGTACCTCGCGTTCCCCGCGCGAATCCACGCGTTCGGGTTCGAGTTCCTCCGGCGCTCGCCCTCGGAGGAGTCCGGAGCGTCCGACGCTCCCGTCTGGCTCTATCGGGGCATCGGGGCGCTCCTCGTGTTCATCGGGGCTACCGGCCTCGTCTGAGCGCCGGTTTCGAATACGGGGCCCGGCCGCTCCTGTCGACGCGGTCAGTCGAGGACTTCCACGTCGTAGCCCGCGTCGCGGAGCTCTTCGAGGAGCGACTCGACGTGGTCGGGACCGCGCATTTCGAGGTCGATTTCGACCTCGGTCGCGTTCAGCGCGATTTTCCGAGAGGTGCGGTCGTGCCTGACGGCGTAGATGTTCGCCTTCTCCGCGGCGATGATTTCGATGAGCTGTTCGAGCGAGCCGGGGCGGTCCTTCAGTTCGGTCCGAATCTTGAGGTACCGGCCCGTCTCGACGAGGCCGCGCATCACCACGGTCGTCAGCGTGTTCATGTCGATGTTGCCGCCGCACAGCGCGGGGACGACGACCTCGCCCTCCTCGTAGTCGAACTTCTGGAAGACGAGCGCCGCGAGGGCGACGGCCCCCGCGCCCTCGACCAGCGTCTTCGAGCGTTCGAGCAGGTAGGTCAGCGCCACGGCGATTTCCTCGTCGGAGACGGTGACGACCTCGTCCACGCGCTCGCGGATGACCTCGAACGGTTTGTCGCCGATTCTGCGGACGGCGATGCCGTCGGCGATGGTGTCCACCTCGTCGATGGTCTGAATCGACCCCTTGTTCAGCGAGTCCGCGGCGCTGGAGGCCTGTTCGGCCTGCACGCCGATGACGCGGGCGTCGGGGAACTGCGCTTTGATGGCCGTCGAGATGCCGGAGATGAGGCCGCCGCCGCCGATGGGGACGACCACGGTGTCGAGGTCGGGGCAGTCCTCCGCGATTTCGAGGCCGATGGTCCCCTGTCCGGCCATGACGTACTCGTCGTCGAAGGCGTGGACGTAGGTCCGGCCCTCGGACTCCTCGATTTCGTGGGCCTTGGTCTGCGCCTCGTCGTAGTCGTTGCCGTAGAGCACCACGTCGCCGCCGTAGCGCTCGGTCGCTTTCACCTTGGAAATCGGCGCGTACTCCGGCATGACGATTTTCGAGTTCACGCCCGCTCGCGACGCCGCGAGCGCGACGCCCTGCGCGTGGTTGCCGGCGCTCGCGGTCACGACGCCGGCGGCTTTCTCCTCGTCGGAGAGCGTCGTGATGCGGTTCGTCGCGCCGCGAATCTTGAACGACCCCGTGCGCTGGGAGTTTTCGAGTTTCAGGTACACCTCGGCACCCGTCATCTCCGAGAAGGTGTGGGAGTACTCCAGCGGTGTCCGTCGGGCGACCGCTTCGACGCGCTCGCGGGCGGCGCGTACGTCGTCAAGCGTGAGCATGGTCGGAAATCACCCGTGTCCGCGTTTAATCGTTCGGGAATGTATCGGTATCAGGGGCGTGATGTCAACCCTCATGGTCGTCGGTTGAGGACTCCGTTTCGCACCCGCCGACGGACGCCGTCGCGGTCGCTCGCCGGTCGGTGAAAGGGGAAAGGGGGAATGCACGCGTGTGACGTGCAACTGTCTTTCTGGTCCCCGCACATATAAACGTCCCCCACCCGGAGTGAAAGTGAAATCGGGGGACTGCGGCGACCCGACGCTCGCGTATGACACTCGTCATTCGCGCGTCGCATCGAGCGCGGTCGGCCGGTCGCCGCTTCCGGTACCGTCAACTGCGCGAGGGCCGTGGCCTCGGCATGAACCTCGGTCGCCTCCGGCGGGTCTGGAAGCGCATCTTCTCGCTCGCGTGGCCGGTGATGGCCGAGCAGACCGCCCAGACGGCGATGCGGACCGTCGACGTGGCCGTCACCGCGGCGCTCTCTCCCGCCGCGGTCGTCGCTATCGGCCTCGCCGACCTCTACGCCCGGTTCCCGCTCCGCATCGGTCTCGGCCTCGGCGGCGGCGCGATTGCGCTCTCCAGTCAGGACACGGGCAGCGGCGCGGACGCCAACCGGAGCGAGGCCATCTCGACGGCGCTCCTCCTCGCGTTCCTCGCGGGGATTCCGTTCCTGATTTTCGGCTTCACGCTCGGCGGCGCGGCCATCGACGCGTTCCCGGCGAGCGAGCGGGCCGTCGCCTTGGGCACGACGTATCTCGCGGTCATCTTCGCCACCTCGCCCGCGCGGTTGGTCTCGCTCGTCGGCTCGCGGTCGCTGCAAGGCGTCGGCGACACGCGGACGCCGATGCTGGTCAACGTCTTCGCCAACGTCGTCAACATCGGGCTGTCGGTCGGTCTCGGCTTCGGCCTCGTCGGCCTGCCGGCGCTCGGCGTGCTGGGCGTGGGGCTCGCCACTTCGACCGCAAACGTCCTCTCGGCGGGACTGCTTCTGGTCGCGCTCGCCCGCCCCGCGTCACCGACCTCGCTGGTCCGCCCCCGCGACCGGACGGTCGCCGGCCAACTCGTCCGTATCGCCACCCCGCGGGTCGGCGAGGGCATCGCCGCCGAACTCGCGGAGTTCCCGTTCAACGCCCTGCTCCTCGGCTTCGGTGACGCCGTCAACGCCGGCTTCCAAATCGGCCGCCGGGTCTACCAGCAGGTCGCAAGCCCGCTGGCGCGCGGCTACAACGTCGCCGCCAGCGTCCTCGTCGGGCAGGCGCTCGGCGCGGGCGACAGCGAGACCGCGCGGTATCAGGGCGGCGCGGTGGCGCTGCTTTCGGTCGTCACGGTCGGCGGCATCGGGCTCCTGCTCGCGGCGTTCACCGAACCCATCGTCGGCCTCGTCGGCTCCGGCGGCGGCGCGGACCTCGACTGGGCCGTGAAGTTCGCCGTCGCTTACGGTCTCGCCGCACCGGGGCTGGCGCTGTTCGTCGGCCTCTCCGGGTCGTTGCAGGGCGCGGGCGCGACGCGGATTCCCTTCGTCGCCCGGCTGACCGGGGTGTTCGGCTTCTTCGTCGGCCTGTCGTACCTGCTCGTCGAGGGGTTCGGCTACGGCCCGCTCGGCGCGCGAATCGGCATCGTCCTGTCGTTCACGTGGATGGGGCTGTTCGCGCTCGTCGCGTTCTCCTACGCCGACTGGGCGGGCCACGCCGACTCGCTCATGGTCGAACGCGGGAGCGTCGGCGTCGACGACGTGGGCGAAGACGACTGAGGGCGGCGCGTGCGGCGGACGGCGAACGCGGGAGCGGGAGGCGGAGGGTGAAGGGAACGACGCGTCGCTCCGGGGGCAGCAGACGGAAAAAGTCGCGTGCGGTTCGTCGCCTATCGCTCGTCGACCGGCGTGAAGTCGAGGTCTTTCTCGCCGGTGTAGCGGGCGCGGGGGCGGATGAGGCGGTTGTCCTCGTACTGTTCGAGGACGTGCGCAATCCAACCGCCGACCCGCGAGACGGCGAAGATGGGAGTGTAGAGGTCGATGGGGATGCCCATCTGGTAGTACGTCGACGCGGAGTAGAAGTCCACGTTCGGCGCGAGACCCTTCTCCTCGCCGATGTACTCCTCGATGGCGACCGACATCTCGTACCACTTCATGTCGCCGGCGGCCTCGCCGAGCGCCTCGGACTTCGCGCCGAGAATCTTCGCGCGGGGGTCCTTGACGTTGTAGACGCGGTGGCCGAACCCGGCGACGCGCTCGCCGCGGTCGAGGGCGTCTTTGACCCACTCGGTCGGGTCCATGTCGCTGTCGTCGACGTCCTTCAGCATCCGCATGACGTTCGCGTTCGCGCCGCCGTGGAGCGACCCCGAGAGCGTCCCGATGGCCGACGTGACCGCACTGTACAGGTCCGAGAGCGTCGACGAGGTGACCATCGCGGAGAACGTCGAGGCGTTCAGGCCGTGGTCGGCGTGGAGCACGAGCGCCATGTCGAACGTCTCGGCGAGCACCTCGTTCGGCTCCTCGCCGTTGAGCATGTAGAGGAAGTTCGCCGCGTGATTCAGGCTCTCGTCGGGTTCGACGTAGTCGTCGCCGCGGCGGAAACGAGCGTAGGCCGCGAGCACCGACGGCATCTTCGCCGTGATGCGCTTTGCCTTTTCGAGGTTGACCTCGCGGTCGGTCACGTCCTCGAAGTCGGCGCTTTCGTCGTACGCCGACATCGACGAGACGAGCGTTCGGAGCGCCGCCATCGGCGACTCGTCCTGTTCAGCGAGTCCGCGTGTCACGTCGAGCACGCCGTCGTCGAGCCCGCGGTGAGCCGCGAGTTCGTCGCTGAACGCGTCGAGTTCCTCGCTCGTCGGAAGCTCCCCGTGCCACAGGAGATAGAGCACTTCCTCGTAGCTTGCGTCCCGTGCGAGGTCTTCGATATCGTACCCGCAGTAAACGAGTTGTCCCGCGTCGCCGTCGATGAAACTGAGTTTCGATTCGGCGACCAGCACACCTTCCAGCCCCCGCTTCAGTTCGCCTGACATACCCAGAACGTTGCCTACCATATCAAAAAAGCGTTATCGTTTTCACTCATCTGTTACCGACCGCCATACACATACAGTGGCAGCCCCGTCTGTCGGTTTCGCGGATAGTCGGTGTCTAAAATAGTGTTCGACGATTGTCGTTATTCTCGGGGCACTTATACGGAGTCCCCCCGACGGGTCGCGCGCGCCGCTCGGGCGACCTGCAAACTCATATCCCCCGACGGCGTAGTTCTCTCGAACCACGGTGGCACCATTACTCCTGGCAAGCCTTTTGCCGTCCCGTCGTGAAGGCGGGCGCATGAATCCGGAGGACATCGAGTACGAGCCTGTCAGCGTCAAGGCCGTCCTCGCCGAGATGAAAGACACCGCGGAGTTACTCATCGACCTCTCGTACTCCGCCGTCCTCCACGCCAACGACGACCTCGCGGCCGAGGTCCTCGACCTCGAAGAGCGGATGGACATCCTCCAACTTCAGGCGCGCATGAGCCTGATGATGGCCGCCCGCAGCCCCGAGGACGCGGAGGAACTCGCGCCCGTCCTCGGCGTCGTCGGCGCGGCCGAGAAGATTTCGGACGCCGCGGGCGACATCGCCAAGGTCGTCATCGAGGACATCGGCCTCCCGGACGCCATCCGCGCGGCGCTCCCCGAGGCCGTCGAGACGACGATTCGGTGCGAACTCACCGACGAGTCGCCGTACGCGGGCCGCGCGCTCGGTGACATCAACATGGAGACCGAGACGGGCGTCCGCGTCGTCGCTATCCACCGCGCCGGCGAGTGGGTGACCAACCCCGACCACGAGACGACGCTCCGCGCCGGCGACGTGCTCCTCCTCCGCGGCCGCGACGACGGCCTCCACACCGTCCACGAGGCCGCCACCGGCCTCCGGTACGACCCGCCGGACGTGCCCGAGCCGACCATCGAGGACCTCGAACGCGCCGTCGACTCCATCGTCCTGATGAAGGACATGAGCGAACTCGCCGTCGACCTCGCCTACGGCGCGGTGCTGTTCGACAGCGAGGGCGTCGCCGAGGAGGTCGAGGAACTCGAAGCCGAGGTGGACGCGCTCAAGTCCCGGTTCGAGGCGTGGACGCTCCGCGCGGCGAGCCGGGTCGAAGACCCCGTGTCGCTCCGCGGACTCGTCCAACTCGCGGGCGCGACGGAGATGATTTCCGACGCCGCGCTCGAAATCGCCGAGGGCGTCCTCCGCGGCATCGACGCCCACCCGGTCGTCGCCGCCGCGGTCAAGGAGTCCGACGAGGTCATCATCCGCCTGCGGGTCGCCCCCACAAGCGACCTCGCGGAGGCGACCCTCGGGGACCGGCGCGTCAAGTCCGAGACGGGGATGCGCGTCATCGCGGTCCGCCGGGCGGGCGGCCGCGAGTGGGTCGTCTCGCCGGGGTCGGAAACGCGGCTCCACGGCGGCGACCTCATCATCGCCAAGGGCACCCGCGCCGGCGCGGAGCGACTGGGCGAACTCGTCGGCGACGAGCGCGAGTTCGACGAGTAGGCCGACCCCGACCCGACCGACCCCGAAACCGAACCGCCGGAACCCCCGAAAACCCCCGAATCAGAGCGTCTTACTCAGCCGATACGCCGAAACGAGCGTCAGCACCGTCGCCACGAGCAGCGCCGTCGCGGACGCGAGGACGAACGCGAGGAGAAGAAACCAGCCCTCGGGGCCGAGTATCGGGTACTCGCGGGTGCCGGCAAAGGGGCCGAACAGTTCGAGCACCCGAAACAGGTAGGCGACGACGGCCAAGGCGAGACCGACGGCCGCCCCGATAGCGGCGTTTCGCGGCACGTCCAGCGCCTGTACCAGTCCCCCCGTCGGCGGCCGTTCGGGAACGTCGTCTGTCACGGTCGGCGGTTGCGGCCGCGAGACCATAGCGGCAACGCTTTCCTCGGGGCCTCAGCGGACCGAACCCCTAAAGGGAGGCGGGTCCGAGGTTGGCGGTATGATTACCTTGGGAACGGCGAGCGCGGCCCCCGGGGAGATGGACGTGGGCCGCCTCGAAGTCGGCGAGTCCCGTGACGGCGGGAGCGTCGGTCTGCCCGTCGCCGTCATCAACGGCGCGTCGTCGGGCAAGACGCTCTACATGCAGGCGGCGTCGGACGGAGACGAACTCAACGGCGTCGGCGTCATCCAGCGGGTCGTCCCGCAGCTCGACCCCGCGGATATCTCCGGGGCGATTCTCGTCGTCGGCATCGTCAACTACCACGCGTTTCAGGTCGCACAACACCGCAATCCGATAGACGACACGAAGATGAACCGGGCGTACCCCGGCGACGAGCGCGGCACCTCCTCGGAGCGCATCGCGGCCGCGACGTTCGCCGCCGCCCGCGACGCCGACCTCATAGTCGACCTCCATCAGGGCTCGACGAGCCGGATGATAGACGAGGTCCGCGTCCGCTGCGGCCGCCACCACCGGATGCACGCGAAATGTCTCCGGCTCGCCAAGACGTTCGGCTGCGGCTACGTCCTCGACCAGAAGGGTCCCGACGGCCAACTCGCCCGCGCCGGCCCCGACGCCGGGATTCCGACCATCGACCCCGAACTCGGCGGCTGCGTCGGCTGGGACGAAGAGAGCATCGAGAAGGGCGTTCGCGGCGTCCACAACGTCCTCCGCGGCTACGACTTCCTCGACGGCGACGTGGAGCTGAAAGCCCAGACCCGCGCCCGCGGCTTCGACCAGTACGGCTCGCCGGTCGGGGGCCTCGTCCGGTTCAAGCGCGACCTCGGCGAGCGCGTCTCCGCCGGCGACGTGGTGTTCGAGGTGACCGACGTGTTCGGCACGCTCAAAGCCCGCGTCACCGCCGACCACGACGGCATCTTCTGGCGGGCGCGCCGCCTCCCGCAGGTCGCCTCCGGCGAGTACGTCTGTTCCGTCGGCATCGACCTCGACACGTACTGATACCGACTCCAGTCCACCCGATTCGACCGCTTCACTCGACTCGACCACCTCACCCGATTCACCCCACTCACTTCCCATGACGACACCACCCGACCTCCCCACTCGGCTCCGACTCGCGTGCGACAGTTGCGGCGAGACGTACGACGCCTGGCGCTGGCGCTGTGCCTGCGGCGAGCCGCTGGACTTCGCGGCCGACCCGACGCCGTCGGCAGCGACCCCCGACGACGCCGACCTCGACTACCGCGACGGCCTCTGGGCGTTCGACGATTTTCTCCCGACGGAGCCGCGCGCCAGCCTCGGCGAGGGGATGACGCCCCTCGTCGACGCCGCGGAGTGGGAGGCCTCGTTCAAACTGGAGTACGTCTTCCCTTCCGGCTCGTTCAAGGACCGCGGCGCGACGACGATGCTCTCCGTCGCGTCCGAACTCGGCGTCGAGCGCGTCGTCGAGGACTCCTCGGGCAACGCGGGGGCCGCCGTCGCGACCTACGCCGCCCGCGCCGGCATCGACGCCGAAATCTACGTGCCCGCGTCGGTCAAGCCCTCGAAGGTCCGCGCCATCGAGCGCGCCGGGGCGAAGCCGGTCCGAATCGAGGGCTCCAGACAGGCCGTGACCGACGCCTGCGTCGAGGCCGTCGAGGCCGACGACGCGTGGTACGCGAGCCACGCGTGGAACCCCGCGTTCTTCGCGGGCACGGCCACCGTCGCCTACGAAATCGCCGCCCAGCGCGACTGGTCGGTCCCCGACGCGGTCGTCACGCCGCTGGGCCACGGGACGCTCTTTCTCGGCGCGTACCGCGGCTTCCGCGCGCTCTACGAGGCGGGCTGGACCGACCGGATGCCCGAACTGTACGGCGCGCAGGCCGCCGGCTACTCGCCCATCGCCGACGCCCGTCACCACACGGCCGACGAGACCAACGACGTGGCCGACGGCATCCAGATTCTCGACCCCGTCCGCGAGGCCGAGATTCACGAGGCGCTCGACGCCACCGGCGGCGACGCCATCGCCCTGTCGGCCGACGCGGTCGAAGACGAACTCGACCGGCTCCACCGCCACGGCTTCTACACGGAGCCGACCTGCGCCGTCGCGCCCGCGGCGCTCCGCGAACTGCGTCTCTCGGGCGTCCTCGACCGCGACGCCGACGTGGTCGTGCCGCTCACCGGGAGCGGTCTCAAATCGTGAGCCGGCTCAGAACACAGCTACCGTAGCGCTCTCCACGACCGGAGCCAGCCGACCAACGACCAGCCGCGTCCCGCGTTTTCGACGCCGGCTCTCGCTTCGGCTCCCGCGTTGCGGTCGCCCGCTCGGGCTTCGAGGTCGCGTCGCCGCTCGCGCTCCGCGTCGAGTTCGTCGCGGAGTCGCTCGTTTTCGTCGACGACCTCGTCGAGCCGCGCCCGGAGTTCGTCGAGGCGGTCGAACCCCCCGCGACCGTCGCCCGGTGACGCGCCGGGTGAAGCCGGCGGCCGTCGCGCCGGGTCGGTCACCGCGTCGTCGTCGCGCCGATTCCGGTTCGGGTGTCGGTGTCGGTCCCGGTGTCGGTCGTCGTCCGATTGCGTCGCTGACCGCCGCACCGCGCTCGACCAACCGGACGGGTCGTAGAACTCGCTGGTCTCCCGAATCGCTCGCCGGACCGTCCTCGCGCCGTAGGTCGAGCCGTCGGCGTGGACGACTTCGTCCCACGTCGGCCGAAAGAGTCCGGAGTCCCGAAACAGGCGGCACATCTGTCGCGCGTCGCCGGCGGTCCAGAACGCGAGCATCGAACACAGCGCCGCGTCAGCCTCGTCGCGGTCGTCGTAGCCGCTCGCGTCACCCCGCCACAGGCGGGTGAACGCCACCCCGTTGACGGCGTTCGAGGCGCGGCGGACGACCTCGTCGTCCGAGAGGTCGTTGCCCGGGCCGCTTATCTCGTCGAGACGCGCGTCGGCGGGCGCTCGGTCCGAGTTCGGAGCGTCTGGGTTGACCGAGTCGATTGAGGCGGCCGGGGCGACGGCGTCGACCGACGGCGACGGCTCCGGGTCGGTTTCGAAGTACGCACCGTGAACCGTCGCGAGCGCGTCGCTCCGTTCTGCGACCGCCGCGGGCGCGCCGTCGGCGCAGTCGCCGGTCACGGGACGGAACCGCGTGGCGTCCGAGAGTTCGAGGCCGCCGGCTCGGGCGCTCCCTGACGGGAGCGTCCCGCGGACGATAACGCGGAACCCCGTTCCCGAGGGAGTCACTTCCGTGTAGGAGTCGAGTCGGTCGACGAGCGCCCGCGCCCACTCGTCGGTCGCGCCGGTCTCGACGTCGCGGCAGTTTTCGAGCTCGATACCGACGAACGGGTCGTCGTCGGTGAACGCGAATCCCACGCCGTCGACGCGCCCCTCCCGAGCACACGCGAGCGCCTCGTCGAATGTCGCCCACGTCGAGTCGTCAGTTGCCGATGCGGGCCCGCCGTCGGTCGCGCTTCGGGGCACAACTGTCTCCTCGCCGTCGCACAGCTGCGTTCGCCACCCGACCCAGTTGGCCCGTTCGAGCAGGTCGTCCGGGAGCTGTTCCCGCGTCGGGAGTGGTGGCGTCATCGCTACTTCCGGTCTCTGGAGCGATGCAAAAGCTGTTTCCCGCAAGATATCAGATTTGATAGTCAGTTCCCGGTCTCGCCGCACTCGTCGGTCCGGCCGGGTCCGAGTGACGAGTCGAAGAAACGCTTACTGCGCGCGGGGTTTGCCCGCGGATTCGGTCTCGGTCGCCGTCGCGCCCTCGTAGGTGTCGACGCCCAGCAGGTCGTTGAGCGGGCACTTCTGGGTGACCGCCGTGGTCGCGAGGACCGCTCCGACGAGGAGCGCCGCGACCGCGATGACGAGTCCGAGGGTGCCGGCCGCGATGGTCAGGAAGCCCGCGAGACTCGCCGCCCCGACGACGATGAGCACCGGTCCGAGGACGGCGCGCGCGATACGGTCGTAACCGCCGACGTTCTTCTCCATGGTTGATTCACCGATACCTAGGTACGCGCTCTGCGGCTAAATCGTAGATCGGTGATTCCCGCGCCCGGAGACGCGTGACTGTCACGCCGGCCGACACGTCGACAAAAGCTAACTCCCTCGGCCGCGTCTCCCCCGCGTATGCCCCGGCTCTCGTTCCTCCTCCCCGGCGAAGACGACACAATCGGTCGGTTTCTGACGCTCACGCTCGTCATTTACGCCGTTATCAGCGGTTTCGAAATCCTCGGCGTCCTCTGGGCGATGTGTCTCGCGATGGCGGTCTGGACGCTCGCCACCGCGATTCAAGGGTTCCGGTACGGCTACCTCGAAGGCGCGACGTAGTCGGCCAACCTGCCGCGCCCGCTTCCATCCACCCGCGTCGTTCCGCCTCGTCTACCCGCTGCCGCCCCAGTCTATCCAGTCCTGTTCCCAGCCGTGGCCGGCGTGCCAGCCGCGACCCTCGTACTCGGGGTCCTCGCGGCGCGTCCGGTTTCTGACGATGCTTCCGGTCTGTTCGCCGTCGACGAGCAGCGGCTTGAACGACAGCGGGCCGAACGACTCGGCCACTTCGCCGTCCTCGACGGCGACGAGCGTCTGCTCGCCGACGCCCTTCGGCATGACGAGTCGGCCGCCGTCAGCGAGCTGTGCGAGGAGTCGCGCGGGCGGGCGGACCGCCGAGGCCTCGACGAGGATGCGGTCGAAGGGCGCGTAGTCGGCCAGCCCCTCCGCGCCGTCGCGGCAGTCCACGAGGACGCCGCCGTAGCCGGCGCGCTGGAGGTTCTCGCGCGCCTCGTAGACGAGCGAGCGCGTGATGTCGACCGCGTGGACGCGGGCGTCGCCGACGATTTCGGCGAGGACCGCGGCGGTGTAGCCGACGCCCGCGCCGACGACGAGCACCTCGTCGTCCGGTTGGGGGTCGAGCGCGGCGAGCAGGCGCGCGACCGTCGTCGGCGCGAGGATGGTCGTGTTCGTGTCGCGGTGCTCCGTCGGGCGGTTCTGATACGGCGAGTCGGTGACGAACTCGTGTCGCGGGACGCTGCGCATGGCGATGGAGACGGCCTCCGGGAGCGACTCCAGCGAGTGCTCCAAGCCGTCGACCATGTCGTCGCGCAGCACCGAGTTGTCCATAGTCGACCTCGGAGGTCGGTCCTAATCAACCGCACGCTCGCCAACGACCGCCTGGAGGTCGGTCCCCGGCACGTCTCGAACCGTACAGCCGTCGAATCCGGCCGATTCGACCCACGAGCGAACGGTCTCCTCGTCGTGGAGGTCGCCGCGGCCGGCCGCGAGCGCGTTCACCGCCCGCCCCGCAGTCGCGTCGGTCGAACACCGGCCGTGCAGGCTATCGACGAACACCGCCGCGCCGCCCGGTTCGAGGGCGTCGAACGCGCCCGCGACGAGGGCCCGCGCGTCGTCCGGGTCGCGCCCGGCGAAGGCGTCGCCGGCGAAGACCAGTTCGAACCCCGATACCGGCGGGTCGGTCGGGTCGCCCGCGACGAGGTCCACGCCGGCCCGGGAGAGGAGCGGTCGGACGACTTCCACGGTCTCCGCGTCGTCGACGAGGGTCACGTCGCGGCCGCGGGCGACGAACTCGCGGGCGAAGACGCCCGACGCGCCGCCGAGGTCGAGGACGCGCGTCGCGTCGGGAGCCGCGCGGACCGCGGCGGTCACGCAGGCCCGGACGACCGACTCCTCGGTGGCATCGTGCGCGCCGAGTCGGTTCCGAAGCCAGTCGTCCGGGAACGCGGGTGGCTCGCCGGTCGCCATCGTCTCCGGGAGGTCGGCGTAGAGCGAAAAGCGGTCCAGCGCGTGCGGGAGGCGGCCGATGGAGCGCACGTCGCGCTTGGCGAGGAAGCCGAGCGCGCGGTTGGTTATCTCGTACTCGTCGCCGACGCGCTTGATGAAGCCCATCGCGGCCAGCGCCTCGACGGTGATGCGGGCCGCACGGGGCTCGATATCGGCGGTCTCGGCCACGGCCTCGGCGGTGCCGGCGCTCGTCGTGAGCGCGTCGATGACGCCGCTCTCGCGGGCGGCCCACAGGAGCGCGAGCGATTCGACCGACGACTGCGACCGGTCGCGGGTAGGCATGGTCGCACCGACGGGGCGGGAGACAAAAGGTCGTGCGTTGGGCGGGCGGTGCCGTCCGGCGTCGGCGGGGCGGAGCGTTTCGGCGTCGGAGTCGCCCTTACCAGGCCGACCACGCGGTCGAGGTCTGGTCGCGGGCGTAGACGCGTTTCGCGTCCTTCGCGTACACCATGTCGCCGGGGTGGTCGAGCTTGCCGTGGCGGTACTCGGGGGCGTCCGAGCGGACGACGAGGCCTTCGATTTCGACCTCCTCGTCGCCGAACGCCTCCGTCTCGCCGACGACGAACTCGTAGTCGCCGGGGACGTTGACGGTGACGCTCCGGGTGTCCTCGCGCTTGCCGTCCTTCGGGTGGATGGTGACGTTGACCGCGACGTTGTCGACGACGCGGGTCCAGACGGTCTTCACGTCCGCGACCGCGGCCTCGTCGGCGCGCTGTTCGGGGCCGACCTCGATGCCCGTGATGCGCACGAGCTGAATCGCTTCGGGCGTGTCGACGATGAACTCGTCGCCGACCTCGATGGTCGTGCCGACCGGCACGGGCACTTCGGTCGAGACGGAGTCGCCGTCCTGCGAGACGACGACGTTCATCTCGGTCTCGTCGGGAATCTCGACTTTCTCCTTGTGGACGTGGCTGCATTCGGTACACCGGACGGTCGAGTGACCGCCGGGCTTCAGCACCTCGTGGACGGTGGGTTCGTCGGGCGAACACGTCGGACAGGAGAGGGGGACGCGCTCGCCGGCGTCGGGTAGGCTCATACGGGTCGCTAGCCCATCAGGCCGTAAAAAGCCGCCTTTCTCCGCCTCGGCGTGGGACTCGGTGGCAGGACGCTCGCTCAACGAACGGGGCGAGCCGACCGACCGGACCGGCCGGTCACGGGCGCGGCGTGCGCCCGCTTAGGGTTGCGGCAGGTCGACTGCCTCGCCGTCGGCGTACACCGTCGGCTCGCGGATGATGCCGTCGAGGTGGAGCGGCGCGTCGGTGTCGCCGCCGATGCCGGCGTCGTCGCCGATGGCGATGTGGACCGTGCCGGCGGCCTTCTCGTCGAGCAGGACGGAGCCGACGAGGTCGGTGACGCCGACGTTGGTGCCGATGCCGATTTCGGCGAGGTTGTAGGCGTCCTTCCCGACTTCCTCGGCCGCGGCCTCGACCTGCTCGCGGATGTCGTCGTCGGAAATCTCGGTGACGTAGCCGTCTTCGACTTCGAAGCGGAGTTCCCGTCCCTCGTCGAGGCGGCCGTGGGGCATCATCGTCCCGTCGACGACGTAGGTGCCCGTCGCGGACGCGGGGCTGAGGAAGATTTCGCCCGCGGGGAGGTTCGAAAACGAGCCGGCGTCCGCGATTGCGCCGGTGTCTGCGAGCCACTCGCGGTCCCCGCGGACGAACGTGACGTCCGTGCCTTTCTCGGTCGTGACGCGGAGTTCGTCGGCGCCGCCGACGGCGTCGAGCATCGCCGCGCTGTGGTCGTAGATGGCGTCGTAGTCGGCGTCGAGGCCGGTGACGAACACCTCCTCGGTGATTCCGGGAAGGGTCGCGCCGCGAGCGCCGGCGTCGCAGGCGTCGCCGCGGGCGCGGGTGTGGCTCAGGCTCTTCGTCGTCGGCGCGAGGAAGGCGTCGCAGGCCTGCATCGCGGCGGCGACCGGCGCGGGCGGCTCCTCGCCGTGTTGGTTCCCCGGGGGGTAGCGGACGATGGTCGCGTCGTCGGTCACCTCGCCTGCGACCTCGTAGAGCGCCTCGCCGATGCGCTCGCGCTTGTCGTCGGTGACGACGACGAGCGACTCGTCGGGCTGGAGGTCGAGACACTGACGGACCGCCGTCTCGCTGGCGGCGCGGAGGTCGGCGTCGGCTTCGGTCATGTGGACACCTGCGCCACCGGCGCTGTTAGGCGTTCCCATCTGCCCCCTCGCGTTCGGTTTCCGCCCCGTCGCCCCGAATCGGGGGTTTCACTCGCCTCGGAGGTAATCGAGGGACTCACTCGCCCGAGAGTTAATTTCTAAGTATTAACCATCGAAATAACTATGGTTGGGCCCGGTCGTTTGTCTCCCATGATACGAGTGGGTGTCAACGGCTACGGCACAATCGGAAAGCGCGTCGCCGACGCGGTCCACGCGCAGCCCGACATGGAACTCATCGGCGTGGCCAAGACCCAGCCCAACTTCGAAGCGCACACCGCGGGCGAACGGGGCTACCCGATGTACGCCGCGATTCCGGAACGCTCGCCGCTGTTTTCCGAGGCCGGCGTCGACCTCGCCGGCGAGGTTGACGAACTGGTCGCCGAGGCCGACGTTATCGTCGACTGCACGCCGTCCGGCATCGGCGCGGAGAACCGCGAACTGTACGAGACGCACCACACGCCCGCCATCTTCCAGGGGGGCGAGGACGCCGACGTGGCCGACGTGAGCTTCAACGCGCGGGCCAACTTCGACGCCGCCCGCGACGCCGACTACGTCCGCGTCGTCTCCTGTAACACGACCGGCCTCTCGCGCATCATCGCGCCGCTCGAAGCCGAGTACGGCGTCGAGAAGGTTCGGGCGACGCTCGTCCGCCGCGGCGGCGACCCCGGCCAGAACTCCCGCGGGCCGATAAACGACATCCTGCCGAACCCAATCGAGATTCCGTCGCACCACGGCCCCGACGTGAAGACCATCTTCCCCGGCCTCGAAATCGACACGCTCGGGCTGAAGGTGCCGGCGACGCTGATGCACGTCCACGCGCTCAACGTCACGCTCGAAGACGACGTGACCGGCGCGCACGTCCGCCAACTGCTCGAAGGCGAGAACCGAGTCTACGTCATCCCCGAGGGGATGGGCATCGACGGCGCGGGTAAGCTCATGGACTTCGCGCTCGACGCGGGCCGCCCGCGCGGCGACATGTGGGAAAACTGCGTGTGGGGCGAGTCCATCGGCGTCAACGGCCGCGACCTCTACCTGTTCCAGGCCATCCACCAGCAGTCCGACGTGATTCCCGAGAACGTCGACGCCATCCGCGCGATGTTCGACCTCGAAGACCAACAGGACAGCATGGCGCTCACCGACCGGACGCTCGGCATCGGCATCTCCGGCGACCCTTCTGGGTTCTCTGAGCAGGCGCGCGCGGAGTTCGCCGACGACTAACGGCGAATCGTCTGTTCAGTTCGGTGCGGTGCGGTTCGGTGCGGTTTTTCACCCATTCGGCTCTTTGAACCCCGTAGCAGATCCACATCTTGACTGTACGATTAGTAGCGTATGTGAGAACTGCAACTGACGACGTGCTCTGATACCAACCAGCGAAAGTACTATCTTTCAATCACTTCATCAATATATATGGTGGAAGTTACCTGCCCCTACTGCAACAAGAGTACAATTCCTGAATATGCGGATGTTGGTCATGGGGATGGACGTGTGTGGGCTTGCAATAAGTGTAATAAAGTCCTGGGAATGACTACAAAGTAGGCGAAAGATGGATGTCCCTCTGGATTCCGTAGTTCTATTCACTTCAGAAAAGCAGATCTATACAATGGACGGCTTTTAAATAACTAGGTCTCTCTTATGTATTCATGCCTGAATTAGCAGTACTCAATGATAATGGGTGGAAAATAACGACTTGCTGGGACTTTGAGGAGACCGAAAACAATCTGATTATTTTCGACTCAGATGGAGAGAAGAAGGGGTGGCTACAACAACGGAATGTGGGTAAAATTCTGCCCGTTGAGGAAACCCAAGACAACGAGTAATCTGGATCTGTTGAAGTGACAATTACTGTATACTAACTTTAGTGAAATAGCCGGCCAGTTTGTACGCGCTACCGAGCGGCTGTTTCACACGACGGCCTCGCTGAAGCAGAGGTTTGTAACAGCTATCCGCTCACTCCACCCGTCTCACAGCGACCGCGACGCCACGTTCCCCGTGTCGAGGTCCACGACCGCGACGTGGAACGCGTCGTCAGCGCCGGGAATCGGCAGGCCGCCGGGGTTGGTGTGCGTCGTCTTCCCGCGGTGTTCGACCACCCGCTCGTGGGTGTGGCCGCGCAGGACGAGGTCGTACGTCCCCGAGTCGACGAGCGCGTCCACCAGTCCGGCTTCCGTGCCGTGGTACACCGCTATCTCTTGGCCGTCGAGCGTCAGGTGCGCGAAGTCGCCGTGGTAGGTGCCGAACGACTCGACCGCCTCGCGGAGCGCCCACTCGCCGTCGTTGTTGCCGCGGACGGCGTGGAAGTCGAAGTCCGCGTCGAACGGCGCGGCCGAGAAGGGCGCGACGATGTCGCCGCAGTGGACGACCGCGTCAACGCCCTCGGATTCGAAGTGCGAGACCGCGGCTTCGACGTGGTCGAGGTTGTCGTGCGTGTCGGAGACGACGCCGAGTTTCATGCGCGTCGGTTCGGCGGCGTCGGCTATCAACGTTGGGTGACACTTTTATCCCGAGCGCCCGCTGTCGCCGGTATGTACCATCTCGCCATCGACTCGGAGGCCGAGAAATGAGCGACGACCCAAACCGTCACGGCGACGACATTCCCGACGACGAGCCGACAGCCGCGACCGACTCGGACGGTCTCGTCCTCGAAACCGGCGACCACGGGACTGTCTTCACCGGCGCGGTGCTCGTCGGTGTGACGACGTACAGCGCGGCTCATACACTCGCAGTCCACGCGGCCGGTTCGTTCCCGGACGGCGGGCTTCTCACTGCGGTTTTGACGCTCGGCGTCTTCGCAACTGGCGTGGGGTTACTCGTCGACGGGGCCGCCGGGCTCGTCGCAAAAAGGGACGCGGATCTCTGAGCGCGGCTTCAGTCCTGCTTCAGCGCCTCGACGCCGGCCAGCGGCGCGCCGGTCAGCGCGCGGATGTACGCGCCGCCGGCGATGGAGACGTGGCCGAAGTCGCCTTCGTCCATGCCGTACATCCCGATGGCGCGGGAGGTGTCGCCGCCGCCGACGACGGAGAAGCAGTCGGTCTCGGCGATGGCGCGGAGGACGCCGGTCGTGCCGACCGCGAAGCGCTCGTCTTCGAACAGGCCGAGCGCGCCCTTCACGAAGACGGCCTCGGAGTCGCGGATGATGGGGTCGTACTCGTCGACCGTCATCGAGCCCACGTCGAGGTACGCGCGGTCCTTCTCCGTGATGTTGGCGACCGCGATTTCGCCGCGGTCGTCGGTCTCGTCCTCGTAGGCGAGGTCGACCGCGAGTTTAATCTGGTCGCCGCGCTCGTCGAGAAGCGACTCGATGGTCTCGCGGTTCGCTTCCCACTGGTCGTCGAAGAAGTCCATGCCGTCGAGGTCGAAGCCCACGTCGTTGCCGGCCGCGCGGAGGAACAGTTCGCCGGCGATGCCGCCGAGCAGGAACTGGTCGACCTTGTCGCCGAGGTTGTTCATCACGTCGATGACGTCGGTGGCTTTCGTCCCGCCGACGACCATCGTCACCTGCCCGTCGAACTCGCGGGTGGCGATGGAGGAGTTGGCCTCGTACTCGGTCTCCATCACGCGGCCCGCGTAGGCGGGTAACACGAGCGGGAAGCCGACGAGGGAGGCGTGCGAGCGATGGGCCGCCGAGTACGCGTCGTTGACGTAGGCGTCGACGTGCTCGGCGAGCGTCCGGACGAACTCGGTGTCGGCTTTGACCTCGGGGTCCTCTTCGGGGAGTTCCTCGTCGCACATCCGCGTGTTTTCGAGGAGGAGCACGTCGCCGGCTTCGAGCGCGTCGATGGCGGCGATGGCGTCGTCGCCGTAGGTGTCAGCGACGAAGCCCACATCGCGGTCGATGTGCGAGGCGAGGATGTCCGCGTGCTGTTCGAGCGAGACGAAGTCGTCGCCGCCGGGGCGGCCCTGATGGGCCATGAGGACGACGCGGTGGCCGGCCTCGGCGAGTTCGCGGACGGTCTCCGCGTGGCGGTCGAACCGTCGGTTGTCTTGGACCTCGCCGTCTTCGACCGGCGAATTGAGGTCGAGTCGGACGAGTACGCGCTGCTCCGGGTCGAGGTCGTCGAGGGTCTTGAACATCGGGTGGAAGAACGTGGAGGGAGTACTTAGTGGTGGGTAGCTCGCGCTGAAACCGCGGGCGATTCGCGGCGGCGTCTACTGGTGCGTGACGAAGTGGGCGACGTCGAGCATCCGGTTGGAGAAGCCGTACTCGTTGTCGTACCACGTCAGAATCTTGTAGAGGCCGCCGTCGTTGACCTGGTTGGTCGTGTTGAGGTCGACGGTGCTGGAGAACGGCAGGCCGAGGATGTCACGCGAGGTGACTTCGTCGTCCGTGTAGCCGAGGACGCCCGCGAGCGGGCCGGAGTCGGCCGCGGCGCGGAAGGCGTCGTTAATCTCCTCGACGGAGGGCTTGTCTTCGAGGCGGACGACGAGCTCGGTGAGCGAGCCGTTCGGCACGGGGACGCGAATCGCCATGCCGTCGAGCTTGCCGTCGAGCTGGGGCAGAATCTCGGTGGCCGCCTGCGCCGCGCCGGTCGTCGTCGGGACGATGTTCTCGGCGGCGGCGCGCCCGCGGCGCTGTTTCGCGTGGGGACTGTCGATGAGGTTCTGGCTGCCCGTGTAGGCGTGGACGGTCGTCAGGAGACCGTTTTCGATGCCGAACTCCTCGTCGAGCACCTTCGCGACCGGCGTGACGGAGTTGGTCGTACAGGAGGCGTTCGAGACGATGTCCTCGCCGTCGTACTCGTCGTGGTTGACGCCGTAGACGATCTGCTTGACCGGCTCGTCGCCCTTCGGGGGCGCGGAGATGACGACCTTCTCCGCGCCCGCTTCGAGGTGTGCGGAGGCGTCCTCCTTCGTGCGGAAGATGCCCGTACATTCGAGCGCCACGTCCACGTCGAGGTCGCCCCACGGAAGCTCCGCGGGGGACTGGACGTTGTAGAGGCTCACCGAGGTGCCGCCGATGGACAGCGAGTCGCCGTCTCGCTCGACGCCGTCGAGCCGGCCCATGACGGAGTCGTACTTCGCGAGATACGCCATGTCGTCGAAGTCCATGACGTCGTTGATGGCGACCAGTTCGACCTTCGGGTTGTCGAGGACGGCACGGAAGATGTTCCGGCCGATGCGGCCGAAGCCGTTGAGTGCCACCCGCACCACGTCCGATTCATCCACGTTCTCGCCCGCGCTGAGGTAGGATTTTTCACTCATGTTCGAGTAGTATCCGTATAGATATCTCGAGCGCAGGAGTATATCTGTTTCGGTAAATCTGACTGAATCGAACGTTACCTTTCATTCACAATCACAATCTAGACAGAAACGAACATAACCGGTCAGACACGGGCGGCGATTGACACGCCCGCACGGGGGCGAGTGGTCAGGTTGTAGACGGTCGCTCGCGGCCGAATCCTGGCGATTCGCTGGCAGGTGACTGTCACAGGCAGAAACGTTTTATCCTCCGATTTCATAGCGCCCCTCATGGTCAGAGACGACCGCGACGACCCGTTCGACAACATCTTCGACGAAATCGAACGGATGATGAACGACATGACCGGAGGCGACGCCGGATTCGCCTCCGAGACCCACATCGACGTGTACGATGAGGGCTCTACACTCCGACTCGTCGCGGACCTCCCGGGCGTCGACAAAGACGCCATCGACCTCAAGTGCGACGGTGAGACGTTGACTATCAGCGCCGCCGGTGACCGCCGCGAGTACGACGAACGCATCCGCCTCCCGGCCCGCGTCGACGAACACTCCGCGTCGGCCACGTTCAACAACGGCGTCCTGCAGGTCACGTTCGACCGCGCCGAGGACTCCGCCGCCATCGACGTCGAGTAACGACTCGGCTTCGCTACGGCCCGCTCAGGACTTCTTTGCGACCCGCTCTATGAGCGCCGCCAGTCGGTCGAAAAAGTCGGCGTCGTACTTCGCGTCGTCGTCGATGGTCGGCCGGGCGTTCGTCTCCGAGACGACGACCCGCCCGTCGGATTCGAGCAGGTCGACTCCGAGATAGCGGATGCCCAGTTCGTCGGCGACCGACTCGACGAGCTCGCGGTGGCGCTTCGGGAGGGTCACCCCGACCGCCTCCGCGCCGCGGTGGACGTTGTGCTTCCAGCGCCCGCCGTCGCGCGCGCCGTCGGACAGGCGGCGCTCCACCGCGCCGACGACCTCGCCGTCGAGCACCATCGCTCGGTAGTCTCGCGCCTCCGGGAGCCACTCCTGAATCAGAAACGACTTGTCGCCGGTCGCTCGGAAGTCGTGGACGAGCCCCAGCACGTCCGCGTGGCCCGAGAGCGAGTCCGGGTCGTGGGCCTTGGCGATGCCGACGCCCCGCGTCGTCGAGTTCGGCTTGACCACGACCGGGTAGTCGAGGCCCGCCGATTCGACGGCGTCGAGCAGGTCCGACTCGTCCGCCGGGTTCGAGACGCAGACGCTCCGCGGGACCGGCAGGCCGGCGCGTTCGAGCGCCGCGATGACGCCCGCCTTGTTCCGCGAGGTGAGCACGTCCTCGCGCGTGTTCACCCACGGAACGTCGTGTCTGGCGGTGACGACGCCGCCTTCCATCGGCCGCGTGGGGTAGACGAAGCCAACGTCGAACGACTCGGCCGGCGGCGTCGAGAGGTCGAGCGCGAACTCCTTGGCGCGGAGGTGTCCCACGTCGATGCCGCGGTTTCCGAGCGGGCCGCGCATTCGCTCGAACGTCTCGCTGGAGGTGGTGACCGCCAACCGAAGCATACGCTACGAGGCGGGGTCCCGGGGGAAAAATGGTGGGTTCGAGGCGAGGCGCGTTCCGAGCACGCGCCGACGCGCCGACGCGAACTTACGCGACGAGCAGCTCTTCGCCGCGGTCGACGACGATGCGGCACGGCGGCGACATCTTGTTGTACGCGCGGCGGAAGGCGTCCTTCGCCGTTTCGGCGTCCTCGACGTCGCAGTAGATGGTGAACACCGTCTCCCCCTTGGGGATGCGAGCGGCGGTCCCGACGACCTTCCCGAACGACTGGCGCATCCCGTCGGAGACGCGGTCCGCACCCGCGCCGGTCGCCTGCTTGTTCTCGCGGATGACGTGGTGCGGGAACTTGCGCAGAATCATCTTGTACTGCTTTTCGCCCGCGTGCTTGAGCATGAGGCGGTTGGCAGACAGACGCGCGGATTCGAGCGACCCGTGGCGAATCTGCACTTCCTCTTCGACCTTCAGGCTGATCTGGACGGGGTAGTCCTCGGGGTCGGCCTGCAGGTCGCCCATGTTGTGCTGTGCGATCTTCGAACCGGGGATACCCGTGATGTACTCGCGTCGGGTGTACGCCGGGTTCGTAATCTCCCGGTACATAGAGGCGGGTTTGTCTGACATGGTTACTTGTGAAACCGAAGGGTCAGGCGGGCTAAAAACGCTTCGAAGCTTCATTCGCCCGCCGCGGTCGTGTCAGCCCCTCGCACGCCGGTTCGTCGCAGGGACCGACCGTCCCGGCCGGGAGACAGTCTTATGCGCCGCCGCCGCCACGGTTCTGTCCATGCTGCTCGTCTGCGACTGTATGCCTGCGGACGGCCCCGCGTACTTCACCGACGCGCTCGCCGACCTCGCGCTCGACGGCCGCGAGGGGGCCGTTCACTCGATTCCCGCCGACGGCCTCCCGACGCTCTCGAACGTCGACGCCGTCGTCCTCACCGGGAGCACCGCGGGCGTTTACGAGACCGACGAGCGACCGTGGCTCGACGACGCGCGCCTGCTCGCCCGCGACCTCGTCGCCCGCGAACTGCCCACGCTCGGCGTCTGTTTCGGCCACCAACTCGTCAACGACGCCCTCGGCGGCACGGTCGAAGCCGGCGACCAGCGCCGCGGTATCACCGACGTGAACCTCGACGACGACCCGCTGTTCGACGGCGTCTCCGGACGTATCCCGATGGTTCACGGCGACTACGTCGTCGCCCCCGGCGACCGCATGGAGACCGTCGCCGCCGCGGACTACTACGACCACCTCGCCACCCGCCACGAGGACGCGCCCGTCTGGACGGTCCAGTACCACCCCGAGTTCACAGCCGGCCTCCTCGACCGTATCGACGACGACTTCGGTTGGCCCGACGACGACGCCGACCGCGACTTCGACGACGTGACGGCCGACCGAACCCTCGAGAACTTCGTCGCCGCCGCCGGTCTGGACTGATTAGGCGTCCGCGTCGGCGTCGGTTTTCTCGTCCTCGTCTTCTCCTTCGTCCCCGCTTTCACTCTCGTCCTCCTCGACCGGCGGTTCGCCCGTCTCGGGGTCGAGCGCGACGAACTCCAGCCCCTCGCGGTCGAGCATGTCGGCGGCTCGCTCCGTCACCGACGGCGCGACGAGGACGCCCCGAATCGGCTCGTCGTCACCGAACTCGCGGTGGAGCGCGTCGACGTACCGGCGAAGCTGACTCGCCGCCGAGGGACCGACGCGCCGCCGTTTCAACTCCACGACGACCGGAACGCCCGCTGCGTCCTCGCCGAAGATGTCGATAGCGCCCGCGTCGCTCTGTCGCTCGGCTTCGAGCGGCTCGAAC
This sequence comes from Haloferax sp. AS1, assembly GCF_014530665.1. Classification (NCBI taxonomy): domain Archaea; kingdom Methanobacteriati; phylum Methanobacteriota; class Halobacteria; order Halobacteriales; family Haloferacaceae; genus Haloferax; species Haloferax sp. AS1. The sequence continues at coordinate 492,351 of NZ_SPSA01000001.1, forward strand.
CCCGGTTCGAGGACATCGGGGTCCGAGAGGATGTGCTGACGTAGGTCCTCCTCGCTGCCGACGAGTTCGAGGTCGCTCCGGTCGTTGACGGCGTAGGCCGAACACTGCTCGACGCGCTCGAACTGTACGTCGAGGCGCTCGTCGGGGCTCGTGCGCGTGCTTCTGACCCGAAGCCGGCCGTCGCGGACGCTCGCGGAGTGGGTACAGCCCGGCGGCTGCCAGTTGACGGGCGTCCGCTTTTCGTCGGTGTGGACCAGAATCGAGCCGTCCGGCTTCAGGACGACGAGCCGGTCGCCGGGGCCGAGTTCGCTCGTCGCGCGGCCGTCGTAATCGACCGTACACCGCCCGAATATCGTCACCATGTCGCCGCGCTCGAAGGCGGCTTCGAGGTGGACGAGGGCGTCGCGGTGCGTCGGCCGGTGGAGTGTGTTCACCGTCATCCGAGTGTCGTCCCGCGGTTCGTCGTCGCCGGGGATAAGCCCCGCGTCGCCGCGTCGGGGGACGCTAGTGAGACGGGTCAGTTCGCTGGCAGACTTATGGTCTCCCCGTGCGTATCTCTCCCATGGCCCCTGACTTCGCCCAACACAACCGCATCGAGATGCCGGCCGAGGAGATAGACCGCCTGCTCCGCGAGGAGGGCGTCGGCGTCCTCTCGCTCGCGGACGACGGCGTCGCCTACGGGATTCCCCTCTCGTTCGGCTACGACGCCGACCGGGGGCGGCTCTACTTCGTCTTCCTCCGCCCCGGCGAGTCCTCGAAGAAGGCCGAGTTCGCGGAGCGGACCGCCCGCGCGAGCTTCACCGTCTGGAACGCCCCGTCGCGGGACCAGTGGGAGAGCGTCGTCGTCGACGGCGAACTCCACCAGGTCGACGACGGCGACTGGGACCGCGTCCGCGACGCGCTCGAAGACAACGCGTGGTATCCGACCCTGTTCTCGGAGACGGAGCCGATGCAGGACATCCTCGGCTGGGAGCTTCGCATCGACTCCCGGTCGGGGCTTCAGCGCCGGCGCGCGTGAGCGCCGAGTTCGAACCCCGCGGTGCCCCGCAGACTGGCCCGACTCGAAGCCTTCGACGGGTCGAGTACTTAAACCTCCCCGGATAGCGCGGGCGGAGATACCTCCCGCTGTCGGTCGTCTATCGAAGTATGAACACGTCATCTGTCTCCGCCGTCGAACAGTCGTTGACCCGAAACTCGCGCCGCAGCCACGTCCTCTCTGACCCGTCGAGTGCCCTCTCGGCGCTCAGCGACGGCGACAGCCGGCGAATCCTCGCCGCCTGCGACGAGGCTCCGAGAACCGCACAGGAGTGCGCCGAACTCTGTGACGTGCCGCTGTCGACGGTCTACCGGAAGCTCGACCTGCTCACCGAGGCGTCGCTCCTCGACGAGCGACTGCGGGTCCAGACGGCGACGCACCACCCGCGGGAGTTCGCGACCAACTTCGACACGCTCTCGTTTTCGTTCGACGACGCCGGCGTGTCGCTCGCGTTCCGGCAGGTCGCCACCGACGGCGGCGAAGACGGCGCGGAGGGCCGGTCGCGATGACCGCGACGCGCGCCGCCGCGCGGCGGACGGAGCGAACCGAGACGGCGCTCGCCTCGCCGGAGGTGGACTGATGAGCGCGACGACGACGACGGACGACTACGAGTTCACGTGTTCGCAGTGCGGCGAGGGCTTCGCCGTCAACGGCGGGATGCGCGCCGCGGTCCTCGAACGCGGCTGTCCCATCTGCGGAAGCCCCGTCTCGGCTGACGCCTTCGACCCATGTCCCGCGTGAGTCTCGCTTTTCGGTCGCGCCCGCGACCGAACCGGCGCTCGGTCGGGGCGCTCGCCTCGCCGCGTCCCCGGCACTCGAAAAACAGTAGGCTACATATACGTGTGCCACGCGTACTACGAACCACATGAGTGACAGCGCGGACTACACATTCGTCTGCCCTGAGTGTGCGGAGTCCATGCTGGTCAACGACTCCATGCGCGACGCTCTCCTCGAAAACGGCTGTGTCGTCTGCAGCGCCGCGCTCACGACCGACGCCTTCTCGGCTACCTGAGCGCGCGCCCGCGACCGAGTCGCGACCGGGTCCGCCGATATCACCCGACTCGACTCTCTCGGGCGTGCCGAGAAGTAACAGTAATTACGTCGGCCGCGAGTCTGGTGGTACGAACCGATGTCTCTGGACCAACAGACCGAACTCTCGCCCGACGAGATACGCGAGGTCCTGTCCCGTCACGAGACGGGCGTCCTCTCGCTCGCGAAGGCGGACGAACCATACGCGATTCCCATCTCCTACGGCTACGACGGCGAGAGCGGTCGGTTCTATCTCCGACTCGTCTCCACACCCGAAAGCGAAAAACGGCAGTTCCTCACGTCGTCGCCGCGGGCTCGACTCGTCGTCCACGAGTCGAACGACGGGAGCTATCGGAGCATCATCGCCGAGGGGACGCTCGAACGCGTCGACCCCGACGAGCTGACCGTCGAACGAATCGTCCAGTACGGCAAGGCAAAGCGTCCGCTGTTCGAAATCTGGGGCGAGACGAAGCGCGACCTCGACATCCAACTGTTCGAACTCGACCCCGAGACGCTGGGCGGGCGCGCCGTCGAACTGGACGCCCCGGAGTCCGACCAGTAATGCCCGCGGTCGTCGCCTCCGAGGCGGCCCCCGTCGCGACGGTCGTCGCTGCGGCGGGCAGCGCGTCCCGCGACGAACCTCGACCCGCCCGCTCGTAACCTCATGCCCGCCGGTATCCGCGCCACGGTCGAGTTCGACTCGCCGTCGGTCTGCCCCGTCGCCTCGGTCGCCCACTCGACGGACTCCGTCGTCGATTCCGTCTCGACCAGCGTCGTCTCCACCCCCGGCGAAGTGAGCGTCTCCGAGTTCGTCCTTGAGGCCGACGACCCGCCGGACGCGTCCGCGCTCGAACCCATCTTCTCCTACGGTTCGAAGCACCTCTACCGCTACACTCACGACGGGAGCGCCGACTGTCCCTGCGAGTGCCTCGGGGAGTTCGGCTGTCCGGTCGACCGCTACTTCGCCCAGCGCGGCAGCCTGACGCTCGTCTTCCACGCCGCCGACTACGAGCAGTTACAGGCCGTCATCGGTGAGCTTCGCGACCGCTTCCCCGGCCTCGACATCAAGCGCCTCGTGCGCTCGCCCACCGGCGACGCCCCCGGCGACAGCGTCTTCGTCGACCGCGGGAAGCTCACCGCCCGCCAACTCGAAGTCCTCCAGACCGCCTACGATATGGGCTACTTCGAGCGCCCGCGCGGGGCCAACGCGACCGAGGTCGCCGCCGAACTCGACATCAACCAATCGACGTTCTCGGAACATCTCGCCGCCGCCCTGACGAAACTGCTCGGCGACGTGCTCGAAGAAGGATAGCGACCCGCCGCCGTCGCCGCCGGCCCCTCGCCACCCGAGTCCGACGGGAGTATATAAACGTCCCACGCTATCGGGGTTGTCAGTTGGTCCCCGTTCGCCGGTTCTACAACAGTATGAGTCAGGCTTCGCTCCCGTTCGATTTCCGCTCTGCAACGGCCGCCTCCGAACCCCGCGTCGTCGACGACCACGACGAGGTCGACGCGCTGTTTTCGCTTCTCGAAGACGACGACTGCCGACGTATCCTCGACGCAACCGACGGTATCGCCCGCTCTGCGAGCGAACTCTCCGAGGCGTGCGACCTCCCGCTTTCGACCACCTACCGAAAGCTCGACCCGCTCGTGGACGCCGGCCTCCTCTCGAAACGCCTGCGCATCTCGCGGTCCGGAACTCACACGGCCGAATACGAACGCACCGTCGACGACGTGACCGTCTCCGTCACCCCCTCGGGCGTCGAGGTCCGCGTCTCGCACCGCGACGTGGCGCAGTCGGCGTCGGTGACCGCCTGAGCGTCGCCCCGTCTGAGCGCCGCGCTCGCGCGGCTCCCGTCCCGTACTCGCCATCGACAGCGCCGAACGACGCGGTTCGCTGTGCCTACTTAAGATTCTCCTCGTCGTATCGTCGTCGTGTACTCCAACCGCATTCCCGTCTTACTTATCGCAGTCCTCGTGCTCCTCGCCGGGTGCGCCGGCGGCGCGGATGTCGCCCCGGCCGCCGACGCCGACGACACCGATACTCCCACCGACGGCGGTGGCAGCGCGGACACCGACGCGTCGAGCGACGGCGACGACTTCGAACTGAGCGACCCCGAGCGCCTGCTCCGCGACGCCGGGAGTTTCACCGTCAGTTGGTCGTACACCGGCGTCGACGCGGACGGCGTCGAAACCGCGGTCACCCGCGAGTTCGCCGCCGACCTCGACGCCGAACGGTCGTACAGTCGCACGACCTCGACGACCGACGGGCAGTCCGACGCGGGCGGCGTCGAGCAGTACGTCGCCGACGGCGTGACGTACGTCCGCGTCGGCGGCGACGACGAGGCCACGTACACCTCGTACGAGGGGTCGACGGAGGTTCTCGCCACCGCCATCGCGCTCTCGCAGGCCCGCGCGTACGGCGCTGACGACGACCTGACGTTCGCCGGCACCGAGACGCTCGACGGCGCGTCCGTCGAACGCTACGAACTGTCGGCCGCGAACGAGGCGCTGATTCTCGCCGGGTCGGCCGCGGCGCAGGGCGAGCCCGGAACTCTGGAGGTCACGAGCTTCGAGTACGTCGTCCTCGTCGACGAAGACGGCCTCTCGCGCCACGAATCGTGGTCGTTCTCGGGGCGGATGGACGACGGGTCCGAGGTGAGCGGGTCGTGGGAGTACTCGCTCACGGGCGTCGGCTCGACGACCGTCGAGGAACCCGCGTGGCTCGACGAAGCGCGGGCGTAGGGGGCCGGTTTGGGGTCCGTGTCTCGGTCTTCAATGAGGCCTCCCGGATTTGAACCTCACCCGCCCGCTCACTTTGTTCGCGTCGCTCGCGGGAACGGGGACAGCTCACTCTTCAGTCGAGTTCGTACCACTCTCGAATGAGAATCGCGTAGAAACCGGATGCCGCCTCCCGGATTTGAACCTCACTCGCTCGCTGGTTCAGAATCCGGTCGGGTCGAATTTTCACTGCTCACGACTCGGTCGCTTCGCTCCCTCGGTAGTTCGCAGGAAAATGCCGCCTCCCGGATTTGAACCGAAAGAAGGCTCACTCCGTTCGACTTCTTGGGTTCAAATCGGTCCGGCGTCGTTTCTTCGATTCTCCGCGTCGCTCAGAATCTCAGAATATGCCGCCTCCCGGATTTGAACCGGGGACAGCTCGATCTTCAGTCGAGTGCTCTCCCAGTCTGAGCTAAGGCGGCGCGATTCGACAGACGCGCAGGAGCGAAAAAACCATTTCGAATTGCGGCGCTACGACCCGCCGTACTCCGACTCTTCCCACCCCGTCACGTCGCTCGGGATGAGTTCGCCGTTGACGTGCCACTCGCGCGGGCGGAACGAGATGCCGAGCAGCGTCGCGTAGAACCCGGCGACGAACGCGACGATGATGTTTCCGGGGACGCCGCCGATGCCGGCGCTCCCGACGAGAGTCGTTCCGTCCGTGTACGTCGTCAACTGGATGACCCACGCGGCGAGCATCACGAGGAACAGCGGCAGGTACACCCGCCGGAGCCGGTGAGCCAGCGCCTCCTCGAAGGGGATTTTCATGTTCGGCGTGCGGTAGTCCTCGCCGAGTTTCTCCCGCCAGTTCTCGTCGAGGACGCCGCCGTCCGGGTCGAGCGCGTACGCCCAGACGTTCTGCTGAATCAGCCGAACCCGAGAGCGCCAGATGTCGTACGCGCGGAAGCGACGCGCCTCGATACTGAGGAAGATGCTCAGCGTCACCACTCCGAGCAGGATGAGGTAGTGCGGATGCGTTTGTGCGGAAAACGACCACGTCAGAATCCCGGCCATCAGCGTGATCGCCCAGTTGCTGGTCCGGTCCAGCCGCTCCCGCCACGACTTCATCCGGTGTATCTCTCCCCGATAGAGGTGCGCAAACGACGACCCCGGCCCCATCGTCTCGTCGAAGACGCCCGCGCCGATGTGGGTGTCGTCCATTCCCGCGGGAGGTTCCAGCTCCCCGTCGTCAGACATTGTTGTTCGTTTGATGCACAACTGCCGGAGGATAAGAGCCTTCTGGGTTACGGGCCGAGGAAGGTGTCTCCTGCGCTCCGGCCGGCCTCGCACCGGACGGTCCCGTAGCTCAGGGGTGTGAAAAAACGCTCAGAAATCGATTCGTCTGGTACTGAATTCGGAAACCGAATTACAGGCGCGTGACGTTCGTCGCGCGCGGGCCCTTGGGGGCCTGTTCGATGTCGAACTCCACTTCCTGACCCTCTTCGAGGTCCGGACCGCCAACATCTTCCATGTGGAAGAACACGTCGTCGTCCGCGTCGTCAGTAGAGATGAAACCGTAACCGCCAGTGTCGTTGAAGAAGTCGACCTTACCTTTCGCCATTGCGACTGTACAACGACCCTGCGGACGGATAACCTTTCCGCATGTGTGGGTATCGCTCGCCCAGTCGACGACTCGCCACCGAGCGCCGCCGCTCGCGGTCGTGAAAAACGGAGGAAAGTTCGTCAGTCTGTGAATGTACTGCGGTGAACGGAAGCCTGCTTAGAGGCGGGTGACGTTCGTCGCGCGGGGGCCCTTGGGGGCCTGCTCGATGTCGAATTCGATTTCCTGACCCTCTTCGAGGTCCGGACCGCCAACATCTTCCATGTGGAAGAACACGTCGTCGTCCGCGTCGTCAGTAGAGATGAAACCGTAGCCGCCAGTGTCGTTGAAGAAGTCGACCTTACCTTTCGCCATTGCCTTTGAACCCAACGACCTCACGCTGATAAGTCTTCTGAAGCACGCCTCGGCTTCCCGTAGTGCGGTATAGACGACTCTCCGTGGTTGAACCGCCCAGATTCCGCGTCGTTCGTATTTCGTCGTTGAGAGTTCGGTCGTCGTTTTTCCGAGGGGACTCTCGGCCCCGACGTTCTATGTCGCTCCCCGCCTCCCGGATTTGAACCTCACTCGCTCGCTCACTTCGTTCGCGTCGCTCGCTGGTTCAGAATCCGGTCGGGTCACATTTTCACTGCTCACGACTCGGTCGCTACGCTCCCTCGGTAGTTCACAGGAAAATGCCGCCTCCCGGATTTGAACCGGGGACAGCTCGATCTTCAGTCGAGTGCTCTCCCAGTCTGAGCTAAGGCGGCTCGCACTCTTCCGAAGCCGGACCGCATCAAAAAGACTTTCGAATCGCCCGTCGGCGCTGGGTCAGCGGTGCCGACCGCCCGTCGCGCTCGCCCGCGCCCGCTCCGCCCGCGAACGAATCCCTTTGAGCATCTTCCGTTCCATGGCGAACTGGACCGGCTCGACGACTAACCGATTCACCGCGCGCTCGCGGAGCGTCTCCGACCGCCCGCGGAATCTGACGACCAACCGCGTCGCACCGGGTGCCACCTCGTGCAGCGCGAAGCTCCACGTCGCCCGGCTCTCGCCGGTCTCCCAACCCGGCGCGCTCAACACGAGGCAGCGCTCGGTGTCCACGAAGGCGACCCGGAACGACGGCGCGCCCGACCCCGGCGGGCCGAGCCGTATCTCGTCGCCCACGTCGAGTCGCTGGTGTTGCGGGCGGATTCGGTCCGCGTTATGAATCTGCAAGCCGAACAGGTTCTCCAGTCGCTCGTAGCTGTAAAAGCCGCCGCGGCCCTGTCCCAACTGGACGAGCCACGGCCAGACCGCTCGCGCGGGGGCCATAATCGTAATCGCCCGCGTCGAAGAAACGTCCGCGTCGCCGGCGAAGTCGTCGCCGGGGAGCCAGCCCGTCGCCTCGTCGTCGGTCGTCCCCCAGCGTCTGTGCCACGGCCGAACCGCGAGGAGGTACGTCCCGACGACGCCGATTCCCGCGAGACCGAGTGCCCGGATGAGTCGTCTCGTGCCCATTGCCTTCACCGTTCGTGCCCCCTTGGAGAGGGGGTGAGATAACCCTACCCCCGAGCGTCCGCGACCCGAACGGCCGCGACCCAGACGACCCCGCCGAGGACCGCGCCAGCGAGGTTCGCCCCCGCGTCAGCGACGCCGAACGACCGGTACGGGAGCACCGCCTGCACGACCTCGATACCCGCTCCGAACGCGCCGGCGGCGAGGGCGGCCGCCGCGACCTCGTCGCGGCCCCTCGCGCGCACCGCGGACGCGAAGGCGAAGCCGAGACCGGCGTACCCGGCCGCGTGGACCCATTTGTCGAGGCCGACGACTCCGAGCGGTCCCATCGGTGCGAGGCTCCCCGGCGGCGTCGGCGCGACCGACGCCGCGAAAACGCCGAGCGCGTACCCGAGGGCGACGGCCGCCCGCCGCGGGTTCTCGCGGAGTCGCGTGATTGGGTTCACTACCCGGTGGTGGGTCCGTCTCGGGCTAAAGGGTTCGTGTCTTCGTGGCTTCGAACGCGACCACACGGAACTAAATAGCAGGTGGAAGACACGTTTCGACTACCGTGTCACTACTCCCCCGCTGGTTCACGTCGAAGAACTTCGCAGTACAGCTCGTCATCCTCGCGTTGGTGCTCGACCCGGTCGGGTTCGTCGGCGGCTACCTCCTCGGTCCGTCGCTGGGCGTCGACCCGCTCGTCGGCGGCGCGTTCGGTCTCGTCGCCGCCAGCGTCCCGATGTCGCTGCTCGTGATGCAACGGAGCGTGTGAGTCGGCGGTTTGGTTGCTCGGGCGGATTCGAACCTCGGTCGCTCACTCCGTTCGCTCCCTGATTCGAATCGCCCTCGATCCACGAGTTCGTGCCCGCTGTCGCTCGCACAGAATTAGTGGGCTCGGGCGGATTCGAACCACCGACCTCAGCCTTGTACACCGCCACAGAACGGCGCTCGTGGATTATAAACAGATCTCTGGTCTTTGTTCAATAAAAAATATTAGAAACAAAGACAATGTTAATCAATAACACTCTTCAAATGTATCTTGAAAGTAGGAAAGGAAACGTAAGAGAAAGTACAATTCAGTCCCACACATACCGTCTTCGAAGGTGGTTGGAGTTCTGTTCAGAACAAGGAATAGAATCAGCCGAGGATATTGAACAGAAACACTTTGACCAGTTCAAAGTAGGTCGGAGAGACGAAGACGAACTTTCACCTGCAACGTTGAAAGGACAGATGGACACTCTACGTGTCTATATTCAATATCTCGAAAGAGTTGGTGCAGTCAAAAATGGACTCTCCGAGTCTGTTCCTTCAATCAGTTTGAAGCTGGAAGACTCTCGCAATGAACGCATTGTTACTGATGACGAGGCGCACAGAATCTTGGAAACGTTAGACCGTTATCATTATGCCACAAAACTCCACGCCTTCTTCATTTTGGGTTGGAGGTCGAGCGCCAGAATATCATCACTAAGAGCCTTAGATTTAGAAGATTTTAGTCCAGGTGAACAATACGTCTACTTCCGAGAACGAGACAGTACAGAGCTAAAAAACGGTGTTCTCGGTGAACGCCCTGTAGCCCTATCTGAAGAGACAACTGAGGTTCTTTCAGACTACATCAAACACCACAGGATAGACAACACAGACCAGTTCGGACGAGAGCCATTCTTCAGTTCTAACCAGGGGCGGGTTCACCGGAACACATTCCGTAGGTGGTCGTACAAACTAACCTGTCCTGCGTTCCGAAGTCTCGATACAGAGTGTGATGGGTACCACAAGAATCGTAAATGCGATGATGCCGTTTCCCCACACGGAATTCGTCGTGGATCGATAACGTACTTTTTGAGAAATGGTCTTCCAGAAAAAGTAGTCAGCGACCGAGCAAATGTGTCTGAAAAGGTTTTGGATAAACACTACGATAAGCGTTCACAGATGGAGAAAATGGAACAACGACGAGACTATCTAAACAACATCTGACTGTCCCTGCTTGTTTTTCAAAAAGAATTCGGTATTATTATAAATGGACAAACTCACTTTATTGATATGTCTGTTACAAAATCTAAAGACAGTGATGGATTGTACCGTAGGGCACTGTCTAGTTAGTAACCTCCTCGACTGGCGTTCGTCCATCGAGCGCTTGATGCGGTCTTTGATAGTTGTAGT
>NZ_SPSA01000001.1:502469-502760 GCF_014530665.1 Haloferax sp. AS1
GCGTACGCCTCGACGGCGAGCTGCTCGCGCCCGGAGACGGAGTCGGCGTAGTTGCGGAGGCGCGAGGCGAGTGCGACCTCGATAGCGCCGCCGCCGGCGAGCACGCGGCCGTCAGCGACCGGCGAGGCGACGACGTCGAGAGCGTCCTGAACGCCGCGTTCGAGCGCGTCGACCACGTGGTCGGTGGAGCCGCGGAGCAGGAGCGTGACGCCGTGGACGTCGTCGCCGATGCCCGCGACGTAGAACAGCTCGTCGGCCTCGTCGCGGCGGACGGAGGCGCGACCGAGGTCG
>NZ_SPSA01000001.1:502860-1678535 GCF_014530665.1 Haloferax sp. AS1
GTAGGTGACGCGGACCATGTCGTTGGCGTAACTCGCCTCGGCGGCGTAGACGCCCTCGCAGGGCCGCGCGGTTCCCGAGACGAACGCCTCGCAGGTGGCGCAGTGCATCCCGTCGACGGCCATGTAGGTCCGCGCGGCGTCGTCGGGCACTTCGTCTGGCTCGCCCGCGAGTTCGCGTTCGACCGTCTCGGGGTCGGCGCTCGCGGCGGCGCCGAGCGCGCGGGTGATTTCGAGACAGCCGCGACAGCAGAACTCGCCGTCCACCCGACCCGGCGTGGAACGCGGACCTGTGCCGCCGCGTCCGCGACGCCGTCTCGGCGCCCGTGCTCTGCGCGGGCGGCATCCGCGAGCGCGGCGAAATCGACCGACTGCTCGGAGACGCCTGCGCCGCCGTCGGGATGGCCCGGCCGTTCTACGCCGAACCGGAACTCCCGGCGCGACTGCTCGGCCGCGCCGTGTCGGCCGACACGCGGGTCGTCTGCGAGAACTGCAACAACTGCGCGGTGCCGCAGGCGCCGGGCGCGCCGGGCGTCTGTCGAACCCCCGCGGTGTTGGCTCGCGCGGGGACCCTCAGAATGGAGGGCGCGTAGAGCAGGTCTGCGAGCTCCATCCCAAACACACTCAACGACCTGCTCGTTCCTCAAACTGGCTTAACTAGACAGTGCCTACCGTAGACATCAAACAATAGTCAAAGAAGAAGGGTGGATACAGATTGAATTAGAACACCCACAGGCTCGGAGATTTGTTGAAGAACATGACATAGAAGTAAGAGCCTTCTGTGTACATCCCATCGGAAATCAACCCCCAGAACCGTTTGTAAAGCCACATATCCGAATTTCTGACATCGAAAAAGTATACCGGGAATTCGAATAGATGATTCTATTCTTCAGTCGCAATGACGGGATCAATTTCCAAAGAACGTGGGAAAAGGGATTGGACAGTAGAGGTCTGGTATTTAATATACTAAATGTCGGTTTGTAGCACCGACAGAGATCAAAATGCGGATGTGTTTACATCACACCCATATTGTCTCACGAAACATCAGATTTTAAATCTTGTGCAATATGGCCCAAAAGATAAACAAATCTTCTCTATTATGAAAATTTTCCATAAATTATAAGTATATGACTAATTATCGTAATATACGAACCGCTCCCCGAGTATTTTACTTGGGCGAAACGCCCTCTTATCTCAGGCGAAAAATGGAGATCTCAATGAAATCAAAAAACTATGTCAGCTATACAACCGACAGAAGCAACGACCGACGTACAGAACTCAGAAACACTACTTAGCGACCTCTGGACCCTAGAAAACTGGGTCTGCTGGTCATACCAAGAACGAGACGGAAAGAAAACTAAAGTACCAAAATCTCCACACGGAGGATTTGCGAAAAGCAATGATTCCTCTACGTGGGGAACCTACGAAGAAGCTCTCTCTTACTCGAATTCTAACTCCAACATCGACGGAATCGGATTCATGTTCTCTACAGATAATTTCATAATGGGGATTGACCTTGACGACGTTCGAGACCCCGATACAGGAGAACTTGTTCCGTGGGCCGAAGATGTAATCGAGACCGTTGACTCCTACACAGAAATTTCCCCTTCTGGAACTGGTGTTCACATTCTTGTTGAAGGTCAACTAGGGCCAGATTCAGATAATAAACAGAAGCATGACGAAGGGGAGACTGAAATTGAAATGTATGACCGGAAACGGTTCTTCACGATGACTTTTGACCACCTCGAAGATACTTCAAAATCAGTTGAAATGCGACCTGATGAGGTGTCTGAAGTATACACAAAATATGTTGAAGAGGAAGAGGATGAAGAGCCTCAAACGGCTACTGCGGAGCCTTCAACCAATCTTTCTCTGGAGGATGACGAAGTAATTGAGAAAGCCAAGAACGCCTCGAATGGGCGAGAATTCGAACGGCTTTGGAGCGGAGACCTTTCTGGTCACGATGGAGACCACAGCCGAGCAGACATGGCTCTTCTTTCCCATCTTGCGTTTTGGACGCAGAAAGATACGAGCCAGATGGAACGTCTCTTCGAAAAATCTGGACTTGGTAAGAGGCCAAAATGGCAGGCAAGAGAAGACTACAGAAGCCGCTCTATCAATAAGGCAATTTCCGGGTGTATGGACGTTTACGACCCAGAGACAACAGAAGCAGATACCAACTCTGAGTACCCTGAAGCCGGTGATATAGTCAAGCAGAACGGAGTCTACAAACAACGAAAAATCGAATTCCAAAACGACGAGAAGACTGTTGTATTCGATAAAATCAGCAACTTCGTTTTCCATACACAGTCTATTATCCGGTCTCCAATAGACAACTCAATCCAGTACGAAGTAGAAGCTAGAACACCATCAGGGAAGTCTGTAACCTTCGTCCTCGAAGGAAGTATCTTTGCCAACCCGTCCAAATTCACAGAGTTTGTGAACAAGTATGGAGCGTACAAATGGGAAGGGTCAAAGAACCAACTTCAACATATCCACGAAATAGTAGCTGAACAAGACGCACCTGAGAAAGAACTTACCAACAAGATTGGACTCCAAGACGGCCAGCTTGTCACTCCAAACGGTGTTTTCACTGCTGATGGTTCAGATGGGAATTTCGTACTTTCGCACACTGGTAAAGGGTCTTCACTTGCTAATTTATGGCAGTTAGACGACCTCGATGGAATCGATGAGGATGAAGTGAAAGACATACTCGAAACCCTCCCAAGAACAAGGAATTTTGAACGATTCTTACCTGTTCTTGGATTCGTTTACTCTACAGGTCTAAGTCCATATATCCGTGATAGGGAAGGCGAATATCCCGGTTTATCTATCACAGCAGATTCAGGAGCAGGAAAGTCCACAACAATGGAACAAGTCTTTAAGTGCATGGGTATTTCCGGCGACCCTATTGACCCGCAAACAAAACCAGCACGACGGAATGACATGGTTTCAACCTGCTCTATCCCCCTCTGGTTTGACGAATTCAAGGTTTCAGAACGAAGCCCTGACGATTTGAACGACTTCAACACAAAGTTTAGAACTAGTACAAAAGGAGGTGTAATCCCTGTGTCCAACATCGACCGAACACAGCAGATGCTCAAGCTGAACGCTCCAACAATTGTGTCCTCAGAGGAACACTTTGCTAATCCTGCTGAGGCACGCCGATTAATTGGTGTTCAGTTCAAATCCGACGTACCAGACCAAGAGAAGTTCGTTCAAGCACTTCAGGATTTAGAGCTTAACGACCTCCAGAACCACGCAAAAGCATACTACAAACTCACACTGAATACGTCAAAAGAATTTGAACAAAAACAGTGGAAAGACATCAAGAGATACGTTGTTCAGTGGCTCCGAGACAATGGTTTTGAACAGATTCGAGGGGCACGGCGGAACAGCATCACGACCGTCATGTACGGTCTTAACGTCTATTCTCGTCTTTGTGAAGAGTACGATGCAGAAAAGCCATACACAGACGATGATGTGTATGAAGCACTGACGTACACAGCTAATCAGGTCTCACCAGAGAACAGCCAGACACACGCCGAGCAATTCCTTCAGTTAGTAAGCCAAGCCGCTCACAAGATGGAATTAGAGTACGGTGTTGACTACTCAATCATCAAACAAGGGACAGACGACGAAGAACTTCACATCAAACTTGAAACTGTATTCGGTGAAGTGAATAAGATGGTTAAGCAGTCAGGGACCGAGAAATCCTTCGACATTCTCAATTCCACAAAGGACTACAGAGAACGGTTTGCAGAACTCGAAGAGCAGGAAAAATACGTCTTAGAAACCTCGAAGGTCGATAAGAATCTTGGACGATGCATTGCCTTCGACATGAATCAAATCGAAGAAATACCACGGGTTGAGAGGAACAGCTTCGTAGCATAACTCAATAATTCTCTTTTTTCTTCTCTCTTACCAACCTCAGTTACAATTAGTTACACCCTCTCCGAAACTGCTTCAGTATGTATTCACAGTTCGAGAAAAGTGCGTAAACCGCTTCAACACACTATTATTATTTCTTTCTAGACTAGATACATAATAATAAGGACTGTGAACACTAAGATAGTTACAAATAGTTACGGGGTGGGTGTAACTTTCCGTAACTGATAGATAGAGACGCTGAACACTGTGGATACTGAGGATAATCTTCGAAAATTTGAGACTCCAGTTACAGGGGGGTGTAATTTTTTATAGCGCTCTCAGGGTACTCAGACCTCTGAATTCCGCAAATGAATTTTTTCAAAGTCAAAAAGTTACGGTGATTTGAACTGAGGTATACATGAAGGCGGTATGAATATAATTTCACACATCAAATTGAAATCACCGTAACTTTTCGGTTTTTGATTTTCTATTCTCTCAAATTCATTCGTTTCAGCATACTCTCTCGTGTATTCTCAGAGTTACGTCCCCCCGTAACTTGGGTGTAGCTGACCCGTAACTCGGGTGTAACTCGAACATCCATTGTGACAATACGTTTGGGATTTGAATCATATTGTGCATATATGGCACAAATCAAGAAATTCCAAACTCAGATTCAGGAAGCATCGACGGCGACCGAGCTACAGAACATCGTGAATTCGATAGAGCAGTTCGCTTCTGATTTTGAAGCCGAATCGTGGATTGCAGAACAAAAGACCATGGACGCATTATATGCATTGCGTGACCAAGCGTACAACAATATGGTTCATGTGCCATAGACAACTCTAATGTCAGAACATGTCAAAAACAACTAAACATCTCTGGTGACCGAATGAGAGTTCGATTCTCTCAGTGTTTTTACCTCCGAAATTCAGGAGGTGACAAACTATGAAATTCAAGGAATTAGAAGAATACGAGCAACGTTTAGACGAAGCACAGACAGAAGACGATTGCAATCAGTTGTTAGACGATCTTCAGAACGAGCCAAAAAAACCACGGCACACCAACTATG
Source organism: Haloferax sp. AS1 (assembly GCF_014530665.1). Classification (NCBI taxonomy): domain Archaea; kingdom Methanobacteriati; phylum Methanobacteriota; class Halobacteria; order Halobacteriales; family Haloferacaceae; genus Haloferax; species Haloferax sp. AS1. The sequence continues at coordinate 507,797 of NZ_SPSA01000001.1, forward strand.
AAGAAACTGGTTTTAGACCCGCTTCAGAGGTGTATGACTTAATTTCTGAGTTAGCCGATGAATGCGGAATCACATATGAAGAAGCACATTCGATGGTGGGTGGAAATACTCACGACCAGCTCGTGGAAGACATGATTGACAAACACAAAGAACTGCGAAATCTGGTTATGAAAGCAGAGTTCAAATTAGCTGCACTTGAGCTTGATAGAATACTATTATAGAACAGTCGAAGGACACTCTCTTTTTACTGTTATCCAGCTTCATGGGGTTCGTACTTTGCCTTACCAAGACCACCAGTGTGAACTTCGAGAAGGAATGATTCAATATGTTCAAGTCGGTCTCGAAGTTCTTGATTTTCTCCACGTAGCTCCTTGTTTTTGGCTTTAATCTCTTCCATGTGTCCAGCCAGCATCTTCATAGCCTTTTTGACGGCTTCTTTTTGCTCTTCTCGCTGTTCTTTTTCGTCGTCAATGTGAACCGCCATCTCTTCTATTGAAGCTTCAATCTGGGCGATTTTCGTCTCGATTCGAGATATCTTACCGACAGTCGATTGTATCTCTTCCCTGTTCTTTGAAACCTCGCCGGAAACTTTGGAATAGTAGTGTTTAGATGTCTCTTCCTGTGATTCTGTTTCCTCCACAAAAGCTGTTCTAAGCCTCTCTACCTCGCCCTTGAGTCCAAACACCTGACTTCTTAGGTCTTCCATGCTGGCACGGTTTTCAGATGAAACAGGCTCCTCGACTCCAGCGAAACCCTCCTCCACAAGTTCTGCTCCAGGTTCTGTGAGAATGTATAGTGATGGCGGGATCCGGTTTGTGTCCATCTCGTCTTTGGATCTTTGATCTTTACACAGAATGTCTCTATCGACCAACTCCCCGAGAATCCGCTTGATGGTGGGTTTTGACAAATCGTCCCAATCTGAATTTTCCCAGTGTTCCCGAATTTGGATTGTGTCAGCTTGTGGTCTACCTTCTGAATCTTCTTCTTGTGATTGTAGAATGCAGAGGATAATCCGTTGTTCTTTTTCTGATAATGTGCGCACAAATATGTGAAAGATCTCAAATACTATGCGTGTTTTGACTATCTCAAATGATTATCTCGGAGAACTAGTTTAGAATATCTCAAACTCGATCCCAACACCATTGTAGGGAAATACATAGTATTTCCCGTAATACAAATAGTAGAAGATAGGGTTCTCTGACCCCGGAAATTTCTTTCAGAAACCTCTCAAAGAGAGTCCTCACCATGGGGTTTCCCAGATATAACTCTTAGAGATAATCTCTTTATCACATTGATAGAGGATTCAAGATTCTGAATCTCATCTCACTCAAATCTGTTATGCGTGAATAGAGAGTGTGAATTCTATTTTACTAGGGCTTTGCAAGGGCTATTGGGGAAGGCAACAGTGGTGCTATTGGGTAATCAAATGGTCACCGTCTGGAAAGAATACTTAAGAGCCATTTACTTGCAAACTACGGTGAACAAGGCCAATCCCATCATAATCGTCCATCGACGACGCTTAATTTCGTTGATGACCGGTCGCAATCCATTACGGTCAATATACTCGTCTATCGCTTGGAATGAAACTACCATACACACTCCCAGATAATGAGCCACACCGAAATCCACATTCCCGGTGGATGAACGCTCTGTAGGTAGGTTACTATAGCGATTAATGGAGACTCTCTTACCCTCAAAAGAGACTCTGACTACCTCGCCGCTAGGGGACTTAATTAAAAACGATTTTAGATCTCCTTGGTTGCGTTCGAAAATACCATCCTCCCTGACCTCACCGTAAACAGTTGCAGATGTTACCTGTGGACTGGGATGGTTGAACTCTGCTTCAACTGTGTTCCAACCATGGTTTGTCAAGGCTTCGTGAACATCCAGGTAGTCTCTCGGTGCAAGGGTCTCTGAACTAATCTCGGCTGAAGATATTGCTGCACCCAATTTGATCCCTCGTGTAGATAATTCAACTTGTGTGTGGAGTGTATTCAGTGTTTTCCCTCAAGATAATAATCTACCCAGGAAGGGTAACGGAGCCACCGTAGGATGGGCAAACCTACGACCCATCCACACCGGTGGCAAGTCAAGAAGCGGTCACCGTGGAGTCGCCGGACATACGCTTGGCAGTTTGGACACGTACCTTCGTTTCTCGTCGTGCTATAGTAGTCAGACTTGAGCTGACGAGCGTACGTTGGTCCGAACTCAATTTTGTAAACCCATGTGTCTCCCTTCGTGATTAGGTAGTCACCAAAGTCTTTCAGTTGCCAGCCATCATCCTGGTAAACCTTTCTCACCCAACGTGGCGGGTCGTCAAGTTGCTCCCACGTCATAGCTGCTTAGCTCCTCTAATTGTTGTATTGACACATTTATTAAATATATGGCATCCCGTGCGTAGTCTTCGTCAACATTTTCGACAGAGCGGTGACTTACTGGGTTCCGAAGAGCTTGAAATGCGCCACGGTACAGGAACATGGCTCCATCTTGTTCTCCCTCTGTCTCACCGAAAGATAATTTTACGCCATCTGAGTGAAACGCCTGAAGATCCAATTTTGCACCGGTTGTATTCTGGGCGAAGTCACCAGTGTCAGGCCTGCCCTGACGATTTGTTGTCTCCAATTGACAACAAGGACTATCCCGATGGGAACACGTCAGCAAGTATGGCAATCCTCGAACACGTAGAGACAGGCGAACGAGTTGAGATAGATGGCGAGCTTCCTTTTGGAGCAGGGTATGTGGTTGAGGGGTACGATGAAGAGAATGAAGAGTTATGGGAAGAAGAACGGGTTGAGATGGACGGGGAGGAATATCGAGTCATCGACGATGGTGTCGAAATGGTGACTCTTGGAGAGGACGACGAGTGAAAATGCTGGAGGCAGAGACTGAACTCGTCTGGGTCAAAGATCCCGAGGAGGTTGACTACCTGAGAGAGTTCAAATTCCACAGTCGGAAAGCAAAAGGGGAGCCACCAAAGGGATCGCTTCGTGGAGATTACATCCTCTTTGGGTATACCGAGGTTGATAAAGACGACTACGACTCAAAGCGAAATCAAAGAAGAAGGCAGTACGAACGTCGGATGTTCATCCTCAAGGAAGCAGATAGAGGGGGGCCGAAGTGGGATGGGAAGGCGTTCAGTAGGTACACACCGAAGGAGGCCGTTGACCCAAGAGAGATCGAAGTTGGGATCGAGTCAGAGGCTCTCACTCCCTGAAATCCACTTCCGGTCAATAAATCAGAGATATGGTCGCTACATTACAGATGGTTCTTGGTCTACTTCGTGACCTCGGAATTCTAGCTGCTGGGGCATGGCTACTTGCTCACGTTTCGAAAGTCGCAATTAAACAGTATTTCGACAAGCAACTGGAATCGTACCAAACAGAGCTTGACAAGGAGGCAGTGAAGTTCACCGACTTGCACCAGAAACGAGCAGAGATTATCGGAGAGTTCTACGTGAAACTATCCGAGTTCGATCAAGATATGCGGGCGCTGGTAGATCCGATGTTTTCACGGGGCGAAACATCCAGAGAGGAGAAGATTGAGATTGCCGCCAAGTCTGGAGAGGAGCTTCAGAGGTTCTACCTGAGGAACAAAGTCTATTTTTCGTCTGATATCTGTGGGACAATGGATGATCTTCTGGGGGAGTACCGTGATATGTTCCACGACTTTTCTGTTGCGAAGATTCACGACGCAGGGGAGTCACTTCCTGGCTCAGAGAAGCGGATAGAAAAATGGCAAGAGAACTGGGAATCGCTTACTAAGGATGAAATTCCTGTGTTGAGGGAAGAGTTACAGAGCCAATTTCGAGACATACTCGGCGTGTCTTAGAAGCATTCTTCTAAGATATGCTACCGTCACAAAGTCGAGAGAATTTAGCTCACCACCCCTTGGCATAATGATACTGATTTGATGTAGGTACTCACTTCCGATTTCTGATTGTCCAACTGCCAATATCGTGGACTAGGCGGGCCAAAAACGGCTTTAGGGATTTTCACTCTCCTAGGTTTTTATATTCAATGCGCTCTAATGTGTGACTGTCTCCCATCTGAGAACAATTCGGAGACCGGACATAGCCCACATGAATTCGCCTGTGACAACTACAGACCGGCGTAGAGGCCAGCAAACTCTGATTGCTTCCTTGACTAAGCAGTACCCACAGACTAGGGCAATACTCCGTCTCGAACCCAGCGGGAAGTTCATTGACCTACTCAAAGATGATCCCTCGATAGAACACGTGATGGTAACGCTCAGCAAAGCAGAGCGTGTACTGGAAAACTACGGCGGCTTCAACAACATTCTCCAGCCACATCACAAACTCACTATTGTAGGTACTGAGCCGGATGCTACGGTTACAAATCGAGGTCGTTGGCAGGAGATCGACCTTTATGCCGAATTTGAACGTGAGGCTCGGATTATTCCTGATTGGTTGTGGGTATATCACCGGATGGAGCCAGATCAGCAGCTAGAGAACGTTGAAAAGTACCTCAGCCGGTTTGAATGGCTCTACAAGAGGGCCGAAGAGATGGGATTACCCCATGAAATCACACCACTTGCAAAGGGCGTCTCAATAGATCACTTTGAGGAGTCCAAAGAGACGTTCGACCGACTCGGAATTGACCGGTTTGCAATGTATGGTGTCCAAACACCCAGTCACTACGATTTCTGTGAACGGATTGAGCAGGCTTCAGCCGTTTTGAATCCAGATGGAGTCCTTACCATCGGGAGGGGCTCTCCAAGACAGGTCGGTATGATGCCTGAGATAGTTGACGAGACCGCAGGTTGGCACTGGAAGCGGTACTGTGGGCTGACTTCGGATGGGTATTCACAATACAAATTAGCCATGTGGATTTACAAAATCAAACGAGCGCTGCACGCTGAGCGTACGAACGAGCAGTCACGGATTAGTGATTTCATTCAGGAAACGGAGGTGGCGATCAATGGGTGACGGATCGGGCGCTCCCTACATCAGTCCTGGTGATGATGAGAGTGGATGCAGCTCCGACAATGAAGAACAGCATGTTGAACCTCACCAGACCGGAGTAGACGAATATACAGACTCAGACTCCGATAGCCAATCACCGGAGGACGATGATAGTCCAGACACTCCAGATACATCAACGGCAACAGCCCCTCCATCTGAGACCGAAAATACTGGTGGCGGTGGTGGAGGCGGCGTAATTGGCATTCCTGAAGACGTAGATATCGTTGAGGATTCACCGGACAATTCTGATGAAGAATCTGAGTCTCCTGAGAACGAGCAAACAGATGGTCCTGAATCACCAGAAGAAGAGGTAGACGAGGAGTCGGACGAAAACGAAGACGAGGATGAGGATGAGGATGAAGATCAGGTACCGAAAGTCGTGCAGTACTCAGACGCTTGGGACAATATTGGATGGGGCCTGTATCCAATAATGCTCAAGATCGAGGAGAGGTATGGCGAGGAAGTAGAGACAGATTACCAACTTGTTCCAGTCCGTGACTTCGAATTTCCCGAAGAGATGACCTCGAAGTGGGAGACAGATAGTTATCGCCACAAGATGCCCATCGACACGTCCGTGTGGAAGAAGAACCCACCAGAATCCACTGAGCTTGCAAATCGGGCTTACCTTTCTGCAATGAAGCAAGGAAAGAGTATTGCGAACCAATACCTTCGACGACTTCGTACTGCTGCCATTGTTGAGGGGTTAAACATCGAAAACAAGGATACCCTCTTCGAGTTAGCGAGGAACGTCGGACTTGACACTGATCAATTGGAGGCATCATGGAACGAGATCAATGTTCGAACAAGTACACGTGATCCGAACCCTCCGATTACCAAAATCCACGTTGACGGTGAAGAAGTCACACAGCACGGTTACCTCCACTATGACGATATTGTGGATATCTTTGACCAGGCAGGGATCGAAAGCAATGAACCCCGGCCTTTGCCGAAGTTCGTAACCGAGTACGGCCCAGTGACTACCAAGGAAGTCATGAGTGTATATGAATGGGACCGTGAGCACGCTGTAGAAGAACTGCAGCAACGAGGCGAAATCATCCCCGTCAAGATTGGTGTTGGTAGGTTCTGGGTACGGCAATAACTGTCTCATACGGGTATGTGATCACTCGCCTGTATCTGACCAAACGCCACGTACAGAGCCGCTTCTACTGAAGTAGATCTACAAATTCGCCCATATCATCTAATACTTTGAGCTCTGTACTACTGCCCAAATCATCGAAGATTGACTCAACCAAACCCACATTCTTCCATTTCGACTCAATTAAGAGAATATCACAGTTCGTAATAATGGCGTGTGTGATGATTTCCATATCTGCTATATCGGTATATTTGAGGTTCTCATTGGGGTCCATTTTCTCAATTCTCTTTGCTTGAACCACCTTAGCAACAACTTCAGAATCACCTCTCTCGTCGTAACTGAATGTTCCTGTACCAGGATCAAGATCAAATAGAAGTGCCTTCACATATTCTTCCCCGTACTCGTCGCTAACTGACTTCAGATACTGCATCGCTTCTTTGTATTCTTCGTGACCCTCCCAATCTGAAATCCGAAATAGGTACTTCAGTGTCTTTACATCCCCAAAGTCTTGTGTGTCAGAGACCGCCCGGTGCTTCTCCTCAGTTTTTGGAATCAGTGATAGAGGACTCGTCGAAGTGCTGTATGAATTCCCTGTGTAATCCTGTGGTGGGATATAAGTCGAGACTACTGAGGGTATCATCTCGGAAAGCTCGTCTTGCTCGCTATACTTGATTAGGTCAATAAAGTTCCCGTAGCTAAACAGAACCTCTATATTGTTCTCGTAGACGGCCCGAGCGAACTTGTCAAATAAATCCTGGCGGTGGTCTTTGAAGCTAATCCAATAGCTTGTGTCGAGAATTACTTTGATCGTCTTTGTCTCCTCGTTAGAAGTCGTTTGTTTCTCGATTCGCATATTCCCTATTGTTGTCGTTTGTTGAGGAATCCACCAATCAACTTCTCCGATGCCATCTGGAAACAAAGCAAGGCGTAAAGCGCCTCCTCCTCGGTGATTTCATACTCATTAGCATGAGAAATTTGGTTTCGCAGCCACCATAGAGGTGAGATGGTCTTGCCGATGAGTGATGGCAGCCCCTCTTCGGTTTTATCTAGCTTATTCAGCCTGCCGGCCATATTACTTGACAAATCCTCTTCGTCGTATATCTCGACGGAAAGTATCTCGATCAGTTTCTCCGCAGCCCGACCAAGGTCTCGGATGGTGTCTCCGTATTCTTCGTCCTCGAACTCCCGAACGGCTTTTTGATAGTCACAGAAAAGGTCCGATTCTGAACTGACAACTTCGTTAAGGAGACTTTGGACTCGATGCTGGTCGAACAGCGGTTCGAAACCTGGATTCTCTGAGCCCTCAATGTCTGGGTCAAAGTCTGGATGTAGAGAAATGATCTTGTCGAAGAAATTTAGCAACTTCTCAGCGTTTCTGTTATCCTTGCCACCGTCGTTACTCTCCTCGTAGGTGAATATGTATGGCAACACAGTCCCCGACCGCATGAATTCTATTCGGTCATCTTCGACTTGAATTGTCATCTCTTCTAATCCTTCCTTCTCATTAGGTGATTGATTCCATGGTGTGATCGACGAGATACCATCCTCAATATCGACTGTCATCGCTTGTCTTCGGATGACTTCCTCTGAGAAGCAGTCTGCGAGGAAATCACGTATAGCGACTACTTTCGACCAATCGTCGAATGTGACCTGAAGAAATGATGAGTTATAGTTTGAACCAATCGGATCACAGTGAAACGCCAATGTATTTTCATCTATTAGGTTGTCTCCTCGAAAATATGCAGTGATTCTGAGAGTGACTTCAAATGTGTAATCACCAGTTCCTTCAGTAGATTTGAGAAAGACTTCTGCTTCGTCTTGGTACATGTAGGGGTGTTCAGTTTTCTCTCGGAAATATCCCTTAGTCGCCTCTTGGAATTTAACCGTGACTTCGAACGCTCAGTATCTAATAGAAATACCCAGACAGGTCGATTACCTGATTTCCAAACCGCCTTTTTTGCTGATGAAATTTCTTGACTGCTCCGGAGTATTGACCGCTGTGAATTAGTTGTGTATCTCCGGAAAACATCATTATGACTACTTGTAAGACGGCTCCAACAACGAGTGCCATCAAGAAAGAAGTTGAGCTGAGAGCAATCACAAGACCGACGTTTAGAGACGAGTAGAGTAGATACGATATATCATAGTACCAACTTGGAAGCTTTGTGTTGGACCAATAAGCGATCAGACCGACGATACCAATAGCAACGCCAACGTCTACGTATAGCCCTAACCAAATTCCGACTTGCTCGATGGACAAGACGTGGATTGTCAATGCGATAGCGTTAGCGAATGAAGTCATTCGAGAGACGTAGTATTTCTCGCTCACGTAGCCAACGACGAGAAGAGATGATTCGGTCAGTATCAACAGCAGAGAAGGGGGAAGTTGGTCAAATATCATTGAAACAGACTATACCATCTTACAACTTAACTGACTGGGGGGAGAAATTGAGGGTTAGAATGGATATTCCGCCGGGACCGTCGAAACTACGATATTTTACAATCCTTCTAGTAGCAACTGCCCTGCTACTTGCCTTTGGTGCTGTTCTCTCCGAAGCATACGGCTTCACGCTCTTAGAAGACGTTATGATTTATTTTGCAAACCACACGCTACTCTTGTTTGAACTAGCTGGAGTTATTTCATTGACTGGGTTTTTAATCAAAGTCCATCAGCGCATCAACTAGCTCATGTCTATCTTAACCACTGTTGGCTTAGTCATAGACTTGGTTGGAGCAGTTGTGATTCTGGCCGCTGATTTCCCAGATTTGAGAGATGAATTTGCATACTATTCACCACGATTAAGTCACGTAGAGCGTCTGAAACGTGATTTGAAGAGCAGGAGACCGAGTGGTGTGAAGATATCTCCTGAACACAAAGCGTACAGTGACCTAATCGACATTTTAGAGGAAAAGAATCTGGAACCAATAGACGGAGAGATTGTGTTTGGAAATATCGGTCTGAGCCGATTTGTCGTCCACGCAACTCGGAAAACAGACCAACACCGTCTAGCGACAGAGGATATCCAGACTTGGATTGAGAACTGGACTGAAAAGCATATTCGCCGTCTCGGTCTCAGTTTTCTCGTTATTGGATTTTTGTCACAACTCATTGATTCTGTGTTGGTTTGATTAGGTTCTATGAATTTTTCAGATGGCGCAAACCCACCTTCTTGGAGACACTCAACAGTTCAGCCCAGTGATTTTCAGTATACAAGGCGGTTAGCACAAGGCGCACTAATTTCAGCCAAATTTTTTGTAAATTCCTTTCAGCATAATCAATCCCCAGACTCCAAGGAGCAATTTTCCGAGAGGTGATGTATTTTGGAGAGCAGTATTAACAGTCGGAGTGACTTTGGGGACAAAGTACGCCGTAATGCCAGCTATAGCAACCCCACTTAGTAACCACCGCCAGAAGTCGTTGTCTTTGCTGATGAATTGCTTTGTCTTTGGGTCTTGTGGCTGGTTTGCACCGTGTTCTTCACCTCTAACGTGGTTGGCGACATACAAGCCAAGAAGGAGAGCAAGCACGCCTGAAACAGTCCAACTCGGGAGAGCCATACCTACAGTGAGTCTTTGTTCAGCCGGTAATAGATTCTGTCCTCATACACATCCACGTCATCAGGCAATCTTTCACGAACCTGTTCATACTCGTCTTCGTTGATTGTTACCTCCGCTATTTTGTCGATTCTAAATTCACGTTTTTCCAGTATACCCTCATCGACCAACGTCTCCATAGTATAGTGAGCTACAGCGTTCTTCTGAGCAACGCCGATTAATTGATACGTTTGCTCTTCAGTAGACATCTCATCTGAAGACGGCCATTCAATCTCCGGGTATATTTCGCCTCGAACTTCTGCTGGTGTCCAGATTTTTTCAGGATTATCTTTCAAAAGTTGGACTATCCTATCACGCAGAGATGGCTGGGGTTCGCCTCTTTGCCAGTCTACCATATTCGAAACTTGTCTATGGGATTTAATAAATACTTGGCATAACTCTCTGTGTCGTCTATTACAAGATCCCACGACAAGGTGTAAGCAGGATGGATAATACGCTGAACTAACGATAATATGTATTATCGCAACCACCTTCTCCCTGAACACTCTAATTTTTGCTCCAAACCCCTGATTTCGACCGAATAGACGTACCTTCACACTAAATCAATCTTCCCCGAATTCTCTGAACAATCGAATACTTATAAGACACCGATAGTTGTTTAACATATTAAATATATTATTTAAACACATATGCAAAAAAGGCAATCAGAAAAGTCGATTTGGCTGAGTGAGTCGGAACGAGATGATTTGGAGATGGAAGCAACGTCGAACAGAGACAGACTGATTATTCAGTTTGGTTCACTGTGTGGATTGAGAATCAGTGAAATTCGCACCCTTCGTGTTCGAGACCTCTTTGAGCGTGAGATAGATGGTAAGAAACGCTACTTTGTTCGTGTCGGTGAAGAAGTCACGAAGACTGCTCAAGCAAAACGTGAAGTCTGGGTTCCAAAACAAGTGTATCAAAACGCCGCAATCGAAGCTAAGAATCGAGAACTTGGTTCAGACGACTATCTTCTACAGTCTCGAAACGGTGGGTCTCTATCGTCAGCCGCTGCAAGGAATGTCGTCAAGAAGCTTGCACAAGCTCGATACAAAGACACAGGAGATGAACGGTGGAAGTACGTATCCTCACATGATATGCGCCGATATCACGCTAACAGACTCATCAACGAACTAGATGCAGATATCAATATCGTGCTGTACCAAATGGGATGGTCTTCGTTTCAGTCTGCACTTCCATACCTGAGACGAGCGAACCCTGAAGACACGGCTAAAGAAATGATTGAAATCGGCTTAGAATAGATTCAGTACCCGTACCAAATCCACCGAGACAGGCGTTTATACTTCTTTCTCAATTTTTCCATTGTTTCTCTAAGATACACGTCTACAATCACGTCTGTCCAAACTGTGTACGCTATCATTGACCCTAGCCCTACGCCATAGACCGTCAGTTTGAGCGGCATCCACAACAAGACCAACAAGCAGTATCCAAACAACAACACTGCACCGATATATTCGACGGAAAACACCGGGTACAGGTCGTGTACCAGAAAAACAGCCAGTCCAGCCGGTATCACATGATATCGTGGAAATACCAATGCTCCGCCGATTAAGAACGCCGCTATTGCGATTCCTAACGGTTGAAATCCGGTGATTTGGTAAGCCGCAAATAGTGCAATTAGAAGAAACGATTGAAAGCCGTTCACACGAAGAGTCCACGTCATCGGTTATCCTGCCTCCACACATTTTTCGACTCTTCACTGAGTACCGAAGCGAAGGCTTCTATTGCTATATTTTTAACATCCTCTGTCGTGTCGGTCGTGCGCCCTTCCACTGAAATTGCAGTCCCACCAGTCGTTATCATTCCAGACCCACCTGTGGCTATCTCCACTTTTGGCGCAGACTCAGATTGAGAACCTAAGTTCTCTATTTTCTCTTCCAATTCCTCGATTTTCGAATCAGTCTTAGAATCAGTCATACGTAGTAACGCACGCTCGCAGTAGTATTAAAACTAGACATTCGTCTAGTTTGACATAGATAAAGACATCGAATATCCAAATTTTCCTCATACTATTTTGAAGCCTAGTTTTATTGTTCAAGGTAGGATAGTATCTAGCGCAAAACGCATTACAGCGTTGATGACCACCCGCACAGATGTTCAAATCAGCAGAAAAGACCGTTAATCTGTTTAAGAAAAGTCCACGCCGTATGTCGATTATAATCAACCGGGCTCGAAATGGGCTCGGGCGGATTCGAACCACCGACCTCAGCCTTGTAAAGGCCGCGTCATAACCAACTAGACCACGAGCCCTGCACCTCAATCGAACCGGTTCGCGCTCATAACGGTTTTCGTTTCGACCGGTCCCCGGAACCCTTAGACCCGCGGCGACCGTCACGTCCGGCAATGACATCTCGTACGCGAATTGCCCTGCTGGTCGCCGTCGTCGTCGTCGCGGTCGCGAGCGTCGCGTACCTCACCAACCCGGCGGTCGTCCCCGGCTCGACCGACGGCTACGAACGGACCACGCTCACCGTCGTCGACGACGAGACCGACGAGACCCTGGCGACCGTGGACGCCCGCGTCGCTGACACCCGCGCCAAGCGCTTTACCGGCCTGAGCGACACCGAATCGCTCGCCGAAAACGAGGGGATGTGGTTCGTCCACGACTCCTCGGGCACCTACGCCTACGTGATGCGCGACATGGACTTCCCGCTGGACATCGTCTTCGTCGCCGAAAACGGCACTATCACGCGCATCCACCACGCCGAACTCGACCCCGAGGGGACGAGCGAGTCCGACCTCACCCGCTACCGCGGAACCGGGAAGTACGTCCTCGAACTCCCCTACGGCTACACGAACGAGACCGGCATCGACGCGGGCGACCGAGTCGAAGTCGAGTAGAAGCGAAACGCCCGAAGGGCCGGCGACCGTTGACCCGACCATGACAGCACACGTCGCGGCGCTCTCCGAACTCGAAGGCTGGCGCGCCGAGGAGTTCGCCGCGCGGGTCCACTACCGCGGGGCTGACGACGCTTACAGCATCGAGTACTACGAACCGTCCGACTGCGTCCTCTACTGGAAGGTGAAAGGCGACGGCGAGGTCGCGGTCCCCGTCGGCCGCGACACGGTTCCCGACCCGCTGCGCGAGCGCGTCCGACAGGACCTCGTCGAGGCCGGCGTCGACCCCGAGGTCGAAGACCGAGTCGTCTGAGCGCCAAGCGCGACGACGCGTCCGACTCGCCTACCAGTCGGCGTTGCAGTACGTCACGAATACTGATACGTAGTTGGTATGCATCTCACAATATCTGTATTTGTGCCGACGTGTTGTAGTTGAACGGGTGTCATGTCGACTCGACTCACGAGGAGAAGAGCGCTTCGGGGGCTGGGCCTCGCCGCGCTGCCGGCGCTCGCGCCGGGCGTGTTGCAACCTCGGACCGACGAGGAGTTGCTTTCGGGATGTGCGAGCATCACCGAGTCGGGGCGGTACTCCCTCGACGAAAACCTCGACTGTCTGGAGATTCTCGCCGACGACGTCCGTGTCGACGGCCGGGGCTACGCCGTGAACGGTGAGACGACGATTTCGGGCAGTCGCGTCTCGATAACCAACATCGTGCTGACGAAGGGCGGGCGAATCACCGATTCGAGCCGGGTGACGATTGCCGACTCGCAGGTCGTTGGCTATCCGGACGATTGGAGACCACAGTTCGTCCTCGCGGATTCCTCGCGCTGTGCGGTGACGAACACGAGTTTCTTCACGCCGAGCGTCAGGGGCGTGATTCTCGACCGAGTTGAGCGAACCCGATTCGAGTCGTGTACGCTCGTCAGTCCGGTCGTGCTCACGCTCACGGATTCGCACCGAAACGAGTTCGTCGACTCCGAGTTTAGAACCGATACCATCCAGGTCTCGCTGTACGGGAGCACGCAAAACAGCTTCCAACGGAATCTCGTCGACGGAGAAGGTCCCGGCTTCCAACTCCGCGACAGCCACCGAAACCGCTTCGTCGAGAACGAGGTCGATATCATCATCGCCGGGTTCGAACTCGTTGGAAGCGACCGTAACGCGATTCACAGGAACGTCGTGACGACCGGCCTCTTGGCTCACGGCGTCACACTGGAGGACTCCCACCGCAACCGACTCACCCAGAACGACCTCTGCGGCGTCAGCCAACAGCCGGTCGTCGAATCCGGCGGTTCGAGCAGGAACACGGTTCGGAACGCCTCCTGTTGAGCTACCGGCGGCTCGCTCCCTCACCCGAGTACTTTACTGCGAGCGCCCCCTGAACGGTTGTCGTGTCCCCTGAAACCGACGACGACCCGTTCGAGGACCAACGCGAGCGGGTCGACAACCCGATGCGGCGGTTGTTTGCCGAGTACGGCCGCGAGAACACCTTCGAGTTCGTCGTGGGCGTCCTCGCGAGCGTCGCCGCCCGCGTGCTCGACCTCATGCCGCCGGTCATCCTCGGCCTCGCCATCGACGCCATCATCCGGCAGGAGACGTCGTTCGCGGCCGGCTTCCCCGTCCTCCCCGAGGCGTGGATTACCCCGTACGTCCCGGCGACCAGAGACGGCCAGTTCCTCTTGGCGGTCGGCATCATCGTGTTCAGTTTCACCGCCGGCGCGGTGTTCCACTGGCTCCGCAACTGGGGATGGAACGCCTACGCCCAGCAGATTCAACACGACGTTCGGACCGACACCTACGACCGGATGCAGCTGCTCAACATGGACTTCTTCGCCGACAAGCAGACCGGCGAGATGATGTCCATCCTCTCGAACGACGTGAATCGCCTCGAACGGTTCCTCAACGACGGGATGAACTCCTTTTTCCGCCTGTTCGTGATGGTCGTCGCCATCGCGGTGGTCCTCCTCTCGTACAACTGGCAGCTCGCGCTCGTCGCCCTGTTGCCGGTCCCGCTCATCGCGCTTTTCACGTGGAAGTTCGTCGATATCATCCAGCCGAAGTACGCCGACGTGCGCTCGTCGGTCGGCAAGCTCAACTCCCGGCTGGAGAACAACCTCGGCGGCATTCAGGTCATCAAGACGTTCAACGCCGAGTCCCACGAGTCCGACCGCGTCGACGGCGTCTCGATGGACTACTTCGACGCCAACTGGGACGCCATCAACACCCGCATCAAGTTCTTCCCCGCGCTCCGCATCCTCGCCGGTATCGGCTTTTCGCTCACCTTCGTCGTCGGCGGCCTGTGGGTCATCAACGGGCAGGGCCCCGGCCCCTTCACCGGCGACCTCGAAATCGGGGAGTTCGTCACGTTCATCCTGCTCACCCAGCAGTTCGTCTGGCCGCTGGCTCAGTTCGGGCAGATTATCAACATGTACCAGCGCGCCCACGCCTCCAGCGCCCGCATCTTCGGCCTGATGGACGAGCCCGCGCGGCTGGCCGAACAGCCCGACGCTCCCGACCTCGCCGTCTCCGAGGGCCGCGTCGCGTACGACGACGTGACCTTCGGCTACGGCGACGGCGAGACCGTCGTCGAGGACATCTCCTTCGAGGTCGACGGCGGCGAGACGCTCGCGCTCGTCGGGCCCACCGGCGCGGGGAAATCGACGATTCTCAAGCTCCTGATGCGGATGTACGACCCCGACGAGGGGCGCGTCAGCGTCGACGGCCAAGACGTGCGCGACGTGACCATCGCCAGCCTCCGGGAGTCCATCGCCTACGTCAGCCAAGAGACGTTCCTGTTCTACGGGACCGTCCGCGACAACATCACCTACGGGACGTTCGACGCCGACGACGAGGCGGTCGTCGCGGCCGCCAAGGCCGCCGAGGCCCACGAGTTCATCTCGAACCTCCCCGACGGCTACGACACCAAAGTCGGAGAGCGCGGCGTGAAGCTCTCTGGCGGCCAGCGCCAGCGCGTCTCCATCGCTCGCGCCATCCTGAAAGACCCGGATATCCTCGTCCTCGACGAGGCGACTTCGGACGTGGACACCGAGACGGAGATGCTCATCCAGCGCTCGCTTGACGAACTCACGGCCGACCGGACGACGTTCAGCATCGCCCACCGCCTGTCGACCATCAAGGACGCAGAACAGATTCTCGTCCTCGAGGACGGCCGCGTCGTCGAGCGCGGCACCCACGACGACCTCCTGTCGGAAGACGGCCTCTACGCCCATCTCTGGGGCGTGCAGGCCGGCGAAATCGACCAACTCCCCGACGAGTTCGTCGAGCGCGCCGCCCGCCGGCAGGCCGAGGTCGACGCCAGCAACGACTGAGCGAAGCGCCCACCACTAAGGGCGGGGCCGTCCCTTCTGTCGCCATGCGACTCTCCGAGGCCACCTGGACCGAAATCGCGGACCTCGACGCCGACCTCGCGGTCCTCCCGGTCGGAAGCACGGAACAGCACGGCCCGCACGCGCCGCTCGGCACCGACGCGCTCAACGCCGAATCGGTCGCCGAGGCCGGTATCGAGGCGTTCGACGGCGAGGCCGTCGTCGGCCCGACTATCCCGGTCGGCGTCGCCGAGGAACACCGCGCCTTCGACGGCACGCTGTGGGTCTCGCCGGACACCTTCCGCGCGTACGTCCGCGAGACAATCGAATCGCTCGCCCACCACGGCTTCGACCGCGTCGTCGTCGTCAACGGCCACGGCGGCAACATCGACGCGCTCGCGGAGCTCTGTCGGCGCGTCTCGCGGACGGGCGACGTTTACGCGGTCGCGTTCACGTGGTTCGACGCCGTCGGTGACCACTCCTCGGACATGGGCCACGGCGGCCCGTTAGAAACCGCACTCCTCCGCCACACGCATCCGGAACTGGTTCGCGAGGACCGAATCGACGAGGCCCGCGCGGGCGGGTCCGACCGCTGGGGCGAGTGGGTCTCGGGCGTCAACCTCGCCCACGACTCCGACGAGTTCACCGACAACGGCGTCGTCGGCGACCCCGCCGAGGGCAACGCCGACCGCGGCGCGGAACTGGAATCGCTCGCGGCCGACTCGCTCGCGTCGCTCCTCGACGCGGTCGAAAGCCGGCAACTCGACTGAACGGCCCGCGGACGCGGACCGGCGAGCCGGTCTACGGATTACTCCTCTTCTTCGTCTTCGTCGTCCGAGCTGGCGACTTCCGCCGCCTCGGCCGCGTCGGTGAGCGCGCCGCGGAGTTGCGGCATCGTGTTGGTGAGTTCCCCGACGAGTTCGTGGGCCTCCTCGACCATCTCGATGAGTGCTTCGAGCTCTTCGATGGCCGCTTCGAGGTCCTCGGGGTCGTCGAACGCCTCGGCGCGCTGGCCGATGACGTACCACTTCTTGGCCTGTCGGACGTGCTCGGCCGCGCCCTCGACGTCGAGCGAGGAGCGGAGGCCGTTGAGGACGCCGAGGACGTTGTCGGCGTCGGCCTCCCACACGTCGTCCGGGTCGGGAAGCGCCGACCGGGCCTCGCCGAGATGTTCCTCGACGTCGGCGCGCATCTCCGCCGCCGCCTCTCCGAACAGGTCGTCGTCGCCGAGCGTGCTTTGACTCATGCTCACACGTTCGGCGCGCGGGGGTTTAAAAACGACCCCGAAAGTGAAAGTGAAATCGAACGACTCCGGAGTCGTCGCCGGCGGATTCTCAGTCCACGTCGCCGAGGTAGACCGCGCCGCGTGCGTCGCCCATCTCGTCGGAGTCGCCGCTCCGGAGTCGGTCACCGAGCGGGCCGGGGAAGAACCGGACCTCCCCGAGTTCGTCGAGGGGGAGCCACCGTACGCCGACCTGGACCGAATCGCGCTCCGTCGGGTCGTCCGGCTCGTCTCCCACTCGCTCGCACCAGAAGAAGTGGTCTACTTGATGGCCGTCGTCGTCTCTATCTTCGTAATGCGTCGAGGGCACGAAATCCCTGACGTACGCGAGCGACCCGACGGCGACCTCGTAGCCGGTTTCCTCGTACACCTCTCGGCGGACCGTCTCCGCGAGCGACTCGCCGCGCTGCTGGCCGCCGCCGGGCGCGACGTACCAGTCCTCGCCGTCGGTGCGGTACTGAATCGCGAGGAGTTCGTCGTCGCGGACGACGAGTCCGCGGGCGGCGCTTCGCGGGCGGGTCATTCGACCGACACGAGCTTCATCAGCGGGTAGCCGTCTTCCATCTCCATTTCGGTCCGGACGCGGACGCCCTCGTAGTCGATTTCCATCTCGACTTCCATGAACCGCCCCGTGAGTTCCGTGTAGTCGGCGGTCGACCCGGCGAGTTCGGCGTCCAGCGCGTCGTCGAGAATGTGGACGGAGACCGACTCGCAGTGCGGTTGGTTCTCGATGGCCTCGGCCATGGCCCGTTCGAGGCTCCGGGCGCTGTCGGGCGAAACCGGCGTGCCGGCGAACTGGTGATAGAGCGTCCCGAACTTGATGCCCGCCTCGAAGCAGGCCGTCTGCGGGTCTGTGACCATACCGGGAACACCGTCGCTCCGGGTTAAAGTTCGGCGGTCCGAAGGGTCCAGCGAGCGCGAACCGGTCCTTACTTAGCCTCCCTCGCCGGACGTTACACCGAATGGACCAGCCGGTTTTGCTGACGGGGGCTGGCGGGCGCGTCGGCCAGGCGATACTAGGGCACATCGGCGACGCCTACGACTGGCGGCTGTTGGACCGCGAGCCACTCTCCGACGAGAAGATTCCCGATTCGGTCGACTCCACGGAGGTGTACGTCGCCGACGTCACCGACGAGACCGCCGTGCGAAACGCCATGGACGGCGTCCACGCCGTCATCCACCTCGCGGGCGACCCGCGTCCCGAAGCGCCGTGGGACAGCGTCCTGCGGAACAACATCGACGGCACCCAACAGATGTTCGACGCCGCGGTCGACGCCGGCGTCGAGAAGTTCGCGTTCGCCTCCTCGAACCACGCGGTCGGGGCGTACGAAACGACGGACCGGACGCCCGATATGTACCGCCCGCACCACGAGTTCCGACTCGACGGGACGGAACTACCGCGCCCGAGTAACCTCTACGGCGTGAGCAAGGCCGCCGGCGAGACGCTCGGCCGCTACTACCACGACCACCACGACATCTCGGTCGTGAACGTCCGCATCGGCAACCTCACTCAGCACCATCCGCCGAAGGAGTACGAACGCGGGCAGGCGATGTGGCTGTCGTACCGCGATTGCGGGCATCTCTTCGAGTGCTGTATCGAGGCCGACTACGACTACGAAATCGTCTACGGCATCTCCGACAACGACCGTAAGTACTACTCCATCGACCGCGCTCGGGCGGTGCTCGGCTACGACCCGCAGGACAACTCCGCCGAGTTCACCTTCGAGGGCGAACCGCTGGACGAAGCCTGATTGCGGCGTCGGAACTCCGACGTTTGGCCCCGTCGAACCCCGATTCCGATTCTTCGGCTAGCCCGTCGCGTGACCCGGCCGGGTATAGACGCGCGAACGTGCCGGGGGAAAACTTATAGAAATACGACACGTCGGTGGACGTAATGACGCCACTGGGTTCCACCGCGGAGGACGCGGGAGTGTCGCTCCGCGACGCGGTTTTACTCGTCTGCTCCCTGTTCGTCTTCCACCTCGGTCGAGGATGGGCGCGCGGACTCGTCGAAGGGGAGTATCTGATAGGCATCGTCGGCTTGCTCCTCGCCCTCGCCCCGGTCGTCTGGCTCCTGTTCGTCATCAGAAAGGCGTACTTCTGAGACGGTCTCGCCTCCAGCGACGTTCGACGACTCCCCTCTTTGCTCACTCGAACAGGCCGCTCACGTCGTCTTCGCGGCGTCGCCGCCGGCGGACGTGCTCGCTCAATCGCTGAAACACCAGTCCGCGCTGGGCTTCGTTCCGCACGAAGTCGAACACCATCGCCGTGAACTGCGTCTGTTCCCCGTCGGCGACCTCTTCGTGGGCGTACCCGACCGCGTCGGCGACGACCGACTCGTCGTAGCCGTCCAGTTCCTCCGCGAGCGTCTCGGCCGCGACCGCGACGGCGTCGAAATCGAGGTCGTCGTACGTGACGACCCGGCCGTCGAGTCGGAGCGCGGGCGGGTCGGCGGCGACGCCGGGGTCGGCTTCGAGGCGCGCGAGAGATTCTCGAACGCCGGCGAGGTCGACGCCGCGGTAGTCGTCTGCGAGGCCGTCGAGGTACTCCCGCGCGCTCCGAGCGAGGCCGACCGCGCCGGAGTCGTTGCCGTCGCGGGCGTGGTGGACCGCCGCGGTGAACTGGATAAGCCCGTGGAGAAACCGCTCGTCGTCACCCCCGCGGTCGAGCGACAGCCACTTTGACTCCCACGCGCCGTGGGCCGCCCGGTACGCGCCCGCGTTGTAGATGGCGACGCCTGCGCGAAGCGAATCGTCCATGCGAACCGTTCGCTGTCCACGAGTAAAGATTCCGCGAAGGGCGCGCTCCCGCGGCGTAGGGCTTGCATACTTATCCCTCTCGGGAACATATGAGGTATGATAGCACATGAATGCCCTCGAAACCCTCGTCCGAGGTGTCGAACGATGACCCAGTCCCCGGTTTGTATCCGCTGCGGTGAGCAGTATCTGTTCACGCGGGCGTACAAAGGCAACTACTGTCGGGACTGCCACGGGTCGTGGGCCGCGAAGCCCCGGTCCGAGGAGACGCCTCGCCCCCGTCCGCAGCGGTCGCGCACGACCTCGTCGGTCCGCCGCCGCCGCGAGGACGACGAGCGGTCGCCCGGCCTCGAACCGCCGTACGACGAGGCGTAAGCTCGTTTTTCGGTCCGGACTGCCGAGTGCGCTCGGCGCTCCGTCGGTCGGTCCAACGCCACGTCCCGGCGGGTAGGCACCCGTTAGCGACGGTTAGGAGCTGATTTTTCCGTCGATTGACCCGACCGGTGTCACTATACGTCGCCCGGACGAGCGCTATCGAAATGTCGTCCGAGTCGATTACCGTCCATCTCGTCGGGGATTCAACCATGGCCGACAAGGGGGCGCACGAACGCCCGGAGACCGGGTGGGGAATGCCCTTTGCCGACCGCTTCGACGACGCCGTCACGGTGGCGAACCACGCCCGAAACGGTCGCAGCACCCGCACGTTTCTGGAAGAGGGTCGCTGGCGTCCCGTCGCCCGCCAGTTGACCGAGACCGACTACGTGTTCGTCCAGTTCGGCCACAACGACGAGGTGCCGTCGAAAGAACAGCACACGACCGAGGCGGCGTTCGTCGACAACCTCCGGAAGTTCGTCGGTGAGACGCGCGAACAGGGGGCGACGCCCGTGTTGCTCACGCCCATCGCGCGCCGCCAGTTCGACGACGGCGGCGTCCCGAAAGACACCCACCGCGCGTACGCCGACCTGACGAGAACCGTCGCGCTCGACCGCGACGTGCCGCTCATCGACACGGACGAGCGAACGCGGGCGCTCTTGGCTGAACTCGGCCCCGACGCGTCGACGGCGCTCTACAACCACCTCGAACCGGGCGAACACTCGAACTATCCGGAGGGAATCGCTGACGACACGCACTTCAGCGAGCACGGGGCGCGCCGCATGGCCGACGTGGTGCTCGGCGGGGTCGCAGAACTGGACCTCGGACTGGCCGCCCACGTCGAGTCCTGACGAGCGGTGAACCCGGTCGCGACGATATCGCTCGCTGTTCAGGTCTCCGGAGAGACGGTGTACCGCCCCGAGAGCGCAGAAGGCTCTCGAAGGTCGGGTCCAAAGAGAAACGTCCACAGAGCTTCGGTGAAGACAGACCGCTTCGCTCGTCGTGTAGTTCCTCGTAGAAACGTCCTGACGGAGATTTGAACTCCGGTCCCTGGCTCCGCAAGCCAGGAGGATAGTCCACTACCCTATCAGGACTGTCTTGCTGCATCCTTCGGTACTCGACGGTTACTTAAGACGGTTACGATGTGAACTCCCAGTGAACCGCGGGACCACGGCACGAGGCGGGCGTCGGTGTGCGTGTCGTACGCAAGGACTTTTTCGCGAGCGGGCCTAGTTTCGCACGTGAATCGACGCGCGCTCCTCCTCGGAACAGCCGGGCTGTGCGCCTCGCTCGCGGGGTGCGCGAGCGGCGGCGACGCGGCGGAGGGGTCGACGGCGAGCACCGGCACCGAGACCGGAACCGCGTCGCCGACGGCGACGGAGACGCCCCGCCGCCCGCGACTCGTCGGGCGGTCGTTCACGCCCGTCCGCGCCGACGCCTGCTCGGCGGACGGCGGGGCGCTCGCGTCCGAGACCGAAACCGGCGTCTCCGTCGTCGGGTGCGTCACGGGGGCGACCGACTGTTCTATCGCCCGACTCGCGCGCGCCGACTACGACGCGGCGTCGGACACGGCCACGCTCGTCGTCGAGACCGTCGAGCGAGCCGACGCGGAGAACTGCGCCGAATCGCCGGTCGTCCGCGGCTACGAGGCGACGCTCCGATTCGAAAGCGGCCTCCCCGGCCGGGCGGTCGTCGTCCACGACGACGCGGACGGTCGTCGAGAGGTCGCCCGCATCGATATGGACGCCTGAGGCGTCCGAAGGTTCAAATCCGGGGCCGCGACCACCCCCGTTATGTCGCTCGATTCGCGCGGTCGGTTCGGCGGTCCAATTCGGAGGAAAACAACGCTTAAGCGCCGCCCTTCCCTGTTCGTCCATAGTATGAGTACGACGCTCGGTCTGCCGCGACGCGCGCGCTTCGTTCCGGGAGGTGACGCCTGATGGGCGTCATCCGGGAGGTCTACGACGACCTCGACACCGATGTCGAGTTCGAGGAGTTCGAAGCGGCGGTCAACGACAAGGTCGAACAGATGGGCGGCCTCGCCGACGAGGAGACGGCGGCGATGCTCATCGCCCACGAACTGCGCGACGAGGAGGTCAACGGCATCGCCGACATCGAACCCGGCATGGAGGACGTGAAGTTCCTCGCCAAGGTCGTCAGCATCGGCGAGGTTCGGACGTTCGAGCGCGACGGCGAGGACGAAGACGGGCGGGTCGTCAACATCGAGGTCGCCGACGAGACCGGTCGCATCCGCGTCTCGCTGTGGGACGAGATGGCCGCCGGCGCGAAGGAGAATCTCGAAGTCGGCACCGTCCTCCGCATCGGCGGTCGCCCGAAGGACGGCTACAACGGCGTCGAAGTCAGCGCCAGCAAGGTCGAAGAGGACCTCGACGCCGAGGTCGACGTGCAGGTGCTCGATAGCTACCGCGTCGAGGACCTCGCGCTCGGCCTCTCGGACGTGAACCTCGAAGGCAAGATTCTCGACGCCGGCACCGTGCGAACGTTCGACCGCGACGACGGCACCGAGGGCCGCGTCTCGAACCTCTCGGTCGGGGACCCGACCGGTCGCGTCCGCGTCACGCTCTGGGACGAGCGGGCGGACCTCGCCGAAGAACTCGAACCCGGCCAGTCGGTCGAGGTCGTCGACGGCTACGTCCGCGAGCGCGACGGCTCGCTCGAACTCCACGTCGGCTCCCGCGGCGCGGTCGAACCCATCGACGAGGACATCGAGTACGTCCCCGAGACGACCGACATCGGCTCGCTCGAACTCGGTCAGACGGTGGACATCGCCGGCGGCGTCATCGAGGCAGACGGGAAACGCACCTTCGACCGCGACGACGGCTCCGAGGGGCAGGTCCGAAACATCCGCGTCAAGGACGGCACCGGCGATATCCGGGTCGCCCTCTGGGGCGAGAAAGCCGACGCCGACGTGGACCTCGCGGACTACGTCGTCATCACCGACGCGGAGATAAAAGAGGGCTGGCAGGAGGACCTCGAAGCCTCCGCCGGCTGGCGGTCGTCCGTCGCCGTGATGGACGAGGCACCCGAGGGCGCGGCCGGCACCGACGCCGGCGGGTCGGCACCGACGCCGCCCAGCGACCAAGGCCTCGGCGCGTTCTCCGGCGACGGGTCGTCCGGTGGCTCGTCCGGGTCGTCCGACGACACGTCCGCCGCGAACGGCGGGTCCTCGTCGGACGCGTCCGCGGCCGAGTCCGCCGGCGAGGCGGTCGAGTTCACCGGGACGGTCGTACAGGCCGGAACGCCGGTCATCCTCGACGACGGCACGCAGACCAAGACCGTCGACACCGACGCCGACCTCGGCCTCGGCGACGAGGTGACCGTCTCCGGGACGGAGACCGACGGCCGCATCAGCGCCGAGTCGGTCGAAGTCCACACTGGCGCACAGCAGTAGGACGAATAGACCACCGGTCGCCGGTCGCCGGTCACCCACCGCCCCGCCGTCGGCGGGCCGTCGAACCTGACTCATCGTTCGCCCGGTTTTCGCGGCTCTTCGGCGCGAAATCCGACCGCTCGGGAGCGCTCCGTGCGATAAAATACAGAAGGGGCCGCGACGGAAAGGATTATACGCCGCACGGACCCGATATGTGGGTATGAGTGTCGAGCTACCGTTCGCCCCGGTAGACGCGATTATCCGGCAGAACGCAGGTGAGTTGCGAGTGAGCGCCGGCGCCGCCGAGGCGCTCGCCCGCCGGATTCAGGACCGCGGCGCGGAACTCGCGATAGACGCCGCCGACCGGGCGACGGCGGACGGTCGCAAGACGTTGATGGCCGAGGACTTCGGCGTTCAACAGGTCGTCGACCGCGACGAACTCTCCCTCCCTATCGCCCCCATCGACCGCATCGCCCGCCTCCGAATCGACGACCGCTACCGGGTCGCGATGGACGCCCGAATCGCCCTGGCCGATATCCTCGAAGACTACGCCGTCAACGTGGCGGGTGCCGCCGTCAAACTCGCCCACCACGCCGACCGGCGGACGGTCCAATCCGAGGACATCGAGACCTACTTCTCCCTCTTCGAATAATGCAATTCGGCTACAGCGAAACGTGTCTCGACCACGACACCGGGCCGCGACACCCCGAGACGGCCGACCGACTCCGTGCCATCCGGCGCGGGCTGGCGAAGCGCCACGGCGTCGAGTACGTTGACGCCCCGCCCGCCGAGAAAGCCACCGTCGCGGCCGTCCACGACGACGGCTACGTCGACGAGTTCCGCGACTTCTGTTCCGACGGCGGCGGCAACTGGGACCCCGACACCGTCGCCGTCGAGGCGTCGTGGGACGCCGCGCTCACCTCCGCCGGCCTCGCGGAGTGGGCCGCCCGCGCCGCGCTCGACGGCGACGACGGTCGCGATACCCCGTTCTCGCTCGGTCGGCCGCCGGGCCACCACGCCGTCGAGGACGACGCCATGGGCTTTTGCTTCTTCAACAACGCCGCCGTCGCCGCGCAGGCGGTCATCGACGACGGCCTCGCCGAGCGCGTCGCCATCTTCGACTGGGACGTCCACCACGGCAACGGCACGCAGGACATCTTCTACGACCGCGGCGACGTGTTCTACACGTCCATCCACGAGGACGGCCTCTACCCCGGTACGGGCGAGGTCGAAGAGACCGGCGAGGGCGACGGCGAGGGGACGACTCTCAACGTCCCGCTCCACGCCGGCGCGGGCGACGCCGACTACGTCTACTCGTTCGACGAGGCCATCGCGCCCGCCGTCGAGCGGTTCGACCCCGACCTGTTCATCGTGAGCGCCGGTTTCGACGCCCACCGCCACGACCCCATCTCGCGGATGCGCGTCTCGACCGAGGGGTACGCGATGCTCACCGAGTGCGTGCAGGACCTCTGTGCGGCGACCGACACCGCCATCGCGTTCGTCCTCGAAGGCGGCTACGGCCTCGACACGCTCTCCGAGGGCGTCGCAACCGTCCACGAGACGTTCGACGGCCGCATCGCGATGGACCCCGACGAAGACCCCGACGAGAAGAACGTCGAACTAGTCGATGACGTGCGCGCCGCTCACGGCCTCGGCGCGAAGTAGCGACCCAACTCGGGACCGAACGACTCAGCGAGCGCGGGCACGTCGTCGCCGACGAGCACGTCGTAGCCGTCTGCTTTGAGCGTCGATTCCACGTGTTTTCCGAGCGCCACGTCGAACAGCGCGTCGCTTTCGAGGAAGTCGGTCGCCGTGGTGAACTCGCGCTCGCGCTCGACCACGTAGCGGTCGCCGTCGAGGAACGGCCCGTAGTGGTCGTCGCCGTCCTCGTACGCGCCGTAGAACCCCTCAGCGTGCTGGCGGACGTGGACCGGCGGCCCCTCGTGGCGCTCGACCGTCGGGCGCTCGGCCACCGAGAGTTCCGCGAACAGGACGGCTTCGCCCTGCCCCTCGCCGTCGGTGTCGGTGTCGGCGAACGTCGCCCGCCGGAACACGTCGAAGCCGCGTCTGTCGAGGCCGTCGGCGACGCCGGTCAGCGACTTCCTGAGCTGCGGGTAGAGCTGGTCGTCCACGAGGTCCGGGCAGTCGAAGACGACGGCGACGGCCGTGGTGCCGCGGCGGTCGAGGTGGCTCCGAACGCCGTCGGCGTCGAGCGCCCGCGGGTCGGGCCGGAAGAACAGCGATTCCCGCGGGTCGGAAAGCAGGTCGCGGGCGTAGTGCTGGAGTCGGGCGACGTTCTCCGCCGAGCAGACCGCGGCGACGTTCCGCTCGGGGTCGGTCGGGTCGATGACGACGAGCGGGTCCGAAAAACTCCGTGTCCCGTGGTCCTCCGGGTCGAACTCGACCTGCGGGCTCCAGTCGGCGGCCGCCCGGAGCAGCGGTTCGAAGCCGCCGTGTCCGACGACGAGAAGCTCGGCGAGATAACCCGAGAACCCCTCGGTTCGGAGGTCGCTCCCGTAGGCATCGATACCCTTCAGGAAGCGCTTGAAGACGCGAACGTCCGCCGCGAGGTCGTCGTCGAGGCGCTCGGTCAGGTAGGCGTTGTGAAACGGCGTCCGGTCGACCGCCGAGCGGATGTCCGAGGCGGACGGCACGTCGTAACAGGGGACGAGGTCCACGTCGAAGCCGTCGTAGTCGCCTTTCACGTAAGGGTGTTCGGCGTACTCCTCGTGGCCGTCGGGGAGGACGGCGTGACCCACTTCGAGGCCGTACGCTTCGAGTTCCTCGCGGTCGAGGTCGGCCGGAAAGCGCACGAACAGGTCGATGTCGCGGTCGCCCGAGAGCCACGTGCCGCGGGCGGTGCTGCCGACTTGCAGCGCGTCGGCGTCCACCGGCAGGTCCGCGAGGGCGTCGTACACGCGGGATTCGAGGGCCGCCGCGGCGTCCGCGAGCGCCCGACGCTCCGCCTCGTCGGGGTCGATGCGCTCGCGGACCGCGGCGACGACCGCGGCGAGGTCCGAGTTCGTCATGCCCGCTGGTTTCCCGCGGGCGGGCGAAAGCGTGACGGTGCGCTCGCGACCGCGTCAGGCGGTGGCATCCGCCAGCCGTCGGTTAAAAACGAAAGCCCTATCAAGAAACATCGAATACGAGAGAGTGCAGACGAAAGCCGCCGTAGCTCAGTTGGTAGAGCACCTCGCTGTTAACGAGGTTGTCCCAGGTTCGAGTCCTGGCGGTGGCGCTTCTCCGTTTCTCATCCCGACGAGCGGTTCGTCTCCGGTTCGTCGGCGACGGCTTCTGATAAGACATAAGAGGGACGACGGGAAAGAATCGGCCGAGGGCCCCTAGCTCAGTCTGGTCAGAGCGCTCGGCTCATAACCGGGTGGTCATGGGTTCGAACCCCATGGGGCCCATAATAATTTTAGTCGTTTCGTTGCTGATGAAAAAGGTCGGCTACGGACCCTAACGCGCCTAAATTCGCCGTTTCAGCGAAATCTCAAAACGCCCGAAAATCCCAATTCCATAAGCTCTGCTTACGGACCGGCTCGCGGTCGGGCGATAACTTTAGCCGGGGGTGTTCGGTAGATGTCGCGGGCTCGTCGAGAGACGAACCTGTGGCGGTACGTCCGCTACGTCTGCGGCAGCTGCAAAGCGTGGTGTCTCGTCGACCACGCTGAGCGCGCCGCGAAGATGCGCGAGTGCAAGGACTGCGCGCGCATCCCCGCCATCGAGGACGAGATTCGGGACCACCGACTCACCTCGCTCCTGTGGGCACACCAACTGGCCGCAGAAACCACCGCAAGGACCGGAACAGCGGAGGGCGGGTCCCAGTCCGCCCGGAGCGGCCGGAAGCAGGGGCTTGCCCCTGACCCGGAAGCCGGTCCGCATGAGGCCGGCGGCCGCCGGCCGAAAACGAGCGGCGGTAAGGCCCAGTGCCGTCTGAGCGATTTCATCCGCGCAGACGGGGGTTCGCGTGAGTAACGCGGGCACTCGCGCCCCCGGCGCTCACGACTCACCAGCCGCGCGTGCGGTTTCTCGGAGAGACGAATGAGCGTCGGAAAACGCTCATCGTCCGAAATCGCGGACGTATGGGGCTCTCGGCTCCGCCCAGACCGATGTAAAGATACCTACCTTGTGGACTACCTGGGCGACCTCGGCCTGCTGGCCTACGGGTACGACCCGGCAGACCCGGACGACGACCTCGAACTTCGCGGGCGCGACCGGGACCGCGTACGGCTGGTAAAACGCATCTCGACCTCGCCAGAGGGAATTTACCTGCCGACGCTCGTCTCGGAGTGCGTCAAGGGTCAGTACATCGGGCAGTGCGAGCGGTTCGACGGGAGCGACCCGGACTACCAGTTCGTCTACCGGTTCCTGAACGACCTCGACGGGCACGACCCCCAACTCATCGAAAAACGCCAGTCTGACGGCATGACGATGGTCACCCCGACAATTCGCCTACTTGACTTGATATCAGAAGGCATTACTCAAACAACCAGGGAACGCGACGACTTGCTGTACGACCGGCATTTCTGCGAAAACTACCTGAGAACCGCGAATAAGGTCGATGACTGGGGTCGGGACCTGCTGGAAGACTCTTTACATCGGTACCTGAAGCGCATCGAGAACTACCAACTGCTGTTCGACGTCCACTTCTGCGGGCGACGCGGCGGCGACACCACCCGCCGGATGACGAAACAGTACAACACCCGCTTCAACTCCCAAGGGCGACTGCGAAAGACGTGGGCGCGCTACAACAGCGCGCTCGAACACGCCTACGAGAAGTACGACAACGCCGTCTTGATGACGCTGACGACGGACCCCGGCACGTACGACGACCCGACTCGACCTGACCCACGCTCGCTGTACGACGGCATCTCGTCGATAAACCCGAACTTCAATCGGCTCCTCTCGTACTTCGACTCCGACCCGTCGACGAAAGACGACACCAGGAAGGACGGCGTACCCAACTGGTCACGGGCGCTCGACGGCAAGGTGACTGGGCGACCTCGCCACCGGCCACCGTATCTGAAAGCTCTGGAGTTCACCGAGAAAGGCTACGCGCACCTGCACGTCCTGATGTTCGACGTGCCGACCCGCGAGAGCGACGGGATGCCGTTCCTGATAGACAAAGCGGAGCTGGAACAGAAATGGAAGGACTACGGTCAGGGCCAAATCGTCGACCTCTACCCGCTCGTGTTTCGGGACGACCTCGACGAAGTCGGGAACTTCGGCACCAAAACGCTCGTCGACGACGACGGCGACGAGTTCGAAGTACCGGTTTCGAAAGGATTCGTGGACTGGTACCGCTACGGCGACCACGACCACGGCGAGGAGTGGATAGCGAAGAACGCGAGGTCTCACGACCTCATCGAGTTCTACGACGACGAGAGCGGCGAGGACGGCGACGAACAGATGCAAAGCCGGACGGCTGGCGCGTACCTCGGAAAGTACCTCTCGGCCACCTTCGGCTCCCTGCTCGAAGCCTCCGAGTCGTTCGAGGACGCGAAAGAGTCGGATTCGTACGCGGACAAGGCGGCGACGTGGAAACTCGGCCTCTACTGGGCGACCGGTAGGCGATTCTGGTCCATCTCGCGGGACATCGAGAAAGCGATAGAGAGACCCGAGCACCTGCAAGACCCGGATGTTCGGCACGCCGTTCGAGAGCTCTCTATCGACTCTCTCCATCTCGCGTGCGATGGCGCGACAGTCGATGACCTCGACCTCGACGACGTGGTGACTCCAGGCGTCGAATCGACGCTCCCGGAGAGCGCCGATTTCTACTGCCATATCGACTACTTGGGTTGCTACGCCTACTGGGACATGCCGACGGCCGACGCGACGGCTGCCAACCTCGAATACGTCGAAGATTACGTTGCTGCGGGCGGCCAGCCCGAATACCCCGATGTGGGCGGCGAGAAACCCCCACCGGTAGCCGACGTGTGGGGATGATGTAGGCACCTACTGTCTGGTGATTCCACTTTCACACGGCTGGTAGGTACGACTAGTACCTACTAACGGAGTAGTCTAGTTGTAATGGCGTCTGAACCAATGTCGTTCGACGACTTCGAAGAAACGCAAGTCGAAGACGACTACGACGACGGAGTAGAGGAAATCAAGTTCGACGTGGACGAGCCGGTCATCGGCGTTATCGTCGACATCGACCGCGACGTGGGACCGAACGAAAACGACGTGATTCACCTCGCCCGCGGCGGCGACCTCGGTGACCGAGTGAAGTTCTGGTCGAACGGCCAGATTCGCCGGACTATCGACAAGAAGGGTCTCGGCAACGGCAGTTGGCTCGCGGTCAAGAAGACCGCCGAGACCCGGACGTACGAAATCGAGCATGACGACGGCTCGTCCGAGGAGCGTGAGTACCACGTCTTCGACGTGAGGGGCGAGTAATGGCGTCGCGCTACTCGCAGGGCCTCGGTGGCCTCGCGTCGGACTACGCGATGCTTCGGACCATCCCGGCGCTCTTGTCGGTCGTGTTCGTCGCTACTGGCCTGTACGCCTTCGGCGGCATCTCCGACATCACCATCACGTGGCTGTCGTCCTACACGCTGACGAGCGAGCACGCGACGCTCGGCGGCATTCTCGTGTACGCGCTGGCGTTCATGTCGAGCGAGACGAAGTCGCTCGAACACTACGAGTACTGGGAGATGGCGTTCATCGTCGCGTCGCCTGCTGTCATCCTCGGCTGGCAGTACGTGACCGAAATCAAGGACCTCCTGCTCGGACTGGGCGACCCGCTGGGCGCGCAAGTCGCGTTCCTGATTACGGTCGTCGGCTGGGCGGTCGCCGTGAGGTAACCAGACCATGACCCTTCCTTTCGGCCTTACCAGACTGGAAGCGACTGCGACGCTCGGCTACCTCGCTGCGTGTCTCGGTGCAGCTGCGTTCATCGTCACGGGAGGCCTCTGATGCGCGAGTTCGCTCGACGCGGGCTCGCGTTCGTCTTCGCGTTCCTGCTGATTGCGACCGCGTCGACGAGTGGCGTCGTGCCGGGTGCGTCGCCTGTCGGTGACGCTTCGGCGGAGTGGGTCGACTGTAACCTCACCGACCCGCTGCTCGGTGCGGCGTTCAACACCCTGACGGGTGCAGACAGCGGATGCCGCTGGCAGTCTGGTGATGTGACGGACTTCGAAAACGTCTCTAAGACAGATGGTTACGCGAGTGCGCTCGGTATCAAAGACACATCTGAGTCGTACACGACGACGACGGGCAACTTCCTCGAAGACACGCGCTCGGTTGCGTGGTCCAAAGCGAAACTCACCATCGTCAATGAGCTGAATAACGGCTCGTCGGCGGCGGATGCGAAAGCGGCTGCGAACGCGACCATCGAAGAGTATTACTCTAAGATGCAGCGCAACGTCTTCGCTGATTGGAACTCGAAGACCCACACGCTCGACTATATCCACACCGAGACGGGGGTCGCACTCGGCCCCAACGAACACACCCAGATTAAGGAGTGGGACAACAAGACCTACACTCTGTCGAACGGGACGGGTGTCGCTGTTCGCGTGATGGACTTCGCTAACGATGGTAATGACAACTACCACGCTGGTCCTACTACGTCAGTGATGCCTCACTCGACAGCCGACCCGGGTTTTGATGGCGGCCCGACGAACATCAAGGCGTACGACCCGAATTCGAGTGATGTGACGCTCATCTTGAACTCGGGGGAGTACGCCGGTATCCTCGACGAGTCGTATCAGCAATCGACTCAAGTCAAGGGTAACGTCGACCAGTACGTTGATGGTGTCTTTGCTGAGTATCAGGCGGGCGAGATTAACGCGACGAGCCTGCTCGACCCGACGACGATTGCCTCGCAAGCGGCGACTGAGTATAACTCGACGGGGTACTACTCGTTTGCCGCGGTGCAACTCGCGTCGCTCGGTGCGTCGGGAGACATCAACGCCTCACACACTCTCGAGATGGGAGACGGTACGACGCTGAACGGGACGCTCTACTACACGGGTGACGACGCGCCTGCTGGTGGTTGGGTGACCGGTCAGAACTACACCATCTCGAACTTCAGCGGGGCGTTCTACGTGGCCGCCCAACAGCAGGACGGCAACGGGAGTATCGTCGACCTCTCGTCGTACGAGAGCTTCACAATCACGGACGCGGTCAACACTCGGACTGGTGAGGCGCTGAACGCTACCCAGCCTGAGGCGTACGTCTACAATTCGACGAACGCGAGTGCGCTCGAATCCGAAATCGGCCGTCTCAAACAACTCCGTCAGGAGTACGAGACTGCCGGTTCGGGTGGGTCGTCATCCGGTGGTGGCCTCGACTCGCAGGCGCTCGGTATCGCGCTGCTGGTTGGCGCTGCTGCGGTGCTGCTCATCCAGCGGGAGGGCAACGAGTAGGATGCTCCTCTGGTTCTTGAAGCAGCTGCCCATCGAGACCATCGCCGGCGCGGTCGTGCTCGCTGGTGCTCTGCAACTTGCGGGCGTCGACCTTCTCGGGATAGGTTCGAACCTGCTGCTCGACCTGCTCGGCGTGCCCGACTGGTCGGGCGACTGGTTCGGGTCGCTGCTGTAACGCTCGCTAACTCCCTGCCCCACCCCTTCGTATGACTCGAATACACACCATCATACTCGTCAGTTGTATCGCTCTGCTGTTCGCCGCCTCTGGCACAGTCGCCGCCCAAGAGACCGCGACCGCGTCTGCTCCGACAGAGACGACGACAGCCGCGGCTCCGACCACGGCTTCGGCGTCGTCGAACGAGACGACGTACTACGGCGACGTGGCCGGCGACCCGCTGCTTCGCATCGTCGATGCGGAGTACCGCGACGGCACCGCCATCATCACGCTCGAAGCCGACGCCCCGCGGCTGGTGACGGTGACCGCGCCGACCGGCTCGAACTCGGCCGGCGTCGCTTCGGGGAACATCGTCCGTCGCTCTGTGCCGAACGGACGCTCGACGATTCGCGTCGCGTCGCCCGAACCGCGGGTGACGCTGACGACCTCGACCAGCGTCGGAAACGGCCAATACACGGAACTCCGGTTCGAGGACGGTTCGGCGCTTATCGCTGGTCCGTTCACCGGAACGGACGTGCGAGACGCGGCTATCGGCGGAACGGTCGGCACGTCGTTCGGTGCGCTCCTGATAATCGTCCGGCGGCGCTTCGGGCTCCACCGTGGCATGGAGCGTGTCGCATGACCGACGACGCCGAACGCTCAGCTGAGGCGCAGCGGGAACCCCCGGAGGAACCAGAGATGACTGCGGCCTCGACGACGGTCGCGCCGGACCGCGACGCTGGTCGGCTCGTGACAGCGTTCGTGTGGGTGATGCGCTACGGCGTTCACCTCGCTGTGGCTGGCTCGCTGTTGCTCGTCGGCCTCGTGCTCGTCTTCGACGTGCGCGTGCCTCGCTCGCTCCAAATCATCGGCCTCACGGCTGGCCTCTCGGCGGTCATCGCCGGGCGCTGGGTCGGCGGGCAGGCCGTCGACCTGATGGGCGGTCCACAGATGATGTGGCTCGTCGACGTCGACCTGCTCGACCGCGACGGCGCGGGTGTCTACACCTGCCCGACGCCGCGGTGGTCCGAATGGACAGTCGTCGATGGACAGCTGTGGTGGGCGACGCCGAACCTCGCGTTCGGCCGCGGCGTCGACCTCGACGCGCGGGAAGTCGCCGGGACGTGGGTCGGCTCGCTCCCAGACCCGGTGCTGGCGCGGGCGCTCGAATACCTCCGGTACAATCGAAAACAGCTGGAACCGAAGGCCCGGAAAGGCGAATCGCTCGAAATCAACTCCTTCGCTATCGTCCGGGCGGCGGCTGTCAAGACCGTGAAACACGTCGTGCGGACGTTCGAGAAAGGCGCGCTGCCGGACGACGGCGAGGCGCTTCACTCGGAGATTGATAGCGTGCTCGAAGACTTCGACCTCGACGGCTCGGATTCCATCTTCGACGAGGACCCGACCGAGTGGGCACCAGGTGACGGCGACCCGGCACCGGACCCGCTGGCCGACCTCGACCAGCGACGGAAGCAACACGCGGCCAACGGTGAATCAGAATGAAACTCGAACTCGAACTCTCGACGCGCGAACAGTACATAATCGCCCTCTCGCTGTCGGTCGGCATCGTCGCTGGCCTGTGGTTCGGTATCCTGATGATACCGCCGCGGGCGCTCGACGTGCCGATGCGCTTCCTCGAGGACGGTTCGGTGTCGGCGTCGTACTACCCGGTGACGAACACGCACCTGTTCATCTCGGCGGCGCTTCCGCTGGCGACCGCGTACCTCGTGCGGAACCACGCGCGAGACGACGAGACGGACGACGCGGACGAACTCACACCTGACCGCTCCGACGGTGACGGAGATGGGCGCGACTGCGCTCACGACCTCGACGGCAGTTCGACCCGCGAGTTCGGCCCGCATCCCCTCGACGGAGGTGAATCCGCGTGACCGACGAACGACTGCTGACGGCGGCAAAGCTGTACGAACAGGTGCGCGGGCGCATCGACGGCGACCACAGACTGCTCGACCACGCGGGCCTGCCGGTCTCGCAGGGTGACCACGCGAACCTGTCGTTCCTGAACTCGCTCGACCTCACCGACGACGACGAACTGGCCGACTCGTTCGCAGAAACCTCGCTGGGCAGGCTCGTCGATTCGTCGCTTCGGACCCAAGCCGCGACCCGCGCGGTGCAGTCGTCGCACGCGACCGCGCTTTCGTACCTCGTCGGCGTGACCCAGCAGGACCTCGACGCCAGTTCGCTGACGCTCCCGCTTCGGCTCGTCGACGAGCTCGAAAACGGCGGTGGTCTCACGACGATCACCGGCGCGGGGAACCCGAACACGGGGAAGACGAACACGATGTTCCTGCTGAACGGCGACCTCGCGCGGGCGCACTTCGGCGATGACCTGCTGGTCATCTCGAACGTGGGGACGTGGGACGGCGCGGACATCGTGGTGCGGTCGATGTACGACCTGATGGACGTGCTGCTGACCCACCGCGAACGACCGAAGACGGTGACCATCGACGAAGGCTCGACGCACTTCGACGCCCGGACGTTCAGCCGCGAAGTGGCGTCCCAGTGGACACCCGCGATTAAGCGGTTCTCGAAGCTCGGCGTCGAATCGGTCGGCGTGGTGAGTCACACGGGGAAGGACGTGCATCCCGAACAGAAACGGCTCTCGACGCTCTCGTTCTACAAAGAGGCACAGGACGAAGTGACGTTCTACCGCGACTGGGACGCCGATTCAGACTCGCCCGATGGTGAGCTGTTCGGCGGCTCGCTCGTGAACCTCGAACCGACGATAGAGAAGTACGACCCGGACGACGCCGCGCCGTGGGCGTGGAACCTGCCGAGCGATCTGTTTCAGGAACAGTTCGAGAACTGGAGCGAGTTCCACAAGTTGCTAAAGACTACAAATCCAGCTCTCTGAGCGAACAATTATTTTATTAACCACTAAGGTTATCAATCGTTAATGCCTGATGACAAGTCCCAAGAACAAAATTTCGACTTAGCTGATTTTATTCAGCGAAAATCGGAATTGTTTGTTGTAATGGGTGTCTTTTCTGCACTTTCTATTTACGTGTCTCAGATACCTCCAGAAAATTCTGATGGCCTTAGTCTAACTGGTCTCGGTGTTGTTTCGTCGCTTCTACTTGCCCTAATCATTGCAATATTGATATATCTACAACTCGCTTTAGAAATTGGAAATTATGATGGATTTGATGGACGCTTGAAAATCACTGAGAGTCCATTAGTCACAACGTTTTTCGTTTGCTTAGGTCTCCTGCTGTACTCACTAGTAGGTGGCATTTTTCAACAAGAAGAAACAATTATAAGTATTACTATACTCCTCTCTTGGATGGTTCTTATATATGTGCTGTATCATACCATTTACTATTTAAACTACGTAATCTTAAACAAAAATTGGGAGAGAGTTGTACTTTCGGCAACAGTTGGTTACTCAATACTCAAATTATTTTCTTATTTGAGATCTATGCCGTTGTTTAATAATAGTCTGTCACTCTCCGACCTGAGTTACGAATCGCCACATCTCATTATAGTATTCATCGTCACAAGCGTCTCATTTTTGGCAGAATCTCTTGGATTTCTACTATTGGCTTTGTCTACCATTTCAGGACTCATACTGATATCTCGTTCTTTGAACTCCATGCGGTCGAATGTTTAGTTGACAACCCACCCATCCACCCGCCCCCTTTACGGGTAAGGGTGGTGGGTGCTTGCTCACTCGCTGTTCTCTAACTCGGCGGCGTCGATCTCCCCGGAGAGATAGGCGCGACCCTTCGAAGAAATCCGGTAGTACCCGCGCTCGACTTCTTCGATTAGCTCTGCTTTGCTGAGTTTACTCATTCGTCTGGAAACCCAGTTTCGAGTATAATCGAGATTCATCGCAACGACAGCTGGGCTGAGAATCAGATCAGATTCGTCTAAAAGCTCCAGTACCCGGTCGTCGGTCTGATTCATCCAATCGACGCGGGGGCGCATATCTCACCGTTAGTCTTTGACATATAAGCGATACCGAGACGTGGTCAAATAAACACGAATCACAATTGAGTAGAACACGGATTGTTGGGTTAAAACTAAGGCCCCTGACTGTATCCGCTATCTCATACGGAAGCGACACGCGACGCTGACTGTTATTCAGTCGGCGTCAGAAGCGGACCCGGTGCTGGAACACCGGCCCGCGGTGGCTCCCGTAATCAAGGTACGGAAGCATGTTTGCCTACACGACTCGGGCTATTGAAGCCCCACGACGGACGGCTGTTGATAGACTGACAGAAAGCGGCTTCACTTTCGCTCAAACGTACACTTTCACTCCGGGGCCATGGCTCAGTACTTTACCTAGCCCCCTCGAATGGATTACCCGGTTGACGGTCCCTTTCGAGGGTGCTCAACCTACCAAAGCCAGCACCCCCGACCCGGACCGCGGCCTCACAATGGAAGCCATGATTCAGTTACCAGACCGCGGTTGTAAGCGTAGCGAATGGACCGGAAGTGAATCCGGTTCGGAGGTGATTCGATGAGCGACGAGCTCGACCCGATTACCCCCGAGTCGGCGATGTCGTACTACCTCGACGCTCGTCGGTACGACCTCTCCCCGGACACGATTCAGTCCCATCGGTACCGCCTGAAATCGTTCGTCCGCTGGCTCCAGTCGCCGGCCCACGGGTCGGGCGAAGTGATGAACATGAACGACGTGGACCTGCGGACGGTTCACGCCTACCGCGTGTTCAAGCGCGAGGAGAATTTCGAGGGCGACGACCCGTGTGCCGCGGTGACGATGAAGGGGCAGGTCTCGACGATTCGGACGTTCCTGAGCTACATCGCTGACATCGACGCCGTCTCGGAAGACCTCGCCGAGCGCATTCGGATTCCTCGGATTGAGGATGGAGAGGGAGTGTCGGATGCCGTGCTCGAGGCGGAGCGTGCGCGCTCGATTCTCGATTACCTCAATCGGTGGGAGTACGCGACCGTCGAACACGTCGCGCTGTTGCTCCTCTGGAGGACGTCGTGTCGGCTCGGCGGACTGCGGGCGCTCGACGTGTCCGATTTCGACCGCGAGGACAACGCGCTGTGTTTCCGGCACCGACCGGAAACCGGGACTGGCCTGAAGAACGGGTCGCACGGCGAACGCGACGTGTCGCTGAAGCCGCGCGTTGCGAAGGTCGTCGGGGAGTACATCGACGGTCCGCACCGCGACCGCGTGACCGACGAGTACGGTCGGGCTCCGCTGATTACGACGACCCACGGCCGGCCGTCGACGACGACGATTCGGATGTGGTGCTACAAGTGGACGCGACCGTGCGCGATTGGCGAGGGGTGCCCGGATAACCGGGTCATCGAGGACTGCGACGCGACGTACATCGAGCACGCGAGTAAGTGTCCGTTCTCGGTTTCGTCGCACCCGTTCCGTGCTGGCTCGATTACTGCGTATCGCGATGCCGGTACTCCTCGGGAGGTGCTGTCCGACCGAGGAGACGTGAGCGAGACGGTTCTGGAGAAGCACTACGACCGGGCTTCGTCTCGCCAGCGCATGCGCCGCCGTCAAGACTTCATTCCGGACGACCTATAAGAATGTTTAGGTACACGTTTCCGGGCTACGTCTGCCGGTCGAGCGACCGATATGTCAAAACCCATGGGGCCCATACGGTCCCGTTACGATTCTGAGCCGTTTACACCGGAGGGTACGGCTTCCTCCCTCGTTTCGGGCTGTCGGTCGGTCTCGGTCCTGACGCCTCTCGTACGCCCGGTTCGAAACTCACCATGCGGAGGCATCGTGTCTTCGAGTCGAATCAACTGCGAGAGCGAAATGTCGCGGTTCGGAAGCGACCGAGCCAGCTCGACCAGCGGGAGTAACTCCGACCGCAGAAGGCTTCCGCGACGATAGCCGTACGGTCGGGTCGGTACCGAGAGAGACAGTTCCGATTCGAGATACTGGTCGAACGGAGCGTTTTCGGTCGGACTCTCGGCGGTCAAGGCTCGGACTGACGTGGTTAGCTTCCTCACCGTGTTTATGTCGTTCCCCGCGTATGTTCTTCGTCTAACTGGCGCTGAGTTCGGAGTTGACTCGGCGACGACGAGCCAGACGGTGCGAAGACGACGACCAATTCCGTTGTGAAATTGGAGCTAGAAGGCTTCTAAACCCGGAATCACGGCGATAAGATACGTCTGAGAATTTTTATTATTATACCGAGTAAATGAATATCAATCGTTAAGTATGGTGCGTTCGACAGTGTCTATGTATGTCACGCGATAGCCAGTCTAACGACAATCGGCTCAGTCGGCGTCAATACGTCGCTGGGGCGGGAGCGCTTGCGACGATGGGGCTCGCCGGCTGCTCCGGTGGCGGCGGTTCCAATGACGGCGGCGACGGCAGTACTACTGAAGCGGGCGGCGACGGTAGTACTACTGAAGCGGGTGGCGACGGCGGTGACGGGGGAAGCAGCGCCCCGGTTGAGGTGCTTCACGGCTGGACCGGCGGCGACGGCGCCGCGGCAGCTGAAGCGCTCGAAGCGGCGTTCAACGAGGCCTATCCCGATGTCGGCCTCGACATGAACCCCATCGGCGGCGGCGGGAATCAGAACCTCGACGCCGTCGTGGCGAACCGGCTCCAGAGCGACGACCCGCCGGGCGCGTTCGCCAACTGGCCGGGTCCGAACCTCCTCCGCTACGAGGGCGTCCTCGGCAGCGTCGACGACGTCTGGGAGGAGAACAACTTCGAGGAAGTGATGATCGACGAGGCGGTCGAGCTTCACCAGCAGGGCGGCAGCTATCGAGCCGTTCCGCTGGGTTCGCACCGCCTGAACTGCCTGTTCTACAACGTTTCGGTCGTCGACGAGGCGGGCATCGACGTCGACTCGCTGAACAGTCCCTCGGCGCTCATCGACGCGTTCGAGACGGTCCAAAGCGAGACCGACGCGGTGCCGATGACCCACGCGATGTCCGGGACGTGGACGACGACGCAGCTGTGGGGCGCCGTGATGCTCGCCGTGAACGGCTACCAGCCGTACATGGACTTCCTCAACGGAGAGGGCTCCGAGAGCGCGGTTCGCTCGGCCTTCGAGACGACCGCGGAGATGCTCGAAAACTACATCTCCGACGACGCGGCGTCGCTCAACCTCACCGCGTCGAACCAGAACATCATCAACGGCAACGCCGCCTTCATCCATCAGGGTAACTGGGCGGCTGGTGCGTTCCGGAACGCCGAGAACTTCGCGTACGACGAAGACTGGGGCTTCAAGACGTTCCCCGGCACGGAGGGCATGTACACGCTCCACATGGACTCGTTCCTCTACCCGGCCGACAACCCGACGCCGGAGGCGTCGAAGACCTGGGCGGCGTTCGTCGGCAGCCCCGAAGCGCAGATCGCGTTCAACCAGTACAAGGGCTCGATTCCGACGCGAACCGACGTGAGCATGGAAGAGTTCGGACCGTACCTCCAGGAGACCGCCGAGGACTTCGCCAACGCGGAGTACCGTCCGCCGAACCTCCAGCACGGCCTCGGTGTCCCCTCCGAGACGATGACGGCGCTCAACGAAGTCATCTCCTCGGAGTTCACCGGCCCGTACAACGTCGACGCCGCGACGCAGGGGTTCCTGGACGCGGTCTCGAACTGAGCCCCAAGAAATGTCGAATTTTTACCAACGAGTGCGCCGCGCGATTACTCCCGGCTCGGCTGACGACCAGCGGGTCAACGATGCCGGCGGCGAGCGCGATGCAGTCCGCACCGACGGCGGCGTCGTGAACGAGGACTCCCGGAGTCCGGACTCCGAATCGGGGGCGTTGGACCGCCTCGCCGCGGGAATCGACGGACGGCTCGGGAGCGACTTCCTCGAATCGTCGATTTTCTGGGTCCCGCCGTTCCTGCTGATGGGGCTTTTCGTCTACGGCGCGGTCATCTGGAACTTCCTCATCTCGCTGACCGACTACCAGCGGTTCGCGAACGCGCCGGACTACTCGAACCTCGACTTCGAGATGTACACGCGGGCGCTCGCGGACTCGGGATTCATCGACGCCGCGGTCAACACGTTCATACTGCTCGTCGCGTTCACGGCGGGGACGCTCGCGGTCGGTCTCATACTGGCGATTCTCATCGACCGCGGAATCCGATTCGAGAACTCGTTCCGGACGATCTATCTGTTGCCGATGAGCCTCTCGTTCGTCGTGACGGCGCAGTTCTGGCTGTGGATTTACAACTACAACAACGGAATCGCCAACCGCGTCATCGGTCTCGTCGGCGTCGGCCCGATTAGCTGGCTCGGTAATCAGGCCATCGTCCTCTGGGCGGTCATCTTCGCGTTGATGTGGCAGTTCTCCGGGTACGCGATGGTCGTGTACCTCGCCGGACTCCGCGCGATTCCGGACGAACACTACGAGGCGGCGAAAGTCGACGGCGCGTCGACGCTGAAGATGTACTGGCGGGTCATCATCCCGCAGTTGAAGGGCGCGACGATAAGCGCCGCCGTCGTGCTGATGGTGTTCGGCATGAAGGCGTTCGACTTCCTTTACTCGCTGGTCGGCGGCTACCGGCCGCCGAACGGTGCCGACATCTTAGCGACGAAGATGGTCCGCGAGGCGTACGCGAACCTCAACTGGGCGTACGGCGCGGCGATTGCTATCGTCCTGTTTGCGATGGCGCTCGGCGTTATCGGCCCGTACCTCGTCTACGAGTACCGGAGGAACAACCTATGACAGACGACACGCTTCGAACGGACGGCGGAACGGCGACGTTCACGGCCCGACTGCGCCGGAACGTCGAGCAGATGACGATAGAGGACGCCGGTCTGTACGTCGTCCTGCTGTTGGCGGCGGGGTTCTATCTCGTCCCCATCGAGTCCGGACTGGTCACGTCGATCAAGACCGGGACCGCAATCGTCGAGACCGCTCCGTTCGCCCCGCCCGGGCCGTCCGGGTTCACGCTGGAGAAGTGGCAGGCGGCGGTCGAAGCCCTGCTACGCGGGATGGGCAACAGCATGCTGTACGCCGTGCCCGCGACGGTCATCTCGGCGTTCGTCGGCAGCATCACGGCGTACGGGCTGACGATTCCCGACTGGAAGCAGTCGTACAAGGCGCTGGTCTTGGCGCTCATCATCGCGGGGATCTTCATCCCGTACCAGGCCGTGTTGGTGCCGCTGACGCAGTTCTGGTCGCAGTGGGCCCAGCTCACCGACCTGCTGTCGTTCGTCTGGGCGCTCGGTGTTCCGAACGACTACGTCGGCATCGTCGAACTCGTGGTGACCCACGTCGCCTACGGGATTCCGATCTGTACGCTCCTGTTCCGGACGTACTACAAGACGATGAGCGAGGAGATGATCGAGTCCGCGCGCCTCGACGGGGCGACGCTCCGGCGGGTGTACCGGCGG
This sequence comes from Haloferax sp. AS1, assembly GCF_014530665.1. NCBI lineage: Archaea > Methanobacteriati > Methanobacteriota > Halobacteria > Halobacteriales > Haloferacaceae > Haloferax > Haloferax sp. AS1. The sequence continues at coordinate 549,304 of NZ_SPSA01000001.1, forward strand.
ATCGTCTTCCCGCTTTCGGGACCGATGTTCGCCGTGGTCCTCATCTACCAGTTCACCCAGATTTGGAACGACCTCCTGTTCACGCTGGTGCTCGTCTCGACGGAGTCGAGTCCGGCGGCCCCCGTCGTGTTGATTCTCGCGGGGCTCGGCACCTCGCTCGAGGGACAGGACTTCGCGCTCCGGATGGCCGGGGCGTTCTTCGCGGCGCTCCCGACGCTCGCGGTGTACATCTTCTTCGGCGACGAGTTCGCCGAGGGGGTGGCGGCGTGACGCGTCGTCACGGCGACGCGACCGCCGTCGAGACCGTCTCGCACGGCGACCGCGGCCACCGGCGGCGACTCCCGGCGCGGCGCGGAACCGACAGCTCACCAACGATACCTACTCAGAGATATGGCAACGCTTGAACTCGATTCGATAACGAAGACGTTCCAGGACGGCGACGACGAAATCGTCGCTGTCGACGACATCTCGATGTCGATTGACGACGGGGAGTTCCTCGTCGTCGTCGGTCCGTCGGGCTGCGGCAAGTCGACGACGCTCCGGATGATTGCGGGCCTGGAGACGATTACGTCGGGCACGATTTCGCTCGGCGACCGCGTCATCAACGACGTGGCCTCTCAGGACCGCGACATCGCGATGGTGTTCCAGTCGTACGCGCTGTACCCGCACATGACCGTCCGCCAGAACATGTCGTTCGGTCTGGAGGAATCGACCGACCTCCCGGACGACGAAATCGGTCGAATGGTCTCGGAGACGGCCGACCTGCTCGACATCCCGAGCCTGTTGGACCGGAAGCCGAGCGACCTCTCGGGCGGCCAACAGCAGCGCGTCGCACTCGGTCGCGCCATCGTGCGCGACCCCGAGGTGTTCCTGATGGACGAACCGCTCAGCAACCTGGACGCGAAGCTCCGCGCGCAGATGCGGACTGAGCTCCAGCGGCTCCAAGACGACCTCGGCGTCACGACCGTCTACGTCACCCACGACCAGACGGAAGCGATGACGATGGGCGACCGCATCGCCATCCTCGACGGCGGGGAGCTCCAGCAGATTGCGACGCCGCTGGAGTGTTACCACGAGCCCGCAAACCAGTTCGTCGCGAGCTTCCTCGGCGAGCCGTCGATGAACTTCTTCGACGTGACTCGCGAGGGCGACCGCCTGGTCGGTGACTCCTTCGAGTACCCGGTCGGCGCGGAGATACGCGACGACATCGGCGACGTGACCGACCTCGTCCTCGGGATTCGACCCGAGTCCGTCGAACTCGTCGAGGCCGCGAGCGGCGACCACGACTTCGAGATGACGGTCGACGTCGTCGAGCCGATGGGCGACGAGAACACGCTGTACCTGTATTTCGAGCCCGACGCGGACCCCGAGACCGCAGAGACGCTGGTCGCGACCACGGACGGCCTCACGCGAATCAGTCCGGGCGAGACGGTCGTCGCGCAGATTCCGGAGGAGGCGATCCACCTCTTCGACGGCAGGACGGGCGAAGCGCTCCACAATCGGTCGATGGAAGAAGCCGCACAGCAGATCGACCTCGGCTAACCGCCCCGTCTTTTTCGGTCGTTCGACCCCGCGCCGTTTCTCTTCTCACCAGGGGGTGGTCCGGCCGACGCCTTCGGCGACGAGCGCCGCGGCGGCGACGTGAGCGTACGCACACCAGCCGAGCGCCAGGAGGGCGGCGACGCTCCGCGAAATCGTCGCCGCGAGCGCGCTCCACGCGAGGACGACGAGGACGGCCGCGCCCACCCACGCGAAGAAGTACGTCCCCGAGGCCGCCCCGCGAAGGGCGTCTCGACGGAGCCCCGCGCGGAGTCCCTCGTGAACGCTCACGGCGGTCGCGGCCGGAAAGAGATACGCGCAGACGACCGTGACGAGCAGCGCGACGGTCGCGAGCATCGCCGTCGTCACGCCGGTCAGCACGGCCGGAATCGAGCCGGTCGCGGTCACGTAGCCGACGGCGACGACGGTGACCGCGGCCGGGAGGAGGTAGACGGCGGCGACGCCGACCACTCGCCCGGCGAGTCTGAGCGTCTCGGTCGTCGCCAGCGGGGGAAAGCCGTCGCCGGCGAGCACGCCGCCGACGAGGCCGAGGAAGACGACGAGGGGGACGACCGCGGCGAGCGCCGGGGCCAGAAACGTGAGGTCTGGCCACAGTCGCGCTGCGAGTCGGAGGAGCGTCCCACCGACCAGCAGCGCGACGAGACACGTCGCGGTGCCGTCCACTCGCGCCCGGTCCGCGAACGGGTACCGGAGGGCGTCGACGAACACGTCACTCACTCCGCGCGCGGTCGGTGACGCCGCGCGCCGGCGAGTCGTCGGCCGGGCTGAACACAGGTCGGAACACGGCTATTCGCTCGACGGCACCGCGCAAAAGGGTGTTGATCGCACGCCTGAGCGCATCCGACGCCGTCGCGCTCGCGGTGCGCGACGAGGGCGGAACGGTCCCGCGAGACTGGGACTCCGTTCGCGGTGACCGCGCCAGCGTGCGAGTGCGCCCCCCTTCTGACAGGCTCCCACGAGGCAGCCCCCGGCCGACGGACAGTATCGTAATGAATATGATAGTTACTGCGACACGGTCGCCACCTCACGGCCGTCCCGACCGAGTCCGTGCTGCCACTTCACACGCTTTAGTCGCCGTTTTAGAAGCGATAATCAGATATCGACAAACGAGATTTTAGGCCACACGAAAAATTGTTCGTTCTCGGATAAGTATTAAGTGCTCGCAGTCCCAACTACCAGTCGAGATGAGCACACAGAAGTCAGTCCTCAAGGAAGCAGGCAGCGTCGGCGACAACCCGGTTCGACTCGACACCGAGAAAGCCGAGCAGATTATCGAAGCGCTGAACACCGACCTCGCGGACGCGTACGTCCTCTACCACCAGCTCCACAAGCACCACTGGAACGTCGAAGGTGCCGAGCACCTCCGCATCCACGAGTTCCTCCAGGAGGCCTACGAGGAAGTCGAGGAGGCCGCCGACGAAATCGCGGAGCGCCTCCAGTCCATCGGCGGCGTCCCCCACGCCAGCATGCCCGCGCTGAGCGAGGCCGCGACGGTCGAGCCCGAAGACGAGGACGTCTACGACATCCGCACCTCGCTGTCGAACGACCTCGAAATGTACGGCGACATCATCGAGAGCTACCGCGAACACATCGAACTCGCCGCGGGTCTCGGGGACCACGCGACGGCGCACATGCTCCGCGAGCAACTCATCGAAATCGAAGAACACGCCCACGTCATCGACCACTACCTCGAAGACGACACGCTCGTTCAGTAAGCGCCGCCGCCGACGCGTCGGAGGACGCCGTTTTCGTTCCGACGTTCGACGCTTTTTCCCGCGGTGATTCCCGCGACGCGTAGCTCCCGTACTCGTCGCGCTCGCGTCCCGAGCGCGCCCGTTCGAGCGGGACTATCGCGTCACGTCGATAGTCACGTCGCTCGAAATCCAGCCGTCGCTGTTGCCCGACTCCATGAACACCGACTTCCCCGGTCCACCCTTGCAGACGGATATCTCGGGGGAGTCGGGTCGGTCGGGCTCCGACACGGATTCAGAGTTCGACTGCGTACCAGCGGCCATTGCGATGCTTTAGGGAAACCTAAAACAAAAAGGGTACGGTTCCGTCGCGACAAATTAGTGCTATTTGTTGACAAGCATCAAGGCTCGTTCGGATTTACGCCGATGCGTTCAGCTCGCGGGGTTGTCCGGGGACGACGTCGATTCCGACCCAGCCGCCTGACGCGCTCCGTCGCGGTCGCCGTCGCCGCGAAGCAGCGTCGCCGAGAGGCGCTCGGCGACCGTCGGGCTGACGTTTCCGACTAGTTGCATCGCCTCGCCTTCGTGGTCGTTGACGCCGAGCACGTCCCGGCAGAACCGCGAGAGGATTTGGTAGGTGTCGTAGAGGTCCGCGGCGGCGTCGCGCCCCTCCGCAGTGAGCGTCGCGCCCTCGTAGGGCTCGTAGTCCACGAGTCCCTTGGCATCGAGGTTCTGGAGGCGCTCTGTCGCCGCGGGCGGCGAGCGGTCGAGCGCGTCGGCGACGTACCCCGGCGAAATCGGTGACTCCTCGTCGTCCTCCCGCTCGGCGATGTACAGCGTGAGGAGATACTGCGGCGCGCCGATCATACGCGGCGGACGAGGTGGTCGCGCACGGCTCGCTGACAGTCCGCGCAGCTGTCGTCCACGCGGGTCGCGGCCGCCAAGACCGGGTAGTCGGTCGCGCGGTCCTCGTAGAGGTACGTCGCGAGAAATCGGTGGTCAACTTCGACCGCCGCGGTGTGGTGGGTCGCCCCGTTGAGGTGTCGCTGTCGCTCGCGGACCAGTCGGTCGCACGCCTCGCGGTGGCCGGCGAGCGTCTCGTGACGCCGCCGGAGGGCGTCGAACCCCAGCTCCGAAAGCGGCGTCTCGTCCGCCCGTGCCACCCAGTCTTCGCACTCGTCCAGCACGGCGAGCGCCGCCCGAAGCGACCGCTCTTCGCCGTCGAGCGCCCGGCACATCCCGTCGAGACCTCGCTGTCGCTCCGTCGCCGCCGACACGACCGCCTCTTTGACCGCCGGCGTGAACCGGCTCCCGGCGTCCGGGGAGAGCGCCGTCGCGACCTCCGGGCCGAACTCCTCGCGTATCGTCACCGCGAGCGGTTCGGATTCGCTCACGTCGGAGACGCTGTGCGGGCGTATCGTCTCCGCGAACAGCTCGCGGACCCGCCGTCGACCCTCGTCGGCGGCGTCGTCTCGTCGGGTCGCCGCCGCCACCGACGCGGCCCCGCACGCGGTCGCCCGGGTGGTCCCGGCCGGGGGGCGCGCCGACTGCGCGGCGAGCTTTCGCACGCGGCGTTCGAACCGCTCGACGGCCCGTCGCTTCGCCAGCACCTGTTCGCGCTCGCTCGCGACGCGGTCAAGCGCGTCTCGGACGCCCGCGGCGCAGTCAGCAACCACGTCTGCACCTCCGAACATCCGGCGCGTCCGACCGCGACAGTACACTCGGACCGGCGGGTTCGACGCCGAGGCACTCGCGCATGGTCAACACTCACCCGCGACGGTTCCGCCGCCGCACGCGAGCGCGCCGTGTCGGTTCGGTCTCGACGACCGGTGCGACTCCTTGTCGGCCATACCATTTAGGCCAACCTAAAACAACATAGTGTCTTCGGTTTTTAGGGCATCCTAAACAGAGGTCGCACGGCGGTCACGCGGTCACTCCTCGGGCCCGTCCGGTCGATTCCCCTTCGGGACGCCCCACCCGAGTTCGGTGAGCGACGCCACGCAGACCGCCGCGACGACGACGTGCATCACCATCAACACGAGGACGCCCGGCACGGTCGCTCCGGGGTCGACGTACAGGAGCCCGATGTCGGGGAGGAACGACGCCACGAGCACCGCGACAGCGACCCTGAAAAACGTCCGGTCCGCGTCGGTGACGCGGCCCGTGAGCAGTCCGTAGACGAGCGTCGCCGCGACCGCGCCGGCGGCCGAGAGGAACACGACCGGCGGGTACGAAAGCGGTGCGAACGGCTCGACGAGCCCCGTTCCGAGGACGAGCGTCAACAAGAGCGCGTTCGCGACGCTCGCGACCGCCGCGGTCGCCAGCCCGCGACGCGCGAGGTCCGTCCACGTCGGGCGGACCGAGGGTGTCACGGTTGCCATGCTATAATGTAGCACGCCACGGGTGATGAATCTACGCGTCTTCGGTGACTCGTGACGCTCCGCGAGTCCGACGCGTGGGTCGAACGCGGTCGGGGTGGTACCCCGACTCAGTTCCCCGATTCGGCCCCCCGATGCAGTCCGCTGACTGCCTCCCGGCGTCAGTTCTCGGTCAGGAGCCGACGGAGCACGTAGTGGAGGATGCCGCCGTGTTCGACGTACGTCACCGCGGCGGGCGTGCCGACCTGCGCGGTCACGTCGAACTCGATTTCGGTCCCGTCGTCTTTCGTGGCGACGACGGTCAGTTCGTCGTTGACGTCGAGGCCGTCGTCGAGGCCGCGGATGTCGAACTGCTCGGAGCCGTCGAGGCCGAGCGACTCCCACGAATCGCCGTCTTCGAACTGGAGCGGGAGGACGCCCATGCCGACGAGGTTGTCGCGGTAGATGCGCTCGTAGCTCTCGGCGATGGTCGCGCGCACGCCGAGGAGGTCGGTGCCCTTCGCCGCCCAGTCGCGGCTGGAGCCGGTCCCGAACTCGACGCCCGAGAGGACGACGAGCGGGGTCCCCTCCTCGCGGTAGCGCTGGCTGGCCTCGAAGACGGTCGTCTCCTCGCCCGTCGGGTGGTGAATCGTGTAGCCGCCCTCCACGTCGTCGAGCATCTGGTTTTCGATGCGGACGTTGGCGAACGTCCCGCGCATCATCACCTCGTGGTTGCCGCGGCGGGAGCCGTAGGTGTTGAAGTCCACGGGATCGACGCCGTGGTCCACGAGCCACTGGCCGGCCGGGAGCTTCGACCCGAACGGTCCGGCCGGGCTGATGTGGTCGGTCGTCACCGTGTCGCCGAGCGTCAGGAGACAGCGGGCGTCCTCGATGTCGGAGACGCCGGGTTTCTCCAGCGGGAAGTCCGTGAAGAACGGCGGCTCGCGGATGTAGGTCGACTCGTCGTCCCAGTCGTACACGTCGCCGGTCGGCGCTTCGAGCGCCTCCCAGCGCTCGTCGCCCTCGAACACCTCGGCGTACTTCTCGCGGAACATCGACGGGTCGACGCTGTCGTGGATGGTCTCTCGTATCTCGTCGGCGTCCGGCCAGATGTCCGCGAGGTAGACCGCGTTGCCCTCGTCGTCGGTGCCGAGCGGGTCGGTTTCGAGGTCGATGTCCATCCGCCCGGCGAGGCCGTAAGCGACGACCAGCGGCGGACTGGCGAGGTAGTTCGCGCGAATCTTCGGGTGGATGCGCGCCTCGAAGTTGCGGTTGCCGCTGAGGACGCTCGTCGTCCACAGCCCGTGTTCGTCGATGGCGTTCTCGATGGGTTCCGGGAGCGGTCCGGCGTTGCCGATGCAGGTGGTACAGCCGTAGCCGACCACGTCGTAGCCGAGCGCTTCGAGATGGGGGAGCAGGCCGGCCTTCTTCAGGTACTCCGTGACGACGCGGCTCCCCGGCGCGAGGCTCGTCTTCACGTACTCGGGCACGTCGAGGCCCTTCTCCAGCGCGTTGCGCGCGAGGAGGCCCGCGGCGACCATGACCGACGGGTTCGAGGTGTTCGTACAGGAGGTGATGGCGCTGACGACGACGCTCCCGTGGCCGATTTCGACCGTCTCGCCGCCGAGGTCGACTTCGACGCGTTTCGTCAGCTCACCGAGGTCGGGTTCTTCCGGGGCCGCCTCGGGCGTCTCGGTCAGCGTCCCGCCGTCGCCCGCGAGTTCGCCGTCGTCGCCTCCGCCCCCGCCCTCGCCGAGCCAGCGGACGATGGCCTCCTCGTCCACGTCGGCGACATCGTCCTCGAACTCGCCGTAGAGCAGGTTTCGGAAGTGCGTCTTCATGTCGCCCATGGCGACGCGGTCCTGCGGGCGCTTCGGCCCGGCGAGGCTCGGTTCGACCGCCGAGAGGTCCACGTCGACCGTCTCCGTGTACTCGGGGTGTTGCTCGCCGAAGAGGCCCTGCGATTCGAGGTACTCGCGGACGAGTTCGATGTGTTCGGGCTCGCGGCCCGTGAGTTCGAGGTAGTCCAGCGTCGCCTCGTCGACCGGGAAGACGCTGATGGTCGACCCCTGTTCGGGGGCCATGTTGGAGATGGTCGCCCGGTCGGGGACAGACAAGTTCCCCACGCCGGGGCCGAAGAACTCGACGAACCGGTCGACGACGCCGACCTCGCGGAGCTGTTCGGTGACGTGTAACACGAGGTCGGTCGCGGTCGCGCCCTCGGGGAGTTCGCCGTCGAGTCTGACGCCGACGACCTCGGGGAGCTTCATCGTGATGGGCTGGCCGAGCATCGCCGCCTCGGCCTCGATGCCGCCGACGCCCCAGCCGACGACGCCGATGCCGCCTATCATCGGCGTGTGGCTGTCGGTGCCGACGAGCGTGTCGGGGAGGAGCCAGCGGTCGCCGCGCCACTCGCGGTCGTGGACGACCCGCCCGAGGTGTTCGAGGTTCACCTGGTGGACGATGCCCGTGCCCGGCGGGACGACGCTGAAGTTGTCGAAGGCGTTCTGCGCCCACTTGAGCGCCTTGTAGCGCTCGGCGTTGCGCTCGTACTCCAGTTCGACGTTCTTCTCGTAGGCGTCGGGCGAGCCGAAGAAGTCCACCTGCACGCTGTGGTCGATGACGAGGTCACAGGGAACTTCGGGCTCGACGAGTTTCGGGTCCTCGCCGGCGCGGTCGGCGGCCGACCGGAGCGCCGCGAGGTCGACGACGGCGGGCACGCCAGTCAGGTCCTGCAACACGACGCGAGACGGCGTGAACGGGACTTCGACGTTCGGCACGTCCGGCTCCCACGAGGCGGCGTTTCGCACGTCCTCCTCGGTGACGATGTCGCCGTCGACGTTTCGCAGTACGGACTCCAGGAGGATGCGGATGCTCACCGGGAGCCTGTCGAGTTCGCAGAGGCCCTGTTCTTCGAGTACGGTCAGGTCCGCCATCTTGTACGTGGTTCCGTCGTGTTCGAACTCACGGATGGCGTCCAGTGTCTCAGTATCGCTCATGGTCGACCGATAGGGTCTCCGCGGGCTTGAATGCGGGACTCGTTCTCACACCGTCGGAATCGGGGCGAACGCGGGGCGTCGGGGCTCTCGGAACCGTTTCGACGCCGGGGGTCGGCCGCCGCGACGCCGGCTACTCCTCGGGGACGCCCGCGACGCCGACGAACTCGTTGACCTCGTCTTGGACGTACCGGCGGACGCGCTCGCAGTAGTCCCACAGGAGGTCGTTGAACTGCTCGCGCTCCGGCTCGGTCAGGCTCTCGCCGCCCCGCGACCACGACGACGGAATCTCCGGGTGGCGGGTGCAGACGACCGAAATCGGGTGGTTCTTCGGATGGCCCATGACGACGGCGTACTCGTCCGTCCCCCAGAGCCCGTCGTCGCCGTCGCCCGCGAGTTCCGCGTCCACCTCGTCGAGAAGCTGCCGCTCCTCGGCCGTGACGGCGGCGTCGTCACCGGCGAACAGCTCGCGGTACGCCCGGTCGCGGGCCGTGTACGTCCACCCGTCGAGTCGCTCCCGCGCCTCGCGGAGGAGTCGTCTGTCAGCTTCCATGCGTATCAACAGGCGCGCCGAGGCCATAGGCGTACGCCCGCCTGAAGCGCGCGACCCCGGCGTCGGGTGGACCGCACCCGACGACGACTGTGCGTCGCTCACTCCCGCGCCGCGGTCAGCTTCTCCCCGAGTCGGTCGGCGTCGACGCGGAACTTGAACGCCGGTCGGCCGTCGACGTAGACGTAGGGCACGCGCTCCCCGTACTTCTCGCGGAGTTCCTCGTCGCTGTCGACGTTCACGAGGTCGATATCGACCGTGACATCCACCTCGTCTGCGACCTCGCGAACGGTCGCTTCGGCCTCGTCGCAGAGGTGACACTCCGTGCGCGTGTAGATGACGATGGGGACGGCGTCGCTCATCGTCCGATGTCGTCGCCGCGGCCTGTTGAGTCTTCTCGTCGTATCTTATCAGATTACAAATTTGTTTCTAAATCGGGTCTGTTTGAGTTTTTAATCTAACAGTATCGGGTGTCAGAGTTAGAACCCGTCCGAGAAAACGGCTGACTCCGGCGTCGTATACGTCTCATCGAATCGAATATGTTAATTTTTGTCTGTTGATAATACGTCGTAAATTTTCTAACTCAGAACCGAATACATAACGAACGAGTACAATTTATGACAGTCGATACTGACGCACCCGAGGCGGACGGTCGAAACCGGTTCGTCTACGTGACGGCCGCGCTCGCCGCCCTCAACGGACTGCTGTTCGGGTTCGACACGGGCATCATCTCGGGCGCGTTCCTCTACATCAGAGACGCGTTCACGATGACGCCGCTGGTGGAGGGCATCGTCGTCAGCGGCGCGCTGGCGGGCGCGGCACTCGGCGCGGCGCTCGGCGGCTACCTCGCAGACCGATGGGGGCGCAGGCGGCTCATCCTCGTCAGCGCCGTCGTCTTCTTCGTCGGCTCGCTGGTGATGGCTATCGCGCCGACCGTCGAGGTGCTCGTCGTCGGGCGACTCATCGACGGCGTCGCCATCGGCTTCGCCTCCATCGTCGGCCCCCTGTATCTCTCCGAAATCGCGCCGCCGAAGATTCGCGGTTCGCTGGTCTCGCTGAACCAACTCGCGGTCACGGTCGGCATCCTCTCGTCGTACTTCGTCAACTACGCCTTCGCCGACGGCGGGCAGTGGCGCTGGATGCTCGGCACCGGCATGGTGCCCGCGGTCATCCTCGCGGCCGGGATGGTGTTCATGCCCGAGAGCCCCCGCTGGCTGGTCGAACACGACCGGGAGTCGAAGGCCCGCGACGTGCTCTCGCGGACCCGCACCGACGACCAGATTCGGGCCGAACTCGCAGAGATTAACGAGACCATCGAGGCGGAAGACGGCGGCCTGCTCGACCTCCTCGAACCGTGGATGCGCCCGGCGCTCGTCGTCGGCGTCGGCCTCGCCGTCCTCCAGCAGGTCACCGGCATCAACACGGTCATCTACTACGCGCCGACGATTCTCGAATCGACCGGCTTCGAGTCCTCGGCGTCCATCCTCGCCACGGTCGGCATCGGCGTCGTCAACGTCGTCATGACCGTCGTCGCGGTCGTTCTCATCGACCGTCGGGGCCGCCGCCCGCTGCTTTCGGTCGGCCTCGCGGGGATGACGCTCACGCTCGTCGCGCTCGGCGCGGCGTTCTACCTGCCGGGCTTTTCGGGCTTCGTCGGCACGGTCGCCACCGGGAGCCTCATGCTCTACGTGGCCTTCTTCGCCGTCGGTCTCGGCCCGGTGTTCTGGCTTCTCATCTCCGAGATTTACCCGCTGAAGGTCCGCGGGACGGCCATGGGCGTCGTCACGGTGTTCAACTGGGTGGCGAACCTCGCGGTATCGCTCGCCTTCCCCGTCATGGTCGCAGAAATCACGACCGCGGGGACGTTCTGGGTGTTCGCGGCGCTGAGCGCCGTCGCGCTCGCGTTCACCTATCGGTTCGTCCCCGAGACGAAGGGGCGGTCGCTGGAGGCCATCGAATCCGACCTCCGGGAGAATGTGCTCGGCGGGTCGCCGGACGGGTCGTCGGCCGGGACCGTCTCTGACGACGACTGAGGGGACGCCGACGCGCGGCCCGACCTCTCGCGCGCTGGGCGGCGCGCCGCGGTCCGTCCTCAGCCTCGACGATGCCCGTAACGTCGTCGCTCGCAGCACCGAGTCGTCGACGCTCGGGGGTCGCGGGTCGTGCGAATCTCACAGTAGATGGTTCTTGTGGCCGACGCCCGGCTGACAGCTGTCGCCAATCCGCCCCGAAACGCGGGTGACGGGAGTCCTGTCGGGTGATTCGGTCGCGGTCGACGTTTTTGATTTCGATACCGGAGGCGAACCGTTGATATAGGAGAAGCGACCAGTCACAAACCGATCGAATCCTCGTATGGCGACAACATCCGAACCCGGACTCTCCGAGACGCGTATTCACGAGGTACTGAGTAACGACCGCCGTCGGATGGCCATCGAGTACCTCCAAGACGGCGACCTGACGCTCCGCGAACTCTCGGAGCGCATCGCGGAAGCCGAGACCGGGGAGTCGCCGCCCCCGCGGAACATCCGGCAGAGCGCCTACGTCTCGCTGCAACAGACCCACATCCCGAAACTCGCTGAACTGGACATCGTGAACTACGACGAGGAGTCGAAAGTCGTCTCGCTGGCCGAGGCGGGCGACGTGACGGTCTACATGGAGGTCGTCCCCGAGGGCGAACTCTCGTGGAGCGAGTACTACGCCGCCCTCGCCGCGCTCGGCATCGTCCTCATGATTGCCGTCGCCGTCGGCGTCCCCGTCATCTCGGCCGTCGGCGCGCCCGGTCTCGGCTCGCTCGTCTTCGCCGTCCTCGGCGGCTCCGCGGTCTACCAGCGCTGGACCCAAGAGGACTGACGCGCCTCGTCGCCCGGCTTTTCTGCCGAGCCCTTCGAACTCGACCGGCCGCCCTCCCGTCGGTATCGGTCGGCGGTGAGATTTAGGTCGCAGCCGCCACGATTCGGCGTATGCGCGACGCTCCCGACCCGGCCGGACCGCCGACGGTCTGCGACGACTGCGGCGCGAGACACTCGTTTCGACGGCGGTTCGTCACCGGCGGCGGCTGGCGAACCGTCTACCGGTGTTCGGAGTGCGGTTCCCGCGCGTCGAGCGACGGCGACGGCGACGAGTGACCGAGTGGACCGCGGCGGGTCGGCGTCGCCGCCCGCGACGCTGCGGCGTCAGCAGTAGGTGTCGCGCATCGTCCGCGCGAACAGCCCTTCGCGGTCGAGCGCGATGGCGACGAGGACGAACTCCTCGTCGAGGGGGCGCAGGACGAACACCTCGCGGGGCGCGTCCGGCGCGTCGGTCTCGTCGTCGAGGCGGTCCAAAAGCGGGTCCACGGGGACGACGCCGTCGCCGAACTCGTCGAACAGGTCGCGCGCGCCGGGCTGTTTCGCGAAGACGTAGAGCACGGCGTTGGGGTCGCCGTCGGTCCCGTAGGTGACGCGCGACCCGATGGCCTCGCCGTCGCCGGTCGCCCGCCACGTCTCGCGGGCGGCCTCGAACAGCCCCGTCGCGGCCCCGACGAACCGGAACCGGGTCCGGTCGCGGACCGACAGTTCCTCGAACCGCGGGTCGCCGTCGTCCCAGCGCAGCGTGGCCTCGATTTCGTTGCCGGGTTCGAGCGCCGACACGCGCGCTGCGAGGTCACCGTCGTAGCCCGTTCGCGGGACGTAGGTCGGAGAGTAGGCGTCGTCGGCGTCGGTCTCGACGGCCGGGTCGGTCCAGTCGACGCGCTCGTCGGGGAGTTCGAGCAAGAGGAGTTCGTCTCCGTCGCGCGGACTGCGATAGACCCGAAATCGGCCGGCCGTCGTGACCTCCATGTCCGCGGCTACTGGACGAACGGAAATACGCCTGCCGGTCGCCCGGCGACCGCGGGGGGTCGTCGTCGGTGGGTCGCCGCCGGAGGTCGCCCGGGGAGGTCGCCGCCGGCGGGTCGTCGCCCGCGCACCTCGGCGCTCGCTCAGTCGTCGTCGCCGAAGGACGCGACCGCGCCGCGGAGACCGGCGTCGGTGTCGGAGCCCTGTTCCGTGACTCGCCACCCCGACAGCCCCATCGCCACGAGGATGAGCGGCGAGAGGAAGCCGAGGAAGTAGTAGGGCGCGTACTGGAGCGTCGGGACGCCGAGCACGTCGGCCATGTACGCGCCGCCGGTCCCCCACGGGATGAGCGCGCTCGTGGTCGTCCCCGCGGACTCGATGGCCCGCGAGAGGTTCCGGCTTTCGAGGTCGAAGTCGTCGTAGAGACCGCGGAAGCTCATGCCGGGCACGACGATGCTCATGTACTGGTCGGCCGCGATGGCGTTCATCGCTAGCGACGAGGCGGCCGTCCCGACCGTCAGCGAGGCGACCGAGGTGAGCACCCGACGGAGGTGGTGTGCGAGGACGGCGATACAGCCGGTCCGTTCGAGAATCCCGCCGAGCGACAGCGACGCGAGGATGACCGTCATCGTCCACGCAGACCCGAGCAGACCGTCGGAGGCGAGCAGCGAATCGACCGTCTCGACGCCCGTCGAGGGCGCGGTGCCCGCGAAGGCGACGTTCCACGCGCCGACGAAGGTATCGACCGCGACGGGGCCTTGGACGAACAGTTGGGTGAGCGTCCCGGCGACCACGCCCGCGACGATAGACGGCAGGGCGGGGTAGCCCCGGAGCGCGAGGACGAACGTCACGACGAGCGGCGCGAACACCAGCGGCGTCACGGCGTACGTCCCGGCGATGGCCGCCTGCATCTCGGCGACGCGCCCGGCCGGGATGTTTCCGCTCGCCGTGAGGCCGAGGGCGGCGTAGGCCGCGAGCGAGATGACGAGCGCGATAGTCGTCCCGACGCGCATCGTCCGGACGTGGGTCAGGAGTTCGGTGTTCGTGACGGCGGCCGCGAGGTTCGTCGTGTCGGAGAACGGCGACACCTTGTCGCCGGTGTACGCCCCCGTCAGGACCGCGCCGGCGGTCATCGCGTCGGGCATTCCCAACCCAGAGCCGATGCCGATGAAGGCGACGCCCAGCGTCGCGGCGGTCGTCCACGACGACCCGATGGCGAAGGTGACCACGGCCGAAAGCAGCGTCGCCACGGGGAGGAACACCGCCGGCGACAGGAAGTCGAGGCCGTAGTAGATGAGCGCGGGAATCGTCCCCGCGGCGGTCCACGTCGAGATGAGCATGTAGACGACGAGCAGGATGAGAAGCGCCGACAGCCCCATGTTGATGCCGTCGCGGATGCCCGCCGAGAGCCGGTCCCACGGCAGCCCCAGCCAGTAGCGACCCACCGCCCCGGTGAGGATGATTCCCCACAGGAGCGGCAACTGCGGGTCGAGTCCGAGCCAGATGACGCCGACGCTCAGAAAGACGAGCATCCCGACGACGGGGACGAGCGCCTGCGAGAGCGACGGGCGCTCGCCGTCCGGGATGTCGTCGTACGTCAGCGGTTCGAACGAGAGTGTTGCCATTACCGAAATCGGTTATCTTCGTGGCGGGTTTGAATCTGACCCTTCGATTGTGACGGAAAATCGTTATCGTCGGCCAGTCGTCCGATTTCGCTGACGAGTCGGCGCGCTACCGCGAGATGCCGTCGCCCTCGTCGGCGACGACGCGCTCGATGTCCTCGGGGTTGACGACGGCGATGTCGCCCTCGACGGTCCGCTTGAACGACGCCGTCGCCGAGGCCCACTCCAGCGACTCGGCCACGCTCCCGCCGTCGAGGTGTTTGGCGAGATAGCCGCCGACGAAGGCGTCGCCCGTGCCGATTGCGTCGTACGTCTCCGCCTCGTAGACGCCCTGTTCGGACACCGCGCCGTCGGACACCGCGAGCGACCCTTCCTCGCCGCGGGTGACGACGACGGTTTCGATGTCGTAGTCCCCGGCGAGCCCGCGGGCGACGGACTCGGCGTCGCCGTCGCGCCCGAGGACGGTCGCCGCGTCGCGCTCGGCGGCGAAAAGCAGGTCAACCGAGTCGAGCAGGTCGCGGTACGTCTCGGCCGCCTCGTCGGGCGACCAGAGCTTCGTCCGGTAGTTCAGGTCGAACGCGGTCGTCGTCCCGGCGTCCTGCGCCGCTTCGAGCACGTCGGCGGTGGTCTCGGAGAGCGTCTCGGAGAGCGCGGGCGTGATGCCGCTCGTGAAACACACCTCGGCGTCGCGGACGGCGTCGAGGCCGAACTCGCCCGTCTCCAGCGTCGTCACGGCCGCGTCGGCGCGGTCGTAGACGACGTTCGTCGGCCGGGGAGCCGCCCCGTGTTCGAGGTAGTAGACGCCCTGTCGGGCGTCGGCGTCATCGGTCCAGACGACGCCGTCGGTGTTGACGCCGTGGCTCCGGAGTTCGCTGACGATTCGCCGGCCGAGCGGCGAGTCCGGGAGCTTCGAGAACCACGCGGCGTCTCGACCGAGTCGGGTGGCGGCGACGGCGACGTTCGACTCCGCACCGCCCGCCTGCACTTCGAGTTCGCGGGCGGTTTCGAGTCGCTCGCCACGCGGCGGCGACAGCCGAAGCATCGTCTCGCCGAAGGTCACGAGTGCTGTCATGGACGGCCGTTCGCGGGCGCGATATAAACCTCCGGCGTTGCCGACGAGGTTCGCGCCCGCGGTCGATTCGGTCGCCCTTCCGGCCGGGTCACGCGGCCGTCAGCCGCCGGACGAGATAGATGAACGCGATAGGGATGCTCAGGAACGGAACCGCAATCAGGTAGTACACGGGCGAGGGAACCCAGTCGCCCTCGCGGGCGAGGTCCAGTCGGTCGGCGTAGAGCGCCAGCGGGCCGACGATGACGGCGGCCGCCGTCCCGTAGAGCCGAATCGCCTGCCCGACCGCGTCGGCCCACGGCGGCACGCTCGGCCCCGTCGCCGCGGTGAAGAGATACGAGACGACGAGCACCAGCGGCCCGAAGCAGATGCCCAGAACGACCAGCGGGTTCATCGCCCCTACCGTCTCGGTCCCCGAACTTGAATCCTCGCCGCGGCTATCGGTTCCGAGAACCGGGAGCGGGTGATGGGCGGGGCGACCGAACCAGCCGACCCGCGCCGGCTACTCCTCGCGTCGCCGCCCGCCGTGGCCGGGGTAGTCGCGCTCGAAGCGCGAGCCGATTTCGTCGCGGTCGAACTCGACGATAACCGGGCGGCCGTGCGGGCAGGCGTAGGGGTTCTCGCAGTCGTCGAGCGCCGCGAGCAGGTCGAGCACGGAGCCCTCCCGGAGCGACGTGTTGCCCGTAATCGAGGGGTAACACGCGAGGTCGGACAGCAGTTCGTCGGCGACGGCGTCGATGGTCTTCCGGCCCCCGTCGGCCTCCTCGCGGACGAACGCCGTCAGCGCGTCGCGGAGCAGGCCGGGGTCGAGCGCGGCGTCGAACACCGCCGGCACGGTCCGCACCGAGACGGTCCGCTCGCCGGTCCGCCCGGCGTGGAAGCCCACCTGCGCCAGCGCCTCGCGGTACTCCTCGAACAGCGCCGCCTCGCGCGCGGTGAGTTCGAGTTCGACCGACTCGGCCAGCGCCTGCGTCGGCGTGTCGCCTTCGACCTCTCCCTTCAGGCGCTCGTAGTTCACGCGCTCGTCGGCGGCGTGCTGGTCGATGAGCACCAGCCCCTCGTCGGTCTCGGCGACGATGTAGGTGTCCGCGAGTTGGCCGATGATTCGCATCGACGGAAGCGAGTCGAACTCGGGCGAGAGGTCCGCTTCCTCGCCCGAGAGGTCGCGCTGGGTCGTCGGCGCGGCGATGCGCGAGGGAGGGCTTCGGGACGCGTTTTCGGCCGCCGCCGATGCGGCCGACGACGCCGCGTCCGGCGCTGCCTCCGATTCGCCCCCGTCGTCGGTCGAAAGCGACGACTGCTCTGTCGTTTCCGGCCCCGGCGCGAGGTCGTACTCGCGGGGCGGCGTCGGCGGTGTCGATGCCGGCGCCTCGGTCGGGCCGGACGAATCCGCGGGCGTCTCCGCGGTCGAACCGGACGAGTCGTCGGCGCCGGTCGGACTGTCCGCGTCGCCGCCCGCGTTGTGTTCAGTTGCAGGCGTGGTGTCCGGGTCGGCGTCGCGGGTCGCGGTCGCACCCGAGTTCGCCCGAGCGCCCGACTCGCGGGCCGCGCGCGACTCCCGAGCCTCCCGCGCCGACTGCACGTCCCGTGCCGACGTGGACTCCGCGTCGTCTGTTTCGCCGTCCGAATCCGACTCCCGGACCTCGTGGGGGTCCAGTTGGGCCGCGTCGTCACCGTCCGTCGAACCGGGTTCGATGGCCGCTTCGTCGGCTTTCGACCGGCCCCGCGGGGCCGACGACCGGACGAGACCGTGACTCAGCAGGGCGTCTTCGACCGCCTCGGTCACCTCGCGCTTGACGCCCGCCTCGTCGTCCCAGCGGACCTCCATCTTCCGCGGGTGGACGTTCACGTCCACGGCGTCGGGCGCGACCTCGACGAACAGCACCGCGAAGGGGTAGCGGTCGGCGTCGAGTTGGCCGCCGTAGGCGTCGAGGACGGCCTCGCGGAGCACGCGGTCGGTGACGTAGCGGTCGTTGACGAACGTCGAGAGGTAGTCGCGGGTGCTCCGGGTCGTCTCGGGGTGGCTCACGAGCCCCGAGACGGAGACGCCGGGGGCGTCGTGGTCCACGGGGACCATCGACTCCGCGACCTCGCGGCCGTACACCGAGAGCACGGTCGATTGCAGGTCGCCGCGGCCCTCGGTGGCGAACACCTCGCGGTCGTCGTGTTCGAGCGAGACGGCCACGTCGGGGTTGGCGAGGGCGTAGTGGGTGACGACCGCGTTGACGTGGTCGAACTCGGTCGCCGTCGTCTTGAGGAACTTCCGGCGGGCGGGCGTGTTGTAAAACAGGTCGTCGACCTCGACGACCGTCCCCTCGGGACAGCCGGCGGGTCGAATCGACTCGACCTCGCCGCCCTCGTACTGCAACTCGGTGCCCACGTCGCCGCCGCGGGGCTTCGACCGGATGGTCAGCCGCGACACCGCGCCGATGGTGTGGAGCGCCTCGCCGCGGAAGCCGAGGGTGCCGACGCCGGCTTCGAGGTCCTCGATGTCGCCGATTTTGCTCGTCGTGTGCTCGCGGACGGCGAGTTCGAGGTCGTCCTCGCTCATGCCGACGCCGTCGTCGCGGATGCGGACGCCCTCAACCCCGCCGGCGTCGACGGCCACGGAGATGCGCGTCGCGTCCGCGTCGAGGCTGTTTTCGAACAGCTCTTTGACGACCGAGGCCGGTCGCTCGACCACCTCGCCGGCGGCGATGCGCTGGATGGTCTTCTCGTCGAGCTGTTTGATGTCGCTCATTCGCCGTCACCGCCGTCGAGTTTCGACTGCCACGCCTGCACCTTCGCCATCAGGTCCAGCGGCGACGTGTCGTTCACGTCGGTCGATTGCAGTTCGTCGAGGACGGCTTCCGTCTCCGGGTCCAGCGCGGGTTCGGACTCGGAGTCGGACCCGGTCCCGGCGCGGTCCGCTTCAGCACTCCCTTCGACGGCCGCGGCCGCGTCCACCGAGCCGTTGCCGGCCGCACCCGTTCCAGTCGCGCCGTTCGCGGGCGCGCCGGAGCCATCCGAATCGTCGCCGTCGCCGCCAGAGTCGCCGGCTTCGGCAACCTTCATCTGGCCGCTCCCCACGTCGAAGACGGCCTGCACGGGCTCCGAGGTGCCGGAGCCCTTCGCCTCGATTGCCTTCTCCTCGCGGAGTCGGTCCAGCACGTCGCCGGCGCGGTCGACCACCGGGCGCGGAACCCCCGCCAAATCTGCGACGTGAATCCCGTAGCTCCGGTCGGTCGGGCCGTCGACGACGGTTCTGAGGAACGTCACGTCGCCGTCGCGCTCGTCGGCCGCGACGTGGACGTTGGCGACGCGGTCGAGGTGGTCCGCGAGGCTCGTCAGTTCGTGGTAGTGCGTGGCGAACAGCGTCTTCGCGCGCACCTCGTTGTGGAGGTACTCGGTGGCCGCCCACGCGATGGAGATGCCGTCGTAGGTCGCGGTTCCGCGGCCCACCTCGTCGAGGATGACGAGCGAGTCCTCGGTGGCCGAGTGGAGGATGTTCGAGAGCTCTTGCATCTCGACCATGAACGTCGAGCGGCCCTGCGCGAGTTCGTCCAGCGCGCCGACGCGGGTGTAGATGCCGTCGACGACGCCGACGGTCGCGGAGCGAGCGGGCACGAAACTGCCGACCTGCGCGAGGAGCGTGATGAGCGCCGCCTGCCGCATGTACGTCGATTTGCCGGACATGTTCGGTCCGGTGACGATGAGGAAGCCGCGCTCGTCGTCCATGCGGAGGTCGTTCGGGACGAAGTCGGTCGTCGTCTCCACGACCGGGTGGCGACCGGCCTCGATGTCGAGCGCTCCGGCCTCGGTGAGTTCGGGGCGCGTCCACCCGTTGCCGGCGGCGTGGGTGGCGAGCGACGCCAGCGCGTCCACTTCGGCGATGGTCCGGCCCACGTCTTGGAGGAGTTCGGCGTGCCGGGCCACGCGCTCGCGGAGGTCCTCGAACAGTTCGTATTCGAGGTCGCCGCGGGCCTCTTCGAGCCGGAGAATCTCGCGTTCTTTCTCCTCTAACTCCTCGGTGACGAAGCGTTTGGAGTTCTTGAGCGTCTTTATCTGCCGGTAGTGGTCCGGCACTTGGTCCGCGACCGACTTGCCGACCTGGATGTAGTAGCCGTCGGTCTTGTTGCGGTCGACGGTGACGTGCGAGAGGCCGTGGTCCCGCTTTTCGCGGTCAGCGAGCGTGTCGAGCCACGACTTTGCCGACTCGTGGCGCTCGATGAGGTCGTCGAGTTCGTCGTCGTAGCCCGTCCGGAACAACCCACCTTGCGTGACCGTCTTCGGCGGGTCCTCGGCGAGCGCGTCGGCGAGGTCCGTCCGGAGGTCGGCCGCGGCGTCTCGGTCGGGCCGCGAGACGACTTCCGCGAGCGGGGAGTCCGCGAGTTCGGTCCCCTCGATGGCGTCGGCGAGGGCGGGAAGCACCGAGAGCGTGTCGCGGACCGAAAGCAGCTCTGACGCGCCGGCGCTCCCGGACGCCGACCGGGAGGCGAGGCGTTCGAGGTCGTACGCCCCGTCGAGCACCTCGCGGACGCGCTCGCGGGCGAGGGCGGCCGACGCGAGCGACTCCACGGCGTCGTGTCGGCGGGCGAGTTCGTCGCGGTCGCGTCGCGGTCGAGTCAGCCACTCGCGGAGGAGGCGGCCGCCGGGCGAGGTGACGGTGTGGTCTATCGTGTCGAACAGCGACCCCGAGCGGTCGCCGTGCATCGTCTCCGTGAGTTCGAGATTGCGCTGGGTGGTCGCGTCGAGTTCGAGCAGGTCCGACGGGTGGTAGACTTGGAGGCGCGTCATCGACCGGAGGACGCCCGCGCCCGTCTCCTCGACGTAGGCGAGGACGCCGCCGGCGGCGCGGGTCGCGAGGTCGGAGTCGAGGCCGACGCTATCGGCCGTTGACGCGCCGAACTGCTCGCGGACGGCGTGGCGGGCGCGACCCGGCGCGAACGCCTCGGTGGAGAAAAGCGAGAAGGAAGCGTCGGTGGCCTCGCGCAGCCGCGAGAGCGTCTCGTCGTCGCTCCGCAGTTCCGGGCCGGGGAGGACCTCGACGGGGGCGAAGCGGTAGAGTTCGGCCGCGGCGTCGTCGACGGTCGCGGCCTCGGTGACGAGGAACTGGCCGGTCGTGATGTCGGAGAACGCGAGGCCGACGCCGTCGCCGTCGGTCACGACGGCCGCGAGGAACTGCGCGTCGGCGCGGGAGGTTTCGAGGAGCGTGCCCGGCGTGACGACGCGCTTTACCTCCCGGCGGAGGTCGCCGGACTCGGTTTCGTACTGGTCGGCGACGGCGACCCGGTAGCCGCGCTCGACGAGCGCCTTGAGGTAGGGTGTCAGGTCGTTCAGCGGCACGCCCGCCATCGGGTACGACGACCCGTGCGAGGACTTCTGGGAGACTTTGAGGTCGAGTTCGCGGCCGACCGTCTCGGCGTCGTCGGCGAAGAACTCGTAGAAGTCGCCGCACTGCATGGCGAGCAGGTCGGCGTCGGTCTCCTCTTTCAACGAGAGGAACTGTCCGACGATTCCCTGAGTAGTCATGTCCGCACGTGGGCGGGCCGGCGGATAAAACGCTACGATGCCCCGGCCGACGGGGTCGCCGCCGCCTCGACTCGCGGCGGCCCGACGCGGCGACGCCTCGATGTGGCGTGTGATACCGCGTCCATACTTCGCGTCTAATGTTGGACGATTCTTCCAAAAATACAGCGTCTGATAATCGGCGGCCCAAAATTATATACGGGAGTTGTCTCGGGGAATCTGTGACAGTCAGGCACGATAGACGAACGTTTCTCCGCACGGCCGCCGGCGCGGTGGGGCTCGGCTCGCTGTCCGGGTGCGTGGGAACGTTCGGAACGGAGTCCGGGGAGCCCGTTCGATTCGGGGCGATGTTGCCCGTCAGCGGGTCGCTGGAGCAGGTGGGAACGCACGGCAAGCGCGCCGCCGAGCAGGCGGTCGAGGACATCAACGGGGCGGGCGGCGTGCTCGGCCGGCCGGTCGAACTGACCACCGTGGACACGGAGGGGTCCGCGTCGGTCGCGACCGACGGCTACGCCTCGCTGGCCGACGCGGGCGTCGTCGGCTTCGTCGGCGGCCTCGTCAGCGACGTGTCGCTCGCGCTCGCTCCGACGGCGGCCGACGACGCCGTCATGGAGATGTCCCCGGCGAGCACGAACCCCCGGCTCTCGGACGCCGGGCGGGCCGACGGCCGGAAGTTCTTCGGCCGGACCGTCCCGAGCGACAGCCTCCAGGCGACCGCGATGGCGAAGATTCTCGACGCGCCGCAGTACACCGACGCCGACCGGGTCGCCCTCCTCACCGTCGACGGGGCCTTCGGCTCCGACCTCGGCACCGCGCTCGGCGACCAACTCGACGCGGAAGTCGTCACCGAGGTCAGCTACGACCCGAGCGCGGAGGCCTTCGGCGGCGTCATAGACGAGGTGTTCGCTGACTCGCCCGACGCGGTCGGCTTCGTCAGCGTCCCCGGACAGGAACGGGGCGTCCTCGACGCCTACGGCGCGTCCGACCACGAGGCCCCGTGGGTCTTCTCGGCGGGCCTGTTCGACGGCGAGATTCCGCCCTACTACGAGGGGTTTTACAGCGCCTCGCTGTCGTCGGTTCGGACCGACGGCTACTTCCATCTCACTCAGCGGCTCTCCGACATCGCGCCGCTCCAGCCCTACGCGGCGAACGCCTACGACGCCCTGTTCCTCATGGCGACGGCGGCGGAGTACGCCGGTGAGGCGTCGGGTCCGGCCATCGCCGACGCTCTCCAGACCGTCTCGGGCGGGACCGGCCACACCGTCTCCGT
Source organism: Haloferax sp. AS1 (assembly GCF_014530665.1). Taxonomy (NCBI): domain Archaea; kingdom Methanobacteriati; phylum Methanobacteriota; class Halobacteria; order Halobacteriales; family Haloferacaceae; genus Haloferax; species Haloferax sp. AS1. The sequence continues at coordinate 571,742 of NZ_SPSA01000001.1, forward strand.
CGGCGAGTTCGACCGGGTTCGGACCCTCGTCGACGCCGGCCGCGAACTGAACTATCAGGGCGCGTCGAGCGGGGTCGACCTCACGGAGGCGCTCGAACCGCTGAGTTCGTACCTCGTCGAGCGCGTCCGCAACGGCTCGGTCGAGCAGGTCGAACTCCTCCAGCGCCAGTTCTTCGAGTCCGGAGGCGGACGATGAATCCGTTTTCGCGGCTGACGAGCCTGCTCGAACGGGCGCTCCCGAACGTGATTCGCCGGCGCTACGCGGCGAAGTTCGGCGTCGTGCTCCTCCTCATCGCGGTCGTCATGGGCGGCGCGGGCGCGTACATCCACTTCGACACGAAGTCGGTCGTCGAGTCGCAGACCGAATCGCAGATTCGCGGCGCGGCGTCGACGGAGGCCAAGTCGGTCTCCGACTGGGTGACATCGAAGGAGTCGACCGTCTCGTTCCTCGCTGAATCGCTCGCCGACCAGCCGGCGGGCACCTCGGCGGCCGACCACCAGCGGTGGCTCGAAGGGAAACTCATCCAGCTCTCCGGCGACGTTCGCTCGCTCCACTACGTCGACGCCGACACCGGCGCGGTCGTCGCCAGCACGACCGACAGCGCGACCGGGCAGTCGCTCGACTCGCTGTCCGCGCCGTGGACCGACGACGCCGCGGCGCTGGCGTCGGGCCGGTCCGTGACCGTCTCCGCGCCCTACGAATCCGGCGGCGAGCCGGTCGTCGCGTTCGCCGCGCCCGTCTCCGGGGCCGACGGCGCGGTCGTCCTGACGGCGTCGCTCGAAGCCGGCTCCCACCAGTTCGAGTCGCCCTACGCGACCGGTGACACCAAGGTCGTCACCGAGTCCGGAACCATCCTGTTCGACAACCGCAAGGCGTCCATCCTCGACGAGTACGCGGCCGCCGACGGCTCGTCAATCGAGGCCATCGACGCCGCGATGTCGGGGCAGACCGGCTACGAGGTCGTCTCCGCCCGCACGGGCATGGAGCCCGGCGAGTACGCGATGGCGTACGCGCCCATCACCGGCACCGACTGGGTGGTCACCTACCACGTCCCGGCCGAGCGGGCGTTCGCGCTCCAGTCGCACGTGACGACGAACGTGATGTTCCTCGTCGCGTTCGCCGTCGGCGCGCTGTTCCTCGTCGGGGCGACCATCGGTCGCGGCACCGCGCGGTCCCTCTCGGTCGTCGCCCGCAACGCAGACGACATCGCCAACGGCGAGGTCGACGGCGACCTCCCGAACACCGCCCGCATCGACGAGATGGGCCGGCTGTACGACTCCTTCGAGTCGATGCAGGCGTACCTGACGACCGTCGCCGGGCAGGCCGAGGCGCTCGCGGACAAGCGCTTCGACGACCCCGTCCTCGACGAGGATATTCCGGGGTCGTTCGGCGAGTCGATGGGGCAGACGCACACGGAACTGGAGGCCCTCATCACCGAACTCGAAGCGACGGCCGCCGAGTTCAGCGAGACGATGGCGGACGCCGCCGACGGCGACCTCACGCGCCGGATGTCCGAGGACGCCGACAACGACGCGATGAACGAGATGGCGCGGTCGTTCAACGACATGGCCGACGAACTCGAAGCGACCGTCGCGGAGGTCGTCGAGTTCGCCGAGACCGTCGCCGCGGCCAGCCAGGAAGTCACCGCGAGTTCTCAGGAGATAGAGCGCGCGAGCCGGCAGGTCAGCGAGTCCACGCAGGTCATGGCCGAGGGCGCGCACGAACAGCGCGAGAACCTCCGGCAGACGACGAGCGAGACGAGCAACCTCTCTGCGACCATCGAGGAGGTCGCCTCCTCGGCGAGCGAACTCGAACGCACGGCCCAACACACCCTCGAAGCGAGCGAGGACGGCCACGAGGCGGCCGCCAACGCCATCGACACCATCGAGACCGTCGAGACGCAGACCCGCCGGACGGTCGACCGCATCGAGGACCTCGAAGGCGACATGGCCGAAATCGGTGACATCGTCGAACTCATCACCGACATCGCCGAACAGACGAACATCCTCGCGCTCAACGCGAACATCGAGGCCGCCCGCGCCGGCGAGGCCGGCGAGGGCTTCTCGGTCGTCGCCAACGAGGTCAAGGAGCTCGCCGGCGAGACCAAGGCCTCCGCCGAGGAAATCGAGGCGACCATCGAGGAGGTCCAAGCGAAGTCCGCGGCGTCCGTCTCCGAGATGCGCGAGACGCGCGACGCCGTCGACTCCGGCGTCGACGCGGTCCAGACCGCCCGAGACTCGCTCGACACCATCGTCGAGAACGTCCGCGAGACGACCGACGGCGTCGACGAAATCAGCCGGACCACCGACGAGCAGGCCGCCTCGACCGAGGAGGTCGCGTCGATGATGGACCGCGTCTCGGATATCAGTGACGAGACCGCCGAGCGAGCCGAATCGGTCGCGGCCGCGGCCGAGGAACAGACCGCCTCGCTCAGCGAGGTTTCCGACGGCGCGGACCGCCTCGCCACACAGTCCGAGCGGCTGATGTCGCTCGTCTCCGAGTTCACCGTCGACCACGACGCCGCGGACCGCGACGGTGCGCGCACCGGCGCTGACACCACTCCGTCCGCCGAACTCGACGCGCCGACGACCGACGGCGGCCTCGACGGCGACGGACCCGATGACGATGGCATCGACGACGACGGCCCCGACCGCTCTGCCGACGACCGTTCCGACCGACTCGACTGACGCCGCGACCCGCCGCCGAAGCGCGGCCTCGCGGCCGTCCGAACCGTCGGTTCCCGATTCGGCCCTCCCGCGCGACCACCGTTTTTCTCGACTGTTTCGCGTCCCGCAGCCGGCTGTCGGCTGTGACCGTTTTCGTACCACCCCAGTCTCACAGTTGATAATCCGGAGCGTAGCGTTATACCGGCAATCTGCGTGAGGGGAGACATATGGACCTGCTTTCGCGACTCGCGGCGCTGGTCCCGGGGGTCGGGGCTCGGACGCGGACCGACGGCGGCGCACAGGCTGACGAACGAGGGACGGTCGCGGCGGCGGCCGAGCAGTTGCACGCCGGTGCCCTGCTCGACGGCGTGGGGACGCCGGTGTTCGTCCTCGACGCCGACGGGCGGGTCATCGCGTGGAACGACCCGATTACGACGCTCACGGGCGTTCCCGCGGCGGAGGCGCTCGGGTCGGAGCACGTGAGCGAACTGTTCTACCCGGACGGCCGGCGGGCGAAGACGCTCGCCGACAAGGTGCTCGACGACCCGCGGAGCGCCGACGAGGTCCACGGCCTCGACGTGGTCGACGAGGCCAGTCGGCTCTACCGCGACGCCAGCACGATGACGGACCGACACGGCGCGGAGCGCCACATCGCCTTCACCGCCCAACCGCTGTTCGAGGGCGACGAACTGGTCGGCGTCGTCGAGGCGGTCCACGACCGGACCGACGCGGTGGAGAAACAGCGGGCGTCCGAGGCGCTCGTCGAGGAGGTATCGACCACCATCGGGAGCCTCACCGCCGGCGACCTCTCGGCCCGGGCGTCGTTCACGGACGACCGCGGCGTCCTCGAAGACGAGACGCTGGCGGTCGTCTCGGACCTCAACGAGATGGCGACCCGGTTCGACCGCCTCGCCAGCGAGGTCGACGCTACGACCGCCGACCTCGGCGGGGCGATTCAGCGGGCCGCGACCGCCGCGACCGACATCGAATCGCAGGTCACGGAGCAGGCGGACCTCCTGTCGACGGGCGCGGAGGAGATGCAGGAGCTTTCGGCCAGCATGGAGGAGATAGCGGCCACCTCCGACGAGGTCGCCTCGGCAGCGAACCAGGCCCGCGCGGCCGCCGAAAACGGGCAGGAGGCCGGCCAGAGCATCCGGTCCGCGACCGACCAGGTCATCGACATCTCCGACGAACTGCTCGACAGCGTGACCGAACTCCAACAGCGCATGGTCGTCATCGAGGAGGTCGTCGAGGTCATCGCGGAGGTCGCAGACCGGACGAACCTGCTCGCGCTCAACGCGAACATCGAGGCCGCCCGCGCCGGCGAGGCCGGCGAGGGCTTCTCCGTCGTCGCCGACGAGGTCAAACAGCTCGCGAACCAGACCCACGAGCACACCGAAGAAATCGCGGACAGCATCACCGAGATTCAGGAACAGGCCGACGAGACGGTGCTGGCCTCCGAGCAGTCGCACGAGCAGATTCAGGTCGCCTCCGGCGAAATCGAGGACGTGCTCGCCTCGCTTTCCGAAATCGCCGACGCCGCGGATTCCGCGGCCAACGGCATCACCGAGGTCGCTCGCGCGACCGACTCGCAGGCGACGAACATCGAGGAGGTCACGAGTACGATTCAGATGGCCCAAGAGCACGCGACCGCCGCCGAGGCGTCGACGACCGACATCACCGACGCGACCGCCGACCAGACGGTCGCCCTCGACGCGCTCGCTGACCGGGTGGACGCCCTCGTCGGCGGCGACGCGACGGCGGTCGAGGAACTGGACGCGATGGACTTCGACGACGCGGCCGGCAGCGCGGACGCCGACGCGGATGCCGACTCGGTTCGCGCGGCGACCGACGGCGGGTCGGACGACGAGTTCGGCGGGTTCCAGTTCGACCGGTAGCGCACCCGCCGAGTCGGTCACGGGTCGGAGTCCGCGTTTCGTTCCGCGGCCGTCTCTCCGCACTCCGACACAACGGGTATCCGTGTCGGATTCGTCGGCCAGCACGCTGCGGGTTCTCATCGCCGTCGAAATCATCATCCAACAGATACTTGGTCGATAGCGGAACTCGGTTAGAACGATGTCCGAGTCGAATCTCTCTGGTCGTGTCGCCCTCGTGACGGGAAGCAGCCGCGGTATCGGCGCTGAAACGGCGAAATTGCTCGCTGACCGCGGCGCGAAGGTCGTTATCAACTATCGCTCTAGTGAGACGGAGGCCCACGCGGTGGCCGACGAAATCCGCGACGCCGGCGGTGAGGCGCTCGTCGCGCAGGCCGACGTGACAGACGCGTCCGCGGTCGAGCAGATGGTCGAGGGGGTCATCGACCGCTGGGGGCGAATCGACGTGCTCGTCAACAACGCGAACATGCCGTTCGCGACGAAATCGTTCGAGTCGATGACGTGGGACGAGTTCTCGTCGAAACTCGACGCCGAACTCAAAGCCGCGTTCACCGTCTCGAAAGCGGTGTTGCCGCAGATGGTCGAACAGGAGTACGGCCGCGCGATATACGTCTCCAGCGGCGCCGGACAGAGTCCCTCGCCGGGGTTCATCGCTCACGGCACGGCCAAGAGCGGCCTCGACGCGTTCGCCAAGTACATCGCCCAGGAGTACGGCCCCCACGACATCACCGCGAACGTCGTGGCGCCGGGACTGGTCGAGACCGACGCCACGGCGGGTCACATCGACGACGTACGCGACCAGGTCGCGTCCCAAACCCCGCTGAACCGGGTGGCGCAGCCCGAGGACGTGGCACACGCGATTGCCTCGCTCGCCGGCGAGGGCGCTCAGTTCGTGACCGGAACCTACACGCCCGTCAACGGCGGTAGCGAGATGGAATAACCCCGACGCGCTCTCCTCAGTCGAGGCTGATTGCGCAGCTCTCGACGTAGTCGATGTCCTCGATGGAGTCGACCCCGCCCTCGCCGCAGACGGGGCAGTCCGGGTTCGTCCGATACGGGACCGTCTCGAACGTCATGTCCATCGCGTCGTAAAACAGCAGTCGCCCGTCGAGCGCCTCGCCCTCGTCCAGCAGGAGTTTCATCGCCTCCGTCGCCTGAATACAGCCGACCGTGCCGGGGAGGACGCCGAGGACGCCGGTCGTCGCGCAGTCGGGGACCGTCCCCGGCTCGGGCGCTTCGGGGAACAGACATCGATAGCAGGGTCCGTCGGGGACGAGCGTCGTCGCCTGCCCCTCGAACTTGTATATCGCGCCGTGGACCAGCGGGATTCCCTCGAAGCGACAGACGTCGTTGAGCAGGTAGCGCGTCGGGAAGTTGTCCGAGGCGTCGACCACCACGTCCGCGCCCGCGACGACCTCGTGGACGTTCGACTTGTCCACGCGGGCTTCGACCGGTTCGACCGACACGTCGGGGTTGAGCCCGCGGACGAACGCGGCGGCGCTCTCGGCTTTCGGCGTCCCCACGTCGTCGTCGCGGTGGACGACCTGCCGCTGGAGGTTGCTCCGCTCGACCACGTCGTCGTCGACCACGACGAGTTCGCCGACGCCGACCGCCGCGAGGTACTGGATGGCCGGCGCGCCCAACCCGCCCGCGCCGACGACGACGACGCGCGACGAGAGCAGTCGCCCTTGGCCCTCCGGGCCGACCTCGTCCATGATGATGTGCCGCGAGTAGCGGTCCAACTGGGTGGCGTCGAGTGAGAGCGCCATATCCCGAGGTTGGCGTCGCCCCCGAATAAAGCCGCGGCACGGGCGCGCCCCTCCCTCCGACCCCCGAACCGTCGCCGCCGGCGACGACATCGCCGGAAGCGACGCGCCTTTGGCGCTCCGCCCGTTCACGTCGGGTATGGTCGCCGAGACGACGCCTGACGAACTACGCGAGAAACTGGCCGACGACGACGAGCTCGCCGTCGTCGATATCCGAGACCCCTCGTCGTACACGTCCGGCCACATCCCCGATTCGGAGAACCTCCCGGCTGCGACGCTCGGCCCCGAGGTGTTCGACCGCGAGTGGCCCGCCGAGGTGGTCGTCTCGTGTTACGTCGGCAAGAGTTCGAAACAGGTCGCCTCGGTGCTGGACAGCAACGTCGACGCCGACGTGTCCAGCCTCCGCGGCGGCTTCGACGCGTGGGACGGCGCGGTCGAAGACGGCACCGAGAGCGAAGGCGAAACGGACCTCGGTCCCACGTCGCCGTTCTGAGTCACTTCTGCGGACGCTTTTCGACAGCCTGCAAGCGACGCCCGTGCCTACTCACCGGGAACCGTGACGGGCGACCCGCGACGCCGGTTTCGGTTTCGAAGATAGAAGACGAAGACCGCGAGGCCGCCGAGCACCGGCAGGAGGACGAACGCGACGAAGAACCCGACGGCCCACATGTCCGCCGTCTCCATCGCGCGGCGCTTCGCGTCCCGGTATATCCACGCCGCTCCGAGGACCGCGGCGGCGACGAGTATCGGTCCGCTGAGTTCGATACTGACCATGGGGTCGATTCGGTGGTCCGGCCCCGTCCCGATAAGGATGGGCGCTTCGAGACAGAGCCGCGGCTCGATGGTGGATAAAGAGAGAAATCGGCGCGGTGCGCGGGGCGTTACTTGCCGCGGCCGTTGCCGGCGCGGATGGAGGGACGGTTGTGTTCCGTGCCCTTGCCGCGGTTCTGGAGACCGCGGTTCTTCTTGCCCGCGTTGGTGAGACCGCGGAAGGCGCGGCCCTCGTGGGTGTCGTCGCAGATCCAGTTGAGGTCGTCGTCGTTCTGGATGGCCGGGTGCTCGGGGTCGACGAGGATGACTTCCTGCCACTTCTGGGAGCCGTCCTGTCCGACGCCGTAGGAGTTCAGCACGCGCAGGTTGGGGTGCTTGCGGGAGGCGCGCTCCTCCGCGATGCGCGGGATGGACTTGCGGCGGCCGATGCGGTTGACGCCCTGGCGCTTCGTGCGGCGGCCGGCCTTGTGGCGCTGTTTGCGCGCGCCGCCCTTGCGGACGGAGACGCGGACCACGATGATGCCCTGCTTGGCCTTGTAGCCGAGCTCACGGGCCTTGTCGAGGCGGGTGGGGCGCTCGATGCGCTCGATAGCGCCCTGGTTGCGCCACTCCTGTTTTCGCTGCCACTGGAGTTCGGCCAGCTTGCCTTCCTTCGGGGTCTTCCACGCTTCCTTGATGTGGGAATAGAAGCTTCGTGCCATTGTGTATCACCGCGGGCGCTTGCGATTCAGTCCGTCGGGGAACTCCCCTGAGACCACATTTCGTCCCGTGCGTGACGGGTGCCCTCTGGCGTGCCCGCGTTGCCAGCGAGTTGGCGGAACTACCAGCAGGGGAGGGTTAAGGACTTCGGATTCTCACGGCGCGCGTGCCACCGACTCACGTGGTGAGGCGGCCGAAAAGGACGGTATCGAGGGTGCGCTCGATGCGGCTCAGCCTTCCATCCCGCCGAACGACAGGCCACCTTCGATGTAGCGCTGTGCGAACAGGTAGATGAGCATAATCGGCGCGGCGAACGTGAGTGCGAACGCCGAGAACCGGGCCCACGGGATGGAGTACCGGCCGACGAGCGAGTACAGCCCGACGGGCAGGGTGTAGTTGTCCGTCGAGAGCAGCGTTTGGGCGACGACGAACTCGGTCCACCCGGTGAGGAAGGTGAAGATGAACACCGTCGCCAGCCCCGCCTTCGACAGCGGGAGGATGATTTCCGTGACGATTTTCCACGACGGCGCGCCGTCAATCATCGCGGCCTCCTCGTAGGAGACGGGAATCCCGTCCATGTACGTCTTCAGGAGCCACGTGTTGAACGGGACCGCGGTGGCGGCGTAGTACGCCGACAGCGCGAGTTTGCTGTCGTTGAAGCCGAACTGGACGAACAGGGCGTACAGCGCGATGAGGAGCGCGACGCCCAGCCCGCCGCCGATTTGGGTGAACAGCACGTAGCCGTACAGCACCTTCGAGCGGCCGATGAACTGCCGGCGCGACAGCGCGTACGCGCTGGGGACGATGAGACACATCGCGAGCAGCACCGTCGGAATCGCCACGGTGAGGCTGTTCGCGAAGAACCGCTTGAACTCGGAGGTCTCCGTGACCCCGTACTGCGACACGTCGAGGAACGTCAGTTCGGGCGTCTGCAAGAACACCTCGTAGCCGCCGAGGCCGAGGCTGATGCGGTAGCTCGGGACGATGAGGTCGCCGATGACCCACAGGAACGGCTCGATGGTCGGGTCGGCCGGCCACAGGCGAATCCCGCTTGACGAGTACAGCGACGCGCCGGTGCCCGAGAAAGCCCCGACGGCGACCCAGTACAGCGGGAACAACAGGAGCGCGACGACGACCGCGGCACCGAGGGTGATGCCGGCGGTCTTCAGCACCGTCGCGGGGCTGACGCGCCCCTCGCGGATGCCTTCGAGGGTGTACTTGGCGTCCTTGACCGACTCGACGGGAGCCATCGCGGCGGTCCGCGCGTCGGCGGCGAGTTCGGCCGCGATGTCGGAGATGACGCTCATGCGTCGTCCACCCCGTCGGCGAGCTGTCCTTTCTTGACGTTTAGCATCATGAAGACGCCGATGACGGCCACGGCGACCAGCATGATGGCCGCACCCTCACCGTACTTCTGGAAGCGGAACGCCTCGCGGTAGCCGTAGACGATGAGCAGTTCGTTCGTCCGCGACGGCCCGCCCTGATTGAACACGTACGGGATGAGGAACTGCTGGAACGACGCCGCGGCCGTGAGAATCGAGGCGAACAGCACGGGGCGCTTGATAGAGGGAAGCGTCACGTGCAGGAAGCGGGCGAAGAAGCCCGCGCCGTCTATCATCGCCGCCTCGTGGAGCTCCTCGGAGACGTCCTGCAAGGCGCTCACGGTGATGATGACCATGAACGGGTACGCCAGCCACGCCTCGGTGACGTTGTAGGCGAGGAAGGCCATCCAGCGCTCGGAGAGCCAGGCGATGGAGTCGAGGCCGGCCATCCGGAGGAACTGGTTGGCGAGGCCGAACTCGGCCGAACTGAAGATGCCGCGCCAGATGGTGATGGTGAAGATGCCCGGGAGGCCGAGCGGGATGATGATGAGCGCGCGCATGAACCGCTTGCCGCGGACGCGCTCGCCCGTCACCACGAGCCCGATGCCGAGGCCGACGAGCACCTTGAGCGCGACCGACGTGGCGACGAACAGCCACGTCACGCCCATCGAGTTCCAGAACTGGCCGTCCGAGAGGACCGTCACGTAGTTGGCGAGGCCGACCCACTGCTCTTTGCCCTGGAACAGCGTGGCCGGCTCCGCGTTGGTGAACGAGAGATACACCAGGTACAGGACGGGAAACAGCATGAACGCGAGGAAGACGAACAGCCCCGGCAGTACCAACAGCAGGGGCAGGTCGTCCTTGCTCACCACCGGGCTGTCCGCGACGCGCTCGACGGCGCTGTCGACGACGCTCATCGTCCTTACTCCCAGTTAGACCGGATGTTTTCTTCGGCCTTCGTGAACGCGGATTCGAGCTCCGCGTCGCCGTTTTTCACGCTGTTGAAGGCGTCTTCGAGCGGCCCCCACACGTCGCCCATGTTCGGGTGCGTCGGGATGGGGGTGCCGAGCGAGACGGACTCCGAGAAGCCCTGGACGGCCTCGGGGAGGTCGCTGCTCGAAGCGAGTTCCTTGTGGACCGGGATGTAGCCGAACTCCTCGGCGTTCGCCGAGAGCACGTCGGTGTTCGTGGTGTACCACTCGGCGAACGCGCGGGACGCGGCCGCCGTCGCCTCGTCGCCCTCCAGCGTCGAGGTGAAGTAGAGCTGCTTGACCGTCGTGTACGGCTCGGGCTCGGCGTCGCCCTCGGGGGAGGGAAGCCGGGCGATGCCGGCGTCGATGTCGTTGGAGCGAACGTCGCCGAGGAACCACGGCCCGTTGATGGCGAAGGGCGCGTTGCCCTCGAGGAAGACGGCCGCCTGCGGGTCGTAGCCCGTGTCTTTCGGCTGGTACGGGACGAAGTTGTCGAGGATGAACTGGAACCCTTCGAGGGTCGCCTCGTTCGACAGGCCGAGTTCGACGTTCGACTCGTCGAAGTAGTAGCCGCCGAAGGCGTGCGCCCACGCGCTCATGAAGTAGGCGTCCAGCGGGTAGCTGAGGCCGTACATCCCGTTTTCGGGGTCGTGGTACTCCTCCATGATGGCCGTCATGTCGGCGATGGTCTCGGGCGCTTCGTCCACCAGCTCCTTGTTGTAGATGAGGCCGACGGTCTCCGCCGCGTAGGGGAGCGCGACGGTCGCGCCGTCGAACTGGACCGCCTCCTGTGCGGGTCGGGTGTAGACCGAGAGGTCAACGTCCAACTGGTCGCTCTGGTCCGAGAGGAAGCCGTTCTGGTAGTACTCGCCGGTCCAGTCGTGGGCCCAGTCGAACATGCCCGCGCCCTGTCCGGCCGGGATGGCGGAGGTCGTCTTCTTCCGGAGGTCGGCGATTTCGGCGGGCTTCGCCGTGTGGGCCGTCTCCGAGGTGAACGTCTCGGCGTTGGATTCGAGCGCCTTCTTCTCGGCTTCCGCGCGCTGGTGCCAGAGCGTGAACGCCCCGCTCGGCCCCGCGGACTCGGTCTCCGCTCCGGCGGTGGTCTCCTCGCTACCGTCGTCGCCCTCCGCACCGCTCTGTTCGGACGTCTGCGTCGAATCGGTCTCCGACACGCCCACGCAGCCCGCGAGTGCGCCGACGGCCGTCGTGCCTGCCAGTTGCTTCAGGATTGTGCGGCGGTTCATTGGCATAACGAATCTATGATGAACTATGTGTTCATATATTTAATAGTTCGGAATGACGCCCGCATTCGCGGCGAAAATCGCCACTGAGACGGGCATCGTGAATTCGCGGAAACGACGACAGAGCGATTCTACACGGTACTATCGAGTCTTTGAAATTCAATACGAACTATTGCATCACAAATTCAGAAAATAGGAAAACGATTATGGACGATGGGAACAGACGGGGAGTAATGGCACGTCTCACGCTCGAAGCGCTTCGCAAGGAGTACGACCGGGGTCGCGTCGTCGCCGTCGAGGACCTCTCGCTCGACGTCGAGGACGGCGAGTTCATCACCGTCGTCGGCCCCTCTGGCTGCGGGAAGTCGACGACGCTCCGCATGGTCGCGGGGCTCGAATCGCCCTCCGGCGGCACGATTCGAATCGGCGGCGAGGACGTCACGGACCAGCACGCCCGCAAGCGCGACGTGGCGATGGTGTTCCAGAACTACGCGCTGTACCCGCACAAGACCGTCATGCAGAACATGGCGTTCGGCCTGCGGATGAGCACCGACCTCTCGAAGGACGAGCGCCGCGAGCGCGTCCGCGAGACGGCGGCCATGATGGGCATCGAGGACCTCCTCGACGACAAACCCGACGAGCTTTCGGGCGGGCAGAAACAGCGGGTCGCGCTCGGCCGCGCCATCGTCCGCGAACCCGACGTGTTCCTGTTCGACGAGCCGCTTTCGAACCTCGACGCGAAGCTCCGCACCACGATGCGGACCGAGATTCAGCGCCTCCAGAACGAACTCGGAATCACCTCGCTGTACGTCACGCACGACCAGGAGGAGGCGATGACGATGGGCGACAAAATCGTCATCCTCAACGACGGGAAACTCCAGCAGGTCGGCCGCCCGAAGGACGTGTACGAGAACCCCGCCAACGAGTTCGTCGGCGGCTTCGTCGGCTCTCCCTCGATGAACTTCCTCGACGTGTCGGTCGAACGCGAGGGCGACCGCCTCGTCCTCGCCGGCGACGGTCCCTTCTCGTACCGCCTGTCCGAACCGTTCTCGGCGACGCTCCGCGAGGCGACGGACGCGACCGACCTCCGCGTCGGCGTCCGCCCGGAGGACGTGGTGACTGCCTCCTCCGGCGAGAACGTCGTCGATTCGACCGTCGGCGTCGTCGAGCCCATCGGCTCGGACAACTACCTCCACCTCGACGTCGGCCCCGATTTCATCGCCCGCGTCGACTCGGACGTCGAACCCGAGACGGGCGAGACGGTCGGCGTCACCTTCGACGAGTCGGACCTCCACGTCTTCCACCCGCGGACCGGCGAGTCGCTCCTCTCCCGCGAATCGAAGCGGCGGGCGGCCCCGACGCAGCAGGCGTGAAGAAGTAGTTCGCTGTTTTCTCGCGGTCCCTCGTTGTTCGACAGCCGCGTCGCCGTCGACTTACTCCCCGTCGAAGGCGCCGTCGGCGTCGAGCGTCGCCAGCGTCGCCAGCCGAAGCGCGTGCGGCCAGCCGAGCGGCGTCGCGCTGTCGGGCGTGCCGTCGTCGAAGAACTGCTCCGCGAGGTAGCCCTCGTCGGTACAGAGCGGGCCGTCGGGGAGGACGAGGTCGAGGAGCGCACGACCCTCGTCGGCGAACGTCCCCGCCCGGTCGTCGTCGTGGGCGGCCAGCAGGGCGGCGAGTTCGACGCCGGCGTTCGCGCCCCACGCGGTCGAGACGGTCCAAACCTTCTCCGAGGACTGCTCGCGCATCCGCCAGTCGTCGCCCTCGAAGCGGACCAGCCCCTTCACCTCGCTGTCGTCGGGGTCGTGCCAGAGGCCGTCGAAGACGGACTCGACGTGGTGGACGAGTCGGTCCAGCCGGTCGTCGTCGACGGGTTCGAGTCGGTCGTAGGTCCGGTGGGCCGACGCGAGCGCGAGCGCGGCGGAGTCGTAGCGGTCGTCGAGTTCGCCGTCGGCGACGCGGAGGGCGTAACAGCCGCGGCCCTCGCTCCAGAGGCGGTCGATGCCCTCGTACACCTCGCGGGCGCGCGACGCGGCGCGGTCGGTCAGCGCCGAATCGAGGTCGGACAGCGCGAGCGCGGCGTAGGCTTCGAGGAACGTCGCGGCGGTGTGACTGAACCGGCCGGTCATGTTCTCCCACGCGTTCTGGCAGTCGACGGGGAGGCCGTCGTCGTCGAGGGTGTCGTCGAGGCTGTCGAGGGCGCGCGAGAGCGTCTCCTCGATGTCGGTGCGGAGGCCGTCGTCGGCACAGCGGTCGTGGTAGGCCGCGAGGAAGGCGATGACGCTCCCCGTCTGGTCGGCCTGATAGTCGGCGTCGTCGCCGGATTCGAGGCGGGCGTTCGCCCACCCGGGCGCGAGCGACCCGTCGAAGGGCCAGACGCGGTGGGGCCACGAGCCGTCCTCGCGCTGGGTGCGGCAGTAGGCGCGGGCGCTGCGCTCGTGCCACGCGTCGAGGCCGAGGTCGAGTCGCTCGTCGGACTCGAAGAGGAACGTCGAGATTTCGGCGTCGTCGCGGAACCACGTGTAGCCGTAGCCGCCGGAGTAGGCGTAGTAGGGGTCGAAGTCGGGGCCGGCGATGCGGAGGCCGAGCGCCCCCGAAAGCAGCGAGAGCACGCGGATGTCGTCGCGCATCGCGGCCGATTCGCGGTGGTCGGGCACCGCGCCTTCGACTTCCGTCGCGGCGCGCTCGCGGAGGTCGTCGAGGTCGCGGGCGACGAGATCGCGGACGCGGTCCAGCGCGTCCTCGCGACCAGTCTCGGTGTCGTCGGTGAGCAGGTGGCCGACCGCGGCCGCGCCCGATTCGAACGGGACCGTGCCGACGACCGCGCCGCTCAGTTGCCCCTCCTCGTAGCAGTCGTCGGTGCGGGGTCGCGGCAGTTCGACCTCGCCCTCCGAGAGCAGTTCGTCGAAGCCCTCGGGCACGCGCCCCTCGACGTGCTCGAAGGCCGGCGACGACGCGAGGAAGTCGTGTTCCTCGGCGTGGTACGCTTCCACCGCGTCACCGTGGGTCAGTTATCCGACGAGCGTGTCGCGGCCGTCCGGCTGGAAGTGGACGAAGGCGACGAGTTCCACGTCGGCGTCGGTCTCGAACCGGCTGACGTGGCCGTCGTCGATTGCGAGGTCGTACTGCGTCACGTCGCCGTGGGGCGTCTCGTGGTCGGTGACGACGAGCGCGCCGTCGCCCGCGTACGACTGGCTCGCGCCCTCGTCGAACCAGTGGACGCCGGCGTCGTCGCCGACGGGGCGGACGCCGAACCGGGAGCGCTCGACGCCCCAGAGCCCGGACAGCGGGTAGCCGAAGTCGCGGAGCGAGCCGTCGGTCTCGACGTGGACCAACCGGTCGCCGAGACCCGAAAACAGGCCGCTGGTCGTCCGTCGCTCGCCCGGGAACCGCGTCGGGTGGTCTGCGTGCCGCTTGTAGTCGGCCAGCGCGTCGCGTAGTTGCATTGCTGAGTCGTGGGACCCCCGCAGATAATAATCTTGGTGTAATGTTCCTTCACACTTTCATACGGTTTCGAAACGATAACGACCCCCCTCACCCGAGGTGGGGTATGCATCACCCCGGTCCGCCGCGAGTCACGACGGTCGGCCGCCCCGTCGAACTCGCCCCGAGAGCCCCCGAACGAGACGCAACGTACCGGTGGCGCGTCCTCGACGCGCCCGCGGAGAGCGCCGCGACGGTCGGCTCGGGCCCGGTCGTCCACCTCGCACCCGACGTTCCCGGCACGTACCACCTCGAACTCGACGCGCCCGACGGCCGCCACGAACAGACCGTTCGCGCCTTCCCCGACGACCGCCGCCCGGCGACGATGGCGGTCCCCGCGGCCGCCCTCGAACCCGCGTCGCCCGACGAGGTCGCCGTCATCGGCCCGTTCAACGACCGCCTCGTCGGCCGCGACCGGCCGCGCCGCGCCGGGGACGACTACGTCCTCGACGTGGACCTCCCGCCGGGCACGCACCCGTTCGGGTTCGCCCCGCACGACGACCTCGCGGAACAGGTCCGCGGTGACGTCGAAGTCCCCGGACCGGGCCGCCCGCGGGTTCGACTCGACGGGCGAGTCGGGCAGGAGAACAGTGACGACCTCCTCGTCGTCGCGGACGCGGAGACCGCGCCCGACGCCGAGGAAGCGACGCTCGCCGTCGAGTTCCTGTTCGACGGCCGCGACGCGCTCGACCCGAGTGACTGCGAGGTCCGCGACGACCGCCTGCGCGTCCCGGTCGACACGCTCCGCGGGGTCGACTCGTCGGAGCCGGTTCGGGTCCACGCCGTCGCGGTCCAAACGACGGCCGAGTCGGGCGAGTCGGGCGAACCGTACGTCCGGCACTCGGTTCTCGACACGCTGGTCGTGGACCCCGGCGTCGTCGCCGACGAACCCGGTTCCGGCCTCTCCGTCTCGCGGCCCGCGGACGCGCCCGAGTGGGCGCACCACGCGACCGTCTACGAGGTGTTCGTCCGGTCGTTCGCCGGCGAGACGCCCGACCCGACGTTCGACGAACTCGCCCGGCGGGTTCCCTACCTCGAATCGCTCGGCGTGGACTGCCTGTGGCTCACGCCGATACTGGAGAGCCACACGACCCACGGCTACCACGTCACCGACTACTTCGACACCGCGTCGGACCTCGGTTCGCGCGAGGACTTCGAGGCGCTCGTCGAGCGATGTCACGACTCCGGCATCCGCGTCGTCTTCGACCTCGTCATCAACCACACGTCGCGGGACCACCCGGCCTTCCAGTTCCATTCGACCGGCGTCCCCGGCTACGAGGACCACTACGTCCGCGTTCCCGAGCGCGAGGACTCCTCCGACATCGACTGGGGCGGCCCCGGCGCGGCGGAGCACTACTTCAACTGGACGCGCATTCCGAACCTCAACTACGACTCGCCGGCGGTCCGGTCGTGGATGCTCGACGTGGTCACCGAGTGGGCGGCGGTCGTCGACGGCTTCCGCTGCGACGTGGCGTGGGGCGTCCCCCACGGCTTCTGGAAGGAGGTCCGCGAGCGGGTGAAGTCCGACGACCCCGACTTCCTGCTCCTCGACGAGACCATCCCGCGGGACCCCGCGTACCACGAAACCGAGTTCGACGCCCACTACGACACGACGCTGTACGGGGCGCTCCGAGCCATCGGCGCGGGCGAGAGACCGGCGACGGTCCTCCTCGACGCCGTCGCCGACGCCCGCTGGCACGGCTTCCCCGACGACGCCGTGCAACTTCGCTACATCGAGAACCACGACGAGGAGCGCTACCGGAGCGCAGTCGGCGGCGACGCGCTTCGGGCGGCCGCGGCCGCGACGTTCACGCTCCCCGGCGCGCCGATGATATACTACGGGCAGGAGACCGGCGTCGCGGACCGGCGCGGGACGATGCGCTGGTACGACGCCGACACCGACCTCGTGGATTTCCACCGGCGGCTCTCCCGCCTCCGCGACGCGCACGAGGCGCTCCGCGCCGGCGACGTCGAACCCGTCTCTGCCAGCGTTGCCCCCGCCGGAGACGATGGTGTCGAGGCCGACCGCGTGGTCGCGTTCGCCCGCGACGACGGAACCGACCGGCTCGTCGTCGTCCTGAACTTCGACGGGGAGCCGACGACCGTCGAACTCGGCGCGGAGACGGCCGAGACCGACCTGCTGACGGGCGAGCGAGTCGGCGCGAGCGGCGCGGCCGCGGGCGATGGGGGCGTCCGCGTCACCGTCGCCGACGCGGTCGTGCTCCGCGCCGTCGGTGATTCGAGCCATTAAGTATCATGGTCGATGACAGTCCGACCATGGACGACCGGGAACTCGCCGACCTCCTGGAGCAGTTCGGGCTCTCAGAGAAGGTCGTCGACACGTATCTGACTCTGCTCGAACTCGGGGAGGCGAAGGCGAGCCAGATCGCCGACGCGGCGGGCGTCTCCAAGCGCTACGTTTACAGCGTGAGCAAGGAACTGGAATCGCGCGGCTTCGTGGAGGTCAACGACCACGTCGTGCCGACGACGATTCGGCCCTTGCCGCCGATGGAGGTCATCGAATCGCTCTCCGAGAGCGTCGAATCCATGCGCCCCGCGCTGGAGGAGCGCTACACGGCCACCGCCCGGGACCAAGAGCGCTTCGAGGTCATCAAGTCCCGCGTGACGGTGCTCAAGCGCATCGGAGAACTCGTCGGCCGCGCCGAGTCCGAAATCACGCTGTCGCTCCCCTACGACGTGCTCGACGAGGTCGAAGACGAACTCCGGGCGGCCCGCGAGCGCGGCGTCCTCGTCTCGCTCGTCGTCAGCGGCGTCGAACCGCACGACGACCTCGCGCTCGACGGCGTGGCCTCGCTGGTGCGCGTCTGGCACGAACTCATGCCCACGATGCTCACCGTCGATTCGCGAACGGGCCTCATCTCCCCCGGCGAGATGGTCGCCCGGTCGAACTCCGAGTCGCAGGCCATCGTCTTCGCACAGCCACACCTCGGTCCGGTCATCGTCGGCTCCTTCTTCGGGAACTACTGGCCGATGGCCGCCGAGGCGTACACGACCGACCCCGACCCGCTCCCGGCGATGTACCACAACTTCCGCCACGCCGTCCTGCAAGCCGCCCTCTGCGAGCGCGCGGGCATCGACCTCGACGTGACCGTCAGCGGGCGGATGGTCCACACCGACGGCCCGACCGAACTTCACGGCCGCGTGGTGGACATCCGGCAGGGCCTCCTCGAACCCGCGAACAACTCCTTCCCGGTCGAGAACGCCTTCGTCGTCGAGACGGACGAGGGGACGTACAGCATCGGTGGCCAAGGCGCGTTCGTCGAGGACTTCGAGGCCGACGCGGTCGAGTTCACGGCGGCCGAGTAGGCGAGCGCGTCGTGCAGTTCCTTTTCGGCAGTTCGGCTGGTCTTTCTGACGCCCGTCTCACCGAGCGACGCCTCGCCGGTCAGCGTCCGTGTTTTCTCGAAAACGACATTTCGTATCGCGCAATTTGGTTTATCGGCGTCGAAACCGAGTCACGACCGGGTCGCTCGGAGACACACGAACAGCGAGAGAAAGCGGAGGGGTCTCGACGGCTCAGACGGCGAACTCGTCGACGCTCTCGAACTCGTTTCCGGCGATAGCGTCGGACAGCGCGTCGATGTCAACCTCGTCGGGCATCTCGCCGGGGTACTTGCGGCGGAAGTAGCCGACGATGTTCTTCGCGTCGCGCGCGAGGAGTTCGCGGGCGTTGTCGTGGTCGGTCGGGACGGCCTGCGGCCAGTCGAACACCGTGACGCCGCGCTCGCCGACCGCGACGTTGTACTCCGACATGTCGGCGTGGACGTAGCCGGCCGCGTAGGCGTCGGCCATCTCGGAGAGAATCAAATCGAGGACGCCCGCCACCTGCTCGGATTCGAGCTTCGCCTTGGCGAGTTCGACGCCGTCGAGCTTCGCCATGATGATTGCGTGGCGGTTGTGGTCGACTGGGCGCGGCACCGACACCTCCGGAAAGAGGGTTTCGAGTGCCTCGTACTCGCGTTCGGCCGCCTTGCGCGCGGTGTAGAGCCACGAGACGTGGTGGTTCTCGGAGGTGTAGTCGCGCTCGCGGCGCACCTCGCGGAAGTTGGTGTACCCCTCGCGGTGGAACTTCAGCGCGAGCGGCTTGAACGACTGCACCTCGAACACGTCGCTTTCTTTGCCGACGCCGAGGGGCGCGCCGAACCCCTGGATGGTGTCTCGCTGGGCGAACGTCCGGAGGGCGAGCGCGTCGTACCCCTCGACCGTGAGCTTGTACCCCTCGTACTGGATGGTCTTGCGCTCGACGAGCTCGCGGGTCATACAGCGGTCGATGCGGTAGTCGACCTCCTCGGCGGTCAGCCCCGAGTTCTTCGGCAACTTCTCCCGGTTGACCCACTCGCTGAAGCGCATGCCCTGCTCGATGCCCGAGAGGAGGTAGAAGTCCTCGGGCTCGAGTTCGGCCATGACGCCGGCGACGTTCCGTACCATGCACGTCCGTCCGTCGGCGAGGCGTAAAAGGCCCGCGAGTCGGCGTATCTCGCCCGCGATAAATCTTATATGACGATACGAAATTCGTGATGTGACGACTCACACCGTTTCGGCGGGGGAGTCTGGAAGATAGGTACCTCGCCGCAGGGCTACGGGAGAGGTGCGACGCATCGAGGATGTATCGTGCATCTCTTCGAGAGTTAATCACCAACCACAGCGTCGAGAGTGGCGAATGTCATCCCAGCAGTAATGCCGTACAAAAGTCCTCTGGAGAGGGGCTGATTCAATACGAATGAGTAGATTAGCCCTCCTACAACCCCGGATGCGACTAAGTACATAACAAACGCTGTCGGGCGTGAATCAACCCGCGAACCAGTACTGTCGCTTGACTCCGGGTCCCCCATGTGACAACCATTCCATACTTGACAATAAAACGGATGAAACCTCGTTGACCGACTTGCACATCGACTGAGCGGCTGATTCAAGCAGTGAAATCGAGCAATAACTCTCGTGTCAGCCGTCTTCGAGGCGCGGATTCAGGCCGCGTCGAGGTGGAACTCGACGACCGCACCCTCGCCGTCGTCGGTCGGGGGAAGGTGGAGTTCGCCGCCGTAGGCCTCCACAATCCATTTCGAGAGCCAGAGGCCGAGGCCGTTGCCGTGGGCGAGGTCGCTCTCTTCGACGTTCTGCTCGATGAGTTCGCGCTGGTGGTCGGGGATGCCGGGGCCGTCGTCCGCGATTCGCACGACGACCTCGCTTCCGACGCGCTCGTACGCGATTTCGACCGTCGGGGCGCTCCCGGCGTGTTCGAGGGCGTTGTCGACGATTTCGCGGAACGCGATTTGCAGCTTCTTCCCGCCGACGACCGCCGCGGAACCGTCGCCGCGGACGGTGATGGTCGCCTCCGGGTTGGCCGCCGAGCGGTCGTCGACGAGCGGGTCGAGGAGTTCGCGCAGGTCGACCGTCTCGCCCCCGTGGTCGTTGTCGACGAGTTGGGTGACGGTCTTCACTTGGTCGCTCATCGTTCCGAGGTCGTCGCCGGTCGCTTTCAGTCGCTGGCCGATGCGGACGGTCTCGTCGTCGCCGCCGTCGGTGGCGAGTCGGTCGCCCCAGCCGAGGAGCAACTGCGCGGTGTGTCGGAGGTTGTGGCGGACGAGTCGGTTGATGACCGCGGAGCGTTTGTACTGCTCCGATAGCTCGCGGGTCCGAATCCGGCGCACGTCGTTGAGGCCGATGAGGACGTGCGCGACGGCGCTCACGCCGACGACCACGGCGGCGCTGAAAAGCGGTTCGCTGACCGTCCCGCCCGCGGCCTGCTGGTAGCTCCCGATGAGCGCGAGGACGAACACGGTGACGACGACGCCGAGGAGGTTCCAGCCGGCGACGCGGGCGACGTGGTTGGTCTTGAGGTCGCTTCGGTAGACGACGGGGCCGACGGCGACGAAGAGCACGGAGATGATGAGGCCGAAGGCCGCGGCGACGAGGCCGGCGAGGTCGGATGCGACCGAAGCGACGCTGTTCGAGACGACGGCGAACAGGGCCACCCCGGTGAGACTGAGCGACCCCGCGCTAACGAGACGAGAGACGTTCACGGTTCGTTGACTCTCCTAGTGCTAATAACGCTTCTCTGAAACGAGTTGTCACTCGGCGTTGACGCGGTAGGGAAGCCCCTCGGGGTCGAAAACGCCGTCGGCGTCGCACTGCGCCGACACCGGACCGACGGTCGCCTCGCTGTCGGTCGGATACCACGGGCGGCCGACCGGCGAGACGACGAAGCGGGCGTCTCGGTCGCCGACGAACACGAGGTCGCCGCCCTCGAACGACTCCAGCGGTTCGATGCCGAGCGCCTCGGTCAGCGAGGCCACGAACGACGCCACGTCGGGGACGGCCATCCCGACCTCGGTCGCGCCGCGGAGGTCGGTCGCCGGGTCGAACTCGCCCGCGGCGTCGCCGTCGTAGCAGACGTACTCGATGACGTTGCCTTCGGGGTCCTCGAAGTAGACGGAGTCGCAGCCGAGGAAGTCGAACCGGACGCTCGGCCCCTCGTCGGTGTCGAGCACGTCCACGTCCGCGCGGTCGTCCAGCCACGCGACCACGGAGTCGACCGCGGCGGCGACGGTGAACGCGAGGTGGCCGGGGTCGGTGTCTCCGAGTTCGAACCACAGGGTCGTCTCCCCGGCGGTCGCAGAGCGCTGCGACCCGGGAACGGCCGCGAAGCCGAGCGTCTCGACGTAGAACTCACACAGCGAGATGGGGTCTGTCGCGGCGAGGGCGACGCGGGTGAACTTCATGGTTCCACGTCACCGCGATGCGGTTTAACGGAATCGCTCGCGTCGGCCGCGTCGGCCGCGTCGGCAGCGCCGGTTGCGTCGGCGGGCGCTCGGCGGAAGACCGTCGCGGCGAGACCGGGCGGCCCCGCGCGGCCGAGCGTCGAAATCGCTTTCCCCCGGTTGGACGAAGCCGACGTATGAACGATTCGCAGGGGTCGATTGCCGACCGCGAGTGGCGGGTGATTCGCGAGGAGGTCCGACCGGGACCGATGCAGATGGCGCTCGACGAGGTCGCGGGCGAGACGGCCGCGGCGGGCGGCCCCCGGACTGTCCGGGTCTACTCGTGGGAGCCGAGTTGCCTCTCGCTGGGCTACGGACAGGACCCCGAGACGGTCGACTGGGACTACTGCGACCGCGAGGGCATCGACGTGACCC
This sequence comes from Haloferax sp. AS1, assembly GCF_014530665.1. Taxonomy (NCBI): domain Archaea; kingdom Methanobacteriati; phylum Methanobacteriota; class Halobacteria; order Halobacteriales; family Haloferacaceae; genus Haloferax; species Haloferax sp. AS1. The sequence continues at coordinate 593,705 of NZ_SPSA01000001.1, forward strand.
GCCGACAGACCGGCGGCGGCGGCATCTACCACGACCGCCACGGCGACGTGGCCTACTCCATCGCCGCGCCGAAATCGGAGCTCCCGGGCGACCTCATGGACTGCTATCACCTGCTGTGCGAGCCGATTCTGGACGCGATTCGCGCGGTCGGCGTGGACGTGAACTTCGTCGACGACGACGTGCCCGTCATCTGGCACCCCGCGTGCTATCTGCGGGCGCTCCACCCCGCCCACGACATGGTCGCCGCGGGCCGGAAAGTCGCGGGCAACGCCCAGTACCGCCGCCGCGACGCCGTCGTCCAACACGGCTCGCTCACCTACTCGGTCGACGCCGAGACCCACCTCGGCGTGTTCGAGGGCCACGACGTGACGCCCGAGGCGTTCCGCGAGCGCGTCGTCGGCATCGACGAACTCGCGGACGCCTCCCGCGAGGCGTTCGTCGCGGCGCTGACCGAGTCGCTCTCGGAGTTCGTCGACGCCGAGGAGGGCGCGTGGACCGACGACGAACTCGACCGCGCGCGCGAGAAAGTCGACGAGAAGTACCGCGCCGACGACTGGGTGCGCCGCCGGCCGGGGTCGCGGTCCGACTGAGCGGCCGCCGACAACTCCGAAGTCCCTTTGTTCGGGTACGCCGTCGGACTCCCCATGCAAGTCGGCGCACACGTCTCGATGTCCAGTTCGAAGGTCTCGTCCGACGACGAGACGCCACCGCACGGTAACGTCGCCAACGCCGTCTTCCGGCAGGTCGCCTTCGGCGGCAACTGCGGGCAGATTTTCACCACCTCGCCGCAGGTGTGGCGCGACCCAGACATCTCCGACGAGGAGGCCGAACTGTTCCGCGAGCAGACCGCCGACAAACTGTCGGGGCCGTGGGTCATCCACTCGTCGTACCTCGTCAACCTCTGTACGCCCAAAGACGGCCTCCGGCAGAAGTCGCTGGACTCGATGCAGACGGAGGTCGACATGGCCGACAAACTCGGCATCGAGTACGTGAACGTCCACCTCGGCGCGCACACCGGCGCGGGCGAACAGCAGGGCCTCGACAACGCCGTCTCCGTCCTCGACGACCTCGACATCCCCGACGGCGTCACCGTCCTCATCGAGTCCGACGCGGGCTCGGGCACCAAGATGGGCGACGACTTCGCCCACCTCGGCTACGTCCTCGAGGAGTCCGACCAGGACCTCGACGTCTGTCTCGACACCGCCCACGCGTTCGCCGCGGGCTACGACCTCTCGACGGCCGAAGGCGTCGACGAGACGTTCGCGGAACTCGACGCCGAGGTCGGCTTAAAGCACCTCAAGTGCGTCCACCTCAACGACTCGAAACACGAGTGCGGGACGAACAAGGACGAACACGCCCTCATCGGAGAGGGCCTCATCGGCGAGGAGGGCATGCGCGCGTTCATCAACCACGACGCCATCGTCGACGACGACGTGCCGCTCGTCTTGGAGACGCCCACCGAGGACGGCAAGGGCTTCGCGTGGAACATCGAGCGGGTGCGCGAACTCCGCGCCGACTGAGGGTGAGCCGAGGCGGAGGGCCGCTGAGCCCCCGCATCGACCGTTCCGACTGTTTTTTGGGTCGCCGCGCCCGACTCCGCGTGTGCGACGTTTCTCCGAATCGTACCTCCGGCGGACGCGAGACGGTATGTGGGACGACTCCCGCGCGGCCCTCGGGGACCTCGACCTCGGCGGGCGGACCCGCATCCTCGATGTGGGCTGCGGGACCGGCGAGTTCACGCGCGTCCTCGCGGAGGCCTCGGACGCCCGCGTCGTCGGCGTCGACGCCGACACCGACCTGCTTTCTGTCGCCGCCGACCGCGCCGGCATCGAGACGGTCGCCGGCGACGCGACCCGGCTTCCCTTCGCCGCAGGCAGCTTCGATTTGGTCGTCTGTCAGGCGCTCCTCGTGAACCTCCCCGAGCCGACAGCGGCCCTCTCGGAGTTCGCCCGCGTTTCGTCGGACCTCGTGGCGACGGTCGAACCCGACAACGCCGCCGTCGGCGTCGACTCGACCGTCGAATCCGAGGCCGCGCTCGACCGCCGCGTCAGAGACGCCTTCCGCGACGGCGTGGCGACCGACGTGGCGCTCGGCGACCGCGTCCGCGGGCTGTTCGACGACGCCGGCCTGTCGGTCGTGGGGACTCGCCGGTACCACCACCGCAAGCTGACCGAGCCGCCGTACGACGACCACGACGTTCGGAGCGCGGCGAAGAAGGCGACCGGCGAGGGGTTGGACCGCCACGAGGCCGACCTCCGTCGGGGACTCGACGACGACTCCTACGAGTCCGTCCGCCGCGAGTGGCGAGAGATGGGCCGCGAGGTCGTCCAGCAGATTCGAGACGGCGAGTACCGTCGGGCCGAGGTCGTCCCGTTCGACGTGACGACGGGGCGAGTGTAGTCGGGCCTGTTCGACGGGCCGAACCGATGGCCGAGTCGCCGGCCGAAAAACGAGACTGTCTGCTCAGTAGCCGACCGCGAGCTGTTCGTGGACGGCGTCGCCGCTCTCCAGTTCGTCAGCGAAGGCGATTGCGAAGTCCTCCATGGAGATGCGGCTCTCGCCGTCCTCGTCGGCGACGAGTTCGCCGCGCGCGGTTCGGAACTCGCCGGTGCGCTCGCCGGGTTCGATGAACGCCGCGGGCGCGACGTAGGTCCACTCCAGGTCGTCGGCGTCTTCGAGCAGGCCGTACGCCTCGATGGCGGCGCTGGCGACGGGCTTCCATTCCTCGGGGAACTCCGGCGAGTCGATGAGTCGCGTGTCGGGGCCGACGTTCAGGATGCCCGCGCCGCCGGTCCAGACGAGGCGGTCGACCGAGGCGCGGCGCATCCCGTCGACGACGGCGTCGAGCATCTCGACGAGGACCTCGGGCGACTCGTCGTCGCTTGGCCCGAGCGCGGAGGCGACCGCGTCGTGGCCCGCGGCGAGTCGCGCGATTTGGTCGGCGTCGGTCGCGTCGCCGGCGACCGCCGAGAAGTCGGGGTCGTCGACGCCGTCGATTTCGCCGCTTCGGGAGACGCCGGTCACCGCGTGTCCGCGGTTCAGGAGTTCGTTGGCGATTCGCGTGCCGATTCGGCCGCTCGCACCGAGGAGGAGTACGTTCATGATGAGATGGTGTGGGTGTGGGTGTTCGTGCGTCGTGTTCGTCGTCCGGTTCGCCGCGACGATGCGGTTACATCGTCATACTTGGTCAAGGAGAGTGAGTTTAATATAGTTAAGCGAACCTCGGTGTGAGTAGGTCACGTCGATGTCACCGCACCAGAACCTCGAAGCGAAGTACGAACAGTGTCCGGTCATCAAGACGCTCGAAGAAATCGGCTCGCGGTGGCGGATGACGGTCATCCACGTACTGCGCGAGGGCGACCTCCGGTTCAACGAACTCAAGCGCGCGACGGGCGCGAACTCCCAGACGCTCTCTCGCGTGCTGGACGACCTCCAAGAGTTGGGCTACGTCGAGCGGGAGGTCGAAGACGGCAGTCCCATCGCGGTGTACTACTCGCTCACGCAGAAAGGCGAGGAACTGCTCCCGGCGTTCGACGACATCTCCGAGTGGGGCGAAAAATGGATGTCGGAAGACGGCGGCGCGGAGTCGTAAGCGGGCTCGGCCGGTAGTCAGCCGAGGAACAGGTCGACGAAGTTCCCGCTCGACTGACCGCGGTAGAGTTCGGAGTAGCCGCAGTTCGCACACGAGACGACGGTGAACTGTCGGTTCTGGATGTCGAACATCTTCGAGAGGCCGCCTCCCGTGGTTGCGATGGAGTCGATTTCGGTCTCGGAGTGGCCGCATTTCGGACAGCCGTCTCGGTCGGCGCTTGGTGGAGGGCTCATGTTGAACCGTTGAACTACCCCGGTGAAAAATGTACCTCCGAAACCACTTCCTTTCTCGCGTTCGCGAGTACGCACATGTCCGTCGGTGGTCTCGTGTTCTTCCTCTTCGCCCTCCTCAGTATCGGTGCCGCAGTCGCCCTTTACGCCGGGATTCAAGCCGAGACGCGCGACCCGCCGACGATGAGTCGCGAGGAGGCGGAGCGTCGCGCCCGCGACGAGGGGCGGCGCTACAACGAACAACGCGGCCGAGGGACCGACCGACGCCCGAGCGGAGGCGGCCGCGGCGACGAGTTCGGCCCCGACGCCGACCGCACCGACGACCGCGGCCGCAACCGCGACGGCGACCGCGACTGGTAGCCGGGCGGCTCTGACTCGGTTTCGACTTCGAGTCGTCGCGGCCTCGACTCGACTCCGGCCTCAGACCACGTCGCCGCGGACCGACGTGCCGGTCTGTTCGGCCCGATAGGCCCGCATCGCCTCGACTGCCGTCTCGGCATCGTCGCCCTCCAGTCCGAGCATCTCCAGCGCGCCCGAGAGCGTCGGGAAGGCGAACTCGCCGTTTCGGAGCTTCGACATCGCGTCCGACGAGCGCTGGCCGTCGGCGTAGAGACAGACGCCGCGGGGGTCGAGAATCTGCTCGTAGGCCTCGCGTTCGACCGCGCCTTTCAGCCGCTGGGTGACGTTGTCCTCGAAGGAGGCGTTACACACTTCGAGGTGGACCGGTTCGTCGTCGTCCGGAAGGAGGTGGGCGGCGAGACACTTCTCGGGGGCCGCGTAGCCGTTCGCGTTGGCTCGCAGCAGGTCGGGGTGTTCGCGCGCCCACTCGGCGCGGACGCTCTTGCCGACGCCCTTCACGCCGTGGGACCGCTCGAACGATTCGGCCGCGTCGGGGTCGCCGCGGAGGAGGATGTCTTTCGTCACGTACACGTCGAGTCGGTCGAGGGGGTCGAGACCGAGCGCCACGTCGCCGTAGACCCACACCTCGCGGACCGGGACGGGGAGCGTCTCGGACTCGACGGCGTCGACGACGGCGTCGACGCGGTCGAGGGCGGCGTCTCTGTCCATCGACTGTCCGTGGGGTTCGGAGGGTCAAACCGGTTGCGACCGAGCGTGACCGAGTGCGGTCGAGCCGCCGGGCGCGCGAGCGACGCCGCGGTCGCCCCGAGGCGAAACCCGTATCCCTCCTGCCGGGCAACCGACCGGCAATGGAGTGCGACAAGTGCGGCCGCGACGCGGTGATGCACGCGGCCTACTCCGGGGCCCACCTCTGCGACGACCACTTCTGCGCCTCGGTTGAGAAACGCGTGCGCCGCCGCATCCGCGAGGACAACATGCTCCCACGAGACGCCAGTCCCGAGAACCCACAGACGTGGGTTATCGGGCTGTCCGGCGGCAAAGACAGCGTCGTCCTCACACACATCCTCGACGACACGTTCGGGCGCGACCCGCGCATCGAACTCGTCGCCCTCACCATCCACGAGGGCATCGAGGGCTACCGCGACAAGTCCGTCGACGCCTGCGTCGAACTCGCGGAGGACCTCGACATCCACCACGAACTGGTCACCTACGAGGACGAGTTCGGCGTCCAGATGGACGACGTGGTCGAGAAGGACCCAGAGAACATGGCCGCCTGCGCCTACTGCGGGGTGTTCCGCCGCGACCTGCTCGAACGCTTCGCCGACGAACTCGGCGCGGACAAACTGCTCACGGGGCACAACCTCGACGACGAGGCGCAGACGGCGCTCATGAACTTCTTCGAGGGCGACCTCAAGCAGGTCGCAAAGCACTTCGACGCCAGCATCGGTGACTTCGAAAAGCGTCGCGACGCCGGCGAGTTCATCCCGCGGGCCAAGCCGCTGCGCGACGTGCCCGAAAAGGAAGTCGCGCTCTACGCCCACCTGAAGGACCTCCCGGCGCACATCACCGAGTGTCCGCATTCTTCTGAGGCCTACCGCGGCGAGATTCAGCAGTTGTTGTTGAAACTCGAAGAGAACCACCCCGGCACCCGACATTCCATCATGGCGGGCTACGAGGAGTTGGCCGAACTGACCGCCCGCGAGTACCGCGGCGAGGGTCGCGTCGACCTCAACGACTGCGAGCGCTGCGGGTCGAAAACCGCCGGCGACGTCTGTCGGAAGTGCCGACTCATCGAGTCGATAGAAGCGGTCTGAGCGGCTACGGAACGACACGAAACTCGTTTTCTGACGCGTCTTACGGGTCAGACAGAACCGGGTGCGGTCGCGTCGACCGAATCGGCGGCGACGCTCGCGGTCGAAGAAATCCACGTCAGCGAAAAAGAACCCACGAAACCCGACGGGCGCGGCGGCGTCCGCGCGGGTCGGACAGGGCGTTACCGGATGACGTCGAGACCGTTGTTCTTCTCGACTTCGTCGCGGCCGCCGTCGGACCACGTGCCGCTCTGGGCCGTCTGGGCTCGCTCCGAGCTATCGAACTCCGAACCCGAGTGCTGCTGTTGTGACTCTCGGGACTGGATGCTCTGACGCGACTTGTCGGCCTGCTTCTGGGTCGAGGGGCCGAGCACCTGCGCGGACTGGACGCCCGTCATGATGGCCATGACGCGGACTTTCCCCTTGTACTCGTCCTGGATGCGAGCGCCCCAGATGACGTTCGCGGCGGCTTCCAGCCGTTCGGTGATGTTGCTCGCGATTCCCTCGGCCTCCTTCAGCGTGAGGTCGGGGCCGCCCGTGATGTGGACGAGGCCACCGGACGCACCGCGGTAGTCCACGTCCAAAAGCGGGTGGTTCATCGCGTCGTTGACCACCTCTTGGGTCTTGTTTTTGTCTTGGGTCTCGCCGACGAGCATCACCGCGACACCGCCCTGATTCATGATGGTCGACATGTCGGCGTAGTCGAGGTTGATGAGGGACGGCTGCGTGATGGTCTCCGAGATGCCCTTGACGGTCTCGGCGATAATCTGGTCCATGACCGAGAACGCCTTGCCGATGGGCAGGTTCGGGACGTAATCGAGGAGGCGGTTGTTGTCCAGCACGATGATGGAGTCGGCCTCGTTGCGGAGGTTTTCGAGTCCCTCCTCGGCCTTGACCGTGCGGGCGCGCTCGACGTTGAACGGGGTCGAGACCATGCCCACGACGATTGCGCCCTGCTCCTTTGCGATCTTCGCGACGACGGGGGCCGCACCGGTCCCGGTGCCACCGCCCATCCCCGCGGTGACGAACACGAGGTCGGCGTCGCCGAGCACGTCTTTGATCGTGCCCTGTGCCATCTCGGTCGCGCGCTCACCCATCGACGGGTCACCACCGGCGCCGAGACCCTGCGTCAGGGACTTCCCGACGAGGATTTTCGTGTCCGCTTCGATCATCTTCAGGTGCTGCTTGTCGGTGTTGATGGCGACCGTGTCGGCCCCCTCGACACCGATGTTGTACAGGCGGTTGATGGTGTTGTTGCCAGCACCACCGGCACCGACGATGACGATTCGCGGGTCACCGAACTGGTCGTCGCTGTCTTCGAGCGACGACTGCGTCTGACGCTCGGCCTCGTCCCGTTCCATCGCCTCGCGAACGATATCCTGCATAGTTACACCTTTGCCCAGCCGCGCTTGCTGGTAGATTCGCGCTGTCGCTTGTCGGTCGTCTGTTCATTGAGCATATCGCGAACGGCGGAACGGATGGCTTCGGATCGGTTCGGGAACTCTCCCGTCTCGACCATCCGCTCGACCTCCTCGATTTGCTGCTTCGGAATTCGTAGTGTCACACGCTCCATGTTTTCATTCCCCCGGTAAGACGGCGCGCCGCACTCGTGTGCGAGTGTCTTACACCCGAAAACCGACGGACGACGCCGGGATACGGGCCGCCGTCGGGTGGCTGTAAGACAACCGTCTTACGCGATAATCACCACAGAGGGATAGAATATAAATGTAACGGCGGTTGTAAGACAGAGGCTGAATATCCCGTATAGGGGGCTTTAATCGCCGGTTATGCTTGTTCCAGAACGTCGGCTGCGGGCGTCCGACGGCCGCAGTCGGGGCAGAACGCCCAGTCCGAGCGGAGTTCGTCGCCGCACTCGCAGAACACGCGGTGGGACGTCTTTTCACCGCAGTTCGGGCAGTAAACATGGTCTGGACCCACGGATTCGCCACATTGGCCACAGGTCATGTCGGGGTCGTCCGCGTCGCCGGACTCAAGTTCGTCCCGTGTCTTACGAACCGTACTCGGGGTCGATTCGGTGTCGACACCCGCGTTTACGCGAGATTCGCCGTTCGAACCATCGACGTTGATGTTGACGTTCAGGTCGGAGGGCGTCGGACGCTCGGACTCGCGGGCCGCCGCGGCTTCCTCGACGAGCGCCGGGAGCCGTTCGTCCAGTCGCTCGTCGACGAGTTCCTCGACCCGCGCGGAGAGCGCGCCGTCGAGACCGGCGGTGTCGGACGCGTCGTCCGCGGCGTCCGCGCCGTCGTCACGTTCCAGTTCGTCGAGGTACTGGCGGAGGGCCTCGCGCATCACCTCGCTTTTCGAGGTGTCGAGGCGGTCCAAGCGCTCGACGAGGGCGTCGTCGGCGCGGAACGTGATTTTACTCATTACTCCGGGATTATCTCGGCGGCATATCAATGTTCGCACCTGTCTGACACACAGCACACGCGGCAGCGAGAATGATAATGGTTAAACGCGTCGACCGGATACGAATCGGTAACCGCTCTTAGCTCAGCCTGGCAGAGCAGCCGACTGTAGATCGGCTTGTCCCCCGTTCAAATCGGGGAGAGCGGATTTTGCTTGCAAAATCCGATCGAGCCGGTTTGAGCAACGAGCAACGCAACGCGTTGCGAGTGAGTTCAAATCGGGGAACGGCCCTCGTTGATTCCGTCCCGTAGTGTCCCCCGTTCCGTCGCCTCAGACCCTCACGAACAATCGGAGTATATCTCGCCGCGACCCCGTGATTTACCCCCGTCTGTTCGGAAGCAAACGGCATGGATTCTCGACCGCTCGGCACGACCGGATTCGACGTTTCCGAAATCGCGCTGGGGACGTGGCAGCTCGGCGGCAGTTGGGGCTCGGTGACCGACGACGAGGCGTACGACGCCATCGAGGCGGCGCTCGACGCGGGCATCGACTTCCTCGACACCGCGGACGTGTACGGCGACGGCGACAGCGAGCGCCGCATCGGCGACGTGCTCGCGGACCGCGACGACGACGTCACCGTCGCCACCAAGGCGGGGCGGCGGCTTGACCCCCACGAGGCCGACGGCTACAACCGCGAGAACCTCGAACGGTTCGTGGACCGGAGCCGGGACAACCTCGGCGTCGACTCGCTCGACCTCGTCCAACTTCACTGCCCGCCGCGAGAGGTGTACTACCAGCCCGAGGTGTTCGATGCCCTGTCGGAGCTCCGCGACGCCGGGAAAATCGACCACTACGGCGTGAGCGTCGAGAAGGTCGAAGAGGGGCTCAAGGCCATCGAGTACGACGGCGTGGAGACGGTACAGATAATCTTCAATCCGCTTCGACAGCGACCCGCAGAGCTGTTCTTCCGGGAGGCGGCGCGCCGGAACGTCGGCGTCATCGTTCGCGTCCCGCTCGCGTCGGGGCTGCTCACCGGCGCGCTCTCCGCAGACGCAGAGTTTGCCGAGAACGACCACCGGAACTTCAACCGACACGGCGAGGCGTTCGACGTGGGCGAGACGTTCGCCGGAATCCCGTTCGAAGACGGTCTCGAAGCCGCGGATTCGATACAGGAGGTCGTCCCCGAGGGCGTCTCGCTCGCGCAGTTCACGCTCCGCTGGATTCTCTCGTTCGACGCCGTGAGCACCGTCATTCCCGGGTCGAAGACGCCGGAACACATCCGCGACAACGTCGCCGCGGCGTCGCTCCCACCGCTGTCAGCAGACCAGTTCGAGCGCGTCGAAGAAGTGTACAACGCGTACGCGCGAGAGCACGTCCACCATCGGTGGTGACCTGAGACCGCGGCCGAACCCCCCGCTTCGCTATATTCAAGTACAGTTTCGCCAATGAAATTCTAGTGGCAGTCACGTTCGACCTCTTCGGCACGCTCGTCGACGCCGAGTACCCGTCAGACCCCGGTTCGGCGGTCGCGGACGCGCTCCGCGAGTACGGCGTCGCCGTCCCCGACGACTGGGACGACGCCTACCGCGAGGTTCACATCGACGCGCCCGAGGGCGCGGAGGTCCCGCTTCCGGCGCACGTCGCCGCAGCCCTCCGGTCTCGGGGCGTCGACTCGCCGGACAACGCCGCGCGGCGCGCGGTCATCACGGCGTTCGACCCCGAGGTGACGACCCGTCCCGGCGCGGTCGACGCGGTCGCGGCTGCCCGCGAGGCCGGCGCGGTCGGCCTCCTCTCGAACTGTTCGGTCCCCGAACTCGTCGCGCGGACGCTCATCCGGTCGGACCTCGACCGGCGCGGCTTCGACGACATCACGACGAGCGTCGCCTGCGGCTGGCGGAAACCCCACCGGCAGGCGTTCGAGGCGGCGGCCCGCGGCCTCGGGGTCGACGCGGCCGAGTTGCTCCACGTCGGCGACGACCCGGACGCAGACGGCGGTATCGAGGCGGTCGGCGGCCGGTTCGTGAATCTCCGGGAGACGACGCTCGAATCGGTCGCGGCGAGACTGCGAGCCGGGGAGGACCCGTGCCCGTGACCGCCGCGGCCGCCGTCGTCGCCGCCGCGGCGCTGGACCGAGGGTTCGCCGAACCGCCGGCGCGCGTCCACCCGGTCGCGCTGTTCGGCCGACTCGTCTCGCCCGTCGACCGCGAGTGGTCCCGTCCGACGCTCGTCGGCGCGGTCGCGGCCGTCGCGCTTCCGGCGCTCGCCGCGGGCGTCACCGCGGCTGTGACGTGGGCCGCGACGCTCGTCTCGCCGTGGCTCGGCGCGGCCGTCGCGGCGCTCGCGCTGTTTTCGACCACGAGCCTCCGGATGCTCCTCGACGCGGCCGCGGCGGTCGTCTCGGCTACGGCGGACGAATCCGACCTCGATACCGCCCGGTACGAACTCCGGGCGCTGGCCGGGCGCGACCCGTCGTCGCTGTCGGCGGCCGATATCCGGAGCGCCGCCGTCGAGAGCGCCGCCGAGAACCTCGCCGACGGCCTCGTCGCCCCGTTGCTCGCGTTTACGCTCTTCGCGCCCGTCTCGCTCCCGCTCGCGGTCGGCGCGGCCGCGTGGGTGAAGGGCGTCAACACGCTCGATTCGATGCTCGGCTACCGACACAAGCCGGTCGGCCGCGTCCCGGCCCGCCTCGACGACGCGGTGATGTGGCTTCCGGCGCGCGTCGCGGCCGTCTTACTGGCCGTCGTCGCCGGCGCGCCGGCCACGGTGACGCGGGTCGGCGGGTTGGCGCGACGACCGTCGTCGCCCAACTCGGGGTGGCCGATGGCGACGCTCGCGGTCCTGCTCGAGACGCGACTGGAAAAGCCCGGGCACTACCTGCTCGACGGGGGGCCCGAGGCTCCCGACGCGGCGACCGCCGCGCGGGGCGTCCGACTCGTCTCGCGGGCCGGCCTCCTCGCGTTCGCCGTCGCGGGGGTGGTCGCGTGGTTCTGACCGCCCTCCGCGGCGCGCTCGGCTTCCTCACTCGCCTCCCGGTCGGCGGCGACGAGGCGAACTGGGACGCCTTCAGGCGCGCGCCCGTGGCGTTTCCGCTCGCCGGCTACGTCGTCGGCGCGCTGGCCGCGCTCCCGTTGTTGCTCCCGTTGCCGATTCCGACCGCGGCCGCGCTGTACCTCGTGACGCTGTATCTCGTGACGGGCGTCACCCACGCCGACGGCCTCGCGGACCTCGGTGACGCCGCGGTCGTCCACGGCGACGCCGACCGCCGGCTGTCGGTCTTGAAGGATTCGCAGACGGGCGTCGGCGGCCTGCTCGCGTTCGGGCTGACGCTCGTCGTCCTCGCGCTCGGCGCGTTCGGCCTCGCCGGTGCGGGCGGTCGCGTCGGCCTCACGGCCGCCGTCGCAATCGCGCTCGCCGCCGAGGTCGGCACGAAAGCCGGCATGGCGACGCTGGTCTGTCTCGGCGCGCCCGCCCACGAGGGACTCGGCTCGGCGCTCGTCGGTGAAAACAGTCCGTCGGGGCTGCTCGCCGTCGCCGTGGCCTGTCTCCCGGTCGTCGCGCTCGCGCCGGTCACGGGCGGCCCCGCCGTCGTCGCGGCGCTCTGCTGCGGGCCGGTCGTCGCGCTGCTCGTTCGCTCGTGGGGCCGCGCCCGCCTCGGCGGCGTCTCGGGCGACCTGCTGGGCGCGACGAACGAACTGGCCCGCGCCGCGGCCGTCCACGCGGGGGTGGTGACGTGGACGCTCTCGTGATGTGCGGCGGCCGCGGCACCCGCCTCGACGCGCCGGTCGAAAAGCCGCTCGTGGACATCTGCGGGCGGCCCATGCTCGACCGAGTCGCGGCGGCGCTCCGCGAGTCGAGCGCCGAGACCGTCCGCGCCGTCACCTCGCCGCACACGCCGAACACCCGCGAGCGCGCCGCCGACCTCGGTCTCGACCCCATCGAGGCTCCCGGCGACGGCTACGTCTCCGACCTCGGGTTCGCGTTGGCCCGCGTCTCCCGGCCGGTCGTCACCGTCGTTTCCGACCTCCCGCTCGTGGCCCCCGAACACGTCGACGCGGTCGTTTCGGCCGCGGACGGCGGGGCCGCCACCGCGTGCGTCCCCGTCGAACTGAAGCGCGACCTCGGAGCCAGCGTCGACGACGCGCTCGTCTTCGACCACGAGGGGACCGCCGTCTGCCCGACCGGGCTGGGCGTCGTCGGCCCCGCGGCCGCGGACGCGACAATTGATACCGACGCAGACACCGACACCGACACGCACTCGACCATGTACCTCTCCACAGACACCCGACTGGCACTCAACGTGAACCGCCCGACAGACATCGAACTCGCGGAGGACCGATGCGAGTAGTCCTCGTCGCCGGCACGACCGAGACGGCGAAGATACCCGGTATCAGCGCCGCCGGCGCGGAGCCGTCGCTCGTCGGCCACACGCCGAGCGCGGACGCCGAAATCATCGAGTACGGCGAGCCCGTCCGCTCGCCGGTGACGCCGGTCAGTCCGACGGGCTGTCCGACGCCCGCGGCCGTCACCCGCGCCGTCAAGCAGCTCACCGGCTTCGACGTGCTCACCGTGGACGCCGGCCTCGCGAAGCCGAGCGCCGCGCCGACCATCGACGTGGGCGCGCGACCCGGCCGCGACATCCGCGAGAGCGAACCGGTCCCGACCGCGCCCGGCGCATTCGAGGCGGCCCGGCGGATGGGCCTCGCGCTCCCCGAAGACGAACTCGTCATCGGCGAGACCGTCCCCGGCGGGACGACCACCGCGCTCGCCGTGTTCCGCGCGCTCGGCGAGGAGTTCCCCGTCTCGTCGTCGCTCCCGGACAACCCCACGAGCCTGAAAGAGGAGGTCGTCGCCGAGGCGTTCGAAGCCAGCGACGTCGAACCCGGCTTCGCGGCTCACAAACCCCGGCGCGCCGCCCGCTACCTCGGCGACCCGGTGCTTCCGGTCGTCGCCGGCCTCACCGTCGGCGCGCTCGAAAACGGCATCGACGTGACCCTCGGCGGCGGGACCCAACTGCTCGCGGCCGCCGCGCTCGCTCGCCACGCCGGCGCGAACGGCGGCCTGACGCTCGCAACGACATCGTACCTCGCCGAGGACGTGCCCGAGTTGGCCGACGCCGCCGAGGCGTTCGACCTCGAACTGACGGTCACCGACCCCGGCTTCGAGACGCACCCGCTGGACCGCTACGACGCGGGCGAGGCCAAGGAGGGCGCGGGCATGGGCGGCGCGCTCATGCTCGCCGACCGGATGGGCGTCCTCGACGACGTGGAGGCGGCCACGCTCGACGTGCTCTCCACGCTGGACCCCGAAGCCGTCGAGACCGGAACCGGAACCGCGGCGGCCGACGCCGGCGGAGCCGACGCTGGCGGCGTCGACGCCGACGCAGACATCGACGATGGACCCTGAGTCCGTCCGGGCGGGGAGCCGCGTCCCCCACGGCGGCACCACCGACCCGACCGTTCTCGACTTCAGCGCGAACACGAACCCCGAGCGCCCCGACGGCGTCGAGGCGGTGTACCGCGAGGCGTTCGACGCCTCGACCCGCTACCCCGACGACGACTACGCCGACTTTCGGGGGGCCGCCGGCGACTACGTCGGCTGTGTCCCCGAGGCGGTCGTGCCGACCGCCGGCGGCCTCGAAGCCCTGCGACTCGCGTTCGAAGTGACGCTCTCGCCGGGCGACACCGCGCTCGTCCCCGAACCGAGCTTCGGGGAGTACGACCGCGAGATTCGCCTGCAAGGGGCGGAGCCGGTGGCGGTCGCCCACGACGCGATTCTCGACGCCGACCCCGCGGACCACGCGGTCGCGGTCGTCTGCACGCCGAACAACCCGACGGGCGAACTCGCGCCCGCCGACGACCTCCGGGCGTTCGCGGCGCGCTGTCGGGAGGCGGAGACGACGCTCGTCGTCGACGAAGCGTTCCTCGATTTCACCGACGAGCCGAGCCTCGCGGGCGAGCCCGGCGTCGTCGTCGCCCGGTCGCTGACGAAGATGTTCGGGCTGCCGGGCATCCGCGCCGGCTTCGCCGTCGCCACCGGCGACCTCGGCGACCGGCTCGCCGTCGCCCGGCGGGCGTGGTCGCTCTCGACGCCCGCGGCCGCCGTCGGCGCGTACTGCATGGACGACGCCGAGTTCGTCTCGCGAACGCGAGCGCGCGTCTCGGCCGAGCGCGAGCGACTCCGCGAAACGCTGTCCGACGCCTTCGCGGTGTCCCCGTCGGACGCGCCGTTTCTCCTCGTGGACGTCGGCGACCGCGACGTCGACGCGGTGGTCGAGACCGCCCGCGACCGCGGGGTCGCCGTCCGGGACGCGACGACGTTTCCGACGCTCGACTCGCACGTCCGCGTCGCGGTGAAACGCCCCGACGAGAACGACGAACTGCTCCGGGCGCTCGCCGCCGTCGCCGACGATGTTTGAGACGGCGCGCCGCGACGGCGTCTGCCGACTCGCCCGACCGGAGACGCGCTGGCTCTCGACGGGCTACGCCGGCGGCGACTCGCGGGCGGACGCCGCGTTCAACGTCACCGTCCCCGAGGGCTGGCCCGAGACCGACCTCGACGCGTACGTCGAACGGCGGCTCTCGGCGGCCGGCTTCGACGAGCGCGGGCCGACGCTCCTGACGGGCGTCGGGCAGGAACACGCCCGGCGCGCCCGGTTCGGCCCGGTCGAAGTCGTCGCCACCGCGGGCGTGTCGAATCCGGCGGAACTCCCGATAGACGACGACCCGCGCGAGTGGGGAGACGCGTCGGACGCGCCTGACGCGGCGGCCGGCGACGACCGAGACGACCGAGACGACCCGGTCGGAACGGTCAACGTCTTCGTCGGGACGACACGGTCGCTGGAGCCGGGCGCGCTCGCGAACCTCGTCGCCGTGGCCGCCGAGGCGAAGGCGGCGACGCTCCTCGCGCGCTGCGGCGCGCCGGGGACGACGACCGACGCGGTCGTCGCCGCGTGCGACCCCGCCGGCGACCCGGCGACGTTCTCGGGGAGCGCGACCGAGGTCGGCAACGCGGCCCGGGTCTGCGTCCGCGACGCGGTGCTCGCGAGCCTCGGTTCGCGGTACGACGCCGGGCCGATACCGCGGGGCGTCGACGAGGCGAACTACGGCGTCGTCGCTGACGACCGCGCGACCGTCGCTCCGATTTGAGAACCGCCGGCGAAACGCGTTTCCGGCCGAAGAATCCACGGTGGTAGCTAAGTGGTCCCCGGAGAAGCCTTGATTATGGTTGGTAGCTAGCAGGTCGGTATGGACCCCGGTTCCGTTTCCGACGTCGACCACGTGACTCACGGCGGGACCGCCGACCACTCGCTCGTCGATTTCAGCACCGGCTCGAACCCCGAACACCCGTCCGGCCTCGCTGGCGTCTACGAATCGGCGCTCGCCACGGCGCGGCGGGACTCGCTGGACGACTACTCGCGGTTCCGCGTCGCCGCCGCGGAGTTCGTCGGCTGCAACCCCGACGAGGTCATCCCCGCCGCTGGCGTCATCGAAGCGCTCCGACTCGCCGTCGGCGTGACCGTCTCGCCCGGCGACAGCGTGGCGCTTCCGGCCCCTTGCTGCGGCGAGTACGCCCGCGAAATCCGGCTTCAGGGGGGCGACCCGGTCCACGTTCCGCACGACCGCCTCCTCGAAACCGTCGACCCCGCCGAGCACGCGGCGGTGATTCTCAGCTATCCCGCCAACCCGGTCGGGACCGCGTACCCGCGAGACGAGCTTCGGGCGTTCATCGACGGCTGTCGCCGGGCCGACACGC
Organism: Haloferax sp. AS1; assembly: GCF_014530665.1. Classification (NCBI taxonomy): domain Archaea; kingdom Methanobacteriati; phylum Methanobacteriota; class Halobacteria; order Halobacteriales; family Haloferacaceae; genus Haloferax; species Haloferax sp. AS1. The sequence continues at coordinate 609,817 of NZ_SPSA01000001.1, forward strand.
CCGTCATCGTCGACGAGACGTACCTCGGCTTCACGCGCCTCCCGAGCACGGCCGGCCTCGACGGCGTCATCGCGCTCCACTCGGTGACGAACGTCTTCGGCGTCCCCTCGCTCCGCGCGGGCTTCGCGGCCGCGACGGGCGACCTCGGTGACCGGCTCTCGCGGGCGCGCTGTTCGTGGGTGCTTTCGGCTCCGGCGGTGGAGGTTGCGACGTTCTGTCTCGAACAGGAGGCTTTCCTCGAAGCCACGCGGAACCGGGTCGAACGGGAGCGCCCGAGGGTGATTGCGGGGCTGGACCGGCTCGGCTACGACCCGCACCCCGCCGACAGCGCGCTCGTGTTGTTCCGCGCCGACGACGTCGATTGCGTCCTCCGCGAGACCCGACGGCGCGGATTCGCCGTCCGCGACGCCCGCGACTATCAGGGCCTCGACTCACACGTCAGAATCAGCGTCCGCCGCCCGGACGAAAACGACCGCTTGCTCGACGCGCTCGCCGAGGCGTCCTGAGCAACCGCGTCACCCACCGACGCGCTCGCCGGGACGCGAACGCCGACTCACCGACGACTCGCCGCCGAGCCGACGCCAGCCGACGGTCGCAGTTCCGTCCCGGATGGGGCCGCGGAACTCGGTTGCACGCCGCGATTCGAACCGCCGTCACCGATTCAGGTACACGATGAACGCGATGGTGAGGAGGGTCGCGTACACCGCGAACGTCGAGTCCTCGACTGCGAAAGCGAACGATTGGATGACAATTCTGAACATCGGTGGTCGTTTCACACACTGTTGGCCTCACTATTAATGCTTGTTACTGGTTGACACGATATTCGTCGGCGCGCGTCCACCCCCGTTCCGAACACTTATGCGAAATCGCCGGGCACGTGGGGGCATGGTCGAGGCGTTCGCCGTCGCCAGCGGGAAGGGCGGCACCGGGAAGACGACGAGTACGCTCGCGCTGGGGATGGCGCTCGCCGAGGAGTACGACGTGACCGTCATCGACGCGGACACGGGCATGGCGAACCTGCTTTTCCACGCCGGATTGGACGACGCCGACGTGACGCTCCACGACTTACTCATCGACGACCACGACGCCGCGGTGTCCGACGCGGTGTACGAGCGGTTCGGGCTGTCTGTCGTCCCCTGTGGGACGAGTCTCGCGGCGTTCGAGGCCGCGGACCCCGGTCGCCTCCGCGACGTGGTCGCCGAGCTCGCGGCCGACACGGACGTGTTGCTCCTCGATTCGCCCGCCGCGCTCGGTTCCAAGAGCGCGGTGCTCCCCGTCGTCCTCGCGGACCGCATCGTCGTCGTCCTCCAGCCCACCGTGCCGTCTCTGTCCGACGGGCTGAAAGTCCAGGAGTACGCCCACTCCTACGGCACCGACACGGCGGGCGTGGTGTTCAACCGCGTGCGCCCCGACGAGAACGTGGAGACAATCGCCGAGCAGGCCGGCCGCTACTTCGGGGGACAGACGCTCGCGTCGGTCCCCGAGAGCGACGCGGTCCGCGCGGCCCGCCGCGAGGGAAAACCCCTCCTCGCGCACGCCCCCGACGACCCGGCGGCCGACGCCTTCCGCGAGGCGGCCGCCCGACTCGACGTGCGCGACGGCGACGGCCGCGAGGTCGCAGAGCGGTTCAAAAGCGCCGTCGTCCCCGAGCGAATATGAGAATCCCGCGGGGCGAACTCCGTCGGTCGCGCGTCGTCGACGACGCGGCGGCGGTGCTTCGGACGGTGCTCGACGAGGAACTCACCGGCTACGTCGTCTTCGAGCCGCAGGACGCGCTCCTGCTCGGCGAGACCACCCGCGGCGTCGTCACGTTCGAAGACGGAGTTCCGGTCCTCGCCTACGACACGGAACGCGAGGTCGGCGGCCGCGACGGGCTGGAGGGGTTCGCCGTCACCGGCCCGACCCGCGCCGCGGTCCACGCCGTCGACGCCGCGGAGCTCGCGGACGCCCACGAGGTCGAGGCGTTCCGCGTCCCGCCGGGCGAGCCGGCCCGCGTCCTCGCCGGCGACGAGCGGTTGGCGACGAAGACCCTCGACGCCGCCCCCGCCGCGCGCCGCGAGGAGAGCCGCGACCAGAGCGCGGTCGAAGCGTTCCTCGCCGACGCCGACGCCATCGAGGAGATTCGGTCCGAGGCCCGCGAGGAGGCCCGCGCGAGGGCGTCGGAGTGGGGGCTCGACGACGTGCTGGCGGACGACGCCGACGAGTCGGCCGCGATAGACGCCGGCCCGGATAGTCGCTGACACGCTTCTCGACGGTTGAGAACCGTCTTCTGTGGCTATCGCTCTGCGGCGTCTCTCTCTAGGTATGTCCACCGAGAAATCCCAGACCCGGAATCAGACCCTGACGTTCGCCGTCGCCGCGGCGGCCGAATCACCGACCGAGACCCGCGTCTCCGTCCGCGACTTCGAGTTCGTCGTCGACGAGCCCGAATCGCTGGGCGGGGCGAACGCCGGCCCGAACCCCGTCGAGTACGTCCTCGGCGCGCTCGCCGGCTGTCTGAACGTCACGGCCCACGTCGTCGCCCGCGAGATGGACCTCGACGTTCGCGACCTCGAAATCGCCATCGAGGGCGACCTGAACCCCGCGACGTTCATGGGCAAGCGCGAGGACGGCCGCGCCGGCTACCAGGAGATTCGCGTCGCGGTCACCGCCGACGTCGACGCCGACGCCGACGCCGAAACCATCGACGCGTGGCTCGCCGCGGTCGAAGCGCGCTGCCCGGTCAGCGACAACCTGCGCAACGCGACGCCGCTCGCGCTCTCGTTCGACCGGCGGGAGTGAGCGACTGCCGTCCACACGACATCAGAACCGCCGATCAGCCCGACCGTCCGGCCGACCGCGCCGCCTGTTTCGTTTTTCGCCGTCACCACGGGGACAGAGCCAAACCGCCGTCACCCGTAGCTCCCCTGTGACCGTTTTGCGCCTCCTTCGACTCCGCCGGCCCGCCGACTTCGCGGACTGGTACCGAATCGGTGCCGAGTACGTCCACGACGTGGCTGCGGGCATGGGCCTCCGCGTCGGCGACTTCGAGTCGCGGGTGGTCCGCGCGACGGACGCCATGCGCGCGGGGCGAACCGACCTGCCCCCGGACCTCGCCCGCTCCGTCGCCGCAGACCTACTGGCCGACGCGGCGTTCTGCGACCCGTTCTGTCAGTGGATGCCGCTGTGGTACGAACTCGGCCTCGCGGCCCCGTGCGCCTACGCCGACTACCGACTCCGGCGGGTCGCCGAGCAGTACGCCGACGACCTCCCGCACCTGTCGGTGCCGCGGTTCTCCCGCCCCGAAGACGTGTACGTCGACGGCCGCCCCGCGACGGCGTGCGTCGACGGCTTCGCCGAGCGGTTCGTCCTCGCCGACGCCGTCCTCCACCTGGAGTGGTTCGTCTACGTCGCCCGCGAGTCGGGCATCTTCGTCCCGCCGCTGTTGGTCGAGCGAACCCGCGAGCAGACCGTCGCCTACTACGCCGGCCGGCGGGAGGAACTCGACCCCGACGTGCGGAGCTTCCAGCGACTGCTGTTTTCGGACGACGAGTGGGTCCGCCGCATCGCCGACGTGTACGACCTCGACAGCGTCCTGTTCGACTACTGGGAGCGAATCCTCGCACAGGAGCGCCGCCGCCTTTCGACGTTCGACGGCTGACCGTTCGGCCGCCAGCCGTGTGTTCTGAACACACGCAGCATATGACATTTGAAAAATGTTTTAATGGAGGACGTTGTAGTGTCTACTGCAGGTAGATACCTGCACTTGGGTTGCGTATACAGGGGAGGTTTTCCCCAGTGTCCGTGGAGTGCGGGCGGGTGCCCGGTCGTCCGCGCTCTTCCTTCTCATCCGTCGAGCCGTGCGGCCGCCGCGCAAAACATATCGGTCTCGGCGGGTCTCACGCCGTGGGCGGTTCGACAGCGCCGAGTTGCGTGAGCATGCCGAGCATGTCCGGTTGGACCCACCGCTCGGCAATCACGCCGTCTTCGATGCGGGTAAACACCATGTTGCCGACTTCGATGGGCTTCCCGGTCGGTTCGATACCCATGAACGCGCCGTCGTGGGTCCCGCGGAGCGTGACGCGCATGGCGACCGTGTCGCCGTCGGTAATCGCGTCTTCGACCGTCGCGGAGAAGTCGCTGAACGACTCCTTGAGTCCCGAAATCTGGGCTTTGAGTTCGTCGCGTCCGCGGACCTCCCCGAGCGGACTGTGGTCGAGGACGTCCTCGGCGCAGATTTCGTCGATGAGGCCGACGCTCCCCTCGCTCGCGACTTCCTCCGGGAAGCGTCGCGCGATTCGTTCGTTCCCCGTCGGTGTCGGTGTCGGTGTGCTTGCTGATGCCATTCTTGTTCTCTCCTCTCCGTCGCACCCGTCCGCAGACCGCAGCGTTCTCGCGTACCGCCGGCGGCGGATACACCGAACCCTACGCTGTGTGAGCTGTTAACTATTCTCTATGCATCTCTCGGCGTCCAGCAGACAGTACTGCTCTTAACAGACACAACAAAGGGACAGAAGACGAGCGTCGTTTGGTTCTCTCGAATTGAGTTTTGGACGACCTCTATCGAATCTCCAATACGCTGTGTAACCGAAATAAGTAGTGGCAATTCGCGAGTGATATCTTCGGACTTAGATTTTTCAAACACACGCCCCCTGAATTCCCCCGATTCGATACTGTATGACATATGCATTACTCTGTTCTCGGGTCGACCTCCCGGCGCGGTAATCTTTGTAGCGAACCTGTGCACATTTCGGGCCGACGCGCGTACGGCGAACCCTCAGCGATGACTCTCTCACAGCAGACGGGGCGGCGGCCGCGCCCGGGGCCGGTGCCCGACCCGTTCGAACGCAATACGTATATGGGTGTGCTCGCACGAACTTCGACAATGAACGACGCGTTAGTACGGTGTTGGACAGATGAGTGAGGTCCACAACGACGTGCAGGCGTACACGCTTCGACTCGAACTGGTCGACGAACCCGGCGAACTCCTGCGGTCGCTGCAACCCATCGCCGAACACGGGGGGAACCTCCTCTCGATTTTCCACGAGCGCGGCAACGTCACCCCGCGCGGCTACATCCCGGTGGAAGTCGACATCGAGGCGACGCCCGACCGCTTCGACAACATCGTCGAGGGGCTGAGCGACGCCGGCATCAACGTCATCCAGGCCGGCACCGAGCGGTACAGCGAGCGCCTGACCATCATCCTCTCGGGACACCTCATCGAGACGGACCTCTCCGACACGCTGACGCAGATCGAGGCGACGCGGAACGCGACCGTCACCGATATCTCGCTGTCCGCACCCGCCGGCTCTATCGACGTCTCCAGCGCCCGCTTCCAACTGGCCGCCGAATCGGGGTCGACCGAAGACGTCCTCTCGGCCATGCGCGACATCGCCGACGAGAAGGACCTCCAGCTCGTCGAGCCGCTGACTGTGGGGGGTCGCGCGTGAGGCTCTGCGTCCTCGGTGCCGGTGCGGTCGGCAGCGCCGTCGTCGAACTCGCCGCCGAACACGGCCACGTCGTGACCGCGTTCGCTGACTCCGACAGCGCCGTCGTCGACGCCGACGGCATCGACGCCGACGCGGTGCTGTCGAAGAAGCGAGAAGACGGCGTGGTCGGGGATGCCGACCCCGAATCGGTGTTCGACGCCGACTACGACGTGTTAGTGGAGGCGACGCCGACGACGCTCGGTGACGCCGAACCCGGCTTTTCGCACGTCGAGCGCGCGCTAGCCGACGACTGCCACGTCGTCTTGGCGAACAAAGGCCCGGTCGCGGAACGCTACGCCGACGTGCGTGCGCTCGAAGCCGACAGCGAGGGGACCGTCCGCTTCGGCGCGACCGTCGGCGGCGCGCTCCCCATCCTCTCGACTATCGAGGACGTGGGCCCGTCGCGCGTGTCGGCGGTGTACGGCGTGCTGAACGGGACGGCGAACTTCGTCCTCTCGCGGATGGCCGCCGAGGGACTCGACTACGAACACGTCCTCGCGGAGGCACAGGACCTCGGCGTAGCGGAGGCCGACCCGGCCTTCGACGTCGACGGCACGGACACGGCGCTCAAGGGCGTCATCGTCGCCAACGTCCTCGCCGAGGGCGAGACGGAGTTCACGCTCGGCGACGCCGAAGTCGAGGGGATTCAGGAGCTCTCGGGGGGGATGCTCGACCTCGCGCAGGAAGACGGCCAGACGATTCGACTCATCGTCGAAGTCGCGGACGGTTCGGTCCGCGTCGGCCCGCGACTGGTGTCCGCAAACGGGGCGGTCGCCCCGTCGGGGACGGAAAACGCCGTCCAAATCGAAGCCGACTACTGCGGCCGACTGGGCATCACCGGGCGCGGGGCCGGCGGTCCAGAAACGGCGAGCGCGGTGCTGACGGACGTCGAGCGGCTTGCCGACTGACGCCGGGCGACGAGTACGAGTTCGCGGCGAGAAGAGATGAAACGAGTCTGCTGCGGGCGGCCGCAGGTCGCCGGCGTCAGTCCGAGAGCGTCAGTTCCTTCGGCACCGACACCTCGCTCCGAATCGTGTCGATGACCTGTCCGTCGACGCGCTCGTTTTTGGTGAGTTCGATGAGCGAGGCGAGCTTTTCGAGCGGAATCTGCCCCGGCGCGTAGTCGTTGTCGTCCGCGAGGAGGGGCGCGTAGCCGAGCTTCGACCCGTAGAGATGGCCGATGACGCGGGTGTGACTCCCGAGTTCGCCCATCGAGATACCGGCCACGTCGATGCCGCGGTTGGTCGCGTCGTTGACGGCCTCCAAGAGCGTGAGCGTGTCGCGCTGGTTTTGGGGGTACACCGCCACCTTCGCAACGTCACCGAACTCCGCGCACTGCTCGATGATGGCGTCGAGCACCTCGCGGTCGGGCGTCTCATCGAAGTCGTGATGCGAGATGATGAGCTGCACGTCGTTCTCGCGGAACTCGTGGGCCAGCCACTCCTTGGCGCGGACGGTTTCGAGTTCGATGTCGACGAACTCCACGGCGTCGTACCGAGATGCGGAAAACAGGTCGTCCAATCGTCCGGTGTCGCTTGCCTTCCCCCCGAACCATCGTGCGCGATTGGTCGCGATTATCGGGAGTTCGCCGTCGTACGCGGCGAGTTGTTCGAGCGGGTCGTCCGCTTGGTCCATTCGGAATTCGATGAGGTCTGCCACCCCTCGTGCGTCTACCTCTCGTGTGAGGTCGTTTGTTGTCGCCGCCAGTGCAGACTCGTCGAGTTTCATGTGAACGCCTATCATCCCATCGCCTATAAATCTTAGCTGTCGACGCAAGAGTTCTCACCCCCTCGTAGGCGGTGAGAGACGCCGTTTTCGGCGGTTTCTCCGGAATGTTCATCGAATATATCGGCTATGAGCCGACGATTATGAGGCGCTGATTTGAACACTGTCGAGAAACCTTCGGCGTTCGGCGTCAACGCTCGGCTATCTGTTCTCCGACGACGCGACCGGACACCGGCAGTCGGCGTCTGCCGGCGACCGACGTGGGCGCGCGCAGTCGGTGAGCCACCCGGTCGAGTCGTTCGGTCGCCCGGCCGTCCGACCACCCCGACTCGAACGGCGTCTCGCCCGGACGAGTCGGTCCTACCCGGTCGAATTATTTCTGATTTCTTTGAGTACTGTATTTCTGATAGTATCACCGTCTCGTCGGCACAACACTCCCGCGTCGGGCCGGTCCGAAACACCGACAGTCGCGGACGATTCCGCGGACGAACCGCCCGGTTCGACGCGGTCGACCCGTCGATTCGCCGTCCCCGACTCGACGGGCTCACCGGGCCGCAGAGACCCACTCGACGAGGTTCGACAACTTTTCGAGGTCGATGTCGTTCGGAGCGCGCTCGTCGCTGACGATGGGTGCATAGGCGATGGACGCACCGTAGAACACGCCGATAACGCGGGTGTGGCGGCCGATTTCGCCCAGCGCGTAGCCGGTAACTCGCATCCCCCGTTCGGAGGCGGTATTGAACGACTGCAACAGCGCGAGCGAGTCGGTTTTCTCCTCGGCGGTGACGACGAGCTTCGCCACGTCGCCGTAGTTATTACACTCTGATACTATCTGCAAAAGTTCCGTCTTCTGAGGTTTCTCGTGGCGGTCGTAGTGGGAGACGATGAGTTCGACGTCCTGCTCGCGCAGTTCGTCTCGGAGCCATCCGCACTCACGAATCGTCCGCAGTTCCACGTCGACCATCTCGACGGCGTCGAACGCGGCGGCGGCCACGAGGGTCTCCAGCCGGTCGGACTCGGCGGCGGTTCCACCGGCCCACTCCGGCCGGTTCGAGACGATGAGCGGGACCGACCCGTCGTACTCGTCGAGCGCGTCGAGCGGGGTGGTCGCCCCGTCCATCCGGAACTCGACGTAGTCCGCGATGCCCTCCGCGGCCGCCGCTTCGGTCAGCGTCTCGGTCACTCCGGCCAACGCGTATGCGTCCGCAGCCATGGAACTTGATACCAAGCACTCGTATAAAAATAGTTCCCCGCCGAGCGCGTTTCGCCGTCACCTGTCAGTCCCTCGAAACCCGACACACAGTCACGCACGCCGCCGTTTTGACAATGTTGGAACCATCCGAGAGTCACGAATCTCGGTCGACGACGGCGTTTCGCGGATAACTATGACAAACTTAATCCTGTAATTATCATGGTCTTACAGACCATATTTGTTTCAACGATGTCGAAATACGGACGGTCGAAGCGGCGCGTTTCCGAGCGAGACGAACTTACCGCCGCCACCAAGATTTAAATCGGGGAGTTCCGTATCCCTCAGTATCGATGGTTACGCAGCAAGTCCTAGTCACGGGTCCGTTCGGTGAGGCGGGCGAAGCGATTCTCAACCACCTCGCGGAACGCGACGAGTACGAGTTCACGTATCTCGACCGGACCGAACACCCGGAGTACGAGACGTTCGTCGCAGACATCGCGGATTACGAGGCTATCCGCCCGGCGTTCGACGGGCAGGACGCCGTCATCCACCTCGCCGCGCAGTCCGACGCGGGCGCGGCCTTCGAGGATATCATCGAGCCGAATATCATGGGCACGTACAACGTCCTCAAGGCGATGGAGGACGCCGGCGTCGAGAAGCTCATCTACGCCTCCTCCCAGCGCGTGATGGGGCTGTACGAGGAGGACCTCGCGCCCGACCTCTACGAGGAGGACTATCCCAGCGAGTACGACCCGCTTCGGCTCACCCACGAGACGCTCCCGAAGCCCGACGGCTACTACGGTGCCTCGAAGATGTTCGGCGAGCACATCTGCCGGACGCACGCCCGCCGCGACGGCGCGCCGAGCCAGGTCTACTCGATTCGCATCTCCAGCGTGCGGACCGAGCAGTACGACCACCCCTACGGCGACGCTGAGCGCGGCGTCGACCGCGGCGACGAGCACAAAGTCGAGGACGGCGAGGTGTGGGACCAGTCACAGACGGGCTCGTGGGAGCGCGGGAGCGACGAGTACGAGGAGATGGTCAAGCGGCTCAAGGCGACGTGGACCTCGCAGCGTGACTTCGCGCACCTGCTCGAATGCTGTCTCGAAGACGACTCGGTCACCTACGACACGTTCTACGCGGTGAGCGGCAACAAGGCTCGCTGGTTCGACACCGACCACGCGAAGGCGGTCCTCGACTACGAACCGGCCGACGACGGCTCCGAGTGGGACAGCCCTCCCGAGTGAGACGACGGGAGATCGCCGCCGAGCGCAGCGACCGCGGCCGACGGCGCTTCGGTCGCCCGCTCAGTACTGCTTGATTTTCAGCTCGATGATGTTCTTCTTGTTCAGGAGCGCCGGGCCGAGTTCTTCTTCGATGCGGCCGTCCTCGATGCGGCTCATCGGTCCGCTGATGCTTATCGCGCCGACGGCGTCGTCCGGCTCGGAGACGATGGCGGTGCCGACCGCGCAGACGCCGGGGTAGTGTTCGCCGCGGTTGATGGAGTAGCCCCGGTCGCGAATCTCCGCGAGTTCCTCGTGGAGCGCCTCGCGGTCGGTGATGGTGTCGTCGGTCAGGGCCGGGAGGCCGCGGCGGTCGACGATGCGGTCGACCTCGTCCCGCGAGTGCTTCGCGAGCATCGCCTTCCCCGTCGCCGTCGAGTGGAGGTAGAGGTGGTCGCCGAGCGGCGCGTCGTCGTCGATGGACTCCGGGCTCTGGGCCTTGTAGAGCTGGACGGCGAACCCGTTTTGCTCGACCGTCACGTTGGTGTGCTCGCCGGTCTGTTCTTTCAGTTCGTCGAGTTCCGGCTTGGCGACCCGGTACAGCGCCATCCCGTCGCGCATCGACCCGCCCATCTCGAGGAACCGCAGGCTGCAATGGTACTCGCTTCCGACCTTGACGACGTAGTCGGTGTCCACGAGCGTCGCCAGATGGATGTGCGCCGTGCTGACCGGCAGCTCCATGTCCTCGGCGGTCTCCGACAGCGTCGCGCCGTCGACTTCGCGGAGATATCGGATGATGTCGAACGCCTGTTCGACGCTCTGTATCCGCCGCGAGCCCGACCCGGTGGAGTTCGTCATGACTTGACGATGGGCCACCGCGTCCCTAATAGCACCGATTCGTTTCAACGATGTTGGAGTTCGGCGGGTCGAACGTCCTGACCGCCGGGGTCGCGTGGCCGACGCGTCGCTCGCGACTGGTCTGGGTTCGGGAAAAACGCGGGTCGCGCGGGTAGCATGACAGTCGACGTGCGGACTGTTCGAGTCGGTCGTCGTCGCGGCTCGCCGCGTCTTCGGTGACGTTACTGAATCGAGTCTTCGGGACCGACGATGGTCAGGTTCTCGAACAGTTCGTCGTAGCCGTTGAGTTCGTAGAGGTACTCGCCCTCGAGGACTTCCTCGCGGACGGAATCTTCGGCGCTGAGCTTCTCGTGTGCGCGTTCGAGGACTTCCTCGGCTCCCTCGCGGGGAATGACCGCGAGCCCGTCGTCGTCGCCGATGACGATGTCGCCGGGGTCGACGCTGACGCCGCCGACGGAGACGGTGACGTTGATGGAGCCGGGGTCCTGCTTGAGCGGTCCCTGCGGATTGACGCCGCGGCCGTACACCGGGAACTCCATCTCGGCGATTTCGCGGCTGTCGCGGTACGCGCCGTCGATGACCAGTCCGGCGAGGCCGTTGGCCTGACACGAGGTGCACATCAGTTCGCCGACGTGGCCGGTGTCGGTGTAGCCGTCGCAGTCGATGATGAGCACGTCGCCGGGCTCGGTCAGCGTAATCGCCTTGTGGATGATGAGGTTGTCGCCGGGCGCGGCCTTCACCGTGACCGCGGTCCCGGCCATCTCGACGCCGTCGTAGGCTGGCCGGAGGCCGGCGTCCATGGTCAGTCCGATGTTGCCGGTCACGTCGGAGACGATGGTGCTCGGAATCTCCTCGAACGCCTCGACGAGTTCGCGGTCCGGTCGCTCTACGTCGGGCTCTATCGTGTGCATACTCGACCCGATGCGGACGATTCACGTTAAACTATCGGTCGGTCGAACGCTTGCGGTCCGCGCCAGCGTCGCGGGCGCGGCCCGGTCGGTGGCGACGCCGCTCGCGCTGGTCCGGTGTTCGACGAAAGGGAGAAGGGCGCAGGTACGTGTCGCGTGGTGAGTCGGTCAGTCGCGGGGGAGGGTCGGAATTCGAGTGCGGCGTTACTGCTCTTCGATGCCGAGTTCGTCGACGAGGTTGCCGTAGAACTCGTACTGCTGGTCGAGGAAGTCCTGAAGCTCGTCGGGGCCGCGTTCGACGCGGATGAAGTTGTTGTTCTCCATGAACTCCACGAACGAGTCGTCCTCGTAGACGGCGCTGTACACGTCGGCGAGCTGTTGCTTCAGTTCGTCGTCGATGCCGGCGGGCGCGAAGTGCGCGAGCCACGAGCCGATGGAGATGTCGAGACCCTGGTCTTGGAGCGTCGGCGTGTTCGGGAGCGCCTCGACCTGCTGGTCGAACGCCACGCCGAGGGCGGACAGTCCGCCGTCTTGGACCTGCGGCGCGACCTCGGCCGCGCCGACCGCGGTACAGTCGACCTCGCCGTTCACGACGGCCGTCATAGCCGGGGCGGCACCCTCGTAGGAGATGTGCTCGACGTTGACGCCGGCCTCGCTGGCGATGCCGGCCGCCGCCATGTGCCACGACGACCCGAACCCGGAGTTCGCCATTTGCAGGGTGTTATCCTGCCCGTAGCTGATCCACTCGTCGAGCGTGGAGAACTCGGCGTCCTCGCTGACGACGAGCGCCGCGGGGAACTCGGTGTACTGCATGATGGGCGTGATGTCGTCGGGGCTGAGGTCGGCGATACCGAGGTGCTCGAACAGCGCAATCTCGGGGGCAGTACAGCCGATGGTGTGCCCGTCGGGCTCGGCGTTGGCCGCCGCGTTCATCCCGACCGAGCCGGAGCCGCCGGTCTGGTTGCTGACGTTCCACGAGACATCGGTGTGGTTCTCAGCCGCGTCTGCGACCGCGCGGCTCGTTCGGTCGGCTCCGCCCCCGGCGGACCACGGCGAGATAACCTCGACCGGACGGGAGGGCCACTCTTGCTCTCCCGAGAGGCTGCCGAGACAGCCGGCCGAGAGCGCAACCCCGCCGACGCCGGCGGCCTTGATGAAGTTCCGTCTGTTCAGCGCGCTCCGTCCACTCCGATTGCTAATGGTGTCGTCTCCCATTGTACCCGAATGTTTGAACAATCCATACAATAAGCATTGTGGTCGCTCCGAATATGGCGCGACGGTCGATACCGCGGTGCAGTTCTGAACGATTTCGCGCGCCCGCGAGCGCCGGCCGAAACGGGAGGATTCGCGGGGACTCGCGCTCGCGACATCGCTTGACGGCCCGCGTTCGTGTCGACCGTTGCCCGCGAGCTTCTCCCCCAAGAGCGTAGATTTATACCCCGGCGGTATTCAAGGAGATGTATGCGCGGGTTAGCCAAAACGAGCCGAGAGCCCGGAGCTATGGAACTCGTCGACGTCGAGACACCCGAACCGGCGTCCAACGAGGTCCTCATCGAAGTCGACTACGCCGGACTCTGCGGGAGCGACGCGGGAATCTACAAGTTCAAGTCCGCCTTCGAGCGGATGGAGATGCCGACCATCATCGGCCACGAGTACACCGGCCGCGTGGTCGAACGCGGCGACGAAGCCAGCCGGTTTTCCGTCGGCGAGCGCGTGGTCGAGCGACCGATTCGCGGCTGCGGCGAGTGTTTCCAATGCCAAATCGGTGAGGAGAGCATCTGTCAGGACGCGGTCCTGACCGGCATCGACCTCGATGGGGCGTACGCCGGCTACATCGCCGTCCCCGAGTCGGCGCTCCAGTCGGTCCCGTCGAACGTCGAACCGAAGCACGCGGCGCTCGTCGAACCGACGGCGATTTGCACGCGTGCGGTCATTCAGAACTCCCGGGTCAAAGCCGGCGACCGAGTGCTCGTCGCCGGTCCCGGTCCCATCGGGCTGCTCTGCGCGCAGGTAGCCGCTTCGCAGGGCGCTGAAGTCGTCGTCGCGGGCGTCGGTCGGGACACGAACTACCGACTGCCGCTGGCGGAGGAACTCGGCTACCCCGCGGTCAACATCGAGGAAGACGACCTGAGCGCGACCCAGCGCGAGCTGACCGGCGGCGTCGGCTTCGACGTGGTGTTCGACACGACCGGCCACCCGTCGGGCCTGCCGATGGCGGTCGAGCAGGTCCGCAAGGGCGGCCAGATAGTTCTCGTCGGCCAGACCGGCGAGACCACGATGGAGTTCACGCCGCTCGTCCGCGCGGAGGTCGGCCTCCAGTGTACCTACGGCGCGACGTTCGAGGACTTCGAGCGGGCGTTCCGACTCATCGGCTCGGGCGACGTGGACCACGCCACGTTCCTCGACGACCGCTACCGACTCACCGAGTCCGAAGACGCCTTCGAGGCGTTCCTCGCCGGCGAGACCTGCAAGCCGGTGTTCGACGTCTCGGTCCTTCGGGAGTAAGGCGACCGATTCCGTCTCGCTCGCAGTCACCCTCAGCCGTCGTTTCATAGCCGCGGTTCAGTTCTCAGCCACGGCTCGTTTCACACCACAGCTCGTTCACCACTCGCCTGTCTCTGTCCAGAGCGACCGCTTCGCAGTCGGTCGTCAGAAAAGCATGCCGCGAAGTGGGCTATCGGGAATCGTGACACCGCCGGTGCCGCTCGGTTCGACGGGGCGGGGTCACTCCGGCCGGGGGTCCCACTCGCGCTCGACGAGGAAGTCGTCGAGCTTGCCCTTGGGGTCCTCGAAGACGTGCGAACCGTGGAAGACGAGCAGCGTCTCGAAGTCGTACTGGAGCAGGTCGTAGAGGTTGATTTCGGCGGCCTTGTGGTCGTCGTTGAACAGCGCCGGCGGCGGGAGCAGGTAGCCAGCCGGGAGGCCCGCGCGGTCGGCCCCGTCGAGGGCGTCTCCGGAGATGAGGATGTCGCGGTCTTCGAGCAGGAGCGCCGAGGTCGCCTTCGTGTGGCCCGGCACCTCGATGACGCGGATGTTCCCGTCGAGCAGGTCGCCGTCGGTGAACGTCACGTCAGGCTCGTAGTCGATGGCATCGTGGAGCTTCGACTCGTTGGCCGACGCGACGAGTTCGGGGTCGAACGCCTCCATCACCGACGGGAGGCCGCCGTGGTGGCCGTGGTCGCCGTGGGTGATGATGACGCGGTCGACGCCGCCGTACTCCCGCTCCAGAATCTCGACGAGCTCCTCGCCGTCCTCGTCGAAGCCGGTGTCCACGAGCGTCGTCTTCCCCGTCGGCGTGTCCTTCAGGACGAGGACCCGGACGTGTTCGAACTGAATCTGGTCGATACCCTCGGTGACGTTGCTAACACTCATTCCGGTGGAACGGTAGTTCGCAGCGCTGGTTAATTCTATCGATGGGCGCGAAACCCGGCGTTGTCGCCCGCGGACATGTCGGCTTCGCTACCGTACCGTCCGCCCGCCGGGCCACGCTTCAGTGTGCGGTTGTCCAGTCTCGCTGGCGGTCTCCGACGGTGACTGGACGATGGTCTCGACCGTACTTAGCTCTCGTGTCGAAATCGTGACTTTCAGCCCCGAACGGACGGGGAAAGACCAATATGTTTATTACATACGATTGCTTGGTATCATACCACGAGGCAGAACAAATAATGGTGATTCAGAAAGTCGGGGCCGTCCTTGATAGAATCGGCTTGGAGAGCGTTCGTTCAAGTCCGCTGTCAGTCTTCTTCATCCTGTTTTCGGTCGTCGTCATCTTCTTTGCGAGCCAGTTCCCGTCGGGTGACGGCGTCGGGCCGTCGTTCTTCCCGATTGCGGTGTCGGTCGGCATCATCTTCTTCGCCGGCATCGACGTGCTGACGGGGTCCGAGACGGAGCTCGAAATCTCGGAGTTCGACTTCAAGCCCGCGGCCGTCGTCGCGGGGTTCCTCGTCGCGTACGTCCTCGTGATGCCACTCCTCGGGTTCCTCGTGTCGACCATGGTGTTCATGCCGGTCGTCCTCTACTACTCGAGCATCCACTCGAAGCTGCTGCTCGCAGTGCTGTCGATTGGGTTCCCCATCGCGCTGTTCTACATCTTTGGCCGCATCTTCCTCGTTCGCCTCCCTGAGGGTATCATCCCGGTGTCTCGACTGCTGCCGCAGCTCCCACTGGTGGTGACCTTCTGATGGTCGTCGAATACATCGGGCAGGCGCTCGTCAACCTCGCTGACCCGTTTATCCTCCTGTTGATGGTCGGCGGTATCTTCCTCGGCATCCTCATGGGGTCGATTCCGGGGATGACCGCGACGATGACCATCGCGGTCCTGCTCTCGTTTACCTTCACGATGGAGCCGAGTCAGGGGATGATTCTCCTGTTGGGTATCTACGGCGGCGCGGTGTACGCGGGGTCGATTCCGGCGATTCTCATCCGCACGCCGGGTACCCCGTCGGCGGCGGCGACCATCTTCGACGGCCACCCGCTCTCCCAGAAGGGCGAGGCGGGTCGCGCGATTCGCGTGAGCACCATCGCGTCGTTCGTCGGCGGCGTCATCAGCGTCTTCGCGCTGATGTTCTTCTCGCCGGTCATCGCCGACGCCGCCCTCCGGTTCCGCTCGCCGGAGTTCTTCGCGCTCGCCTTCTTCGGACTGACCATCATCGCCAGCGTGAGCGGCGACTCGCTCACCAAGGGCATGGTCTCGGGTCTGCTCGGGATGCTCGTTGCGACGGTCGGCATCGACCCCGTGACCGGCTTCCACCGGTTTACGTTCGACATCCCCGAACTGCTCACCGGCGTCGAGTTCATCGCCGTCATGATTGGCCTCTTCGGCATCGCCGAGGGACTTCGCAAGTACTCTCAGGGCATCAACAGCGGGAACGACCGCGTCGACCAGGAGATAACCGGCGTGTTCCCCTCGCTTTCCGACCTGCGGTCCATCGCGCCGGTCAGCGTCGGGTCGGGCATCCTCGGGTCGTTCATCGGCGCGATTCCCGGCGCGGGCGGCGACATCGCGGCGTTCATCACGTACAACGAGGCCACCCGCTGGCTCAAAGACAGCGTCCCGTCGTTCGGTGAAGGGAACGTTCGCGGCGTCGCGGCCGCCGAGTCCGGGAACAACGCGAGCACCGGCGGCGCACTGATTCCGACGCTGACGCTCGGCATCCCGGGCGACTCCGTCTCCGCCATCCTCATCGGCGCGCTGTTGGTCCACGACGTGAACCCCGGTCCGGGCCTGTACCAAGAGGAGCCGGTCTTGCTGTACACCATCTTCGTCGGGTTCCTCCTCATCTACGTGTTCATCCTCATCTTCGGCATGCTCGGCGCGAACTACTGGGCGCGCCTCATCAACATCCCGAAGTCCCACATCTGGCCCGTCATCCTCGTGCTGTGTGTCATCGGAGCCATCGCGCTCCGCGGCAACGTCTTCGACGCGTGGATTATGCTCGGCGCGGGCGTGTTGGGGTACGCGATGCGGCTACGGGGCTACCCGCTGGCACCGATGGTGCTCGGGCTCATCCTCGCGCCCATCGCGGAGGAGAACCTCCGCCGGTCGCTCGTCCTCTCGGGCGGGTCGCCGACCATCTTCCTCACGAGTCCCATCGCCCTCGTCATCATCCTGCTCGGTCTGGGTGCGATTGCGCTCCCCGCCGTGCGCTCGATTCGCGCGAACGCGTAACGCCGCCACCCTCGACGCTTTTCTCACGCCGCGTTCGTTCCCCGTCTGATTTCTCCCGCGGTTGCACCCGAACGGCGCACCGCTCGGCGCTCGCGACGCGTGCGGTGCTTCGACAGCAGGCAAGGCGCGCGCCCGAGGCTAACACCGAGACGGCTCACGACGGCTGCCGGAGTGTTGTCGGCTCCCGGTTCCATTCTGTTCACTCCGGTCTCTCACACCCCCACGCGACGGCGTCGATGTCGCGGGCGACCCGCTTGAACTGATCGGCTCCGTTTCGAGGATGTTGAAAGACAGGGGTAATTTTCGTTCTACTCGGAGTGGAATTACAGACATAGCTCCGTAACGAGATTCGGTCGATTTCGGTTTAGTTACGATACTGTTGAAATACATCCGGCTCGACGGTCGAACTCACGTGTCGCGTTGGCTGTCGAAACCGCGAACCGAAACCGCGAATCGCGCCGACGCGGCGCTCGGTGGTCGCTCCGAATGGGATTCGGCGAAACGATATTATATCCCACCGTGGTACACGCTGGTATGGTCGTTGTTGCAGCAGTCGACCGGTCAGGTCGATCAGCACACGTTGTCTCGGAAGCCGCATCGCTGGCGGCGGCGTTCGACGAAGCGGTCCACGTCGTCCACGCGCTGACCCGCTCGGAGTTCATCGACCTCGGGCTGACGAGCGCGCAGGCCGAGGAGCCGAAGGATATGGACGAGATTCGGTCGGCCGCCGCCGAGATGGCCGAAGACTCCGTGTCGGGACTGGACGTTCCGTACGAGACGGTGGGACTCGTCGGCAACCCGGCCGACGAAGTCATCGAGTACGCCGACGGACAGGACGCGAGCTACATCGTGGTGAGTCCGCGACGCCGCTCGCGCACCGGAAAGATGCTGTTCGGAAGCGTCGCTCAGTCGATTCTCCTGAACGCGTCGTGCCCGGTCGTTTCGACCCTCGCAGACGAGGAGTAGCGCCCGTCGGGGCGCGAGTCTGCCCGGAGCGCCGCCGCGCAGGTTCGTCGGCTCGGCTTCGGACCGCCGCGTTACACGCGCGTGAGAACGCGCGTCTCCCTTTTTATCGCGACTCGCCGTAGTCTCGACCGCGCATGACAGTGACAGCAGTCGCAGACGGAGTGTACACGATACAGTTCGACCACGTCCGAGTGTTCGTCATCGAAGACCGACCGGCCGGAACGACCACGCTCGTCGACGCGGCATTCCCCGACGACGGCGACGAGTTAGTGTCCGTGCTGGAGTCGGAGTTCGGCGGCGTCGACCGACTCGTCATCACCCACGGCGACGAGGGTCACTTCGGCGGGACGCCCGCCGTGTTGGATGCGTTCGACCCCGAACTGCTCGTCCCCGGCGGCGCGAAGGGCTTCTACGACGCGCTCGACATCGAGGCCGACCGCCACTTCCGCCACGACGACGTGCTCGACGGCGGGATTCGAATCGTGCAGGTGCCGGGCCACACGGTCGCAAACAGCGGCCTGCTGTTGGAGGACGACGGCGTGTTCATCGCCGGCGACGTGGTCGAGGGGTCGGACCGCCGCGGTCTCCCGCCGGGATTCCTCGTCCCGCCGGCGGCGCAGTTCAACGACTTGAGCCACGAGGAAGCCGAGCGGAACCTCGTCAAACTGTTCGACTACGACATCGAGACGGTGCTCGTGAGCCACGGCACGCACGTCGACGACGACCCGCTCGGGAAGTTGGACGACTGGCTCATCGACCGCCAGTGGACGCTGTCGTACTGAGTCGCTTCGAGTCGGCCGGAGGCACACCCGACCGACACGGCCGCGGAGTCGCTCCACACCCGAGTCAGAACAACGATTACCAAATTCCTTTGATATAGTGAAAATTGATAAATTCGAGTCGGGGGAATCGACTCTGTCGGAGGGGTAAAAAGAGAAAAAACGACACATAGCCCACAAAACGCCGATATTCGGCTGACTGAATTTCGATACGCCATCAATGCGGAAGAAACTAGCATCCTCCTATTGAACCCGCGATAATGGGCTATTACTGGCTTCTTATGGATGTTTCACGGCCGGTCTGTGTCTGTTCGGTTCTTTCCTTTTGAATAGTCTATTTGCATATACTTTTTGGGATTAGTCAGACTATTGATTGTCAACGTATGGCCTCGGTAGACCGGTCTCCATCGGGGTGCGCGACGACCCGAGCCGATGGGGTTCAGTTCGGGCGCGCGGCAACCGTCAGGTCCGTCCGCGACCGCGGCGTGGCGATGCGAACGTCCACGAGGACGGCGACGACGGTCGTCTCGCCCGCGCGCTCTTGGACCACGACGCCGTCGTCGGCGACGCAGGGCCCGAACTCCCGAGACGGACCGTCGGGGCAGTTCCTGAGCGCCCACCCGGAGGCCGCCGAGTCGTTCGTCGTCAACGCTACGCCGCCGGGGCGCGCGCGTTCGACGTTCGTCAGCGCGGGGTTGAGCCGCGACCGAAAGTCCGCGACTGCGGCGTCTCGCTCCGCCCAGTCGTATCGTCCCGCGACGCCCGCGGTCGCCAGTTCGACGGCGTCTTCGGTCGTCTCGGCTGCGCTGGCGTTGGTGACGAACGTCCTATGGGTCGAGAGCATCAAGTGTTGGGCGAAGCCGTCGAATACGTGGACGTTGAAGCAACCTCTCTTTCGACTGGATTACACCCCTTGCACATGCCCGCAACAACATCCCCTCCAGCCAAGATGTCGACCCAACAAACCCAGCCATCGTAATACCCTACACAAAGTCGGCAATTGCCGGCCACTAGTGCGAGTGGAGCAACGCGTGAGAGACGTGTGCTGGCGAGCGAACACGGGGAGAACGGGGTTGTCGTGAGGTGATAGACAAGGAGATGTCGCGACGAGTCAGTCGGGTGAACGCGACGCAACAGGTCCGAATAACTACTCCCGAAAACAGGCGATACACCCCCCGTACGATGGATTGTATCCGGGATCAAGGAAACTCACCAATCGTGAACAGTGGCACCCAGACGAGTGTGAGCACCAGCGAACGGCACTAGTATCCAATCCAAACACGTCCCGAGAGTGGTCGAAGATGAGGTATCCGAGCAAAACGGGTTGTTGGTGTGGGTGAATTGAATGACTCGATGCCGGTTCGCTACACCCCCACGCTGGTTACAACCGAGTACACCCTTACGGGAGCAGGCCGTCCATGTACATCCCTGGAAACTGTGGGTGTAGCGCGTGCGTCCCGGTTTCTCCTCGCTATCACGGGTGTAGAATCGCACCTGAGTATTCCCCTCGTGAATGTGCGGCTCGCCAGGCGGTGGAAGCACGGGTGCGTGCGGTGGCAGCAGACGAGAATCGTGGTGGGTGGTCGGTGTTTTGCTGGTTGCGGTTGTGATGGGTGGAGAAGCGGGTCGCGAGGCTGTTCGCTGTGTTCGTGTGTGACTTCGAACGCCCCCGCGGCGACGACTCGAAGACCTCCGTGCGCGCCTCGGCCTTCGGCCTGCGGTGCTACAGTCGGCCGTCTTCGTCCTCGCCGCGACCCCGTTCACTCCCACCCGGTAACTGGTCGGTAGCCGTCACGTCTGTGGTCAGCTCGTGGGGGCGCACCGAGGTGTTTTATCGCGCGCCTGCACCCCTGCAGGCGCGTGTTCTGGCCTGTGTTGATTCACGATGTGTGTCCACTGCGAGACGGAGACGACTGTCGATAGCGCGACCGAACAACAGATGACACTCGAACTGTTTGCGTGGCTTCGCCTCTACGCGGACGAAGGTGTCGCCCCCGCGCAACTCGTCCAGTTGTTGTTGCAGACGGCCGTCGTCGTCGACGAACTCGATGGCGTGCCGCGGACCCCACCGGGCCGGAATACGACGGCGTACACGCAACTGCTGGCGCGGACAGAACAGGTGCACGAACGGTTGGATATCAGTGACGTGAACAAGTAGGGCCGAAATCCCCTCACATCACTTCGAACTTGTTCCGCGGTCGACGACGACTCGCCGAGTCTGTTTGGCGTCGATCCCAAACAGGAGTCCAGCAAGGAAGAGCAGTTCATTCCCCTGGTAGTACTGTGTCGCGATATAATTGATGAGGCCGATATCTGGCGCGGCCACGCCGAAGACGACTAACAGAAGTGCAACGATGGCTGCGAGTCCGGCCACTGTTCGAACCACCACCCCCGAGACGAAGCCGACGAGGAACACGACGACTGCAGTAAGTAGACTCATCGTGTCTCTCAGACGTGATGCAGAAGTAAAGTCGTCGTGGCCCAACATCTTCACCGCGAGTTGAGGAACTCACTCAGACAGCTTTTGTCTCGAAACTCCGGAATCGAGAGGAAGAACTTGTGTTCCGACCAGAGTTCGTCGAAAGCGATTCGGTCAGTTCCCTGTGTTTCGGCGACCCGTTTGAACGCCGCTTGCATGTCGTCGACGGCGATTCGTGTTGATGGGTTGCTCCCCGAATTAGGGTTGAAAACTGCGGCGACCGTCGTTCGGTCTGTGCGACTCCCATTGCTCTCGTGGATACACTTCGGGTCGATGAGTGCTCTCGTGACGTGTGTATCAAGCGGGACGCGGAGATCCTCCACCCACGAGTCCCGGAATTCGAACGCGTGAACGACTTTTCGGAGATACTCGTTCGCAATCTTCTGACCAACATCATCAATTGCAGTCAGTAACTTGTATGCCTCATCGTGCGTTTCCGCTGCACGAAACGCGCCAGCATCGAACCGCTCTTGGGCGGCAGTCAATCGGGGAGTGCCAATGGAACCTGCTCGTTGCCGGACCGTAATCGCAAACACACGGTCGAGGTCGCCAGCAATCGTCTCGGGTTAATTTCGTAGATGGTCTCGTACTTCTGGCGAGTGAAGTGGACGTGTCGGCCGACGCCGTCGTGTGCAGCGGTCGGAAGCGCTTCGAGGACGGCCCCCAATCGCTCCTCATCAATTTCGAGTCCCATACGAACACTTCACACCGAAGCTATGTGACGATATTGCTGGCTGTCACGTCGGGTCTCTCCAAGCAGTTCATCGACGACGTGACCGAGTAGTGGGCGTCTCCCAAGCGTCGCTCCCAAAGTGAACAGCGACGCGCGTCCGTACGCTTGGGGGCGACTGCTCGGGTTGTGCGCGCTCCGGCGGGCAGACCGTTCCTGCCGGGCCCGGGCGTTTCGCGCTGCCGTTGCGTCTGCGACGGACGGGTCACGGTCGCGGGGCCGGGTCGGGCCGGGTGCAGCCACCCGATACCGGTCAGCCCCGAGGGCGGGCCTGCGAGCGCTCGGCCCCCGTCCGGGCCGTGACCGAGACCGGGCTGGCTGCATCTTCACCAGCCGTTGGGTCGGCGCTCCCTCGATGCGGTCGCGCCGCCGGCCGGCTGGTTCAGACGTGGCCGCTTGCGCGGTCCGGGCGGGCTGCTCGCCGTTCGGGCGATTGCCCTCACCCCTCGTTCGTCCGGGCTGCGGTGGCTACTGGGGGTCGCCGTGCTCACCCCCAGTATGCCACGGTCCGGGGCTCACTCAGGGCTGGCTGTGCGGCCTGCCGGGCGTGCGCTCAAACTCGGCCGCGACGAGCTGTGGGTCCGCGGGCATCCAGCCCGCACCGGGCTGCCGCACGAGGCGTTTCCGTTGCGTCTGCGACGGACGGGACAGGCTCGTGCGGGTCCGGGCGCGGTGCTGGTCCGGCGGGTCCTCGCTCTCTGCGGCCTCGCTGTGGCCGTATGCGACGCCGTTCAGGACTGTCAACCCCCCGCTTGCCGTCTCGTCGTCCCGGTTCAGCCGTTGCGTCTCCGACGGACGGCCTGCACGGGGTCGACGACCCGCGGGTCGGTGGATTGACTGCCCTGACCGCGCGCTCACCTCGAGGTTCACCCCCGTACTCGTCTGTGGGGGACACCTGTTGGCGACGCGCCGCGCCGGACAAGCCGGCGAAGGCGCGGCGGCGTCGCCGTGAGACGATTGGTGTCGGTCAGTCTGTGAGAAAGCTGCGGCTGGAGAGTCGTGGTGTCGGAAGAAGACGCCGAGTGAGCGCCTTTCAGAGAACTACAATGAGTAGTAAGAAACAGTTCCGTAATGAAGTTTCGCACAGCAATCACCCCTCGACAGTCGACGACGACGTAGTCGATGAGACGCCAGCGCTCCATCCCACGGTTGAACTCGAGATTCAAGCCAAAGTTGACCTGAACAATCCTGAAGCGGTTAGTCGGGGACTGACCCTCGCGGAAGAAGAGCGGCTGGCTGCGCGTGAGTGGGAGATCGAACAGACGCGTGCACGGTGGGACCGGAGACAGATGTCGAGTCGGGAAGCGCGGACGGCGACGGCGGTGGAGCAGTCAAGTATTGAAGCAACGCGTGCGTTCAAGAAACGCGCAGGGTGTGTGAATCGGTGGGCCGACCCGGAGGAGGTGGATCCGCGTGAGCAACTGACGGCTGAACAGTTGGGCGTTGTGAACAGGGAGGCGGCACGGATGCAGTCGAAACTGGATGGGTGGTCGCGGGCAGCGATCAGTCGGCGGCTGGCCGAAGTAGTCGCAGACGGGAACTCGATGATGAGCGCGGTCGTGGGTGTGTTCGAGGAGTTGCAACAGGCACCCGGGACGGTGATTCCGATTGCGGCGGTCAGTGAGGTCAGTCGTCGTGAAGTGTCGATTGAAGGTACGATTACGCAGTTGTGGGAGTCGTCGAGCGCGGCGATTCAACAAGTGGGACTCATCGAGGACGAAACTGGAACGACGAAATTCACCATTTGGGCCAAGTCGAGAAAACCGGCTGTGAGAGAAGGCGAGCGGGTGACGCTGCGGAACGTCGCAAAGAGCTGGTACGGTGGACGCGTGTCGGTGGCTGTGACGGGGTGGTCCGACATCAGCTTCCCAGCGCGCGAGGCGTGGTGGGCTGAGTAGGCGTCGCCGGCGGGTGTGTTCTTTTTTTACGTATCCACCAGCCCAGACCCCACCTCCCCATCCACCGCTCCGTGCTCGCACCTGCGGTGCTGCGCGCGCAGCCACGACCTCAAAAACAGGAATAGGTCTCTCCGCTCATTGGGAGGCAACCAGTACAGAACCGACTCATCAACTACCCTACAACTTAGTCAATTGCTGACAGTAGCAGCGGCCATGGCACGGGAAATGATGTGCAGTTCTTGCGGAAACGTCCAGTCATACGACAACATTGCAACGGCTCCGGATCGATGCCCGAATTGTAACCAGCCGTGGCAGCCTAACTACTAATTCGACTTTTCCAATCCAGAGTTGGTGACCTCGCTACTAGGGTAAGGTTCGCCTCAGAATGGTCATCAAGTGATTCAACTCTCAAACACCAGTTAACCAACTCAGATAGTAAAATCATGATTAGTAAAATCGTGATTAAGATACACCAGACGCGTCTCTCGGACAGCCGTTAACCACGGCCATTCGCGCTCCGAATTTTATCTGCCCCCTTCGGGTGCGGGGCGGCAACTCGCCCTGCTGATTCGAAATGTCACAGCCAGACACAGCCACGCAGACAGCGACGTTCAGCGACGCACCCACCCGTACCGACGAGATGCACGACGCGCTCGACGACTGGATTGCCGACCTTCTCGCCGAGACGACCACCGCACACGCAAGCGACGCGTTCCAGCGGTGGCTCGACGTCCAGAGCCAGTTTCACGATTACTCCGCGCGGAACGCTCTCCTGATCTCGCTGCAATGTCCGGATGCGACGCACGTCGCGGGCTACCGAACGTGGCAAACGGAGTTCGACAGACAGGTTTCGGAAGGTGAGTCGGCGATTTGGATCTGGGCTCCAATCACAGCCAAAGTCTGTCCGGCCTGTGGCAAACCAAAGTCCAGCCACAACGACGACTGTGAGAGTGACGGTGTCCCGTACACCGACTGGTCGAGTCAACTAAGGTCGTTCAAGCCGGTCCCCGTGTTCGACGTGTCACAGACGACGGGCGAGTCGCTTCCGTCGTTGGAGACTGCCACGTACGGTGACGCGAGCGGACTCGTTCCCATACTCTGTGCCGCGGCGGAGTCGCTCGGGGTGGACGTGTCACTCGTGTCTCCGAGTGAGTGGGTCCACGGTGCGGCGCGCGGTGTGTGTGAATTCCCGCAGGGACACCGACCAAGCGTCGCAGTCAGACAGCGACCGAACGAGGCGGATATGGCGACGACGCTCGTCCACGAGGTCGCTCATGGGCTGTTGCACGCAGACCGGACGATCCTCCCAGAGCGGTCGCTGCGCGAAGTCGAAGCGGAAGCAGTCGCGTATCTCGTCGGTCGGCAGTTCGGGTTGGATGTGTGTAATTCAGCGTTCTACCTCGCTGCGTGGGCGGGCGAGGACGCCGATTCGGTTCTCGAACGGCTCAATCGGATTCGGTCGGTGACGGTGTCGATACTCGGGGCGATTGATGATGCAGTTGGGGGGAACCAACGAGTACGGTAGTATGGAGACACGGGTAACTCCCGAAGAACCGCACAGGTTCCAGTTGCACTCTACTCGAAGCGTACGACGACAAGCGCGGTCGTGAACGCGTTGCGCTCCGCGAAGAAGCGCCGTCGACGTACGATGCGGGGTTCTACGAGACGGCGCTGATTCGGGCGGCGACGAGTGTATTGGCCCCGTGTGGTTGGACCCAGGCGCGAATCGAACGAGCGCTCGCGGAGACAACCGAGACGTCGCTTGGCCGGTGGGCGTGAGCGACCGCCGAGACGTTTTATCGCCCCCACACAGGGTGCGGGGGCTCATCACGAGCGTTCGCCGTTCTAATGACAACGCAACGACCACCCAGCAGACAGTCAGCAGCGTCAACGACTCACCGCGGCCACAACCTCGTCCGTGTGACCGAGTGGCTGCCAGGAAGCAAGCCAACTGACTACGATATCGAACTCTCCGATGGCGACGGCTATCGAACGCGGTTTTGGCGCTGTCGGAACTGCGGTCACGAGCGAAACCGGCGCGACGAGTTCCGCGAACCGTGTCGTTCGATACCCGG
Organism: Haloferax sp. AS1; assembly: GCF_014530665.1. Classification (NCBI taxonomy): domain Archaea; kingdom Methanobacteriati; phylum Methanobacteriota; class Halobacteria; order Halobacteriales; family Haloferacaceae; genus Haloferax; species Haloferax sp. AS1. The sequence goes on from NZ_SPSA01000001.1 coordinate 635,786, forward strand.
CCGCCCGCTCGTGAGCGACGGGGGCTACGCAGTCGAAGACTCACGGACGTGGAAAGCACTCACCGAAGCGATGACTATTCGGTTCGGGACCGTCGGCCCGCGCTACGACGTCGAGTCATCGAGCGGGAACACCTACGAGGTCGATATCGCAGCGGGGACGTGTAGCTGTCCGGACCACCAGAAACGCGGTGTCGAGTGCAAGCACCTGAGACGGGTGTTATTCGAACTCCGGACGCGTATCCTGCCTCAGCCGGACGGGCGCTTCGCGCGGTGTGCGGCGGAGTCGCGACGAGAGACGAGTGCGTTCGGGCCCTCGCGGTGAGTTTTATCACCCCCTGAGGGGTGCGGGGGAACTTCCCTCGTACTTCCAATGGCACCGAATCATACCGAACACGACAGCGGCATCGCCGAGCGAACACCGACCGGACACGAGATTCTCGTCGTCACCGAGTGGGACGACGACGGAGCACCGTCACTCGAAACACTCACGCAGTTCGACCAGGGTCGGCGGCGCATCTGGCGCTGTGTCCAGTGCGGAGACGAACGGAACGAGCCGTCCGGGTTTGAGCAGGGCTGTCCGAACCAGCCGGTGTAGGTCGCAGTCGACGCGACGACACCCGACGCGCTAGCAGCCAATTTTATTTACCCTGAGGGGTGCGGGGTGGCGAATCAGGCCACTTCACGACCGACACTCATGTCTCTGAGAGAAATCTACGACCGAACCTTCGACGAATCGTGCGGGAAATCCATCGACGCCAGCGAGTGTCCCGAATGTGACGGACGGCTGAGGACGGATGGCGGTGAAACAGCTTGCGAGGGGTGTGGACTCATCGTCGACCAGTACTATTTCGACCACACGCACGGACCGCGCGTGTTCGAAGAGGACCCACATTCAGTTCCACGGACGGGTGGGAAACTCACCCCGACGCGGCACGACAGAGGCGTTTCAGCGGAAATCGGCTACAACCGTGATGCGAACGGACGGACGGTGTCAGGAAAGAAGCGACGCCAACTCCACCGGCTTCGGCGCGAGCATCGGCGGGCACGCTTCGAGTCGAAAGCGGAGCGGAATCTCTCGACGGCGCTCGGTGAGATTAGCCGGATGGGGAGCGCACTCGACCTCTCGTGGAGTCTTATCGAAGAGGCGAGTCAGCTCTACCGACGTGCTCAGGACGCAGACCTCATCCGAGGGCGGTCTGTCGAGATGATTGCCGCGGGGAGCCTTTATGCGACGTGCCGTCGTCGTGGTCTGCCGCGCCCACGTGATGAAATCGCGAGTGTCGCGCGCTGTTCGTGTGACCAGGTCCAGACGGGCTACCGGGCGCTCAACAGCGAGTTAGGAATCGATGCGCAGGTCGTCACCGCTCGAACGTACGTTACTCGGCTCGGGTCGGACAGCGGACTCTCCTCGCAGGTGCAATCGCGGGCGTACGAACTCGCGACAACTGCCGACGAGGATGGGATTACGAACGGGCGGAATCCGGCTGGCGTCGCCGCGGCGTGTCTCTATCTCGCGGGAACGGAACACGATGTCGCCCCGACACAAACCGAACTCGCCGCACTCGCGGACGTGTCGGTCCCAACGCTCAGAGCACGCTATGTCGAACTCACCGAACTGGCGTGAGAAACGGCGGCGACAGTCGTCTGCTGTTGGCTCAGTTGTCTTCGTCGTCTTCGTCGTCTTCGTCGGCAGCGGCCGGCGGACGTCGCGAGAGTCGGTCGAAGCGTGACTGGGCCGCATTCGTCCGTGCGTCGGTCTCGTCGGGTTCGTACCGGCCACCGTCGTATTCGCCCTCGGCGACGGAAATCGTCAAGACCGCGTTTTGGCTTCTCGCTCGCCATGGTAACTCGTCGCGGTCGACGACGAGTTGGTCGAGATCCCGACCGTCGGCTTCGACGAGCAACACCGCGCGGTCGTCCTCGAACCGGTCGACTGTCGCCGTGTATGTCCCGTCTGGAATCATGCGTAGGCCTCTTTGAGTACGAGCGCGCCGGTATTATCCGTCACGGTGATGGTATCGCCACCGTTGTTCCAGATAGCCGACCCGAAGCCCCAGTAGTAGTCTGTTGACGTATCCGTGCCAGTTCCGGTGTGGAGGGTGACCGTTGCACTTGCGTCGAGTGTCGTCCCCGATGGGAAGGTGTAGGTCCGGCCTGCGGCATCGGACACTGACCAGCCGGAGACATCGAGAATGTCAGTCCCCGTGTTCTCGAAGACGATGTACTCGTCGTTCAGGTTGTCCGTGTCGACCCCCGCAGCATCGGCGTGGACGTCAGCGACTGCGAGCGACGAAGCGGGTGTCTCGGTCTCAGTCCCACCGTCGGTTGCGACTGGCGTGAGCGTCGCGACCGTTCCGTTGGTCGTGATGGTCGTCCGGGCGGTCACCTCACCAGTCGTCCCCGGTCCAATTGGCATTCCCTCGCGGAGGTGTGTTGGCTCGATCGGTGCATCCCGTTGGGTACGCACGGTGACGCGCTGGCCATCGCTTTCGAAGACAATCGTGCCGTGGGTTGCCGTCCAGTACGTTGGAACGGACTGCGCTGCCAGCCGGGACAGCGTCTCTTCGTTCGGATGGCCGTATTGGGAGTCATACGCGCTCGAGACGACGGCGACGTTCGGCTGGGCCGCTGCCAAGAACGGGGCCGTCGTACTTCCACCCGAGCCGTGGTGGCCCGTTTTGAGTACCGTCGAGTGCAACTTCGAGCCGTACGTGTCGACGAGATACTCTTCGGCTTCGTGTTCGGCATCGCCGGTAAACAGGAACCGACTCGTCCCGAACTGGGTCATGAGGACGATACTGTTCTCGTTGCGGTCTTCGTTTGCCAGGTAGCCCTCGGGCGGCGACAGGACTTGGGAGGTCACATCACCCATCTGAATCTCGTCGCCGGCCTGTGTCCGGTACAGCGGCACGTCGTGTTGTTCGACGGCGTCGAGATACGCCTCGTACGTCTGCGACGTGGAGGTGATTCCGGGGTCGTACACCGCACCGATACCGTCTGCCTGTGTTTCGAAGTAGTCGATAACAGCTGCGTTCCCACCGATATGGTCCGCATCGGAATGTGAGGTCACGAGATAGTCGATGCGGTCGATACCGTGCGATTGGAGGTACGAAAGCACGTGTTCACCGTCATCTCGGAAATCACCGGTGTCGATGAGCATCGTCTCTCCGTTGGGGGCGACGAGGAGCGTACTGACGGACTGGCCGACGTTGATGAAATGGACTTCGAGTGTCCCGTTGACCGACGCGACAGTTTGGGGAGTCTGTGTCGTCGCAATCGGCGTCGACGTGGGTGTTGCTGCCGGCGACGCGGTTGCCCCCGTCTCGACGGGGCCACCGGCACCAGAACAGCCGGCGATGAAGACGAGAAGGACGACCGCAACCGTCTGAACCTGGGGAGCCATATGACGACATCGCCGGCAGGCGGTTTATCTTTTAGTCGTCGGCAAGGGGGATCTCCGCTCGGTTGTGTGTATCCGGGCCGTAGTTGATGACCGCGCTCTCGTCAGGCATCGCTGCATCTTAATCCCGAACCACTCACTGTTGAGGTCGGCGAGTGCCTGTGGACTCCCAGTCAGTCAGAGTTGGGACCGTCATCGATTGGGTATGTTTGGGGAGTATTGTTCGTATATCTTGACAACTATCTGTAGACATGGCATAGCGTCTTCAATTATGCTATTGTTAGGATCTATTTCGATAAGCTACGCTGGTACGATCACGAGAGATCTTTTAGAGACGTGAAATTGATCGCTATCACTGGTGAATGACCGTACTGTAATTTTATAACAGCCGACAGGTGTGTCGGCTGTATTCGGTCGACGATTACGTATGAGACGAACGAAATCAAGAGTTGCGATAGATCGTGTTGGAATATACGCTCGTATTGGTGATATTCCTGAGATTCACCGACTGTCACGGTATCGGCCGACGTACCGAGACCGAGATGTTTGGACTGAATTTTGTGAGGAATACGAGTACGGACGTGGCTCTGGTCGACGGTACAACGAGGCCGTTGATCGAGCCGGATCACATTGGCTCGAACATATGGGTGATTTGCAGCGTCATCACGCTCTTGCGACACCAACACACGTTGAGCGTTGGTGTCGAAGCCTTCTAGATGATAAATCACCTGCAACTGCGTACAATTACTCGATTCGAATCACGAGTTCGTCGTCCTCCCAGCCCGCCGTCACGGAGACGACCGGCGTCGACGACCCGTTGTGTTGGACGCCGTTTTCGACGAGCTCGCGGACGATTGGTTCGAGCGTGGGCGCACAGACCACGTCGCGGTCGGGGAGTTCGACGAGTCGGACGTTCGCACAGGCGAAGTCGGTGCGGACGGCGTCCGCGGCGGCGCGTATCTGGACGGCCGCGGGGTGCAGTTGCACGTCGCCGTTCCCGTCGCTGCCGCGGGTCACACCGAGCTTTCGCGCTTTCTGGCTGATGTTGACGAGCGTTTTCGCGTGGTCTTGGAGCGTCTTCGCGTGGTCCCGCGCGTCGTCGAACTCGCCGCCGTCGATGTCGTCCAAGACGAGGTTGGCGTAGCCTTCGAGGAGGTTCGCTTCGGTCCGAAGATTGTGGCGGAGGACGCGGTTCATCACTTCGAGCTGTTGGAGGTTCAGTCGGCGGTCGGTCACGTCGCGGAAGACGAGCGCGTGGCCGATGTCGCGGCCGTGGTGGTCGCAGAAGGCGCTCGTCCGGAGTTCGAAGTACCGCTGGCTCGACCCGAGTCTGACCGTGACTTGGTCCGTGTCCCGCTGGTCGGGCGAGAACTCATCGATAACGTCGCCGACGGGGCGGCCTTTGAGCTCGTCCGCGGTGTCGTTCAGAACCCGCGCGGCCGCCCGGTTCACGTCGGTGACGCGCCACTTGGTGTCGGTGACGACCACCGCGTCGGCCATCGTCTCGACGACGCGCTCGCGGGCGACCCAGCGGGGGACCGGTCGGGATTCGAGGAGCTCGTAGCGGCTGATAGCGACGGTGCAGGCGAGCCCCGCAAACGTGAACGCCGCGGGCGTCATGTCGATTGCCGCGCCGTACAGTTCGAGGAGCGTCGTGGCGAAGTTCCCGAGCACGGGCATCAGCGTCCCGAGGACGAGCGTGATCGCCTGTAACCGGTAGATGTCCGGCATATCGAGCGCCGTTCGGAGGATGACGACCGCGCCAGCGAGCCACAGCAGATAGCTGTATCCCAGTACGACCCAGTACAGCGGCCCCCACTCCATCTGGAGGATGGTGATGGCCCGGCCGACCGCGGGAACGACGGTGACCGACGTCCACATCAGGTGGTGGAGGGAGTTGGTCCAGACGGCGACGAGGCCGATTACCGGGAGCACCGAGAGGACGCAAAGCGACGGCCGAGCGGTGAATCGGTCCCGGCCGGCGTAGGAGAACGCGAAGAAGAACCAGGCGATGGGTGCCACGAGCACGCCGACCCACTGGAGGTCAGCGAGCGTGAGCTTGAGTGTCACGTCCGCGACGATGAGTTCGAGGAGGTAGCCCGACGACCACCACCCGCTGGCGAGGGCGAGCACGCCCAGCCCGATAGCCCCGGGCATCGACCGCCGTTGCCACGCGAACAGGGCGACGTAGCCGCTTACGACGCCGGACGTGACCATCAGCCCGATGATGATGACCACGAGGGAAACCGGCTGGGTGAGTAGCTGGGGACCGACCGCTCCTCCGAACACCAACTGTTCGACGGCCCTCCACTCGATGTTCGGAGTCACTACCACGGTAATTATACACCATATGTCAAAAGAGTATTCAAGAACCGGGTCCGACTGTCCCGGCCCGGGGTCCGACTCCGCGCCGGTCTCGGGTGTCCCGTCTCCGACCGACGCGTTACGCGAGCGTACCGCCGGTTCCGACGGCCGCGGCGACGACCGCGACGCCGACGGCCATCAGCACACCCTCCGCGTCGCGGAGCGTACAGAGCCGCTCGACCGACCGGTCCGTCTCGGTGAGCGCGTACGTAATCCACGTCGAGTAGGCGACGGCGGGCAAGAGCGCGAACGGGGCCCACGCGGGGACCACACCGGCTCGCGCCGCGACCCACACGAGTCCGACCGAGACCAGTTCCAGCGCGTAGAGGCTCAGTTGCGTCCGGCGGACGCCGATGACCGTCGGCAGGGTCTCGACGCCGTTCTGCGCGTCGCCCGCCACGTCTCGGACGTTGTGGACCTCGACCGAGATGGCCGAACGGAGGAAGAACCAGACCGCCGCGACGGCCGCGCCCGCGGCGTACTCGGGCGCGGTCGCGGCGACCGCGAGCGGGGCGAAGCCGACGAGGACCGCCCACGCGAGCGACACCGACGCCGTGTTGACGAGGAAGATATCCTTGAGCCGGTCGACGGACGGAAGCGGGACGACCGGGGCGCTGTAAAACACCGCGACGACGCCCGGAAACAGCGTCAGCCCGAGTCCGTAGACGCCGCCGTGCCGGACGGCGAGCCAGAGCGCGCCGACGACTGCGAGCGCCGAGAAGCCGGCGTACAGCCGCGGGTGGGCGGCGACGAACGCGGTCCGCTCCGCGTAGTTCTCTTCGTCGGCGTCGAGGTCCGCTAGTTTGTCGAAGTTGTAGATGCCGACGGTGATGAGAAAGCCGACGGCGAGGGCGACGTTCGGCCCGATGCCGGCGAGCGCGGACGCGACGAACACCTCGGCGATGGTGGACGCACCGAGGAACACTGAGCTGTGCACGACCGCACCGTACAGGCGAGTTGGAACGATTCGCATTGCGCCTTTGAATCGTCCCGCCGACGAATTAGATGTGCGGCAGGCAACAGTTCACCCCGGTTGTTCGTTTCGCGGTCGAACGTGTTCGGGGCCTCGCTCATTCTCTCCCGGCGCGTATGAGGACGCATGAAGATACCGACAGCCGAGCGGGCGGAGACGGCGGCGACAGGAGAGACGGCGGCGACAGCCGAGCGAGTGGAGACGACCGTCGAGGTCAAACTGACCGGCCACGTCAGGTCGGCCGCGGGCACCCACCGGACGGAGTTCACCTTCGAGGGCGAGACGCTCCGGGCGTTCCTTGAGGCGTTCTTCGCGGCGTACGACGTGCGCGACCTGGTCATCGCCGAGCGCGAGGCGGACGCGACGACGCGGGGGTGGGCGCGGGTGGACCGGCCGCCGGGGACGTGGCGGAAGAACCCCGAAGGCGAGCAGACGCAACCCTACGCCCGCGTGCTCGTCAACGGCGTGTTCAACGAGAACCTCGACGGCTTCGACACGCGACTCGAAGACGGCGACCGCGTCGCGCTGATGAAGCCGTTTCTGTACTGTGTGTGAGCGGTGGTCCGCGTGAGGGGGCCTTCGGACGTGGCCGCGGGTCGTCCTGACGCCCGACCGCCACAGGACTAACGTCCGCTGCCGACAGAGGGGAGATATGGCATCGACCCCCGCGGACGACTCGACTCGCGAACGCGGCCCGGGCGAGGCGTTCTGCCGCGACTGCGGCGCGGTCATCGACGCGCGCGCCGAAATCTGCCCCGAGTGCGGGGTCCGGCAGCGCGACCCGCCGAAGTCGTCGGTCGACTCGGCGCTCGACGACCTGTTCGAGGGCGGTAATCCCTTCATCGCGGCGGTGCTGTCTGCGGTTTTCCCCGGCCTCGGACAGCTGTACAACCGCGAACTCGAACGCGGCCTCGTCTTCGCGGTCGGCTTCATCGTCGCCACCGCCTCGGTGATGGTCCTCATCGGCTTCCTCCTCGCGCCCGCGGTGTGGCTCTACGCGGTGTACGACGCCTACACCCGGGCCGAACTCCGGGCCGAGGAGTTACAGCGGGAGTCGGGGCGGGACCGCGAGACGGAGGTTTCGGTGAGCGAGGCGGCGGGCGACGAGGCGGCGGATCACGAGGAGAGTGACGACGAGGAGACCGACGACGACCGCGAGGAGTAGACGCGGGACCGCAGGGCCACGGGCCGAGGCGCGACTCAACGGGTGACCAAGACGATACCGAGAACGGCGAACGCGATACCCGTGAGTTTCGTTACGGTGAGGTTCTCTCCGAGAACGACGACGCCGATGGCGGCCGCGACGACGAAGTACATGGCACCGAGCGTCGAGACGACGGTCGTCGAGCCGTGGGTGAAGCCGATGTACATCGAAATGAGGCCGACGCCGGTACACAGCCCGGCCACCCCGGCGAGCAGTCCCCCTCTCGCGGTGACGACGAGCGACGCGTCCGACACGACGATGAAGCCGAACGCGAGCAGCGCCGCGACGAGATACGAGATGGCGGCGGCGGTCCGCGGGTCCATGGACTCGGAGGCGGCGTTGCCCACGACGATCCAAATCCCCCACGTCACCATCGTAATCAACCCGAACAGGACAGCCGAGTCCACCTCTGCGAGTTCCATCGGATAGCGCCTCGCGTCGCTATCCGAAAGAAACCGGACCTCCAGTATAAGCGGTGTCTATGCGGGGGCGGCTAACCGCGTTCGGAACTCGGTTCAGCGAGCGGGCGACTACGCGAACTCGTCCGAGAGGTCGGCGTCCCAGTCCGGCGGGAGCAGCGGGTCGGGGTCCTCGTGGACGAACTCGACGCCCTTGTCGGGGTCGAGCGGGTGGACTTTCGTCCGCATCGTTTCGCCGCCGTCGAGGAGCGAGAACATGCGTTCGGACTCCGCGAGCCGGTAGTACAGGGGGAGACAGACCGCGACTTCGTCGTCGGTGGCGCGGACGACGAGCGCGAGGTAGACGAGGCCGCCGGAGACCGCGCGGAACGCCTCGTACTCGTCGAACGTCGCGCCCTCGACGGCGGCTTCCAGGTCGGGGTAGACGTCGTCGCCGACGACCACGTCGAGCCCGACGTGTTCGACCACTTCGTCGCCCGCGGCGGGGACCGGAACCACGTCCCCCGGGAGGGCGACGACGACGGTCCAGTCTCGCTCCCGATAGTCGTCGGCGAGCGACTCGCACTCTGCGACTACCGTCTCCCACGTGCCCGACTCGTCCGAGAGCGGATGTTCTTCCATGCGGCATGGTGTCGGAGTCCGCTACCTAAACTTTGGCTTCTCTCGCCGCTGTCGCTCGCGTTCGCGCGTCACGCGGGCGATTGCGGGATGGTGAGTGTTGTCAACAGCCGCGCATCAACTGGCAAAAATTGAAAAGGTATTTCACTCCATGCAGGTCATTCCCATTCAATGAGGAATCTACTCTCTCTTTCGGACCTCCGAACTCAGTTCTCGACCGGCCGCGGTCAGGTCAAGGCCGTCGACGGCCTCGACCTCACGGTCGGCGAGGGCGAGACGGTCGGACTGGTCGGTGAGTCCGGGTCCGGAAAGAGCGTGACGGCACTTTCGGCGATGGGCCTCGTCGACGACCCCGGCGAAATCGTCTCGGGGTCGGTCGAACTCGAAAGCGGCCGGCTCGCCGAGGAGTTCCGTGAGGAGTACAACAACCCCGCCTTCGTCGACGGCGACGTGGTCAATCTCGTCGACGCCCCCGAGGAGGCGCTGCGGGCCGTCCGCGGGCGCGAGCTCGGCATGATTTTCCAGGACCCGATGACCTCGCTGAACCCCTCGCTGACGGTGGGCGAGCAGGTCGCAGAGAGCCTCCGACTCCACCAGTACGGCGGGCGTCGCAAGGACTCGTGGTTCAACGCGGTCCGCGAACTGCTCCCCCGCATCAGCCGCGACATCGACGACGAAATCGTCGAGCGGACCATCGAGGTGCTCGAATCGGTCGGCATCCCCGAACCCGGCGCGCGGGTCGACGAGTTCCCCCACGAGTTCTCCGGGGGGATGCGCCAGCGCGTCCTCATCGCCATCGCGCTCGCCTGCCAGCCGCGCGTGCTCGTCGCCGACGAGCCGACCACCGCGCTCGACGTGACCATTCAGGCGCAGATTCTCGACCTCATCGACGACCTCCAGGAGGACCTCGGCATGTCGGTGCTCATGATTACCCACGACCTCGGCGTCGTCGCGGAGACGTGCGACCGGGTCGCGGTCATGTACGCCGGCGAAATCGTCGAGGAGGGGCCGGTCGAGGAAATCTTCCACAACCCCTCGCACCCCTACACGTACACGCTTCTCGAATCGCTCCCGAGCGAGGACAAAGAGCGCCTGACGCCCATCGAGGGCAACGTGCCGGACCTCATCGATATGCCCGAAGGATGTCACTTCGCGCCCCGATGTCCGTGGGCCCAGCCGGAGTGCACCTCCGGTGAGATACCCTACAAGCAACACGGCGACGACGAGGTAGACCACCGCTCGAAGTGCGTCCTCGACGACTTCGACACCAGCGAGTACGGCGGCGACGCCATCGAGGCCTCGACGGGCACCGAGCCCTCCGACACGCCGCTGCTCGAAGTCGACGGCATGCAGAAGTACTACGAACAGGCCGACGGCATCCTCGACCGATTCCTCGGGGCGGACGACCGGAGCGTGAAGGCGGTCGACGGCGTCGATTTCACGGTGTACGAGGGCGAGACGCTCGGGTTGGTCGGGGAGTCCGGTTGCGGGAAGTCAACCGCCGGGCGGAGCCTCCTGCATCTGACGCCGCCGACCGGCGGTCGCGTCGTCTTCTCGGGGACGGACCTCTCGGGGCTCGACAGCGACGAACTCCGCGCGATGCGCCGCGACATGCAGATGATTTTCCAGGACCCGATGTCGTCGCTCGACCCCCGGATGACGGTCGGCCAGACCATCCGCGAGCCGCTCGACGTCCACGACCTCCCCGAGTCGGACCCGAACGTGCGCGGCGAGGCCGACGTGACCGTGACGGGCATCGACGCCGAGCGCGTCTCGGTCACCGCGAGCGACGAAATCGACGCCATCGTCGGCTCCTCGAACGGCGTCGCCACCGCCGCCGTGACCGTCACCGTCGCGGACGGCGAGGTCGACGTGGCCGTCGAAGAGCGCCTCCGGACCGAGGTCGAAGTCGAGCGCGAGGGTGATGTCGTCTCGGGCGTCACCGTCCGCGTCACGCCGGGCGACTCCACCAGCGAGCGCCGGCGTCGTCGGGTCCACCAACTCCTCGACGCGGTCGGCCTCGAAACCGGCCAGTACGACCGCTACCCGCACGAACTCTCCGGCGGCCAGCGCCAGCGCGTCGGCATCGCCCGCGCGCTCGCGGTCGACCCGGACTTCATCGTCGCCGACGAACCCGTCTCCGCGCTCGACGTGTCCGTGCAGGCGCAGATTCTCAACCTGCTCGAAGACCTCCAGGAGCGCTTCGGGCTGACGTATCTGTTCATCGCGCACGACCTCTCCGTCGTCCGGCACATCTCCGACCGCGTGGCCGTGATGTACCTCGGTGAAATCGTCGAGGTTGCGGCGACCGACGAGCTGTTCGACGACCCGAGACACCCCTACACGCAGGCGTTGCTGTCGGCGATTCCGGAGCCCGACCCGGCCGCCGAGACCGACGACCGCATCATCCTCGAAGGCGACGTGCCGAGTCCCATCAATCCGCCGTCGGGCTGTCACTTCCGGACGCGGTGTCCGCAGGTCATCCCCCCGGCCGACCTCGACATCGAGCAGGCGGCCTACCGCGAGGTGATGGACCTCCGCCAGCGCGTCGAGCGCGAGGCGCTGGACGTCGAGACCGCCCGCGACGCCGCACTCGATGCGGGCGACCCGAGCGCCGAAGCAGCGGTGAGCGCCGACGGCGGCACCGCCGACGCCGACGCCGTCGTGGACGAACTCCGCGAGTCGCACTTGTCGCACTCGCTGTCGCCGGAACTCCGGGGCGTCGTCGACCGCGCGCTCGAACGCGTCGTCGCCGACGACTGGGACGAAGCGGGCGAAATCCTCCGCGAGCGATTCGAGAGCGTCTGCGAGCGCGACGCGCCCGAACTGGGTGAACAGACGCACCCCGCGGCGTGTCACCTCGTCGACGAATAGACGACGAGCAGGCCCCGATACGGGGTCTCGTCAGCTGTCAGACGTTTTTTGATTGGCTCGTATTTTTACCGGAACAGGTCGGTGGTGTCATTCGTTCCCGTGGACGATTCTTCGTTATTTTTATAGGGGCACATCAATAGGTACACGTATGTCACAAGATGGCAATAACGTCTCGCGGCGTCGGTTCCTGACGGCCGCGGGAACCGCTGCGGCGACGGCCGCGCTGGCGGGTTGTTCCGGCGGCGGCGGCGAGGAAACCACCACCGAATCCGGTGAGGGGACCACCGAGGGAGAGACGGACCAGACCGAACAGACCGAACAGACCGAAGACGACGGTTCGAACTCGGTCCTGCGCTACGGTCGCGGCAGTCACTCGCCGACGCTCGACTTCCAAAACAGTACGAGCGGCGAGGTCGCCAAGGTGACCGAACAGCTCTACGACACGCTCATCAACTTCGAGCCGGGGCAGTCCACGCTGACCCAGGGGCTCGCCACCGAGTACTCCCTGGAGGGCGAGACGGCCTCCATCACGCTCCGCGAGGGCGTGATGTTCCACAACGGCGAGGAGTTCACGGCCGAGGACTTCGTGGCGACCTATCGCCGCTTCGTCGACAGCGACTACGAGTACTACGCCGGCGACGACTACGTCTCCGCCTACGGGCCGTTCACCCTCGGCTCGTGGATCGACGAGATTCAGGTCGACGGCGACTACTCGATGACGATTCAGCTGACCCAGTCGTACGCGCCGTTCCTGCGTAATCTGGCGATGTTCGCGGCGTCGGTGCACTCCCTCGCCGCCATCGAGGAGTACGGGACGGAACTCAGTTCGAACCCCGTCGGGACGGGGCCGTTCCAGCTGAGTAACCTCGACGACGCGAACGAAATCATCCGCCTCGAAGCCAACTCCGAGTACTGGGGCGACGGGCCGAACGTGGACGAGGTCGTCTTCGTCACCATCGGCCAGAACTCGACGCGCGCGCAGTCGCTCGCGTCGGGCGAACTCGACATCATCGACGGGCTCGGTGCGCAGTCGTCCGTCCAGGTCGAAAACGCCAGCAACGCGAACCTCGTCCGCACCGAGGGTATCAACATCGGCTACATGGCGTTCAACATGGCGAGCCGCGAGGAGTTCCGCGACCGCCGCGTCCGGCAGGCCGTCAGTCACGCCATCAACACCGAAGCCATCGTCAACGAGATTTACTCGGGCTTCGCGACGCAGGCGAGCCAGCCGCTCCCGCCGAACGTCCTCGGCCACAACGACGACATCGACCCGTACCCGTACGACCCCGAGGAGGCCCAGCGCCTCCTCGAAGAGGCCGGCTACGGTGACGGCTTCTCGTTCGAACTGGCGACGTTCCAGAACCCCCGCGGCTACAACCCGTCGCCGATTCAGACCGCCGAGACCGTCGCGTCCAACCTCGGCGAAATCGGCATCGAAGTCGACATCAACCAGCAGTCGTTCGGTCCGTTCCTCGAATACACCGCTCAGGGCCGCCACGACGCGTGTTTCCTCGGCTGGTACACCGACAACGCCGACCCGGACAACTTCATGTACGTCCTCCTGCACCCGCAGGTAGAGGAGGGCGAACTCACGGAGGGACAGGACTGGGTCAGCTTCGACGCCGAAGGCTACAACACCAGTAACCGCTCGGCGTGGGCGAACCGCGAGTACATGGACCTCGTCGAACAGGGTCAGAGCACCTACGACGAGGCCGAGCGCGAGTCGCTGTACAACGAGGCGAACCAGATTGCACACGACGAGGCCCCGTGGGTCTACCTCGACTACGCGGACGAGCTTCGCGGCGTCTCCAGCCGCGTCAGCGGGTTCCAGGTCGCCGCCATCAGCGGTCCGTACCTCAATCTGGTCAGCCTGAACTGAGGAACTGACCGCGCCTTCGACTTTCATGATTTCCACACGATTCGTACTCAAGCGGCTGCTGTTGCTCGTCCCGGTGTTGGTGGGAGTGGCGTCGCTCGTCTTCTCCATCCTGCATCTCTCGCCGGGCGACCCGGCGCTCACCATCGCGGGCGAACGCGCCAGCGAGGAGTTCGTCCGGCAGGTCGAAGAGAGCCTCGGCCTGAACGACCCCATCTGGGTGCAGTACGGGCGCTTCCTCGCCGACGCCGCGCAGTTCCAGTTCGGCGAGTCCTTCATCATCCAGCGGAACACCCCGGTCCGCGAAGTGCTCGGCAACAAGCTGCCGGTCACGCTCGAACTCGCTCTCTACGGGCAGCTCATCGGCATCTCGCTGGGCATCCCGCTGGGCATCCTGAGCGCCGTCAAGCAGGACAGCATCACGGACCACCTGACTCGCATCGGTGCGCTCGCCGGTATCAGCGTGCCCATCTTCTGGAGCGGCCCGCTTCTCATCTTGCTGTTCGCACAGGTGCTCGGATGGCTCCCGACGAGCGGCCGCATCTCGGTGCTGTACAACGTCGAGGCCATCCGAGTGACGGGCCTCGTCACGGTCGACACGTTCCTCGCGGGCAACTGGGATATGTTCGTCTCCGCGGTCCGCCACATGATTCTCCCGGCGTCGGTCATCGGCGTCTACTCGATGGCGCTCATCTCCCGGATGATGCGCTCGTCGATGCTGGAGGTCATCCGGCAGGACTACATGCGGACCGCCCGCGCGAAGGGCCAAGGCGCGAAGATTACGGTCCTGAAGCACGGCTTCCGCAACGCGATGATTCCCGTCATCACGGTCATCGGCATCCAGTTCGGTGGCCTGCTCGGCGGCGCAGTACTCACGGAGACGGTGTTCGCTATCGGCGGCATCGGGACGCTCCTGGTCGAGGCCATCAAGGTCGGTGACTACCCCATCGTACAGGGGACGGTCCTGACCTTCGCGTTCCTGTTCACGCTGGTCAACCTCGGCGTCGACATCACCTACTCCATCCTTGACCCGCGGATCGAACAATGAGCACGGAAACCACGACCACGAACGAGACGGCGACCGACGTCGACCAGCGCGGGCTCGTCGACCGCCTCACGGCGTCGCCGTTCGTCTCCCGACTGCTGTCGAACCGCCTCGCGCTCGCCGGTATCGCCATCATCGTCGCGATGGTGGTCATCGCGCTGTACGCGCGGCTGTTCTTGGACCTCGAAGTCATCACGCAGTCGCAGCTCGGGACGAACCCGAACCGCGCCCCGCCGAGTCTCGACTACCCGTTCGGCACCGACGGACAGGCCCGCAGCCTCCTGCCGCGGGTGGCGTACGGCGCGTGGTACGCGATGCTGTTCGGCACCGTCACGGTCGCCGCCTCGACCGTCCTCGGCGTCGGGCTCGGCATCGTCGCGGCCTACTACGGCGACGTGACCGACAACGTCATCATGCGGACGATGGACGTGCTGCTCGCGTTCCCGTCGCTGCTGTTGGCGCTGGCGCTCGTCGCCATCTTCCCCGACGACCTCGGTCTGTGGCGAGCGGTCGCCGCGCTGACGCTCGTCTACACGCCGCGGTTCGCCCGCGTCGTCCGCGGGGCCGCGCTGACCGTGCTCGAAAACGAGTACATCGACGCGACGGTCGCGCTCGGCGCGGCCGACCCGCGCGTGCTGGTTCGGCACGTCCTGCCGAACTGCCTCGCGCCCATCACGGTCCAGAGCACGCTCAACTTCGGGCTGGCTATCATCGACCTCGCGGCGCTGTCGTTCCTCGGCTTCGGTGCCGCGGCGGGCACGCCCTCGTGGGGGCTCATGCTCTCGAACGGCGTGAGTCAGGGCCTGCTCACCGGCGTCTGGTGGTGGTCGTTCTTCCCCGGGTTCTTCCTCGCGCTCACGGTGCTGGGGTTCAACCTCCTCGGCGACGGCATGCGCGACGCGCTGGACCCGCGGATGCGCGAAGCGGTCGACTAACCGACCGTGTCCGCGCCACCGGACCCGACGGACGCGGCGTCGCCCCCCGTGCTCGAACGGGCGGCGACTCGCCTCCGACTCGTCGGCACGGCGGCCCTCGCGGGCGCGCTCGTCGCCGCCGTCTGGCTGGTCGCTCGGCTGGTCGTCGGTGACTTCTCGGCGAGCGTCGAGACGACGTTCGCGGTCGGCTCGCTCGCGTTCGGGTTCGGGCTCCTCGGCTGGTCCGGGGCGGTCGCGCTCGGTCGCGGCATTGAGTCGATGCAGGCGCACCTCGACACCGGAACGGGCTGGACGGAAGCGGACGCTCGCCGGGCGATGGCCCGTGTTCTCGGGTTCGGACTCGGCGTGATGCTCGGGGCGACGGCGGTCGGTTCGGTCGCCTCTGTTTT
The DNA here is from genome assembly GCF_014530665.1 of Haloferax sp. AS1. Taxonomy (NCBI): domain Archaea; kingdom Methanobacteriati; phylum Methanobacteriota; class Halobacteria; order Halobacteriales; family Haloferacaceae; genus Haloferax; species Haloferax sp. AS1. The sequence goes on from NZ_SPSA01000001.1 coordinate 651,883, forward strand.
CGTCGCCGCCTGAGCCGGCCGAACGCAGACTCGGACTCAGGCTTTCGGCAGGCGAAGCTCGATAATCGTCCCGCTCGGTTCGTTGTCTCTGATTTCCATCGTGCCGTTGCTGTTCGTCACCGTCCAGCGGACGAACCAGAGACCGAGCCCGTTCGTGTGCCGAAGCGGCGACTCCCGCCCGGACATGAGCGATTCGCGTTCGAGCGCGGGGAGCCCCGGCCCGTTGTCCGCGATTCGAACCGTCACTTGCTCCGCACCGTCGGCCTCGGCGACAGAGAGTTCGATTTCGACGTCGTCACCGCCGTAGGCGACGGCGTTGTCGACGAGTTCGTTCACCGCGAGTTCGAACGTCGCGTGCGCCAACGCTCGCACGTTCTCCGGCGCGTCGACGGTGATGGTCGCCCCGGGGTAGCTGAGCTGAGCGCCTTCGACCACGCTGCGGACGCGGTCGGCAACGTTCTGCGGTTGCACCCGCTCGGTCACGTCGGGGTCGAGCGCGGAGCTGAACTTTCGTGCCGTCTCGGCGATTGAGAGGAGTTCGTCCGCCGCCCGCTCGATGGCCGCCGCCGACTCGCGCACGTCGGCGTCGTCGGCGGCTTCGAGCAGCATCGCCGCGTGCGCCTGCGCGATGTTCATCTTGTTCCGGAGGTTGTGTCTGATGACGCGGTCGAGGACCGAAAGCCGCCGCTCGCGCTCCCGGAGTTCGGTCACGTCGCGGCCGACGCAGACGATTCCGTCGAACTCGCCGCCCGACGACTTCGCCGCGATGGTCGTCTGGAACTGTCGCTCAGCGCCGCCTCGGTCGACGACGACCGTCTCGATGGTCTCCTCGGCGCTATCCCCCGAGAGAAGCGACGCGATAGCCTCTAAGAGCGCCTGGGCGTGTCGCTCGCCGAACACCGCCGAGACGTGTTCGCCCGTGAGTTCGCCGGGGTCACAGTCCAGCAGGTCGGCGGTCGCGCTGTTCGCGAGGACGAACCGGAGATTGTCGTCGAGCGTGTAAATCGGGTCGGCCGTCGTCTCGACGATGCGCTCGTACCGCTCTAACTCCTCGGAGCGGGCCTTTCGCTCGGTGATGTCTTGGACGGTCCCGCGGTAGACGGCGGCGTCGGTCTCCCGCGCCGCGACGCCGCGGACGTTCGCCCAGCGCGTCTCGCCGTCCATCGTCTCCAGTCGGCACTCGACTGACTGCTCTTCGCCGGTCGCAACGAGCCGTCCGAACGCCGCTCGGGCCTCGTGTTCGTCCTCGGGATGGTAGAACGCGAACGCCTCTTCGAGGTCGAAGGTCTCCCGCGGATCGACGCCGACGAGTTCCGCGAGTCCGCTCGTGAACAGGACCTCCCCGGTCCGTGTGTTGAACTCCCACGCGCCGACCGAGGCGATTTTCTGACTCTGGTCGAACAGGTCGAGCAGTCGTTCGCGGTCGCGCTGCTGTCGCTTCACTTCGGTCACGTCCTCGATGACGGCAATCACACCGACGCACTCCCCGCCGCTTCCAGTCAGGGGCGCGGCGTTGACGACGACCCACCGGCGGTCGCCGCCGACTTCGATGCCGTGTTCGAAGCCCTTGACGGTCTCACCGGCCTCTCTCGCCCGTTCGAAGGGGAGCCCACCGCGGTCGAGTGGCTCTCCGCGCTCGTCGACGAGTTCCCACTCGGGGGCGTCGTACGGCTGTCCGAGCACGACTGACCGGCCCAGACCGAGAATCTCTTGGGCCGACTCGTTGGCGCGCATGATTATCTCGTCTTCGTCGAGGACCACGATACCGACCGGACTCGTCTCGAAGAGCTGTTTGAGCGTTTGCGTCTCGTTGACGAGTTGGTTCCTGAGCGCGTGGCGGACGGTCGCGTCGGTCTGGAACCCGACGAAGTGGGTGAGCTCCCCGTCGTCGTAGACCGGCGATATCTTCAGGTCGTTCCAGAACGGCGTTCCGTCCTTCCGGTAGTTCGTGAGGCCGACGGCGGCGCTCTCGCCAGCGTCGACCGCCTCGTGGAGCGTCTCGACCGCCTCGGGGTCGGTGTCGTCCCCTTGGAGGAATCGACAGTTCCGGCCGATGACCTCCGAGCGGTCGTAGCCGGTCATCTCCTCGAAGGCGTCGTTGACGTACGTGAGCGGTTGGTCGTCGTCGGCTTCGGTGATGGTGATGCCGACCGTCGCGCTGTCCATCGCCCGGCGGTACAGCGCGAGTTGGAGCGACTGCCGTCGGGTCTGGAGGAGCGACTCGACCCGCGACCGGATGACTGCGCTCGGTGCGGGGACCGCGAGCACGTCGTCCGGCACGTCGTCGAGTCGCCGTGCGGCGACGCGCTGTTCGTCTTGCGTGACCGTCAACAGCACCGGCACGAAGCGGTCGCCGGCGTCGGCTTTGCGTTCGTCGAGCGCGTCGGCAACCGCCGAGTACGTCGCCATATCGACGATACAGAGGTCGAACTCCGGAAGTTGGGATTCGTCCTCGTGGCCGCGTTCCCAGACGACGACTTCGTACGCGTCGAGGAGGCCCGCCAGTAGCTCGCGGTCCCGAGCGCCGCGAACCGCGAGGAGTATCCGTTCCTCGTCGGACGCGTCACGCGCGGAGCGCGCTCCGTTCCGGGACGCGTCTTCGCTCACGGTCACTCGGCCTCGTTCCACGTCGGCGTCCCCGTGAGGATGCCACGTAGCTCGTCGAGCGGTTCGCCGACGGTGATGCCGTCCCTCCCGATTTCGAACGACCGGAGCGTCGGCTCGAAGCCGCCGAACCGCTTTTTGAGGACGCCGACGGCCTTGCGAATCTCGCCGCGCACCTCGATGTAGCGGATGAACAGGATGTTGTCCGCGAGGTAGCTCACGTGGTTGTCCGAGGCGTGGAACGCGCCGGTGACCTGCTGTACCTCCTCGGTCAGCACGACGGTGACGCCCATGTTCTTGAGGTACCGCGCCAGCGCGTGGAGTTCGCGGCGGATGTCGCTCCGCTCGTCGGTAAGGCTGAGTTGGTAGCCCGCGGTACCGTCTATCAGCACGAATTTGGTGTCGTTGGCTTCGACCTCGGCGCGCACCCGCTGGGCGAACTCGTCGGTCGAAAGCGAGAGCGGTTCGACGGCGTCGACCCGGAGGTTCCCGGAGTCGACGAGGTCGTCTATCGGGATGCCGACGGACTCGGAGCGGTGTCGGAAGCTCCGTTTGCTCTCCTCGAACAGATAGACCGCGGCGCGCTCGCCGCGTTCGGCGGTCGCCCGCGCGAACGCGGCTCCGGTGGTGGACTTACCGACGCCGCTCGGGCCGCTGACGAGCGTGATGCTCCCCCGCTCGATGCCGCCGCCGAGCAGGGCGTCGAGGTCGTCGATGCCCGACGAGAGCGGCTCGATAGTGAACTCGCGGTGGTGCGAGCCGGGGACGAGTCGCGGGAAGACGCGCATCCCGTGACCGCCGTCGATTCGCACGGCGTGCGGCCCCGTCTGCGAGTCCGAGCCGCGGAATTTCTCGATGCGGACCGACCGCCCCCAGTCGGACCGAGACAGCGATATCGACCCGTCGCAGAGGTACGCGAGCGTCTCGTCGGTGCCGCCGCTCGACGGCTGGCTCGTGAACAGCGTCGTCGCACCCGACCGCTTGAGATAGCTCAGGAGCGACGAGACGAGTCGGCGGAACTGGTATTCGTCCGACGAGAGCCGACCGAGTTGGCTCAGCGGGTCGATGACGACTCTGTCGGGGTCGTGTTCTTCGATTGCGTCTCGCAGTTCGGTCGCCGTCGACTTCCCTTCCACCTCGCTCGGCGACAGCATGGTGTAGGCCTCGTCGTCGAGGAACGCATCGGGCGACGGGCTCAGGTCGAGAATCGGGAGCTCGGAGAGGTCGAATCCGAGCGTTCCGGCGTTCGCCCGGAGTTCGGCGTTCGACTCCTCGAAGGAGATGAACAGCACGTCCTCGTCGTTTTCGCGCCCGGCGGTCAAGAAGTGGTAGCCGGCGATGGTCTTTCCCGTCCCGGATTCTCCGCGGACCATGTACGTTCGGTTCGGCACTAGCCCGCCGTCTAGTACCGCGTCGAGTCCGGAGATTCCCGTGGAGAGTCGCGGGGGGAGATTCGTCATACCGTACACATCTGTCCGGCGCACCAAGAAACTACCACCGCCTCGAACTGCCGCGTCTCGGAGCGCCACGTCTCGGAACGCCGCAGTCCAGCACACCGCCCCCCGAAACATCATGTCCCGAGACACCACGCTCGGAGCACCACATCCCGGACACCACGCCCGGAGCACCACATCCGTGACACACTACCTCGGCACGTCGATTCGGGGGCCGCGTCGCCGTGGGGTCAGGCGGCCTCGGCCTGCGTCGCGGTCTTCCGAATCTCGTCGAGGACCGAGTCGAGAGCGAGCACGTCGGACAGCGCCTCCATCGCGCTGGAGAACGGCACGTCGAGCGCGTAGCTGTAATAGTTCCCGCGCGAACCGGTTCGGTTCTCCTCGGCCGAGAGGATGCCGAGCATCCGGAGGTCCGAGAGGTGGTTGTGGACCGACCGCTGGGCGAGCGGGTCGATGCCGGCGGAGTTACACAGCCGGAGGTACTCCTGATAGAGGTCGCGCATCCGACACGGCGTCTCGTCGTGGGCGGCCTTCGAGACGACCGCGAGGAGGGCGAAGTGGCCGTTTTCGGTGAGTTCGCGCATCCCCTCGACGACGCGCTCCTGTTCGAGTTTCTGCCGGGCGATGTCGACGTGGTCGAGCGTGATTCGCTCGTCGTCTTTGTTCTCGGCGTGTTCGCCCGCCAGCCGCAGGAGGTCGAGCGCCTGCCGCGCGCTCCCGCTGTCGCGGGCGGCGAGCGCCGCACAGAGGTTGAGCACGCCCTCCTCGCAGGCGTCTTCTGCGATGGCGACCTCAGCGCGCGATTCGAGGATGTTCTGGAGCTCGGGCGCTTGGTACGGCGGGAAGTGGAGTTCGCGCTCGCAGAGCGTGTCCTGCACGCGCGGGTCGAGTTGGTCGTGGAACTTGAAGTCGTTCGAGATGCCGATGAGGCCGACCTTGGCGTCTTCGAGCTTGCCGTTCGAGCGCGCCCGCGGGAGTTCGTAGAGGAGTTCGTCGCGGTCGCCGATGGAGTCGACTTCGTCGAGGACGATGAGCACCGTCCCGCCCACGTCGTCCAACTCCTGAAACAGCTTCTTGAAGACGGTCTGTTGGGGGTAGCCGGTCGAGCTAATCTCCGCACCGGGCGGTCGAAGCTCGTTGACGAGTTCGACCGCCACCTGATACGAGGAGTTGAGCGTCTTGCAGTTGATGGAGATGACGCTGAGGTCCACGTCGTCGTACTGCGAGACGTCTTCGAGGAGCATTTCCAGAAGGAACTCGGTGACTGCGGTCTTCCCCACGCCGGTGTTTCCGTACAGGAAGACGTTGTTCGGCTCCCAGCCGTCGACGACCGGTTGGAGCGCGTCCATGTACTCCGAAATCTCGTCGTCGCGCTCCTCGATGCGCTCGGGCTTGTAGGACTCCCCGAGGGCGTCCTTGTTGGTGAAGACGTTTTGTTTTCGCTCGAACCGGCGCATTAGCGTCGGTCCGTTGTAGCGTCCCCTTATTTAAAACCCCGATTTCATCTGATTCATGTGAATTGTGACGACGACGGTATCGCCGGAGTCGGACCGCGTGTTCTCGTCTGGAACCGCCGTCTCTCGGTTGATGCTTGCTCACTCTATACTGGCCCATGTTATCGTATTTCGTGGGTCATGTGAACTCGTTTGAACAGACACACACCATGTTTGCAAGTGAAGGAGAGCACGCGAGAGTAGCTAGTAGAACAACAGAGCACGCGTTCAACTAAAGCGTTGACATGTTTCGGTGCTCACGGTGTACGTCTCGGTGGGAAGCGTCTCCCGTTAACGAGGCGTAGACGGCCTCAATCGGAGTGAATCACCTGAAATGGTGGTGGGTGACGCGCGACGAGTCCCGTTCGAGGTTCACTTGCACCGGTGCTCTCCCCGCGCAGTCGCCGGTCCCACCCCCTCCGCGGCGTCACCGCGCTTCACGTGCAACGGTGGTGTCTGTGGGTACGCCGCGACCATCGCTTCCCCCGCCAATTCACTTGCAAACGTGGTGTGTGGGTGTCGGACCGCGGCTTTCGCGTTCCGCCGCGGCGACCCATTCACTTGTACGGCCGGTCTGTCCAGTCGCGTCGTCTGTGACCCTTCGGCACCGCCGACACGGCGCGACCGACGCTCCGCTCGACTCGACTGGTCGACGGGGTGACAGTCGTCCCGCCGGCGACGGCCCCGCCCCTCGAAATGTCTTTACCTCGGATGCTGTTACCTACCCCCGTGGACCGTTCCGCCCTCCGCGCGCTCGCACTGGCCCTCCTCGCGGTCGTCGCCCTCTCGGTCGTCGCCGCCACCATCGATTCGACCGTCGTCTCAAGCGGCGGCCCAGTCGGCTTCGGTGGCGGCGAGACCGGCGGCGCGGTCGCTGGAGACACAGACGAGACCGGCACCCAACCGTCCGGTGATTCGTCCGGCAGTCTCAGCATCCCGACGCCGTGTTTCCCGTGGTTGCTCTCACCCGGAGTCCTCGCGGTCGTCGCCCTCGTCTTCGTCCTCCTCGGCGCGTACGCCTACCGGGAGACCGGCTCTCTGCTTCCGCCCCTCGCAATCTTCGCGGCGGTCGGGCCGCCGGTCGTCCTGCTTTTCGCCCTCCTCACGGGATGTCGCCGCGAGTTCTCGTTTTCGTCTCGTGCCGCGGCCGCCGCGCGAAACGTGTCGTTTCTCCCCGCCGGCGGCGGTGGTAGTCTCGGCCAAGGCGGGAACGCGGCGCAGAGCGTCTCACCGCCCACGGTGCTGTTCGGCCTCTTGCTCGCCGTCGCCCTCGCCGTCGCGGCCTTCATGCTCGTCACCGGGACCGGCGACTCGCCCGCGGCCGACGACGAAGTCACCCCCGCCGACGAGGACGAGGGGTCGAACGTCGCCGCCGTCGGACGGGCCGCCGGGGCCGCGGCCCAGCGCATCGAAGACGGCGACGCCGACGTCGAAAACGAAGTGTTCCGCGCGTGGGGTGAGATGACCGCGCTCCTCGACGTGCCGAACCGTCGCGCTGCGACGCCCGCCGAGTTCGCCCACTCGGCCGTCGACGCCGGGATGGACCGCGACGACGTGGACGACCTGACGACGCTGTTCGAGGAAGTCCGATACGGCGGCTTCGAGGCGACGCCGGAGCGGGAGCGCCGGGCGGTCGACGCGCTCAGAAGCATCGAACGCGCCTACGCCGACTCACCGGAGGGCGACCGATGACGCTGACGCGTCAGCTGTTCTTGCTCGTCGGCGTCGTCGCCACGACCGCCGGACTTGCGGTCGTCGCAGGCGTCTCCTTCGGCCTCGAACTGACGGATATCTTCCTCGGACTCGTCGCGGCGCTCGCGGCGCTCCAGGGGCTTCGGTACGTCCAGCGCCGCCGCGATACGCCCTCGAACACCACGGTTACCGACGACCCGGAAGCGCGGATTTCGGTCCCGGTGCCCGGAGCCGACTTCGACGACGACCTCGTGTCTGCGATGGGTCAGGGCACCCGCTGGGCCGCCCGCGAGCGCGTCGTCGACCGCCTCGAAACGCGGGCCAAGGAGGCGCTCGTCGCCCGCGGCGGTCGCGCTCCCGAGGAAGCGGCCGCGCTCCTCGAAACCGGCGGGTGGACCGACGACCCGGTCGCCGCGCGCTTTCTCGGCGCGTCCGTCTCGATTCCGCTCCGACAGCGCGTCCGCCTGTTTCTGTCCGGCCGGTCGTCGCTCACCGACCGCGCCGAGCGAGCCGTCGCCGCGATAGAACAAGTCGGCACTACCGACGGCCCCGCGGGTGAGCGCCGATGAGCCACGGGTTCGACACCGAACGCTGGACCGGCCTCGACGGCCTCGTCCTCGTGGCGGCCGCCGCGGGCGTGTTCACCCGCGAATCGTCGCTGCTCCTCGCGGCCGGCCTCGGCGTCGTCGTCCTCGGTTACGTCCGGGTCGCGGCGATTCCCGAGGTGTCGCTCCGAATCGAGCGCGACCTCTCGGACGCGACGCCCGACCCCGACGACGAGGTCGAAGTCACGCTCCGCGTCACCAACGAGGGGTCCAGCACGCTGTTCGACCTCCGCGTCGTCGACGGCGTGCCGCCGGCGCTCGGCGTCGTCGACGGTTCCGCCCGACTGGGGACGGCGCTTCGACCGGGCGCGACCGCGACCGCGACGTACACGGTCACGGCCGTCCGCGGCGAGCATTCGTGGGACGAGACGGTCGTCGTCGTCCGCGACCCGAGCGGGGCCGTCGAGTCCCGCGAGACGGTCGACGCCGAGACGACGCTCCGGTGTGAGCCCGAACTCGCCGCGACCGCCGACCTGCCGCTTCGGGGCCTCACCTCGAAGTACGCCGGCCGCGTCGAGACCGACGTGCCGGGGTCGGGACTGGAGTTCGCCTCCATCCGCGAGTACCGCCACGGCGACCCGATTCGGCGCATCGACTGGAACCGCCGCGCCCGCACGGGCGAACTCGCCACGGTGGAGTTCAGAGAGGAGCGCGCGGCGTCCGTCGTCCTCGTCGTCGACACCCGGTCTGAGGCGCACGTCGCCCCCGACGACGAGGGGGAGACCGCGGTCGAGCGCTCCGTGGACGCCGCGAGCGTCGCCTTCTCGGCACTCCTCGACGGCGGCGACAGCGTCGGCGTCGCCGCGTTCGGCCCCGACGAGTGCTGGCTCGCCCCCTCGTCGGGCGTCGACCACCGCGCCCGCGCCCGCCGGCTGTTCGCGACCCACCCGGCGTTCGCGCCGACGCCGCCGGACGGGGCCTTTTTCCCCTCCGTGGCCGTGCGCCGACTCCGGCGTCGACTCGCCAGCGACGCGCAGGTCATCTTCTGCTCGCCGCTCGTGGACGACTACGGCGTCTCGGTCGCCCGTCGGTTGGAGGCCTACGGCCACGCCGTGACGGTCGTCTCGCCGGACCCGACGACGACATCGACCGTCGGCGCGCGCCTCGCACGCATCGAGCGCGACCTGCGGCTCCGCGAACTCCGGGGGAGCGGCCTCCGCGTCGTCGACTGGGGTGACGAGTCCCTCGGTGTCGCGCTCGCGCGGGCCGAAGCGGGGTGGTCGCGGTGAGCGAAATCACCCGCCAGCCGACCCGGACGGGGACCGCACTGGCGCTGTCGGCCGCCGGATTCGCCATCCTCGCGCTCGGCTTCACCACGTCGACGGCGGCGGTCGGCGGCCTCGCCGCGACGGTCGCGCTCGCCGCCGGACTGTTCAGCGGCTCGCGGCGCGTCGTCGACGCCGCGGGCGGGCTGTTTTTCCTCTCGCTCCTCTTTGCGGGCGCGAGCGGGGCCGGGGCGGAGGCGCTGTTGCTCGCCGCGGTCGGGTCGATACTCGCGTGGGACCTCGCGGACAACGCGCGCTCCGTCGGCGCACACCTCGGCCGCGAGACCGACACGCTCCAGCTCGAACTCGTCCACGCGGCGGCGACGCTCGTCGTGCTCGCGGTCGGCGCGGCCGTCGTCTACGGCGCTGACCGGGCGGCCGCCGGCGGCCAGCCCATCACGGCCGTCGTCTTACTCTTGGTCGGCGTCGTCGCGCTCGTGGCGGTCGTGGCGCGCTGAGCCGTGTCCGCCCCACGCCTCACGTCTCCCGCCTTACTCCAGCGTCGGCACGGTCACTCGACCGAGCACGTCGTCGACGACGTCCGATTTCCGCACGTCTTCGACCCGCGCGTCCGGCGTCAGGACGAGGCGGTGAGCGAGCACGGACTGCGCGACGCGCTTTACGTCGTCGGGCGTGACGAACTCGCGGCCCTCGATGACGGCGCGGGCGCGGGTCGCCTCGAACAGCCGTTGGGTCCCGCGGGGGGAGACGCCGATGCGGACCCGGCGGTCGGTTCGGGTCTCCCGCGCGAGCTTCGCCATGTATTCGAGCAGGTCGTCCTCGACGCGGACCGACTCGGGCGCGCGGCGGATGGCGGCGACGGCGTCGCGGTCGAGGACGCGCTCGACGCTCGGGCTCTGATCGCTCCGGCCCGCACGCCGGTGGAGGAGTTCGACCTCGCCGTCGAGGTCGGGGTAGCCGATGGCCGATTTCACGACGAACCGGTCGACCTGCGCCTCGGGGAGGGTGAACGTCCCCTCCTGTTCGACGGGATTCTGCGTCGCGATGACGAAGAAGGGGCTCGGGAGCTGGTGTGTCTCGCCGTCGACGGTCACCTGTCCTTCCTCCATCGCTTCGAGGAGGGCGGCCTGCGTCTTCGGCGGCGCGCGGTTGATTTCGTCGGCGAGGACGACGTTGGCGAAGATTGGCCCCGGCGAGAACTCGAAGGTCCGCTCGCGCTCGTCGTAGATGTTCGTCCCGGTCACGTCGGCGGGAAGCAGATCCGGGGTGAACTGCACGCGGGAAAACGACAGCCCGAGCGCGGTGGCGACGCTCCGCGCGGTGAGCGTCTTTCCGGTTCCCGGAACGTCTTCGAGGAGGACGTGGCCGCGGGCGAGGACGCCCGTCAGGACGGTTTCGAGGAAGGCTCGGTCGGCGATGACGGCCTCCGAGATGGCGTCGAGCACCTCGGAGCACGTCTCGCTGGCCGTGTCGATGTCCATACACCACCCGGGTCTGCGTGCGACTTATTCCCATTGGTCGGTGGCGCTCTGGTCGGTCGCTCGTCGGTCGTCGACTCCGCCCGTCCCGCCCGGACGCAGTTGGGCCAGAGACCCGCCGACCGCATCCGTGTGACTCTCCGCCGCGGCCCTCGGAAATCGAAACGGATTAAACTATCCGCGAGAGAGACAACGATGGAAGCCGAGGTAGCCTAGCCCGGCCAAGGCGGTAGATTCGAAATCTACTGTCCATTCGGACACGTGAGTTCAAATCTCACCCTCGGCGCTTCTCGCGGCCACAACGTTCCGAGCGGCGCGTCTCGTCGCGCCGCGACTCCGTGGCCGCGTGTGCAACGTCCTGAGATTTGAATCAAGGAGCGACCGCATGGGAGCGACTGCGGTTCAAATCTCACCCTCGGCGCTTCTTCCGAACGTCACCCCGCGAGAGACGTTCATGTCTCTCGCTCCGCGTGACGAGGCTGTGCGACGACCCGAGATTTGAACCAGCGAGCGAACGCAGTGAGCGAGTGAGGTTCAAATCTCACCCTCGGCGCTTCTCGCGGCCACAACGTTCCGGGCGGCGCGTCTCGTCGCGCCGCGACTCCGATTCTCTCAGTCCGACGTAGACTCCCACTCTCCCCAGTGAACGAGTTCGCTCGTGTCGATGCGCTCGCGCCAGCCCTCTCGTTGGAGGACCGGCTCCTCGGGAAAGCCGTCCTCGGGATAGCCGACGCAGAGATACGCAATCGGCTCGACATGGTGCGGAATCCCGAGTACTTCGCGGACCTCGTGGGGGTAGAGAAACGACACCCAGCCGACGCCGACGCCTTCGGCCCGCGCGGCCAGCCAGAGGTTCTGCACGGCGAGACACGTCGAGTAGGCGTCCATCGCCTGCATCGTGTTGCGCCCGAGGACGTGCGGGGCGTCCCGCGTCGGGTCGCACGTGACGCAGACGTTCACCGGGGCGTCGGTGATGCCTTCCAGCTTCAACCGACCGAACTCCGACTTTCGAGGCTCTCGATAGCCCTCGCGGGCCGCCGCAATCGCACGCTCCGCGATGGACGCGACGGCCGCTTTCGTCTCGTCGTCCTCGACGACGACGAAATCCCACGGCTGCGAGAAGCCGACGCTCGGGGCGTGATGCGCGGCATCGAGCAGTCGCGCCAGCGTCTCCTCGGACACCGTATCGTCGCTGAACCGCCTGATGTCCCGCCGTGCGTAAATCGACTTGTACACGCCCGACCGCTCGCGCTCCGTGAACCCAACCATCGTTTCGATAGTCCTGACTGGCTCGCAAATCGGTTCTGATACGCCCGACGGAGCGCGCTTCACGCCACCAAAACAGTTACTAATTAGACACGAATGCCGGTCCGTATGGACACCGCGCTCAAATACAGACTCGACGTCATCATCGCCCTCCTGTTTTTGCTCGTGCTCATCGAGAGTTACCGGGTTGCCGGCTACTTCGGCGCAGCGTTCGTCGTGGTCGTCACCATCGTTCTCGTCGCCTTCGCGCCGGAGTGAGCGCTTCGAGACGCTTGCTTCGAGTGTCGTCCTCGCGTAAGGTGTGCGACACAGTGTCACGGGGCCGCGAAGTCCCTCGATTTCACTTTCACTCTCCTAGGATGCGATACATATCCCCTGCCCGCGTCAGCGAGGGTATGAGTGCGAACGCAGTAAGCGCGGACACGAGCGAACGGGACGGGACGCGACGCATCGACGTGACGACGGTCCGGACCGGCCGCGTCGCCGACTTCGCGGAGACGGAGCTCGGCGACGACGCTATCGGGTTCGAGCGCCGCGGCGGCTGGACCTACCTCGTCGCCAAAGAGACGCGGTAGTCCGGGTTCGGATTCAGTCGTCCCGGGAGCGGGAGAAAAACGCGGCCGCGACGCGACAGGGTCGTCTTCTCAGTCGTCGGCCGACGCGGGCGTCGGCGACGTGTGGTTCGGCGCGAGCAGCCGGTCCAGCGCGTCCACCATCGCCTGGACGCTCGCCCGCGTGATGTCGGCGTGCGACGCCGCGACGGAGACGCTTCGGTCGCCGAGCGACATCGTCACCTCGACGGTCACGACGGCGTCGGTGCCGCCGGTGATGGCGTCGACGTGGTACTCGTCGAGTTGGGCGTCGGCGTCGGGGCCGAGCGCCTCGCGGACGGCCTTCACCGCGGCGTCGACCGGGCCGGACCCGGTGCCGGAGGCGACGCGTTCCTCGCCCTCGACGCGGAGGCGGACGCTCGCGGTCGGCGTGCCGCCGCCCGAGGCGGCCGTGAGGTCGAGCAGTTCGACCTGTCGGGCGCGCTCGCGGCCCTGAACGTCCTCTGCGAACGCGAGGAGGTCGGCGTCGGTGACGCGCTTGCCGCGGTCGCCGAGTTCCTTCACGCGCTCGACGACGGCCGCGACTTCCTCGTCGGTGGCGTCGACGCCGTGTTCGTCCAGCGCGGCCTTGACGCCGGCGCGCCCGGCGTGTTTCCCGAGGACGAGGCGGCGCTCGCGGCCGACCGTCTCCGGCGGGTACGGCTCGTACATCGCGTCGTCCTTGAGCGTCCCGTCGGTGTGGATGCCGCTCTCGTGGGTGAAGGCGTTCTGGCCGACGACCGCCTTGTTCGGCGGGAGCGAGACGCCCGTGGCCTGTGCGACCTTCTGGGCCAGCGCGTACAGTTCGTCGAGCTTCACCGACTCCACGTCGTAGCAGTGGTCGAGCGCGATGGCGACCTCTTCGAGCGCGACGTTGCCGGCGCGCTCGCCGATGCCGTTGACCGTGGTGTGGACGAGGTCCGCGCCCGCGGCGAGGCTGGCGTGGACGTTCGCCATCGCGAGGCCGAGGTCGTCGTGGGTGTGCGTCGAGGTCGGGCCAAGCTCGGAGAGTCGGGAGACGACCTCGTAGGTGTGTTCGGGGCTCGTGTGGCCGACCGTATCGGCGAAACAGAAGCGGTCGGCACCGGCGTCGTGGCTGGCGCGCGCGAGCGATTCGAGGAACTCCGGGGCGGCCCGCGAGCCGTCCTCGCCGATGACCTCGACCCAGAGGCCGTGGTCCTTGGCGTAGGCGACGAGTTCGTCGGTCGTCTCGACGACGTCCTCGCGGGTCGTCCCGACTTTCGACTCGACGTGGCGGTCGCTCGCCGGCACGACGAGCGTGACGCCGTCGACGTCGCAGTCGAGCGCGAGGTCGACGTCGTTCTTGACGCCGCGGGCGAAGCTCGTCACCGTCGCGTCGAGGCCGAGCGACGTGACGCGCTTTATCGTCTCGCGCTCGCCGGGGCCGGTGCAGGCGCTCCCGGCTTCGATGTAATCGACCTCCGCGCGGTCGAGCGCGCGGGCGATGTCGGCCTTCTGGGTCGGCGTCAGCGAGACCCCGGGGGCCTGCTCACCGTCGCGGAGCGTGGTGTCTAAGAGCTGTACTGAATCAGAAGTGCGTAGCTCGGGGGTCTTCCCGAATCGTTCGTTCACGGTAGAATCGTGTCCTTGTGGGTTAGAACCGTCGAATTTCACAGCCAGCCGTCTCGCGACGACTTACTCTATCCTCCGTCGGTGTGGTAGGTTCCGACATAGTAGTTGAACACATTTGTCGATGAAGGGATAAAAGAGATGGTTCCGACAGAAATTGGTGTCTCTCCGGGGACCGCGCTGGACGAGCGTTGCTTCGAGACCGTCGAGTCACTCCGCAATCTCGACCAGGTCGCCGGGTTCGACGCCGTCGGCCGCGCCCGCGGGGAGTTCGACGACGGTGTCGGCCATCCCGAAGCCGATACCCGTCCACGCCGACAGCCGCTTTTTCTTCGTCACCTCGTCGCCGACGAGCCAGAGCGCGTCGATGTCGAACGGGACGAACACCATGTGGAGGCTGTGGCGGTCGGCGTCGTCGAACCGGAAGACGAGGGCGTAGTCGTCCGGCACGGAGCCGCGGAACATCAGCCCGCGCGCCTGCGAGAGAAACGAGTCGGCAGTCTCGACGTTCGACGCGAGGGTCGATTGCGCTCCGTTCTGTCGGTGAACGAGTCTCACGGAGCCGGCTTCGACGGCGGACGTGATGAATCCACCGCCGGGCCGTCGGTTCGTCCGCCGTCGAGAGCAACGTTTAGGCCCGCCCCGCCCCGAACCCGGTCCATGGAGCGGACGCCGACAGGGACGCCCGTGGGGGTCGACGACCCCTACGACCACGCCGGCCGCTGCGACCACCTCACGAGCGACGGCGCGTGCCGCCTCGCCCGCGAGTACGCCGACCGCGACCCGGCGTTCGCCCGCGAGCGCCGCCGCGCGGACTACGACTGCGTCGCGGCCGCGGAGGGCTGTGACTTCCGCGACTGCCCGCACTACGCCTCGACGACGAGCGGCCGCGAGTGCGTCCGCTGCGGCCTCGAAGAGGTCCGCATGGCCCACGATTCGACCGCTCGCCCGCTCCTCGAAGCACACCACCTCTCGTACGGCGGCCGCGGCGGTGACGGCAGCGGCGACGGCGACGAACCATCCCACGAAATCACGGTCGCGCTGTGTCGGTGGTGTCACACGAAGGTTCACAAGTCGTTCGCCCGCATCGACGACGACGCCGCCCCGGACGTCGAAGCCATTGCCGAGCGAGAGGGCCGCCGGACGAAGGAACTCGACGAACTCGGGTTCCAGACGGCGCGGGACCGCGCCGGCGACGAGTGAGGCGCGACCCGACCGGCCCGACGCGCCAATCTGATGCACGGATACGCGCATCTCGACCGTTCTTCGATTGACTTTTAGGCACGGTGGTCCAATCCGGGACATGACCCGCATCGTCGTCATCGACAACCACGGGCAGTTCACCCACCTCGAACGGCGCGCGCTCCGCGACCTCGGCGTCGACACCGAACTCGTCGACAACGACACCGACCCCGCGGACATCGACGCGGACGGTATCGTCCTCTCCGGCGGCCCCGACATGGACCGCATCGGCCGCTGTCCCGACTACCTCGACCTCGACGTGCCCGTCTTGGGCATCTGTCTCGGCATGCAGATTCTCGCGGAAGAACTCGACGGCCGCGTCGGCTCCGGCGACTACGGCGGCTACGCCGACGTGGACGTGGAAATCCTCGACGAGGACGACCCGCTTATCGGCTCGCTCGCCCCCGAGACCCGCGTCTGGGCCAGTCACGCCGACGAGGTCAAGGAGGTCCCCGAGGGCTTCACCCACACCGCCACGAGCGACGTGTGTACCATCGAGGCCATGAGCGACGCCGACCGCGACCTCTACGGCGTCCAGTGGCACCCCGAGGTCGCCCACACCGCCGAGGGCGAGGAAGTGTTCGAGAACTTCATCGACATCTGCGAGCGGTAACCGGTAGCTGAGCGGTCGGTCGCCTTCGACCGCGACCGGGTGCTCCGCGACGACTGGCTTTTTGCTCCGTCGCCGAGGCGGGAAACCGCAATCCGGCGACACGATGAAGTCTCTCACGGTCGTTCCTCGGAAGCAAGCCGAGACATTTACCGGCCTCCGTTCTGTCTGTTCGGGAAATGACCTCCACCCAGAGCGACCTCGCCGGGCTCTCGCGGTTCATCTTCCGCGCGCCCAGCTGGTACACGAGTCTCGGGTTCGCCCTGCTCGTCGCCGCGATGGCGGGTATCGGCGCGTTCGACTCCGGGGACCTCGCCGGCTCGTGGCGGGGCATCTTCTTCCTCGGGAGAGACGCTTGGGAAGGCATCTTCTTCATCGGGATTCCGACCGTCGTCGCGGCGTTCGGCACCACCGGCGTCGACCGGTTCGTCGGCGGGAAGCTGACGCACAACCGCTCGTCGCTCCTCGCGCTCGCCGGCGAGGTGATTATCGTCACGTTCCTCACCGGGGCCGCCATCGTCTCCGTCTTCACCGGCCTCGGTCAGACGTTCATCTTCGACGCGCTCGTAATCGCTCTCGCGTCGGTGTTCGCCTTCCGCCTGCTCATCGTGATGGCCGTCTCGCGGTCGTCGCTGCTCATCGCGGCGGTCCCGGCGAGCATCCAGACGCTCACGTCAGCCGCGCTCCTGTTCGTTTACAGCGGCACGCTCCGGTTCTTCGAGGTCGGCGGTCCCATCCTCGACGCCTATCTGATGCCGTATCTCGCCCGCCCCGACCGGGCACCGCCGGAGCTGTCGGCCATCGCGCTGAGCCACTTCCAGCTCCTCGCGATTACCTGCGTGATGTACGCCCTCGGGGTCTACGTCTTCCTCCGCATCGTCGACCGCCCGTGGCGTCGCGGCCTCGGCGTGTCGGTCCTCGACTTCATCCGCGGCTTCATCGGCCACATCGCCGAGGGAACCCGCGAACTGGAGGACTTCTTCGAACAGCTCGGCCAAGAGGCAATCGTCCCCGTCACCGTGCTCTCGTTCGAACGCGACGACGGAACCGAGAAGGCCCGGTTCGTCCTGCCGATGATTCACCCCGGTCCGATGGGCGAAATCGGCGGCGGCAACTTCCCCGAGCGCGTCGCCCGCCGGGCGGAGGGGCTCGTGTTCCCGCCCCACGCGACCGCGGGCCACGACTTCAACCTCGTGACCGAACGCGAGGTCGACGTGGTCCTCGACGCGGCCGACGACGCCTACGAGCGCATCGAGTACAGCCCCGACGTGACCGAAAGCGTCCGCGTCCAGTCCGGCGACGCGAAGATGCTCGGCCAGCGCTTCGGTGACGACGCGCTGCTCGTCTCGACGTACGCCCCGCAGTTCGCCGACGACGTGGAGTACGCGGTCGGCCTCTCGGCGTCCGCCGAGGCTCGCACCACGGGCCTGCGGGACGTGCTTCTCGTCGACGCCCACAACTGCAACAACGGGCTTCAGGGACCCGACCTCGGCCACGTCACGCCGGGGAGCAAGCGCTCGTTCGACATGATTACCGCCGCCGGACTCGCGGGCGAAGAACTCTCCGCCTCGTTGCGCGGGTCGCTGTCGTTGGGAACGTCGTTCGACCCGACCGACTGGACGCCGCGGGAGGGTATCGGCCCGCTGGGCATCCGCGTGGCCGCGACGACCGTCGGCGACCAGACGACCGCGTACGTCCTCATCGACGGCAACAACATGGAACCGGGCCTGCGCGACCGCATCGTCGAGGGGCTGACGACCGGGCCGAACGCGAAAGCCGACGTGGCCGAGGTGATGACGACGGACACCCACATCGTCAACACCGTCGAGGCGGAAAATCAGGTCGGCGCGGCCATCGACCACGACGAACTCCGCGAGACCATCGACCGCCTCGTCGACGAGGCGCTCGCGGACACCGAACCGGTCGTCGCCGGCATGGCGACCGAGCGCGCCGAGGTGACCATCTTCGGCAACGACCGCACCGAGACGCTCGCCAGCCACGCTAACGTCGTCGTCTCGATGGGCGGGGCGCTCGCGCTCGCGCTCATCCTCGCGGCGATGGCCGTCAGCCTGCTCGTGTTCTTCCTCGCGTAGGCGACGCTGGCGGCGCGTCGCCGTCCGGCGCTCCCGCTCTCCTCTCGTTCTCTGCGGTTCCGGCGTCGCCACTCGCGAGTCGATTCCAGCGACGAGCAACCCCCCGCCGCACTACTTCAGCGAGAGCGTCCGCGTCTCGATTGCGCCGCAACTCGGACAGACCCGCCGGTAGAACACGCTCGACCCGGTCGTCTTGGCCGACCACTCGCCGTCGTCGTCGGTGAAGCCACATTTCGAACAGGTGAGGTCGGCGTCGCTGTATCGCTCCCGCAACCGGTCCAACGCGGTCGTTCCTCTCGGCGTCCTTCTAATTGACATACGGTACCATACACCACTATCATGTTTAATTGTGTCGGGCGGCTCCGCACCGAGTCGTGGTGATACTTGCGGAATGCGAAACCGATGTCCGACTCTCTCGTTCGGTTCGCGCGCCGGCCGGCACAGCGCCGCCGCTCACCGGACAACATCGAGTGCGGGGGGTGCCCGCGAGAACGTCCCTTACTCCTCGTCGGCGGCCGCGAACAGTTCGTCGACGGCCTCTTGGGCCGTCAGCGCCGCCTCCTCGGCGACCGCCTCCGCGTCGTCGGCGTCGTCGGGCGCGTTGACGTACACGTCAACGTCGAGGACGCCGTCTTCGAACGTCACGGTGACGTCGAAGTCCTTGACGCGCGACTGCTTGAAGCGGGCGAAGATGAGGCCTTCAGCCGCTTCCGCGGCGGTTTCGACCACTTCTTCGTCCGTCGGCTGTGACATTTACGCGCCGCCGGGGCCCATCGGACCCGCGCCGCCCGCGCCGCCCTGAAGCATCTGCTGGAGCTCTTCTTGCAGGCTCTCGAACTTCTCCTGCACGCGCGTCTCCTGCTTCGTGAGCTGCTCGACGCGCACTTCGAGGCTCTCGACCTTCTCTTCGAGGTCGTCTTTGGCCGACTCGTAGTCGGTCTCGATGAGGAGTTCGCCGACTTCGCGGTACATCTGCGAGTCGCCGTCGATCTCTTCGAGCGTCGTGAGCGCCGTCTGCGCCTCGTTGAGCGCGCTCTCGGAGGACTGCTTCTGCTCGGAGACGTTCTGGGCGGTCTCCTGAAGGTTCTGCAGTTCTTCGAGCTTCTCTTGGGCTTCCGGCGGTAGGCTTCCCTGCATACCCGAACCGACGGGACGCCGGCCCTAAAACACCCGCGGTCTCCTACGCGGACTCCGACTGCGCCTCACCCGCCGAAGCGACGCGCTCTGCGGTCTCTACGAGGCGTATCCACGAGTTCACGCCCGCGCGGAGTGCGACGAGGTCGCCGGCCTCGACGGTGACGACGACGGTCCGTCCCTCGCGGGCGACGCGCGCACCGGACCGGGCGTCGTCTATCTCGCCTTCCTCGACGGCGACGCTGCGCTCGACGACGCGCGCGCGCCGCTCGTCGGGGTAGTCGAATTCGAGCGAAGCGCTGTGCGCGGGGCGCACGCTACTCGACGGCGACTTCTTTGACGTTAGGCGACCGCTCTTTCAGCAGGACGCGGTGGCCGCAGTACGGACAGCGGACGCCACCGAACTCGTCCAGTTCGACATCGCGCTTGCACCGGGAACACTTGTAGCTCATTGTGAAGATGTAAAGCGTCGAGGCTACTTGTGGGTTATTCGTCCTCGCCGGTGAGCGCGGCGCGGATGGAACGACGGACCTGCTTGCCGGCGGGGGTCTGCGGGCGGTAGGTGCCGCCGGTGAAAATCTCGCCGGTCTCCTCGTTCTTCCAGACGCCGGTTTCGACGCGAGTGACGTCGTCGCCGTCGACTTTGGAGTTGCGCATCTCTGCTTCGATTTCCTTGACGCGGCGTCGAGCGACGCGGCCGTACCGAGCGCCGAAGCGCCCGGAACTACCGACGGATCGTGCCTTCTTGTCGGCCATAGTACCGCGAACTACCTCGCCGGTATGGATAAACCCTACGAGTCGTCTCGGGACCTGACGGGCCTAGACACCGCTTTGTCGCCGGCGCGCGTACGGGGGACCATGACACAACACGTGGTGGTGGGTGCCGGTCCCGTCGGACTCGCGGTGATGGAACAGCTCCGAGAACGCGGGGCGGACGTGGCCGCGGTGACGCGTCACGACCCCGACTTCCTCCCCGAGGGCGTCGAGAGCCGCCTCGCGGACGTGCTCTACCCCGACCGCGCCGTCGCCGCGTTCGCGGACGCGGACGTCGTCTATCACTGCGCCAAACCGCCGTACGACCAGTGGCCCGAACTGTTCCCCGACCTCACCCGCGGCATCGTCGCGGGAGTCGAAGCCGCCGGCGCGCGCCTCGTCGTCGCCGAGAACCTCTACATGTACGGCCCGGTGCAGGCTCGTCTCTCCGAGGACCTCCCGTACGCCGCCACCGGCCCGAAGGGACAGGTCAGAGCCGAGTGCGCCGACATCGTCCTCGACGCCCACGAGGCGGGTCGCATCGAGGCGACCATCGGCCGCGCCAGCGACTTCTTCGGCCCGCGCGTCCGCGAGTCGGTCGTCGGCGAGCAGGTGTTCGGGGCCGCCGTCGCCGGCAAGCGTGCGAAGGTGTTCGGCGACCCGCGACTCGCCCACACCTACACCTACGTCCCCGACTTCGCGCGGGCGCTCGTCCTCCTCGGTGAGCGCGACGAGGCGCTCGGCGAGGTCTGGCACGTCCCGAACCCCGAGACGGTCTCGACGCGCCGCTTCGTCAACCTCGTCTACGAGGCCGCCGACGTCGACCCCGGCTTCCCGCACATCATCGCCGCGCCGGGGGTCGCGCTGACGCTCGGCGGCTACCTGGGCGCGCCGCTGAACTACCTGAGCGCGCCGCTGAAGGAACTCTCGGAGATGCGCTACGCCTTCGAGGAGCCGTACGTCGTCCGCGACGCGAAGTTCCGCGACACGTTCGGTGACGCGGTCGAACCGACGCCGCTGGAGGACGCCATCGCCGAGACGGTCGCGTGGTTCGAATCACAGCGCGAGGCCGACGAGACGGAGCCGATTCACATCGAGACGGCTCCCGAGGGCGCGACCGAGTCGGCCTGAGTCGCCCACTCGATTCCGGCCTCGGCGCGCTCACCCGCCTACTCGTCTTGGAGCCCGTCTTCGCGCAGCGCCTCGTTCAGGTCGTCGCGGACGCGCTCGCCCGTCTCGCGGTTCATCGCCGTCGTGACGATGCGGTTCTCTTGGACGCTCGACCCGTCGCGGAGCAGGAGCCTGACGTTCCCGTTGCCGTCGGCGCGGGTGACCTTCGCCCGGAGGCCCGTCCGCGACCCGGTGCCGCCGGCGTCGATGGGGCCGGGGATGACCTTCTTGACGTGCGGATGGCCGGCGACGACGCCGATTGCCCGGCGGCCCCGTCGTCCGCCGATGAGCGTGCTGTGGCTCCCGCCCAACTTTTCGGCGGGCGGGATATCGACGACCTCCAGCGCCCGCTCGCCGCGGGTGTCGAGGACGCGCTGGACGGGGTCGTCGTCGGAGACGCGGTAGAACTCGTGGTGGAGTTGCGCGCGCGTCTCGCGGAGCGGGGCGCGCTCGCCCGCGGCGTACACCGTCTCGGGGCGCTTGCGCCGAATCTCGTCGGCGACGAGGCCGGCGAAGTTCCGGAGTTGGACCACCTTCGTCTCGTCGTCCGACTCGGGTATCGTCGTGACCGTCGTCTCGCCGAGCACGTCTTCGTCGTCGAGGAACGTCAGCGTCGCGCGGTCGGCCGCGAAGACGGCCACGACGGCGTCGCAGTTGGCGGTGTTGCAGGTGAGACAGTAGTCTCCCGGCTTCTCTAACGGATTTCCACACCGCCGACAGTGCATATCGACGTGTCGGACGTGCGCGTACAAAAGGCCGTTTATGCGGGTCGAGATGGACGCGCCGCGACTCCCGCCGCGGACTCGCCCGGCGAAACATATTCGTTCCCGTGTCCGAGACTCCACTTCGTATGCGCCGCCGGGCCCTTCTCGCGTCGCTGTCGCCGCTCGCGCTCGCCGGTCTCGCCGGACTGGTCGCGCTCGCGCTCGACCCCGAGACGACCGTCCGTCTCGCCACGCAACTTGGCCAATCGGCGCTCGATACGGGCCGGGGTGTCGCCTCGTATCTCGGTCGGGCCGCGCCGCTTTCGACGGCGCTGTTCGCCGCCCTCGCGTGGGTCGCCGCCGGGGGCTTCCGCGCCTTCGTCGCCCACCGCGACCCCTCCGATACGCGGACGACCGCCGAACACGCGTTCGCGCTCGTCGCCTCGGCGACCGTCCCGCTCGTGGCCATCTTCGCCCGCGACCGGCCGGTCGTCGTCGCCGGCGCGGGCGTCGCGCTCCTCGCCGGCGCGGGAGCCGTCTTCGCCGGCCGCTCGAACGCCAGGGGCGTCGTCACCGGGTCGCTGTACGCGGTGGCTCCCGTCGTCGTCGGCGGCGTCGTCGCGTCCCTCGTCGCCGGCCCCGCGGTCGCCCGAACCGCCACGCTGGCGCTCCCGCTGGCCGTCGGCTACGCGCTCGGCGTCGCCAGCGCCCGCGGCCGGCTCCGCCTCGGCGCGGCGGTCTCGGCGCTCGCCTTCGCCGTCCCCGCGTGGACGTACTTCCCGCCGGCCGCGGAGGCTGCCGGCTTCCAGCCGGGAATCGTCGGTCTCGCTCTCGGCTTCGCGGTCGCCGCGACGCTCCTCTCGCTTCCGTTCGCGGCCATCGGCTACGCGACCACGCGCACCGCGGACGCCGAGCGACAGGCGGGAGCCAGCCCCGCCGCGAGCGCCGTAGAACAGTAGATTCGCGTCTCGGTTCGATTGTACGTTCGGTCTCGATTCGTTTTCAGAGGTCCAGCGGGCCGGCCTTCAGATACTCGCGCATCACGGCCGTCGCGTACGAGCCGTGGGGAAGCGCGAAGTCGAAGACGAGGTCGTCAGCGCCGCCAGCGGCGTCGGTGTCGGCGTCGTCGTCGCCGCTCTCGCGCTCTACGTCGAGGTCGGTGCGGACGAGAATCGCCCGGCGCGTCCCGGTCGACCGGAAGTTGCCGGGGAGGTCGAAGTCGCCCGGTTCGAGGTCGAGGTCGTCGAGGACGGCCCGCTCGATGTCGCCCTGTTCGCCCTCCGCGAGTTCGGTGTCGGTGCCGACGAGCGGGGCCGTGACGAACGCGCGGCCGCGTTCGATGTGGCGGCTCATGACGTCGATGCGGCGGCCCGTCGCGGTCTGGAGTCGGCTCACGTCGGGGAGTTCCAGCCCCTCGGGCGCGTCGCGGTCGGCGAAGCAGACCACGTCGCCCTCGACGGGTTCGTCGAACGGGAGGCCGCGGTCGAGGCGCTCCGAGAGCATCCGGTTGAACGCGTAGGACTGCGCGGCGTTGACGAACAGTCGCTGGAGGTTCGACGGGACCGATTCGAGCGCGTTGCGCCAGTCCTCGTCGGTCTCCGCGCCGTCCTCCGCGAGGCGGTGGAGCATGCCGCGCTCGTAGCCGAGGTAGCCCGGAATCCGGTCGAGCGCGCGGTGCCAGTCGGGGTCGGCCGACGCGGCTTCCTCGTCGACGACGGCGCGACCCGCCTGTGTCTCCTCGGGTTCGTCCTCGGTCGGTCCGCCGCAGTACGCCAACACGGCCTCGCGCCACTCGCCGCGGACGACGTGGAGACCGACTGTGTGGGTGATGGGGCGGATGCTGCCGAACCGCTGGTGGCCGAAGAAGTTCGGAACGCCCACGCGACCCTCGCGGCCGCCGAACTCGGTGAGCGCGTCGGTGACGGCCGCGGCGTTGTCGGGGGTCTCGGGGTCGCGGACGCGGATGCGGAAGCCGTTGCCCGCGAGGTCACCGAAGTCAAGCGTGCGGCCGAGGCGACCGACGACCTCGATGTCGGCGTTCGGAACCTCCGGCACGTCGGCGGCGTCACCGCCGTTGACGGTGAACAGCTGGGTCGTCACGGCGTGTTTGTCCTTCGTGCCGGCCCACGAGACGCGCTCTCTGCTCGCGTCGAGTTCGTCAGAGAGCCGGCCGGCGAAGTCGTTGGTGTCCCAGCCGCGGAGCGTGACGCGGAGGACGAGGTTCGGGAAGTCGCCGGTCGGCGCGTCCGGCGGGCGGACGTTCAGCGAGTCGAGTTCGAGTTCGCGCACGCGGAAGTCCTCGGGGGCGACGCGGAGGCGGCCGCCGACGCCGTCGGCGTCGCTCACGTAGCTGTCGATGCCGACCGCGCGCTCGAGCGGGTGTGCCTCGCGCATCAGTACAGCGAGAGGTCGCCGGTCACGCGGTCGATGTCGTCGTCCTCGGCGGGGCCGACGGCGAGCGCCGTCACCGTGCCGGGGTCGAGTTGCGTGTGTCCCGCGTCGCGGATGATGGCGTGGGGGATGCCCGCCCGCTCAGCCTCGTCCGCGAGCTTGAACAGTTCGGACTCGCCGTTGGCCTTGAGGACGACCTTCTTCTGTCCGCCGCCCTTCCAGCGCTTCCGGGTCTGCGAGTCGGTGTCCTCGTAGGCGGACAGCGAGGCGTGGGCGACCTGCGCGGCGAGCTTTCCCCGGCCCATACCGAGGTCGGCGCGTGCGACGATGGCCTGTTTCATGCCCGCTACTCCCCGCCGACGCGGTAAATGTCCTCCCATCGCGGGCGTCGCGCACGAGCAAAAGACATTTCAGCGACATCTCCGTGGTCCGACCGATGGCAGGTCCCCGAACCCCCCTCCGCAAGCCGCGCGAGTACTTCGCGTCGCGGCCGCGACCGCTCGACACTGGGCGGGCGCTCGCCGTCGTCGCGCTCGTGACGCTCGTCGTCGCGGCCGCCACCGGCGCTATCCTCGTCACGTTCACCCAACAGCTCGACCAGCGTGTCAGCGTCGACAACCCCGAACACGCCCCCGAGTTCATGTGCGAGAACTACGAGGAAGGCGGCCCGTTCGACGACATGGACGCGCCGGCGGGCTGTGACCCGTCGGTCCCCGAACAGCTCGACGAGCGCCTCGGAGACCTCGTCTGGGACGAAATCTCGTGGGTCCCGTGGGCGATGCTCCTCGGCGTGCCGCTGTTCTGGCTGTTCGAGGGGGCGATGCTCCACCTCGGCACGTCGCTCGTCGGCGGCGAGGGCGGCTTCGCGGAGTCGCTGACGGTCGCCGCGTGGGGGATGGTTCCGAGCGCGGCCCGCGCCCTCGCGCTCGCCGGCTACCTCGCCTACGCCCTCCCGCGAATCGACCTCCCGTCGACCCCGGACGCCGCGGTCGCCGCGATGCAGTCCGCGCTGTCCGGCTTCGGCCTCGTCAGCGGGGCCGTCGTGGTCGTCACGGTCGCGTGGGCGACGTACGTCCGCACCTACGGGATGGCTCGCGCCCGCGACCTCGACGTGGAGTCGGCCGCGGTCGTCACCGTCGGCCTGAGCCTCGTCGGTCTCCTGTTCGAACTCCTCTGAGTCGCGTCGAGTGGATGCGTCGCTCCGGCGTCGCTCCGTTGCGTCGGGGGCGCTGCCGGCCCGCCGAGACGGGGTGTCGTCTCCGGTCGAAAGGTGGATTTACTTGTCCGCGTCGCGCTCCCTTCGAGTATGATACTCTCCGACTCGGACATCCTTTCGCGCCTCGCCGAGGGTGACCTCGTGGTCGACCCGATAGACGACGTGGATATGCAGGTCCAGCCCGCGAGCGTCGACCTCCGTCTCGGCACCGAATTCCTGGAGTTCCAGCGCACGAACATCTCCTGTATCCACCCGAACCGCGAAAGCGAGGTGTCGGAGTACGTCCGCGAGACGCACGTCCCGGAGGGCGACGACTTCATCCTCCACCCCGGCGATTTCGTCCTCGGAACGACCAAAGAGCGCGTGGAGATTCCCGCCGACCTGCTGGCGACCGTCGAGGGCCGGTCGTCGCTCGGCCGCCTCGCGGTCGTCATCCACGCCACCGCGGGCATCGTCGACCCCGGCTACGAGGGCCAAATCACGCTCGAACTGTCGAACCTCGGCACCGCCCCGGTCGCGCTCACCCCCGGCATGCGCATCTCGCAGCTCGTGTTCACGGAGATGAAGTCGCCCGCCGACCGCCCCTACGGGGTCGAACGCGGCTCGAAGTATCAGGGCCAGCGCGGGCCGCAGGCGTCGCGGCTCAGTTCCGACCCCGAGTTCGGTGGTGACGAATGAAGTTCATCGAAGAAATCGTCGTGGACGCGTTCCTGCCCACGTTCCGCGCGCTCCTCGCGGAGGACCTCCGCGACCGCGGGTTCACCCAGTCGGAGGTCGCCGAGGCGCTCGGCATCAGCCAGAGCGCCGTCTCGAAGTACGCCCACGGCGAGGTCAGCACGAACGAGCGGGTCGCCACCGACCCCCGCGTGGTCGACCTCGTCTCCCGCGTCGGCGACGGCCTCGCCACCGGCGACATGACGCCCGTGCAGGCGCTCGTCGAGGCCGAGGTCCTCATCCGCCAACTGGAGGAAGGCGACTTGCTGTCCGACCTCCACGAGGAGGAGATGCCCGAACTCGCCTCCCACGACGGCTTCCGGAGCATCCACGACCCCGAGGGTCGCCTCCGAACCGTCGAGCAGGTCCGCTCGTCGGTCCGCCGCGGCCTCCGCATGCTCACGAACACCTCCGGCTTCGCGGGGCTCATCCCGAACGTCGGCTCCAACCTCGTTGAGTCGCTGCCGGACGCTGACAGCGTGGACGACGTGGCCGCCATCCCCGGCCGCATCTTCGACGTGAAGGGCCAGGCGACCGTCCCCGGCGAACCCGAGTTCGGCGTCAGCGGCCACGTCGCGGGCGTCCTGCTTTCGGCCCGCGCCGCCGGAGCCGACGTGAACGCCGCGCTCAACATCGTCTACGACGCGGGCGTCATCGAGGACCTCGAAGCCGCGGGCTACGAGTGCATCGAGTTCGACCCCGACGCGCCGACCGACCCGGTCCGCGAACTCCTCACCGACCGCGACCTGCCGGAGACGTTCGTCGTCTACCAGAGCGGCGGCTACGGCATCGAACCCATCACGTACATCCTCGGCCCCGACGCGCCCGCCGTCGCCGACGTGGTCCGCGTCCTGCTCTGAGGCTCCCGTCCCATGACAGCCGAACAGTCCGGCTCTCGCTCTCGCGGTCGCTCTCGCTCCCGTTCCCGCTCACCCTCCGCTGTCGCCCAGTCGTTCTACACTCGGTGGGCGACGCTCTACGACGCGCTCGCCCGTCGCGCGCCCGGCGTCGGGAGCGTCCGAACCGAAGCCGCCGACGCGCTCGCGCTCGACCCGGGCGAGACGGTCGTCGAGATGGGCTGTGGTACGGGCGCGAACCTCCCGTATCTCGCGGAGCGCGTCGGCCCCGAGGGGAGCGTCGTCGGCGTCGATTTCTCCCCCGGCGTCCTCGACGTGGCCCGCGAGCGAACCCGCGAGTTCCCGCAGGTCCATCTCGTCCGCGGCGACGCGACCCGGCCGCCGGTCGCGCGCGACCTCGATGCATCGCCGGCCGCCGTCCTCGCCACCTTCGTCTCGGGGATGTTCGACGACCCCGCGGCCGTGATTTCGTCGTGGGCCGACCTCGTCGGCCCCGACGGGCGACTCTGTCTCGTCGACCTCGCGGAGACGACCGACTCGCGCTGGCGGCCGCTCAATCCGGCGTTTCGGGCGCTCGTTCGCGTCACCGCGCCACCGGGGTCGCGCACGATGCGCGCGTCGCCGACGAAGCTGCTGAACCGGCGGCTCGTCGCGGCCCATCGAGCGCTCGAATCGCGGTGTCGGGTGACCCACGAGACGACCCACGCGCTCGGCTTCGCGCGGGTTCGTGCGGGCGTCGTGGCGTAGAATAAGCCGCGTTCCGAGCGCCGCGCTGTCGCCACTTCTCGGGAGGCTCCGATGCGGCGAAAACGGGTCGGGAGCGACCCGAAAGAAGTGTCAGAGGCGTCGGGGGAACCGACAGTCGGACCGCCGGGAGGCGGTCAGTCGTCGGCGGGGGCGGGACCGGAGATGCTCACCTCGGGCGCGTCGCGGCCGAGTTCGTCGAGACAGGACTGCGCCGCCTGTCGGCCGGAGAGCAGCATGGCACCGAACGTCGGCCCCATGCGCGGCAGGTGGTGGGCCGTGGCGACGGCCATGCCGGAGGCGACGACGCCGGGGTGGACGACGCCCGTCGCGTCCACGATGCTGTCTTCGCTCTCCGAGACCCACATCGAGTCGTGGCCGGGGGAGTCGTGGCCGGGCGCGCCGTACTCGCCGTCGGCGGTCTTGTCCATGCCCGTGTTGTGTTCCTTGGCGTGTTCGATGCCGTTCACGTCGAGGACGCCGCGCTCGGAGAGCTTCGAGAGGACCACCGCGTCGTGGCCGGTCGCGTCGAGGACGAGGTCGGACTCGACCGCGATGGGGTCGACGCAGGTGAGTTCGCGCGGGAGCGCGTGGACCGGCGTCCAGTTCATGACGATGCCGCCGACGCGGTCGTCCTCGCGGAGGACGACGTCGGTGAACTCGGTCATGTTCTGTATCTTCGCGCCGGCGTCGCAGGCGGCCTTGATGAGCGCGGAACAGGCGTGCGGGCCGTCGGCGACGTACAGCCCCTCGGCCTCGTCGCTCTCCTCGTAGGGCACGCCGAGTTCGTCGAGGACGCGCTGGGCCGGGTCGCGGACGGTCACCTTGTTCATGAGGAAGCCGCCCAGCCAGAAGCCGCCGCCGAGGTAGTTGTTCTTCTCGACGATTGTCACGTCGACGCCGCGCTCGGCGAGTTCCTTGGCCGCGACGAGCCCGGAGGGGCCGCCGCCGACGACGATGACCTCCGTGTCGGTGCGCTCGCGGAACTCCTCCATCCACGAGTCCGAAATCGCGCGCGTGACCTGTGCTTCCGTCGCGTCGGTGAAGCCGTCGAACGACATACTACCTAGTGATACCACCTAGTAGTAAAATCTGGTGGTCGCGCACGCGGCGACCTAGATATATCACGGACTATTGTGTATGTTACTGTCATGGCGTACGTAGTCAAAATGCCCAAACTGGGGTTGGAGATGAAGTCCGGCGAGCTTTCGGCGTGGCTCGTCTCGGAGGGCGACGAGGTCACCGAGGGCGAGCCAATCGCCGAAATCGAGTCGGAGAAGACGACCGCGGAGATAGACGCCAAGGAAGACGGCGTTCTGCGGCGCGTCGTTCTCGCGGAAGGCGAGTCGACAGCGCCCGGCGGCGCGCTGGCAATCGTCGCCGGCGCGGACGAGGACATCTCCGGGCTGGAAGCTGACGCGGGCGTCGGTGAGGGCGAGAGCGAACCCGCCGCGACAGACGACTCCGCGGTCGACCCGTCCCCGACCGAGGCGACCGAGACGACGGAGACGGCGGCGACCGGCGGCGGGGACGCTTCGTCGCGCTCGCGCGGGTCGGACGGGGCGTCGGAGAACGGCGAGGTGCGCGCGTCGCCGCGCGCGAAGCGACTCGCGGACGACCTCGGAGTCGACCTCACGACCGTCGAAGGCACCGGGCCGCAGGGCGCAATCACCGAGAGCGACGTGGAAACCGCGGCCGACTCCGCGACGCCTGCCGAGGCCGACGACGCCGGAACCGCGACCGCGACCGCGGCCGAAAAGCGCGTGTTCGCCCCGCCGAGCGCCCGCCGCCTCGCCCGCGAACTCGGCGTCGACATCGAGGTCGTCGAGGGGACGGGACAGAACGGCCGCATCACCGAGTCCGACGTGCGGGCGGCGGGCGGCGCGACCGCGGCGGCGACCGACTCGTCGGCCGCCGGAGCCGCCACGACCGCTGCGACTGACGCGACTGCCGCGAGCGAACCGGCCGAAACGGAGCGGCCGCTATCCGGGATGCGCCGCACCATCGCCGACCGCCTCGGCGAGAGCTACCGCGAGGCGGTCCACGTCACGGTCGACCGCCGCGCCGACGCGGAGGAACTGTTGGCCGCGGCGAACGCCGCCGACGACGCTCTCGGCGTGGACGTGTCGATAACGGACGTCCTGCTCCTCGCGCTCTCGGCGTCGCTCGACGAGCACCCCGAGTTCAACGCGACCTTCGAGGACGGCGTCCACCGACTCCACGGGGAACACAACGTCTGCATCGCGGTCGATATCGACGAGGGACTCATCGCGCCGGTCGTCCGCGACGTGGCCTCGCTGTCGCTTTCCGAACTCGCCGAGACCCGCGCCGAGGTCACCCAGCGGGCGCTGTCGGGCGACTTCACGATGGACGACCTCTCGGGGGGGACGTTCACCGTCTCGAACCTCGGCGTCCTCAGCGTCGAGTCGTTCGACCCGGTCATCAACCCGCCGCAGGTCGCCATCCTCGGCGTCAACACGATTCGCCGGGAGGCCGTGCCGACCGACGACGGCGACGTGGCCGTCCGGCGGGTCATCTCGTTTTCGCTGTCGTTCGACCACCGCATCGTCGACGGGGCGGACGCCGCCCGCATGCTCGGCACGCTCGTCGAACACGTCGAGAACCCGTGGCCGCTCGTCATCGCCGCCGGCGGACGGTGAAAAAACCGGGGGCCGAACTGGTCGGTCAGGCCGGTTCGAGTCGGGGCCGCCGGCTCACCCGAGTCTGAAGCGCCCGTCGTCGGCCGCCCGTTCGAGGACCGCCTCGACGTCGACCAGTCGCGGGCCGTCGCTTACCGGGCGGAGGCGGACGGTTCCGTTTCGCACCTCGCGTTCGCGCTCGCCGTCGACGCTTATCACCCCGCGGTCCACCTCGAACGCGTAGCCCTCGCCGTCGTCGAGGACGCGGTGTTCGGCCACGTCGACCGTCGAGAGGCGTCCGGGGACGGTAATCGCTCTGACCGTCGTTGCCGGGCTTGTCGCTCCGCTCTCGCCGCCACGGGCCAGTCGGAAGCCGACGCCGCCGGGTTCGTCCGGTCGGTGCGTGACGAGACCGCCGGCGATACCCGACAGGCCGATTTCCGCGGGCGACGAGCGCGAGACGACGCCGCCGACGATGTCGCTCGGGTCGAGAATCGCCCGCGTGCCCACGAAGGGGCGGTCGAGGACGCCGACGGTGGCGAGGCCGCGCATGACCGTCGTCTCCTCGGACCGGACGACATCGACCTCGATGGTTCCGTGGCGCGTGGTCGCCTCCGCGGCGGGGATTGCTCCGCTCCCGACGAGCGCGGCGGCCGCGCCCGCGACGGTGCCGTCGACGGGCGTCGGGACGACGTTGTTCGTCCCCGTCGAGATGCTCACGACCGGCACGTCGTCGATGGTCTGGGCCACGTCCCGCGTCGTGCCGTCGCCGCCGAGGACGACGACGGCGTCGGCGTGCTCCGCGAAGTGGGCCGCGGCCGTTCGGCTGTCTTGACCCGACGCGGTGACCGTCATGTCCACGAACTCGACGCCGATTTCGTCGGGCGCGTCGTCGACGATACGGCCGGCGAGGCCCGCGTTGTCGGGCATGACGAGTACCTCCGCGTCGTCGACGAGCGTCAGCCCCGCGAGGACGCAGCCCGCGGTGCGGCGTTTCGCGTAGTTGTTACTGACGCTCGCGCCGCCGGTGAGTCGGCGGATGTCGCGGCCGGCGGCGGGGTTGACGACGAGTCCGATAGTGGTCGTCACTTACACGATGCGGTTGATTGCGGCTTCCACGTCGGAGCCGTGGGGGAGCACCTCTTCTTCGAGCGCGGGGCTGAAGGGGATGTGAACGTCTGCGACGCCGACCCGCTGGATGGGCGCGTCGAGGCTGTAAAACGCGTTTTCCATGACGCGCGTCGCCACCTCGGCGTGGGTCCCGTACGACAGCGGGCTCTCGTCGGCGATGACGAGGCGGCCGGTCTTTTTCACGCTCTCGACCAGCGTCTCGGTGTCCATCGGGTAGAGCGACCGGAGGTCGATGACCTCGACGCTCGTCTGTCCCGCGAGTTCCTCCGCGAGTTCGACCGACTCACCGACCATGCGCTGGGTGGCGACGACGGTCACGTCCTCGCCCTCGCGCTCGACGCTCGCGGTGCCGATTGGGATAGTGAACTCGTCGTCCAGCGGCACTTCGCCCTTCTGCTCGTATATCTGCTTGTTCTCGAAGACGATGACCGGGTCGTCCGACCGGATGGCCGACTTCAGGAGTCCTTTGGCGGACGCCGGCGTCGCGGGCGCGACGGCCATCACGCCGGGGAAGTGGGCGAACCACGTGTGAATCGTCCCGGAGTGCTGGCTGGCCGCGCCGCTCCCGCCGCCTTCCGTCGTTCTGACGGTGACGGGCATCTCCGTCTTGCCGCCGAACATGTAGCGGTTCTTCGCCATCTGGTTGATTATCTGCTCGGAGCAGACGCCGATGAAGTCCGAGAACATGATTTCGACGACCGGCCGCGTCCCGGTCGCCGCCGCGCCGACCGCCGCGCCCATGAAACCGGCCTCGCTGATGGGCGTGTCGCGGACGCGCTCCTCGCCGAACTGCTCGACGAGGTCGCCCGTGACCTCGTAGACGCCGCCGAACGCGCCGACGTCCTCGCCCATGACGAACACGTCGTCGTCGCGTTCGAGTTCCTCGCGGAGGGCGAGCCGAATCGCCTCCCGGATGGTCATCTCCTCCGTCCGGTCCGGGCCGGTTCCACTGCTGGTCTCGGTGCTCATCGGTCCTCACCCCCGTCGGCCCGCATCCCGCTGGAGAAGTCGCTAATCTCCGGGACGGCCGCGTTGAACATGTCTTCGTACGCCTCGCTCGGGTCCGGGTACGCCGCGTCTTTCGCCTTCCCGACGGCGTCCTCGATTTGCTGGTCGATTTCGGCTTTCATCTCGTCGAACTCGGCTTCGGTTATCGTCCCCGCGTCCACGAGCCGTCGCTTGAACGTCTCGATGGCGTCGCGGTCCTTCCAAATCGCCACGTCCTCTTCGGTCCGATACGGCTGTTGGTCGCCCTCGAAGTGGCCGTGGTATCGGTACGTCTCGGCCTCGATGAACGTCGGTCCCTCGCCGTCGGCGGCCCGCTTGCGCGCCTCCTTGACGGCCTCGTAGACCGCGGTGATGTCCATCCCGTCGACGGTGAAGCCGGGGATGTTGTACGCCTCCGCGGTCTCGCTGAGGTTCTGGACGTTGTGCTGTTTCTCGACGGGCGTCGCCTCGCCGTACTGGTTGTTCTCGACGAGGAACACCGCCGGGAGGCTCCACGTCGCCGCGAGGTTGATGGCCTCGTGGACCTGTCCCTGCGCGACCGCGCCGTCGCCGAAGAACGCCAGCGCGACGGTGTCTTCGCCCTTCAGGTGCGACGTGAGCGCGGCCCCCGTCGCCAGCGGCGGCCCCGCGCCGACGATGCCGTTCGCCCCGAGCATCCCCGCGTCGACGTCCGCGATGTGCATCGACCCGCCTTTGCCGTTACAGTAGCCGTCGGCCTTCCCGAACAGTTCGGCCATCATCAGGTCCGGGTCGAGTCCCTTCGCGATGCAGTGGCCGTGTCCCCTGTGGGTGCTCGTGATGTAGTCGTCCGATTCGAGGGCCGAACACGCGCCGACCCCGACCGCTTCCTCACCGACGTAGAGGTGGACGAACCCGGGGAGTTCGCCGTCGCTGAAGAGGTCGGCCGCCTTCGTGTCGAACGCCCGAATCGTGAGCATCCGGCGAAGCGCCTCGCGCTGTCCATCCTCCGTCTCGATGTCTAGTACCACCATGTGACGACCCAACAATTACCATGAACTATGATGACTTTTACTCAAACTGACAGCAACCAGGTTAGTCACGCGGAACAGATAGTATAATCAACTCACACCGAACTGAGCCGATTCTAACGAAATTCTGATATGTGGTGGCGACGCGCGTTGCCGCCCCCCGATAGCCGACCGGTTACACCGATGTCGCCTCCCTACTTTTGGTGTTCACGTCCCAACGGACGGACGATGCGAGTACTCCAGGTCGTGGTAGCATGAACATGCTCTACGAAGGCGAGTGGCGAACCGACAAGTTCGTCGCCAACAACGAAGACGGCGAGTTCGAGCGCCAGACGACCGACTTCCGCAACTGGGTCGGCGAGGACGAGCGGTTCCCGGTCGAGGCCGGGCGGTACCACCTCTACATCTGCCGCGCGTGTCCGTGGGCACACCGCACCGCGATGACGCGCGCGCTGAAGGGCCTCGAAGACGCGATTTCGCTGTCGCTCGTCGAACCAGTCCGCATCGACGACGGCTGGGAGTTCTCCGAGGACCTCCCGGACCCGCTGTACGGCGAGGAGTTCCTCCGCGACATCTACCTCCGCGCCGACGACGAGTTCACCGGGCGCGTCACCGTCCCCGTGCTGTGGGACAAACAGCGCGAGACCATCGTCAACAACGAGTCCCGCGAGATTATGCGGATGCTCGACGAGGCGTTCGACCCCCTCGCCGAGCGTGACGTGGACCTCAACCCCGACGGCTACGAGGAGGAGGTCGACCGCCTCATCGACGAGATTTACGAGCCGGTCAACAACGGCGTCTACCGCGCCGGGTTCGCAACCACCCAAGAGGCCTACGAGGAGGCCGTCGAGGAACTGTTCGACGCGCTCGACCACTGGGACGAGGTGCTCGACGACCAGCGGTTCCTCGCCGGCGACGTGCTCACCGAGGCGGACATCGCGATGTTCGCGACGCTGATTCGCTTCGACCACGTCTACCACACGCACTTCAAGTGCAACAAGAAGGCCGTCCACGAGTACGACAACCTCTGGAACTACACGAAGGAGCTCTACCAACTCCCCGGCGTCCGAAAGACGGTCAACATGGACCACATCGTCCGGCACTACTTCGTCAGCCACGGCGACATCAACCCCAAGCGCATCTACGGCGTCGGCCCCGACCTCGACTTCGACGCCGAACACGATCGCGACCGCCTCCCGGCCGACCTCCCGGCGGCGCTGACGGCCGACGACTGAACCGCCGCTCGGTTTTCGCACTCGTCTCCGTCTCCGTTTCGTCTCCGTCTCGTCGCCTCCCGCGACACCCTATTCCCGCTCGAAACGCTATTATCTCTCATGGCAAGCCGCGCGACCCGCGCGCTCCGGCGATTCGAACCGCCGCCGCGGGCGGTCGACTGGTCCATCTTCGCGCTCGTCGTCTTCGAGACCCTCTCGGGCGTGCTGAGCCTCGGGGCCGGTCACCCGGCCAACGGCCTCCTCTTCGTCGCCCACGGCGTCGCCGGTCTCTCGCTGGTCGCGCTCATCGGCTTCAAACTCTATCGGGTCCGCCACCGGGTGCTCGACTCGCGGCTCCGCGACCGCCACACTGCGCTCTCGGTGCTTCTCGCGGTCGTCGCGCTCGCGGCCCTCGGTACCGGCGTCGCGTGGGTGCTCGGCGTCGAGGTCCGAATCGCCTTCTGGACGCTTCTCAACGTCCACATCGGCTTCGGCCTGCTCGTGCTCCCGATTCTTTTTGTCCATCTTCGGGCGCGCTTCCGCCCGCCCCGCCGGGTCGATTTCGCGGAGCGACGCCGGGCGCTCCAGTACGGCGCGATACTCGTCTTCGGCGCGGCGACCTACCGGGCGACCGAGACGGTCGGGGCGCTCCGGGGCGTGGGACGTCGGTTCACCGGGTCGCGGCCGCTTCCGCCCGGCGAGGGCAACGACGCCTTCCCGGTGACGAGCTGGGTCGCCGACGACCCCGACCCCGTCGACCCCGACTCGTGGTCGCTTTCGGTCACGGGGCTGGTCGACCGCCCGCTCGAACTCGACCGGGCCGACCTCGCGCCCGGCGAGACGCGGTCGGTCCTCTTGGACTGCACGAGCGGGTGGTACACCGAGCAGCACTGGACCGGCGTCAGACTCGGCGACGCGCTCGATGCCGCCGGTGTTCACTCGTCGGCGCGGTGGGTGACGGTCCGGTCGGTGACGGGGTTTCGGTGGTCGTTCCCCATCGCGGAGGCCGGCGAGATGCTCCTTGCGACGCACGTCGGCGGCGAACCGCTCTCGCACGGCCACGGCGCGCCGCTCCGACTGGTCGCGCCGAACCGACGCGGCTTCCAGTGGGTCAAGTGGGTCGATGCGGTCGAGGTGCGCCGCCGACGCGACCCGGCGCAGTGGCTCGCGGTGCTTGTGAGCGGGTTCGGATAATGGCTCGCAGTGCTGGTGAGCGGGCTCGGATAGCGGCTCACCTCACCACGGGAGAATCCACAGCACGTCGACGAGGCGGTCCAGAATCGTCTTCTCGGCCTCGTCGGTCGTGTCGTCGGTCGAAGCGTTCGTCGCCTCGCCTTCGTCGGGCGCGCTCGAATCGGAGGTGGTCATACTGGCCGCTATTCTTGTCAACGTGAAAATACTTTCTGTGGGCGGGGTCGCTGGTCATCACTCATCGCGGAATCCCGCGAGATGCTGTTTTCGTCCCGCGTCGGTGAACCCTCGTACAGTCGCGGCGCGTTCGCCGTGAGTTCGCCACGCGACGACGCCGGCACCGAGGAAGAGGAGGCCGCCGGCGACGAGCAAGAACGGCTCCGCCCCGAGGATAAGTCGCGTCGTCCCGTCGAACGTCTGGACCGTGGTGTAGAGTCCCGGCTCCCGGACGTAGTGGGACACGGCCACGAGCGAATAGCCGACTTCGACTCCACCGACTGCTACGGGGAGAACCGCGGCGTACTTCCACCGGAATGCGGCCAGCGTCCCGACGACACCGACGCCCCCGAGCCGCGCCAGCAGGTACTCCTCGTGGTTGAGTCGGCCGCCCCATCCCGTCGTTATCGTCCCGTCGTATCCGGGTGCGACGTGGAGCAGTTCCTGATGGATGCCGGCGACGACGGCTCCGAAACCGACGACCGCCATCACGACTGCGAGGGCTCGCTGACGGTCCATATCGACACATCTCGTGTCGCTCAGCAAATAGCCTTGCTCCCTGTCTTCACTCGTCGCCGGCGCGAATCGCCCGCTCGGCCGCGTCGAGGGCGGCGTCGGCGTCGAAGTCAGCGACGATAGCTTCCAGTTCCTCGCGTGTCGCGCCGGAGCCCCGCAGGTCGCGCGCGTGAGCCGCGATGTTCGGAACCGCGCGCATGATGTTGTCCACGATGGGGACCGTGGCGACCTGCGCCGACCGCGACATCGGGTTGAGGTCGACGACGATCTCGACTTTGTCCATCGCACCGAGCGCCTCGGCCCGGTCGCCGTCCTCCAGCGGAACGACCACCACGTCGGCGCTCCCGATGCCGTCGGCGTCGACCTTCGCGCGCTCGTGGTCGATACCCGGAATCCGCCCGTCGGCGGTGAGCCCCTTCACCTCGTCCGCGCCGTGGTCGCGCAGGTGGGCCGCGATGGCCCGCATGCGCTCGTCGGTGCGGTTGAACAGGTTCACCTCGATGTCGGCGTCGACGGCGGCGGCGAGGTCGACGACTTCGCCGGGGCAGAGCGCCGCGACGTTCCCGTTGACGGAGATGACCGGCTGGTCCGCGAGCAGAAGGTGCGCCGCAGCCGCCCGCGCCGCCTCGTCCGAGCTCGGAAGCGTCCGCTCGCCGAGGAGGTAGTCGAACGCCTCGCCGCGCCCCTGCGCGATGAGTCCCTGCCGGCTCGTGATACCCTTCTCGACGCCCTCCTCGATGCGGTGGCGGGTGAGAAGCGACTGGTATCTCGGGTGGCTCTCGGGAATCTCGATGTCGCTCATTGGTGGTGGGTCGTCGCCGCGGCAGTAACACGTTTTCTCATCTCCGGCGCGGAACTCACGCGGAGTCGAGCGTCGACCCCGCGGGGTGGACGCGGCATCGCTCGGCGTCGTACCCGGCGTCCGAAAGGCCCGTTCCGACGGCGAACACCGTCTCGCCGAGCATCGCCATCGCCGCGTCACCACCGGCGTCTCGCACGTCTGCGATGGCCGTCTCGACACGGTCGGTGAGCAGGCCGGCGTCGCGTGCGAACTGCCGTGACTCGGCGAGGAATCGCTCCACCGTCGGCTCTTCCGCGAGTGCGTCGAGTGCCGCCTCGCCGGCGGCGGTGAGCGTGCTCGTGTCGCCACCGATGATGTCGGCCGTCGAGAGGCCACCGAAGGTGACGTACTCGATGTGTGGGCGTGCGGGAATCCCGTCCATGTATCCGTGTCGCGGTGCCCCGGGGTCGATGCGGAGAGGCATCCCACCACGGGCCTGCGCCACTACGTCGCCCAGTCCGGTCCCCGCTCGAACCTCTGCCTCGTGGGCCACCGTGACGAGTTCGTTCTCCGACCGGCCACACGAGAAGACGGCGTTGGTCGCGAGTGCCGTTCCGAGCGCCATCGCACCCGAGACACCGAACCCCGCGCCGAGCGGTAATTCGCTCTCCGCGTCGACTGCGGCGGTCACACCGAGCGCTCGAAGCACGCCTACGACCGGCGGCATCTCGACCGCTTCGCCGTCGAGAGTGATCGCCGTCACCGGTGCCGGTTCGACCGTCACGGAGACGCCGTGAGAGAGTGTCAGCCCCGCCCCGCGAGAGCCGGCGACCGCCGGGTCGTCGTCGGGGTGGGCGCTGAAAAACCCCGTCACGTGCCCGGGCACGAACGCCGTCGCGTCGTCGCTCATCGGTGTTTCTACGACGGGGGTCGGTTAACGGTGTTGCGTTTCGTCGCGTCCGCGTCAGTCGCGGTCGAACGCCGTCTCCCGCTCCGTCTCGCCCGCTTTGCCTTCGCGTCGCCGCGAGGCCACCGACTCCCGGGCGTCCGCGACCGTCTCCGTCTCCAACAGTCGCTCGACTTTCGCCTCGAACTCCTCCTCTGCGAGTTCGCCGGTCGCGTAGCGCCGCCGGAGCGTTTCGAGCGCGTCTTCGGTCTCGGTCGTCATCGACTCGGACGCGTCGTCGCCGCGGCGGGACTCGTAGATGCGGACGAGGGCGAGTGCGGCGGGGAGCACGCCCGCAAAGCCGACCGGGAAGACGATCCAGAACCACCACTCCCCGAGCGCGAGCAGGCCGAAGCCGACCAGAAAGATGAGCGCCATGACGACGCCGGCGACCAGTTCTTCGAGCGCCGAGTCCTCGTCGTCGGCCGCGTCGGTCATCGGTCTCCCCCGCGACGACGGTCGTACATAGTGCTCTAACGTATCCGCGAGCTAACGACTGTTTCACAAAAATGGGGTCGCGTCGGCGGGGTGCGCCGTCGCCTCGGGCGACAGGCGCTGCCGGTCGCGCGGGAACACCGTCGGACTCACGTCGTTCGTCCGACGAGCACCCACTCGAAGAAACGCCTTCGTCTACGGACTCAGGCGTTGTCTGTCTCGCGGGAACAGCACAGCTTCTCGGATGTTCTCCAGTCCGAGCATCGTCATGATGAGCCGCTCGCCGCCGAGCCCGAAGCCGGCGTGCGGGGGCATGCCGTATTTGAACATCTTCGTGTAGTACTCGAACGCGTCGGGGTCGAGCCCCTGCTGCTCGAAGCCGGCGACGAGGTGGTCGAAGCGGTGTTCACGCTGGCCGCCCGAGACGAGCTCCATGTTCGGGTGCATCATGTCGAAGCCCGTCGAGAGCGTCTCGTCGTCGTCGTGGTCCTTGATGTAGAACGGCTTGATTTCGCTGGGCCAGTCGGTGATGAAGTAGTGCTCGCCGACGTCCTCGCCGAGCGCCTTCTCGCCCTCGGTGGGGAGGTCGTCGCCCCAGACGAGCTGTTCGTCGAGTTCGCCCGTCGCGTTGATGCGCTCGATGGCCTCCTCGTAGGTGAGCCGCGGGAACTCGCCGGACGGCGCTTCGAACTCGTCTTCGAGACCGAGCGCTTCGAGCTCGTCCTGACAGTTCTCCTCGACGGCCTCGTAGGCGGCCGTGACGACGGCCTCACACACGTCCATCGCTTCCGTGTGGTCGATGAACGCCGACTCGAAGTCGATGGAAGTCGCCTCGTTGAGGTGGCGGGGCGTGTTGTGCTCTTCGGCGCGGAAGATGGGGCCGACCTCGAAGACGCGTTCGAGTCCGGAGCCGACCATCAGCTGTTTGAACAGCTGCGGCGACTGGTTCATGAACGCTTCTTGGCCGAAGTAGGTGATGGGGAACAGTTCGGTGCCGCCCTCGGTCCCCGTGGCGACGATTTTCGGCGTGTTGATTTCGGTCGCGCGGAGGTCGCGGAACGTGTCGCGGACGGCGCGCTGGACCTCGGCGCGAATCTCGAAGATTGCCTTCACTTCGTCCTTGCGGAGGTCGAGCGTGCGGTTGTCGAGGCGCGTCGAGAGCTCGGCGTCGACCTTACCGGAGGGGTCGAGCGGGAGCTGCGCCTCGGCCTCGGCGATGACGTCGAGGCTCTCGGGCGTGACTTCGACGCCCGTCGGCGCGCGCGGCTCTTCGTCGACCTCGCCGGTCACGGAGATGACGCTCTCGCGGTGGACGCCCAGACCCGTCTCGACGAGGTCGTCGTCCATCTCGTCTTTCTCGAACTTGACCTGAATCTTGCCGGAGGTGTCCCGGAGAATCAGAAACGCGATGCCGCCGAGGTCACGGACTTCGTGGACCCAGCCGGCGACGGTGACCGTGTCACCGGGCTCGGCGTCGGCCGTGTACGTTCGGTTTCGCATACGACGTGGTTCCCGACCGTTCGTCTTAAACATCGTGTCTTCGCCTCGCTCGGAGGCGTTCGACCGTCCACTCTCACGCGCGTCGGGGCGAAACCGAGCCACGAGTTCGCGTGGTAGTCGGCACCGCGGTACTTAGTCCGAGGCGCACGTCGCTCCGGTATGGCTCCCGACCCACCCGACGCAGAATCGACGCCCGACCCGGCACCGACCGCCGCTCGCGCCGCCGACCTCGACTGGGCCGAACGCGGGCGCGGGGACCGCTTTGCGTTCCGCCGGAAGCGACTCGCGGACCGCGCCGGCGGCCGCGACCTCGGCTGTTCGCTCTACGAAGTGCCGTCCGACAAGCGGCCGTGGCCGACGCACTACCACGAGGGCAACGAGGAGGCGCTGTACGTCCTTTCGGGGTCGGGCACGCTCCGGACGCGCGAGGGCGCGGCCGACCTCGACCTCGAACCGGACACCTACGTCGCGCTCCCCGCGGGGGCCGACTACGCCAGGCAAATCGAGAACGACGGCGACGAACCGCTCCGATACCTCGCGCTCTCGACGATGAACCACCCCGACGTGACCGTCTATCCCGACTCCGACAAAGTCGGCGTGTTCTGCGGCGCGCCGCCCGGCGGCGACGGCGACGCCCGAACGCTCCACGGTTACTTCCCGCGGGACGCCGCCGTAGACTACTGGGACGGCGAACCGACGACCGAGGAGTGAAACCGGCCGCGCGCGGTCGCGGCGACGGCTCCGGCGCTGAGATTTATATACGAACCCGCGACCATCTCGCCTCGGACATGGACGTTTCAGACCTCGAAGCCGCGTTCGCACTCCCGCTCGCCGAAGACACCTCGGTCGATACGACCCTCCTCGGCGTCGTCTCGACGCTCGCGTCGCTCGCCACGCCGCTTGCGGGCATCTTGCTTGCGGGCTACGTCGTCCGCCTCGTTCGCGCCGGCGACCGCGAGGCGGCCGCGCTCCCCTCGTTCGACGACCTCACCGGTATGGCCGTCGACGGCGCTCGTCTCTCGGCCGCGCTCGTCGCGCTCCAACTCCCCGCAGTCGGCCTCGCGACCGTCGCCCTTCCGGGTTCCAGGCCGTCGATTGCGATGCTCTCGTACGCGACCAACCCCGTGATGCTCGGGTCTTTCGGCGTCACCGCGCTCGACACCGCCGGCCTCGTCGCCGCCGTCCTCGCCTCGCTTTTGGGGTCGTATCTCTCGCTGGTGGCGACCGTCGCTCTCGCCCGCGAAGCGTCGCTCGCCGCGGCGATTCCGGCCACGCGCGACCTCGCGTCCGACCGCTCGTTCGTCCGCGTCGCCTCGGCCGTCGCGCTCGTCGTCTTCGTCGCCCGTCTGTTCGTCGCTCTCTGCGCCGCGGTTCCGGTCGCCGGAACCCTTCTCGCCGCGACCGCGTCGTTCCTCCTTTTGGTCGTGTCGGCGACGCTCCTCGGTCGCGGCGCACCGGATGCGTCGTCGCCCGGTGCCGACGCGACCCGCGAGTCGCACGCCGACGGCGTGAACGCGGAGTCGGTGGAGTCAGCGGAGTCGGTACCGTCGGCGTAGAAACAGAAACCGCGCCCGTGGGATTACTCTGCGACGAGTTCGGCCGTCGCGTCCTTCGCGCCCTCGACCGTCTCGCGCACCGCGTCGACGCCCTCGTCGTGCAGGAGGTTGCCGACGACGACCGCGTCCGCGTGCTGGCCCATCTCGTAGGCCGACTCGTAGTCGTGGATGCCACCGCCGTAGAACAGCGTCGCGTCGTCGAGCGCGTCGTGCGCCGCGCCGACCTTCTCGGGGTCGCCGTAGGTTCCGGAGTACTCGACGTAGATGATTTTCTGGCCGAACATCTTCTCGGCGACGCGGGCGAACGACGCCACGTCCTCGGCGGACTGGTCGGTGTCGGCGTCGGTGTACTCGGCGACCGACGACTCGGGGTTCAACACGATGTACGCCTCGGTGTGGGTGCGGTCCCAGTCGAGGCCGTCTTCGATGCGGACCCACTCCTTGTGCGCGCCGGTGATCCAAAACGAGTCGCTCGCGTTGAACACCGTCGGGATGAGGTAGCCGTCCAGCGCGTCGTCGTCGATGACGACGCCGGGGTTCGACGGCTCCTGATAGATGGGTACGTCGTACTTCGAGGTGGCCTCGATGACGCGCTCCATCTTCTCCTCTGTGATGTCGAGCGTGCCGCCGATTTCGAGGGCGTCGGTGCCCGTCTCACACACGTCTTCGAACGTCTCGCCGTCGACGAGGTCCTTGTCAGGGTCGATTTTGGTGATATGGTCCCAGTCTTCCCACGGATAGCTCATTGGTCGCTCTATGCTTGAGGGGGCGTAAAAAGCGTGCGGATGGAACGGGTCACACGCATAGCCGGGAGTGAATTTTAACCCACCTGTCACCAAACCCGGTGTACGATGGACGCTGCCGCCGCGACCGAGTATGTAGAAAGTCGAGCGATGACGCTGTCCCCGGAGGAGTTCGAATTACTCTGCGAGTCGGTACTCTCCGAGTCACTCCCCTCGGCGCGGTTCTCGGTGACGGCGTTTCGACAGGACGGCGGTATCGACATCGACGGACGCATCAGAAATTCGCTTTTGGACGTTTCGCTGGGCGTTCAGGCGAAGCAGTACGGCTCAAGCAACACGGTCGGTTCGCCCGAAATACAGCGATTTCAGGGGGCGCTGGCCGACACGGGATGCGACACCGGGACGGTCATCACGGCGAGTTCGTTCACCACACCAGCCGTCGAAAGCGCCGAACGAGCTGGGATTCACTTGGTGAATGGTTCCGAGCTGTTCGACTCGATGATCGACCTTCGCGTCGGCGTTCGCCGGCAGAGTACTCG
This sequence comes from Haloferax sp. AS1, assembly GCF_014530665.1. Classification (NCBI taxonomy): domain Archaea; kingdom Methanobacteriati; phylum Methanobacteriota; class Halobacteria; order Halobacteriales; family Haloferacaceae; genus Haloferax; species Haloferax sp. AS1. The sequence continues at coordinate 694,913 of NZ_SPSA01000001.1, forward strand.
GTTCGAACCCGACGAAGAGTTCTGGAGCCTGTTCGGAGAGCCCGGTGAGGCGGGCGTGATACCATCCAAGCGAGTCCCACTCGCCAATTCGTTCGAAACGCTGGATACCGTTCTCTCGGCTATCGGTGACTCCCGTGGCGAGAAAGACGATATCGTCGAGTCCGCGGGCGCGTCGCCCCGTCACGCGGACCTGTACGCGATTGCGGGCTGGGTTCTCGGGTTCGTTCACCAAGAGTGGCCGGACGAGGAATCCCACAGACAGCGCCGCTGGTCGCTCACCCGAAGCGGCGCTCGGTACGTCGCCTATCGAGCGGCGGGCCTCGACGACGAGGCCGAAATCCTCCTTCTCGACGGGATTCGAAACGCAGAGATAATCGAACGGCTCGTAAACTCGCTCTCTGAGTCGGGGTCACTCGGACACAGTGATCTCGTTGACTTCATCGCATCTGAGTCGGAGCTATCGCGGAGTAGCGCGAAACGCCGGGGCAGTTCGGTCGGCGTTTGGCTCGCCCGACTCCCCGAAGTCTCGGTCGAAAACGACCGGGGAAAACGATACGTTTGGAACGGGAGTTAATCCGCCGCCGTCTGCCACTTCCGAACCGTATCCGCACCAACGCCTTCGACTTTCGCCGCGATGTCGTCGGGTTCGGACGCCTTCAGCGTCTTCACGTCCTCGATACCGGCGTCTTTCAGTTTCTCGGCGGTCTTCGCGCCGATGCCGTTGATGCTCTCTAACTCGGAACCGCCCTCGCCGTTCTGCTGGGCTTGGTACTCGCGGTAGTTACAGATGGGACAGCCGAGTTCCCACGGCTCGCGGTCGCCCTCGTACGTAATCCGGAGTTCGGGCAGGTCGTGTTCCTCGCAGGACTCGTCCGTCACCTCGATGTCGCCGCGACGGGGTAGCGGCAGCGAGTAGTCGCAGTCGGGGTAGCGGGTACAGCCGACGAGCCGGGAGCCGGAGCGGAGGCGCTTGATGGCGAGTTCGCCGTCGTGTTCTTCGCCGCACTCGGGACACGTCCCGATGACGAGGTCGTCTTCCTCGTCGGCCTCCTCGGCCTTACAGAGCGGACAGCCGTGGACGAACGTCTTGCGCCCGGCGAGCATCTTGATGTGGTGGAGGTCGTGGTCCTCGCAGGACTCTTCCATGATAAGCGGCTTCCCTGTGGAGGGAAGCGGCAGCGTGTAAGTGCAGTCGGGATAAGAGTCACAGCCGATGAAGTACGAGCCGCGACGGCTCTTTCTGACGACGAGGTCGCCGCCGCAGTCCGGGCAGGTGCCGACCGTCTTGTCGGCCTTCAGCGAGTCTTGGAGCTGCTTGCCGAGTTCCTCGCGGGACTCCATCAGCCCCTCGAACACCTCTCCGAGCATCTCTTTGGACTCCTCGGTCACGTCTTCGAGGGTGGCTTCGCCGCGGGCGATAGCTAGCATATCGGATTCGAGTTGCGAGGTCATCTCCTCGCTGACGATGAGCTTCGCGAAGTCCTCGGAGGCCTCCACGACGGCCCGCGCGAGGCGGGTCGGTCGCGGCGGGTCGCTCTCGATGTAGCCGCGGTCGTAGAGCTTCTGAATCACGTCGTGGCGGGTCGCCTTCGTCCCGATGCCCATCTGTTCCATCGTTTCGATGAGCCGCGACTGGCCGTAGCGCCGCGGGGGCTGGGTCTGCTTGGCGTCGAGGTGCGTGTCGGACAGCACGAGCGACTCGCCTTCCTCGACGTCCGGCACGAACGACTCGCTGGAGTTGAAGTACGGGTACACGTCGTGGTAGCCGGCTTCGAGCAGGCGCTTGCCGTTTGCCTTCAGCGAGAGCCCCTCGACCTCGGCGACGACGCGGAGGTGCTCCCAGACGGCGTCCTCGGCGACGGTGGCGAAGAAGCGCCGGACGACGAGTTCGTACACGTCCCACTCGTCGTCTGAGAGGTCGGACGCCGAGGGGAGTTCGCCGGTCGGGTGAATCGGCGGGTGGTCGGTCGTCTCGTTGTCGCCCTCGGTCGGCTCGATTTCCTCCTGTTCGAGGAGGGATTCGGCGTCCTCCTTGAACCGGCGGTCGCCCTCGAACGCGCCGAGCAGTTCGCGCGGGTCGAGGTCGTCGGGGTACACCGTGTTGTCGGTCCGCGGGTAGGTGATGTAACCGGCCGTGTAGAGGTCCTCGGCGATGCTCATCGCCCGCTGGGCGGAGTAGCCGATAGAGCCGGCGGCCCGGATGAACTGCGTGGTGTTGAACGGGGCGGGCGGCGTGTCGGTCCGCGTGCGGCGGTTGACCGACGAGACCTCGGCGGCCTCGACGCCGAGGAGCGTCTGGTAGGCTTCCTCCGCGTCGTCTTCGTCCCAGATGCGCTCGGCTTCGGTGCCGTCGTCGTCGAGATAGAAGTACTGCGCCTCGAACGACTCGGCGTCACCGTCGGCGTCTTTCGTCAGTTTGGAGAACAGCTCCCAGTAGTCTTCAGGGTCGAACGCGTCGATTTCGCGCTCGCGGTCGACGATGAGTTTCAGCGTCGGCCCCTGCACGCGGCCGACCGAGATGAAGTCGTTGCCGAGCTGGCGGGCCGAAAGCGAGAGGAAGCGCGTGAGCGCCGCCCCCCAGACGAGGTCGATAATCTGTCGGGCCTCGCCCGCGGCGGCGAGGTCGAAGTCGAGGTCGTCGGGGTTCTCGAACGCCTCCGTCACCTCGCGGTTCGTAATCGAGGAAAACCGAACGCGGTCGACGGGCACGTCCTCGTTGACGTCGCGGACGAGTTCGTACGCCTCCTTGCCGATGAGTTCGCCCTCGCGGTCGTAGTCGGTCGCAATGGTAACCTTTCCCGCGCGGCGGGCGAGCCGGCGGAGCGCGGCGACGATGTTCTCCTGCGTGGGGTGTTTCTCGACGGGCGCGCCGATGAGTTCGACCGGCTCCACGTCGCGCCAGTCGTTGTACTCCGGCGGGAAGTCCACGCCGACGACGTGGCCCGACAGCCCGATACAGCGCTTGCCGCCCCACTTGTAGACGTTCACGCCGTTCATTCGCTCCGCGGAGGCGGTCTCGCCGCTCAGGATGTCGGCGATGCGCCTCGCGGCGTTGTCCTTCTCCGTGATGATGAGTTCCGGACCCCTGCTCATTGAGCGGCGATATGTCGGGGGTTGTCCTAAACCTTTCGTGCCGAATTCGAAGCGTAGCGGCCTCAACGCGCGCGGATACGGGCGGGCGGGTGAGCGCCCTCGCGCGCGAAGGTGTGTGTCTGCCGACGCGTCCGCGACACGCCGCGTCTCCCGTCGGATTTCACCGACTCGCTCCGCCGACCCGACGCTAGGAGCGGATACCCGAGACGACTGCGACACGGGAACCGATAACAGCCGCCCGCCGAACCTGACAGCAGAACGACTTTCTCCGACGGCTCGGAAGGGAGCGCCATGCGACAGCCCTCCACCGAACACCTCCGCCTCGGCCTCGCGGTCCTCCTGATATTCACGCCGCTTTGGGGGCCGGCGCTCGGGCTCACCGGCCCGACGTACACCTACGAGTCCGCCGAAATCGGGGTCGAGGATAACCGACTCGACGTCCCCGACCGCGACGCTCGCTCGGCGTTGTGGCACGGCATCGACGGGTTCGCCTGCTCGGTCGGGTCGTCGGTGACGCGCTACTGCGCGCTGGAGGCCGCGACCCTCAACGAGACGCTCGCAGTCGACCACCCGGACATGCAATCAAGTTCGTCCGGGCATCTCGACGCCGACGAACTGTATCTCGCCTACTACGACGGCCGTGTCTTCGAGCGCGAATCGACGTGGGAGGACGGCCGGTACGTCCTCTCGACGGCGCGCGTCCCGGCCGCGGCGGCGCTGGACCATATCGCTCGGGCCCCGGACCGATACCCGACCGCGTGGACGGCTATCGAGAACGGGTCGGGGACCGCGGACCGCGAACTCTGGCCGACGGACGCGGGCGCGAGAGTGTTCGAAGTCGACGGCGACTACTACCTCGTCTACCGGACCGGCGTGGACCGTCCGCTTCCGTCGTCGCCTGCGGCAGAGGAGGCACTGACGTGGTTCGCGGTCGTTCTCGGGTCGGCGATGCTGTTCGGCCGCGACGATGACGGCGACTGGTCGTAGTCACGTTCTCCGGGGCTGACAGGAAACGGCCGTCGTCGCGGAGAAGCGAACCCGAAGTCGGTCGGTTATTCGTCCAGTCGCTCGCGGAGCAACCGGTTCACGGTGCCGGGGTCGGCGCTTCCCTGGGACTTCTGCATGACCTGCCCGACGAGGAAGTTCAGCGCGCCGCCCTCGCCGTTGTGGTAGTCCTCGACGGCGTCGGGGTTCTCGTCGATTGCCTCTTGGACGAAACCACCGATTTCGTCGTCGGCGGCCTTGCCGAGGCCTTCTTCTTCGACGATGGTGTCGGGGTCCTTGCCCTCGTCGAGCATCTCGCGGAGGACGATTTCCTCGGCGTTCTTCGTCGTCACCTCGTCGGCGGCGACGAGTTCGACGAGCCGCGTGAACTCGTCGAGGCGGTCCGACACGTCCGTGATGTGCATATCGCGGTAGTTGAGTTCGCCGAGGAGGTTGTCGGCGACCCACGTCGCGGCGAGGTCGGCGTCGAACTCGGCGGCTACGTCCTCGAAGAAGTCCGCGACCTCCTTGGTCGAGGTGAGCTTCGAGGCGGACTCCTCGTCGATGCCGTACTCGGTATGGAAGCGCTCGCGGCGGGCGTCGGGAAGCTCCGGAATCGGAATCTCCTCCTTCCAGTGGGCGACCTGGAGCGGCGGGAGGTCGGCCTCGCGGAAGTAGCGGTAGTCCTTTTCTTCTTCCTTCGAGCGCATCGAGACGGTGATGCCGCGGGACTCGTCCCAGTGGCGCGTCTCCTGTTCGACGGCGCGGCCGCGCTGGATGGCGTTCTTCTGGCGGGTGACCTCGTAGGCCAGCGCCTTCTCCGCGCCCTTGTGGCTGGAGATGTTCTTGACCTCGGTGCGGTTGGCCGCTTCGAGCGCGTCGTCGGAAATCGCGCCGTCGTCGTCGACCTCGTCGGCGGGGACGAGCGAGATGTTGGCGTCGATGCGGAGCGAGCCGTCGCGGGTGGCGTCGAACACGCCGAGGTATTCGAGCACCTCTTCGAGCTTGGCGAGGAACGCGCGGGTCTCCTGCGGGCTTCGGAAGTCGGGTTCGGTGACGATTTCGACCAGCGGCGTGCCGGCGCGGTTGTAGTTGACGAGCGTGTAGTCCGCCGTGTCGATGCTGCCGCCTTTGTGCTGGAGGCTCCCGGGGTCCTCTTCGAGGTGGGCGCGCGTGATGCCGATGTCGCGGCGGGTACCCTCGACGGACACTTCCAGCGTCCCGTCGGCGCAGATGGGCGCGTCGTACTGGGTAATCTGGAAGTTCTTGGGCAGGTCGGGGTAGTAGTAGTTCTTCCGGTGGAAGCGGGTGTCCTCGGCGATGTCGGCGTTCAGCGCCTTGCCGATTTTGACCGCCGACTCCACCGCCGCCTCGTTGAGCACCGGGAGCGCGCCCGGTAGCCCGAGACAGACGGGGCACACGCGGGTGTTCGGCTCCTCGTCCTCGGCAGGCTCGGTCGAACAGCTACAGAAAATCTTCGTGGCCGTCTCGAGCTGAACGTGGACCTCCAACCCGATGACGACCGCGAGTTCGCGCTGTTCGAGCGCTTGCGCAGTCATTGGCCGGGCTTCGACGGCGGTGGGCTAAAGACTAACGGGACTGGTCGCGGTGGACCCCGTTCGCGGGTCGGCGGCCCGACACCGAGCCCTGTGACACCCGACAGACAATCACTAACGAGGTTTTATATACTGGCGTTTCATCACCACGATTTACGGAATTCGTTCACATATGACAAACGATACCACCTCGGATAGATGGGCACCGATTCGGACCGCCGGCCGGCTCTCGGCGCATCTCCGGACGCATCTGACGGTCCTTCTCATCGTCGTCGTCGCGGAACTCATCGGGACGATAACGTTCCCGCTCGGACCGGGCCAGGTCGTGCTCCTGCCGCTTCTGTACGCGGTCGTTCTCGGCCTCGCCCTCAGTTACAGCGTCCTCGGGTCGGTCATCGAACCGCTCCGGTCGGTCGTCGACGAGGACGTGAGCCGCATCGCCTCGCCGCTTCTCGTCGTCGCGCTGATGCCGCTCGGCGTGAAATACGGGACGCTCGTCGCGCCCTCGTTCTACGACCTCGTGGCGGCCGGGCCGGCGTTCGTCCTCCAGGAGTTCGGGAACCTCGGCACGATTCTCATCGCGCTCCCGCTCGCCCTGCTGTTGGGCCTCAAACGCGAGTCCATCGGCGCGGCGGTCAGCATCGCCCGCGAACCGACCCTCGGCGTCATCACCGACAAGTACGGCATCGAGTCGCCCGAGGGCCGCGGCGTCCTCGGCACCTACATGACCGGCACGGTCCTCGGAACCGTCTTCTTCGGCCTGCTCGGCGGCTTCGCGCCCGCGACGGGGCTGCACCCGCTCGCGCTCTCGATGGCCTGTGGCATGGGGTCGGCGAGCATGATGACCGCCTGTTCCACGTCGCTGGCGGCCGCCGTCGGCGGTGCGGGCGTCGCCGAAGACCAGATTCTGAGCTTCGCCGCGACGAGCAACCTCCTGACCGGCATCACGGGGCTCTACATGGTCATCCTCGTCGGCCTCCCGGTCATCACGCGTCTGTACGCGGTCCTCGCGCCCGTGTTCGGCCGTGACACCGCCGCGACTGACGGAGGTGAGTGAGATGTCGATGTCGACCCCGGAGTTCTCCGTCGAGTCGCTGAAGATGCTGCTCGTGGTGGCGTTCCTGACGCTGACGGCCAACTTCATCGCCACCGGCACGGGCTTCGTCGCCGCGCTCCCCGGCATGGCGCTCATCGTCGTCCTCGGCCTCGTCGGCCTGCTCATGGGGCGGCTGATTCCGCTGGACCTGCCGGCGTTCGCCTACGCGATGGTGCTCGCGTTCGCGCTCGCACTGCCGTTTTCGCCGGTGCAAGCGCCGTTTCTCGCCGCGGTCGGAGAAATCGATTTCCTCGCCACGACGACGCCGATTCTCGCCTACGCGGGCCTCTCTATCGGCCTCCAGACCGGGAAGATGAAGGAGGTCAGCTGGAAGCTCGTCCTCGTGGCCGTGTTCGTCTTCTTCGGTACGTTCTTCGGCTCGGCGCTCATCTCGCAGGCCGTGCTGTCCGCACAGGGGATTATCTGATGTCGCGCCTCACGACCGCCCGCCGTCCTCGCCGGGGTGAGACGCGATGACCGACGACCGCGTCGCGGCCCTCAAAGCCCGCGTCTGCGACGCTATCGACGACCGCGCGGACGAGATTATCGACTTCGCGAAGGACGTGCAGGCCGAACCGGAACTCGGCTACAAGGAGGTGAAGACGACCGAGAAGATCGTCTCGCTGTTCGAAGACCTCGACCTCGACGTGGAGACGGAGCTGGCGATTACCGGCGCTCGCGCCCGCGCGGGGTCGGGCGACTTCGTCGCGGCCGTCCTCGGCGAACTCGACGCGCTCGTCAACCCGGACCACCCGATGGCGGACCCCGAGACCGGCGCGGTCCACGCCTGCGGCCACAACGCCCAACTCGCGAACCTCGTGGGGACCGCCTTCGGCCTCGTCGGCAGCGGCGTCGTGGACGACCTCGACGGCGCGGTCGAGTTCGTCGCCGTCCCGGCCGAAGAGTATCTCGACCTCGACTACCGGCGCGGCCTGCTCGACGCCGGCGACATCGAGTTCTTCGGCGGCAAACAGGAGCTCATCCGCCGCGGCTACGTCGACGACTGGGACGCCGCCGCGATGATGCACGCCGGCAGCGACACGCCCGAGCGGACGATTACGAGCGACTTCTCGACCAACGGCTTCGTCGGCAAGTTCGTCACCTACCGCGGGACCGAGGCGCACGCCGGCGCGGCCCCCGAGGAGGGCGTCAACGCGCTCAACGCCGCGATGCTCGGGATGAACGCGGTCCACGCCCAGCGCGAGCGCTTCCGCGACGAGGACCACGTCCGCGTCCACCCCATCATCACCCGCGGCGGCGACGGCGTCAACGTCGTCCCCGCCGAGGTGACGATGGAGTCGTACGTCCGCGCGGCCTCGGTCGAAGCGGTCGCGGACGCCAACGAGTCGGTCAATCGGGCGCTCGCCTCGGGCGCGATGGGCGTCGGCGGCGACGTGGAAATCGAGGACTACCCCGGCTACATGCCGCTTCGGACCGACGAGACGATAGTCGCGTTCTACGACGAGAACGCCCGCGACATCGTCGGTCCCGACGCGGTCACGCCGGGGACGCCGCACCTCTCGGGGTCGACCGATATGGGCGACATCACGCAGCTCGTCCCCGGCATCCACCCGTGGACCGGCGGCTTCGAGGGCGCGGTCCACGCCCGCGACTTCCGCGTCGTCGACGAGGAGATGGCCTACGTCATCCCCGCGAAGCTCACCGCCTGCACGCTGGTCGACCTGCTCACCAGCCCCGAGGCGATGGCGGCGGTCCGCGAAGCGAAAGCCGAAAAGCGCAGTCGCGAGGAGTACCTCGACGCGGTCCGGTCGCTCCGGGCGACGACGACCGAGTCGTACCGGGACTGAGATGTCAGCGATGGGGGTTCCGCCCCGGGACCCCCTTCACACGTATCACATTTTCGGTGATTGTCTGACGCACATTTATGTCTCACGCGCGGGGCTATGTTACCCATGAGTAACCGGGTGGAGGAACTCGAATCCAAAGTCGCAGAACTTCAGGCCGCCGTCAACGGGCTCACCGAGGAGCTCGTCGAGACCAAAGAACGGCTCCGCCAGCTCGAAGACGCCAACGACGTGCAGGTCCCCTCGCGGGCCGCGACCCGTCGCGGCGACTGGGAGACCGAAGACGAGGCCGACGCGGAGGCCGCCGCCGCGGAGCCCGCCGACGCCGACGAGACCTCGCCGGCCGACGCCGACGAGACTAAACCGGACGAGGCCGACGAGACTGACGAAGGCGACGGCGAGACGCCCGACGACGATATCATCGTCGCGTAATCGGGCGCGCCGTCCGAGCGAGCGCGCCCCGTGTTCATGCGGCGCGTTCCACCTGCGGGCGTCGCCCGCGTGAACACCAACCCATGCACATCAAAGAGCTCGTCCTTGACGGTTTCAAGAGCTTCGGGCGGCCGACTCGCATCCCGTTCTACGAGGATTTCACGGTCGTTACGGGCCCGAACGGTTCCGGCAAATCGAACATCATCGACGGCGTCCTCTTCGCGCTCGGCCTCGCCCGCACTCGCGGGATTCGCGCCGAGAAGCTGACGGACCTCATCTACAACCCCGGCCACGCCGACGGCAGCGACGAGGCCCCCGACAAGCCCAAGGTGGCCAGCGTCACGGTCGTCCTCGACAACTCCGAGGGGACGCTCGACCGCTCGCAGGTCGTCAACGCCGCCGGCACCGACAAAGTCGGCGGCGTCGAGGAGATAACTATCAAGCGCCGCGTCAAGGAGACGCCGGACAACTACTACTCGTACTACTACCTCAACGAGCGCTCGGTCAACCTCTCGGACATCAAGGACCTGCTCGCGCAGGCGGGCATCACCCCCGAGGGCTACAACGTCGTCATGCAGGGCGACGTGACCGAAATCATCAACATGACGCCCTACCAGCGGCGGGGCATCATCGACGAAATCGCGGGCGTCGCCGAGTTCGACGAGAAGAAAGACGCCGCCTTCGAGGAGTTGGAGGCGGTCGAAGAGCGCGTCGACGAGGCGGACCTCCGCATCGAGGAAAAGGAGACGCGACTCGACCAGCTCGCAGACGAGCGCGAGACGGCGCTCACCTACAAAGGACTCCGCGAGGAGAAAGAAGAGTACGAGGGCTACCTGAAGGCCGCGGAACTCGAAGACAAGCGCGAGGACCTCTCGCGGACCGAATCGCGCATCGAGTCCACCGAAGCCGACCTCGAAGCGTTACAGGCCGAACTCGACGAGCGACAGGGGAAAGTCACTCGCCTCGAAGAAGACCTCGAAGACCTCACCCGCGAAATCGAGCGCAAGGGCGAGGACGAACAGCTCCGCATCAAGTCGGAGATGGAGGAGATAAAGGGCGACATCTCCCGGCTGGAGAACGCCATCGAGGCCGCCGAGGAGAAGCGCGACGACGCCGAGGCCGAGCGCCGCAAGGCGTTCGTCGACATCGACCGCAAGCAAGAACAGATTGACGACCTCGAAGACGACATCCGCGAGGTCAAAGTCGAGAAGGCGTCGGTCAAAAGCGACATCCAGTCCAAGCGGGTCGAACTCTCCGAGGTGCAGGCCGAAATCGACTCGGTGGACACCGAGTTCGACGAGCTGAAGTCCGAACTCGCGGAGCGAAAGGAGACGCTCGACGAGCTCAAAGACGAGAAGAACGACCGCCAGCGCGCCAAGGACCGCCTGCTCGACGACGCGCGCCGCCGCTCGAACCAGATTTCGGAGACCCGGGACGAACTCGAACGCGCCCGCGAGCGCATCCCCGAACTGAAGGCGACCGTCTCCGACCTGCACAGCGAACTCGACACCGCCGAGAAGAACGAGGTGAAGATAGACGGCGTCATCGAGGACTTGCAGGCCGAGAAGGCCGACCTGAACGACGAACTGTCCGAGGTCACGGACGAACTCCAGACCAAGCAGTCCGAGTACGCCCGCCTCGAAGCCCGAGCCGGCAAGGACGGTGATAACTCGTGGCCCCGCGCCGTCACGACCATCCTCAACGCCGGCATCTCCGGCGTCCACGGCGCGGTCGGCCAACTCGGCTCCGTCGACGGCGAGTACGCGAAAGCCTGTGAGACGGCCGCCGGCGGTCGCCTCGCCAACGTCGTCGTCGACGACGACGGCGTGGGGTCGTCCTGTATCGACCACCTGAAGTCCCGCAACGCGGGCCGCGCGACGTTCCTGCCCATCACGAAGATGGACAACCGGAGCCTGCCGCGCGAGCCCGACAACCCCGGCGTCGTGGACTTCGCGCGCAACCTCGTCGACTACGATTCGCAGTACGAGTCGATTTTCTCGTACGTCCTCGGGTCGACGCTCGTCGTCGAGGACATGGAGACCGCCCGCGACCTGATGGGCGACTACCGCATGGTCACCCTCGACGGCGACCTCGTGGAGCGCTCCGGCGCGATGACCGGCGGCTCCGGCGGCGGCTCTCGCTACTCGTTTTCGAAGTCCGGCGAGGGCAAACTCGACCGCCTCGCGAAGGAGATTACGAAGCTCGAAGACCGCCGCCGCTCGCTCAACGAGGAGATTCGCGACATCGACGACGACCTCGACGACGCCCGCGGGCGGGCTTCCGACGCCGCCGACCGCGTTCGGACCATCGAGCGCGAAATCGAGGATGCCGAGGAGGATATCGAGGAGGCCGAAGCCGAAATCGGCCGGCTCGAAGACCGCCTCGACGAACTCCAGTCCGAACGCGAGTCGGTGGACGAACAGATGTCCGACCTCGACGACGAAATCGCCGACCTCGACGACGAAATCGAGACGGTCGAGGCCGAAATCGAGGACATCGAAGCCGAACTCGCGGACTCCGAGATTCCGGAACTCACCGCCCGCGCCGACGAGATTCGCGCGGACATCGACGACCTCGAAGACCGGATGTCCACGCTCGACGGCCGGCTCAACGAGATTCAACTCGAAAAGCAGTACGCCGAGGACGCGGTCGACGACCTCCACGACACGGTCGAGGCCGCCCAGAACCGCAAGGCCGAGGCTCGGGAGTCCATCTCCGAGGCGGAGTCCAAAATCGAGGAGCGCGAGGACGACCTCGAAGCCAAGCGCGAGGCGGTCGCCGAACTCGAGGAGGAACTGGTCGACCTCAAGGAGGACCGCACGGAGCTCCAAGACGACCTCCGCGAAGCTCGGAGCGCCCGCGACGAGAAGAAAGACCGGGTGAATGCGGTCGAATCCAAGCTCGAAAGCATGCGCTCGGCCGCCGAACGGCTCGAATGGGAAATCGACGAACTCCAGTCGCAGGTCGGAGACTACGACCCCGACGAGATTCCCGACCACGACACGGTCGAGTCGGAAATCGAGCGACTCACCGAGGAGATGGAGGAACTCGAACCGGTCAACATGCTCGCTATCGACGAGTACGACGACGTGAAAGCCGACCTCGAAGCCCTCCAGGAGCGCCGCGACGTGCTGGTCGAAGAGCGCGACGCCATCGCCGACCGCATCGACCAGTACGAGTCCCAGAAGAAGGCGACGTTCATGGAGTCGTTCGACGCCATCGCCGAGAACTTCACGGACATCTTCGAGCGCCTGTCGAACGGGACGGGGCACCTCCAGTTAGAGAACCCCGACGACCCCTTCGAGGAGGGCCTGACGATGAAGGCCCAGCCGGGCGACAAGCCCATCCAGCGCCTCGACGCCATGTCCGGCGGCGAGAAGTCGCTGACGGCGCTCGCGTTTATCTTCGCCATCCAGCGCCACAACCCCGCGCCGTTCTACGCGCTCGACGAGGTGGACGCCTTCCTCGACGCCGCGAACGCCGAGCGCGTCGGCCAGATGGTCGACGACCTCGCGGGCGACGCCCAGTTCGTCGTCGTCTCGCACCGCTCTGCGCTCCTCGAACGCGCCGAGCGCGCTATCGGCGTGACGATGCAGGGCGACAACGTCAGCGCGGTCACGGGTATCCAGTTCGGCGGCGACGGCGGGGCTGGAAGCGACGGCGGTGACGGCCGCGACGCGGACGGCTCGGGCGGCGACGACTCCGGCGACTCCGACGGCGGCGACCGCCCCGACGACGACGCGGACGGTGGTGACGGCGGCGAGGCCGACGCGGACGTGGAAGCGGAGGTTCCGGCGGATGACTGACGACATCCCCGAACTGAACCTCTCTCGCGGGCGCGGCGAGCGAGACGGAAGCGACGGCGACGACGATGACGACGGGGTCTTCTCGTTCGCCGGCGACGACGCCGCGCCCGACTCCGAGGCAGACGCCGCCCCCGCCGAACCCGACGCGATGGACGAGGTACTCCCGGAGGACGTCTCCGAGTCGGACGACGACGAGGTCGAACCGGTCGAACTCCTCGTCCAACTCGCCAAGGAGGGAACCATCGACCCGTGGGACATCGACATCGTGGAGGTCACGGACGCGTTCCTGAACCGCCTCGACGCGATGGACCTCCGGACGACCGGCCGGGCGCTGTTCTACGCGAGCGTCCTCCTGCGCATGAAGTCGGACGAACTCCTCGCCCTGGACGAACCCGACGAGGAGGAACTCGAACCGTGGGAACTCGCCTTGGAGAGCGGCGGCGACGAGGGCAACCCCGGCGACGACGGCGAGGGGCCTCCCGGGTTCGACCCAATCGACGCGCTGGAAGACGAGATGGACCGTCGGCTCGAACGCAAGCACGCCCGCGGGTCGCCCGAAACGCTGGACGAACTCGTCCGCGAACTCCGGGAGGTCGAACGCGGGTCGTGGTGGAAGCGCCGCCGAGAGTACGACACCTCTGAGTCGCCCCGCGGCTTCTCCCGCGGGACGCAGACGCTCGACTACCACACGCCCGGCGAGATGCGCGGCGCGGGCGAACCCACCGAAGACGACGTGACCGGGACCGCCCACAACGAGGACATCGAGGCGGTCGTCGAAGCCGTCGGCGACGTGCTCGCCACCCACTACGAGAAGGGCCGCGACGAGGTGCTGTTCGCCGAGATACGCGACGTGGCCGACACCGTGATGACGACCTATCTCGCGCTCCTGTTTCTGTCCCACCGGGGCACGGTCTACCTCAAGCAGGACGACCTGTTCGGCGACCTCTGGATTCGGAACCCCGAGGTGTTCGACGCCGACGACGCCGACGACGCCGACAGCGACGACCCCGAACTCGAAGCCGAGGCCGTCGCCGACGACTAGCTATTTTATCCGGCCCGCCGTCACTCTCGGACGTGCCTCGTCCGACCCTGCTCTCCAGCACGCTCCGACGGTTGACGGTCGCGGTCTCGCTCGTCACGTCGGTGACGTTCGCAGTGATTTCGGCGGCTATCGTGTTCCCTCAGTCGGTCATCTGGCCGTTGGCGGTGCTGTGTTTCTTCCCCATCTTCTGGCTGCATTGCTACTTCCCCGGCTACGTCTCGTACAGTCCGACCTCGTTCGGTCGCGTCCGCGAGGTGGTCACGTCGCCGCGGGCGGTCCGCGAGTGCGTCGTCTGCGGCGAGGCCGACGACCGGGGCGTCGTCCGGGAGTTCAGCACGCAGTTCGTCGTCGCGGGTATCCCGCTTGCGACGACTGACCGCGGGGAAAACGAGTACTGCACGCGCTGTCATGCGGTCGAGTTCTCGCCGGGCGACGAGGCGGCGCGCGGCGAACGCGAGGTCGCGGAGCCGACGGGCGACTCGGACGAATCCGCAGAACTGAACGACTGAACGGCCGAATCAGTCGATGTACTGGTCGATGAGCGGCGCGAGCTTTTCTTTCGTCTCGGCGGGGATGGCCTCGTCGGGCGTGTTGATGGTCCCGTCGAGCGCCGAGTGGCTGTCGGTCTCGTGGCCGTCGGGAATCTTGCGGATGGCGGCCTCGACGGTCTCTTTGATGGCCTCCTCGTTGGCGGCGGCGTTCTTCAGCACCTCATCGAGGGTGACTTCGCTGTCGTCTTTCCAGACGTCGTAGTCGGTGACGCCGGTGATGGTCGCGTAGGCCATCTCGGCCTCGCGGGCGAGTTTGGCCTCGGGGATGGTCGTCATGCCGATGACGTCCCAGCCCTGCGCGCGGTAGTGTTCGCTTTCGGCCTTCGTGGAGTACGACGGGCCCTCGATGCAGACGTAGGTGCCGCCCTCTTGGACCTGCGCGTCGGTCGCCTCTTCAGCGGCCTCGGCGAGGATGGAGACGAGTTCCTCGTCGTACGGCATCGCGAAGGGCTGGTGGACGACGATACCCTCGTCGAAGAACGTCAGCGGGCGGTGTTTCGTGCGGTCGTAAATCTGGTCGGGGACGACGAGCGTCTGCGGCGGCAGGTCCTCTTTGAGGCTGCCGACGGCGTTGCTGGCGAGGACGTGCGTGACGCCCAGTTTCTTGAGCGCGAAGATGTTCGCGCGGTAGGGGAGCGTCGTCGGCGAGTGCTGGTGGTCCGGGCCGTGTCGGGGGAGGAAGACGACTTCGCGGCCGGTGTCACCGAACTCGCCGACGATGGGCGTCGTCGAGGGCTCGCCGAACGGCGTCTCGACGGGTTCCTCGCGGGTGTTCTCCAGCGGGAGCGCCTCGTAGATACCGCTGCCACCGATGAATCCGATTTTCATACTCGAACGTCGGGGAGGGCGCACAAAATCGTGGCGAAACGGGCGCTACACCACGAAGCCGTGGTCCAACAGGTAGATGAGCACCGAGAGCGCGGGCACGCTGAGAAGCGTCGTCGCGAAGACGGCCGCGGAGACGAACTCCGCGAGCGAGGTGGCCGAACCGGTCCCCGAGGCGTCGCCGAACTCCGCGACGAGGATGAGCGGCGTGACCGCGGCGGGCATCGCGGATTCGAGGACGAACGTCCGCGCGACCGTCGGGTCGCCGAAGCCGGCGACGAGGGCGATGCCGACCGCGACCGCGGGCGCGACGACTATCTTGAGCGCGGCGACGACGCCGACCTCCGAGAGCGTCGAGCCGAGGTCGGCCCCTGCGAGCTGGATGCCGAGGATGAGGAGCATCATCGGAATCGACGAGTCACCGACGAGTCTGAGCGTCTCCATCGCGGGAACGCCCGTCGGCGGGACGACGCCGAGCCACCGGGCCGCGAGCGCGGCGACGACGGCGTAGACGAGCGGGATGCGGACGATGCGTTCGAGGCCGACGCGCCAGCTCGGCGGGGCGTCGCCGCGGTCGGTTCCCCGTCCGGCGATGTACACGCCCAGCGTGTAGATGAGGACGCTCTGGACGGCGAGGTAGACGACGGCCGTCGAGCGACCGGTATCGCCGAAGGCAAAGGAGCTGACGGGGATGCCGTAGTTCCCCGAGTTCGGGAAGGCGGCGACGAGGACGAGCGCGCCGAGGAGGGGGTCGGAAATCCCCGCGAGTCGGGCGACGCCGCCCGCGACGAGGAGCATGGCGACGTGGTAGGCGACGACGCCGACGGTGAGGGCGGCCAGCGTCTCGCCGGCGAGTTCGGTCGTCGCGAGGCTGTAAAACACGAGGACCGGCGCGAGGACGTACACCGTGACCGTGTTGAGCGGTTCGGGGTCCACGTCGCGGACGCGACCGAGGAGAAAGCCCACCGCGCCGATGGCGAGAATCGGCAGGAGCGCGCCGGCGAAGATAGAAAACAGCGACATGCGCGTGCCGAAGCGCGTCACGCAAACGAACGTTTCGCTTCGAGCGAGTCCCGACGGAACTCGGACGCGGGCGGCCGGAGAGACAGCCGAAACTGGGTGTCGAAGCGGACCCGAGAAGGAGCGCGAGGTCGAACGAAGCCGGGCGGACCGAACGAGCCGGTTTCAGGCCCCGACGCCGTCGTTTTCGAGGAGACGCCACGCGCCGTCGCCGGTGGACTCGACGTAGCCGCGGCGCTCCATCTCGGACATGACTTCCGGCATCCGGTCGGGTTGGGCGATTTCCATCTCGATGCGGTCCACGTCGTGGAACTCCGCGAGGTAGTGGCGGATGTCTTCGAGTTCGAACGTGTCGTCGTCGGCTTTCGCCATGACGCCCGAGGTGAGGTCTATCATGTCCTCGATGAAGTTCCACGGGTAGACGACCCACGCCCACTCTTCGAGGCGCTCGCCGACGTAGTCGGGTTCGAACTCGCTGGTCTGGAGGAGTTGGAGCGTCGCGGTCCGGACCTCGCCCGCGTTGCGCTCGTTGACGTACTCGTGTGCGCGCTTGATGGAGCCGCCGGTGTCGGCGATGTCGTCGATGATGAGCACGTCCTTGCCCTCGACGCTGCCTTCCGGCATCGGGTAGCGGACCTCCGGCTCGTTCGACTTCTGGGCCGTCCCGACGTAGTGTTCCATCTTCAGGCTCGTCAGGTCGTCCAGCCCGAGGAAATCGCAGATACACCGGCCCGCGAACCAGCCGCCGCGGGCCAACGCGACGATGACGTCGGGTTCGAACTCGGATGTTTTGACCTCGTCGGAAACGTCGCGGCAGAGGCCGTAGATGTACTCCCAGTTCGTGATAGTACAGTTAAACTCGTCGGGGAGGTCGCCCATATCTTCCGTTCACCGTGCGTACTGCCGCGCCTGACGCCCTTTAATCTGTACGACTCGGCCCGCCCGTGTGTCGGCGTGCCAAAACCCCCCGAACCGACGTTATTCGGTGACTAACCGGAGAACCAGACGTTCAGGCGGATACTAACGCATGTTAACAAGGGACATAGTTATATCGAGTGCCGGAGTATGCGGATTTGTAGGTGAAATAGAATGCACACGTGTGGTAACTGTGGTGAGTTCGTCTCCCGCGATTTCGTCCGCGTCTTCGGCAACGACATGGACGAGGTCGTCGGGTGTCCAGCCTGTATGAACATGCGCGAAGTGATGCAGGGCGACGGCGCAGCTCAAACGAGCGGCCGCGTCCGGTGGACCCGCGCGTGAATCGGTCGCGGTCGACCAACTCGCGCCCGGACCGCGCCCGCTCGTATCGCCCTCCTCCCTTCTCATACGACCCGACCGCCGACCCGCTGGTTTGATACATCGCCGTGTAGTGCGCCTTTCCATGGATAGCCGACGCGCCCTCCTCGTCGACGCCTTCACGACCGAACCGCTGTCCGGTAACGCGGCCGGAGTCGTCCCCGACGCCGACGGACTCGACGCGGAACAGATGCGCGCCATCGCCGCCGAACTCGGCGCGAGCGAGACGGCGTTCGTCTGCTCGTCGGCCGCCGCGGACCGCCGCATCCGCTATTTCACGCCCCAACAGGAAGTCGACCTCTGCGGCCACGCGACTATCGCGGCCCACGCCCACCTCGCGGCCGAACGCGACCTCGAACCGGGGACGCACACCTTGGAGACGAACGTCGGCACCCTCGACATCGAACTCGGTGACCTCGGCGAGGTGTGGATGACGCAGGACGCCCCGACGGTCCGGCCCTTGGAGGTCGACTACGACCGCCTCGCGGCGGCGCTCGGCGTCGACGACGCCGCCCTCCGCGACGTGGGCGCTGACCTCCCCGTCGCGGTCGCCTCCACCGGGCTTCCCTTCCTCGTCGTCCCGGTCAACTTCCTCGAACACCTCTCGGCTGCGGACCCGGACGACGCCGCCATCGCAGACCTCGCGGCCGAACACGACGCGGCGGGCGTCTACGCCTACACCTTCGACGCTATCGACGGCGACTCCACGCTTCACGCGCGGTGTTTCGCTCCCGGCATCGGCATCTCCGAGGACCCCGCGACCGGAACCGCCGCCGGCGCGTGCGGCGCGTACCTCCGGCAGGTCGGCGCGTTCGACTCGATGCCCGACGAACTCCGATTCGAACAGGGCCACTTCGTGGACCGACCGGGAACCGTCCGCGTGCAGGTCGGCGCTGAGATACGCGTCGGCGGCCGCGCGGTGCAGTCGCTCGACGGCGAAATCGTCGTCCCGGAGTTCGCGGACGACGACATCATCGAAGCCTGACTCTCCGGGCTGAAAACGAGACGGGCCGCGAGGGCCGAGGCGGCCTCAGCCGATGTACCGGAGGTCGTCGTCGCTGGCGATGCTCCCTTGCTGTTGCTGTTGCATCTCCTGAATCTTCGCGGCGACTTCCTTCATCTCCTCTGCGCGCTCTTCGAGCGACTCGAAGTCGACGCTGAACTGGAGGAGGTCCTGTAAGACTTCGATGACGACTTGCGCGCTCTGGGGGTCGACGAGGTAGCCGCTCGTCTCGCCCATCAGGCAGGTCGCGTCGAGGCCGCGGCGGCCGCCGAGGCCGAGAAGGAGGCCGGAGACGCCGACGACGCCGCCGGCGGGTTCGCCCTCGCGGAACTCGATGCCCGCCTCGTCGAGTTCGTCGAGGCGGGACTCGTCGGCGACGGCCCCGAGGACCGACGGCTCGTCGACGAGTTCGCCGGTCGGGACGCCGCCCAGCGCGAACAGGCGCTCGACGCCGAACTCCTCGGCGATGTCGAGGAAGGTGTCGGTGAGGTGGTAGTGGCCCTCGTTCGACTGCGCCTGGTGGTCGCCCGTGAGAAGCAGCAGGTCCGGTCCCTCGCCGGGCGTCTCGACGGCGTGAATCGCGACGTGGGTCAGCTCGGCGACGCCCTCGTCGATGCTCACCTGCGGCGGGAACGCGTCGGCGTAGACGCGGCGGACCAGCGTGGCCTCCTCGAACTCCTCCAGCAGGTGCTCGACGGCGAGTTTGCCGACGTTGCCGACGCCCGGCAGCCCCTCGATGAGGACTGGGTCGGTGAGGTCGACCTCCTCGACAGCCTCGATTTCGATGTCGTCCATGCACGTAGTGGCGGCCGCGCCGGTTAAGAGAGCGTCGGTAGCCGAAGACGGAGGCTACTCCGACTCCTCGGCGAGGCGGCGCTTCCGCGCGCGGCGGTACTCGCCGTGGGGGTCCTCGGGATTGTAGGGTGCGGGCGCGCTGTTCTCGGTGGCGGCGCCGCACTCCGGACAGGTCTCAGAAAGCGAGTACACCGGGCGGTCGTGGCGGTCGCGCCACGCGCTGCACACCCGGATGTCTGATTTCATTCGATTACTCTTCGTCGCCGCTGCGTTCGCGGTGGTACTCCGCGGTGCCGCCCGCGGCCTCGATGGCTTCGCGGGCCCGCGCGACGCTCGATTCGAGCTCCGTCTCGGCGGTCTTGTAGTCGGGCGCTTTGACCTTGACGCGGTACTCGGGCGCGCCGACGTACGTGACCGACAGTTCGATTTCGTCGCCGATTTCGCCGTCGCCCTCGGCGGCCTTGAGGGCCTCCTTCACGTCGTCGACGCCGTCGCCAGCGGGCGAGCGCAGGTCGACGTAGCCGGTGACGTTGACGTAGGGGACCGACACGTTCTGACGCGCGGTCTCGACGATGGTTTCGAGTTCGTCGTCGTCGAGTTCGACGCCGTCGAGCGCCTCGATACCGTGAATCGCGGCCTGCTCGAAGCCGTCGTACAGCGACTCGAACTCCGCGAGCAGGGCGTTGGCGATGGACTGGTAGCGGTCGTCGGCGATGTCCTCGCCGAACGCCAGCGCCATCCACTTGTCGGCCTTCTGCTCGTTTTTCCACTCCTGAATCTTCTCTTTGCGCTGGTGCTCGTTGACGTCCTTAATCGAGAGGTCTATCTGCTGGGAACTCTCGTTGACTTCGAGCACTTTAGCGACGACTGTCTGTCCCTCGCGGACGTGGTCGCGAACGTTCTTGATCCATCCGCTGGCGACCTCGCTGATGTGGCAGAGGCCGCGTTTGTCTTCGTACTCTTCGAGGTCGACGAAGACGCCGAAGTCCGCGATGTCGTCTACCTTTCCGACGACGAGTTCGCCGGGGTCAGGCCATCCGCTGTACTTCATACGAGGTCCTCCAGGGAGTTACGCCTCAAGTTCGTCGCTGTCGCGACGCTCGACCGTCTCGACGACCTCGCCGTGGAACTCGGCGTTGCCGCCGGTCGGCGTGGCGAGGGTCGTCCCGCAGACGGCGCAGTTGACGACCGAGGAGGCTTTTCCGAAGACGACCTGTTCGTTCTCGCAGTCGCTGCACGCGACCTTGTAGAAGTTTCCTGCCATGATTTACTCCTGGAACTCCAGGCGACCGGCGCGCCAGCCCTCGCGCATGTGGGCCTTGCCGCAGTCGGAACAGATGTACTTCAGGTGGGTCTTCTTCGTCGGCTTGTCGCCACCGGGCACCTTGGAGAACTTACCGGCGTTACCGATAGTGGCTTTGCCGCGTCGCGTCTGACGGGCGTTCCACTTCATTCCGGTCGGGCGTCCCGTCCGGACCTTCTCCACTTCGTGTTCGTGGTGACCCTTGCAGTTCGGGCAGTACGTGTTGAAACGGCGTGGCATCTGCATAGATATCGACCTTGTGGTGGGTTTTGGTGTGGCCCGTTAAAACCCGTTTGGTTCGACGCGGCCCCTGAACCCGCCGTGACCGGGCGTTCGCCGTGTTACGTGTGGGCAGCCCACGGTGACTGCACCGTCCGCGGTCTCCCCCGTCGCACACCGCACGCCGGAAGCCGAAGCGATTAAGCGGTGACTGTGCCAATCCCGGCACATGAAGAAGCTCATCATCCACGGCGACCCCGGCGTCCGGCGCGACGGCGTCATCGAGTACGACGGCGAGGAGTACGTCCTGTTTTCGGTCGACCGGCAGGGCGACTGGCACGGTCCCGACCGCGTCCAGCTGTGGTGTACCGCCGGCACGGAAGACGAGCGCGAGACGTTCGAAAAGCGCGAGTTCGTCCCGCACTGGCTCGAAACCGAGGGCGTCGACGCCGAGGCCGTCGAGGTCGTCCGCGAGCGCGGCGCGGCCTAAGGTAGTCTCGCTTCTTCTACCTCGTAGACCGCGACCGACCCCGACCGGTGGACCGGCGTCAGCCACGCCACGTCCGTCTCTATCTCCCCGTAGCGGGCGCGCTCGCCCGGCCCGACCCACACGTACTGTACGTCGTAGCGCTCGACGAGCCGCGCCCGCGTCGACTCGTTGCCGACGTACATCGCGTCCACGTCGCGCACGCGGTCGTAGTACGCGTCGGGGCCGCGGTAGCCGACTTCGTGCGCCCAGCCGGCGACCGTCGGGACGCCCGTCAGGCTCGATTCGGGATTCCCGCGCCAGTCGTACATGACGTCCTCGCGTTTGTCTGTCACCGCCTCGGACCACTTCGTCCCCGGCGCGGTGAGCATCGTCGGGTTGCCCTCGACGGTCTCGTCGAGCCACGCGATGGCCGTCGACTCGTTTTCGTGCCGCCAGTCTGCGAAGGCCGTCGCGTCCAGCGTCGCCTCTTCTCTGGCCGAGCCGGTGTGTTCGGTGACGGCCAGCCCGCCGTACACCGACGTGGAGGCCACGAGGAGAACGACGAAGCCAACGCCGACGGCGCTGACCGCGCCTCCGCGGACGCCGAGGTCGACCCTCGGGAGCGACACGTCGCTCGCGGCGACCGCGTCGCCGACGAAGCCGGCCAACACGGCCCCCATTACGCTCCCCCAGAGCACCCACACCTGCATGTACGTCTTGAACACCGTGTTCATCCGCCCGGGCCCGGCCTGCTCGTTCACGTAGACGAGTTCGACGAGCATCACGAGGCCCGCGCCGGCGACGACGAGCACCGTTTCGAACCGCGGGTCGTCGGCGAACCGGAGGAGCACCCAGCCGACGGCGACGAGGGGCGCGACGAGCGCGAGCGCGGCGAACGACTGGGCGGCCGCGACGACGGTCAGCGCCGCGAAGCTCCCGACGAGGACGGCCCACTCGCGCCCGCCGAGTCCGTCCTGCGCGCCGAGGCGGCGGACGTAGTAGCCCGCGAACGCCGCGAGGAACGCCCCGTGGACGAGCGCCAGCGCGCCGAACCCGCTTCGCTGGTCGGGCGACAGAAGCTCGACCGTCCGGGCGCTTCCCCCGCCCGCGACCGCGCCGAGGAGGAACGGACTGGCGAGGACGGTGGCGGCGACGCCCGCGAGTCCGACCGCCGCGACCGTGCCGCCGAGGCGGGCGAGTTCGCCCGCGACCGCCGAGCCGCCGACGGCCGAGCGAACGCGCTCTCGCCCCGGAAATAACGTCCACGGGCGTGCGGGCGCGAAGACTATCCCGAGAAACAGCACGCCGAACACCGACGGGAAACTCCACGTGTCGACGACGACTTGGAACGCGCCGACGAGCGTCGTCGCGGCGACGAGGCGTCGGCGCTCACCGACCGCCTCTTCAGGCGTCCGGAAGTACGCGAAGGCGAGGCCGGCCGCGAGGAGCAGAAACGGCGTGCCCATCATGTGGGCGTGGAGGTCGCCGTTGAGCCACGCGAAGAGCGGGAACTCGTTGATGGTGCCCGGAATCACGCGGCTCGCGCTCCAGTACGAGAAGTTCGAGGCCCCGGCGAGCACCTGCTCGACGGTGTATTGCGACCGCTCGGCGACGGCCCGCGCGACGGGCCGGCGCAACCCCTCGGGGAGCGCGGCGAGGAGAAACCGCCCCGCGGTGACGAGGTTGCTGGCGAAGCCGACGAAGAACGCCGACAGCAGGCCGCCGAGCCGACCGTTCGCGCCCGCGGCAGTTGCGACGCCGCGCCCGAGTTCGAACGCCGCAGTGACGAGGACCCCGAAGAAGCCGGCGAGCGCGAGGTTGTAGGCGAACGACGGGTCGGTGGCGGTGAGCCGCGCGAGGAGAATCGACGCGAGGTGACCGCCGTAGTAGTAGCGGACCGGCTCGCCGGCGAACCACATATCCTCCGGCGGGAGGACCGACGCGCGGGCGAGCGACTGGAGGAGGCCGAAGTCGAGGAACTTCTCGCCGCCGCCGGCGTGGACCGCCGGGTCGAGCGCGCGGAGCGCCACGGCGAACAGGAAGGCGACGAGGAACACCGCGGCCGCGTCGGCGACGGCGCGTCGGTCGATGTCGAGGCCGAGTGCGAGTCGGCGGTCGCCGCGGCGAAGCGCGCCGAAGTCGAGGCCCGCGACCGCGGACGCGACGAGGAGCGTCCCGACGCCGGCGACGAGGGCGACGGGGCCGAACGAGAGGTGGCCGACGTAGTAGGCTGGGAGGGTCAACGCGACGAGCGAGACGGGGAGGGCGAGTCCGGCGCCGCGGCCGGGGAGGCGGCGAAACAGGCGGGCCGAGAGGGGAAGGCCGACCGCCCAGAGGGCTGCGAACAGCAGTAACCACCGGACAACGAGGGCGTACTCCATCTATCCGTTGACTGCGCCGCGGATGCAATACGTTTTGTGATGGCCGGTGCGGCCAGAGCGGTTCGCTTTTTACCCCATTGAGTGAATGGTCGTGCATGTCGCAGTCTGTCGGGGTGGTGGTCCCCGCCTATCGACCAGACCCCGAGCGTCTGGTCCCCTACGTCCACGCCCTCGTCGAGTCGCTGGACCCCGATGCGGTCCGCGTCGAACTCGACGCGCCGCGGCCCGAGACGCTCGACGCCCTCGACGCCCTCCCCGCCGTCGCCCGCGTGAACGACGTCGACGCCCGCCGCGGCAAGGGCGCGGCCATCACCGCCGGGTTCGAATCGCTTCGCACGGATATCCTCGCGTTCGCCGACGCCGACGGGAGCACGCCGGCCGCGTCGATGGCCGATGTCGTCGCCGCCGTCCGCGACGGTGCTGACCTCGCCGTAGGGTCGCGCCGCCACCCGAACGCGACCGTCGCCTCCCATCAGACGGTCGCGCGGCGCTACCTCGGCGACGGCTTCGCGTGGCTGGCCCGCCACCTGACCGAGGTCCCGTTGTACGACTACCAGTGCGGCGCGAAGGCCGTCACCGCCGCGGCGTGGAACGACGTTCGGACCCACCTGTACGAGCCGGGGTTCGCGTGGGACATCGAACTCATCGCCGTCTCGGGGGCGTTCGGCCACCGCGTGGCCGAGGTGCCGGTCGTCTGGGAGGACCAGCCGAACTCGACGGTCTCGCCGGTCGACACGACGGTCAAGATGGCCCGCGGGTTGCTCCGGTCGCGCCACCGCGCCCGGACGATTCGCGAGGACCGCCTCCACGAACTCATCGACGCGCGGAGCGACGAACGGACCCTCGTCGAGCAGTTCTCGACGGAGGTCGCGGATGACTGACCGGCTCTCGGCGCTCGTCTCCGGCACTCGCTTCGGCAAATTCGCCTCCGTGGGTGCGGTCGGCGCGGTGTTCGACCTCTCTCTGAGCAGTCTCCTCATCGTCTTTTTCGGCGTCGCCAACGAACTCGCGAAGCTCGCCGGCGCGGAGTTGGCAATCGTCGTCATGTTCGTCATCAACGACCGCTGGACGTTCGCGGGCGCGGGCTCGGACCTCCTCACCGCGAAGGTCCGGCGCTTCGTGAAGTCGAACCTCGTGCGGAGCGGCGGCCTCCTCGTGCAGGTGCTCGTCGTCCGGGCGCTCGGGGAGGTACCGCTGTCGATTCAGGTCGCCGGTATCGACCTCTGGGAACTCATCCCGCTGCCCCTCGCTATCGGCGCGTCGATGCTCCTGAACTACGTCGCAGAAAGCCTGTTCACGTGGCGCATCGCGACCCGTTCGAGTCAGCGCGACTCACGGTGAAAATTGACACACGGCTCCCGAAACAGAAGTCTTAACAATAGCAGACTCGTTTGTTGATTCAGCGGGATGGGATAGCCAGGAGATTCCGCCGGGCTCATAACCCGGAGATCGGTAGTTCAAATCTACCTCCCGCTATGGTTTTGCCGACCTCAACTCCTAAGCGCCGAGTCTCGGCTCGGCGCGGCCCACGAGGTCGGCCTCATAGCGCAGTAGATTTGAACCGGGGAGCGTCAGCGACCGGGGTTCAAATCTACCTCCCGCTATTCTCCTGAAAACGACGCCCCAAGCGGGGCGGTTTATCGCGCTGCGGCGGCCCGTTTTCCGTGGTAATCGCAACAGGTAGTTTGAACCAGAGAATCGAGCGAAGCGAGAGTCGCGTCGTTCAAATCCCCCTTCCTTTCTCACAACAAGAGCGACTGCCCACCAGTTGACCGCTTTCGAAGGAGATTTTCGACCCCGACCCAACGAGAGCACAATGAGCGACCTCGAACGAATCTGCGCGGTGGGCGACGTGCCCGACGACACGACCTTTCTCTTTCGGGTCCGCGCGGCCGACGACGCCGACGCCGAGGAACGCGAGGCCATCCTCGTGCGCACCGACGACGGCATCCAAGGCTGGCTGAACTACTGCATGCACTTGACGCACATCAAACTCGACAAGGGGTCGGGCGCGCCGATGCGCAACGGCGAGGTCATCTGCCAGAATCACGGCGCGTACTTCGAGGCCGACACGGGCTACTGCAACTACGGCCCCTGCGAGGGCGCGGTGCTCGACGACCTCGATATCACGGTCGACGGCGACCACGTCTTCCTCTCGGACGACGAGTTCGACTACGTCGGGCAGGGCGAAATCGAGACCGACCCGGCCGACCGGAGTTCGAGTTCGAACGTCGAGTTCTGAGGGCGAGCGCGGCGGGCGCGACAGCAGTTCTCAGTTCTCGTCGCCGCCGACGCTGTCGGCGTCGCCACCGTTGTCGGCGTCATCGCTGCCCCCGTCGCCGCCGTAGTGGCGTCGCTCCACGTAGTCGTCGTAGAGCCGCGAGAGCAGTTTCGTCACCGGGCCGTCACCGACTTCGATGCCGTCGACCGTCTCGACCGGCCGGAGTTCCCACGTCGAGTTCGTGAGGAACGCCTCGTTCGCGCCGCGCACGTCGTCCGGCGTGAAGCGCCGTTCCCGAATCGGGATGCCCTCCTGCCGGGCGAGGTCGAGGACGACGCGCCGGGTGATGCCGGGGAGGACCGGCCCGTCGAGACTCGGCGTGCAGAGCGCGTTATCGTCGACGAAAAAGAGGTTGCTCGTCGCGCCCTCGGTGACGTAGCCGTCGGCGTCGAGCATGAGCGCCTCGTCCGCGCCGGTGACGCGGAGTTCGACGCGGGCGAGGATGCCGTTGAGGTAGTTGTGCGTCTTCGCCCGCGCGGGGAGCGACCGGTCGGGGATGCGCCGGGTCTTGACCGTCTGGACCGTCGCGGGGCCGTCCCACACCGGGTCGGAGCCGCGGCCGCCGCGGGAGAGCGGTTCCACGATGACGACCACGCGGGGGTCGACCGCCTCGGCCGGCGTGAGGCGGCCACCCTGACTGCCGCGGGTGACCGAGAGCCTGACGTACGCCTCGTCGAGGTCGTTCGCCGCCAGCGTCTCGTCGATTCGCGCGCGAAGGTCGTCGTCGGACAGGCCGTGGTCCATCCCGAGCGCGTCGCACGTCTCGACCAGTCGGTCGGCGTGGGCGTCCCAGTGGAACACCTCGCCGCCGTAGGCGCGGAGCGTCTCGAAGGCCGCGTCACCGTAGAGGAAGCCGCGGTCCGTGACCGGAATCGACGCCGACTCGGCGGGGACGAGCTCGCCGTCGACGTGGTAGCGAAGCGACCGCCCACCGGTGTCGGCGTCGGCGTCGCCATCGCCGTCTCCAACTCCGTCGTCGCTCATCGCTCTCCCTCCCACGCCGCTGCCGCCGGGCCGTCGCCCGCGGCGAGCGCGACGAAGTTGCGGACGATGTCCTTCCCCGAATCGGTGAGGATGCTCTCGGGGTGGAACTGCACGCCGACGTGGGGCTTCTCGCGGTGGCGGACGCCCATCACGACCGCCGGTTCGTCGCCCTCGGTACTCCTGTCGCCGTCCGAACCCCCGGCCTCGGACCCCTCTGCGACCGTGTAGGCCGTCACCGCCAACTCGGGTGGGACGTCCTCGTGTTCGACCGCGAGCGAGTGGTAGCGGCCGACTTCGATTCGGTCGGGCAGCCCCGAAAAGACCCCTGCGCCGTCGTGTTCGACGAGCGAGGGCTTCCCGTGGACGACGTGGGGCGCGTGGCCGACGCGACTCCCGAGGGCGGCACACAGCGACTGGTGGCCGAGACAGACGCCGAGCGTCGGGTAGTCGAGGTCGCGGAAGACCGACACCGAGACGCCGGCCTCCGCGGGGGTGCCGGGTCCGGGCGAGACGACGATGCCGTCCGGGTCGATGTCGCGCACGTCGTCGGTCGAGAGCGCGTCGTTGCGATAGACGAGCACGTCGTCTGAGCCGTCCGAACTGCTCCCATCCGCGCTCTCGTCACCACCCCGCGCCTCGGAGACCGCCTCGCCGACGTACTGCACGAGGTTGTAGGCGAACGAGTCGTAGTTGTCGACGACGAGGATGCGCGTCATCGCTCCGTCCCCACGGTCATGTTCGCGCGCTCGCCCAGCGCCTCGTCGATGGCGGTGATGAGCGCCCGCGCCTTCGCCAGCGTCTCGTCGTACTCGCGTTGGGGGTCCGAATCGTGGACGATGCCCGCGCCGACGCGGAGGTGGTACTCGTCCTCGAAGCGGACGAGCGTCCGGATGACGATGTTCAGCACCGCGCGGTCGTCGAAGCCGACGGCGAACATGCTCCCGGTGTAGGGGCCGCGCCGGGTGGCTTCGAGCTCGTCGATTATGTCCATCGTCCGGGGCTTCGGCGCGCCCGTGATGGTCCCACCGGGGAACACCGCGGCGATGGCGTCGGCCAGACTGGTCCCCTCGCGGCGGGTCCCCTCGACCAGCGAGACGAGATGCATCACCTCCGAGTAGCGGTCTACCCGGCGGTACTCCGTCACCTCGACCGACCCGTATTCCGAGACTTTCCCGAGGTCGTTGCGTTCGAGGTCGACGAGCATCGCGTGTTCGGCGCGCTCCTTCTCGTCGGCCGTCAGGTCGGCCTCAAGCGCCTCGTCTTCCTCGGGCGTCGCCCCCCGCGGGCGGGTGCCGGCGATGGGTTCGGTGACGAGGCGGTCGCCCTCGACGCGCAAGAGGAGCTCGGGGCTGGCGCTCACGAGGTCGACGCCGGGGAGTTCGAGTAGGCCGGAGTACGGCGCGGGGTTGACCTTCCGGAGCGCCGCGTAGGCGTCCACCGGATGGACCGCGGCGGGCGCGACGAGTCGCTGCGAGAGGTTCGCCTGAAACGTGTCGCCGTCGCGGACGTACCCCTTCGCGGCGCGGACGCGATCAGCGAACGCCTCCCGGCCGCAGGCGCTCTCGAACGTCGCCTCGTCGGCCTCGACGGGCGCGGAGACGGGCGCGGGGTCGCCTTCGACCGCTTCGACGGCGAGGTCGGTCGCGCGCGCTCGGGCTTCGTCGTAGACGGCGTCGAGGTTCTCGTCGGCCTCGACGGCCGGACAGCAGGTGACGCGAAGCGTCGTCTCGCCGTCGTCGGGCCGGGGTTCCGCCCACGACGCCACGAGGTCGTACAGGCCGAGTTGCAGGTGCGGGAGTCCCCGGTCGTCGGTCGTCTGCTCGGGGAGCGATTCGAGTTCGCGGGCCGCGTCGTACGAGAGCCAGCCGAACAGGCCGCAGGGGTACGGCGCGTCGCAGTCGCCGCGGACGAGCGTCTCCGAATCGACGAACGATTCGAGCGCGGCGAGGCTCGGTGCGGTGTCGACGCCGGGGTCTCCCCAGTCGTCGTCGGTCGGGGCGTCAGCGGTCAGGCGCTCCGCGGGGTCGACGCCGAAGGCCCCCCAGCCGGGTTGCCCGCCGGTCGTCTCGTAGAAGAAGCCGCCGGCATCCCGGCGGGCGCGTCGATAGGCGTCGAAGGGGTCCGAGACGGCGACGCGGACCTCGACGGGGACGCGCGCGCCGGGTGACGCGACCGCGGCGGTCGCGCGAAAGTCGTCGCGGTCGGTGACGACGGTCGGTGCGGTCATTACCCACACCAGTCCGTCCGCCGGGTAAACGGTTTCGCGACGTATCGACGAGCTGTCGAAAGCGGTCGTCAGTCGGGAGAACAGCCGCGTCGGTTACGCCTCGCCGGCGCGGTCGATCCAGCGCTGGACCCGCTTCGGTGACACGTCGATTTCGTCGCCGACCTCGTCGGCGTCGGCCGCCGCGAGGTCCGCGATGGTCTCGATGCCGATTTCCGAGAGGCGTTCGGCGTACGCCGGGCCGATGCCGCGAATCGTGTCGACGGTGGGCGCGTCGGCGTCGTCGGCCGTCTCGTCGTCGGACTCTTCGTCTTCGACCTCCGCGCCGTCGGATTCCTCGTCCTCGGTCGCGTCTTCCGCTTCGGTCCCTTCTTCGTCCGATTCCTCGGGTTCGTCTTCGTCCTCGTCCTCGTCCTCGTCCTCGTCCTCGTCCTCGTCGGCGGATTCAGACTCGTCCTCGTCTTCGAGTTCCGGTTCGCCCTCGACCTCAGGTTCGCCGTCGACTTCGACTTCGACCTCGGACTCGGACTCAGGCTCCGGTTCGACTGCTTCGTCCTCCGGTTCGGCTTCCTCGATGGCGTCGGCCGCCACCTCGGCGTCGTCGCGGGTGTCCTCGTCGTCCGCGTGGGGCTCCGCGTCGGCCTCGGGTTCGACCGCGTCGTCGGCCTCTTCGTCCGCCGTCTCGTCCGCCGATTCTGTCTCCTCGACCGACTCTTTCACCGCGGCCTCGGTTTCGGTGTCCGGCTCCTCGCGCTCGGTTCTGGTGTCGCGTTCGACCGTAACGGTCGCCGTGTCGTCACGTCCGTCCGACGAGGAGGACGACGAGTCGCCACCAACGAGGGATTTCAAGAACGACGAAATAGTGTCAAGCAAGCCCATGTTAACTTCTCCTATGCAATCCCGTTATTTAAAAACCGGCGGCCTCAGTCGCTTTCGAGGTGGTTCCGGAGCGCGGCGTTCATCGACTCGACGGGGGCGTCGCGGCCGGTCCACAGTTCGAACGCTTCGACGCCCTGCAAGAGGAGCATCCACGCGCCGTCGATGGTGACCGCGCCGGCCGCGGCCGCCTCGCGGAGGAGTCGCGTTTCAAGCGGCGTGTAGACCGCGTCGAGCACGGCGAGGTCGCCGTGGAGGTACTCCGCGGAGACGGGCGTCTCGTCGGGCGACTCCATCCCGACGCTGGTCGCGTTGACGAGGGCGTCCGCCTCCCGAATCCGGTCGAGCGTGTCCAGTCCGCCGCCGGTCGCACCGGGGACGGCCGCGGCGAGTTCGACCGCGGTTTCGGCGGTCCGGTTGGCGACGTGGACCGACGCGCCGGCGTCGGCGAGGGCGAACGCGGCGGCGCGACCCGCCCCGCCGGCACCGACGACCACGGCGTCCGTCCCGTCGAGGTCGACGCCGTGGCGCTCGAACGACCGGGTGACGCCCGCCGCGTCGGTGTTGTAGCCCGTCGGCGTCTCCCCGCCGAAATCGACCGTGTTGACCGCGCCGATGCGTTCGGCCAGCGGGTCGGGGTCGACCAGTTCGAGCACGTCCTGTTTGAACGGGATGGTGACGTTCAGCCCCGAGACGCCGAGGGCGTCCGCGCCGCCGACGGCGGCCGCGATGTCGTCGCGGGCGGGTTCGAACGTGACGTACCGCGCGTCGAGGCCGGTTTCCTCGTAGGCCGCCTCGTGCATCGGCGGCGACAGCGAGTGGCCGACCGGGTTGCCGACGAGACCGTAGACTTGCATGGGCGGGAGGTGACCTGCCGACGATATAACTCGCCCGCCCGCGTCGGATTCCGCCGGGACTCGGACCGCGCTTGCGAGACCGGTAGGCGGCCGGTTTCGCGCTCCCGTGAGAGTTCGTCGCGGGCGTACCGTGTACCGGCGCGCTTTTGGTCTCCCGTCGGTCTACTCCCGCGTATGTCGGCACTCGCAACCTTGCTTTCCTTCGATACCGCGCTCCTCGTGGCGGGTATCGTCGGGCTTTATCTCGGGGCCGAAGCGCTCGTCGAGGGCGCTTCCCGACTCGCAATCGGTCTCGGCCTCCGGGCGGCTATCGTCGGTGTGACTATCGTCGCGTTCGCGACGACGACGCCAGAACTGTTCGTCGCGGTCCTGAGCGGGTTGGGATACAGCGCCGACCTCGGACTCGGTGCCATCGTCGGCTCCAACATCGCCAACATCGGTCTCGTGCTCGGCATCTCGGCGCTCATCCAGCCGATGGGCGTCTCGACGACGACGCTCCGCCGACACGTCCCGTTTATGATCGCCGCGGCGGTCGCGCTCGTCGCGCTCGGCATGGACGGAAACCTCAGCGCCGCCGACGGGGTCGTCCTCCTGCTCATCCTCGTCGCGTTCACGGGCTATCTGCTCTACCGCGCGCGGTCCGCGAAGGCCGACGCCCTCGGCACGGACGAAATCGACATCGAAGACGAAGACGAGGTGTCCGCGCAGTTCAAGGACGTGCTCTATCTCGGTCTCGGGTTGCTCCTCCTGTTCGTCGGCTCGAACTGGCTCATTCAGGGCGGGCAGGGACTGCTCGAAGCCTTCGGGTTCGGTCCGCGATTCATCGGGCTGACCGTCCTCGCGTTCGGCACGTCGCTGCCCGAACTCGCGGCGTCGGTCATCAGCGCGGTCCGCGGCGAGTCGGAGTTCAGCATCGGCAACGTCGTCGGCTCGAACATCTACAACGTCGTCGCCGTCCTCGGCATCCTCGCCATCATGGTCCCCGTGAACGTCCCCGCGAGCACTATCTCGCTGGACTTCCCGGCGCTCCTCGCGTTCACTTTCGGGGTCATCGCGCTGATGCTCCGCAACCACAACGTGTCCCGATTCGACGGCGGCATCCTCGTCGGCGGCTATCTCGTCTTCTTCTGGCTCATCCTCCCGTAATCGGTGTCTGTCGCGGTGACATTCGTCACTCGCGCCCGTCTCGGGAGAGTTCGGGGCCACGACCTCCGCGGTCGCCAATGACCGGCGCGTCCGCGGCGACGACGGCGCGACCGAGGTCCCGGCCGCGACGAGGACCGACCGGCCGCCCTCGCCGCTTCCGACGCCCTTTTCGCCGCCCTCGGCGACCCTCGTACCGTGATTGGAATCGTCGTCAGCCGCGCCGACAGCGCATCGGTTCACATCGGCGAGCACCTGCTCGAACTCGCCGACTGGGACGAACGAACCGACGGGGACCGACCCGACGCCGACGGCGGCGGCACCGTCTTCGCCCGGGACGGCTTCGAACTCCGCGAGTTCGACGACCTGCACATCGACCTCGACGACCCCGCCGCGGCGTTCGACGCCGACCTCGACCTCCTCGTCGTCGTCTCCCGGCACGCCGGCGAGACCGGCCCGCTTCTGACCGCGCACTTCACCGGGAACTTCGGCCCCGCCGACTACGGCGGCGACCCCGGTCGATTCGCCCGCGCGTGCCCCAACGCCCAGCGCGCCGTCGTCGAGGCGCTCCGCGACCGTGCCCCCGACGGCTACGAAGTCGGCATCGAGGCGACCCACCACGGTCCGACCGAGCCGACGGTTCCCTCGATGTTCGTCGAACTCGGCAGCGACGAGGCGCAGTGGGGCGACCCCGAGGGAGCCCGCGCGGTCGCGGCGGCCGTCCTCGACATCGAGGGCGTCGCGCCCGACGCGGACCGCCAACTCGTCGGCTTCGGCGGCGGCCACTACGCCCCGCGGTTCGAGCGCGTCCTCAACGAGACCGACTGGCGCGTCGGCCACATCGCCGCCGACTGGCAACTCAAGGCGATGGGCGCGCCCGAGGACAACCGCGACGTGCTCCGCCGGGCGTTCGAGGCGTCGGCGGCCGACCTCGCGCTGGTCGACGGCGACCGCGACGACCTCGCGGCCGCCCTCGAAGCCGAGGGGTTCCGGGTCGTCTCCGAGACGTGGGTCCGCGAGACCGCGGGCGTCCCCCTCGACCGCGTCGCCGCCCTCGAAGCCGACGTGACGACCGTCGAGGAGGGCCTCCGCTTCGGCGCGCGCGTCGACGCCGACGACTACGAGGTCGTCTCGCTGCCCGACGGCCTGCTCGGCGAGGCGCAGGGCATCGACCTCGACGCCGCGCTCTCCGCCGTCCGCGAGACCACCGTCGCCTTCCACACGACCGAGGGCGGCACGCGCGCGGTGGGCCGCGCCGCGGTCGCGGGCGACGGCTACGACGAACTCGTGTCGCGGCTCTGCGACGTGCTGCGCGAGAAATACGACAGCGTCGTCCGCGACGACGGGGCGGTCACGGCGACCACGCGCGCCTTCGACCCCGCCGCCGCACGCGAGTTCGGCGTCCCCGAGGGGCCGGCGTTCGGCAAGCTCTCGGCCGGGCAGTCCGTCGAGGTCGACGGCGAGACCGTCGCGCCCGAGGACGTGTCGAAAGAGCGGCTCGTCGAGTTCTCGGTGTAGTCGCCATCGGGAGGCGGCCGACCGATTTCGGCCGGAGAGACGGTCTGTGCCGCGGGCTCACATGTCACGTTTCGGCACGAATCGACGGCGCGTCGGACAGATGTCTGACGCAAGGGGGAAAGATAATTAGTCGTCCTCCGTAAACCGTCTCCATAAATATGGACTCTATCGTCGGCGACGCAATTGACGAGGCCGAGGCCGAGGACATGGGGGATGAGTCGGCTCAGGTCGACGGCGCGGCCAACATCAACCGGTCCGGGACGATGACTGACGACGAACTGAAAGCGGTTCTCAAAGACCTCCAGACCAACATCACGGTGGTCGGGTGCGGCGGTGCCGGCGGTAACACCGTCAACCGGATGCACGAGGAGGGAATCAAGGGGGCGAAGCTCGTCGCCGCCAACACCGACGTGCAGCACCTCGTGGAAATCGGGGCCGATACGAAGATTCTCATGGGCGAGCAGAAGACCCAGGGCCGCGGCGCGGGCTCGCTCCCGCAGGTCGGTGAGGAGGCCGCCCTCGAATCCCAAGAGGAGATTTACGACGCCATCGAGGGCTCCGACATGGTGTTCGTCACCGCCGGACTCGGCGGCGGCACCGGCACCGGTTCGGCTCCCGTCGTCGCCAAGGCGGCCCGCGAGTCGGGCGCGCTCACCATCGCCATCGTCACGACGCCCTTTACGGCCGAAGGCGAGGTGCGACGGACGAACGCCGAGGCCGGTCTCGAACGGCTCCGCGACGTGTCGGACACGGTCATCGTCGTCCCGAACGACCGCCTGCTCGACGCCGTGGGCAAACTCCCCGTCCGGCAGGCGTTCAAGGTCTCCGACGAGGTGCTGATGCGCTCGGTCAAGGGCATCACCGAACTCATCACCAAGCCCGGTCTCGTCAACCTCGACTTCGCCGACGTGAAGACCGTCATGGAGCGCGGCGGCGTCGCCATGATCGGTCTCGGCGAGTCCGACTCCGAGTCCAAGGCTCAGGAGTCCGTCAAGTCCGCCCTCCGCTCGCCGCTTCTCGACGTGGACATCTCCGGCGCGAACTCCGCGCTCGTCAACGTCACCGGCGGTTCGGACATGAGCATCGAGGAGGCCGAGGGCGTCGTCGAGGAGATTTACGACCGCATCGACCCCGACGCGCGCATCATCTGGGGGACCTCCGTCGACGACGAACTCGAAGGCATGATGCGGACGATGATCGTCGTCACCGGCGTCGAGTCGCCCCAAATCTACGGCCGCAACGGCGAGGCACAGGCGCAGGCCGAAGAGCGTCTCGAAGACATCGACTACGTCGAGTAGTCGAGTCGTCCCGCACGCACCGCGCTCGCGGTCTCGACGCGCTTCCTTTTCGCTCCGCTCAGGTTCCGCACAGCGGCGTCACGCCGTCGAATCCGGCGTTTTCGCCCGCGTTCGGCTCCGAATCCCACCCGCCGGTGCATCAATAGATAGAAAAAGCCCGACGCCGTAGGCCCCAGCAACATGGACGTCAAGTACGATCTGAACAGCTACGTTCGCGTGTTGAAACTCGCGAGCACCCCGTCCTGGCAGGAGTTCTCCCAAATCTCCAAAATCGCCGGCGCGGGTATCTTCCTCGTCGGACTGCTCGGCTTCATCATCTTCGCGGTCATGAGCTTCCTCCCCGGAGGGGTCTGAGATGCCCATCTTCGCCGTGAAGACCACTGCTCGCCAGGAGCAGACGGTTGCGGACATGATCGCGACGAAGGAGTTCGAACAGATTCACGCCGTCCTCGCGCCCGACTCGCTCACGAGCTACGTGATGGTCGAGGCCGACGACGACGGCATCGTCACGCGTGTCCTCGAAGAGATTCCCCACGCTCGCGGCCTCGTCGAGAGCGGCGGCGCGGTCGGCACCTCCAGCATGGCCGAAGTCGAGCACTTCCTCTCGCCGACGCCGGACGTGGAGGGTATCGCGGAGGGCGACATCGTCGAGCTCATCGCCGGCCCGTTCAAAGGCGAGAAGGCGCGCGTCCAGCGCATCGACGAGACGAAAGACCAGGTCACCGTCGAACTGTACGAGGCGACGGTTCCGATTCCGGTCACCGTCCGCGGCGACCAGATTCGCGTCCTCGACTCCGAAGAGCGGTAAGCGTCCGCCCCGACGAAGGGTTCTTCTCTCTCAGTTTTCGGCTCGACGCAGCGCGTGACGAGCGGTGTAGCGGCGCGTCCCCGGCGACTCCCATGTCCCCCGACAGTCCCCGACGAGCGCCGTCTCGGGCGAGCAGCGTCGCGTCCCACCGCGACCGCGACCCGCCGGTCTCGCGTGGTCTTACAGCGCGCCCCGCTCGCGGAGCGTCTCGACGACGCTGTTGAGGTCCGCGTCCGCCTCGACGGCGTCTTTCACGTCCTCGCGGATGCGGACGGCCGAGGAATCGGCGTCGTACGCGCGGACGAACTCGGCGCGGGTGTGCTCGTCGAAGGCGTGGCGAATCGCGAAGTAGCCCTCGGGAACGACCGTCCCACACACCTTGCACTCGTGGCGCTCGTGGTCCACCGTCTGGTGGATGACCGCGCTTTCCACGTCTTCGAACCGACCGTCACACCCTTCGATGCCGCACTTCCACCGGGACATGTTCCCCCCGACGGCCGTGAGCCACAAAACCGTTTCTTCGACCGGCCGCCGTTCGACAAATAGCAACCACTAACTGGTGGCTGACCCGACCGTATCGTGTGAGCGCGACCACGACGACGCGGGTCGATATGCACGTGAAGATTCTCGACGAGCGGGTGGTCTCTCGCGCGAAAGCCCGCGGCATCGACGTGCTCGTCTACGCGCCGCACTTCGTCCGCCTGCCCGACGCTCGCGCCCGCGCGGCGCGATTCTCCGACGACGACCTGCTCGTCGTCCCCGCCCGCGAGGTGTTCACGGGGTCGTGGCGCGACCGCAAACACGTCCTCGCGGTCGGGCTCTCGGACCCCGTTCCCGACTTCATCACTCTCGACGGAGCCTTCGCGGAGTTCGACCGGCAGGGCGCGGCGACGCTCGTCCCCCACCCGACGTTCCTGACGGTGAGTCTCACCGCCGAGGACGTGGCCGCCCGCCGCGACGACATCGACGCCGTCGAGACGTACAACACGAAGGCCCTGCCGCGGGACAACCGCCGCGGGCGCGACATCGCCCGCGAGACGGGGCTGCCCGGCTTCGCGTCGTCGTACGCGCACCTCCGTGGCACCGTCGGTGAGGCGTGGACCGAGTTCGACCGCGACATCGACTCCGAGGCCGACCTCGTCGCCGCGCTCCGCGAGGGGGCCGAACGTCGGGTCGTCCGCCGCACCGGCGTCTCCCACGGGTTCCGCGGCGCGGCCGAGTTCGCCCACCTCGGCTACGAGAACTCGTGGGGGAAAATCGACCGACTCCTGCTCTCGGGGATGGAGCCGACACACCCGAATCACATCGCCTACGACGGCCGGTTCGACGACGTGAGCGTCTACTGATTCGCAACATATCTTCGAGCGCGCCCGACCGCGCCAGCGTTGCGGCCGCCCCGCCCTCAGACCACCGCGGTGAACGACGCCGCGGCGTCCGCGAGGGACACGTCGAGCGAAAAGAGGAAGTAGTGGACGCCCGCGAGAACGCCGAGTTCGGCGACCGTGACGACGACGGTCACCGCGTCGGCGTGTTTCGAACTGGTCGCCACGCCGGTCGGCAGGTCGTACTCCTGCGGCGACAGCGGGTAGAACAGCGCGATGCCGCGCTTCGAGCCGACCATGTCGAGGACGTAATGGGTGGCGACGCCAATCCAGACGAACTGGAGGTTGTCGAAGACGAGCGGGAACGCGAGGAATATCACCAGCACCGGGAGGTTGTGGAGCGTCTTGCGGTGCTTGCCGAAGGCGGTGTCCACGTCGGGAAACAGCGCGCCGAGGACGACCGGAAGCGACAGTTGGCCGATTTTCTGAGCGAGGAGGAACGCCGAATCCATCGTCGGTTCGAACGACCGCGGGTCCACGGTGAGGATGACGCCGAGCCCGAGCGCCAACAGGATGGCGTTGAGCACGTGTCCCTTCTTGTTCATGGATGCAGACTGGTCCGGCGGGATACAAAGCTTTCCCACGGAACCGACCGACGGCGGCCGTGCGGCCGGCTCAGCCGGTCGTGACGGACTCGGATTCGATTTCCTCGCGGAGGAGCGCCAGCGCCCCGCGCGCAATCCGTTCTTTCACCTGCGTCCGCGACCCGTCGTACTCGAAGCGCTCGACGCGGGCGTAGGAGTCGCCGGACCCCCACGGCGCGGCGAAGGCGACGCCGACGAAGACGGTGCCGACCGGCTTGCCGGGGAGGCCGCCCTCCGGCCCGGCGATGCCCGTCGTCGCCAGCCCCCACGTCGCGTCGGCCACGTCGCGGACGCCGGCGGCCATCTCGCGGGCGACGGCCTCGGAGACGGCCCCGTGTTCGTCCAGCGACTCCCGCGAGACCGCCAGTTCGTGGCGCTTGGCGTCGTAGGAGTAGGTGACGAGCGAGCGGTCGAAGTAGTCGCTGGAGCCGGGCACGTCGGTCAGGAGCGACCCGATGAGGCCGCCGGTACAGGACTCCGCGACGGCGACGGTGTGGCCCGCCTCGCGGAGGGCGTCGCCGGCGCGGACCTCCTCGGGCGGGTCGGATGCGAACTCGCGCATACGACCGACCACGGGCGGTCGGGACAAAAGCGGACGGGGAGGCCATCTGCGGGGGTAGTGCCGCGGTCGGGACCGGCGCGACCGGGCAAAAGTCCTCCGGCGGTTCCGAGACCGAGAAGTACACAAAGCCCCGCGGTGTCGGGTCCGACATGGACATCGACGTTGAGCCGACGGAGCGACCCGACGCCGACGAAGACGACGACGCCGGCGACGACGGGCCGGCCGAAATCGAGGTGGAAGTCACCGACCCAGACGAGGTCGCCTCGACCGACACCGAGGGCCTCCCCGATGGTATCGACGCGCCCGACTACGTCCTCTACGGCGGCAAGGGCGGCGTCGGAAAGACCACGATGGCCGCGGCGACGGCGCTCGCCAGCGCGGCCGACGGCACCGCGACGCTCGTCGTCTCCACGGACCCCGCGCACTCTCTGTCCGACACGCTCGGCGTGCCGGTCCCGGACAAGCCGAGTCGCATCCGCGAGGAGATTCCCCTCTACGCGGCCGAAATCGACCCCGACGCGGTCATGGAAGGACCGTTCGCCGGCGGCGACGGCGCGGACGAGGGCTTCGACGACGAGACCGACTACGACGCCGGCGAGTACGACGACGACAACCCCTTCGCCGGCGGCGGCTCGGGTGACGCTGACTCCCCGTTCGGCGGGATGGGCGGCGGCATGGGCGGTCTCGAAGACCTCCTCGGCGGCGACGGGCCGATGGGGATGGGCGGACCGATGCCCGGCGCGGACGAGGCCGCGGCGATGCAGCAGCTTCTCGAATACATGGACGACCCGCGGTTCGACCGCGTCGTCGTCGACACCGCGCCCACGGGCCACACGCTCCGATTGCTCGAACTCCCCGAACTGATGGACTCCATGCTCGGCCGCATCGCCCGCATGCGACAGCGCTTTTCCGGCATGATGGACAACCTCAAGGGGATGTTCGGCGGCGGTCCCGACGACCCGCAAGCGAGGATGGCGGACCTCGACGACCTCCGCGAGCGCATCGAGCGCCTGCGCGCGGTCCTCCGGGACCCGACGCGGACCGACTTCCGCGTCGTCATGATTCCCGAGGAGATGAGCGTCGTGGAGTCCAAGCGACTCGTCTCGCGGCTCGACGAGTTCGACATCCCCGTCCAGACGCTCGTCGTCAACCGCGTCATGGAGTCCGTCGAGGACGTGGCAAACGTGGACCCCGAGTGGATAGAGTCGCCGGACTTGGAGAACTGCGGCTTCTGTCAGCGTCGGTGGCAGGTCCAGCAGGACGCGCTGCGCTCGGCGACGAACCTCTTCCGCGGCCGCGACGTGAAGCGGGTGCCGCTGCTCGCGGAACAGGTACAGGGCGAAGACGCCCTTCGGGTCGTCGCGACCTGTCTCGACTAACGCCGAGCGGGGTCAACAGGTCGTCAGCGCGGGCCGTCGGCGCAGGCCGACCGCGACGGCGCGTTTCAGGGCAGTTTACGAGCGAAACCGTAGAGCGCGTCGCGCCACGCGTCGGGGAGGAAGCGCGCGAGGACGCCGACGCGGGCGACCGTGCCGGGCTGGTAGCGCGCC
Source organism: Haloferax sp. AS1 (assembly GCF_014530665.1). NCBI lineage: Archaea > Methanobacteriati > Methanobacteriota > Halobacteria > Halobacteriales > Haloferacaceae > Haloferax > Haloferax sp. AS1. The sequence continues at coordinate 734,656 of NZ_SPSA01000001.1, forward strand.
CGCGGCTTGGTCGAACTCGCGGCGTTGACGATATCCTCCGCGACCCGTTCGGGTGGAATCGCGCCGGGGCCGCTACCGCCGAGCGCCTGCGAGTCGTCGAACAGTTTGTAGAGTTTCTCGTACGCGCCCGAGCGGTCGAGGCCGTCGGCCTCGTCGCCGTTTCCGTTGACCTCGGCTTCGACGCGATTCGAGAACTGCGTCTCGACCGGGCCGGGTTCGATGAGGACGGCGTCGATGCCGTACTCCTCGACTTCGGTTCGGAGCGCGTCGGTCATCGCCTCGAGGGCGAACTTCGAGCCGGCGTAGACGCCGGTGCCGGGGAAGGCGACGCGGCCGACGACGCTGGAGACGTTGACGATGGTGCCGTCGCCCTGCGAGCGCATGTGGGGCAACACGGCGCGGACGAGTCGGTGCGGGCCGTAGACGTTCACGTCGAACTGGTCGTGGACCTTCTCGGTCGGCACGTCCTCGACGGGGCCCATCTGGCCGTAGCCGGCGTTGTTGACGAGGCAGTCGATGCGGCCCTGCTCGTCGACGATGCGGTCGACGACGCGGTCGACGTCCCCCTGGTCGGTCACGTCGAGCGTCGCGATGTTCGCGCCGCGTTCCCCCAGCGTCTCGATGTCGGCCGGGTTCCGGGCGGTGGCGTAGACCTCCCACTCCTCGTCGAGGAAGTCGAGCGCCGTCGCGCGCCCGATTCCCGAGGAGCATCCGGTGATGAGGACCGTCTTTTGATGCACGTCGGTAGGTCGAACCGCGCGCTGTTAAGTGTACGCGGTTCGCCACGATTGGGGTTGTCGCCCGCCGCGACACCTCCCGGAATCGTCTCAGTCTTCGTACTGGGCCTTCGCCTCGTCGGCGTACGCGTCGGCCAGTCGGGTCGGCTCGGGGAGCTTGTACGACCCCGACAGCTGGGAAACGAGGTCGACTGTCGTCGCCGCGGAGAGGCGGTGGCCGGGGCTGACGTACAGCGGGTTCACGACGGGCCGCGAGTCGTACTGCCGCGACTGGAAGGCGTAGCCGATGGTCGTCTCCGAGCCGGCGGGGTGGCCGCCGACGGCGTCGACCGAGTCGTCGGCGCGAATCGGCGTTCGCCAGCCCTCCGGCCGACCGTTCACGTCCTCGTCCGGCGTCCCGCAGAGGAGGGACTTGGCGACGCCGATGCTCGGCGCGTCGCAGACGACGCCGAGGTGGGTGGCGAGCCCGGCCTGCCGGAAGTGGATGCGCCCGGAGCCGTCGAAGACGAGCAGGTCGGGGTCGCAGTCGAGTTCGGCGAGCGCGTCGAGGATGGGGCCGCCCTCGCGGAACGAGAGCAGGCCGGGGATGTACGGCAACTCGAGGTCGGAGACGGCGTGGGCGCGCTCGACAACCTCGCCGCCGCGGAGGACGACGACGGCGCTCAGCGCGCGGTCGTCCAGAAACGACTGGTCGATACCGGCGACGAGCGGCGGCGAGTCGGCGGCGGCGTCGGCGTCGGCGTCAAGCGCCGTCGCCTCCGCGAGCGTCTGGTGCTCCGTCTCGGTGGACGCGAGCGAGACGGCCGCCGGGTCGAACGGGAGGTCGTCCGCGAAGACGGCCGTCTCGGCGACGCGGCGCTGGAGCGACTCCATCTCGTCGCGCGAGAGGCCGGGGCGGGGCGCGAGGTCGGGACGGGCCGGCCGCATCTCAGAACCGACCGCGGCCGGGGCCGCCGGGACCGCCGGGACCGCCGGGGCCGCGCCCGCCGAGCGACATCTGCGAGGGGACGCTCCGGCGACCCTTCACGCGCTGGCCGTAGGCGAGGCCGATGACGAGCCCGATGAGGTGCGCGAAGTGGGCGATGCCGTCGGCGCTCTGGCTGACGAAGAAGAACACCGAGATGCCGGCGAACCCGAGCGTGAACAGCCACAGCGGCACGGGGATGATGAAGTACAGGTAGATACGGAGCCCCGGATTGAGCACCGTCAAGACGCCGAGGACGGCCATGATGGCTCCGCTCGCGCCGACGACGGCGCTCAGGCTCCCCGGCGACAGGAGCATCGACGAGCCGACCTGCGCGAGTCCGGCGAGCATCCCGCTGACGAGGAACAGCGCCGCGAACTTCCGCGAGCCGACGTAGCGCTCCACCAGCGGGCCGAAGAAGAACAGCACGATGGAGTTGCCGACGATGTGGTAGAAGCCGCCGTGGGCGAATATCGAGGTGACCCACGTCCAGACGTACTCGGGGTGGATGCTCGTGAGGTAAAAGGCGCTAATCGAGAGGTCGGACAGTCCGAGGAACTGCTCTAAGACGAGCTGTGAGAAGAACGTGAGCCACATCAGCGCGAGGAACAGGTAGGTGACGTTCCCGCGGAAGTAGCCGAACACGCCGCCAGCGCCCGTGAGCGAACTCAAGAGGCCGCCGCCGCGGCCGCCCTCATTGTTCACGGAATCGTCGAAAGAGCTATCGAAGACGCCGGCGGGGTCGTCCCAGTCGGAGAGCCCCGTGCAGTCGTGGTTCTCGGGGAGGCGGTGTTCGGAACAGAACGTCCCGCCACACCGCGAGCAGCGGTACGGCAGACTCTCGTCTTTGCCGCACACGTCGCAGATAGGCATTACCAACGCCTTACGGCGGCGAGATAAAAAGGGGTTCCCTCATAGATGGGGCGTGTTGACGCACCTCTTGATTAGGAGACGAATTCGAACCGCAGACGCCTCACGCGGCCGGAATAGCCGGTTTTCTGGCCGACTGTTGTCTCTCGTCGGCGCGGGCGACGCTGTCGCTCTCGGCAGTCGTCGCGCGAGAAATGCGAGATTACGCGTCTTCGTCGGACGCTTCGTCGGCGTCTTCGGCCGCCTCGTCGGCGGGCGTGAAGTTCGTGGGAACGACGGTCGGGTGCTGAAGCCCGAGGCGGGGTTGCTTGGCTGCCATACTCGTCCCAACGTAGCCGACACAGGGACTAAAGATTACCCATGCGCATAATTCATCGGTCGGTGCGCCGGCCATAACTGTCGGGTATCTGTGGCGACGACGGCGGTCGGTCTCCTGCCCGGACGGTTCTCGGGGGCCGCGGACGGGCGCGGCGGCTCTCGGTCGAAGGCGGCGTCGAAAAAAGCGCGCGGTTGAAGTCGCTTACGCGAAGTTCTCTTCGTAGAGGTCCATCGCGTGTTCGATGGCGTCCTTGGCGGCCTGTTTGTCCTCCCAGCCCAGCGTCTCGACTTCCTTACCGGCTTCGAGGTTCTTGTAGGTCGCGAAGAACTCGTCAATCTCGTCGAGCGTCTGCTGCGGGATGTCGTCGAGGTCCTCGATGTGGTCGTAGCGGGGGTCCTCGACGGGGACGGCGATGACCTTGTCGTCCTGCTCGCCGTCGTCGTCCATCTTCATGAGCGCGACCGGGCGCGCCTCGATGACGCAGCCGGGGAACGTCTGGTCCTCGACGAGGACGAGCACGTCGAAGGGGTCCTCGTCGTCGTAGTACGTCTGCGGGATGAAGCCGTAGTCCGACGGGTAGTGGACGTTGGAGTGGAGCACGCGGTCGAGGACGACGCCGGGGATGTCCTTGTCGTACTCGTACTTGTTGCGCTCGCCTTTGAGGCACTCGACGACTGCGTAGATTTCGTCCGGCGCGTTCGGGCCGGTCTCCATATCTTCCCAGAGGTTCACCATACCGAATCCATCCTCGATACGGGCAAAAGTCCTTTCGGGATTAGTCTCGTATCGCCGTCGTCCGGATTTCGTCGGCGGTTTTGAACCCCTCTATATGTAGAGGTATTATCGACAGAACCCCGCGACGTTACCGCTATGCGTGTGAGATATTCCCCGGGTATGACCGCTCGACTCCCGCGCGCTGTCTCTCGGTTCTCACCCGTGGCTCGTCTGTGTGCAATACTCGCCACTCGTGTCCGCTCCGCCCCGATTTCTTCGTATAATGGTACCTCGATTGGTAGTGAAACAGACTGCGCGTTGACAAAGTTTAAATAGGCCGATGACATTTCCATATGCATGTCAGAGGCACAAACAATTGGCAACGAATCCGGTGCGGCTCGGGACCTCACCGCGTTCCAACAGAACATCCTCGTCATTCTCGCCGAGGAGCCGATGTACGGTCTGGCTATCAAGCGTCACCTCGAATCGTACTACGACACCGAGGTCAACCACGGGCGTCTGTACCCCAACCTCGACGACCTCGTCGAGATGGGTCTCGTCGAGAAAAGCGAACTCGACAAGCGGACGAACCAGTACGAACTGACCGACGACGGCCTCCAGGCGGTCCTCGACCGCTTCGACTGGATGCTCGCGAAGTTCGTCACCGACGACGAGCGCGCCGAGATGGTCTCGGAACTCGTCGAAAACAAGCTGTAATCGGCTGCGTCCACCGCACGAACCGCGGGGTTCGCTCAGTTGTATTCGGGCACTTCGGCGTCTGCGGCGTCGAAGAGCAACTCGAGCGACTCCGGTAACAACGACCGCTGTTCAGCGGTCGGCCACGCGTTGCGTGGATAATATTCTTCGACGAACTCGCGCACCTCTGGAGCGCCGGCTGTCTCGATTCGCCGGACGTAGTGGTTGCCGAGGAAGTCCGCGAACGCCCGGGCGTTCGCCGCGTGGGCCGCGCCGTGTTCCTCGGCGACGGCCGCGACGCACGCCGCGTTGTGTTCTTCGACCGCGCTCCACTCGTGGTCCTCGCCGGTCCCCGACAGCGGGCGTTCGATTCCGCGGTCAACGTCGTCTATCTCCGCCGGGTCGACGATTCCGTCGTCGTCGACCCACTCGTCGGGGTGGAGCACCAACACGTCGTCTTCCTCGCGGTGTCGCGCGCGGAACTCGTACTCGCCCACGACGTCGTCGCGGGCGGACCGATACGCCGCGGCCTCGTCGGGGTCGACGGCGTCGCGGGCCAGTCGCGTCAGCCGCTCGGCTTCGGAAACCACGTCTTCGGGGAGTTCTGACTCAGGCATCGTCGAGGGCCTCGTTGGCTAGGGAGTCGGCGCGGTCGTTTATCTCTCGCGGTACGTGCTCCAGCGACCAGCGGTCGAACGCCGACAGCAGCTCTCGGGCCTTCACGCGGCGCTCTTTGAGCCCGGGGTCGTTCGTGTTCCACTCGCCGCGGACCTGCTTGACGATTAACTGCGAGTCTCCGCGCACGTCCACCTCGTCGTAGCCGTACTCTTCTGCGACCGATAGCGCCTCCACGAGCGCCTCGTACTCCGCGCGGTTGTTGGTGGTCTCGCCGATTCGCTTCGAACCCTCGGCGACGATGCCGTCGCTCGTTACGATGGCCCAGCCGATGGCGGCGGGTCCGGGGTTCCCCCGGCTCGCGCCGTCGAAGTAGACGTGCGCGCGACCGCCTTTCGGCCGGATGAGCGCGAGCAGGTCGGTGGGCCGCGACCCCTGTACGACGACTTTCCCGTCGTAGGCGACCGCGCTGGCGTCGCCGCGCTCGGCGCGCCAGCGCTCGTGGTCGGTGTTTCCGGGCGAGACGGACACGCCCGCGGCTTCGAGTCGTCGTCGGGCTTCGTCGGGGTCGCACTCGACGGTCGGCATACCGTCACCTCGCCGGGGACTCGGTAAAGGCGCTCCGTTCGTCGTTGCGGCCGCGGTGACACACCGACGAACGCCGCCAAAGGTTGAAGTGCAAGGAAATAGACAATATATAAATGCGATGAAACGGCCTACCCGCCAGCGGGAGCGTGAGCACGACCGGACTCGATGGGGAGACGAGTCACAGGACGACGAGACATCCGAAGAAGAGTTGGACCTCGACAACCTCGACCCCGAGGAAGTCGTTCGGACCGGCGACGGCGAGTTGATTCACGAGGAGACCGGCATCATCATCGAAGAAGAGCGCATCGACCCCGGCCCGGAGTGGCGGGCGTTCAATCACTCCGAGCGGCAGTCGAAGTCGCGCGTGGGCGCGCCGACCACGCAGACGATGCACGACAAGGGGCTGACGACGACCATCGACTGGAAGGACAAAGACGCCTACGGCCGCTCTATCTCCTCGAAGAAGCGGTCGCAGATGCACCGCCTGCGCAAGTGGCAAGAGCGCATCCGGACCAAGGACGCCGGCGAGCGCAACCTCCAGTTCGCCCTCAGCGAAATCGACCGCATGGCCTCGGCGCTCGGCGTCCCCCGGTCGGTCCGGGAAGTCGCCTCGGTCATCTACCGCCGGGCGCTCAGCGAGGACCTGATTCGCGGCCGCTCCATCGAGGGCGTCGCCACCTCGGCGCTGTACGCCGCCTGTCGGAAGGAGGGAATTCCCCGTTCCCTCGAAGAGATTTCCGAGGTGTCGCGCGTCGAGCGCAAGGAAATCGGGCGCACGTACCGCTACATCTCCCAAGAACTCGGCTTGGAGATGCGGCCGGTCGACCCCAAGAAGTACGTGCCGCGATTCTCCTCCGAACTCGACCTCTCGAAGGAGGTCCAGTCGAAGGCCAACGAGATTATCGAGACGACCGCGGAACAGGGGCTTCTCTCCGGGAAGTCGCCGACCGGCTTCGCCGCCGCCGCCATCTACGCCGCGTCGCTTCTCTGCAACGAAAAGAAGACCCAGCGCGAGGTCGCGGAGGTCGCGCAGGTGACGGAGGTCACCATCCGCAACCGCTACCAAGAACAGATCGAAGCGATGGGCATCCACACCTGACGGTCGCCCGCGCGAGTCGCATCCCTTTCTGACCCCGGACCCGTCGCCGAAGGTTCATATCCGCGGGCGACCCACGTCCGGTGAATGCGGCTCGACGAGTACATGGACATCGAGCGGGACGAGCGCGCCGAGCGGCGGCGACTCGCCGAGGAGAAGTCCTACGGCATCCTCGACCACCTCGAAACGTTCCAAGACCGGTTCGAGGAGACGGTGCAGGGGGACTCGCTGTACGGCGGCGTCTCCCCGTCGATTTTCGTCGGTCGGTCGAACTACCCGAACGTCTCGACGGGCATCCTCTCGCCGGTCGGCCACGACGAGGACGCCGCCTCGTTCGAGACGAGCGCCGCGTGGTACGACGAGGGCGTGAGCATCGACGACGTGTTCCAGCGGCGCACCTCGCTTCTGAACTCGAATCGCGGGACGAAGGTGACGAACGTCGCCGACTCGTGGGACGGCTTCCTCGGGACGCAACGCGAGGTCGCCATCGCCGACCGTCCCGTGACGGTCGAAATCGGTCTCGACGGGAAGCCGTCGCTCGACCTCGACGCCAGCGCCGACGACGTGGCGACCCCCGTCGGCCCGCGGGCCCGCGCCCGGTCGGCCGACCTCGCGGAGAACCCGCACGTCCCCAAACTGGTGCAAAAGACGCTCGAAGACGACGACTGGAACGCCGAGGGCGCGATGACGTATCTCTACCGCCGCGGCTTCGACGTGTACGACATCAACACCATCCTCTCTGCGGGCGCGCTCGGCCAGACCGAACAGCGCCGGCTCGTCCCGACGCGGTGGTCCATCACCGCCGTCGACGACACGCTCGGACAGTACCTCCGCGGGCAGGTCAAACACGCAGAGAGCGTCGACGGCGTCGAAATCTACCGCAACGAGTTCATCGGCAACGCCTTCTGGGTCATCCTCGCGCCGGGGCGCTGGGAGTTCGAACTCATCGAGCTGAAAGCGCCGGGGAGCGTCTGGAACCCCGACCCCGAGGCGGGGATGTACCTCGCGGCCGACCGCGAGGGCTACGAGGGCCGGACCGGCTACGTGAACGAGACGGCCGGCGCGTACCACGCCTCCCGCCTCGGCGTCCTCGAACACCTCCAAGAGCGCGGCCGACAGGCGAAGGCGCTCGTCATCAGACACGTCTCCGACGACTACTGGGGGCCGGTCGGCGTCTGGCAGATACGCGAGTCCATCCGCCACGCCTTCGAGGGCGAAATGGCCGACGCCGAGACGTTCGGTGACGCCGTCCGCGACGTGACGGAGTACCTCCCGGTGTCGCTCGCGGACCTCCGCCGGAAGTCCACGATGGCCGCCGGTCTCCAGACCGACATCTTCGACTTCGCCTGAGCAACTATTTTGACAGTCGGGCGATACGTTCTCGCATGGTTCCGTTACAGGTACCCGGCGGTCCCGAACTGCTCATCATCTTCCTCGTCTACGGCATTTTCGCGCTCCTCCCCGTAATCGCGGCGCTCGTCGCGCTGTATCTGCTGTACAAGATTCGCGGCGACGTGAAGCGCATCGCGGACGCGCTCGACGCACGAGACGGAGTGTAAGTCGAGCCACCCGAGGGCGCTCGGTATCTCGCCTACGCGTCGGCTGCGTCGAGGTTGGCGAGCGCCTGCTCGACGAGTTCGCCCGTGTCCGCGATGATGTCGGCCATCTCGTCGTCGTCGGGTGCGATGCCGATGAGCCGGGCGACGCGCATGATGCTCAGGTGGTAGACGACCTGCTTACCCGGCTTTTCCTCCCAGATGACCACGTTGCACGGGAACAGCCCGCCCATCTTCTTGTCGGTGGCGTCGAGCGCGCGGTCCGCCATGTTCGGGTTACACGCGCCGAGGACGTAGTAGGGGTCGCGGCCGGCGTCGACCTTCTCGTTGAGCATCTCGGAGGGCGAAAATTCGGTGGCGACACCGAACCCGGCGTCGGTGAACGCCTCGCGGACGCGCTCGATTGCCGCCTCGTGTTCCATCTCGAGAACGACGCGTTCCTCGCCGATGTCTTCCGGTTTGATGGCGCTGGGGTCGATTGGGAGTGCCATGACTCCCCGTTGACGCCCCGGCGGGGAAAAGCTATGGTAGTGTATCGACTCCACACGAACGCCTCGTCGCGTCCGCCGCTCACAGCGGAATCGGGAGCCACTGGAGCGCCGTGGCGACTCGCTCGGGCGGGAACAGCGGCGGGTGGAGCACGAGCCAGTCCAAGAGGATGAGGCCGCCGCCGTGGGCGACGATGGAGGGGAGAATCGAGTCGCTCTCGTAGTCGACGAGGCCGAACAGCACGTCCGTCGGGGCCGACAGGAGAATCTCTATCGGGGGTTTGCCGACGTGGTGAAACGCGTAGAGAATCGGACTGATGAGGGCGCTCTTCCGACCGATTTCTCGGACGCCGACGCAGAGCAGGCCGCGGTAGTACGTCTCGGCGGCGACGACGACGAGCAGCTGCTGGGCGGCGTGCGGGAGGAAGTCAGCGAGCGCGGTCGAGGTGTGCCACATCGGGTAGTACGCCCGAATCGACGGCAGGCTCGACCCGACGAGGTAGAAGGGGAGGACGAACAGCGCGAGCAAAAGCGTGTTTCGGAGCGCCGCGCGGTCGACGTTCCAGCCGAGGTTTCGGCCGTGGGCGAGCGCGAGCGCTCCGGGTACGAGGATGAACAGGAGGGCGTCGTGGACCGCGCGGTAGGTGAGGTCGCCGGCGGGAAGCGGCCAGAGGCTCCACGCGGCCCCGACGACGCCCCCGACGATGAGGGCGCGGTAGAGCCACGGGAGGCGGGCGAGCCGGCGGCGTAACACCGCTATTCCGTCTGGACCGGGTCGCGGCCGACGATGTCGAACACGTCGTCGAGGAAGGCCTGTCGCGTGTCGAAGTAGGTCTCGTCGGCCTCGGCGAGCACGTCTTCGAGGCTCTGGGGGCCGTCGGGCGTGCGGATGACCGCGTCGCCTTCTTTGTTCAGGATGCTGCTCTTTTCTTGGGGCCACGTCAGTCGGGAGGCGACGCGCGCGAGCGGCGCACCTTCGACGGACGCGCCCGTGCCGAGTTCGACGGCGGGTTCCTCGTCTGCTTCCTCGTCAGCCATGCGCGAGGGTTAGCCACCGCGCATGATAATCCCTTCGAGATTCGCATGCGACCGCGACGCACCGCCGGCGCGCCGACGGGACGACGCGCCGATATCGATAGCCCGCGACGTGTCGAGAAGCAGACAATCGTCTGACGCATCGTTTTAGGGGCTGGTTTCGTAGTCGGGGCCATGACCAGTCTTTCGGAGGCGTACCACGGTGGCCGGGGCGGGCCGAGTCTCCGACGGCTGTCCCTGGGATTCGGGGGGTTCCTCCTCGGCGTGCTGCTCGTCGTCGCGGGCATCGTCGTCGCGACCACCGACGTGTACACGTCCGGCGGGGCGACCCTCGGCGAAGCGCGCGAACTCGGGGGCATCCTCGGAGGCATCGGCGTTCCCGCCGTCTTCCTCGGCGTCCTCGCGGTCCTCCCCGCGAGCCGTCGAACCCGCGCCGCGTCGCTCATCGGCGCGAGCATCGCCGTCCTCGGCGTCGCGCTCTTCTCGCACGCGTACCCGTGCCAGTGGACCGGCGCGACCTGCGGGGCCGGCCTCCCCGACCTCACGCTCGAAACCGTCGCCGTCTACTTCTTCGGCACGGTCACGACGTTCTGGTGTCTGTTCGTCGGCGTCGCCAACTTCAAGACGCGGAACGACCCGGGCGGCACGGCCACGGTGCAGGTGACGAAGAAGGGCGAGACCCGCGTCGTCGAAGTCGAGAACTCCGGCGGCGGCGGACTCGGCGGCATCGGCTTCCTCGGCGGCACGCCCGACGGCGACGTCCAGACGCAGACGAACCAGTCGACCTCGACCGCGAGCGCCGGCGCGACCGACGGCGGCGCGTCGACGCAGGACATCACCCCGCTCGACGTCGAGCCCTCGGCGTCGCCCTCGTCCGACGGGGCGGACGCGACTCAGTCGGCGGGCTCGGCGGGCGCGGCGACGAACCGCTCCGGCGTCGACACCGTCCAGTCCACCGAGTCCGCGCGCTCGCCGGCCGGCGCGGCCGACCACCCCGACGCCGACCGCCCGGCGAACGCCACCGTCGGCGACCGCTACTGCGGCAACTGCACGTACTTCGAGTACGTCCGCACCTCCGACGGGCTCAAGCCCTACTGCGCGGCCCACGACGAGATGATGCAGGACATGGAAGCCTGCGACGAGTGGTTCCCGCGCCGCCGCGAGTAGTCTGTCGACGACTCGGACGGCCCGTCTGACCCGACCGCCCCGACCGTTTCCGCTTACTGTTCTCCGCCGTTCAATCTCGTTTCCACGTCGCGCCAGTGGCTCCCGCGCCAGAACACCTGTCCGCAGTCCCGACACCGCCACAGCGCCGTCTCCCCCGGGTCGGGCGCGTAGTCGGGAACCGGCTCGTCGCGGCCGACCGCCTCCACGCGGCCGTTACAGACGCCACACCCCGACGGCTCCTCGTCCAGCGACACCGCGAAGCCGACCGCTTCGAGTTCGCGGAGTTGCGCGAGTGGTTCCCGCTCGGCGAGGAGGACGTTCCGCGGGGCTCGCTCGGCCAGTCGCACGTCGCGGGTGAGGAGGACGCGCCCCTCGGCGTCCGCCCGCGCGAGGAGGTTGTCGTCGCCGGGGTCGGTTCGGGGGTCGCGCGCTCCGTCCGCTCCGTCTTCTGTTTCGTCCCCGCCGTCGAGCGCGTATTCGGCGTCGTAGCCGCACATCCGCAGGTACGTGGCGAGTTTGCCGAGCATCACGTCCAGAAGGAGCGCCGTGTCGCCGGGCGCGGCTCGCTCGACGCCCGAGGCGACCGTGCCGGGGTGGCCGGCTCCAACGTCGTCGGTCACGCGAGGAAGTCGGACAGTTCCCCGACCGACCGCGCGTTCAGCACGTCAGCGGTCTCGACCCAGCCGCGACGGGCCGTGTGGACCCCGTAGCGGGCGTGGTCGAGTTCACCCGGTCGGTGGGCGTCGGTGTCGATGACGACGGTCGCGCCCGCCTCGACGGCGATTTTGAGCGCCTCGCCGTTCAGGTCGAGGCGATAGGGGCTGGCGTTGAGTTCGAGCGCGACGCCGTTGTCGACGGCGGCCTCCGCGAGTCGCTCGTAGTCGAGGGGGAGGCCGGGCCGTTGGTTGATGAGCCGACCGGTCGGGTGGCCGAGGATGTTCACCGCGGGGTGTTCCATCGCGGTGACGAGTCGCTCGGTGGCCGTCTCGCGGTCTTGGTCGAGCGCGCTGTGGGGCGAGGCGACGACCACGTCGAGTTGGTCGAGCACGTCGTCGGCGACGGAGATGCCGCCCTCGGCGTCGATGTTGGCCTCGACGCCGGTGAACACCGCGATGTCGGCGTTGTCGGCGACGGCGCGGACCTCGGCAATCTGGTCGAGCAGGTCGTCGTCCGCGACGCCGACGCCGCCGACCATGCCGGGGCCGGTGGCGTGGTCGGTGACGGCGTGGTAGTCGTAGCCGCGTTCCGCCGCGGCCGCGACCATCTCAGCGATGCTGTTGTCGCCGTCGGACCAGTCGGTGTGGGTGTGGAGGTCGCCGCGGAGGTCGCCCTCCGCGAGGAGGTCCGGCAGGTCGCCGTCGGCGGCGCGCTCGATTTCGCCGGTGTCCTCGCGTAGCTCCGGCGGGACGAGCGGGAGGTCGAGCGCGGCGTACATCGACGCCTCGGTGTCGCCGGCGACGCGCGTGCCGGCCCGCGGGCCGTCGTCGGGGTCGTCCACGTCCGAGATGTCGAACATCCCGTACTCGTTCATCTTGAGGCCGCGGTCGATGGCGATGTTGCGGAGGTGGACGTTGTGGTCCTTGCTCCCGGTGAAATACTGGAGCGCCGCGCCGTACTCCGAGGGCTCGACGACGCGGAGGTCGACCCGCATCCCGTTCACCCGGACGCTCGCCTTCTGCTCGCCCGCCTCGATGGTGTCGCCGACGAGGTCCCACGCGAGGAAGCGGTCGATGACGGCTTCGGCGTCGGCGCTCTCGGCGAGCACGTCGATGTCGCCCACCGTCTCGCGCCACCGCCGCATCGACCCCGCGGGTTCGACCCGCCCGACGGCGTCGTAGTCACCGAGGTACGTGAGCAGGTCGTCGGCGACGGGCCGCGCCCTCCCGAGCAGTTCGCGGCCGGTCGCCTCGCGGGCGAACTCGATGCCGTCGAGGATGTTCGCCTCCGTCTTCGCGCCGAACCCCTTGACCGCCTGTATCTCCCCGTCGCGAGCGGCCGCTTCGAGGTCGTCGAGGTCGGACACGCCGAGCGCCTCGTACAGTTTTCCGACCGTCTTCGGGCCGACGCCCTCGACGCTCGTCAGGCCGGCCATATCGACCGGGAGGTCCTCGCGGAGGTCCTCCAGCTCCTCGATGCGACCTGTCTCGACGTACTCGACGATTTTCGCGGCGATGGCGTCGCCGACGCGGTCGATTTCTTGGACCGCGTCTTCGCCCGCCTCCGCGAGTTCCTCGACGGGCGTCGGGTGCTCGCGGACGTTCTCGGCGGCGCGGCGGTAGCTCGACGGCTTGTAGGCCACGTCTTTCGCCTCCAGCAGGTCGGCGAACTCCTCCAGCAGGGTCGCTATCTCGTCGTTTCGGCTCATCGGCCGCCCCGTTTGCCCTTGCCGCCGTCGCGGCCCAGCGCCTTCTTCAGGAAGTTCATCCAGCGCTTCTGGTCCGCGGCGTTCTGGCGGTGTTCCTCCTGTTCGAGGTCGACCGGCCGAAGCTGTTCGAGGGCGTTCAGCGCCCGGTCGATGCCGACGATGTCCTCGGCCAGTCGCCGCCCCTCGTCGTAGCTCACCTCGTTGTCCTCGATTCGTTGGAGCCGTTCGAGGCGCTCGCGGCGGAGGTTCCGCTTCGCCCGGTCGACGCGCTCTTTCTCCCCCGACGGGATGGTGTCGCGACGCTTTATCTCGAAGACGAACTGCCTGAGGTCTATCTCCTCGCCTTGGACCTCGATGCGGTCGGGAATCTGCGTGCCGACGGTCGCACCCTCCCGATTGACGCGCTCCAAGAGCTGTTTACGCTCGAACTCCTTCACGTCCTGTCGTTGTCCCGCGCGGCACTTCGCTCCTTCGCCCAGTTCGGTGTGTGCCTCGACTGGGCCACGCGTCCGGCGTCGTCGTTCCTGCGGGCCTGCTTCGACGTTGACAGGTCATCGACGGGCCAGCGCCCCGCGGTCGCCCGGAGAGATTCGCCGCTTTCTCCGACAGCGGCCGCGTCTCCGTCGTCTCTCGTCGCAAGCCCCGGCGGAGAGACGAACCTTCTTATGGTTCGTCTTGGATACCGTGAGGTATGGGTTTGTTCGACCGTCTCCGCGGCAAAGACCACCCCCGCGTCGCCTTCATCGGCATCGACGGGGTTCCGTTCACTCTCCTCTCTGAGCATCCCGACGAGTTCCCCAACTTCGCGGCGCTGGCCGACGAGGGCTCTGCGGGCGACATCGACAGCATCGTCCCGCCGGAGTCCTCGGCGTGTTGGCCGGCGCTCACGACCGGCGTCAACCCCGGCGAGACCGGCGTCTACGGCTTCCAAGACCGCGAGGTCGGCTCCTACGACACGTACGTCCCGATGGGACGCGACGTGCAGGCCACCCGCGTCTGGGACCGCGTCACCGACGCCGGCCGCAAGGCCACCGTCATGAACGTCCCCGTGACGTTCCCGCCCCAGCGCAACGTCCAGCGCATGGTCTCGGGCTTCCTCTCGCCCGGCGTCGACAAGGCCGCCTACCCCGACGACTTCCGCGACACGCTCTCCGAGATGAACTACAAAATCGACGTGAACGCGAAGCTCGGTCACGACGAGGACAAGACCGCGTTCATGGAGGACGCCCGGAAGACGCTCGACCGGCGCTACGAGGCGTTCGAGCACTACATCGACCAGGACGACTGGGACCTCTTTTTCGGCGTCTTCATGACGACCGACCGCGTCAACCACTTCCTGTTCAAGGACTACGAGCGCGACGGGAAGAACAAAGACGCCTTCATGGAGTTCTACCGCACCGTCGACGACTACCTCGGTCGCATCCGCGACGCCCTCCCCGAGGACGTGACGCTCATCGTCGCGTCCGACCACGGCTTTACCTCCCTCGACTACGAGGTCCACTGCAACACGTGGCTCGAAGAGAACGGCTGGCTCTCCTACGAGGACGACGACCACGACGCGCTGTCGGACATCGACGAGGACTCGAAGGCGTACTCGCTCATCCCCGGCCGCTTCTTCGTCAATCTCGAAGGCCGCGAGCCACGGGGGTCGGTCCCGCAGTCCGAGTACGAGGCGGTCCGCGACGAACTCAAGGCGGAACTCGAAGCGCTCGAAGGTCCCGACGGCAACAAGGTCGCAGACCGCGTCGTCGTCAAGGAAGACGCCTTCCGCGGCGACCACGACGACATCGCCCCCGACCTCGTCGTCATCCCGAACCACGGCTTCGACCTGAAGTCCGGCTTCAAGGGCCACGACGACGTGTTCGGCGTCGGCCCCCGTAACGGGATGCACTCGTTCGACAACGCGACGCTGTACGTCGACGACCCCGGCGCGGTCATCGAGGACGCCGACCTCTACGACATCGCCCCGACCATCCTCGACCTCATGGACGTCGAGTACAGCCGCACCGAACTCGACGGCGCGAGCCTCATCCAGCAGTAAGCGGTCGGCGGTTTCTCACTCTCGTTGCCGGACCGCGTTCCGAACGTCCCGTTCGAGCCGGTCGGCGTGGGTCAGTCGCAACTCCCGCGCCTCCGCGGCCGTGACCGTCTCGCGGCCGTCGATTTCGTGCGACACCGGGCTGTACGCACCCACGTCGAACCCCATCCGGTCGAGATACGACCGCACCGTCTCGGAGTCGAGGCCGTCCTCGATGGCGGCGTTGACGTACCGGAGCACCGCGTCGAACTCGGGGAGCACGACCCGGTCGTCCGTCACGCGCCCCGTCTCGCCCTCGATTCTGAGCGTCGCGTCGTCGAGACGGTGTACCACGTCGGCCACGCTGTTCGCCAGCCTGAGCGCGTCGCTCGGGAGCGAACAGTCCGGCGAGCGCCACTCGACCGTGCCGAACTCGGCCCTGAGTTGCACCGGCGTCCAAATCGCGCTCTCGGGGTCGAAGTTCGCCTCGATGGTCGCCCGGTCGACGCCCTCCTCCTCGGCGCGCACGAGGAACTCCTCGAACCGGCGTTCGAGGCGGCGCGACCACTCCCGCGTGTCGTCGGCGTAGCGCCACAGCCGACCCTGATGCGGCACGTCGTCGTAGGTCATCCGGCGGTACAGCTTCGACCGCGCGCCCGCCGCCAACCGCTTCCCGTCGTAGTACGGCGAGGAGTTCACGAGCGCCAGCGCGGGGTCCAGCGCCACGAGCGCGTTGTACTGGTCGATTTCGCGGCCGGGGCGCTGTTCGACGTGGACGTGCGTCCCCACGCAGTGCCGCGCGTACTGGAAGTCCGACCCGACGACGCGGTTCTGGATGCGCGTCCGGTCGCTCTCCAGTTCCGTCACCGTCTCGTCGCTGACCGGCGTGGCGAGCGGGACGAGTCGCTTGCCGACTTCCTCGGCCCGCGAGAGCACGTCGCCGAGCCGTTCGTACAGCTCTTTGCGCAACTCGGCCGCCGAGTCGCACGGCGTCGTCTTCACCTCCAACACCGGCTCGACGAACTCCCGTTCGGCCCCGGGTGAGGCGTCGACGAGCCCACCCGGGTCGGTGAACGACCCGTCTTCCTCGACGACCCAGTACTCGACTTCGATACTTCGCCGGAGCGGGTCCGAGGCCGACTCAGACATGGCGACTCCGGCGTTGTGCCGAGTCAGTTCTCACGTGCATCGTTTCGCGCCCCCGAGAGAAGATATTGTTAACACATACCACGGATGGGAAGGGAGACGGAAAAAGTATTCGCAGACTGGGCAGTCGTCGCGGAATCGATGGACAACCGTCTTTAAAATGACTCGTTTGTTGGTCGTTCGTGTCGCAAACGACAGGGGTCGGTTGTCACAGCAGGTCGTCGAGGTCGTCGCTGTGCCACATCCCTTTGGGGTCTTCTCGGGGTTCGGTCTCCGCCTTGTCGATGGCCTCGCGGGCGCGCTCCATGAACGACTCGACCCGCTCGGAGCGCTCGACGCCGCCGAGGAGGACGAGCGACGCGAGTCGGCCGCTCTCCAGCGGGAAGTCGCCGCCGCGGACCTGCATACTGCCGGTCTCGTCTTCGACCCAGCGACGCGCTCGCTCGACGCCCTTCCGCGGGATGGTGTCGGGCTCGCCGGCGATGACGACCAGCGCGGCGTCCGCGTCGCTCGCGTCGGGCAGGCTCGTCCCCGTCAGGACGGCCCGGCGGGTCGTGCTCATGACCGCGTTGATGTTGTCCTCGGCGTTCGGGGAGGCCTCGGCGCTCGCGTAGCCGAGCGCGGCGATACCGCCCGAACGGAGGGTGTTGATGACCTCGGAGGTGTCGACGACGCTCTCGCCGACGCCCTCGGTGGCTTCGCCGGCCGCGAGAAGCAAGCCGACGCGGCGAGCGATGGCCTCGTTGATGGCGTCGTAGCCCTCGCTCATCGATTCGCCGGCCGAGCGGAACGCGTCGTTGTCGACGAGGAGGACGGCGTCGGCCTCGCGGGCGACGGTCTTGAGCGACCGGCCGGCGTTCACCTGATACAGCGCCCCTTCGTCCGCCCCGGGCAGGATGCCGAGGACGTACACCGGCACGTCGTAGACGCCGGCGAGCGCCTTCGCGAGGACGGGCGCGCCGCCGGACCCGGAGCCGCCGCCGAGGCCGGCGACGACGAAAATCGACTCCGCCTCGGCCGTCACGCGGCCGTCGAGGGCGGACATGACCTCGGTCTGGTCCGACTCCATGACCGCGGCTCCGAGTTCGTTGTCGCCGCCGACGCCGTGGCCGTTGACGCGGTCTTGGCCGATGAGTACGGTTTCGACGGGAAGCGACTGGAGGTCCGCTTTCGCGGTGTTCACCGCGACCGCGTCGAGCACCGCGCCGAAGCCCATCTGCCGGTCGAACGACTGGAGCGCCGACGCGAGCTTCCCACCCGCCTGCCCCACACCAATCAGGACGGTTTTCATACATGATTCACTCCGGCGACCCCCTTGAACATTCCTCACATGGGGACTGTTATCTCATCTGGCTGTTCGACTCGGGTGCTGGCCCGGAGCTTTATGACGGATGGCGGGACCACGCCGGTCTATGACGACCGACCCAACTCGCTCCGACGCCGCTGTCGACACCGAACTCGGTTCGCCCGCTTCCAGCGCCCCGCCCACGGCGGACCGTACGGCCGACCGCACCGCCGACCTCGCCGCGCGACTCGACGCGGTCGAGCGCACCATCACCGACGGCGACGCCGACTTCTCGTCGCTCGAAGACCTCGCGGCCATCGAACGCCGGGTCACCGAACTCGAATCGGCGGTCGAGTCGCTCACCGACCGCCTCGACGAGATGGACGCCGCGACGCAGGCGATGCGCGGCTACCTCGGCGGCGTCCGCGCGGTCAACGAAGACGTCGAACGCCGGGCGAACGCCGCGCTCGCCAAGGCCGAGTCGCTCGAATCGGAACTCGTCGACGAGACGGCGTCGCCCGCGCCCTCGCGGTCGACCGACGCGCTCGCCTCGGAAGCGGCGTCGCACGCCGGACGGACTACCGACGGTGGTGACGGTAGTGGCTCCCAGCGCGCCGCGGAGACCGGTCTCGGAACCGGCACCGCCACCCCCTCACCCGAGTCTCGCGCCGCTCCCGATTCCGGCGCACCCACCGATTCCCGCGGCGACTCCGCCGACCGTGGACTGGCCGCCCGCCTCCGCGACGCGCTGTGATTCGCGTCGTTCTGACGTGTCTGCTCGCGGTCGCCATCGCGGGCGTCGTTTTCCCGGCGGCCGACGCGGCGAGAGCGGACGCGACCACGGTCAAAATCGGCTCGCTGGCCGACGATATCGCGCACGCCGCCACGACGCTTTCGGCCGCGGAAGACCCGACGCCGGCCGGCGTCGCGGGCGCGCAGCGGCACGTCGTCCTCGACGTTCCGTCCGGGTCGTGGCGGGCCGCCGGTGTCTCCAACCTCACGGTTCGCGGCGGCGACGGCGTCGAACTGTCGGCGAGTGTCACCACCGGCTTGACTGTCGTCCGTCGCGTCGGCGGTCCTCGGACTCGCGTCGCCGGCGACCGACTCGCCCTCGGACCGGGCGAGCATCGACTCAGGCTGACGCTCGAAGCCGCTGCGGGCGGTTCTGTCGTCGTCATCGCCCCCGCGACGGCCAACCAGTCGGCGGCGTAGGTTCAAATACCCGGACGGGACCACGACCCCGTATGCCCCTCGGCTCACCTTCCATCGACTCCCTCTCCGAAACCGTCGCCGCGGCGCTCCCGGACGCGCTCGGCGACCGGCTCGCCGACGCGACCGGCAGCCAGCGCGACTCCCGTGACTCCGCCGGCGACTGCGGCTGTGAACCCGCCTTCTCGACGCCCACCGACCGCCCCGACGACGACACCGTGACGCTCGCGGTCGACGCCGGCGACTGCCCGCACCGCGGGTCGCTCTCGACTTCGGCCCCCTGCCGCGCGGCGGTCGTCGAGGCGCTCGAAACCCGCGACGCCGACCGACTCGTCGTCCGCGCCGACGGACTCGAACGCCGGTACGACGCCGACGCGACCGGCTTGCTCGTCGCCGCCGGCCGGTTCGCAGAGCGCGTCCGCTTCCGCGACGACCGCCTCGCAGACCGCGCCCGCGAGGACCCGCTCGGAGCCGCCCACGAGGCGACGGGTCGCGCCGGGCCGGTCCGCCGCGCCGCCGTCGAGACCGGGCTCGCGGAGGGCGCGTCCCGAAGCGCCGACTACGGCGACGCACTCCGGGCGGTGGTCGGACCGACGCTCGCACGCTCTCGCGTCGACCCCCGTCCACCGGCCGACGGGCGGCTCGTCGAGGCGACCGACCTCGACACCGGCGCAGTCGCCCGCCGCTACGAGTGCCCGCGCGGCCCCGTCTACCATCTCACGCCGCCCGAATCGACGCTCGACCAGCGCGCCGCGCGGACGCTCGAAGCCGCCCACGACCGACTCGCCCGCGGCATCGTCGACGCCGGCCCCCGCGCGCCGGGTCGCGCCGTCCGACTCGCCGCGGACGCGGACGCCCCGGTCGAGACGCTCGCGGCGATTCTGGCGAAGCACACCACGGGTAACGGCGTTCTCGACGACCTGTTTTCGGACCCCGCGGTCTCGGACGTGTACGTCTCGACGCCCGCCGACGAGAACCCGATTCGCGTCGTCGCCGACGGCGTCTCGATGCCGACGAACGTCCGCCTCGCGCCCGGCGGCGCGGAGTCGCTCGCCTCCCGCCTGCGACGCGTGAGCGGCGCGTCGTTCTCCCGCGCCGACCCGACGCTCGACACCGTCGTCGAGGCCGGCGGCGCGAACGTCCGGGTCGCGGGCGTGACCGCGCCCGCCAGCGACGGACTGGGCTTCGCGTTCCGCCGCCACGACGAGACGCCGCTGACGCTCCCCGCGCTCGTCGCCAACGGGACGCTGTCGGCCGACGCCGCGGCGCTCTGCTCGCTCGCGGTCGAACGCGGGGCCTCGCTCCTCGTCGCCGGCTCCCGCGGGGCCGGCAAGACGACGTTCCTCGGCTCGCTCCTGTGGGAACTCCCGCGCGACGTTCGCACGGTGCTCATCGAGGACACGCCGGAGCTGCCGGCGTCGAGCCTGCTTGACGCCGACCGCGACGTACAGTCGCTCCGAACCGACACGACCGGCGGCCCGGAGCCGACGCCGCAGGAGGCGCTCCACGCGGCGCTCCGACTGGGCGACGGCGCGCTCGCGCTCGGCGAAGTCCGGGGCGAGGAGGCCGCCGTCCTCTACGAGGCGATGCGCGTGGGCGCGAACGCCAACGCGGTCCTCGGAACCATTCACGGCGACGGGGCCGCCGACGTGCGCGAGCGCGTCGTCTCCGACCTCGGCGTCCCGGCGTCGTCGTTCGCCGCCACCGACCTCGTCGTCACCTGCGAACACGCTGACGAACACCGCGTCGCCCGCGTGGAAGAGGTCCGCCCCGTCGGCGACGACGCGGCGTTCGAGACGCTGTTCGAACACGACGGGCGCGCCCTCGAACCCACGGGGTCGGTCGCGCGCGGCGACAGCCTCGCGGTCGAATCCCTGGCCCGCCCCGGCGAGTCGTACGCGGACGTGCTCGATGCGCTCGACGCCCGCGCCACTCACCTCGCCTCGCTCGCCGAGACGGAGCGGACGGCTCCAGACGACCTCGCCGCGGCCCGCGCGGAGCGTGGTTCGGGATGCTGAACCCGGACACGGATGCGTCCGCGGACCCCGACTCGAATCCGGCGGTCCGCACGGCCGCGACGACGCTCGCGCGGCTCTCGCCCGACTCCATCGAGGCCGAGCCGAGCGACGAACTCCGCCGCTCACTCGCGTTTCTCGATTCGGACCTCGCTCCCGAGACGGTCGTCGCCGCGGGCTACGGCGCGGCGCTCCCCGCCGGACTGCTCGGCGGACTCGTCGCCCTCGTCGCTCGACTTCCGACCGTCACCGTCGTCTTCGTCGCGCTCGCGGCCGCGCTCGGCGCGACCCACGCGGTTCACACGCTCCCCGTCTGGCTGGCGACGCTCCGCCGGACGCGGGCGCTCGGGAACGCGCCGGAACTCGTCGGCCGCATCGCGCTTCGGATGCGCATCGAGCCCTCCGTCGAGCGGGCCAGCGCGTTCGCCGCGCGCGGCGGCGACGACCCGCTTTCGACCTCGCTCGCCGCGCACACCGACCGCGCCCGCGGAACGCCGACCGCGGGACTCTCCGCGTTCGCCGACGCGTGGCGCGCGTGGTTCCCGGCGCTCGACCGTTCGACCGCGCTCTTGCAGACCGCCGCGGACGTTCCCGCCGGCGAGCGCGACCGCGCCCTCGACCGCGCCCACGAGGTCGTTCGCGAGGGAACCCGCGACCGCCTCGCCGACTTCGTCGGCTCCGTCCGCGGGCCGGTGACGGCGGTCTACGCCTTCGGCGTCCTGCTCCCGCTCGCGCTCGTCGGCGCGCTCCCCGCCGCCCGCGTCGCCGGCGTCGGCGTCACCGCCGCGCACGTCGCATTCGTCTACGACGTGGCGCTTCCCGCGTGCCTCCTCGCCGCCGTCGGGTGGGTGCTCGTCCGCCGGCCGGTCGCGTTCGCGCCGCTCTCGGTCGATGCGTCCCACCCCGCGGTCGATGACCACCGACTCCTCGGCGTCGCCGGTGGCGCGGTCGCTGGCATCGTCGGGTTCGTCGCCGCCGACGCGCTCGTCGCACCGTGGCTCGCGCCGCTCGCCGCCGCCGGCCTCGGGACCGGAACCGCGCTGTTCGTCGCGGCCCGCCCGGTCGTGGCGCTCAGAGCCCGCGTCCGCGCGGTCGAAGACGGCCTCCCCGACGCGCTCTACCTCGTCGGACGCGCCGTCAGCGAGGGCGAAGCCGTCGAATCCGCGCTCGCCCGCGCGGCGACCTCGGTCCCGGGCGAAACCGGCGACCTGCTCGACGAAGCCGTCGGCGTCCAGCGTCGCCTCCGCGTGGGCGTCGTCGAGTCGTTCCGCGGCGAGTACGGCGTCCTCGAATCGACGCCGAGCCCCCGGGTCGCGGGCGTGGCGACGCTCCTCGGCCTCGCCGCCAGCGAGGGCCGCCCCGCCGGCCGCGCCATCGTCTCGATGGCCGACCAGCTCTCCGCGCTGTCCCGACTCGACGCCGAGGCCCGCCGCGAACTCGCCTCGGTCACGGAGACGCTGTCGAACACGGCCGCCGTCTTCGGGCCGCTCGTCGCCGGCGCGACCGTCGCGCTCGCCGACGGGATGGCCCCCGCGAAGACGCTCGACCAGACCGCCGTCGCAACGCCGCTTTCGACCGCCGACCTCGGACTCGCCGTCGGCGCGTACGTCCTCCTCTCGGCGGTCATTCTGACGACGCTCTCGGTCGGCGTCGAACACGGCCTCGACCGCCACCTCGTGGCCTCCCGCGTCGGCCGCGCGCTCGTGTCGGCGACGGCGACGTTCGCCGTCGCGTTCGCCGCCGCGGGGACGCTCGTCTGAGCCGCCGCGAGTTCGTGCTGAGGTTTATATACCCGGACGGGACCACCCCGGTCTATGCTCGACGCACCGCTCGATACGCTTTACACGTGGACCGCGCTCTCGGTGGCCGCGACCGTCCTCATCGGGACGGTCGCCGGCCTCCCGGTGACGCCCGCACCCGACGCCTCGGGGGTCGCGGACGCCGTCGATACCGTGGCCGTCGCCGACTACGACGCGACCGCCGAACACGACCTCGACGCCGACGCCGTCCGCATCGGCCCGCACCGCATCGGGCTCCGAAACGACGGCGGCGCGGCGCACGCCACGTTCGGATTCGGCCCGGTCACGCCGGCAACCCCCGACTCTCGACTCGGCTCGGTCGCCCGCGGCGCACCCCCGAGCGCCGTCTTCGACACGGCCGCCGAGTTCGACGCCGCGGCCGAGACCGCACGCGACCGGGACGCCTCGTGGCGGCCCGCCAGCGAACTGCTCGTCGTCCGCCACGTCAGTTGGGAGGGAACGGATGTCACCGTCGTCTCGGCGTAGAGCACAGGCCTCGCCCGTCGCCGCGCTCACCGCGTTGCTCGTCGTCTGCGCGGCGATTTCGGGCTACGCGACGGTGCTCGACGAGTCGATGCCGACCGCCGACCGCGACCTCGCGTCCGCGACCCTGTCGAACGTCGAGTCCGCGCTCGAAGACGACTCGGGCGTCGTCGTCCTCTCGCGGCTCTCCGACGCCCGTGACGCCTGTCCGGACGGCTTTTCCTGCCGCGTCGTCGTCGCCGTCGACGACGACCGCCGCGCCGTCGGCCCCGACGCGCCCGCCGACGCCGACACCGATTCGACTCGGGTCACCGTCCGCGCCGAGCCCGGACGCGTCGGCTTCGGCACGCTCCGCGTCGAGGTGTGGCGATGACCGACCTCGTCTTCGACGTGACGGTGTGTCTACTCCTCGTGAGCGCGAGCATCGGCCTCGTCGTCACCGCGGACGCCGGCGCGGACACCGGCCTCAACGGCGATGCCGCCGTCGACGCCGACGGGGTCGCCTCGTCGCTGGCCACGAGCACCGCGACGGTCAACTACTCGCTTTCACCCGGCGTCGACGCGGCCGACCCGTCGTTGCTCGATGCCGACGACATCGACGCCCGCGAACTCGAACGGACCGCCCACGGCAGCCTCGCCGGACTCCTCGCCCGCTCGACGCTCGGCGCAGTCACCGTCGACGGCGTTCGCCTGACCCGCGCCCGCGACGACTTCCGGAAGCGGGCCGCCGCCCGCGTCGCCTCCGAACTCCCGACGCGCGGCGTCTCCGTCGCCGTCTCGTGGACGCCGTTCCCCGGTTCGTCCGTCCGCGCGAACGACACGCTCGGTCCCGAGCCGCCGTCCTCGGCGACGGTTCACTCCGCGACGCTCGACGTGCCGAGCGGGTTCCCCGCAGCGCGCGAAGACGCCATCGCCGCCAGCGACGACGGCTTCGACGCCGTCGCTCGGCTCGTCGCGGACCGGACCGTCGCCGGGCTGTTCCCGCCGACGCTCGCCCGGCTCGCGCTCCGCGGCGACGAGCCGGTATCGACGCTGATGGCTCACCGCTACGAGCGGGCCGGCGCGCTGGCGGGGGCCTCCGTCGCGCCCGAGGTCGCCCGCGAGGAGACTCGCGCCGCCAACGCCGACCTCGCCGCGGCGCTGAATCCGCGGTTCGCAAAGACGATGCGCGCCCGGTACGACACCCCGCGCGCCGCCGCCGAGGCCGTCTCCGCGGGACGCGTCACCGTCGTCGTCAGGACGTGGTCGCCGTGAGACTCGCCGCCGACGACCGGGGGCGGGTTCCGTTCGCCCTGCTCGGCGTGTTACTGCTCGTCGGGAGCGCGACGTTCTCCGGCGCGCTCTCGGCCCACGACCCCGTGGCCGACCGCCGCGTCGACGACGCGATGGACCGCGCGACCGCGCAGGCCGACGCCGCCGTCCGCGCGGCCGTCGGCGACGCGGCGCGCGAGGCCGCGGCGAACCCCGTCACCTCGCCCGCGAACACGACCGCCGGGCGACTGCTCTCGGACGAGCACACCTTCCGCGACTATCTTCGGCTCCGCATCGCGCTGGCCGCGACGGAGCGGCTCCGCGCCGTCTCGGTCGGCCGCGGCGACGTGAACGCGACCGCGACCCTGCCGCGACCGACGAACGAGTCGAGCCTGCGAGACGCGATGGACCGCGTCTCCATATCGAGTCGCGAGAACGGAACCGTCCTCGTCGCGACCGTCGAGAACGTCTCCGTCGAAGTCGCCCGCGGCGGCCGCACCGTCGCCGCCGACTCAGTCACTACGACGGTCGGCGTCCGGACGCCGGTCCTCGCGCTCCACGACCGGACCGAATCCTTCGAGCGCCGCCTCGACGCGAACGCGCTGGACGGCGGGACGCTCGACGCGACGGTGACGACCGCGCTGTGGGCCTCGGCGTGGACCCGCGGCTGGAGCCAGTACGCCGGCGCGCCCGTGGACAACGTCGTCTCGAACGACCACGCCGCGCTGGCGACGAACGCCGGCGTCCTCCTCGCCGAACAGCAGGCGTTCGGGGCGACGGACGCCGACGCCCGCGGCGCGACCGGCCGCGACGCCGTCCGCGTCGGTGCCCAGAGCCTGCTCTCGCAGACCGGCGCCCCCGCCGCGCCCGAACTGGCGAACGCGCTCCCCGCACCGAACCCGGACGCGGAGTCGCCCGCGAGCGAGGTCCCGACGAACCGGACCATCAACGCCTCCGTCGGCTCCGCCGCCGACCACGCGCTTGTCGGCCTCCTCGACGGCCGCGGCGACGCGCCGGCCTACGACGACGTGGTCGCGGACGCCCACCGCGCCGGGGTGGAAATCGACGCCGAAACGGACGTTCTCTCTCGGACCGAAGACCCGCCGGAGAACTCCGGACGCGGATGGACACTCGTCAGCATCTCGACCGACACGTCGTCGTCGGCCGAGACGGTGCCGACGCGAACTCCGGCGGTCGACGCCGACACCGTCGTCGTCGACGCCGGCTCCCGCATCGTGACGACGGTCGAGACGACCACTCGAACGTTCCGCCGGGGCAACGAAACGCTCCAGACCGAAGCGCGAACGGAGACGAGGACGCGCGTCGACCTCGCGGCCGTCGTCGACCCGGCCGCCGTCTCAGCCCCCGTTCGACCCATCGACCCCGCGGCCACCTCCGGCGGCGCGCTCGACGGCGAAAACTTCGCCGCGGCCGCCGACGCGGCCGCCGACATGGTCGTGACGCGCGGCGGCTTCGACGACATCGCCTGCGATGTTGTGACCGGCACCCCGCCCGAACCGCGACAGACGACCGCACCGATGGCAGCCGGCCTCGACCGCTGGGTCCGCTCGGACCTCATCGCGCTCGCTGACCGGGTCAGAGACCGGCGCGTGACGGTGTCTGCGCGGCGAGTCGCCGCGGGCGAGGTGAACCCCGCCGCAGAGCTCGCGTCCGACCTCCGCGCCGACCGCAGCGACCTCGTGGACGCGCCGGCCGCCTACGACGGCGTCGCGGACCGGGCTCGCGTCGCGGTTCGCGCGACCTACCTCGACCGCGTGCTGGCGACGCTCGACCGCCGGGCGAACCAGACCGCGGCGGCGAGCGACGCGGCCAACAACGAGAGCAAGGACGCGGAGTTCGGCTCGCTCTCGGAGGCGGTCCGCGCCGAGGAGGTCGCCCGCGCGGCGCTCGGTGACTCGCGAGCCGACGGCGCGAACGGAACTGCCAACGAAAGCGGCGTCAGATTCGTCCCCGACGCGGACCCGATGTACCTCTCGCTCGGCGGCCTCGATGGCGCTGCGGTCCCCACGGTCGCCCGGGGCGGCACGTATCACCCGCTCGTCGCCCGCAACACGAACCTGTTTACGCTCCCCTACGGCGACGCCGCCGACACGGTTCTCGAACCGCTGTTCGGCGCGAACCGCCGCGTTCCCCTCCGCGTCGCGGCCCGCACGCTCCTCGCGGCCGACTCGACGCTCGAAAACACGAACGCAACGAACGAGACGCTTGCCGACCGCCGCGACAGGCTCGAAACCGCGGTCGACCGGTCGGTCGTTCCCGCGGAGGAGGCCGCCCGCCACACGCTTCGCGACCACACCAACCACTCCGTGACGGAGCGCCAGCGAATCTTGGAGCGCTCGCTCGGCGCGTGGGACGACCCGGCTCATCGGGCGCTGGCGATTACGAACGGCTCCGCGGCGCGCGCAATCGCCGTCGAGGCCGCCGCTCCGGGAACCGTCGAGGCCGACCTCCTCGAACTCCGCCTCGACGATGCGTTCCGAGCCGTTCGCAGCGACCGCTCGACGACGGTCCCACAGCGGCTGACGAACCGGACCGTCGAGACGACGCGGACCGCCCGCCAGCAGGCCGTCTCCGACACCGCGACCGATGCGGCGATGAGCGCGACCGAGGACGCGGTCGCAGACCGCCTGAACGACACGCTCGACTCGCGGTTCGACACGTCGTTCAAGCGCATCCCCGCCGGAATGCCGGTCGCGCCCGTTCCCGGCTCCTGGTACGCCACGGTCAACGTCTGGGACGTGGCGGTCGCCGGCGAGTTCGCGCAGTTCCGCGTCCACGCCCGCGGCGACGCCGAGTCGCTGACGTACGCCCGCGACGGCTCGACGGTCGCCCTCGACTGGGACGACGACGGCACCGCCGAGACGGTCGGTCGCGGCGACCGCGTCTCGTTCGACGTGGAGACGACGATCGTCGTCGCGGTGCCGCCGTCGGGCGTCGGCGTCGGTGACATCGACGGCGACGCGGACGAGCGCTCCGAGGGGTGGCAGGGCGGCCCCGGCTGTACCGTCGCGGCCGACTGCCCGCTCGACGAGTAGCCGCCAATACGACCCGAGTGGCAACCGTTTTGCCGCCGGAACGCCGAACCCGCGGTGTATGTTGCACGACGCCGCCGCGGAGCCCGGAACCCTCTCGGCCGACGAGTTGCGGGCCGCCTACGAGGACGAGATTCGCCGCGCAGTCGACGCCGCCGGACCGGAGACGGCCGCCGAGGCCGCGGGCGTCTCGGAAGCCGCGCTCTCGAACGGCGTGTTGGACCTCACGCTCGAACAGGCCGCCGCCGTCCTCGAACTCGCCGACGACAACCCCGACGCCGACGCCATCGTCTGGGAGTTCCGCGACCACCTCCTCATGGGCATGACGAGCGGCATCCTCGACGTGGACACGCTCGCGTCCGAGGTCGACCTCGACCTCTCCGGACAGGAGATTCAGCAGGCCATCGAGGGCCGCACCGCCGCCACGCTGAACGAACTGGCCGCCATCCACCACGTCATCGCCGTCCGAAACGAGCGATGAGAGTCGCCGTCCTCGGCTGCGGCTACGTCGGCCTCGAACTCGCCCGCACGCTCGTCGCCGACGGCCACGACGTGTGGGGCGTCCGCCGCTCCGACGACGGCCTCGACGCCGTCGAAGCCACCGGCGCGGAAGCGGTTCGCGCCGACGTGACCGACGCCGACTCCCTCGGAGCGGTCCCCGACGTGGACCACGTCGTCTTCGCCGCGAGCTCCGGCGGCCGCGGGGCCGACGCCGCCCGGACCGTCTTCGTCGAGGGCCTCCGGACGGCAATCGACCAGTTCGCCGCCCGCGACTCGCCGCCCGAGCGCCTCGTCTACACGTCGAGTACGGGCGTCTACGGCGACCACGGCGGCGACTTCGTCGACGAATCGACGCCGCTGAACCCGACGACCGACAAGACGCGCGTCCTCGCGGAGGCCGAGCGCGTCGCCCGCGAGCACGCCGCCGAGCGGGGAATCGAGGGGACCGTCACCCGGTTCGCCGGCCTCTACGGCCCCGGCCGCTACCGACTCGACCGCTATCTGACCGGCCCGGTCACGGCGGGCTACCTCAACATGGTCCACCGGGACGACGCCGCGGGCGCCGTCGCGTCCCTCCTCGAAACCGACCGCGCCCGCGACGACACCGTCCTCGTCGTCGACGACGAACCCGTCTCGAAACACGAGTTCGCGGATTGGCTGGCCGACGAGTGCGGCGTCCCGCGCCCCGAAAAGCGCACGAAGGAAGAACGCCTCGACGCGGGCGACCTCTCGGAGGCCGCCCGTCGCCGCATCCTGACGAGCAAGCGCTGCTCGAACGACTACCTCCGCGAACTCGGCTATTCGTTCGCGTATCCGACGTATCGGGAGGGTTACCGGGCGGCAATCGACGCCTACCGAGCCGACGGCGACTGACCGTATTCGGGGGACGACAGGTTCGAACCGCCGAAATTCTGTCACTCGGGACAGCTCGATTAGGGGGAATATTCATACGGTAGGCCCCGGTCGTGTTGTGTATGTTCGGTCCGGTGGGGCAGTTCGACACGGGTGCTATCTTCGAGTCTCTCGACTCGTTCGTGCGCACTCACCCCGAGGTCGCGGCGGCGCTCGTCGTCGCGCTCGGAGCCCTCGCGCTCGTCGTCTACGCCGCGATTCGGTTCAAGCGGCCGATGGGCACGCGCTTCGCTGAGGCGCTGGAGGGCGTCGACGAAATCGCCGTCCTCATGCACCCGAACCCGGACCCCGACGCCATGGCCGCGGCAATCGGCGTGGCCTGTCTCGCAGAACAGGTCGGCACCACACCGACCATCCAGTTCGCCGGCCAGATTCGACACCAAGAAAATCGCGCGTTCCGAACCGTTCTCGACCTCGACTTAGACCCAATCGACCACGTGAGCGACCTTGCCGCCGAGGCGGTCGTCCTCGTCGACCACAACGAACCCCGCGGCTTCGCGGGCGCGGAGGGCATCCTCCCCTACGCGGTCGTCGACCACCATCCCGGCGACGGGACCGGCGAGGCCTTCACGGACGTGCGGACCGACTACGGCGCGTGTTCGAGCATCGTCGCCGAGTACTTCCGCGACGTGGGCGCGAAACCCGTCCCGCCGGACATGCACGCAAGCGAGGTGAACGCCTCGTACACCGTCCCCTCGCAGGTCGCGACGGGCCTCGTTTACGGGATTCTCACGGACACCAAACACCTCACTGCGGGCTGTTCGGCCGCCGACTTCGACGCCGCCGGCTTCCTCTTTCCCGGCGTCAACGAGGACCACCTCGACCGCATCGCCAACCCCGAGGTCTCCCGCGAGGTGTTGGAGGCGAAAGCCCGCGCCATCGCCGGCCGCGACGTGCGCGGCCCCTTCGCCGTCGCCGACATCGGCACCATCTCGAACGTCGACGCCATCCCGCAGGCGGCCGACGAACTCATCCAACTGGAGGGCGTCACCGCCGCCGTCGTCTGCGGCGAACGCGAGAGCAACGTCTACCTCTCGGGGCGCTCCCGCGACGACCGGGTCCACATGGGCCGGACGCTGGAATCCGCGCTCGACCACTACCGCGGGGCGAGCGCCGGCGGTCACGCCCGGATGGGCGGCGGCCAGATAATCCGGCCTGACGCCGTCACCGACGGCGGCAACGGCGAGTCCGTCCCCCGCGACGAACTCGTCGAACACATCTTCGAGGCGCTGTCGGGCGATATCTGACTCTCGGACCGGACCGAATCGGACCGGACCGGGACCACTATCGCGGACCCGGACCGGTGGCCCTTAACAGCCGGCCGCCGTAGCCCCGCCCATGGCAACAGGACGGGCGACGTGGGCCTACCGCGACCGGTTCGGCGACAGTTTCGGCCGCACCTTCTACCGCCGGTTCGGCCCCGGCGTCGTCTCCAGTATCGGCATCGGAACCTACCTCGGCGAGCCGACCGACGCGGTCGACGACCGCTACCGCGAGTCGCTCGTCTCCGCGCTCGAACACGGCGTCAACCTCGTCGATACCGCGTCGAACTACCGTCACGGGCGCGCAGAGCGGGTCGTCGGCGACGCGGTCCGCGGGGCCGACGTCGACCGCGACGCCGTCGTCGTCGCCTCGAAGGCCGGGTTCGTCCCCTTCGACCGCGAGCGCCCCGACGACCCCGGCGCGTACGTCCGCGAGACGGTCCTCGACGCCGGCCTCGCCGACCCCGACGAACTCGCACACGGCAGTCACACCATCGCGCCCGCCTTCGTCGACGAGATGGTCGACCGCTCGCTCGACCTGACGGGACTGGACCACGTCGACTGCTACTACCTCCACAACCCCGAGACGCAGTTGGCCGTCACCGACCGCGAGACGGTGTACGACCGCGTCGAGGCCGCCTTCGAGGTGCTCGAACGCCGGGTCGCCGCCGCCGACATCGGTCGGTACGGCGTCGCAACGTGGGAGGCGCTCCGGGTCGCACCCGACCACGACGCCTACCTGTCGCTGCCCGAACTCGTCCGTCGGGCGGAGCGCGCGGCCGAGACCGTCGGCAACGACGACCACTCGCTCGAAGCGATTCAGCTCCCGTTCAACGTCGTGATGGCCGACGCGTTCACCGTCGAGGCCCACGACACCGACGCGGGCGAGGCGATGAGCGCGCTCTGGTACGCCCACGAACACGGCCTGCACGCCTTCACGAGCGCCAGCCTCGCGCAGGGCGACCTCGCCGCCGAGATTCCGGCGTCGGTGAACTCGGTGCTCGCGGGCGACACGGCGGCTCAGCGGGCGCTCAACTTCTCGCGGAGCGCGCCCGGCGTGACCGCGGCGCTCGTCGGCGCATCGTCGGTAGAACACGTCGCGGAGAACGTCGCGGCCGGCACGTTCGACCCCCTCGGGGCGCGGACGTTCGATTCGGTCTTCGAGTGAGCAGTCGCCCCCGTTCTCGGACGGCCGCTTTCGGTCGACTCGCGGTTATCTGAGTTCCTTCCACTCGCGCCCGCAGTCGGCGCAGATACGGACCGAGAACACCTCGTCGGGGTCGTTTTTCTTCTTCAGCGACTCGCCGCACTCGGAGCAGGTCAGCCGTCCGTAGGTGTCTTTTTCCAACTCCCCGTCTCGAAGCCCCTTCCGCGTTGTCTTCATACGCTCCCGTTTGTGCAACGAACATAAAAACCCGACGACAATCCCCGTTTTCGACCCGCACAACACCCCCGTTTTCGACCCGCACGACGCCCCGCGGTCTCGTTCAGCCGAAACTGTTGTCACCTCGCGGCGCGCGGTTCCGTCCGTGTCACGTGGCCGCCTCTTCGGAACGCTCTGCGGGATGGTGTTACTCGTCAATCTCGCTCGGGTCGTCTTCGCACCGCTTCTCGGGGAGTTCATTCTCTTTTTCGAGGTCGACCGGGCCACCGTCGGCATCGTCGCCACCCTCGTCTGGCTCGGGAGCGCCGCCCTCCGCGTCCCGACCGGTTGGCTGCTCACCCGCGTGCCGAGACATCGCGTGGTGCTCGGGACCGGCGTCGTCCTCGTCGTCGCCTCGGGTGTGACCGCCAGCGCGACCACCATCGAGGCGCTGATGGTCGGCGCGGTCTCGATGGGGCTCGCCTCGGGCGCGTACTTCGTCGCCGCCAACCCGCTCGTGAGCGAGCTGTTTCCCGACCGCGTCGGCCGCGCGATGGGCATCCACGGCACCGCCAGCCAGCTCGCGGCCGTCGGCGTCGCCCCCTTCGTCACGCTCGTCCTCGCGGTCGGCCCCGACCTCGTCGACCGCCTCCCGTTCGTCTCCGCGGCGTGGCAGCTCGTCTTCGTCTGCGTCGGCCTCGCGGCCGCCGTCGTGACGCTCGCGCTGTTCGTCACGGCGCGCTCGACGGACCTCCCGGACGCGGGCGCGGCCGACCGCGACCTCCTCGGCGCGGCCCGCACGGAGTGGCGCGTCATCCTCACCGGCATCGTCATCCTCGGCTTCACCGGCTTCGTCTGGCAGGGGCTGTTCAACTTCTACGAGCTGTACATGGTGTCGAAGGGCCTGCCGGCGACGACGGCGCGAAACATGCTGACGGTCGTCTTCGGCGCGGGCGTGCCGGCGTTTTTCCTCTCGGGGCGACTCGCGGACAAGCTTCCGCGCATCCCCTACATCCTCGGCGTGCTCGTCTCCTTCGTCGTCTCGGTGTTCGTCCTCACGATGACGACGAGCCTCGTCGGTCTCATCGTCGTCACCGCGGTCGTCGGCTACGTCATCCACAGCCTCTTTCCGGCGCTCGACGCCTACCTGCTCGACACGCTCCCCGACGAGAGCCGCGGGAGCGCCTACTCGGTGTACTCGTTCGGCATGATGATATTCCAGGCCAGCGGGTCGGGCGCGGTCGGCACCCTGACCGACGTCGGCTACGCGTTCGACGAGGTGTTCTTCTGGTTCTCGGTCGGGCTGGCGGTCGTCGTCGCGGGCCTCATCGCGCTCCAACACGCCGGGCGCATCCCGAACTGAGGGGCGACCGGGGGTGACCGGGGGGCGACCGGGGACGCCCGGAGCGAAGTCGGCAGCCGACTCGGCTCTCGCCGCACTTTTGCTCGCCCGGTCCCACGGCCGACACGATGGAGTACGTACAAGAGCGGGTCACGACGCTCCACGACCTCTCCGGCTCGGTCCCCGACGCCCCGACCGACCGCGCGGCCGTGGTCGTGCCGATGACGGAGCGGGAGTACGCCGGCCTCGCGGCCGACCGGGTGCTGTCGACGCTGGAGTCGCTCTCGCCGGCGCGGGTCGTCGTCCCCCTCCGCGCGCCCGCCGACCGGGTCGCCCCCTTTACCGACTGGCTCGACGAGTACGACCTGCCGCTCGACGTGCTGTGGTGCGACGGCCCCCGCGTTGCCGACTTGCTGGACTCCCACGGCCTCGACGGCGAGCGCGGCAAGGGCCGCGACGTGTGGCTCGCGCTCGGCTGCGCCGCCAGCGAGGAGTACGTCGTCGTCCACGACGCGGACACGAAGACCTACGACGAGCGCTACGTCCCGCGGCTTCTGTTCCCGCTCGCGCACGGCCACGACTTCTCGAAAGGCTACTACGCCCGCGTCGAGGAGGAGCGGCTCTACGGCCGGCTGTTCAGGCTGTTTTACGCCCCGCTCGTCCGCGCGCTCGAAGCCGAGACCGACGCCCCCATCGTCCGGTATCTCGACTCGTTTCGGTACGCGCTGGCCGGGGAGTTCGCCGCCACCTCGGACCTCGCGGTGCGGATGCGGTCGCCGCGGAAGTGGGGCCTCGAAGTCGGCACCCTCGGCGACGCCTTCGCCCACGCCGGCTTCGACCGGAGCGCACAGGTCGACCTCGGCGAGTACGAACACGACCACCGCTCCGTGAGCGGCCCGACCGGCCTCTCGGACATGAGCGAGTCGGTCGGGCGGACGCTCCTCAGAGCGGTCGTCGAACACGGCGGGAGCGTCGAGTTCGACACGCTCGCGGAGCGCTACCGCGAGGCCGGACACCGGCTGGTCGAGCAGTACGCGGCCGACGCGGCGTTCAACGGCTTCGACTACGACCGCGGCGACGAGCGCGAGCAGGTCGCCACCTACGCCGATGCCATCTCGAAACCCGGCGAGGACACGCGGCTCCCGGCGTGGAACGACACGTCGCTGTCGCCCGACGAGGTGCTCGCCGCCGCGGGCGACGACCTCGACGACGTTCGGGAGGGCGCGGGCCGATGAGCGAGGCGACCTACGACGACCTCGCGGGCGTCGTCGACCTCTTCGGCGCGCTCACCCGCGAGGAACTTGCGACCGCGCTGGACGAACTCGCGTTCAAGCAGGGCCGCGAGACCGACGGCGACGCGCTGTCGGGCGCGATTTCCGACGCGGTCGACGCCTACTACCTCGTCCCCTACGAGGACGACGAGACGGACGCGGAGCTTCTGACGGTCGGCCCGATGGCGTTTCCGACGCTCCCCGACCGGGCGGAGGACCTGCCGCACATCCTCGACTACCCGACCCGCGAGGTGCCGCGGGACGAACTCGCGACGCAGGTCGAATCCCGCCTCCGAGCGGCGGCCGCGAGCGCGGTGCAGACGGGCGACGCCGACGAAATCGAGCGGCTGTTGGACGTGACGTACGACCTCGAAGCGTGGGCCGACACCGACGTGGGGTCGATTCGCGAGCGCCTCGACGCCGCGCTGGACGCGGAGGGGCAGGCCTAAGTCGCGGCATCGCTTTACGAACCGTGACGATGGACCTCGCGGGCGTCACTCGACACGAACCGGTGACCGTCGACGCGGGCCGGCGGGCGGCCGTCATCGCCCCCGTCGTGTTCCGCGACGAGCGGCCGCACATCCTGTTTACCAAGCGCGCCGACCACCTCGGCGAGCACCCGGGCCAGATGAGTTTTCCCGGCGGCGGCCGCGAACCGAGCGACGCCGACCTGCGGGCGACCGCGCTCCGCGAGTCCAACGAGGAAATCGGACTTCGACCCGAGGAGGCGGCGTTTCACGGCCGCCTCGACGACATCCGAACCGTGACCGACTACGCCGTCTCGCCGTTCGTCGCCACGGTTCCCGACCGCGCGTACGAACCCGACCAGCGCGAGGTGGCCGAAATCGCGGTGCTCGCGGTTGGCGACCTCATCGACCGCGCGAACTACGAGTCGGAACGCCGCGACCACCCGCAGTACGGCGAGATTCGGCTCCACTTCTTCCACGTCGACGGCTACACCGTCTGGGGCGCGACCGGGCGGATGCTCGTGCAACTGCTCGAACTCACGACCGACTGGCGCGTCCCCGAGGAGGTCGACCGCGTGGTCGACCCCGACGCCGACTACCCGGTGTAGCGTCCCCACTCGACGTCTCGTTCTCCTCGGCGTACTGCCCCCAGCGCGCCCGCTCACGGTGTCTGAGTCAGTTCCGAAAAACAAAACCGCGTCAGCGTGTCGTCGTCCCCACGACAACTCCCTTTCTGCCCCCCGAGTACCCCCTCAGCCGAGGAGGTACTTGAGCGCGGGGCGCTGGCGGACGAACTCCATCTTCTCGATGATGGCGTCGAGGCCGAGGATGCGGCCCGCCGCGAGCGTGCCGACGATGACGAACATCATCAGCCCGAACAGGTCGCCGTTGACCACGCCGTGGCCCCACTCGGCGTTCCCCAGGTAGAAGAACACCATCAGGACGCCGCCGAAGAAGGCGGCGAGCCGGACGAGTGCACCCACGATGAGCCCGAGACCGATGAGGAACTCGCCCCACGGAACCATGACGTTCGTGAGGTCGAGGAGCCACGGGGTCGCGGCGGCCCACGCGAAGAAGCCCTGGAGCGGCGAGGCTGCGGGGGCGTTCGCGAGGTAGCCCGCGGCGCTGAACGGCTCACCGGTTATCTTCCCCAGTCCCGCGTGGAGGAACCAGTAACCGGTGATGAGGCGGGTCAACACGAGCACGTAGCCCGTGACGCCCCGCGAGTAGTCGAAGTCGATTCTGTTCCCCAGCATCTCGATTTGTGCGTTAGCGGGCATCTCGGTTCACCTTACATCTGAATCGTCGGCCGCGAACCCCATATAACGGCGACGCGATTTCCGAATCCATAGAACTGGGAATGACCGAAAACGGGCGTCTGAGACTGTCACGATTCGTTTTCGACTACTAATCGAGACATAGAATTGTGTTCTAAATACAATCGTGTCGAGACGCGGGTGAACACGGCGGTCTCTCGCAGTGCGACCGGCTGACACGCGCTGCGGAACCGGTCGCTGCCGGGGCGATGCAGGGTATATAAACGCCCCGCGACGAGTCATCGTCGCCGTCATCGACAGGGTTTTGCCCTCCTCCGCGCTACTCGTTCTCACATGGTCGCACAGACGATGGATCGCGTTCCGCGACGGTACTGAAACTTCTGTGGTGATAGCATGCTGACCGCCGAGCGTGCGGTCTCGAAAGCCGGTCTGGACGCAGTCGCGCTCAAACCCGCCGAGTGCGACGTGCGCGAGGCGCTTTCGGTCCCGCTGGATGTCGTTGCCATCGACTACGAGGGCCGCG
This sequence comes from Haloferax sp. AS1, assembly GCF_014530665.1. Taxonomy (NCBI): domain Archaea; kingdom Methanobacteriati; phylum Methanobacteriota; class Halobacteria; order Halobacteriales; family Haloferacaceae; genus Haloferax; species Haloferax sp. AS1. Next base: position 771,042 of record NZ_SPSA01000001.1, read on the forward strand.
AGCGGCTCCCCGACGAGGACGTACTGCGCGACCTCGCGGCCGAAAAGGAGGTCCGACTGACCACGCCGGTCCGCACCGACGGCTTCGACCCGCTCGGCGACGACTCGCTGTACGAGTGGCTCCCCGACGGGGTTCGGCAGGTGCTCGTGGCCGGCCACGGCGCGTATCTGACGGACGACGAGGCGCGCCGGGCGGTCGCCCCCCGGCTCCGCGCCGCGAGGGAGCGCGCGCCCGACGCGTGGGTCGGCACCGAGGGCATCGAGCGAATCGCCCTCGCCGCCGGCGGCACGCAGTACGAACTCCTCTCGCGGTCGACCCGCAGAGACGTTCGGGCGCTCCGGGCGGCCGGCTTCGGCGGCGAGGTCGCGCTCTACGCCCCGACCGCCCTCACCGACGACGACGACGAGATTCTCGACGCCGTCGGCGCGTACGTCTCCCGTCGCCGTCCCGTCGCTCGCGCGCTCCCCGACGACGCCGCGACCGACGCCTCGGCCGAGGGCCGCGCCCGCGAGGTGCTCCTGAAAGCCGCCCGCGACTACGCGCTCATCGGCTCGGTCGACGACATCCGCCGGCGAATCGACGACCTCCGCGACGCCGGTATCGACCTCGTGGTCGGCTACCCCGCCCGCGGCGTCGACGAGTTCGCAGAGTAGTCCGGCGCGCCGGGCGGTCGCCCGCTCTCCGCCTCCTGCGGTTCGCCCCGCCTGTGCCGCGCCGAGCACCGGAGGCCTTTTACACGGTCGCCGGAGAGGACAGGTGACGGCACGGTCGGGTGGCTCCTTTCGGACCCACGTGGTTTCCACGCGGGCCACGGCCGGCCGACCTACCCCGTCTCTCTACAATCCTGAGCGACCGCGCCGCGCAGTTCTCGACCACTCTCGCCCCACGACCGGCGAGCAACTGCCATTCAAGTCGGTCGCCGACGCAGACGGGGTATGAACGAATCAGCGCGCGTCGCGGTCGTCGGCGCGGGCGCGGTCGGCCTGACGATCGCCTTCGACCTCGCCGAGCGCGGGGCGCGAGTCACGCTGTTCGAGCGCGACGCCCCCGGCGGCGGGTCGACGGGCCGCGCCGCCGGCATCTGTTACGACGCCTACGCGGAGGACATCGATGCGGCCGTCGCCGGGAGCGCGATGGACCGCTTTCGGAGCCTCTCGGGCGAGGGCGGGTTCGCCTTCCACGAGACGCCCTACGTCTTTCTCGCGCGCGAGGGCGACGACGCGGCGGCCGCGGCCCTCGAAGAGTCGGTCGAGCGAATGCGCGTCCACGACCGCGCGGTGTCGCTCGTCGGAGCCGACGAACTGGGCGACCGGTTCCCGATTCGGACCGACGACGTGCTCCTCGCGGGCGTCGCGGAGAACGCCGGCTGGGCAGACCCCGCGGCCTACGTGGACCTGTTCGTCGAGCAGTGCGAGTCGGCCGGCGTCGCGTTCCGCGTCGGCGACGCGGTGACGCTTCGAACCGACCCGCCGGGCGTCGCCGTCGACGACGTGGTGACCGCCCGCTTCGACGCCGTCGTCGTCGCCGCGGGCGTCCACTCGCGCCGCCTGCTCGCCGACGCGGGCCACCCAATCGCGCTCAAACCCTACCGGGCGCAGGCGCTCGTCGCTTACTGCGACTACCGCGGGCCGACCGTCTACGACGCGACCGACGAGTCGTACCTGCGGCCGCATCCCGGCGGCGTCCTCGCGGGCGACGGCGTCGAACCGGTCGAACCCGACCCCGACGACTGGGACCCGACCGCGGACGACTGGTTCGTCGCCGACGCCCTCGACGGGGTTCGCCACCGGACCGGCATCGACGGCTTCGACGAGGCCGGCGAGGCGGCGGCCGAGGCCGACCAGCCGGACAGCGCGTGGGCCGGCCTCTGCGGGGCGACCCCGGACCGGAACCCGCTCGTCGGCGCGGTCGCTGAAGGCGTCTACGTCGCCGCCGGCTGGCACGGCCACGGCTTCATGTGGGCCCCGGCAATCGGGGAACGACTCGCGGAGGCGGTGCTCGGAGACGGTCAAGAACGGATTCCGGCCGCGTTCGACCCTCGCCGCTTCGACGGCGACGAGGAGTTCGCGGTGGTCGAAGGGATGACGCTTGACGGCGACTAGCGCGAAACGGAGGTTCGGAGGGGTCGTCGCGCCCGAAACTGAGACTCAGGCGTCTTGGTCGTCCACGTCGCCGAAGTCGACTTCGTCGTCGGACTCGGTGTCGGCCTCGCCGTCGGCTTCGTCTTCCTCCTCGGTCACGGCGATGTCGCTCGCGCGTTCGTCCTTGGGAATCCGAATCTGGAGCGTGCCGTGCTTGCCGACCGTGGCGGTTCCCTCGGCGGCTTCGACCGAGGCGTCGGAGGGGATGGTCGCCGTTCCCGAGAGCGTGAGGCCGCGGCCGGGGAAGCGCATCTCGTAGCCCTCGTGGAAGTCGCGGAAGCGGTCGATGCGAATCTCGACCTCGCCGTCGAGGAAGCGGACCTGCACGTCCTCGGCGCGCGCGCCGGGTGCGTCGAAGACGACGAGGTAGGCGTCCTCGGATTCGAGCAGGTCGTGGGCGAGCGGCTTGCGCTCCTGCATCTGGCTGACGCCGCGGCCGACCCGTTCGAGGACGGCGTTCGCCGCCGACTCGCCGTACTTCCGCAGGTCGCTCATAGCTGAATCTCCTCCAGGGCGCGGGACTCGCCGCAGTACGGACAGGAGAAGTCCGCCACCGTCACGTCGTCGGGCATGTCGTAGGTGTAGTGCAGCTCGAACATGTCGAGTTCGCAGTCCTCGTTGGCGCACTTGACTTCGAGGGTCGCGGGCATGGCCGTCAGTTACGCTCCCACGCTCATAAACGCGCGGGAGGCGGAAGCGCCCCCACGACGCGGTTCGGGGCCGCGACCGCCGACCGGTTGCGTTTTCCGCGTCGAACCCGAACCGCGACCGATGACCGACCCCGCCGACCTCACCGTGACTATCGTCGACGGATACGTCGACGAGCCGGCGCATTTCGGCGTGCCGCCGTACATCTCGACGTATCCGAGGTTCACCGCGGGTGCGGTGGTCGACGCGGGCGTCCCCGAGTCCAACGTCGTCTACCACACCATCGACGAACTCCGCGAGGACAAACAGAAGTGGCGCGACGTGGCCGACGCCGACCTCATGATTTACATCGGCGGCATGACCGTCCCCGGCAAGTACGTCGGCGGGACGCCCGCCGAACCCGACGAGGTGCGCGAACTCGCGTGGGTCGCTGAAGGCACCGCCCTGATGGGCGGGCCGATTCGCTTCGGCGTCGGCGACGAGAACGCCGGCGGCCAGGACATGGAGCGCAAGAACCTCGACTACGACTTCGTCGCCAAGGGCGACATCGAGGCGGCCGCCTACGACCTCGTCGACTCCGGGCTCGAAGGTTTCGGCAACCGCATGCGCGACAACGAGGAACTCGACCGCTGGGCCGCCATGGGCGCGTTCGTGGTCGAACAGCACCCGAACCACCCCGACCACCTCATCTGCGAGATGGAGACCTCGCGGGGCTGTGCCTACCGCTGTTCGTTCTGTACCGAACCGCTGTACGGCAACCCCGCGTTCCGCACCGCCGACTCCGTCGTCAAGGAGGTCGAGAACCTCTACGACCGCGGCGCGCGACACTTCCGGCTCGGCCGGCAGGCCGACATCCTCGCGTTCGGCGGCGACGGCGAGGCTCCGAACCCCGACGCGCTCCGCCGGCTCTACGGCGGCATCCGCGAGGTCGCGCCGGACCTCGGCACGCTCCACCTCGACAACGTCAACCCCATCACCATCGTCGGTTGGCCCGAGAAGTCCCGCGAGGCGCTCCGCATCATCGCCGAGCACAACACGGCCGGCGACACCGCGGCGTTCGGCCTCGAATCCGCCGACCCCGTGGTGCAGGAGGAGAACAACCTCAACGTCACCGCCGACGAGTGTTTCGAGGCGGTCAAAATCGTCAACGAGGTCGCCGGCTGGCGACCCGGCGACGACCCCGCGGACGCGCCGACCCACGGCTCGGACGCCGCGAACCGCCTGCCGAAGCTCCTCCCCGGCATCAACCTCCTCCACGGGCTGAAAGGCGAGCGCGAGGAGACGTTCGAGCACAACAAGCGGTTCCTCCAGCGCGTCTACGACGAGGGCCTCATGGTCCGCCGCATCAACATCCGGCAGGTGATGGCGTTCGACGGCACCGACATGTCAGACACGGGTGCCGACATCGCCCGCGACCACAAACAGCTGTTCAAGACGTACAAAACGGAGGTCCGCGAGGAAATCGACCGGCCGATGCTTCGCCGGGTCGCCCCCGCGGGGACGGTCCTCCCGAACGTCCACCTCGAGTACCACCAGGACGGCCGCACGTTCGGCCGCCAACTCGGCACCTACCCGCTTTTGGTCGGGATTCCGGGCGAGCGCGAACTCGGGAAGACAATCGACGTGGCCGTCGTCGACCACGGCTACCGCTCCGTCACCGGCGTCCCCTACCCGCTTGACTTCAACGAGGCGTCGATGGACGAACTCACCGCCATCCCCGGCATCGGGCGGTCGACCGCCGGCGATATCGTGGTGAACCGTCCCTACGCCGACGCGGCCGACGTGGGCGTCGATGCCGACGTGACGAAGTACGTTCAGTAGCGCGTTCAGTCCTCGAAACGACGTTCTTCACCTGCAACCGCGCTCTCTCTGCGCGCCCGACGCGACCGCCGCGTTCACTCGCAAGCGTGGTGCGTCGTTCACTTGCAGCCGTGGTCTGTCGGTGGGGTGAGCACTGTCGGTGCGGCGGACGGCGTCGAACCGCGAAAAGAGCGCCGTCAGAAGTCGTCTTCGACGACCTCGCCGACGGCGAAGTTAGACTTGACTTCGGTGATTTCGACCTTCACGCGCTCGCCGACTTCCGTGCCGGGAACGATGATGACGTAGCCGCGTTCGACGCGGGCGATACCGTCGCCCTGCTTGCCGATGTCCTCGATTTCGACGTAGCGGAGTTCGCCGGCTTCGACGGGCGGTTGCGGTTCGTTCGTGGGCGTCGGTCCGGCGTTCGGTTCGGACTCGGCGGGTTCGTTCGACTCGCGGGAGATGAGCGCGACGCGGTACGTCTCGCCGGGTTCGACGGTCCCGGTCTCGACTTCGCGGCGCGGAATTTCGACGACGTAACGGTCGTCCTCGGTGCGAACGTCAGCATTGAACAGACACAGGAGTTTATCTGAGATTTCCACCGTAAGACCTCCAATATGTGGTCAGGCCGGAGTGTTAAAGATGTACCGCAGTCAGCGGATTCGACTACTGAACCCGCGTCCCGTCGGGCCGTTTCGCGCCCTCCGAGTCGTGGACGACGACCTCGCCCGGCCCGGTCTCGACCGGTTCGTAGGCGTCGGTGACGCCCCGCGCCTCGCGGAGCTCTCGAACCGCCCGCTCTTTCAGCGCCCGCGCCAGTTCCTCCGCGTCCCCCCGGGAGATGTCCCGGCCGAGGCCCTCGCACTCGTGGGCGCGGACGACGCCCTCCTCGTCGACGGCCTCGCCCATCGGCTGGCTCGTGCCGCCGAGGGCGACGCTGAACGGGTAGGTCTCGCAGATGAGCGGGCGGTCCTCGTGGACCTGACAAGCGCCCCGCCCGGAGTCGTCTTCCTCGTAGAATCGGCAGTCGCCGCAGGCGGTCGTCTGGAGCGCCCACTCGAACGTCTCGCCCTCGGGGCCGTCGTCGCCCTCGACGAGGCCGTAGGGCATCGGTCGGGCCACGTCCCGCCACTCCATCGGGGTTCCCGACTCGCCTTCCGAGTCGTCTCCGCCGGCCTCCTGCAAGGCGCGCACCTCGTCGGGGAAGATGGTCGCCGTGTGCGGTTCGGGGCCGTCGTCGCCCTCGTAGCCCTTACAGCAGGCCCCGCAGCGCGTGCACTCGAAGCCGATGGACTCGATGGCGTCGGCGAGTTCCGACACGTCGAGGTCGCGGGCGCGGGCCAGTTCGGCGTCGAGGTCCATACCCGCGATGCGGGCGCGAGCCCAAAGAGGGGCGCGGTTTTTCGCGGGGGCGCGACCCCCGGCCACCCACGGTCTCGGACACCGACGACGCGCGCCCTATCGCGGTTCGACTCGCTCGGCCTCGGGGTCCCAGCGGACCCGCCGCTCGGCGGCCAGTTTCTCGATGTGCGCGACGACCGTCGCGCGGGCGAGGTCGCGCACGGCGGACACGTCCTTGTCGTAGGCGGCGTCGGTCACGGCGTCCGGCGTCGCGTTCCCGGCGCGCACCGCGTCGAGGACGGCCCGCTCGCGGTCGTTTCGGTGCGCGACGAGTCGCGCGAGCGTCGCCCGCGGGTCCGTGATTTCGGGGCCGTGACCCGGACGCAGTCGCTCGGGACCGCGCGCGTGGAGTCGCCTGAGCGCGACGAGGTAGGCCCGAACGTCGCCCTCGGGCGCGCCCACGACGACGCTGCCCTCGGCCACCGCGAGGTCGCCGCAGAGCACGTCGTCGCCGGCGACGAAGCTCACGTGGTCGCGGGCGTGCCCCGGCGTGTCGAGCACCTCGACGCCCGCGCCGACGGGGACGGTCGTCCCCTCCGCGAACGTCCGGTCGGGGTCGACTCCGGTCGCGGCCGAGAAGGCGCGCTCGCGGCCGCGACGACACCAGACCGTCGCGCCGGTCTCGCGGGCGTAGGCGGCGACCGCGCCGACGTGGTCCGCGTGGGTGTGGGTGACCGCGAGGTGGTCGACGCCCTCGCGCGCGACGAGGTCGTCGAGGCGGTCGGTGCGGGCCGCGGGGTCGACGAGCAGCGTGTCGCCGCCGCCGGCGACGAGGTAGGCGTTCGTCGCGCCGGTCGGCGCGCGGGTTGCGACGGGGACGGAGACGCGCGTGGCGTGCATGGCGGCGGCTACGCTCGCCGGCGGGTTAGGTCGTTCGAGAGAAGTGGTGGCTTGGTCTGCGGGAGTGCGCCCCCGCGGGCGGTGGTCTGTCGCGCTATCGGTGGGACCGCGCGCTTACGTGTTGAGGAAGTAGACCTGCTTTCGCGCGTCCTTGAAGGAGTAGCGCGAGCCGACGAGGTCGGACTCTTCGAGACGGTTGAGCGCGTAGCGGACGGTACGGTCCGGCAGCAGCGACTCCTCCGCGAGCTGGCCCTGCGAGAGGGGCGCGTCGCTTTCGAGGACTTTTGCGACGAGCTTCGCGCTCGGGGGAAGCTCGCGGAGGCGCTCTCGGAACTCGGCTTCCGAGAGCAGGTCTTCAGTATCTGGCTCTGCGGTGGTGGTGCTCATACCCGTCACAGTCGGTTGCTCCGTGTTAAGGGTTAGCTACAAGTGTGTGAAAAGAATCCAGACACATAATACACATATTAATATCGTGCGTTTGTTGGAAAATCACCCGCGAGTAGCCGTCTCACTCCGTGTTTCGAATCGTATCGACCGCTGGAGTGCCGAGTCGATAGCTCCCGAGCGGCGCGTGACAGTCCGGGCAGTGGACGACGAGCCACCCGTCGCTGACGTGCTGTGTTAACGCATCTGCCTCGCAGGTCGCGCCGCAGTTTTTACACGTTGGCATATACCATGGTACGCGCTCGGCGGACGAAAACCCCTCCCCTCCGCCCGTCGAACCCCGCTTCCGCACCGCGTATCCAGTACCGTTTTACGGTCCCCCCCGCGAGTATGCGTAGCGTGAAAGGAAAGGAGTGGTACCAGGCCGACGAGGTCGCCCAGGAGTACGACTCGAAGCGGTTCTCCAAGGGCGGTCGGCTCATCGACCGGCGAGAGAAGGAGGCGGTCCTCGCGGCGCTCGGCCCCGTCGAGGACAAGAACATCCTCGAAATCGCCTGCGGGACCGGCCGGTTCACCGTGATGCTCGCCCAGGAGGGGGCGAACGTCGTCGGACTGGACATCTCGCGGGCGATGATGGTACAGGGGCGGGAGAAGGCCCGCAGAGCGGGCGTCGCCGACCGCATCGAGTTCCTCCGCGGCGACGCGGCGCGGCTGCCGTTCCCGGACGACCACTTCGACGCGGTGTTCGCGATGCGGTTTTTCCACCTCGCGGACACCCCGGCGAAGTTCTTAGCCGAGATGGCCCGCGTCTCGAAAGGGCAGGTGTTTTTCGACACCTTCAACGACGGGAGCCTCCGTGTGGCCTACAACTGGCTGCTCCCGATGGGGTCGCGGCTCTACTCGGAACGCGACGTGCGGCGGCTGCTCGGCGACGCCGGACTCGACCTCGCGGGTGCGAAGCACGACTTCGTCATCCCGTTCGGCTTCTACCGGAAGGTCCCCAACGGCATCGCACAGCCCTTCCGCTCGCTCGACCTCGCCGTCGGCGACTCGCCGCTCGGCGACGACCTCGCGTCCGTGTCGTACTGGAACGCGCGGGTCGAATCCGCCGACGAGTCGTCTCGCGCGGCGACGCGGGCGAGCGACGCCGAGTGAGGCGTTCTCACGGCAGATTTTAACACGGTTCTCGATTCACATTTAAGTACGTCCACCGCAACTGTCGGGTATGGACCTCTCGGTTGTGCTCCCGACGCTCAACGGTCGGGACCGGCTCGCCACCAGCCTCGACGCGCTGGCCGAGCACGCCCCCGACGCGGAAGTCGTCGTCGTCAACGGTCCCTCCGCCGACGGCACGACCGGGATGGTGAGAGAGCGCGACGACGTGGACGTGCTGGTCGAAATCTCCGACCGCAACCTCAACGTCGCCCGTAACGCCGGCCTCGAAGTCGCCGGCGGCGACGTGGTCGCACTCCTTCGATACGACCTCTCCGTCGAGTCGTCGTGGCTGTCGGCGCTCGAAGCCGGCATCGCCGACGCCGACGTGGTTACCGGGCCGATGCACCAGACGCTCCGCAACGGCATGACGACCGAGTCGCTCGAACGGAACGCCATCGGCGGCCGCACGGTGACGTACTTCAACGGCGGCAACGTCGCGTTCCGCCGCGGGGCCATCGACGCCCTCGACGGCTTCGACGAGTACCTCCAGACGGGCGGCGCGCGCGACGCGGCCCACCGCCTCGCCGGGTTCGACCGCTCCGTCGCGTGGGCTCCCGAGATGTGCGTCCGCCGCGAGTTCGAGGCCGACGGCGGCGTCTCGGAGCGCGACTGGGGCTGGAAGTACCGCTCTCTGACCTATCGACTCGTGAAGAACTACGGCATCAGACCGGGGACCGTCAAGCGGACGGTGACACACGCGGTTTCGGACGGCGTCGACGCCGCCCTCGGCGTCCTGCGAGGCGACGTGACGCCGTCGGGCTGGGTCGGAACCGGCCGCGACGTGGTCGGCGGCATCGCCACGGGCGTCTCCGACGGGTTGGTCGCCCGCGCCCGCGACCGAACTCGCACGCGGAACCCCCACGGCCGGTCGAAGCGCGCCGACCGCGCCGTCGCCCGATACGACCGGCGCTGACTCGCCTCCTTACTGTTCTCCGGGGCCGAGCGCCGCGATGACCCGCGCCGCGTTCTTCGAGAACGCCTTCGCCAGCGCGTCTTCCGACACGTCGAGCGTCAGTATCTCCATGACGCCCACGTTCGGGTGGGTCTCGGGCGCGCCGCTGCCGAACAGCACCCGGTCCGGGTGTTCGAGCAGCGCGCGTTCGAGCACGCTCCGGTAGCGGACGAAACTCGTGTCGAGATAGAGGTCTTCGTGGTCGTCGAGGAGGTCGATAGCCTCGTCCATCAGCCCGCGGTCGAGCGGGAAGCCGCCGAACCCCGACAGGATGACCGGGAACCGCCCGAGCAGCGACTGGGCGACGGCGCTCGGCTCGAAGGCCTGCCCGCCCTCGACGAAGACCGGCAGCCCCACGTCCTCCAGCATCGCCAGCGTCTCGTCGTCCGGGAGCCCGTCGACCGCCGGCGCGAGCGAAAAGCCGTGGAAGCGGTCGTCGTAGGCGTACTGTTCGATGTCGTCGGGGTCGGCGTGGTGGTCCGCCCGCGACGACCTGAAGTTCCGGAGCCGCGCCGAGGCCCGGCCGCTCGGGTCGCGCGGGCCGTTGATGCGGGCGAACGCCAGAAACGGGCGGTCGACGCTCATCCGCGCGACAGCGTTGTTCGGGCGGAGGTAGCTCCCCGCGACCCGCTGTGCGCCCGGCGAGACGACGGCGCGAACGACGCCCGCCTGATGCAGTTCGCGCTCTAGGCGCTCGGGGCTTATCTCCCGCCCGCGTACCGCGACCGACCGCTCGTCGGGGTCGAGGCGGGCGTTCACGTCCACGACCCTGAACCCGTGTTCCAACTCCAGCATTGTGGTGTCACTCTCCGGTGGCCGTCAAATAGGTTGTAGAATCCGCCGTCGTCGTTTCACCGCGCTCACAGTATCGGCCGCTCGCCCGCCGGGGTTCGTTCATCGACGCGTGACGTTCATTCCTCCACGACGGTACGGAGAGAGCCTGAAACGCAACTTTTTGGCTTGATACTCCTATCGTTCACGCGTGTGCCTCATCGCCGAGGTCGTCGCGCCGCTGTCCGCGGTCCCGTTCGGGTCCGCGGTCGTGGAACACGACGTGGAACTCGAACTGGAACGCTCCGTTCCGACCGCCTCGCGGTCGGTGTCGTTCGTCTGGGTCCGCGGTCCCGACGCGGCGTCGTTCGGGGAGGCGGTGCGGTCGCTTCCGAGCGTCGACGACCTCACGCTCGTCGAATCCGTCTCGGGGCGGGTGCTCTACGGCGTCAGCTGGAACGTCTCACAGGTCCCGATTTTCGACGCGCTGGCCGAACGCGACGCGGTCCTCTTGGAGTGCCGCTCGACCGTCGACTCGTGGTGGCTCAAGCTTCGGGTGTCGTCGTACCGGGTGCTGACCGACCTCAGACGCGAGTGGGCGGCCCACGGCATCGACGCCGAGTTCGACCGCATCACCACGGTCGCGGCCGAGGAAGCGCCGCCGGGCGAGGAGCTGACCGACGCGCAGCTCGAAACCCTGCTGCTCGCGCTCGAACGCGGCTACTTCGACGAACACCGGGCCACGTCGCTGGCCGAACTCGGCGCGGAACTCGGCATCTCGCGGCAGGCGGTCGCCGCCCGTCTCAAACGCGCGTACCGGACGCTCGCAGAGCGAATTCGAGACGAGCGACCCCCACAATAGCGGGTTACATAATCAACCCACACCAATAGGTACTCCACTACCCATTCGGATTGTATGGACGACCCGTTCGAAGATGGAGTTGGGTCCGTGGTAACCACCTCCGTCGACCGGTACGACGAGGTGGCGGTCGCCATCGCCTCGGCGGTCGCGACGGCCACGGAACTCAGCCCACTCGAACTCCCGCCGCTCTCGGACATCGGCGTCGACCCCGAAGCCCTCGACGTTCTCTTTCACCCCTCTCACGACCCGTCTCGGCGGTTCTCGTTCCAGTACGCGGGCCACCTCGTCTCGCTGTTCGGTGACGGGACGCTGACCGTCCACCCGCTCGACGAGTAGCCCTGCGCCCGTTTCGACGGAACCTCGCCCGGTCGCTGATTCGGGCCGTTGACACCTCGGACGAGATTCGAAAACCGTCGCCCTGTCGTGCGATTTCGTAGCTCACTCCCGGCGAAACGTATTTATAGAACTGCAATCGTTGATAGCGGTTGAGGTTTCAACATGGCTTCACGAATGCAGCAACCGTTATACATTCTCGCAGAGGGGACGAACCGAACGCACGGCCGCTCAGCGCAGGACTCCAACATCCGCGCCGGAAAGGCGGTCGCCGAAGCCGTACGGACCACACTCGGGCCACGCGGCATGGACAAGATGCTCGTCGACTCCTCGGGCGAGGTCGTCATCACGAACGACGGCGCGACCATTCTGGAGAAGATGGACATCGAGCACCCCGCCGCGCAGATGCTCGTCGAAGTCTCCCAGACCCAAGAGGAGGAAGTCGGCGACGGCACGACCACCGCGGCCGTCCTCACCGGCGAACTCCTCGCGCACGCCGAGGACCTCCTCGACGACGACCTCCACCCGACGGTCATCGTCGAGGGCTACACCGAGGCCGCCCGCATCGCCCAGGACGCCATCGACGACATGGTTCTCGACGTGACGCTCGACGACGACCTGCTCCGGAAGGTCGCTGAGTCCTCCATGACCGGCAAGGGCACCGGCGACGTGACCGCCGACGTGCTCGCCAAACACGTCGTCAAGGCGGTCCAGATGGTCCACGAAGACGACAACGGTGTGTTCCACCGCGACGATGTTCGCGTGCTCACCCGCACGGGCGCGTCCTCCTCGGCGACCGAACTCGTCGAGGGCGTCGTCCTCGACAAGGAGCCCGTCAACGAGAACATGCCGCGGTCCGTCTCCGACGCGACCGTCGCGGTCCTCGACATGAAACTCGACGTGCGCAAGAGCGAGGTCGACACCGAGTACAACATCACCTCCGTCGACCAGCTTACCGCCGCTATCGACGCCGAGGACAGCGAACTCCGCGGCTACGCGAAGGCGCTCGCGGACGCCGGCGTCGACGTGGTGTTCTGCACCAAGTCCATCGACGACCGCGTCGCGGGCTTCCTCGCTGACGCGGGCATCCTCGCGTTCAAGAGCGTGAAGAAGTCCGACGCCCGGGCCCTCGCCCGCGCGACCGGCGCGAAGCGCCTCGGCTCGCTTTCGGACCTCGACGAGTCTGACCTCGGCCGCGTCGACGCCGTCAGCATCCGCAGCTTCGGTGACGACGACCTCGCGTTCGTCGAGGGCGGCGCGGCGGCCAAGGCCGTCACGCTGTTCCTCCGCGGCGGCACCGAACACGTCGTCGACGAACTCGAACGCGCCATCGAAGACGCCGTCGACGTGGTCGTCGCCGCCATCGACAAGGGCGGCGTCGTCCCCGGCGCGGGCGCGACCGAAATCGCCATCGCCGACCGCATCCGCTCGGAGGCCGCCGGCATCGAGGGCCGCAAGCAGCTGGCCGTCGAAGCCTACGCCGACGCCGTCGAGGCGCTCCCGCGCACCCTCGCGGAGAACACCGGCATGGACCCCATCGACGCGCTCGTCGACCTCCGCGCCCGCTACGAGAACGAGGGCCTCGCCGGCATCATCTCCTCGGGCCGCTCCGGCGAAATCGGTGACCCCGTCGAACTCGGCGTCATCGACCCCGTCGCGGTCAAGCGCGAAGCCATCGAGTCCGCGACCGAGGCCGCGACGATGATCGTGCGCATCGACGACGTCATCGCCGCCAAGTAATCGCTCCGCTCGCAGAACGCACTCCCCCCATCAAACCCATCTCCGGCGGCGCTCCCGCCGCCGGGCCACTTCGTGTCGCTTTTCGCGGTCGTGCCGCCCACAGCCACTCTCTCCGGAGCCGCGCCGCCGAATAATACCTCTCAACTGGCCGCTACGTTCTTCCGTCGCGAGCGTCGAACTGCACGCCATGTCCGACGAAGTCGGGCTTCCGGAAGCCGTGTCGATGGCGATCGGGGGCATGGTCGGCGGCGGCATCTTCGCCGTGCTCGGCGTCGTCGCCGGCGCGGCCGGGACGCTCGCGTGGGCGGCGTTCGTCGTCGCCGGCGTGCTCGCGGCCTGTGCCGGCTACTCGCTGCTCCGACTGAACGGGCTGTGCGAGTCGCCGCGGTCGCCCGTCGGCTACGTCGAGCGCTTCACCGACGACAACACCACGCTCGCGGGCGTCGTGGGCTGGACGTTCGTCTTCGGCTACGTCGGGACGATGGCGATGTACGCCTACGCCTTCGGCGGTTACTTCGTCGAACTCACCGGCGTCTCGACGGTCGCGTCGGTCTCGATACAGCCGTTCGTCTCCGCGCTCACCGTCGCCGCGTTCGTGAGCCTCAACGTCTTCGGGGCGCACGCCTCGGGGCGGGCCGAAGACGTTCTGGTCGGCCTCAAGGTCGCCATCCTGCTCGTGTTCGGCGTCGGCGGCGTCGCCTACGGCGCGACCCACGGCGGCCTCTCCTTTGGCCTGTCGAACCTCGGTATCGGCCCGCTCGTCGCCGCCGCCGTCTCCTTCGTCGCCTTCGAGGGCTGGGAGCTCCTGCTGTTCGACCAGGAGAACATCGCCGACCCCCGCGAGACCGTCAGAAAGGCGATTTACATCTCCATCGCGGGCGCGACGGGGCTGTACATCATGGTCGCGCTCGTCACGACCAACCTCGCCGGCATCGACGCCATCCAACAGCACGCCGAGACCGCCCTCGCGGTCGCCGCCCGGCCGTTCCTCGGGCAGGCCGGGTTCGTCCTCATCTCCGTCGCGGCGCTGTTTTCGACGGGGAGCGCCATCAACGCCACGCTGTTCAGCTCCGCGCGGCTCTCGAAGCGCCTCGTCGCCGACGACCTGCTCCCGAGTCGCCTCCGCGACGCGTCCGCCGACGAGCCGGTTCGCCCGCTCGCGACGCTCGGCGTGCTCGCCGCCGGGTTCGCCTTTCTCGGGAGCCTCGACGCCATCAGTTCGTTCGCGTCGCTCGCGTTCATCAGCATCTTCGGCGGCCTCTCGTTTCTCGCGTTCCGGGAGCGCGAGGACCTCGCGACGGCCGTGATTCCCGCCGTCGGGACCGTCGGCGGAGTTAGCTCGGCGGCCGCGCTCCTGTGGCACCTGTTCGACGCCGAGCGCGGGACGTTCTGGACCGTCCTCGCGCTCGCCGTGGTCGTCGTCGGCGTCGAGGTGCTCTACTTCGAGCGCGAGAGCATCGCAAGCGAGGTTCGGTCGGCGGAACGACGCGTCGAAAACGAGTTGTAGGGATTCCGTTCCCGGTGGTCTCCCAGCCCCGCCTCAGACCCGCGGGAGCCGCCAGTCGTAGCGGAGCGCGAGCACCCGAACCGAGAAGACGACCGCGGCGCACAGCCCCGAGGGAACGCCGGTCGGCGCGCCGACCGCGCGGGCCGCGAGGAAGGCGAGGCCGCCGACGACGGCGGGCGTCGCGTAGAAGTCGTCGCGGAGGACGACCGGCACGCGCCCGATGAGGATGTCGGCGATGGAGCCGCCGCCGACGGCCGTGATGGTGGCGAGGATGACGACGCCGAACGACGTGACGCCGGCGTCGACGCCGACGAGCGCGCCGGTCGCCGCGAACGCCGACAGCCCGACTGCGTCGGTGGTCAGAAACGCCGGGTGGTCGCGCACGCGCCCCTCCATCGAGTGGATGAGGACGATTGCGAGGGCGACGCCGACGAGCGCGACGCTCATGTCCCACGTCCCCGCGAGCGAGGCCGGCAGCCGGTCGACGAGCACGTCGCGGGTCGTCCCGCCGCCGAGGGCGGTCACGATGCCGAGCACGGAGACCCCGAACACGTCGAGACCGGCTTCGGCGGCCTTGAGCGCGCCGGCGACCGCGAACGCGAGGAGACCGACGACGTTCATCACCGCGAAGGGGTCGATTTCGGGGACGGCGACCGCGGCGGGAGCGGACACAGAAAGGGACACGAGCGCGGCGACGCCCATCAGTCGACCCGGAGTTCGACGCGGTCGCCGGGCGCGAGGCCGAACGCCTCGTCGCCGCGGCCGTGGTTCACGTCGCACTCGACGTTGCCGTGACTGCCGACGGTGAGCAGTTTCTCGCCGCGCGGGACAGCCTCGAACGTGCGACCGACCGGAACCGACTCGCCGTTCACCGAGACGGTCTCGCCCGCCGCGTCGCGGACGAATTCGCCCGGGACGTTGGTGATGCAGTTACCGAAGTCGTCGACGACGAGCACCTCGCCGGTCGCCTCGCGGCCGTCGGCCGAGACGGCCGCCTCGGGGAAGCGGCACTCGGCGAGCGAGTCGACGGGTACCGGCTCGAATCTGTCGACCGACTCCAGCGCCGACGCGCCCGCGACGTGGGCGTCGGCGGCCGCGGGCGCGAACACGTCCCGCCCGTGGAAGGTCGTCGACTCGGGGTTCGGAACGTCGATTTCGTAGGCTTCGACGGGCGCGTCGTCGTCGAGTTCGGCGGCCACGCGCCTCGCCGGCGGACGAAGGACGCCGTTGTCGGGACCGACGAAGACGTGGTCGCCAACCCGGAGGACGACCGCGCGGCGGTCGGTGCCGACGCCGGGGTCGACCACGACGAGGTGGACCGCGGGCGGGAAGTACGGAAGCGTCTCGCGGAGCCAGAAGGCGGCCGCGCGAACGTCCTGTCGCGGGAGGTCGTGGGCCACGTCCACGAGTCGCGCGTCGGTCCGCGAGAGGACGACGCCCTTCATCGCGGCGGGGTACGCGAGCCCGAAGTCGGACGCGAGCGTAATCATCTCAACAGGGGTTGGGGTCCTCGTCGTCGTCGACGCGCTCGGCCCCGTCGGTGGCCGTGACGCGCTGGAGGCGCTCGATGCCGTCGATTTCGCGGACCACGTCGGCCACCTCGTCGGGGACGAGCGACTCCCAGTCGCGGTCTTCTATCATGCGCTGGCGGACCTCCGTGCCCTCTAGCACCTCGCGGTTGAACATGGGCGATTGGTGGACTTCGACGCCCGCCTCCGTGAACAGTTGGATGACGAGCGGGTTGTTGGAGTACGCCACCTCGAACGCGGGGGACATCGACTGGACGTGGCTGACCCACACCGAGTTGCGGTCGAGGTCCTCGATGGGGACCGCGTAGGTCGTGATGTCGAAATCCGAGACGGCCTTGTTGACCATCATGATTCGTTCGCCCGCGGTGAACGGGTTCCGCGGCGAGTGGGAGTCGCCCGCGGACCCGATACCGAGGACGAGCTCGTCGACCTCGGCGGCAATCTCTTCGACCATTCGGTGGTGGCCGTTGTGGTACGGCTGAAACCGGCCGATGTAGAACCCCCGCATGCGTCGGGCGTTAGTCCGGATTACTTATAAATACGCCGAGTTCGGAGAACTCCGGTATTCTGGTGGTAGGAAGGTCGAAACGCGAGATTACGGCAAGAGCCACCGGATGGTGACGGGGAGAAAGTATATCAGTCGCAGGGCCTACGTTAGAAGTAGCGACGACAGTTCTATGAGTAACGATACGAACACCGACGACAGCCTCCACGAGCGGGAGGATTCACCCGACGACGCGCCCTCGGAAGAGGGTATCGACGACGGGGGGTCGCTCCAGCACGACGAGGCCGAAGAGGTCGACAAGAAGACGATCGACGACCTCGGGAGCGATGTCGAAATCGACGCCGACGTGGCCGAGAACGTGGACGAGAACGACCTCCTCGGTGGTCTCCAGATAGAGACGACCGACGAGATTCCCGTCCCGGACCGCCTCGTCGACCAGGTTATCGGGCAGGAACACGCCCGCGACGTCATCATGAAGGCGGCCAAGCAGCGCCGCCACGTCATGATGATCGGCTCCCCGGGGACGGGGAAGTCGATGCTCGCCAAGGCGATGTCCGAGCTTCTCCCCCGCGAGGAGCTCCAGGACGTGCTCGTCTACCACAACCCCGACGACGGCAATCGCCCCAAGGTCCGCACGGTCCCCGCGGGCAAAGGTGACCAGATCGTCGAGGCGCACAAAGAGGAGGCACGCAAGCGCAATCAGATGCGCTCGTTCCTCATGTGGATTATTATCGCGGTCGTGCTGGGCTACTCGCTCATCATCGCCCAGCAGGTCCTGCTCGGCATCCTCGCCGCGGGTATCATCTATCTCGCGTTCCGCTACGGCTCGCGCGGCAGCGACGCGATGATTCCGAACCTCATCGTGAACAACGCCGACCAGAAGTCCGCGCCGTTCCAGGACGCGACGGGCGCTCACGCGGGTGCGCTCCTCGGCGACGTCCGCCACGACCCGTTCCAGTCCGGCGGCATGGAGACGCCCAGCCACGACCGCGTCGAACCCGGCGCGATTCACAAGTCGAACAAGGGCGTCCTGTTCGTCGACGAGATCAACACGCTCGACGTGCGCAGCCAGCAGCACCTGATGACGGCCATCCAGGAGGGCGAGTTCTCCATCACGGGCCAGTCCGAGCGCTCCTCGGGCGCGATGGTCCAGACCGAGCCCGTCCCGACGGACTTCATCATGATTGCTGCCGGGAACCTCGACGCGATGGAGAACATGCACCCCGCGCTCCGCTCCCGTATCAAGGGCTACGGCTACGAGGTGTACATGGACGACACCATCGAGGACACCCCCGAGATGCGCCGCAAGTACGCGCGCTTCGTGGCCCAGGAGGTCACCAACGACGGCCGGCTCCCGCACTTCACCGAGGAGGCGGTCGAGGAGCTCATCCTCGAAGCCCGCCGCCGCGCCGGCCGCAAGGGCCACCTCACCCTCGAATTCCGTAACCTCGGCGGCCTCGTTCGCGTCGCCGGCGACATCGCCCGCGGCGAGAACGCCGAGCTGACCACCCGCGACCACGTGCTCCAGGCCAAGCGCCGCGCGCGCTCCATCGAGCAGCAGATTGCGGACCAGTACATCGAGCGGCGCAAGGACTACGAGCTGTCGGTCAACGACGGCTTCGTCACCGGCCGCGTCAACGGTCTCGCCGTCATGGGCGAAGACTCCGGTATCATGCTCCCCGTGATGGCCGAAGTCACGCCCTCGCAGGGCCCCGGTCAGGTCATCGCGACCGGCCAGCTCAAGGAGATGGCCGAAGAGTCCGTCCAGAACGTCTCGGCCATCATCAAGAAGTTCTCCAACCAGGACCTCTCGGAGATGGACGTGCACGTGCAGTTCGTCCAGACCGGCCAGCAGGGCGTCGACGGCGACTCCGCGTCCATCACGGTCGCGACCGCCGTCATCTCCGCGCTGGAGGACATCCCCATCGACCAGTCGGTCGCCATGACCGGCTCGCTGTCGGTGCGCGGCGACGTGCTCCCGGTCGGCGGCGTCACCCACAAGATCGAGGCCGCCGCGAAGGCCGGCTGTTCGACGGTCATCATCCCCGCCGCCAACGAGCAGGACGTGATGATCGAAGACGAGTACAAGGAGATGGTCGACATCATCCCCGTCTCGCACATCAGCGAAGTCCTCGACGTCGCCCTCGAAGGCGAACCCGAGAAGGACTCGCTTGTGGACCGCCTCAAGAGCATCACCGGCTCCGCCCTCAACAAGGGGCAGGGCGTCAAAGGGCCGTCCAGCCCCAGCCCGCAGTAACGCCGGATGACCGACTGGGCGGCGTTCGCGGGCTTCACCGGGCTCGTCCTCGCCGTCTTACTCTCTCTCGCGTACTTTTCTCGCGGCGTCCCGCACGCTGAGGGAACCGGCTCCGCCGCGCCCGCCGCGCCCGACGACGCTATCCGCGGCGACGCCTCCGACCCCGACGCTTCCGACACTGACTCCCGAGTCGGTACGCCGGACGACCCGGTTTCGACCCCCGCCGACCCGGCCGATTCCGACCAGTCGGCCGACCCCGACGCCCTCCCGCTGGCCTCTTTTTCGGTCGATTCGACCGACGCGTCGCCGCGACCCGAGCCGCCGACGCTCGCGGCGGGCGACGTTGCGGACGACGCCGACCGCGACGCGGACCCCGACGCTGCGGCCGGTTGTGAGACCGAGACCGACCGGACGATACCCGGCGTCACCGCACGCCCCGCCTCGGCCGTCTCGGAGCGCTCCGCGTCCGCCGACGACCTCCCGCCGCACCTCCTGCTCGCCAACGTCGCGCTCTCGCAGGCGTTCCTCGGCGGCTTCCTCGGCCTCGGCGCGTGGTACGCCGGCGTGCCGGCCGCGGCGCTCGGCCTCTCCGTCACCGGCCTCCCGACGAAGCTCGCTATCGGCGTCGGACTCGGGCTCGCGCTCTACGGGGCGAACCGGGTCGGCTCGTCGGTCAGCGAGCGGTTCGGCATCGCGCCCGACGAGGCGGTCCGCGAGTCGCTGACGCCGCGGACGACCGCGGGCTGGGTGTTCCTGTTCGCGGTCGCGCTCCCCCTCATCGCCGGCTTCGAGGAACTGCTGTTCCGGGGGGCGCTCGTCGGCGCGGTCGCCGCCGGCTTCGACGTGTCGCCGTGGCTCATGGCGGCCGTGTCGTCGGCCGCCTTCGGCGCGGGGCACGGCGCGCAGGGTCGACTCGGCATCATCGTCACCGGCCTCCTCGGGTTCGTCCTCGCGGCGGCGTTCGTCCTCACCGAGAGCCTGCTGGTCGTGGTCGTCGCCCACTACCTCGTGAACGCGCTGGAGTTCGCGGGCCACGAACTGTTCGGCTGGTAGCGGGGTCTCCCTGCGTCGGCGTCGGTGACGACCGCCGAACCACCCGCCGTCGCGGCCGCGGCGCGGGGATGCGTTCAAGTGTCCGCACCACGCGTAGCCGGTATGGACATCGACACGCGGCAGTTGACGCAGGCGGGGCTCATCGGTTATCTGGCGCTCGTCGTCGCGGCGTTCGCCACCGGGAACCCGACGCTCCGGCTCGCTGCCGACGCCGCCTTCGGGCTGACGGCGGTTCTCCTCGGCGTCGTCACGCTCCGGATTCCGGTCGACAGTCAACTCAAATACGTCGCCGGCGGCGGCTTCCTCCTCGCCGGCGTCTCGCAGTTCGCCGAGCTCGCGACCGGCGTCCAGTCGGTCGGACTCGCGAGCACGCTGTTCCTCCTCGCCGGCCTGCTCGGCTACCTCGCGCTCCGCCGCGAGACCGACGCGATGCCGTTCTGAGGGGCGGTCCGCAGAATTAGATTCCTTCGGACTTCCGGAGCGCCTCGACCACGTCGTCTGGCGCGGCGCTCGGGCCGTCTTTCACGCGGTGGTCGGGGACGACGACCGGGACCGGGTTCGCCGCGAGCGCCTTGCGGACGACGCGCTCCGAGTCGTCGTCCTCGGGGTCGAGGCCGGCCATGCGGACGAGGAGCGCCACGTCGACCGAGTCACCCCGCGGGACGTTCCGAAGCGACTCCAGCACGCTTCGCTGGTCGGTCGGGACGGTCAGTCCGATGGGGACCGACGAGAGGTCCGTCTGGCCCCGGTCGATGGCGGCCAACACGGCGTCGAGGTGGTCGTGGTCCGACTCGGCGTCCGCCGGCAGCGAGTCCGGAAACGAGACGTCGATGACCTTCCCGCTGACCACGCCGACCTGCACGGGGCGGCCGAGCGTGGACGATTCGCGCGCGTAGATTCCCGAGACGGGCATACGTTCGGCTCCCGTCGCCGGACGCTTGACCCTTCCGGCGACCGCGTGCGGTTGGGGTGACTGCGCTCGGTTCGGGTGGCCGATACCTCGCCGTGCGCTCTCGCCCGCGCGCACGCGGAGACGGTGAGTGTCCCCGCCGACGCAAGCCTTATGTACAGATACGTGCGTTAGTGTACATCAATGAACGCTAGTGGAGACGAATTAGCTCCCGACGTGCGTGCCATCTTGGAGGCCGCGCGGGAGCGACCCGGCGGGGAGACGCGCGTGTCGGTCGACGCGCGGTCGTTCCCCGAGGCCGTGGCCGAGACGGAGGCCGCGGGTCGGGTCCCCGTCATCGCCGAGGTGAAGCCCACGAGTCCGACGACCGAGGGCGTCCGCGAGGACGACCCGGTCGAACTGGCCCGCGAGATGGTCGCCGGCGGCGCGACGGCGCTGTCGGTCCTCACCGAACCCGAGCACTTCGGCGGCTCCGCCGAGTCGCTGCGGCGCATCCGCGAGGCCGTCGACGTGCCCGTGCTCCGCAAGGACTTCATCATGAACGAGGCCCAACTGGACGTCGTCGAGTCCGACCTCGTGCTCCTCATCGCGCGGTTCGTCGGCGAGGACCTCCCGGCCCTCGTCGAGGCGGCCCGCGACCGCGGCTTCCAGCCGCTCGTGGAGGTCCACACGCGCGAGGAGTTCACGGCGGCGCTCGCGGCCGGAGCCGACATCGTCGGCATCAACAACCGCGACCTCGGGAAGCTGGAAGTCGACCTCGGCACGTTCGAGGAACTCGCGCCCGAAGCGCCCGAGGACGTGCTTCTCGTGGCCGAAAGCGGCGTGCAGACGGTCGACGACGCGCGGCGGATGCGCGAGGCCGGTGCCGACGCCCTCCTCGTCGGGACCGCCATCATGGACGGCGACGTGCGACAGAACACGGAGACACTCACACAATGAGCGCAGACGGCAAATTCGGCGACTACGGCGGACAGTACGTTCCCGAGGCACTCATGCCGGCCATCGAGGAACTGACCGACGCGTACGAGCGGTACGTCCTCGACAACGAAGACGGCTTCATGGACGACTTCCGCGCGCGACTGCGGGACTTCGGCGGGCGACCGACGCCCCTCCAGCGCGCGGACCGACTCTCGGAGCGCTACGACCGCGAGGTCTACCTCAAGCGCGAGGACCTGCTGCACGGCGGCGCGCACAAGCTCAACAACGCGCTCGGGCAGGTCTTACTGGCGAAGTACATGGGCAAAGAGCGCATCATCGCCGAGACCGGCGCGGGCCAGCACGGCACCGCCACGGCGATGGCCTGCGCGCACCTCGATATGCCCTGCGAGATTTACATGGGCGAACGCGACATCAACCGCCAGCGCCCCAACGTCTTCCGGATGAAGCTCAACGGCTCCGAGGTGAACCCCGTCACCGTCGGCCGCGGCACGCTCAAGGAGGCCATCTCCGAGACGATGCGCGACTGGGCGACCAACGTCGAGGACACCCACTACGTCATCGGCTCCGTCGTCGGCCCGCACCCGTTCCCGAGCATGGTTCGGGACTTCCAGTCGGTCATCTCCGAGGAGGCCCGCACGCAGGCCAGAGAGAAACTCGGCCGGCTCCCCGACGCCGTCGTCGCCTGCGCGGGCGGCGGCTCGAACACGATGGGCGCGTTCGCCGAGTTCGTCGACGACGAGGAGACCGCGCTCTACGCCGTCGAGGCCGGCGGCTCGACGCTCGAAGTGGACGAGGAAGCCGGCGTCGCGCCCAACTCGGCGTCGCTCACGACCGGGTCGGAGGGCATTCTCCACGGCGCGCGCACCCGGCTCTTGCAGGACCGCGACGGCCAGATTATGGAGTCGCACTCGGTGTCGTCCGGCCTCGACTACGCCGGCGTCGGCCCCGAACTCGCACACCTCGTGGACACCGGCCGCGTCACCGCCGTCAACGTCGACGACGACGCGGCGCTGACCGCGTTCCACCGGCTCTCGCAGATGGAGGGCATCATCCCCGCGCTGGAGTCGGCCCACGCGTTCGGCTACCTCGAATCGGTCGTCGGTCCCGACGCGCCCGACGCCGAGGACGCGGACGACCTCGGCGAGTACGTCGTGGTCAACGTCTCCGGTCGCGGCGACAAAGACCTCGAATCGGCCATCGAGGAGACCTACGAGCGCGACATCGATATCGCGCCGAACATGGACGAGTTCACGGGGGGCCTGTGATGTCGCTCGAAGACGCCTTCTCCGACGGCCCGGCGTTCGTCCCCTATCTCGCCGCCGGCGACCCCGACTACGAGTCCTCGCTCGAATACGTCGAGGCGCTCGAACGCGGCGGCGCGGACGTCATCGAACTCGGGCTTCCGTTCTCGGAGCCCATCGCCGAGGGGCCGACCATCCAGAACGCGGTGGTTCGGTCGCTCGAAGGCGGCATGACGCCGACGCGCTTCTTCGAGTTCGTCGAGGACCTCGACGTGTCGGTGCCGCTGGTCTGTATGACCTACTACAACCTCATCTATCGCTACGGCGATGAACCCGGACCGCGGCCGTTCGTCGAGAAGGCCGCCGAAGTCGGCATCGAGGGCTTCGTCGTGCCCGACCTGCCAGCCGAGGAGGCCGGCCCGCTCCGCGAGGCCTGCGACGAGTTCGGCCTCGACCTCGTGTTCATCGTCGCGCCGACGACCCGCGGCGAGCGCCTCGACCGAATCATGGAACAGGTCTCGGGCTACGTCTACGTGCAGGCGCGCCTCGGCACGACGGGCGCGCAGTCGAGCGTCTCCGACCAGACCGGCTCGTCGCTCGAACGACTCACCGACTACGACGTGCCCAAGGCGGTCGGCTTCGGCATCAGCAGCGGCGACCACGCCGAGCGCATCGTCGCCAGCGGTGCCGACGGCATCATCGTCGGCAGCGCGCTCGTCGACATCGTCGCCGAGGGCCACGAGAACGGCGACGACGCCGAAACGGTCGCGGACCGACTCGAAACGCTCGCCCGCGAACTCAAAGACGGTGCGGTAGCGGGCGCGTCGCAACGCCCACCGCATCCGGAACGCACATAACTGCTCTGCCACCCTTTCTCATACATGAACACCGACATCGGACTCTCCGCACGACTCGACCGCATCTCCACAGACGGGCGATACCTCATCGTCCCGATGGACCACGGCATCACCCTCGGCCCGGTCACGGGCCTCGTCGATATCGAATCCACTATCGACGGCATCACGCGCGGCGGCGCTGACGCCGTCCTCACGCACAAGGGGACCGCGCCGCGCGTCCACCCGAACAAAAACGGCAAAGGCTACATCGTCCACGTAAACGGCTCGACGGACATCGGCCCGGACGAAAACGACAAGCGACTCACCGGAACCGTCGAAGACGCCCTCCGCGTCGGTGCCGACGCCGTCTCCTTCCATATCAACGTCGGCTCGGACTACGAACCCGACCAGATGACGCAGCTCGCTGACCTCTGTTCTCGCGCCGCCGACTTCGGCGTGCCCGTTCTCGCGATGTCCTACGCTCGCGGCCCCGGCATCGACGAACAGGACCCCGAGGCGCTCGCCCACGCCGTCCGCCTCGCCGAGGAGGTCGGTGCCGACGTGGTGAAGACGGCATACAGCGGCGACGCGGAGTCCTTCGGTCGCGTCGTCGAGGCCACGCGCCTGCCGGTCGTCATCGCCGGCGGCAGTCGCGGCACCGACCGCGAGACGGTGGAGATGGTCCGCGGCACGATGGACGCCGGCGCGGCCGGCGTCTCCATGGGTCGGTCCATCTTCCAGCACGAGAACCCCGAGGCCATCACTCGCGCCGTCAGCGCCGTCATCCACGACGACGCAGATGTGGACACCGCGCTCGAACGCGCCGGGCTCGGCATCGAGGCGTAACGCGACTCGCGATTCGCGGCGTTCCGACGGGGTTCTGTTTTCCCGACACCGCTGGCCTACAACTAGATACCCGCCGAGCGCGAACGCTACCCATGCGCGTCACCATGTGGGGGTTCGCGGTCGAGGTAGACGACCGACGTATCGACTGTGCTGCCGACTCGCTCCGAAACCAACTCGTCGAGTACGAACGCGGGGAGCGCCGCGAGTTCGACGTTGACGTGCGATTTCCCGACTCCTTTACCGGCGACGTGATGCGCGTGATGGCGTCGATTCCGTACGGCGAGACCCGAACGTACGGCGAGGTTGCGGCCGAACTCGACAGCCACGCGGTCGCCGTCGGACAGGCCTGCGGACGGAACCCGGTCCCGCTCGTCGTCCCGTGCCACCGCGTCGTCGGCGCGGACTCCCTCGGCGGCTTCTCCGCGGCCGGCGGCGTCGCTCTGAAGCGCGCGCTTCTCGACCACGAGCGCGGCGCGGTCCAGACGGGACTGGACCGATTTGACTGATTTCATATCGCCGTAATCGGTTTATTAACTGTCGAACCGGCCGGGCGCTGTCGTGGTCGGTGTGGTGCGAGCGCCGTGCGCGCACCCAAGAATCGGTTTCTCCAGGTTCTGACGCGTCGTTCGCGAAACCGCGTTCGTGACGCGGTTCAGTTGTCTGGCCGGTCGTTGTCGGATTCCGCGGATAGAGTGAGAGAACGACGTTCGACCGGCCGCGACCCCCGTCTTCTAGCCTCGAACCCCGGAGTTCTACACCCGAGACGGGGTCCCACGCGGTCCATTTCAGCGACCTTCTCGGACGGGTGTGTCGGTGCTGACGAATCGCCTCCGTCGTCGCTCTCGTGTGTCGGCGGTTGATTCGGTGTGGCCGCTGTGTTCTATTTCCGTGGATTGGCGAGCTCGATGACAGAAACACCGATGACGACGCATTCACGAGTCACGCGCGACCTGCTGTCTTTCGAGGTTGCAGGCACACTGACCCGAGTCGGGACGACCAAACCGCCGACTCGGTGGGAGTTGAGAGTAACTGAGTGAGGCGAGTCGCCGCTCTCGCTCGACTCGCGTCGGCGGTTGGAATCGTCGTCCGACCGTCGATTCTGCCCTGAATCCACTCTAATAAATCGTATAGCGCGATATGGAATTCTGGTGGGGCGCTCAAGCGTCCCGGCCCGTCGCTGTCCGTTCGCTATCCGCTCGCCGTCCGTTGGTTCATTCGCCACGTTCAAGCCCGCCCACCGAGTGAAGTCGATAATGACACGAAGCGTCTGGCTCAAAGCCGACGACGCGGTCGGCGACTGGGAGACGCGGAAGCGACGCATCACGGCCGGACTGGAAGCCGGCGTCGACTGGGTCCTCGTCGACGAGGCCGACGTCGAGCGGGTGCGCGAACTCGGCGACGTCAACGTCGCCGCGTTCCGGACCGACGCGGACGTCCACGTGATGGAAGCAGAGGAAGACGACGCCGAGCCCCCGGCGCTCGCCGACGCCTACATCGTCGGCAAGGACGGCGAGGGCGACGCGACCGTCGAACTCCCCTCGGACTTCTCCGGGTCTGCCGACCTGACGACGCTCCGCCGCGGCGACGACCTCGCAAACGGCTCGTACGTCCGCATCCTGAGCAAGGACTACGAGGCGTTCGCCGAGGAGGCCGCCCGCGACGGCGATTACACCATCGTCATCGGCGAGGACTGGACCATCATCCCGCTGGAGAACCTCATCGCCCGCATCGGCGAGGAGACCGACCTCATCGCGGGCGTCACGACCGCCGAGGAGGCCAAGACCGCCTTCGAGACGCTCGAACTCGGCTCCGACGGCGTCCTCCTCGACAGCGACGACCCCGACGAGATTCGAAAGACCGTCGAGGTCCGCGACGAGGCCGAACGCGAGTCGCTCGACCTCGTCTGGGCCGAGGTCACGGAGGTCGAACGCACGGGCATGGCCGACCGCGTCTGCGTCGATACGGGCACGATTATGGACCACGACGAGGGGATGCTCGTCGGCTCGATGGCCCGCGGCCTGTTCTTCGTCCACGCCGAGACGGCGAAGTCTCCGTACGTCGCGTCTCGGCCGTTTAGAGTCAACGCCGGCGCGGTCCACGCCTACGCGCGGACCCCCGACGGCGGCACGGTCTACCTCTCCGAACTCGAAAGCGGCGACGAGGTACAGCTCATCGACACGAACGGCAACACCCGCGAGGCCATCGTCGGGCGCGTGAAAATCGAAAAGCGGCCGATGTTCCGCATCTCCGCGGACTACGAGGGCGACCGCGTCACGACGCTCCTCCAGAACGCCGAGACAATCAAGGTCCACACCCGAGAGGGTCGGACCGCGGTCACCGACCTCGAACCCGGCGACGAGATGCTCATCTACTACGAAGACACGGCGCGCCACTTCGGTGAGGCTGTCGAAGAGAGCATCATCGAGAAGTAACGGACGGAACGCGTTTTTTCGGACTCGAACGCAGCGTCGCGCGCAGCGGCGGGCGTTCGTCGACGTTCTCTATCCTTCGACCGTGTACCATTCGAGCTCCGTCGCACACCACGGACAGAAGTCGAGGTTCCGGTCGAGTTCGCCGCCGCAGACCGGGCAGGTCGGCTCGCCGTTCGCGTTGCGGCCGCGCGGGCGGCTTCCGACGCGGTAGGCGTCGAGCGCGCTCAGAAACAGCAGTCCGAGGACGGGGAACAGCACCTCTCTGGGAAGCGAGTCCACCGTCACGGTCGCCGGGTCGGTGAACGTCGAGAGCAACACCAGTCCCGCGCCGACGACGAAGGTGAACCACGCGATTGCGCGTCGCCACTCGCGGAGGTAGACGTGGCCCGCCCCGGCGATTCCGAGCGAGGCACCAACCACGCCGACGAGGGCGGCGACGAACGCGCGACGACGAGCATCGGGCATCGTTCGTTGGCGTCGTCGTCCGCGCTCTTAAACGTCTGGATTGTCGGACAGTCAGCAACTCACTACCGAATCCCGCCGATGGCGTCTGAAACTCTCGAATTCGAGTTGTTCGACCTCAGTCGGTCGTCGTCGCGTCTTCCGAGGGTTCGGAGCGCTCCGACGCCGCGGCCGCCTCGGTCCCGTCGAACGGCTCGTGTTCGACGGCGAACTCGCGGTTCGCGCCGTCGGCCGACGCCTCGACCGACGACACTCGGTACAGACGGATGCGGCGCTCCTGTTTCGTCACGACCGGGAAGTCGTAGTGTTCGGCGTCGTGACCGGGTGGCTCGTCGCGGCCGGCGACGAACTCGCGGTGGGCGTCGAGTCGGCGTTCGACCTCCGCGCGCGAGCGTTCCGGGAGGTCGTCGAGTCGGCGTTCGAACCCCGAGACGAGGTCGGCGTCGAGGTCGTAGCCGACGGAGTCCCGGCCGGCGAGCATGGCCGCGAGCGTCGTGGTCCCGGTGCCGACGAAGGGGTCGAAGACGGTGTCGCCGTAGACCGAGTACATCCGAATCAGGCGCAGCGGCAGTTCGACGGGAAACGCCGCCGAGCGCTCTCTGGCCCCCGAATCGAGGCGCTGGTCGGTCCCGCCGAACTCCCAGAGGTCGGAGAACCAGCGGTTGCGCTCCTCCCAGAAGAAGGCGCTCTCGTAGCGCCGGTCGTCGCCCGGCGGGAACGACCGCGGGTCGCCCTTCCGAACCACCAGCACGTACTCGTGTTCGAGGGTGACGTAGGCGTTCGTCGGGAGCGTCCCCGACCCCATGAACTTCGTCAGGCGGTTCGTCGGCTTCCGCCAGACGGCGTCCGGAAGCGGCGTCAGTCCGCGCTCGCTGAGCGCCGTGAGCACGCGGGCGTGGTTGGGGTACTGGCGAAACGACCCGTCGAGGCTCCGGGTCGCGTCACCGACGTTCACGCAGGCGACCCCGCCGGGCGCGAGCACGCGGGCCACCTCGTCCCAGACGGCGTCGAGCTGTTCGTGCATCGCCTCGAACGCGGCGTCGCCGTCGCCCGCGTCGAGCGCCGCGTCGACGGCGTCGTCGCGCGCCGAAAAGAGGTCGTCCCACATCTCTATCATGGGGTAGGGCGGCGACGTGACGACGAGGTTCACGCTCTCGTCGGCGAGTCCGGTGTCGGCGGCGTCGCCCACCGTGAGGGCGTGCGTCGTGCGCATCGTACGGACGTATTTCCCCCGAAACAAAACCCTTCGCCTCGGCGCGGGGACGGCCGCCGCGGTGCCGTCGGCTCGTGCGGTTCGATTCTACCGTGACCCGTCGCGTCGAGCGCCGCCGCTGGCGGGCGAATAAGCGGAAATCGAGACGCTCGTCCGGGTCGAACCGCGGTTCGGCGCGGGGGTCCGACTCGGTCCTCAGACGAGGCCGAGGTTCTCCTCGGCTTCGAGGAGTTCGTGGTAGCGGTTGCGGATGGTGACCTCGGAGATGTCGGCCACGTCGCTGACGGCGGCCTGCGTCGTCTTCTCGTTGGTGAGGAGGGCGGCGGCGTAGACGGCGGCGGCGGCGAGGCCGACCGGCGACTTACCCGAGTGGACGCCCTTCTCCTTGGCGTTCTTCAGGAGTTGGCGCGCGCGCATCTTCGACTCGTCGGAGAGGCCGAGCTCGCTGGCGAACCGCGGGACGTACTGCTCGGGGTCGGCGGGCTTGACTTCGAGCGAGAGTTCGCGGGCGATGTAGCGGTAGGTGCGGGCGACCTCGCTCTTCTCGACGCGCGAGACCTCCGCGATTTCGTCGAGCGAGCGCGGGACGCCGGCCATGCGGGCGGCGGCGTAGGTACACGACGTGGCGACGCCCTCGATGGAGCGACCGGGCAGCAGGTCGTCGTCGAGCGCGCGGCGGTAGATGACCGAGGCGGTCTCGCGGACGTTCTCGGGGAGGCCGAGCGCCGAGGCCATGCGGTCGATTTCACCGAGCGCCTGCTTGAGGTTGCGCTCCTTGGAGTCGCGGGTGCGGAACCGCTCGTTCCACTTGCGGAGCCGCTGCATCTTCTGGCGCTGGCGCGCGCCCAGCGAGTTCCCGTACGCGTCGCGGTCGCGCCAGTCGATGTTGGTCGACAGGCCCTTGTCGTGCATCGTGTTGGTCGTCGGCGCGCCGACGCGGGACTTCTCGTCTTTCTCGCGGGCGTCGAACGCGCGCCACTCGGGGCCGCGGTCGACGGAGTCGGCGGTCACGACGAGGCCGCAGTCGTTACAGACGGTCTCGCCGTGTTCGTCGTCGGTGACGACGTGACCGCCGCACTCGGGGCACTGAAGCGTGTCGCCCTTCGTCTCTTCCTGTTCGGTCTCGGCCTCCTGTCGGCCGTTCTGCGTGTTTCGTTCCTGCTCCTGTGCGCCGGGGTTTCGGGTCCAGATTCGTTCACTCATGGATACGACGGCGGGTGCTCCGGGAATGGGTGGTTAGAGGCGGCTAGAACCCGGATGCTGTCCGTAACACCAGCAACCGCAGACGACCGCATAAATGGTTTGGTATCGCTTTCGGCAAGCGGCGGCGTTCACCCGTGCGAGGCCATCACACGAGTGATTGAGGTTCGTGAGGGATTCGAGACCTCGCCGGCGACTCATCGGTGACGCCCCGCCGGCGTCCCGGCGGCCGACGACGCGACACATACTTTTCACGAAGGTGCGTTGCTACGACTACACATGGCCGCGACCCCCCGCGTCGTCTCGCTCGCGCCGAGCGCGACAGCGATTCTCACCGCCGCTGGTCTCGACGCCCACGTCGTCGGGGCGACCGTTCACTCGTCGACCGACAAGCCGGTCGTCGGCGGCTGGCTGAACCCCGATTTCGACCGGGTCGACGACCTCGACGCCGACGCCGTCTGCACCTGCGACGACCTCCAGTCGGACGTCGCGACGGCGGCCCGCGACCGCGGCTACGACGTGGTTCACGTCGCGCCCGCGACGCTCGACGAGGTGCTCGACTCGTTTCCCGTCGTCTGCGACGCCGCGGGCGACGCCGGCGCGGGGGCGGCGCTCGCCGACGACTGCCGCGACCACCTCGCCCGCGTCGCCGACGCGGTCGCCGGCCGCGACCGCCCGGCCGTCTACTGCGAGGAGTGGGCGGACCCACCGATGGCCGCGGGCAACTGGGTTCCCGACCTCGTCCGCGTCGCCGGCGGTACCGCTCCGCTCGTCGCGCCCGGCGAGCGGTCCGCCGAAGTCGACCCCGAGACCGTCGCGGCCGCCGACCCCGACCACGTGGTTCTCCATCCCTGCGGAAAAGGCGAGCGCGGCGACCCCGAGGCGTTCGACGCTCGCGGGTGGAATCTCGACGCCGCGGTCCACGCCGTCGACGACTCGCTTCTCAATCAGCCGAGTCCCGCCGTCGTCTCGGGCGTCGACCGCCTCGCGCGGCTGTTGCACCCCGACGCCGACCTCCCCGAGCCGTGGGCGGCCGCGTCCGAGACTGCGACCGCGACCCCGACCGAATCCGACGAAGGGAAATAACCGGGCGACGCGCTTCCGACATGGACATCGCGGTCGGAAGCGGCAACCCGGTGAAGCGGCGCGCGGTCGAACGAACCTGTCCCGACGCCTCCGTGGCGGCGGTCGCCGTCGACTCGGGCGTCTCCGAACAGCCGACGGGCCACGACGAGACCATCGCGGGCGCGGTCACCCGCGCGGAACGAGTCCTCGACGCGGGCGACTACGACTTCGGCGTCGGCATCGAGGGCGGCGTGGCGGCCTTCTCGGCCGGCGACGGCACAGACGAGACCGACCTGTACCTCGTGATGTGGGCGGCCGTGACCGACGGCGAGCGCGTCGGTCGCGCGGCGGGACCGAGCCTCGCGCTCCCCGCCCGCATCGCGGACCGCATCGACGCGGGCGAGGAACTCGGCCCGGTGATGGACGACGTGCTCGGCACCGACGATATCGCGAAAAACGAGGGCGCGGCGGGCGTGTTCACCGGCGGCCGCCTCACTCGCACCGACGCGCTCGAATCGGCCGTCACGGGCGCGTTCGCGCCGTTCCGGTGCGAACTGTACTGAGTCGGACTGAGCCGACTGCGCGCGTCACTTCGAGTCAGCGAGTTCGTGTTCGCGGTCGCGCACCTCGGCGCTCTCTTCGACCGCGGTCGTCAGCGAGACGTTGAGCGACAGCATCGAGCCGACGCCGCCGACGATGGTGACGGCGTTTTTCACCGCGTGGTCGAGGACCGCGGCGGCGAGCGCGGCGGCGGGCGTGACCGGCGCGAGCGCGGCCATGAACACCGTGAAGGCGATTTCGTAGAGGCCGACGCCGCCGGGCGAGAGCGGAAGCACCTTCGCGAGGTTGCCGACGCTCACGGCGAAAAACGAGACGCCGACGAGCACGACGGGGTCGATGTCGACGCCGAGCGCGAGCAGGACGACGACCGCGGTCACCACGTCGACGGTCCAGATGGCGAGGCTCGTCAGACCGACGCGGCCGAAGGCGGCGCGGTTGCCGGCGACCGCCTGCAAGTCGGAGACGAACTGCTCGATGACGCCCGCGACGAGTTCGACGTAGGAGTCAGACGAGAACCGGCCGACGAACGCCCGGACGACGTTCCGGTCCGCGCGGGCCGACAGCGCGATGCCGAGGACGCCGAGGATGGCGACGACGCCGACGCCGGTGGCGACGTAGGCGACGGTGCGCACGTCGTCGGCCGACACGTCGACCGAGCCACCGCTCACGCCGGTCGCGAGCACGGTGGCGATGTCGTCGAGGCCGCCGGTCGCCGCGAGGCCGACGAGGACGACGCCCGCGAGCCCCGCGATGGTGAGCAGGTCGAAGACGCGCTCGACCGCCAGCGACGCGAAGCCCGAGGGGTACGGGATGTTCCGGCGCGCCTTCACGACGTAGGCGCGCACGGCGTCGCCCGCGCGGGCGGGGAACACGAGGTTCCCGGTCTGACTGATGAATATCGCCCCCGTGAGGAAGCCCGCCTTCTCGCGGTAGCCGAGTTCGCGGAGGATGTCGCGGTAGCGAATCCCCCGGAGCGGCCACGAGACGACGTAGATAATCGCGGCGGCCGCGACGAGCGCGGGGTCGGCGTCGCCGAGCACCGAGATGACCTCCGAGGGGTCGATGTACAGCGTCATCAGCGCGAGTGCGAAGACGGTCAAAAGCAGGCCGGCGACGATGGTCACCCGGCGGGTGATGCGCGGCCGGACCGTGAGCTGCCACCACGTCCGGAGAATCTGGCTTCCCATCCCGAGGACGTCGCGGACGAGGTCGACTTTCGTGTCGCCTTTCGGCTCCCAATCGACGGGGAACTCGGCGACTCGGAAGCCCGCGCGCTGCGCCCGGACGAGCATCTCCGTGTCCCAAAACCAGTGGTCGTCTTCCACGTCGTCTCGGAGCGCCTCGAACGTCTCGCGGCTGAACGCCTTGAAGCCGCACTGGTGGTCTCGGAGGTCGGAGCGGAGGAACAGGCGGACGAGGCCGTTGTAGACGCGGCTCGGCACGCCGCGTTTCGGCGGGCGGTCGGCGACGCGGTCGGGCATCCAGCGCGACCCGGTCGCGGCGTCGTACTCGCCGGAGCGGACGCGCTCGACCAGCTCTTCGAGGTGGCGCATGTCCGTGGCGAGGTCCGTGTCGAAGTAGACGAGCGTGCCGCCGTGGGCGGCCTCGAAGGCGCGTTCGAGCGCACCGCCGCGGCCGAGGCGGTCGTCGCTGTGGTAGTGGCGAATCCGGTCGTCCTCGGCGGCCAGCCGGTCGGCTATCGCCGGCGTCTCGTCGTCGCAGCCGTCTTCGGCCACGATGACCTCGAAGGCGTCGGCGGGGAGGAACGATTCGAGCGTCTCGACGGTGACGCGGACCGTGTTCTCGATGGTCCGCGCCTCGTTGTAGGCGGGGAGGACAACGCTCACTTCGACGCCGGCCGCGGTTGCGGCGGTCGGGCGTCGTTCTGTCGGGCGACCCATTGTCGTCGTATGGCCGCTATCCGCGTATGAATTTTCTGTCTTGGAGTCGGTACGCTCCGCTTAGACGGAAGTTCGGAGCGCTCGCGCGTTCGACGGCGTGCCGGTCTCCCCCGACTGTCTCCCCGTTGATGTGTCCGCGTCGCGTGGCTGTTAGGCGACTGTACCTGCGACGGCGCGGTGGGGCCTCCCCGAGGGCTCGTTTTTGGGGGAAATCGCAAGACTGCGACGTGTTAAGCTCCCGTACCAAACCCCTGATAGGCGTCTCGTCTCTCTGTGTAGGTATGAGCACGACCGCCTCCGCCGCCGCGGTCGAGGGCGAAGCCCCCGACACCAAACCCAGCCTCTCGGAGAAACAGCGCCGCATCCTCGACTACCTCCGCTCGAACGCCGGCGCGAAGACGTACTTCAAATCCCGCCTCATCGCCGACGACCTCGACCTCTCCGCGAAGGAGGTCGGCGCGAACATGCGTCCCATCCTCGACGGCGACTTCGACGTGACCGTCGAGAAGTGGGGCTACTCCTCCGGCACGACGTGGAAGGTGACCGTCTGAGCCCCCGCTGACGCTTCACTCTGCCCCGCCGCACGCCGTCTCCGGCGTGCACCCCGGCGCGTCCTCCCTCGCGCCACCACGCACGGAACGCCGTCGTCTCCCACCCCACGTCGTTCCATCCCTGTTTTTTCGGGTTTTTTCGCGTCCCAGCGCCGCCGCTGAATGTTCTGGTTCCGAATCGACGGAGCAGCGCCGGCACCGACTCCCGGCCCGGTCAGGGGTCGAAGCGGATGAGTTCGGCCGCGTCGTCAGCGAACGCCGCGGCGTCGGAGCCGAAGGAGTCGGCGTAGCGAATCAGCAGCGTGATAACCGTCTCAGGGTTGCGGACCGCGTAGCCGTCCTCGCGCGAGAGGAGGCCCACGGCGTCGAGTTCCTTCGCGTAGGTGCTCACCGTCGCCCGCGAGACGCCCAGTCGGGCGGCGAGTTCGCTCCCCGTCGCCGCGGGGTCGCGAAGCAGGTGGACGAGCATCCCGCGCGGCGTGTCGCGGCGCAGGTAGCCGAGGGTGACCTGCTCGAACTCCGAGAACCGGCCCGCGGGGAAAAACCGCTTGTAGTCGCCGTCGCGGCTGACTTCGAGGGTGTCGTCGTCGACGAGGTTCCGAAGGTGGTACTGCGTCTCGCCGGTTCCCAACTGGAGGTCGTCGCGGACCTTCGAGAAGTGCGCGCCGGGCGTCGACGCGACGTAGCCGACGATGGCGTCCCGCGCGTCGCTCGACCCCGACGAGTCGTCCTCGCCGTCGTCGCCGCCCCCGAGGCCCACGAGCGGCGTGGCGGCCCCGAGCGCGGCGAATCGACGGAGGGTCGCGCGCTTGTCTTCGTCTACCCGGCGGTTCGACATCTACCTCCACATACGAGACGGCGCGAAGAAAAGGGCTTCGGCGTGTACACCCGTCCGAATCCGGGACGGTCAGTCGATGCGACTATTCGAGGTCCTTCTCGAAGGACATCTCGCTTTCGTCGTCGTCGGCCTCGTCGGCGGCCGGTTGGCCGTTGCCCGCGGAGTTCGCGTCCGCCGAGCCGTCGGTCGCGGCCGCGTCCCCTGCGCCCTCGCTTTCCGCGACGACCTCGTCGGACGACTTGATGGGCTGTTCGTCCTCGTCGGCCTCGGCGATGACCTCGTCGGGCGACTTGATGTCGTTGACCTCCGCGCCGGCCTTGATGGCCTCGGCCTCCTGTTCGAGCTGTTCGACGTTCATCTCCGCGGCTTGGTCTATCTGGCCGAGGATCTCCTCGATGTCGTCGAGGCCGATGAGCTCGCGGGTCTCCTCGTCGAACTGCTTGCTGGAGAGGCCCTCCATGTCCTGTACGTCGGAGCCGGTGAGCTGTTTGCCGTAGCGGCCCACGAGCGAGGTGAGCTCCTGCGGGAGGACGAACGTCGTCGACTCGCCCTGTCCGATGCGTTCGAGCGTCTCCATGCCTTTGTCGATGATGGCGCGCTCGCCCATCGACTCGGCGGACTTCGCGCGGAGCACCGTCGAGATGGCGTCACCCTGCGCTTCGAGAATCTGCGACTGCTTTTCACCCTGCGCGCGGATGATGTTCGACTGCTTTTCACCCTCGGCCTGCTCGACGGCGGAGCGGCGCTCACCCTGCGCTTCGAGAATCATGGCGCGGCGGCGGCGCTCGGCGGAGGTCTGCTGCTCCATCGCCTGCTGCACGTCGGCGCTGGGGTTGACCTCGCGGACCTCGACGGACTCCACGCGGACGCCCCACTCGTCGGTCGGCTCGTCGAGCTCCTTGCGGATGCGGGCGTTGATTTCCTGGCGCTTGTTGAGCGTGTCGTCGAGTTCCATGTCCCCGAGGACCGCCCGGAGCGTCGTCTGGGCGAGGTTGGAGACGGCGCGCTTGTAGTCGTCGACTTCGAGGAACGCCTTCTTCGCGTCCATCACCTTGATGTAGACGACCGCGTCGGCCGTGACCGGCGAGTTGTCGCGCGTGATGGCTTCCTGCCGGGGCACGTCGAGCGTCTGGGTCCGCATGTCGAACGCGTAGGTCCGAGAGACGAACGGCGGGATGAAGTTGATACCCGGTTCGAGGAGCCGTCGGAACTCACCGAACACCGTGAGCGCCTTCTTCTCGTAGGCGTCCACGATTTCGACCATCTGGTACACCGTCACGATGGCGAGGACGAGCACGAGGAGGCCGACGACGACGCCTCCGATACCCAGCCCCGCTTGGAGGGCAAGTAGGTCCATACGCCCGCCTTGGGTTGGAAGAATGATAAGTATTCGTGTGATACGGGCGTCACGTCGGACGGTTTCGGGGCTGACGGGGCGTCAGATGGCGGTTCGGGTCGGTGGCGGTTCGGGCCGACCGCGGCGTCGTGGCCGGCGGTCAGACGCCTTCCGTGCCCTCGCGTTCGAGTTCTTCTTCGTCTCGCTCCGCGGACTCCTCGTGCCGCCGCGCCCGTTCGCGGGCGAGTTCGCGGTCGATTTCGTCCTCGCCGGGACCGACTCCCTCGACGGTCACGACGTTGCCGCCGCCGGGGTCGACGACGATGACCTCGGTTCCCGCCTCCAGTTCGCCGTGGACCGACCGGGCGGCGTAGTAGGGGTTGAAGCCGCCCTCGTCGAGTTTGACCTCGCCGCTGGTCGGCGTGACGCGCTCCGTGACGCGCCCCATCTTGCCCGTCAGCGCGTCCGAGTCGCTCGTCTTCCCTTCTCCCTTCCCGCCGTAGATATCGAGCTCTCGGTAGCCGTAGAGCGCGAGCGCGCCGAAGACGAAGACGAGCAGCCCGAGAATAATCGGGCTTGCCAGCGGTGCGATGAGGAGACCGGCCAGCCCCGCCGCGAGGAGGGCCACGCCGAGGACGACGAAGTGCGCGCCGGGGGCGATGGCCTCCGCGAGCGACAGGCCGAGCCCCGCGAGCACGAGCAACAGCGGGAGCGTCTCGGGACTGACGAGACCGGTCTGTAACGGGAGCGGCGGGTATGCCATACCGGGTCTAGGGCCGTCGCCCGATTAAGGATTGAGGGTCGAACGCGGCGCGCGTTCGACGCGCCGGATTCGGTCGCGCTCAGTCGTCGCCGTTCGGGTCGGTCGAGACGGCGTCGTCGTGGACGAACGCCACGGTGTCCTCGTTGGTCGGCTGGACGAGGACGGTCCCCGTGGTCGCGTTCGTCGGCACGGTGAAGACGGTCCAGACGTGCGCGTCATCGCCCGGGGCGAACAGCCCGCCGTTGTCGAAGCCGGTCGCGTTCGACAGCGGTTGGTGCCCGTATCTGACGCCGTCCGATTCGAACACGAGCGCCGACTGCGACAGGGTTCCGGGCGAGTCGCCGGTGGCCGTCGCGTTGAAGCCGACGACGACGAACCGCTCTCCCTCCGGCGGGGCGTACGTCTGATTGCCGACCCGAAGCGTGTCGGTCGTTTGGGCGTTCCACCGGGCGACCACGTCGGCCGAGTCGGCGCTCGCACTCGACAGGGCGGAGACGGAGACGCCGTGGTCGCCCCCGGAACCGCCGCCGCTCGACCCGCCGAGTCCGTCCAGCATCGGCCCGAGCACGGCGACGGAGCCGAGCGCGAGGACGAGCAAGAGGACGGCGACGACGACGACGCGAACGCTCGGCGGCGACCCGGATTTCAGGTCGTCGACCGACGACGGAAGCCTGTCGCGGAGCGACCCCGCCGAGGAATCGCCGCCACCGCCGTCACCGCTATTGCCGCCGTTATCGCCGTCACCACCACCGGCGTCGCCACGGCCGTCGATGAGCCCGGCGAGTCGCTCGCGGACGGCGGCTATCGGGAGCGACGCCAACGCGTCTTCCACGGGTTCGGGCAGGTCGAACGGCAGGCCGAACTCGACCTCGGCGGTCTCGAACACGTCGCCGTCGGTGTACTGCTTGACGGTCTGTTCGAGGCCCTCGTCGGCGACGGTCTCGCCGAGTTCGTCGCGGTCGAACAGCGTCACGTCGTGGTTCGTGGCGAACCCGCGGACCGCGTCAGCGAACTCGCCCTGCGTGGCGACGACGACGGTGTCGACGCCGCGCTT
This sequence comes from Haloferax sp. AS1, assembly GCF_014530665.1. NCBI lineage: Archaea > Methanobacteriati > Methanobacteriota > Halobacteria > Halobacteriales > Haloferacaceae > Haloferax > Haloferax sp. AS1. The sequence continues at coordinate 809,128 of NZ_SPSA01000001.1, forward strand.
TTTCGCGTGCGCGACGAAGCCCTTGATGTGCTCGGTTTCGACGGTCGTCTCGACGGTCGGGAGCACGAGCATGAGTCCCTTCGTGCCGTCGCCGCGCTGGCCCTGCACGAGGTATCTCCCCTCGCCGCGGGGCTGGGCGTTCGTCTGCCAGTTCCGCTGCGTCCAGAGGTCCGAGAGAAAGCGGACGAACTTCGTCGGTTCGAGTTCGACGAGTCTCGTCACTGTTCGCGTCCCTCCGGGCCGTCGGGGGCGGGTCGTCGGTCGTGTCCGCGTCGTCGGTCGTGTGTCATCTTGTCGTCTGGGTGTTCGTCGGCGTCGCGGCCGCCGTGCGGCCGGTTCGGTGCGAAGCACGCGACGGCCGGGAGGGATATCGTCGCCACCGTGGGGTCGCCACCGCGGGTGGGTCCGTCGCGGGCGCGGGCGGCGCGACCACCGGCGTCGGAACCCGGCGTGCCGCGGAGCGCACCGACGCGGCGACCACCACGGGAGGTGTGCGGACTGCGCGACTCAACTCGGCTGGGCCGGGGAGTTGGCGGTGGTTCCCCTCGGGGTCACATAAATCAACAGTCCCGATTATCAAAACGGAAAGTCGGACGGCGGAAGCCGGCTCTCACAGTGGGTCGCGGTCTGCGTCCGGCGGGTCGCTCAGAACGCGCCCGGGTACACGGTGACGACGATGAGTCCGACCGCGAGAAGGACGCCGAGCAGGACGAACACGATGTTCTCCGCCCGCGGCGACTCGGGTTCGATGGGAAGCTGTTCGAACTCGGGCTCGTCGTCGATGATGCCGTCGGGGCCGACGTCGTCGACGCCGAAGCGCCACTCGCCGTCGCCGTCGCCATCGCCGTCACCGTCGCGGTCGTCGTCGGCCTCGGGAGAGGGTGCGCGGGACATCGACTCGTGCGTAGGCGTCGCGGCGGGAAAGGGCTACCGCACTCCTACCGGCTGTCGCGGTCGTGGTTGATGACGTCGCCCTCGTAGACGATGCCGCGCTCGGCGTGGAGCGTGACGGTCGCGCCCTGCGCGATGGTCTTCGGCAGCGGCGCGCCCGAGACCATCGGGATGTCGAGTTCGCGCGCGACGAGCGCCGGGTAGCCGGTCATGCCCGCGCGGGCGTCGACGATGCCGGCGAGCTTGTCGGCGTCGCCGTCGAACTCGCCGTCGAACTCGGACGACAGCGCGAGAACCGCGCCCTCGGGGACGTCCGTGAGGTCGCCGTCCTCGGTGCGGTAGAGGGGGCCGGCGACGCGGCCGCCGACGATTTTCCGGCCCGTGGCGACGGGCTCGGCGGCGACGTGGACCTTGAGCATGTTCGTCGTATTCGTCCCTTCGAGCTCCGTCATCATGCCGGAGAGGACGACGATGGTGTCGCCGGACTCCGCGACGCCGGCGTCGAGCGCGGCGGTGACGGCGTCGTCCATGACGCCCTCGACGCTCGGGCTGTAATCGGCGTACTGCGCCGAGACGCCCCACGAGACGGCGAGCTGGCGGCGCGTCCGGTCGTTCGGCGTGACGGCGACGACGGGCACGCCGGGGCGGAACTTCGCGGTCTTCCGGGCGGTGTAGCCGGACTCGGAGACGGCGACGACGGCCGCGGCGTTCACGTCGCGGGCGAGGTAGCGCGCCGAGCGGGCGAGCGCCTCGGTGCGGGAGCCCTCGTCGGCGGTCGGGACGCGCTGTTCTTGGCTCTCGTCGTACTCGGGGCTGGCTTCGACTTCCTTGACGATGCGGGACATCGTCTCGACGACGCGGACGGGGTGGTCACCGACTGCGGTCTCGCCGGAGAGCATCACGGCGTCGGTGCCGTCGAGGACGGCGTTGGCCACGTCGGACGCCTCCGCGCGGGTCGGGCGGCGCGAGCGGACCATCGAGTCGAGCATCTCGGTCGCGGTGATGACCGGTACGCCCGCGGCCTGCGCTTTGCGGATGGTGCGCTTCTGGATGATGGGCACCTCTTCGAGGGGGCACTCGACGCCGAGGTCGCCGCGGGCGACCATCACGCCGTGGGCCGCCTGGATGATTTCGTCGAGGTTGTCGACCGCGCCGGCGCGCTCGATTTTGGCGATGATGGGAATCTCCGCGCCGAGGTTCTCGAGGGTGTCGCTGATGGTGTAGACGTCCTCCGCGTCGCGGATGAACGAGGCGGCGACGTAGTCGACTTCCTTCTCGGCGGCGAGCTTCAGGTTCTCGTAGTCGGAGTCGGTGATGAGGTCGATATCGAGGTCGACGCCGGGGACGTTCACGCCCTTGCGCGAGCTGAGCTCCCCGCCGGAGACGATGGTCGCGTGGACCGAATCGTCCTCGACGTACTCGACGGTGGCCTCGATGCGGCCGTCGTCGAGGAGGATGGTGTCGCCGGCCTCCGCGGCGGTGATGGAGTACGACAGGCCGACGGCCTCGGGCGTGGCCTCGTCGCCCTCGTAGAAGCGGACCTCGCTTCCGGTTTCGAGGTAGATGTCCTCGTCGATGTCGGCGGTTCGGACTTCGGGGCCTTGCAGGTCGAGCATGGCCGCGAGCGGTTCGTCGGTCGCGTCGTCGACGGCGCGGATGCTGTCGATGACGTCGGACCGGTGTTCGACGTTGCCGTGGCTCGCGTTCATCCGGGCGACGCTCATGCCGGCGTCGGCGAGCCCGCGAATCGTCTCTCGGTCGAACGACGCGGGACCGAGGGTGCAGACGATTTTTGCGTTTCTCATGGCGTCGCCTACGAGTGACTGATAAAAAAGCCCGATGATGAACTCGGTGCCGAGTAACGGGTTCGCATACGTACTCTCTATAGTTCGCCCGTCGAACTGACCGCTCGGGCGGCCTCACGGAACTATAATGGTCGTTTGATAAATTCCTCCGTCGTATCTGACGTATCCCGGGTCGCGGAACTCGTTTCTGTCCGTTCCTTTCCGGAGCGTCACGGGCTCGCCCCCGAGCGCCTGCCGGAACGCAGACTGTTGGTCCGGGGCGAGGTTCTGGTACGAGACGGCCCCCTCGCCCTGCGGGAGGTCGTCGACTCGGGTGACGCTCAGCCTCGCCGTCCCGCTTCCGCCGCCGAGACAGCCCGTCGAGAGGACGAGCGCCGCGGCGAGCAACACGCTGACTCGCATGGACGGCGCTCCAGCGCCGCCGCTCAAATCGGCTCCGGTCTCGGGGCGGGATTCGAGCGCCGAACGCCGGCTCAGTCGGAGACGGTCGTCCGGTAGATGTCGCCGTCGTACCGAACGTAGCCGGGGTCGACGAACTCGTTTCGCGCCGATTCGTTCGGTAGCGCCACCGGCTCGCCGGTCGAGACGGCCTCCGCGAACGTCTCGCGCTGGTCGGGGTCGAGGTTGCCGAAGGCGACCGCGCCCTGTCCCTGCGGGAGTTCGTCCACGCGCTCGACGGTCAGGGTGCCCGCGCCGCCGCCGGTGACCGCGGCGACGACGCCCGCGAACACCGCGAGCGCGACGACGATTCCGACCGCTTCCCGTCTTCCGATTCGCATGGCCGACGCTCGGGGGTCGGCGCAGTTAGGCGCTGTGGTCCGCGTCTGCCACGAGGACGGTATCGGCAGCGACACGGCGCGTCGAAAAAATCGGGTCGCGGTCGGTCGCGTATCGGGTCGGAACGGCCGTCTACTGCACCTTCGTGCCGGGGACGGCGTCGCCGTGGGTCGTCAGGATGTCGGCCTCGTCGCCCGCGGCCAACAGCATCCCGTTGGACTCGACGCCGAACAGTTCGGCCTTTTCGAGGTTGGCGACGATGACGACCTTCGAGCCGGAAAGCGAATCGAGGTCGTGAAGCTGCTTGATGCCGGCGACGATTTGGCGCTCTTCGACGCCGATGTCGACGGTGAGCTTGGCGAGTTTGTCCGCGCCGTCGATGCCCTCGGCGGCGACGATTTCGCCCACGCGGATGTCGAGTTCTTGGAACTCCTCGAAGCTGATTCGGTCGTCCGCGATGGGTTCTAAGTCGATGTCGGCGTCGGTGTCGGTGTCAGCGTCCATATCCTCCTCGGCGTCCCCGTCGGACTCGTCGCTTTCGGATTCCGTCTCGGCCACGCGCGCTTCGAGCTTCTCGTTGAGCTCTTCGACGCGCTCGTCTTCGATTTTCTCGAACAGCGCCTCGGGCTCACCGAAGGACGCCGGCGGGGCCTCGAAGGCGTCGTCGACGCCGGTGTCGGCCACCGAGCCGTCTTCACCGAGCTGTTCCCAGAGCGCCTGCATCTTTTCCGGCGCGACGGGGAAGAACAGCACGGCGATGGCCTTCGCGATTTGGACGCAGTCGCGGATGACCTGCGCCGCGGCCTCGGGGTCCTCGTCGGTGAGCTTCCACGGCTCGTTGCGCTGGATGTACTCGTTGCCGAACTGCGCGAGGCGAACGGCGGCGTTGCCGGACTTCCGGACCGAGTAGTCGTTGATGCCGGCTTCGAACTCGTCGATGGCCTCCTCGATGCGGGCTTCGACTTCCTCGGACACCTCCGCGTCCGGCGTCCCCTCGAAGTTGCGGTACGCGAACAGCATCGACCGGTAGAGGAAGTTGCCGACCGTGCCGACGAGTTCGCTGTTCACGCGGTCTTTGAACTTCGACCACGAGAAGTCCACGTCCTGCTGGAAGCCGCCGTTGGTGGCGAGGTAGTACCGAAGCAGGTCGGGGTGGAAGCCCTCGTCGAGGTACTCGTCGGCCCAGACGGCGCGGTTGCGCGAGGTGGAAAAGCCCTTGCCGTTGAGCGTGATGAAGCCGGAGGCCATGACCGCACGCGGTTCGACGTAGCCCGCGCCGCGGAGCATCGCCGGCCAGAACACGGTGTGGTGCTGGATGATGTCGCGGCCGATAATGTGGACGATGTCTCCCGCGTCCTTCCACGCGGCCTCCCAGTCGAAGGTGTCGGCGCCGACGCGCTCCGTGTACTGCTTGGTCGAGGAGACGTACTCGACGGGGGCGTCGACCCAGACGTACAGGACGAGGTCGGAGGTGTCGGACGGCGACGAACTGCCGTCCGACTCGTCGCCCTCGTCACGCCCAGACTCCGTCTGGTCTGCCTCCGAATCCTCGGCGGGTTCGGAGACGCCCGGGTAGTCGATGCCCCAGTCCATGTCGCGGGTGATACACCAGTCTTGCAGTTCGCCCTCGATCCACTCGCGGGGCTGGTTCCGGGCGTTCGAGGTGCCTTCGAGGCGGTCGATGAACTCTTGCAGGTAGTCTTGGAGGTCGGAGACGGCGAAGAACTTGTGCTCGCGCTCGCGGTACTCCGCGGGGTTGCCGGTGAGCGTCGAGGTCGGGTCTTCGATTTCGCCGGGTTCGAGGTGGCGGCCGCAGCCCTCGTCGCACTCGTCGCCGCGGGCGTGCGCGCCGCAGTACGGACACGCGCCCTCGACGAAGCGGTCGGGGAGCCACTGGTCCGCGTCGGGGTCGTAGGCGACCGGAATCTCCTTCTCGTAGACGTAGCCCTCGGCTTCGAGCGTGCGGACGATTTCCTGCGTCAGTTCGGTGTTCGTCTCGTCGTGGGTGTGGCCGTAGTTGTCGAACTCGATGTTGAAGCGGGGGAACGTCGCCTCGTACTTCTCGTGGTGGCGGAGCGCGAACTCCTCGGGCGTGACGCCCTCCTTCTCGGCGTTGACGGCGACGGGGGTACCGTGCATGTCCGACCCGCTGACGAAGGCCGTCTGCTGGCCGAGTGTTCGCAGCGAGCGACTGTATATGTCGCCGCCGACGTACGTTCTGAGGTGGCCGATGTGGAGGTCGCCGTTCGCGTACGGCAGTCCACACGTCACCACCGCTGGGTTCTCCGTGGGGAAGTCCTCGTGACTCATATATGTCGTGTATCTCGGAAGCGGGCCTAAAGCCCGCCGCTTCGGATGCGTCTGTCTGGCGGTGCGATTCTGCCCCGAGGTTCGCCGGGTCCGACCGTCGTCTCACGTTACCGAGGCGACGATTGGAGGCGGGTCCACCCGCGGCTAAAAGGGAGCGCGCATACGCATGTTGTCGGGGAGACCCGTCGCGGTCACACCGGTACTGAAGCCGAGCGGGCGTATAAATTGTTGGGACGCTCCGGCAACGCTCGGTGTGCTCGGGACGCTTGGGGGCTCGCCCCTCGCCCCAATCAGAGGAACGCCAGCGCGGCCTCGATGCCGATGACGGTCACGACGAGTCGGCCGCAGGAGCCGACGAACGTCGCGGCGGCGAACTTGAGGTAGTCGTCTTCGAGGACTGAAAACGCGTAAATCGAGAGCGTGTCGGGAAAGCCCGGCACGCAGAGCGCGGCCGCGAGCCCGGCGAAGCCCCAGTTCTGTGCGATTTGGACGGCCTTGCGCTCGGTCCAGCCCATCACGTCGACGGGCAACCGTTCGAGCGCCCGCTCGACGTAGCCCGACTCCTTCGTCTGGCGGCCGATGTGGAACGCGAAGACGCTCCCGGCGGCCTTGCCCGCGCCGCTGACGAGGATGATGACCGCCAGCTTCGCGCCGTGGGAGAGGCCGAGGTCGAGCGGCGCGGCGAGGACGATTTCGCTCACGCCCGGGAGGGCGAAGGCGATGAGAAACGAGTAGGCGAAGATGATGACTAGCCCGACCCAGCCGGTGGCCGTCTCGACGAGCGACGAGAGCCACGAGAAGTCGGGGTACAGACTGAGCGTCAGGTCTGCGAGCGATGCGAACGCGGTGAGGGACACACGAGAGGGTCGAAGCCAGTCGGTTGTAAGTTTTCAGGTTCGGACCGGTCAGTTACGCGCCGGTCCCGACCGGAGGTCGTCGAGGTCCGAGAGGAACGCCCGGAGCGACTCGCGGGAGACGTGCGGCATACAGACGATGCGGAGTTCGCCGCTCGCGGTCCGCGAGATGCGCCAGCCGAGGTCGCGGAGCGACTCGAACTGCTCGTCGGGGACGCTCGCGGCGACGAGCGGGAGTTCGGGTTCGACGGCGTCGTAGCCGCGGGCGCGGAGTTCGTCGTAGAGCCAGTCGGCGTTCGCCTGCTGGCGCTCGTAGGCGTCGCGGTAGCCGTCGGGCCAGAGTTCGCGCATCGCGGCGGCCGCGGAGGCGACGCCCGCGCCGCTTCGGGTCCCGGTGAGACTCGCCTGCGAGGCGGATTCGAGGTACGGCGTATCCACCGCCAGCGAGTCCACGACCGACTTGTCGCGGAACAGCAGGCCGCCGGCGGGGACGACCGCCTGCCCGTACTTGTGGGGGTCGATGGTCATCGAGTCGACCGGCGCGTGGGCGAACGACCACTCGTGGTCGGTGAAGGGGAGAACGAAGCCGCCCCACGCGGCGTCGACGTGCATCAGCGCGCCGGCGTCGTGGGCGACCGTCGTCAACTCGGGAATCGGGTCGACGCGGCCGAACTCGGTCGTGCCGGCGACGCCGGCGACGAGGACGGTGTGGTCGTCGACCGCCTCGCGGACGGCCGCGACGTTCGCGCGGTAGTCGTCGTCGACGGGGGCGATTCGGAGCTCCACGTCGAGCACGTCGGCGGCCTTCTGGAAGCTGAAATGGATGCTCTCGGGAGCGACGACGTTCGGGTCGTCGTCGCGGGCGTGGTTTCGCGCGGCTCGGATGGCCTGGATGTTGGCTTCGGTCCCGCCGCTCGTCACGTAGCCGTGGGTGGCCGAGAGGCCGGTAATCTCGCCGAGGTACGAGAGTGCGTCTTCTTCGAGGGCGGCGACGGCCTGATAGGTCGCCGGGTCGCCGGGGTTGGTGGCAAAGAACCGCTCTGCGGCCTTTCGGGCGGCCGGGTGCGGTCGGGTACACATCGAAGAGAGGACGCGGTCGAACTCCTGCGGTGCCGCGCGCTGCATGCATCCCACTATACCCACGCCCAGTATATCGGTTCCGCTCCGGTGCGCCGCGTCGCCCAGCCGACGGCCACCGCTACTGGGTCGAGAAAAGGCGGAACGCGGGTGGTCGGCCCTCGACTTCGACGGACCTCAGCGGACCGAGTCGAGGAGGAGTCGCTGTTCGACGCGCTTGACCTCGTGTTGCACGTCGCGGACGGCGTCGATGTTGGCCGAGATGGAGCTGACGCCCTTGTCGACGAGGAACTGGACCATCTTGGGCTTCGAGCCGGCCTGCCCGCAGATGCTCGTCTTCACGCCGACCTCGCGACACGTCTCGATGGTGTCGCCGATGAGTTTGAGCACCGCCGGGTGCAGTTCGTCGTAGATGTCGGCGACGTGCTCGTTGTTGCGGTCCACCGCGAGGGTGTACTGCGTCAGGTCGTTCGTGCCGAAGGAGGCGAAGTCGATGCCGGCGTCGGCCAGTTCTTCGATGCAGAGCGCCGCCGCGGGCGTCTCTATCATGACGCCCCACTCGCGCTTTTCGGGGTCGATGCCGGCCTCGCGCATGTGCTCTTTCGCCCGCAGCACGTCCTCCGCGTCGTTGACGAGCGGGAACATGACTTCGAGGTTGTCGTAGCCCATGTCGAACAGGCGGCGGAACGCTTGCAGTTCGAGGCGGAACACGCTCGGGTTGTCGAGGCCGCGGCGGATACCGCGGTAACCGAGCATCGGGTTGTGCTCGCGCGGCTCGTTTTCGCCGCCCTCCAGCTGTCGGAACTCGTCCGTCGGCGCGTCGAGGGTGCGGACGCGGACCGGCCGCGGGTAGAACTCCTCTGCGGCCTCGCGGACGCCCGAGACGATTTCGTCCACGTAGGCGCGCTCGCCGTTCTGCTCGATGAACCGCTCGGGGGTCTTGCCGAGCGTCAGAACCATGTGCTCGATGCGGAGCAGGCCGACGCCGTCAGCGCCCGTGGCGGCCGCGCGCTCGGCCGCTTCGGGGATGGAGACGTTGACCTTGACCTCGGTCGCGGTCATCGGCTTGACGGGCGTCTTGGGGCGGGCCTCCTCGACGGGCTGGCGCTGTTTCTCCTCGGGCTCTTCGCCCTCGCGGACGGTTCCCTTGTCGCCGTCGATGGTGACGACCTCGCCGTCTTCGAGGGTCTTCGTCCCGTCGCCGGTGCCGACCACCGCGGGCACGCCGAGTTCGCGGGAGACGATAGCCGCGTGGGAGGTCATCCCGCCCTCGTCGGTGACGATGCCGGCGGCGCGCTTCATCGCGGGCACCATGTCCGGCATGGTCATCTCGGTGACGATGATGTCGCCCTCGGCCACTTGGTCGAGGTGGTCGAGTTTGGTGACGATGCGGGCGCGGCCGGAGGCGATGCCGGGGCTCGCGCCGAGGCCGCGGATGAGCACGTCGTCGCCGGTCGCGGTCGCCCGCGAACTCCCGCCGCTGTCGTCTTCGCTTTCGGTTTCCTCGCCGTCGTCGCCCTCCGCGATGGTCGTAATCGGGCGCGACTGGAGCATGTACACCTCGCCGTCGTAGACGGCCCACTCCACGTCCTGCGGCTTCTCGTAGTGGTCTTCGACCAACTCGCCGAGTTCGAGCAGGCGGGACACCTCGTCGTCGGTCAGGACGCGCTCGTGCCGGCGACCGTTCGGCACGTCGCGCATGACGGTCTCGCCGCTTTCCTCGTCGCGGACGCACATCGTCTTCTTGTCCGCGATGGTCGCCGTTTCGACCTCGCCGCTCTCGCGGCTGACAACGTAGTTGTCGGGCGAGACGGTGCCGGAGACGACGGCCTCGCCGAGCCCCCACGCGGCCTCGATGATAATCTCCTTCTTGCCGGTCGAGGGGTGGCGGGTGAACATCACGCCGGACTTCTCGGCGTCGACCATCTGCTGGACGACTACCGCGATATCGACCTTGTCGTGGGGGAATCCCTTCCGGTTGCGGTAGTAGATGGCGCGCTCGGAGAACAGCGAGGCCCAACACTCCTTGACGCGGTCGAGGAGGTCCTCCTCGGTGACGTTCAGGAACGTCTCCTGTTGGCCCGCGAAGGAGGCGTCCGGCAGGTCCTCGGCCGTCGCGGACGACCGGACGGCGACGAAGGCGTCGCCCTCGCCGACGCTCCGGTAGGCGTCGAGAATCTCTTCCCGCACGTCGTCCGGCATCGGCGTCTCCATGATGAGGTCGTGCGCCGCCTCGTGGGCCGCCTGGAGCGCCGCGGAGTCCTCGTGGTCGACCTCGACCGCGGCGAACAGCTCGTCGTCGATGCCCGCGTCCTCGATGAACGCGCGGTACGTGCTCGCCGTCACGACGAATCCCGGCGGCACGGGAAGCCCCGCACCCGTGAGTTCACCCAGCGACGCGCCTTTCCCGCCGACCAGGTCGAGGTCGTCGGCCCGTACGTCGTCCAGCCAGACTACAGCCATGTGATGTTCGTATGGTCCCGCACCCCGATAAAGAAGTTTGCGAACGAAACAAGTATGAATGAAAACTCACTCGAAGCCGAGTATGAAATTGCGGCGACGGCGCGGAGACGCCCGGTTTTAGGACTCTCTGCGCTCCCGCCCGTGTTCCTCGCAGAGCACCTCGCCGGCGTCGGGGTCGAGGTAGAACGGCGACCCGGCTTCGACCGGCGTCCCGCAGACGGCACAGCCGTCGTCGTGGCGGAGGAAGTACTTCCCCTCGTCGCGGCCCGTCTCCAGTCGTCCGGCGGCGACGGCCGGCCGGGTCAGTCCCTCGCCGATTTGGGTGCGCTCGGCGCTGTCGGCCTCCTCGAATCGGATCGGTCGCATACCGTCGCTTGTGCCGCCGGCGGCAAATCCCTACGGGCAGCGAGGGGTTCATAACCGCTCGTCACTTGGGTGCTAGCGTGCTTCCGGAGTGGGTCTTTCTGCTCCCGCCGTGGCTCGTCGTCGGCCTCGCGGCGGGCGCGGTCGCCTCCGTCGTCGTCGCCGGCGTGTTCGTCGTCGGCGGCCGTGTGTTCCCGGAGCAGCAGGTCTCTCGCGGCCCCCGCGTCGACGGAACGGGTCGCCGTCGCGTCGAAATCCGCGACTACCTCAGCTCCATCGACGAGCGGTTCGTCGAGGACCGCCCGGTCCGCGGCGAGACGGTGGCGTTTTTCCTCCCCGACCGCGGCGTCGCCATCACCTTCGACGCGCAGGCGTTCTTCCGCCTCGAACGCGCCGGCGTCTACGCCGTCCTCTGCGAACACGAGATGCCCGGCGGTCAGCTCGGTCGCCGCCTCCCCTTCGACGTGCCGGACGTCGAGCCCGAACTGGCCGACCTCGACGACCCGGTGTCGGCCGCGTTCGACCGCCTCGACCTCCCCGCGACCGCCTCCTCCGAGGCCGTTCAGGACGCCTATCGAGCGCGAGTGAAGGACGTGCATCCCGACCACGGCGGCGACCGAGAGCGGTTCCGCGAGCTACGGGAGGCGTACACGATGGCGCGAGAACACGCCGAGGGCTGAGAATTCGACTGCGAGAAAAACCGAACCCGGCGCGGAGCTACGGCTCCGTCACTTCGAACAGCACGCCCGCGTCGCGGAGCGCGTCGGTCACGCGCCCGGCGGTGTCGGTGCTGGCGACGACCGCGGCGTCGAGGCCGCGGGCCGCGGCGTCGGCGGCGACCTCGCCCGGCGCGAACCACGTCCGCACGTCGACCGACGCGTGGCGGCAGGCGACGACGGCCTCGACGCCCGCGGCGACGACGATGTCGGCGTCGTCGCACGCCGCCGCGAGCGCGTCCGAATCGACCGCGTCGGACTCGGCAAGTCGCGCCGGCGGCACTTGCAGCACGCGGACCGAACCGGGTTCCATCTCGATGACGCCCTCGAAGCCGGTGACGCTGGCCGCGCCGCCCGCCTCGGCGTCGGTGGTGGCGACGCCGATGGCCGGGCCGTCGTCGCCGGGCGTGGCGTGGAGCAGTCCCTCGCGGAGCGACAGCGTCACGGTGTCGCCGGCCGCCACGTCCTCGGTGACGATTGCGGCGTCCTCGTTGACGCTCTCCAGCACGTCGTCGGTGACGTGTTCAGCGAACCGCTGGAGGGCGCGAGCCTCCTGAAACAGCCAGTCGACCCCCTCTTTCGTCACGCGGTAGCGCGACCGGCCCTGCTTTTCGACGAGCCCGTCTTCGACGAGGTCGCGGATGTACTCGGAGACCGCCTGACTCGTCACCCCGACCGCCTCGGCGATTTCGCCTTGGCTCACCGCCGGCTGTCGGTCGGCTATCTCGGCGAGGATGCGAAACCGGGTCGCGGTGCGCTTGTCCTCCAGTGCGCCGCTCATGTGCCGAAGGTGGGACGCACCGACTAAAAAGGCCCCTGCTCCACCACGCGGTTCGACCGCCCGCTCGCAGGCCCTCGGCGCGGCGCGCGCCTCCGGTGGTGATTTGTCTCCGCCGACCCTCCACTCGGCCGTGACCAGCGTCTCCGTCCGCGAGCGCGCCATCTTTCTCCCCGACGCCGACGCGCTCGTCCTCGCGGACCTCCACGTCGGCCGAGCCGACGCCTCGGCGGTCGATTTCCCGCTCGGCGAGGGGACCGACCTCGCGGCGCGCCTGCGAGCCTACTGCGCCGAGTTCGACCCCCGCGAAGTCGTCTTCGCAGGCGACGTGCTCCACCGGTTCGACCGCGTCTCGGAGCGCCACGTCGCGGCCCTCGAAACCCTCGCGGAGACCTGCGACGACGCCGGTGCCGACCCGGTGTTCGTCGCCGGCAACCACGACACGATGCTCGCGGAGGTCTGGTCGGGCGACGTACACGACGAGTACCGCCTCGCCGACGGAACGCTCGTCTGCCACGGCCACCGCGAACCCGACGGCGACGCCGACCGCTACGTCGTCGGCCACGACCACCCGACGTTCGCCGTCGAGGGCTGCCGGCGGCCCTGTGTCCTCTACGGCCCCGACGCCTACCGCAGCGGCGACGTGCTGATGTTGCCGGCGTTCACCCGTCTCGCCGCGGGCGTCGAAGTAAACGGGATGCGAGGGGCCGACTTCGACTCGCCGCTGGTGCGCGAGGCGGATCGCTTCCGGCCGCTCGTCCGCGATGCGGAGGCGGCCGACACCCTCACGTTCCCGCCGCTGGGGAAGCTTCGACGGTTGCTCTGACTGTCGAAGTAGGCGGTGAATAGAAAAACGACGTGAGGCGCGCGATTACGACAGGTCGTCGCGGACGGCGTCGGCCGCTTCCTTGCCGCTCCGCATCGCGCCCTGAATCGACGACCACGCGGTGTAGTCGCCGGCGAGGTACGCGCGACCGGGTGCGTCGCGGGCGTCGGGCAGGGACTCGTGGACGCCCGGCTGCTGGGCGAACTGCGCGAAGGAGATGTAGTCGGTGTGGAGCAGTTCGAGGTCGTCGAAGTAGCGCTCGGGGTACCACGCTTCGAGCGTCCGGCGGGTCTTTTCGAACAGCGCTTCCTCGGAGTCGTCCTGCGCGGCCGCGCCGAGGAACGTCGCGTTCAGGAGTTCTCTGCCCGGCGGGGCGTACTCCGGCGCGACCGTCGACAGCGGGACGACCGTGTTGGGGTCGGGACTCGGCGCGTTGAGCATGATGCGCTTGCCCGCGTCGAGTCCGCTCCCGCTCGGGAGCGTGTAGTACTGGGTGACACAGCCGTGGGCCTCGGTCGGAATCGACCCGACGCCGGTCAGCCGGCGCGCCTCCTTGGGGTCGGTGGCGACGACGACCGCGTCGGCTTCGAGCGACTCGCGGCCCGTGGTGACGACCGCGCCGTCGCCGCGGGATTCGACCGATTCCACGCGCTCGCCGAGGCGGAACGTCGCGCCCTCGTCGCGGGCGGCGTCGGCAAGCTGTTCGGGAACCGCCCCCATCCCCGCCGCGGGGACCGCGGTGCTTCCCGTCGAGAGCATCTTGAAGGTGTACTCGAACACCCGCTTCGACGACGAGAGCGAGCGGTCGAGCGTGATGCCGCCGTAGAACGGCGCGACGAAGTGCTCGATGTAGTCCTCGGAGAAGCCCCAGTCGCGGAGGTACGACCGGATGCTCCGGTCGGCGGCGGCGAAGATTTCGTCCTCGTCGCGGGTGCTCACGTCGTGTCTGAGCGCCAGCGTCCGGAGCTTGTCGCTCGTCGTCACCTCGGGGTTGCGGACGGACTCGAACAGGCTCCCGATGTCGCGAAGGGGGTCGGAGAGCACCGCGCGCCTGCTCGGTCGGCAGATGGTCGCGCCGGGCGTGAACCGCCGGAGGTCCAGCGCGTCGAGGTCGAGTTCCCGCCGGACCGCGGGGTAGTCGGTGAAGAGGACCTGAAACCCGCGGTCGAGCGTGAAGCCGTCTTTCGTCCGGGTGCGGACCCGCCCGCCGACGTCGTCGCGCCGCTCCACGACGGTCACGTCGGCCCCGTCGGCGGCGAGGTGTCGCGCGGCGACGAGGCCCGCGAGGCCCGCGCCGACGACCGCGATGTGGCTATCGTCCATACCACGTCTCTCGGACGGGCGACACAAAGCCGCTACGGGTGGCGGCCATCGACCGACGGGAAGGGCTTAGTCCCTCCCCCCGTAAGCCCCGGCCATGCAGACGTCCGACAGCTTCTCCGGGCTGGTGTGCACGGAGACCGGCGACGAGTACGACGCGGCCGCGACCGGCCCGAGCGACGCCGACGCGCCGCTCGACCCCGCCTACGACCTCGATGCGGTCGAGTGGGACGCCGAGACGCTCGCCGAGCGCCCCTTCGACACGATGTGGCGCTACCGCGAACTGCTCCCCTTCGCGGAGCCGGTGACGGCAAACGAGGGCGCGACGCCCCTCGTCGCGGCCGACGCGCTCGCCGAGGAGGCCGAGGTCGGTTCGCTCCTCATCAAGGACGAGGGCCGCAACCCGACCGGAACGTTCCTCGACCGCGGCTTCTCGCTCGCCGTCACCGCCGCGCGCGAGGCCGACGCCGAGGTCGTCGCGCACGCCTCGCCCGGCAACGGCGCGCAGTCGGCGGCCTCCTACGCGGGCCTCGTGGACGCTCGCTCCTACGGCTTCGTCCCCTCGCGGACGCCGTTCCCGAACAAAGCCATGGTGAACGTCCACGGCGGCCAGATGAAGGTCGTCGGCGGGCGCTACCCCGACGCCCTCTCGGCGCTCCACGAACAGCTCAAAAGCGACTGGTACACCCTACAGGAGTTCGACAACCCCTACCGCCACGACGGCGCGAAGACCATCGCCTACGAGGTCGCAGAGCGCCTCGACTGGTCGGTCCCCGACTGGGTCGTCGTCCCCGTCTCGACCGGCGAACTCGCCTACGGCGTCTACAAGGGCTTTTCCGACCTCGTCGAACTCGGATTGGTCGAGTCGATGCCCAAGCTCGTCGCGGCGCAGTCGGTCGGTTGCTCGCCCGTCGCCACCGCGTGGGAGGCCGACAGCGACACTCACGAGGCGTGGAACCAGCCGGACACCATCGTCGGTGAACTGGAGATTCCCGACCCCACGGGCGGGTCGCTCGCGCTCCGCGCCGTCCGCGAGTCCGGCGGCGCGGCCGTCGCCGTCAGCGACGACGACGCGCTCGAATCCGCCGTCACCGCGGCCCAGACCGCGGGCGTCGAAGTCGGTCCCGCGGGCGGCGTCGCGCTCGCCGGCGCGTGGGAACTCGCGGACGAGTTCGACGAAGACGACACGGTCGTCGTCGTCAACACCGAATCCGGGACGAAGAACGCCGACATCCTCCGCAGCCACCTGATGGGACAGGGCGTCTGAGCGCCCGATTCGGTCGACTGGTCTCCCGCTCGAACCCTCTCGTTACCTCCATCAGACTTTTACTTTAGACGCATCTAATCCGTGGTATGTTGAGCGACGTGATGGAGGACTATCTGAAGGCTATCTACACGCTCCAGATGGAGCAGGGACCGCCGGTTTCGACCTCCGACATCGCGGAGTATCTCGGGAAAACGCCGCCGACCGTGACGAGCATGGTCGGCAAGCTCGAAGAGCGCGGGCTGGTCGACCGCGAGAAGTACAAGGGCGTCGAACTGACCGCGGAGGGCGAGACGGTCGCGCTCGAAGTGCTCCGACACCACCGCCTCTTGGAGGCGTACCTCACCGAACACCTCGACTACTCGTGGAGCGAGGTCCACGACGAGGCCGACGCGCTCGAACACCACATCAGCGAGGAGTTCGAAAAGCGGGTCGCGGCCGCCCTCGGTGAACCCGAGGTCGACCCCCACGGCGACCCCATCCCGAGCGCCGACCTCACGCCCCCGGACTCCTCGGGGCTGTCGGCGCTCTCCGACTGCGAGGTGGGCGACCGCCTCGTCGTCGCCCGCGTCAGCGACCGCGACCCCGCGGAGCTGGAGTATCTCTCCGAGGCGGGCGTCACGCCCGGCACGACCATCGAAGTGACCGATATCGCCCCCTTCGGGATGGTGACGGTCCTCGTCGGCGACGGCGGCCGCGAGCAGAGCCTCCCGGAGTCGGTGGCCCGAACGATTCGCGTCCGACCGCCCGACGAGCCGAGTAACGAGGAGGTGTCGCCCGCGTGACCGGCTGGTGGGAGATTCTCGTCGTCGCGCTCGTCACCCAGCTTGCGGTGCTGCCGGGCGAGAAGGTCCAGTTCATCATCGCGGGGCTGTCGACCCGCTTCGACCCGAAGGTCGTCGTCGCGGCCGCGGGCTCGGCGTTCGCCATCTGGACGGCGCTCGAAATCCTGCTCGGACAGGCGCTCAAGAACGCGCTCCCGCCGGCCGCGCTCGACGCCATCACCGCCGTCCTGTTCGCCACGTTCGCGGTGTTGCTCTACCGCTCCGCGCCCGACGCGTCCGCGGAGAGCGAGGCCGCGACCACCGACGGCGGGGTCTCCGGCCTCGACGACGCGCCGACCGTGTTCGGCCGCGAGCTGTCGACGCAGGGATTCGGCGGTTTCCTCCCCATCTTCGCCATGATGGCCGCCGGCGAGTTCGGTGACAAGACCCAGCTCGTCACCATCGGGCTGGCCGTGCAGTACGGCGCGACCTCGGCCATCTGGGCGGGCGAGATGCTCGCTATCATCCCGGTGAGCATCGCCAACGCGTACTTCTTCCACCGGTTTTCCCACCGGTTCGACACGCGCAAGGCGTACCTCGGCGCGGCCGGCCTGTTCGCCTTCTTCGCCGCCGACACTCTCCTCTCCCTTGCCACCGGATTCTCCGTCTGGGAGACGCTCGTCGGCACCGCCAGCGACGCCGTCCTCGCGCTGTTCTGACCGGCCGCGCGCGCCCCTCGCCGGCCACGACCTCCGCACCGTCGCTTCCGCGCCATTTTTCACGGTATCGCGCCCAAAGGAGAGCCATGTCTACCCTTCTCCCGTCTCTGGGTGCCGGGCTGGTGTTCGGGCTGGCGCTCGCCGCGCCGCCCGGCCCGATGAACGCCGTCATCGCCGAGGAGAGCGTCGTCCGCGGGTGGACCGCGGGCGCTCGCGCCGGCCTCGGCGCGATGAGCGCCGACGCGCTGTTTTTCGTTCTCGCGGCGCTCGGCCTCGTCGCGTTCGTCGAGCAGTTCCCGACGGCGCAGGCCGTCATGGTCGGTGTCGGCGGCGTCCTCATGCTCTACTTCGCCTACGGCGCGGTACAGGAGATGGACACCACGTTCCGCGAGGCCGCCGACCCCGACGAGGACAGCGCGGGCTTCACGAAGGCGTTCGTGCTCGCGCTGACGAACCCCTACCAGATTCTGTTCTGGCTCACCATCGGCGTCGGTCTCTTGGAGACCGGCACCGTCGACGTGCTCGCCCACACGCCGTATCTCGGGGCGTCGCTGGCGAACCTCCTCATCGTGGAGACGGGAAGCCCGGCGCTCATCCTCGGCTTCTTCGGCGGCATCGCGGTCTGGGTGACCGGCTTCCCCGCGGCGCTCGTCGCGGCCGAACAGCGCGTCGACTCCTTCGCGCCGGCCGTCGCCGCCGTCAGCGCCGTCGTCCTCGGCGGCTTCGGCGTCGTCTTCATCTGGGACGCGGTGCGGTCGCTCGTGCTCTGACGCGCGGAAAAATGGGGCCTCGGGTCGCTACATATCGTCGACGATGTCGTCGGCAATCGTGTTCAGGTAGTTGCTGTGGTCGTCGCCGACCTGTTCCTCCACGTCGTGGTCGGTGTAGTTCGCGGGCGGCGTGTCGCCGTCTTCGAGACCCGTCTCGCCGAGGGCCTGGTCGAACTCGATGGCGTTGTACACCCACTGGAGCACGTCGTCGGCCTGGTTGTAGTAGTTGTGAACGTGACCGGTCCGGTCGCGGATGGCCTCGTAGGTAGCCCGTCCCTCTTCCTCGCCGGGGACCTCGTTGTCGGTCGCGGCCCCGAACGGGTGGACGGTCGCCACTTCGTGGCTCGGGTCGGTCCAGTCGCTTCGGCCGTCGAGGGTGCGGAGGGCGCTGAAGACCACCTGTGCGCCGAGCGAATGGCTGGCGAACCGGAGGGTCGCGTCCGGACAGGTCGTCTTGAGGTCGACGGCGAACTGTGCGAGCTTGCGGCCGTTCGCTTGGGCGATGTCCTGCGATTCGCCCCAGCCGTAATCCAGGCCACCGCCCTTGTCGTTGTCCCACGTGTAGCCGACGACCGTGCCGCCGTAGCCGGCGGCGTCGAGTTCGGCGTCGGCCGTCGCTATCTTGTCGAGGGCGGCCGCTTCGGGGTCGTCGCCGTCTTTGTCCCAGCCGTGGACGAACACGGTCAGGTCTGCGGCGCACCCGGCGTCGACGCCGGGCACGTCGCCGGAGGTGTCGTAGCCGCGGGCGGTGTGACCGGACGCGAGCGAGCCGTCGTCGTCGAAGTGGTCGCGCGTCGAGACGTAGGGGACCGACGCGGCGGCCGCGGGGCCGCTTCCGAGGGCCGTGAGTCCGGAGAGCGCTGCTGCTGTCGTCGCGAGAAACTGCCGTCTACGTGCCATGAGTTATCTACCCACTCGTCTGTGGGCACCTTTTCTGCGAGTCGAAATATATTAAATCAAACTACGGTATGCTACGTTGAGATATTGTCCCAACGGTCACCCGAAACCGGACGACTGTCCCGCGGTCGAGATGACGGAACCGACGGCGTTCCGGCCGGCGAGACGAGAAACACTATGAACCGTGGTGGTCGATTCCCGCGTATGTTCGATAAATCGACGTGGATTAAGCTGCCCCGGAACGTGCTTCAGGGCCACGGCGTGCTCGACGACCTCTCGGCCGCGGTCGACGAGCTGTACCTCTCCGGCGACCCGTTTCTCGTCACGAGCCCGTCGCCCGACCGCATCGCCGGCGACCGGGTCCGCGACCAGTTCGACGGCATCACGTCTATCTCGCTCGACCGCGCGAGCTTCGAGTCGGTCGAGCGCGTCGTCGACGCGGCCCGCGAGGCCGACGCGGGCTACCTCATCGCCCTCGGCGGCGGCAAGCCAATCGACGTGGCGAAGATGGCCTCCGACCGCCTCGACTGCGGTTTCATCTCGGTCCCGACGGCGGCGAGCCACGACGGCATCGTCTCGGGTCGGTCGTCGATTCCAGAGGGCGACACCCGCCACTCGGTCGCCGCCGACCCGCCGCTCGCGGTCGTCGCCGACACGGAACTGCTCGCAGAGGCCCCGTGGGAGCTCACGACCGCCGGCTGCGCCGACATCATCTCGAACTACACCGCGGTCAAAGACTGGGAACTCGCCCACCGCCTGAAGAACGTCGAGTACTCCGAGTACGCGGGCGCGCTCTCGCAGATGACCGCCGAGATGCTCGTCGGCAGCGCCGACTCCATCAAACCGGGGCTCGAAGAGTCCGCGTGGATCGTGACGAAGGCGCTCGTCTCCTCGGGCGTCGCCATGTCCATCGCCGGCTCCTCGCGGCCCGCGTCGGGCGCGGAACACCTCTTTTCGCACCAACTCGACCGCATCGCGCCCGGAAGCGCCCTCCACGGCCACCAGGTCGGCGTCGGCTCCATCATGACCGAGTACTTCCACAGCGGCGCGCGCGGCGAGTGGACCGACATCCGCGACGCCCTGTCGACGATGGGCGCGCCGACGACCGCGGACGAACTCGGCATCGACGACGAGACGATTATCGAGGCGCTCACGACCGCCCACGAGATTCGCGACCGCTACACGATTCTCGGCAACGGCGTCAGCGAGGAGGCGGCCATCGAGGCCGCGACCATCACGGGCGTCATCTAAGCCCACCTTTTTAGCCTCGGGTCGCGGAGCGACCGCTCGGCGCAAAAAGTTCGTGTCGCGACGTGGTGGTCTCGGGACCGGGTGAACTCTGAAGGGCGAGCGCCCCGGGCGCACAGTATGGAACTCGTCGAAGCCACCGCAGCGGACCTCGACGCGCTCGTCGAGCGTTGGTATTCACTCGCGAAAGCGATGGAAGCACACGACGAACTGAACGCTCTCGCCGCGGATGTCACCGAAACCGCCGTCGGTGGCTTCCGCGCCCATCTCGATGACGAGGCGGTCACCGACTATCTCGTCGTCCACGAGGGCGAGACAATCCGCTTCGTCACGCTCCGCGAGGACCACCACCCGTCCCGGCAGTACGCACAGTCCCTTCGAATCGTGAACCTCGCTGTCGATGACGCGTCCCGGAACCAGGGTTACGGCACGGACATCCTTGCACGAGTGAAAGACATCGCCCGCGACCGAGGGTGCGACCACCTCACGGTCTCCTGTGAATGGCAAAACGAGGATGCACGCCGATTCTACCGTGACGCGGGGTTCCGACCGAAGCAAGTCGACTTCGCACAGCCGCTGGAGTGAGTCGACTCTTGGTGGTACCGCTCTCAAACGCCGTCCGGAACCCGAAGACGGAATACGTCGTCTTCCCAATCCCCGGCCATGGCAACTGCGAGCGCAGACAACCCCCTGAAGGAACACCCCGCGGCCGCGACCGCCGTCCTCTCGGTGGTCGGGTACGCCCTCGTCATCGGGACGTTCCTCGGCGTCGTCCCCGGGAGGGTCTTTCCCGACCTGTCGCTCCCACAGGTGAATCTCCTCTCGGACGCCATCGCCGTCGTGAACACGGTGAACGTCCTCGTCATCGCGGCGGGTTGGCGCTGGATTCGTCGCGACGAGGTCCGGAAGCACGCGGCCGCGATGGTCACGTCGTTCGGCCTCATCCTCGTCTTCCTCGTGATGTATCTCGCGAAAATCGGCGGCGGCGGCACCAAGGAGTTCGTCGGCCCCGCGTTCGCGTACTACCCGTATCTTGCGATGCTGGCGATTCACATCATCCTCTCTATCGTCTCGGTGCCGGTCGTCCTCTACGCGCTCATCCTCGGGATAACCCACTCCGAGCGCGAACTCCGGACCGAGACGCCCCACCGGAAGGTCGGCCGTATCGCGGCCGGCGCGTGGCTCGTCTCGCTCGCCCTCGGCGTCGTGACGTACCTGCTTCTCAACCACGTGTACAGTTGGGAGTACACGGTCACCGCCGTCGAGTCCGCGGGCGCGCTCCTCGCGCCCGTCGTCGGGGTCTGAGGCGCGTCGCCCCGGCGAACCGTTCCCCCGCGGCGCTCCGGTTCCCGGTCGCGTCGCGTCCTCGAAAACTGTGGATTTTTATTGCGCGGCGTAGTGGCGGCGAATATGCGAGTCGCGCTCGTCTCGATGTACACGACGCACCACGAGGAGACGGGAGCGACCAGACGGCTCCGACGAACGGCCGAACTCCTCGCCGAGCGCGACCACGAGGTGACGGTGCTCTGTGCGAAGTGGTGGGACGGCGAGGTTGCCGAGTTCAAACAGGACGGGGTGACCTATCACCGCGTGACTGACACGCCCGCCGTCGGCGGCTTCGCCTCCCGCGTCCCCTTCGCCCTCCGCGAGGTCTCACCCGACGTGATTCAGGTCGCGAGCTACCCGCCGTCGCACGTCACGGCGGTCAGGACCGCGGCGCGGTTCCTCCGGACGCCGGTCGTCGCCGACTGGTGGACCCGCGACGACCGCGGCGGCTCGCGGGCCTACCGGCGGGCGGCGAAGTCCCCGAACGCCGTCTTGGTCCCCTCGGAGATGGTCCGCACGCAGGTTCGCGAACTCGGCGCTGCGGTCGATTCGACCCATCTCGTCCCCGAGCCCATCAACATGGACCTCGTCCGGAGCGCAGACGCCGATGAGCGCGCGGACGTGGTGTACGCCCGCGACCTCGACGAGCACGCGAACGTCGAGAGCTTCCTCCTCGCGCTCGCGGAACTCCGCGACAAGGACTGGTCCGCGGTCGTCATCGGCGACGGCCCCGAGCGCTCGACGGCCGAACAGACCGCCCGCGACCTCCGCATCGACGACCGCGTGGAGTTCCTCGGCGAACTCTCCGCGAACGAGGCGGTGCCAATCATGAAGGGCGCGCACGTCTTCGCGCAGACCGCGACGGTCGAGCCCTTCGCGACGAACCTGCTGTGGGCGCTCGCCTGCGGCTGTGTGTCCATCGTCGAGTATCAGGCGCGGTCGTCGGCCCACGAACTCGTCGAGGGGCGCGAGCGCGGGTCGCTCGTCACGAGTCCCCAAGAGCTGGCGGACGAAATCGTCGCCGCCCGCCGGTACGACCACGAGACGGTCGACGACGACTTCGCGCGCTACGACTTCCGACGGGTCATCGAGCAGTACGAATCGGTCTACGAGACCGAGCGCGACGACTACGGCTTCTTCTGAGTCGACCGCCGTGGCGGCTGTCGCGGTGGCGGCCGTCGTGACGGCGACCGAAGTCGGGCGAGCGCGGCCGCTCGCGACTGGCAAAAATCGAGAGGAGTGACGACCGCGTCAGTCCTGGACGTCGTAGTCGCCGCCGTACTTCATGAAGAAGTACGCGAGGCCGAGCGTCGCGATCATCGCGAACGTCGTCGCAACGCCGAGGGACTTCGCGCTGTCGGGGACCTGCGGGCGGCTCGGGCCGCCGCCACCGCCGGTGCTGACGGTCGGCACGTCGCCGCCGACGGCGACCGCGCCGAGCATCCCGAGCGCCTCGTGGGGCACGCAGTGGTACTTCGTGATGCCCGCGTCGCCCTCTTCGAAGGTGTACTCGTAGGTGCTTCCGGCCTCGGAGACGGCCGCGCCGGAGTCGAGCGACGCGCCCTCGCTCGCGACGACGTTGTGGCCGCCGCCCTCGCCGGTCCACTCCCACGTCACGGTCGTGCCGGTGTCTATCCAGACGCCCGCGGGGGAGAACGCGAGTGCGCCGCCGTTACCTTCTGCGCCCACTTCGATGGTGACCTCGCTTTGGCCGCGGAGGTCTTCGTACCCTCCGTCGATGCCGTCGAGGTGGCCGCCGAAGTCCGGTTCTTCCGTCTGCGCCGCGGCCGTGCCGGAAGTGGCGGCGACCGCCGCGCCGCCAGCGGCCGCCCCGAGGAACGCCCGCCGAGACATATCCACGTTGCCGTCGGTCATGTCCGCCGCTTGGTGTGGGCTTGTAGTGAATACTTTGGTTCTCGTCCGCCGGTCGGGGGTGTCGCGCCTCGATATAGGGGGGTGACCCCGCGATGTCGGCCGCGCCGACGAGGGTCGCTTCCGGGCTCGTCTTCCGAGGGTCGCTTACAGCGTGTAGTCGAACTCGCCCGTCTCGCTCTCCAGGAAGGCCGTCAGGAGGTCGATGTAGGCGACCACGTCGTCCTCGTGGACGCTCTCGGTGACGGTGTGGAGGTAGCGCGTCGGCATCGAAATCGCGCCGACGGGCTTCGCGCCGTAGCTGTTCTGGAAGCCGCCGGTGTCGGTGCCGCCCGCGGGGAGCAGTTCCATCTGGTAGGGGATGTCGTCGTCCTCGGCCACGGCGCGGAGGCGGCGGTGGACCTTCGGGTTGGCGATGGCGCTCGAATCCTTGAGCTTGATGCCCGCGCCCGCACCGAGTTTCGTGACGTGGTCGGCGGGGTCGAAGCCGGGCACGTCGTTGGCGACGGTGGTGTCGAGGCCGAGCGCGAGGTCGGGGTCGAGGTCGACGCCGAGCGCCTGCGCGCCGCGGAGGCCGACTTCCTCTTGGACCGTCGCGGCGAAGTGAATCGTCACCTCGGGGTTCTCGATGCGTTTGGCGGCCTCCAGCATGGCGAACAGGCAGACGCGGTCGTCGATGGCTTTCCCCGTCACGTGGTTCCCCATGCGGACGGTCGTCTGTTCCATCGTCACGAGGTCGCCGACGGAGACGGTCTCCTCGACGGTCTCGGCGGGCAGGCCGAGGTCGACGTACACGTCCTCGACCTTCGGCTCCTTCTGCTTCTGTTCTTCCGTCAGCGTGTGCGGGGGAACCGAGCCGATGACGCCCGTGAGGTCTTCGTCTTCCGCGTGGACGGTCACGCGCTGGGCCTTCAGGACGCGGGGGTCCCAGCCGCCGAGGGCGTCGAGTTGCAGGAAGCCCTCGTCGTTGACGTGGCGGACCATGAAGCCGATTTCGTCCATGTGGGCCGCGACGGCGACCTCGTAGTCGCTCTCGCCTTCGATGGTGCCGACGACGTTGCCCATCCCGTCGACCCGGACGGAATCGGTCGTCGCTTCGAGGTCCTCGCGGACGAGCGCGCGGATGCGGTCTTCATAGCCGGGGACGCCGCTGGTCTCGGTAAGCTGCTTCAGGCGGTCGAAGTCGAACTCCATGCGAGTGCATGAATTGCCGGTGTAGATAAGTCCATCGGTCCCGGGCGACCGTGCCGGCACTCGATGGTCCGCCGCGCCGTCTCGGAAGAACTCTAAATATAGTCATTGTTTTTCCGGAACGCTTTTCCAGTTCTCTCCGAAGGTACACCGTATGTCCGATACCGAATCTCAGCTCCGCGAGCAGTTCATGGACGCGTTCGAAAACGCGGATTTCCCCGTGGAAAATCAGATGTCGCTCGTCCCCGCGCTCCCGAACGGTCCGGGCACGAAGTTCAAGACGGACGACGTGACCGTCACGGCGATGGAGCTGGCCGCCAAGCTCGGCAAGCATCAGGATTTCCCGTACGAGGACGCCGAGAGCCTCGTCGACGACATCATCGCCGGCCTCAAGGCCGAAGGCATGATCTGAGTTCGGTCGTCGCGTGACCGAGACGAAACGCGCGCTCTGGGACCGCTTCGTCGACCGCTTCGTCGACGCCGCGGACCCGATTTCACTGTTCGAGACGACCGCCGACGGGACCGTCGACACCATCGCGTACGGTCGCTCCGGTCGGCGGACGCTCCGCCGCGGCGAACGCATGGAGCGGCGGCTCCGCGAGGCCGGCGGCCGCGTCGTCACCGACTACGACCGCCGCGAGGGCCGCTACGAGGGGCTCGTCTACATGATGTACACCCTCGCCGGCGACGAGGTCGTCCCCCGATACCTCGGTAAGTGCGGGAAGTTCGGCGCGTCCGGCACCGACCTCAACAGCAATCTGCGGAACGTCGACACCAACGACGGCAAACTCGCGCGCTGGGGCTACGGGAACTACTACCACTTCGGAGACCTCTCGTCGGCCGCCTTCCGCGACGACGGGCCGGGGAAGTACGACCGCTGGCTGGACGCGCTGTTCGCTTCGACCGACCCGCCGCGGCTCCGCGAGCCGGTGTACTTCTGGGTCGAACCGTGGGCGGTCGGCACGGAGGGGCCGTACCCCGACACGCGGCCGTACCTCGAAGAACTGGAGTACCAACTCATCGGCATCGCCTTCGAACTGTACCCCGAACGCCTGCTCAACACCGAGGGCGTGCCGACGAACCCCGAGGCGTACGCGAAGATGCGCGGCTGGACCGACCGCGAGGACGCCCGACTTTCGGACTTCTGACACCCAAACCGATTTCTCGTCGCCGGGGCAATTCGAGGTATGCGAACGTACGACATCGAGCGCTACCTGAACATCAGGAGCGCCTACGGCGCGTCCTTTTCGGCCGACGGCGAGCGCCTGTCGTTCCTCATGGACACGACGGGCGTCCCGCAGGTCTGGACGGTCGATTCGCCCGGCGCGTGGCCCGAACAGCGGACCTTCTACGAGGAGCGCGTCACCTTCGCCTCGTGGTCGCCCGAGCGACCCGAACTGGCTTTCGGCATGGACAACGGCGGCAACGAGCGCGCCCAGCTGTTCCGGCTCGAACCCGACACCGGCGTCATCGAGAACCTGACCGAACACCCGGACGCCAAGCACCGCTGGGGCGGCTGGAGCCACGACGGCGAGCGGTTCGCGTTCACCTCGAACCGCCGCGACAACGCCGTCTTCGACGTGTACGTGCAGGCCCGAGACGGGACCGGCACCGACGCCGAACTCGTCCACGAGGGCGACGGCTGGCTCACCGTCGGCGGCTTCTCGCCCGACGACTCGAAGCTCATCGTCCAAGAGGCGTACTCGAACTTCGACCAGGACGTGTCGGTGCTCGACCTCTCCACGGGCGAGTTGACCCACCTCACGCCGCATCAGGGGACGGTCCGCTTCCAGAGCCCCGAGTGGGGTCCCGACGGCGAGAACGTCTACATGGTGACCGACCGCGGGAGCGACACGCTCGAACTCGTCCGCTACGAACTCGCCTCCGGGGAGTTCACCACCGTCGAGACCGGCGGTGACCACGAACTGGACGGTCTCAGCATCGACCGCGACTCGCGCCGACTCGTCTACTCGCGGAACGTCGAGGGCTACACCGAACTCACCTTCGGTGAACTCACCGCGCCCGACCGCATCGACGCGCCCCCCCAACCCGACCTGCCGAACGGCGTCGCCGGCGGCGTCTCGTTCTCCCCGGACGGCGAGCGCGCCGCGGTCACCGTCACCGCCAGCGCCGACACCGCGAACGTCTACGTGGTCGAGTTGGCCACGGGCGACGCCGAGCGGTGGACGCTCGCGGCGACGGCGGGCATCCCGCGGGACACGTTCGTCCCGCCCGAACTCGTCCGGTATCCGACGTTCGACGGCCGCGACATCCCGGCGTTCTTCACGCTCCCCGAGGAGTCGCCGGAGGGGGAGACGCCCGTCATCGTGGACATCCACGGCGGGCCGGAGTCCCAGCGCCGGCCGTCGTTCTCGGCGGTCAAGCAGTACTTCCTCTCGCGGGGGTACGCCTACTTCGAGCCGAACGTCCGCGGCTCCGCGGGCTACGGGAAGGCCTACGGCCACCTCGACGACGTGGAAAAGCGGATGGACTCCGTCGCCGACATCGAGGCCGCCGTCGAGTGGCTCCACGACCACCCGGCGGTCGACCCGGACAAAATCGTCGCCATGGGCGGCTCGTACGGCGGGTTCATGGTGCTCGCGGCGATGACCGAGTACCCCGACCTCTGGGCCGCCGGCGTCGACATCGTCGGCATCGCGAACTTCGTGACGTTCCTCGAAAACACGGGCGACTGGCGGCGCGAACTCCGCGAGGCGGAGTACGGCTCGCTCGAAGACGACCGCGAGTTCCTCGAATCCATCTCGCCCATCAACAACGTCGAGACGATTCGCGCGCCGCTTTTCGTCCTCCACGGCGAAAACGACCCGCGGGTGCCGGTCAGCGAGGCCCACCAACTCGTCGAGGAGGCGAGGGAACACGCCCACGTCCGCGAACTCATCTTCGACGACGAGGGTCACGGCTTTACCAAACTGGAGAACCGCGTCGAGGCGTACTCTCAGATAGCAGACTTCCTCGACGAGTACGTCCGGAGCGCGCCCGCCGCGGACGACTGAGGCGGACCTACCTTATTTTCCGTTAGAGTCAAAGCGCGGGACATCGAATCCCCGTCTATGAGCGCGGACTCCGAACAGCGAACGATCCGGTGTCTCATCGCCAAGGTGGGACTGGACGGCCACGACCGCGGCGCACACGTCATCTCTCGCGCCTTCCGCGACGCGGGATTCGAAGTCATCTACTCGGGGTTGCATCGCGCCCCGGACGAAATCATCCAGGCGACGGTCCAAGAGGACGTTGACGTGCTGGGTATCTCCATTCTCTCCGGCGCGCACAACACGCTCGTCCCGAAGGTGATGGCCGGTCTCGAAGAGTACGGCGCGCTCGACGACACGCTCGTCATCGTCGGCGGCATCATCCCCGAAGAGGACCGACCCGGTCTCCTCGAAGAGGGCGTCGACGCCATCTTCGGCCCCGGCACGCCGATGCAGGAGACCATCGACTTCGTGAAGGAACACGCGCCCGAGCGACCGTGACGATGAGTCGGGCGGTCGAATCCGACCTCGTCGAGCGACTCCTCGACGGCGAGCACCGGGCGCTCGCGCGCGCCATCACGAAAATCGAGTCGCAGTCGCCGGGCTACCGGGACATCGTCTCGGAACTCCACGCGCACACGGGCGACGCGTCCGTCGTCGGCATCACGGGCAGTCCGGGGGCCGGCAAATCGACGCTCGTGGACAAACTGGCGAAGTACTACCGCGACCAGGGCGAGACGGTCGGCGTCATCGCCGTGGACCCCTCCTCGCCGTACACCGGCGGGGCCGTCCTCGGCGACCGCATCCGCATGGCCTCGAACGTCGGTGACATGGACGTGTTCTTCCGGTCGATGAGCGCTCGCGGCCAGCTCGGCGGCCTCTCGACCGCCACCGCGGACGCCGTGAAGGCGCTCGACGCCTTCGGGAAAGACCGCATCATCATCGAGACGGTCGGCGCGGGACAAAACGAGGTGGACGTGGTGAAGACCGCCGACACGGTCGTCGTCCTCGTCCAACCCGGCAGCGGCGACGACGTGCAGATGCTCAAGGCGGGCATCCTCGAAATCGGCGACGTGTTCGTCGTCAACAAGGCCGACATGGAGGGCGCATCGCGTACCGTCGCAGAGTTACAGGAGATGATTCACCTCCGCGACGACCCGCGGGCGAACCTCGATACGGGCCACCACGGGGCCGCGGCGTTCGACGACGGCCACGGCGGCGGTCACGGCGGGCACGCGGACGCGAGCGACGCCGAAAGCGACGCCGAGGGTGACCCATCCAACGCCGACGAACCCCTCGTCTGGACGCCGCAGGTCCTCGAAACCGTCGCCACGACCGGCGAGGGAATCGACGAGTTGGTCGAGACGCTGGACGACCACCGCGACTACCTCGACGCCTCCGGCGAGTTGGCGGAGAAGGCTCGCAAGCGCGCGGGCGAGGAGATTCGACAGCTCCTCCGAAGCGACGTGAACCGGCTCCTCGAAGCCGAACTCGACCGACGCGGCGGAGTCGAGGAGTTCGCTCAGGCCGTCGTCGAAAAGGAGACCGACCCCTACGCGGTCGCTGAAGACGTGCTCGAACCGCTCCGGGAGTGTCTGGACGACCGAGCCGACTGAGCCGACCGAGGCCAAGACGACGTTTGCCCCGCCCACCATCCCGCCACGGGCGGGCGAATTAAGGCCACCGCGCGCCATCTACGTGACATGAAACTCCGACGAGCCATCGGACTGGCCGCCGCCGGCGTCGGCCTCACCGCCGCGGCCAACGCGGCCCTCTCGAAGCGCGTTGAACCCCTCGAACCGCCGCTGTCCGGGTCGCACGGGACGTATCGCTGGCGCGGCATGGACGTGTCGTACGTCGAGGCCGGGAGCGAAGACGACCCGACGCTCGTCTGCCTCCACGGTATCAACGCCGCGGGGTCGTCCGGCGAGTTCCGCGAGGTGTTTTCGACGCTCGCCGAGGACTACCACGTCGTCGCGCCCGATCTCCCCGGGTTCGGCCTGTCGGACCGCCCGGCGCTGTACTACTCGCCCGCGCTCTACGAGGACTTCGCCGGCGACTTCCTCGCGGAGTACGACGACCCCGCGGTCCTCGCCTCGTCGCTCACCGCGGCCTATGCCGTCGCCGCCGCGGAGCGGGACGACGTGTCCGTCTCGCGGTTCGTCCTCGTCTGCCCCACGTCGCGCGGCGGCCCCGACCCGAAGGAGTGGCTCCGCGAACTCGTCCGCGCGCCGGTCGTCGGCGAGGCGCTGTTCAACGTCGTCGCCTCCCGGCCGTCGATTCGCTACTTCAACGCCGACCACGGCTACTACGACCCCGAGAAGGCCGGCGAGGAGTGGCAGGAGTACGAGTGGCGCACGGCTCATCAGGAGGGCGCGCGCTTCGCGCCGGCGTCGTTCATCTCCGGCTACCTCAACACCGACATCGACCTCGGCGGGGCGCTGGCGGCGCTCGACGTGCCGACGACGCTCGTCTGGGGCCGCGAGAGCGACATCACGCCGCTGAAGCGGGGCCGCGACCTCGCGGACGCCGCGGACTGCACGCTCGTCGTCTTCGACGACGCGATGCTGCTCCCGCACGTCGAGTTCCCGAACGCCTTCGTCGACACCGTCCGCGACGCCCTCGACTGAGCGTCGCGTCCCGACCGCAACACAATCCGTGATTTGAACCGATGCTCGACTCCCTCTCGCTGTTCTCGCTGTTTCTGTACGGAGCCATCGCGCTCCTCGCGGCCGGCTTCTGGGCGTGGCTCCTCGGGTCGTACATCTTCGGCTGGCGCTCGCCGCTGGAGGCCGTGGAGGCGCGCGACGAGTAAGTGGCCGCGGCGCTACTCGCTCGCGGGCCGGAACACGACCAACCGCTCGTCGGTCGTCGCGTTCTCGCCCACGCCGACCGAGACGGTCGTGCCGAGGTCGACCTCGTCGGCGGGGAGGTCGCGGACGACGCCCGTGAGCTTGACCGGGCCGAACGACGCGACGGCCGTCACGTAGGGCGCTTCGTCTGCGAAGTTCGGCGCAGGGACGTGCACCTCGGTAAAGGTGAGAACCTCGCCCGTCGCCGGGAGCGGTTCCTCGGTCAACTCGGCCGCGCCGCAGTGCGGACAGGAGCGCCGCGGCGGCAGCGACCCGTGGCCGTCGGGACACGCGAGATAGTACCCCTCGCCGTCCGCGATTGCGGCCAGCCACTCGTCGTAGCCGGTGTCGGTCATCGGTCCACCTCCAGCACGTGGACGACCGCGCTGGCGACGGTCCCGCCCGCGTTGTGGGTGACGCCGACCCGAGCGTCGGGGACGGCGTCGCTGTTGCCGTGGTCGCCGCGGAGGAGCTTCGTCATCTCGACGACTTGGGCGGTTCCCGTCGCGCCGACGGGGTGACCCTTCGCCTTGAGGCCGCCCGAGAGATTCACCGGGAGGTCGCCGTCGCGGGTCGTCTCGCCGCGGGCGGCCGCGCCGACGCCCTCGCCGTGGTCGTAGAGGCCGAGCGATTCGAGCGCGAGCACCTCGGCGATGGTGAAGCAGTCGTGGACCTCGGCCACGTCCACGTCGTCGGGGCCGATACCGGCGTCCGCGTAGGCGGCGTCGGCGGCTTTCGTCGCGGCGGGCGTCCGCGCGAGATGGGGTCTGTCTTGGAGCGCGGCCTTGTCGCCGCCCTGTCCCGACCCGGTGACGGTGACGGGCGCGTCGAGCCCGTGTCGCTCGGCGTAGTCGTCGCTGACGAGGACGACCGCGCTCGCGCCGTCGGTGATGGGACAGGCGTCGTAGAGGGAAAGCGGGTCTGCGACGACGGGGCTTTCGAGCGCGTCGTCGACCGTGATTTCGCGGTGGAACTGCGCGTAGTCGTTCTGCATCGCGTTGGCGTGGTTCTTCACCGCGATGTGCGCGAGGTCTTCGCTGTCGCCGCCGAAGGCATCGAAGTACGCGCGGGCCATGAGCGCGTACGCGCCGGGGAACGTGACGCCCGCGCGGACCTCGAACAGTTCGTCCGCGGCGATGGCGAGCGACTGCGTCACCTCGGCGGTCCCGAGGTTGTTCATGCGCTCCATGCCGCCGGCGAGGACCACGTCGGCCGCGCCGCTCCGAATCGTCGCGACGGCCTGCCGGAAGGCGACGCCCGCGGAGGCGCAGGCCTGTTCGTAGCGGGTCGCGGGGCAGTCGAGGCCGGCGGCCTCGGCCATGACCGGCCCCTGATGGCCCTGCTTCTCGGCGAGTTCGCCCATGAAGTTGCCGTAGAAGATTTCCTCGTAGTCGTCGCGGGAGACGCCGGCGTCCTCGCGGGCGGCGAGGGCGGCCTCCGCGAACAGGTCGCGGCCGGTTCGCTCGGGGTGACTGCCGAACTTCGTCAGTCCGACCCCGGCGATTCGCACGTCAGTCATGGATGAACGTACGTGATAGATGGTCCTTGAACCTGCCGCTCGCCCGCGGGCGGAGTCGCGGTTCGGCTCTCGCTCCCCCGCGCCCGCGGCCGCGACGCGACGAAGCGAGCGTCCCGCCGGTGTCGGCCGATTTCTCCGTCGCATCACCGCCGCGTTTTCGACCCATCGCAACCGTTACCACGGTCCCGCGAGACGGTCCACTATGAGTGACTGGATAGGCGACACGTTCACCAGCGAGGTCGGCTGGAACCACTTAGAGCGGCTCGTCGACATCGGCAACCGGATGACCGGCTCGCCCGGCGAGCGCGAGGCGATGGAGGCGACGCGAGACGCCCTCGAACGCGTCGGCGCGCGGAACGCCCGCATCGACCCCTTCGAGATTCAGGGCTGGGAGCGCGGCGACAGCGCCGTCTACGCCGCCGACACCACGCAGGACTGCATCGCGCTCCCGCGCAGTCCCGCCGGGACCGCGAGCGGCGAACTGGTCGACCTCGGTTACGGCCTGCCCGAGGACTTCGACCGCGACCTCTCGGGGAAGGTCGTCGTCGTCTCCACGACGGTGCCCGACCACTACGACCGCTTCATCCACCGCCGCGAGAAGTACTACTACGCCGTCGAGGCCGGCGCGGCCGCGTTCGTCTTCGCCAACCACGTTCCCGGTCAACTCCCGCCCACGGGGAGCGTCGGCACCGCCGACGCGCCCATCGGTGACATCCCCGCGGTCGGCGTGAGCAAAGAGGTCGGCGCGCGCCTCCGCCGTCGGTTCGACGGCGACGAAGTGACCGTCGACGTGACCTGCGAAGCACCCGCGGCCGAAAGCGGGAACGTCCACGCCGAACTCGGCCCCGACACCGACGAGGAGGTGCTCGTCACGAGCCACCTCGACGCCCACGACATCGCCGAGGGCGCGATGGACAACGGCGCGGGCACCGCGATGGTGGTCGAAGTCGCCCGCGCGCTCGCCGCCCGCGAGGACGAACTCGACACGCGCGTTCGCTTCGTCTGCTTCGGCGCGGAGGAGGTCGGCCTCGTCGGCTCCGAGTACGAGGCCGAGCGCCTCGGCGACGACCGGGCGAACGTGAAAGCCATCGTCAACAACGACGGCGTCGTCGCCGGGCGGACGCTCAAGCTCACCACCCACGGCTTCGACGAACTCGAAGCCGCCGCCGAGACCGTCGCCGAGCGGTTCGACCACGACGTTTCGACGCTGCCCGAACAGCTCCCGCACAGCGACCACTGGCCGTTCGTCGCCCACGGCGTCCCGGCGTACATGGTCGGCAGCGAAAAGGAGGGCCGCGGCCGCGGCTGGGGCCACACGCACGCCGACACCATCGAGAAACTGGAGTCGCGGACGCTCCGCGAGCAGGCGATTCTCCTGACCGAACTGACCGTCGAACTCGCCGACGCCGACCGCGAGATACCCCACGCAGACCCCGCCGACATCGCGGCCGCGCTCGAAGCCGAAGACCAAGCGGAAGGCATGAGAGTCACCGGCGACTGGCCGTTCTGAGGCGCCGGCGACGCACAGCACCCGCCCGACCCGCCCGACCGCCCGACCGCTCGGCCCGCGCCGCCCGACCGCCCGGCCCGCGCCGCCCACCACCGGACCGAACCACGAGGGCTTTTATTCGCCGCGGCGTAGCACGGGACGATGCTACGGGGGCTCGCCGCGGGTGGACGACGATGAAATTCGGTATCGTCGGTGACGACTCGGTCGCCACCGCCGTCAGAGCGGCCGGTGCGTCGGTCGAATCGGAGCCGGCCGACGCGGACGCCGTCGTCGCGGTCGGCGAGTCGGCGCTCTCGACGGTCGCGCTCGGCTCCGAGTGGGCGTGTCCGGTCGTCCCCGTCGACTGCGGTGCGCCGTGGGCCACGCCGCGGCGCGACCTCGAAGCGCGGCTGTCCGCGTTCGCCGCGGGCGACGGCCGGGTCGTCGACCATCCGACGCTCTCGCTCCGTGTCGGCGGCGACGCGGTGGGCCGCGCGCTCCTCGACGCGATGCTCGTCACGAGCGAGCCGGCGCACATCTCCGAGTACGGCGTCGCCCACGCGGAGGCGGCGGTCCCGTTTTCGTCCGACCCGCCCGACGAGTCGCGCGCGGCGGCGCGCTGGACCTCGGTCGACGAGTTCCGAGCCGACGGCGTCGTCGTCGCCACACCGCTCGGAAGCTCCGGCTACGCGCGCGCCGCTGGCGGCGCGGTCGTCGGCCCGGCCGCTGGGCTCGCGGTCGTTCCCGTCTCGCCGTACGCGACCCAGACGAACTCGTGGGTTCTCCAACCCCCGGTCAGACTGTCGGTCGAACGCGACGACGCGCCCGTCTCGCTCGTCGCCGACGACGAGGTCATCCGGGAAGTCTCTCCGTCGGAGTCTGTGGTCGTCGACCGCGACGGGAGCATTCCGCTTCTCGTCGAGTGAACGCCTCGCCCGCCCGTGATTCCGGACTCCAAGCGGCGGCGCTCGACGTGACGAAAATACGTGTTCCTCGTGCGCGGTGCGAAGCGCGACGCGGAAAAGCGAGCGTCGCGGGCTTAGACGATGAGGCTCCAGTAGTCCGAGACGAGGAAGAAGAGACTCTGGAACCCGGCGTACAGGAGCACGAGCCCCGCGGCGACGAGCGAGCCGTTCGGGCGTTCGAGCGGTTTGTCGGTGCGGGCTTCGACCTTGCGCGCTTCGAACTCGAAGAAGTCGGTGACGAACATCCCGACGACCAGCACGGACAGCACCATGCCGCCGTGCGGCTCGACGACCAAGAAGAGGAACGAGGTCACCACGAGCGCGCCCGAAGTGATCGTGTGCGGGAGATACCGGGAGATGGCCTCCTCACCACCCTCCTCGGCCTGCCGGACGTGCGACCGATGGCCGAGAAAACGCGTCGCGAAGTTCGCAAGCACGAGCACGAGCGCCACGTGCGGGACGACCGGTTCGACCGCCGCCAACTGGTCGAGCGGGACGAGGAACTGTAATGGGTGCATACAGGACCGTCGGGGCGAGACTCATTAGAGTTTTTCCAATCCGACGCGGGAGACCGCGCCGAGCGCAACCGCTATTCTGAGGGACTTTTCCGCGACGCGAATCGAAATGAGAGGAGCAGAGACGGTGTCGTGTCGGCTTACTGCGCGTTGCGGCGCTCTTGGAGCGCGTCCATGATCTGGTGTCCCGCCGGGATGAGCACCCAGAAGGTGAGCGCGCCGAGGAGTGCGAACCAGAGGAACACGTCCATCAGGGTGACGCCGATGATGTTGAACAGTCCCTCGGTCGCACCGGACTCCAGCGGTGCGATGAGCTGTTGGGTGCTCTCGAAGCTGGTCGTCCGGTACCACGACGCCAGCACCAGCCACGCGAGTCCGGAGCCGGTCAGGATACCCAGACCCTTGATGAATTCGTCAGCCATTGTTCGAGTCTTCGCCGGAGTCCTCTTGAGACTTTCCCATTCCTTGGGCGCGAAAGCGAGTGCCGAGCGTGTAGACGACCGCGCCGAACGCGATGATGCTCAGCCCGACGACCGCGAGCGCCGTGCTGAGTAGCCCGTCTGCGACGCCGATGCCGAGCGCGCCGAGCGCGCCGGCGACGACCGCGCGGAGGGCGCTCACTTGTAGCGTCGCAGCGTCGAGGAAGACGAAGCCGAGAACCACGCCCACGACGGCGATGAGCGTCGAAAAGACGGTAATCGTCTTGTAGAGCCGCATTGGAACGACGATGTCGCGCCGGCCGCGGCGTCCGCGCTCCGTCCCGTCGCTGTCGCCGGTCCGACCGGTTGCGTCGCTATCTGTCATCAGTAACGCTAAGAAGGGACGGTTGGTAGTGGTTCCGCTCTATTTCGGCGGGCGAAGCCGGTAGTAGCGGCGGTTGAGGTTGTACATATACCCCTCACGCATCGTCTTCAACACCGCGTAGGTGATGGTCCCGAAGACGAACGGCAGCAGGAACGTCAGGTCGAACAGCAGGTCGACGTTCATGGGCATGAGGTTCTTGATGGCCAGCAGCGAGATGGTGAATGCGAACACCACGCCGAAGACGCCGACTGCGGACCAAAACGGCTGTTCGACGGGTCGCCGGGCCGAGCCCTTGTTGAGGAAGGGCACGATGGCGATGAAGCCGACGACGACGCCGTTGGCCAGCACGCCGTACGTGCGGTCGGCCATCAGCATCTGATCGCCCAGAATGGCGATTTCGGGGTTGAGCGGACCGAGTTTGAGCAGTCCGAACGACCAGTAGAGATACCAGTCGGGCAGGATGACCGCCGGCGTGCTCGACGGGTTCGCGGGGCCGCCGATGTGCGGCGGCATCGTCGCCGAGAGGAACAGAATCATCCCGACGAAGAACGACGCGATAGAGAGGTTGCGGACGGTCTCGTGAGGCCACGTGGGGAACGCGAGCACGTCGCGTTCGACGTAGTCGGACTCCGTGCGGAGGTCCTGGTCTTCGCGACGTGCGCGCTCGAAGTACTCGTAGGTGAGCCGAGAGAGGCCGGTCTTGCGAGCCTTGCGCTCGCTCCATGTCGGCGTCTCGTCGTCCGGGGCCACGATGCCCGCGCCGTCGGATCGAATCTCCTCGTTTTCGGGTTCGTTGTCGCTCATAGTTGTCACCTCAGTGCGGCTCCGCGATGCCCTGCACCCACACGATACCGATGTGGATCGCGATGAGCGTCGTCACGACGAACGGGAGCAGGAACACGTGAATGATGTACATACGCTGTAACGTCGACTGGCCCAGCGAGAAGCCACCGAACAGGAGCTGTGCGACCCACTCGCCGGCGAGCGGGACCGACAGCGCCATCTCGACGCCGATCTGCCCGGCCCAGAACGCGAGCTGGTCCCACGGCAGGAGGTATCCGGTGTACCCGAACACCATCGTCAGACTGATGAGGACGATGCCGAGGAGCCAGTTCAGCTCGCGGGGTTCCTTGTACGACCCCGTGAAGTAGACACGGAGCATGTGCAGGAACACGGCCGCGACCATGACCTGCGCCGCCCAGCGGTGGACGGAGCGGAGCATGAAGCCGAACTGCAGGTCGCGCATGATGAACTCGATACTGTTGTAGGCCGTGGTCGGGTCGCCGGTCGTCGCGGGGGAGTAGTAGAACCCGAGAAGGGCCCCGCTTATCGCCGCGACGACGTACGCGAGCGTCGAGAACAAGCCCAGTGTGTACAGGGGGTACCAGTACCAGAACTTGTTGTCGAGGTTGTACTGCTCGGTGTGGCTCTTCGGCATCTGGAGGTTGACTCGGTAGTAGAGCGTCTCCAGAAGCTCTAGATAATCGACGATGCGGAGTCGCTTATCCAGCCAGATGAGCGTGGTGAGGAAGGTGGCCTCGACCGGAGTGAGGTCCTTCTTTTTCATCCAGGCCTTGTGGTCGTAGTCGTCTTTGCGTTCGAGACTCATTGTTTATCGCTTGTAGTAGGGGTACACCGCGCGCTTGACCTGTTCCCACGCGTCATCGCTGCTGACGGTAACACCGTCGACGTCCTCCTCGCGGACGTAGAGGTCCTCCCACTTGCGACGCCGCTTTTTGACGATCATCACGTCGGGGAGGAACTCCTTGCGGTACAGCGCGAGGATGAACGCGAGGTCCACGAAGATGACGGCGAGGATGCCGCCGAGGAACATGTTCCCCGTGTCGGTCAGTCCCCAGCCCGAGACGAAGCCGTACGTGAAGAGGAACACGAACACGACCTCGATGACCGTCAGGAGGACGATTGCGATGGCCGCGGCGGTGCTCTCTCGCGCCGGTTCGTATCGGTGAATGTCACCGTATGTGCTGCCGGTCGAAGACATTATTCGCCACCTCCGGTGTTACCCGTATTTGGGGACTCGCCGTACTTCAAGATGAAGAACGTGTAGATGATGGTGACGAGGATGCCGAGAATCGTCGCCGACCCGACCCAGTGGGCCTGAATCGGGACGCCGAGTTCGTGCAGTTCCTTCTCGCCGCCACCGCCGGTGCTGATAGTCGCCACGTCGTCGCCGACGGCGACCGCCCCGAGCATGCCGAGCGCCTCGTGGGGCACGCAGTGGTACCTCGTGATGCCACCGTTCTCGAACGTGAACTCGTAGGTGTTTCCGGCCTCGGAGACGGACGCGCCGGAGTCGAGCGACGCACCCTCGCTCGCGACGACGTTGTGTCCGCCGCCTTCGCCGGTCCACTCCCACGTCACGGTCGTGCCGGGGTCGATCCAGATGCCAGCCGGTGCGAACGCCAGGTTCCCGCCGTTGCCGGACGCGCCGACCTCGATAGTGACCTCGCTTTGGCCGCGGAGGTCTTCGTACCCTCCGTCGATGCCGTCGAGGTAGCCACCGAAGTCGGGCTGAACCTGCGCTCCACCGCCGCCTTCCTGCGCAGCAGCGGTCCCGGCGGCAGCGGTCGCGGCGGCTGTCGCACCGCCAGCCGTTCGGAGAAACTCCCGCCTTTTCATACGGTCGTTCGTCAGGATGGGACGCGCTTAAACCCACCGACTATGCCGTCACGGAGGTGGTTTACGAGGTGGGTTCGGGCCGGGTTCAGCCCTCAGAACTGTGGGCGTCTCCCTCGGGGGCCTCGATCAACGGCGCGGCGGTTTCGTCCCCGTCGAACGCGGGCACGAACTCGGGACGCGACCCGCCTTCGAGACCCATGACGCGGAGCCTATCCCGGTACTCCTCGGCGCGGAAGCGGTCCGAGAGCCGGGCGTTGGCCACGACGACGAAGAGGAAACAGCCGATGACGAGAAAGCCCAGGCCGGCCAAGGGCGCGATAATCGACTCGAGGTCGGGGAGGACGAGCCACGCCCCGATGAGCGCGAATCCGCCGAGCAACTGGCCGAACGCGACGATTTGGAGCATCCGATTGCCGAAGTCGCCGGTCCCCTGTGCGACCTCGTCGGGCTCGGGGAGCCTGACGGTCTCGGGCGCGTCGTTCACCTCGAAGTCCTCCATCGAACAGAGCGCGACGGTCGGTTTCA
This sequence comes from Haloferax sp. AS1, assembly GCF_014530665.1. Lineage (NCBI taxonomy): Archaea > Methanobacteriati > Methanobacteriota > Halobacteria > Halobacteriales > Haloferacaceae > Haloferax > Haloferax sp. AS1. Next base: position 847,658 of record NZ_SPSA01000001.1, read on the forward strand.
CGTCGCGGAGGACGGTCCCTTCGCCTTCGACGCTCCCGTCGGGGTAGACGACGGCGTAGCCCTCGTCGGAGTACGCGAGAATCCGCGGCTCGCCGTCTTCGGTCACGCGTTCGAGGACGGCGAACACCTCGCGAATCGCGACGCGGTAGCGGAGTTCCTGTTCGACCCGGTCGAGCAGCTCCTCGCCGACGATCCACGAGTCGGGGTCGAACGCGGCGTCCCACTCCTCGGGCGTCATCTTCGCCATGTCGGCCGGGCCGAAGTTCTCGAAGTCGTACTTGGCTTCGACCTCCTCGCGGAGGGCCGCGAGCTCCGCGTCGGACATCGCGGCGTCGGCGTCCGCGTCCGGTGACGAGCCGTCGTCGGCCGGGGCGGAAGACGAGTCTGACATCGGCCCGGAGTAGGGTCCACGCCGGTAAACGTGTTCCGACCCCGAGCGCGTTCGTCGCGGGCGACTCGCCGCGCGACGCCCCGAAGCACGCCGCCGGGGTTGGTCCGGCGCTCGAAAGCGTGGTTCGGGACTCGAATCTGGGGCGTCGCGGCCGACGTTCGGGGGCCGCCGCGTGGTCTAGCGCTCGAACGGGACGCCGCGCATCGGTCCCTTTAGGCCGCCCGGGTCCTAACGCCGTGCGATGGCAGACGAGACGACCTTTGCCACGCTCGCCGCGATTACCGTCACGGCCAGCTTTCCGTTTTACCTCTACGGCGCGTGGATAATGATAGACGCCGAGACGGTGTCGTGGGACGTGCTCGTCTACCACCTCAAAATCATCTTCCCCGGCCTCGTGTTGAACACGGTCCCGGTCGTCACGTGGATGCTCCCGCGGCTCTTTCAGCAACTCAACGGCCTCAGCGCCCTGCACGCGATTCTCGGCCTGCAAGCGTACGCGATGCTCGTCTTCGCGCTCACGGGCATCGTCCGAATCTTCCAGGCCAAGTGGGAGGCCGACCTCTACCGCGACCCCGACCAAGACGTGTCGCTCGACGACCTCCACGAGAACATGGGCGCGTGGCGCGGCCGCCTCCGCGTCGGCGTCTTCGGCTACGTCGTCTTCTGGATTCTCGCGTGGGTGCTCGGCATCTACCGCTACCTGAGCGGCTACGTGTTCGGCTGATTACCACGCCTCGCCGCTGGCGAGGTCGACGTCGTGGTCGCGCTTCGACGAGGGACAGAGGTCTTCGAGCACGCACGCGTCGCAGTCCGGGTTGCGCGCGTCGCAGACGGCCCGCCCGTGGCTGATGAACAGGTGCGTGAACTGCTGCCAGTCTCGCTCGGGGACGACCGGCATCAGGTCCTCCTCGATTCGCTCGGGGTACTCCTCCTCTGTCAGGCCGAGGCGGCGCGAGAGCCGCTGGACGTGGGTGTCGACGACGATGCCCTCGACGATGTCGTGGCCGTGCTGGAGGACGACGTTCGCGGTCTTCCGGCCGACGCCGGCGAGGTCGGTCAGCGCGGACATGGTGTCCGGAACCTCGCCGTCGTGTTTCTCGATGATGTCCGCGCAGGCGGAGCGGATGTACTTCGCCTTGTTGTTGTAGTAGGTGATAGAGCTGATGTCGTCGGCCAGCTCCTCTTGGTCGGCGGCGGCGTAGTCCGCGGCGTCGTCGTACTTCTCGAACAGTTCCGCGGTGACCTTGTTGACGCGCTCGTCGGTACACTGCGCCGAGAGCATGACGGCGATGAGCAGTTCGAGGCGGTTCGAGTAGGAAAGCGAGATGGTGGTGTCGGGGTACTCCTCGTACAGTCGGTCGAGGACCTCCTCGGCCTGCGCCTCGCGGCTTTCGAGTGGCGTGCCCATACCTGTGGGTGCGACCCGGTCGGTTTCAGTCGTTCGGGTTCCGGTGGTCGCCGCGGCGGTCGTCGGAGCCGAACCCAGACGATTTATGATTCACGACCGCGACCGACCGAGTATGTCCGCGCTCGAACTCCCCGGCCGACGCGAATCGTGGCTGACCGCGGCCGCGACGCTCGGCGGCTACGGGCTCATCCTCACGGCGATGTTCCTCGCGCTGTTCGTCCTGCCGTACGTCGCGTTCGCGGCGTAGTCACTCGACGGTCGGCGTCGCGCGAAAAACGAAATCGAAGGACACGGTCCGAAACGGAGCGAACCGCGGCTCGCGTCGGTTACGCGAACGCGCGGGAGACTTCGGTCTCGTCCGAGGCTTCCTGCTGAATCTTCTCCCAGGCGTCGACGAAGTCCTGCATGAATATCTCCGTGCGGTCGTCGCGGATGGCGAACATCCCGGCTTCCGTACAGACGGCCTTGATGTCGGCACCGGAGGCGTTGTCGGCCATCTCGGCGAGTTCGACGAAGTCCACGTCGTCGGAGACGTTCATCTTCCGGGTGTGAATCTGGAAGATTATCTCGCGGCCGTCCTCGTTCGGCTTGGGCACCTCGATGAGGCGGTCGAACCGACCGGGGCGGAGAATCGCGGGGTCGAGCATGTCGAAGCGGTTGGTCGCCGCGATGATGCGGATGTTGCCGCGCTCGTCGAAGCCGTCCATCTCGGCGAGTAACTGCATCATCGTGCGCTGGACCTCCGCGTCGCCGGAGGTCTTCGAGTCCGTGCGCTTCGAGGCGATGGCGTCTATCTCGTCGATGAAGATGACGGCGGGTTCGTTCTCGCGGGCGACTTCGAACAGGTCGCGGACGAGCTTCGCGCCCTCGCCGATGAACTTGTGCACCAGCTCGGAGCCAGCCATCTTGATGAACGAGGCGTTCGTCTGGTTGGCGACGGCCTTCGCGAGCATCGTCTTCCCGGTGCCCGGCGGGCCGTAGAGGAGCACGCCCGACGGCGGGTCGATGCCGACCTCAGCGAACATCTCGGGGCGGTCGAGCGGCATCTCGACCGTCTCGCGGACCTCCTGCATCTGCTCTTCGAGGCCGCCGATGTCCTCGTAGGTCACGTCGGGGCTGTGTTCGACCTGCATCACGCGCGCCCGGACGTCCGTCTCCTTGTCGAGTCGCTTGACGATGGAGAGAGAGTTGTTCACGGCGACGCGCGCGTCGGGTTCGAGCTCTTCGCGCATCTCGTCGGTCACTTCGGTGAGGGCCTCTTGGTTGTTACCGTGCTGCTTGATGATGACCCCCTCGTCGGTGATTTCCTGAACCGTCGCAACGAAGAGCGGCGACTGCTTGAGCTTCTTGTTCTCGTGGGTAAGGCGCTCGAGCTTCTGTTGATACTTGTTGTTCTCGGCGTTCGTGTCGAGGAGCTTGTCGCGCATCTCCTCGTTCTGCGTTTCGAGAACTTCGAGCCGCTCTTGAAGGGCGGTGATCTTCTCCTGCTGCGACGCCGAGTCCTTATCGTAGGGGAGATCGACGTCGTCCACAGTATCGGTCATCATCCGGCATAGGGTGCAGGTTCATAAGAGGCTTCGGGTGTGTGAGGGATTCGCCGCCTAGGGGGCGTCTGCCGCCCGGATGACGAGTCTGACGCGTGTCACACAAATTTCCATCAGTAATAAATCTGGATAGCAAATATTATCTAATAGCATTGCTTGGTGTATCGTACGATGAGCACTAGGGAAGCAGTCGAACGCGAGTCCGAACCCGACGCAGACGACCGCTGGGCGTCGGTTCGGGACATGCCCCCGAGCGCCAAGTTGGTCGCGAAGATTCTCGACTACGAGGACACGCTCACCCAGAGCCAAATCGCCGAGGAGTCGCTTCTGCCCCCGCGAACCGTCCGCTACGCGCTCTCCCGGCTGGAAGACGAGGGCGCGGTCGACTCCCGGTTTTCGTTCTCCGACGCGCGCAAGCGGCTCTACACGCTCAACATTTAAATCCGAACGCGCGGCCACGTCGTCGTATGTCTTCGCCCGCTCCCGACGACGTCGGCCGCGCTCTCTCCGCGCTCGCCGACGCTGACGCCGATACCGGCGACCGACCCGAGTCGCGCCCGCCCGCCGCAGTCGTCGCCGAGGCGCGTGACGCCTTCCAATCGCTTTCCGCTGCCGCCCGCTTTCTCTCCGACGGCGGTGAACTGACGCTCCGCCGAGCGGTCGGTGAGGCCGCCCGACGCGGACACCACGACTGCGCGCGTCGCGGGCGGTCGCTCCTCGCGGACCTCGACCGACTCCACGTCGCGCTCGCGGACGCCGGCGCAGCCGAGGCTCCGAACCGGAGTTCTCGCGCCGCCGAGGGGCGACCGCGGGACGCCGACCACTTCCGCTCCGGTCGCACAACCGTTTTCAGCGGCGGTGGCGAACCGAGTGATAGATGACACGGGTGATACACACCGGCGACACCCACATCGGGTATCAGCAGTACCACTCGCCGGAGCGCCGCCAGGACTTCCTCGACGCCTTCGAACGGGTCGTCGCGGACGCGCTCGACGGGGACGTGGACGCCGTCGTCCACGCGGGCGACCTCTACCACGACCGCCGTCCCGAACTCCCGGACCTCCTCGGGACGCTCGCCGCGCTCCGCCGCCTCGACGACGCCGGGATTCCCTTCCTCGCCATCGTCGGCAACCACGAGTCGACCCGCGGCGGGCAGTGGCTCGACCTCTTCGAGCGCCTCGGACTGGCGACGAGACTGGGGCGCGACCCCCACGTCGTCGGCGACGTGGCGTTCTACGGCCTCGACCACGTGCCGCGCTCCCGACGCGACGAACTCGACTACCAGTTCGACTCCGTCGACGCCGACCGCGCGGTGCTCGTCGCCCACGGGCTGTTCACGCCCTTCGCGCACGCCGACTGGGAGACCGAAACCGTCCTCGCCGAGTCGAACGTCGACTTCGACGCGGTCCTCCTCGGCGACAACCACGTCCCCGACACCGCCGAACTCGACGGGACGTGGGTGACCTACTGCGGCTCGACCGAGCGCGCGAGCGCGAGCGAGCGCGACCCCCGAGGGTACAACCTCGTCGAGTTCACGCCCGACGCGGTCGACATCCGCCGGCGAACCCTCGAAACGCGCCCGTTCGCGTTCGTCGAGGTCGACCTCGCCGGCGACGAGGGTATCGAGCGCGTCCGCCAGCGCGTCCGCGAGTTCGACCTCGAAGACGCGGTCGTCATCGTCGAACTGCGGGGCGAGGGCGAGACCGTCACGCCCGCGGCGGTCGAGTCGTTCGCCGTCGAGGAAGGCGCGCTCGTCGCCCGCGTCAACGACAAGCGCGACATCGACGACGACGGCGACTTGGCGACCGACGTGACCTTCGCCGACCCCGACGACGCGGTGCGCGAGCGGGTCCGCGAGATGGGCCTGTCGAGCGCCGCCCTCGACGTGGACGAGACGGTCCGCGCGAGCAAGGTCGCCGACTCGAACGTCCGCGACGAGGTGCGCGAGCGCGTCGAATCGCTCCTCTCGGACGACCCGGACGCCTTCGTCGCCGCCGAGCGCGAGAGCGACGCCGAAGCCGAGGAGTCGGAGAGCGTCGAGGACGCGGCGGACGGCGAAGACGCGGCGGCCGTCGAAGACACGGCCGAGACGGCCGCTGAAGCGGCGACCGACACCGACACCGAGACGACGGCCGACACCGACTCGGAGACCGCCGCGGACCCCGCGGCGAGCCGCGACAGTTCGCTGGGTGATTTCGCGTGAGATTCACCCGAATCGCCATCCGGAACTTCAAACCCTACGAGGACGCCGAACTCGACCTTCGAGACGGCGTCACGGTCATCCACGGCGTCAACGGCAGCGGCAAGTCGTCGCTCCTCGAAGCGTGTTTCTTCGCGCTCTACGGCTCGAAGGCGCTCGCGGGGACGCTCGAAGACGTGGTGACGACGGGCGCGGACGACGCCGAAATCACGCTCGAATTCGTCCACGACGGCGGCGAGTACCGCATCGACCGCCGGGTTCGCGTCTCCGGCGACCGCGCGACCACCGCCAAGTGCGTCCTCGACGGCCCCGAGGGAACCGTCGAAGGCGCGCGCGACGTTCGCCGGCACGTCGCGTCGCTCCTGCGGATGGACGCCGAAGCGTTCGTGAACTGCGCGTACGTCCAGCAGGGCGAGGTCAACAAGCTCATCAACGCGACGCCGAGCCAGCGCCAGGACATGATTGACGACCTCCTGCAACTCGGAAAGCTCGAAACGTACCGCGAGCGCGCCGGCAACGCCCGGCTCGGGGTCGAAGACGTGCTGACGAAAAAGCGGAGCGTCCTCGAAGACGTCGAGTCCCAAATCGAGGCCAAGGAGGACGCGGACCTCCACGCGACGCTCAACGCGCTCGAATCCGAGCTCGACTCCCTCGACGAGGAGATTTCGAACTACGAGAGCCAGCGCGACAAGGCGAAGTCGGCGCTCGACGCCGCCGAGGCGACGCTCGACAAACACGCCGAAAAGCGGGAGCGACTCGACGAAATCGAGTCGGCCATCGAAGACCTGACCGCGAAAATCTCCGCCGACGAGACGAAGCGCGACGACCTCTCGGAGCGCGTCCGGGAATTCGACGCCGCCGCCGACGAACTCGAATCCGACATCGACGACGCCCTCGCCCGGGCGGACCTCGACGACGCGAGCGACGAGGCGATAGCCGACGCGCGAGAGGCGCTGTCGGCGCGCGAATCCGAACTGCGCGACGACCTCTCCGAGGCGCGGACGCGGGCGCAGGCCTTCGAGACGCAGGCCGAGCGCCTCCGCGAGCGCGCCGACGACCTCGAATCGCGCGCCGAGGAGAAACGCGAGGCCGCCGAGGCCGACGCGGAGACCGCCGCCGAGGCCGAACGAGAACTCGAATCGTTCCGCGAGACGCGCGCGGAGCTTCGGTCGGCGCTCGACGACGCCGAAGCGCGGTTCGAGGACGCCCCCGTCGAACTCGGCGAGGCCGCCGACCTGCTCGAAGAACGACGCGAGGCGCGCTCCGAGGCTCGCGAGTCGCTCGCGGAGACGGAGACCGAACTGAAGAACGCGCGCGAGCGCCTCGCCGAGGCCGAGCGGCTCCGCGACGCGGGCAAGTGTCCCGAGTGCGGACAGTCGGTCGAGGGGTCACCCCACGTCGACGCCATCAGCGAGCGCGAGGCCGCGGTCGAGTCGCTGGAGGCCGACCGCGAATCGCTCGAATCGGCAGTCGAGTCGCGCTCGGCGGCCGTCGAGGCGGCCGAGGCGCTCGTCGAGGTCGAGACCCGCGCGAGTTCCCGGCGCGACAGACTCGACCTCGTGGACGAACGCATCGCCGACCGCGAGGAGACCGTCGAGAACCGCCGCGAGGCCGCCGAAGAAAAGCGCGAGGCCGCCGCGGAACTCGACTCGGAGGCCGAGGAGAAACGCGAGGCCGCGACGACGCAGGCCGAGCGGGCCGAGGAGGTCGCGGAGACGGTCGATTCGCTCGAATCGGACCTCGACACCCTCGACGACCGGCGCGACCGGCTCGACCGCGTCGAATCGCTGGTCGATACGCGGGCCGAGAAAATCGACGCGCGGGACCGGCTCCGCGAGAAGCGCGAGACGCTCGCAGAGGTGAACCGCGAGCGTCGCGAACACCTCCGCGAGCGTCGCGAGCGCCGAGACGAACTCCGCGAGACGGTCGACGAGGAGGCGGTCGAGGGGGCGAAACAGCGCAAGAAAAACGCCGCGGCGTACCTCGAACGGGTCGAAGACGAGGTGCTTCCCGAGTTGCGTGAGAAGCGCGATGACCTCCAGAGCCGCGTCGGCGGCGTCGAGGCCGAACTCGAACAGTTGGACGACCTCCGAGAGCGCCGCGACCACCTCGCCGAGCGCGTGGACGCCCTCGAATCGGTCCACGACGAGGTCTCGACGCTCGAATCGACCTACGGCGACCTCCGGGCGGAGCTTCGACAGCGCAACGTCGAGGTGCTCGAACGGATGCTCAACGAGACGTTCGACCTCGTCTACGCCAACGACGCCTACTCGCGCATCCGACTCGACGGCGAGTACGGCTTGACGGTGTTCCAGAAGGACGGCACCGCGCTCGAACCCGAACAGCTCTCGGGCGGCGAGCGCGCCCTGTTCAACCTCAGCCTCAGGTGTGCAATCTACCGACTCCTCGCCGAGGGCATCGACGGCGCGGCCCCGCTCCCGCCGCTCATCCTCGACGAGCCGACGGTGTTCCTCGACGGCGGCCACGTCTCGCGGCTGGTCGACCTCGTCGAGGACATGCAGAGCCGCGGCGTCAAGCAGATTCTCATCGTCAGCCACGACGAAGACCTGGTCGGCGCGGCCGACGACCTCGTCCGCGTGGAGAAGAACCCGACGACGAACCGCTCGACGGTCGAGCGGACCGACGCGCCGATAGTCGAAGGCGCGCTCGCGGACGACTGAGGGCGGTCGGCTCCGCCGCGGTAGGAGGGCGGTCGGCTCCGCCGCGATAGCCTACTCGCGTGCGCCGTTCGCCCGCAGTAATTCGACTCCCTCTTTCGCGGCATCGGTCGCCTCGTAGCCGCGCTCCCCGTAGACCGTGGCCTCGACGACGAGGCCGGCGGCCCGGAACTCGGTTAAGAGACCGTGGAGGTCGCTCTCGCAGAGGTCGTAGGCTCCGAGGAGGTCGACCACGGGGAGCGGCCCGCGGTCGACGAGGTCGACGAGCAGGCCCAGTCCGCGCTCGGTCGGGACCGCGACGAGGATTCGGCGGACCGGTTCGGGGACGGCGCGCGCGGCGGTTTCGAGCGGGGACTCGCCGCTCACGGCTTCGAGGTCGTCGTTCGGCAGGTGCCGCTCCTCGCCGGTCTCCGGGTCGCGGACGCGGCTGGCGTCGCTCGACTGCTTGACGAGGAGATACGTCCGGCCGTCGGGTCCGCGGACGGTTCGCATACGTCCCGGCGAAGGGCGCGGCGACTGTTAGCGGTTGCGCTCGGGGGCGTCTTCGCGTTCGTCATCAGTTCCCGACGCGTCGTCGCTCTCGGCTGAGTCGCCGTCGTCCGCGTCATCGCCGTCGCTGTCGTCGCCGTCGTCGTCCCGCCACTCCCCTCGCTTGAACTCTCGGTAGATGGAGTGGACGCGGACGAGCACGACCGCGCCGAACAGAAACAGGCCGCCGCCGAGGAGCGTATCGCCGCGGAAGTAGACGAGCATCGGCCCCACCGTGAGTCCCGCGAGGCCGACGTTCGCGAGCACGACGCTCGCCCAGAACAGCCGGGCGGCCTCGGGATTCACGTCGGGCGAGAACTCCGGCGCGTCGTCGCCGCCGTCGCCGTTGGAGTCGCCGTCGTCGCCGGCGTCCTCACCGGGGATGCCGACGCGGGGAATCGTCGGGAGGTCCTTTTCGGGGTTCCCCCAGCGGGTTTCCGGGTCCCAGCGGGCCTCGGGGTCGCCCCACCGCTTTTCGGGGTCGATCTCCGAGGCCATGTCCGCCGACGGACGCTCCGCGTCGTCGTCTTCGTCGGCCGCGTCCGTGGCTGTTCCCTCGCGTCGCTCGTCGTCCGTCACGCTCGCGTCGAGACGCCGTGCCGAGAAAAAGTGTCCGTTTCGGCCGAGTCAGGCGCAGTCGTCGAGGCGAATCGAACTCGAGGCCTCGACCCACGCGAGTGGGTTCTCCGCGTCGTAGAACACCACGCCACCGTCGATATCGTAGGATTCGACCGTCTCGGCTCCCGTCGGACCAGTCGGTCCGTCGCCGTCGATCGTGCCATCCCACCGCTCCGGAGTTGCGTGGTCGGTCATATCGTGTGACAAGGAATGTCATACATGGATAAATGTCTTTCCGTGGTTCCGGGTGCGGTTCGCGGAAACGCCGGGGTTTTTAGCCGCGCCGCCGAAGCGATTGCCATGACGCAGACGGGTCTGACCGACTTCGGGGGGAACGACGCCGACGGCGCGGGCGACGCGCGGCCTGACGAGGAGGCCGCCATCGTCGCCGGCGACGCCGGCCAGCACGTCTCCGACGTCGTCGACACAGACGAGGTGCGGTTTCCCGACCCGGACGGGACGGTCGAACTGGCCGTCACGCAGGTCGATTACACCATCGAGGGCGCGGGCCGCGACGAGTACCCGGTGATTCACATCTTCGGCCGGACGGCCGACGACGAGACCGAACACGTCCGCGTACTCGGGTTTCGGCCGTACTTCTACGCCCCCACCGACAGCCTCGACGACGGCGACCTCGACAAGGACGTTATCACCGGCACCGAGGACGGCTACGAGAGCATCCGCGGCGAGGAGCTGACGAAGATTTTCGGCCGCACCCCCCGCGACGTCGGGCAGATTCGCGACGAGTTCGACCACTACGAGGCGGACATCCTCTTTCCGAACCGCCTGCTCATCGACAAGGACATCAAAGGCGGCGTCAGCGTCCCCGAGCGCCGCCTCGACGACGGGACGATTCAGATTCCTCACCAGGAAGTCGCGCCCGCGGAGGTCGACGCGAACCTCCGGGTGAACACCTTCGACATCGAGGTCAACGACCGGAACGGCTTCCCCGAGGACGGCGAAGAGCCGATTATCTGTCTGACCAGCCACGACTCCTACCGCGACGAGTACGTCGTCTGGCACGCCGTGGCCGACGAGGGACTCGGCAAGCGCCCCGACGCGTTGCCGAACTACGACTTCCTCGGGGAGGACGGAGACGTGGAGGTCAGGACGTTCGACGAGGAGGCCGAGATGCTCGACGCCTTCCTCACGTACATCGAGGAGACCGACCCCGACATCCTCACCGGGTGGAACTTCGAGGACTTCGACGCGCCGTACTTCCTCGACCGCTTGGAGGAAGTCGACAAGCGGACCGACCTGAACCTCGACTACAACCGCATCTCGCGGCTCGGCGAGGTGTGGCGCGGCGGCTGGGGCGGCCCGGACATCAAGGGTCGCGTCGTCTTCGACCTGCTGTACGCCTACAAGCGCACCCAGTTCACCGAACTCGAATCCTACCGCCTCGACGCGGTGGGCGAACTCGAACTCGACGCGGGCAAGGAGCGCTACTCGGGCGACATCGGTGACCTCTGGGAGGAAGACCCCGAACGCCTGCTCGAATACAACCTCCGCGACGTGGAGCTGTGCGTCGAAATCGACCGGAAACAGGACATCATCGCCTTCTGGGACGAGGTGCGGACGTTCGTCGGCTGTAAGCTCGAAGACGCGCCGACGCCCGGCGACACCGTCGACATCTACGTCCTCCACAAGGTCCACGGCGAGTTCGCGCTCCCCTCGAAGGGGAAACAGGAGTCGGAGGACTACGAGGGCGGGGCCGTCTTCGACCCCATCACCGGCGTCAAGGAGAACGTCACGGTGCTCGACCTGAAGTCGCTGTACCCGATGTGTATGGTGACTATCAACGCCTCGCCGGAGACGAAAGTCGACCCCGAGCGCTACGACGGCGAGGTGTTCCGCGCACCCAACGGGACGCACTTCCAGCAGGAGCCGGACGGCATGATTCGGGAGATGGTCGACGAACTCCTCACCGAGCGGGAGGAAAAGAAGTCGCTTCGGAACTCCCACGACCCCGGCTCGTCGGAGTACGAGCAGTTCGACCGCCAGCAGGCCGCGGTGAAGGTCATCATGAACTCGCTGTACGGCGTGCTGGGCTGGGACCGCTTCCGCCTCTACGACAAGGAGATGGGCGCGGCGGTGACGGCGACCGGCCGGAAGGTCATCGAGTTCACGGAGCAGGCGGCGAACCAAATCGGCTACGACGTGGCCTACGGCGATACCGACAGCGTGATGCTCGAACTCGGCCCGGACGTGTCGAAAGAAGAAGCCATCGAGCAGTCGTTCGACATCGAGGAGCACATCAACGCCGCCTACGACGACTTCGCGCGCGACGAGTTGGGCGCGGACGAACATCGCTTCCAAATCGAGTTCGAGAAGCTCTACCGGCGGTTCTTCCAGGCGGGCAAGAAAAAGCGCTACGCGGGCCACATCGTCTGGAAGGAGGGTAAGGACGTCGACGACATCGACATCACGGGCTTCGAGTACAAACGGTCGGATATCGCACAGATAACCAAAGAGGTCCAGAAGAACGTCATCGACATGATCGTCCACGGCGAGGACACCGAGGTCATCAAAGACTACCTCCACGACATCATCACGGACTTCGAGGCGGGGAACCTCCCGCTCGAACAGGTCGGCATCCCCGGCGGCATCGGCAAACGCCTCTCGGCGTACGAGACGCCGACCGCGCACGTCCGCGGCGCGCAGTACGCCAACGCCTTCCTCGGGACGAACTTCGGCCGCGGGTCGAAGCCGAAGCGGGTCTACCTCAAGAAAGTCCACCCGTCGTGGTTCCGCGAGATGGAGTCCAGCGAGTTCGACCCGCAGGTCGACGACCGCTACCGCGAGTTCAAGCGCGACCCCGACGTCATCTGCTTCGAGTACGCGGACCAGATTCCCGAGGAATTCGAAGTCGACTGGGAGACGATGCTCACCAAGACGCTCGAAGGGCCCATCTCCCGCGTTATCGAGGCGCTCGGGATGTCGTGGGACGAGGTGAAAAGCGGACAGGAACAGACCGGCCTTGGGAGCTTCATGTGACCGCTCCCGTCACCGACTAACGAAACCATATTCGGTTACATAGTCGCCGGAACCGTAACTTCGTTCGGCTGTCCGAAACCCGGACGCGTGTCGCGAATCGGTGTGATTCTTTGCGGATTTGAAAACAAATTTTCTTTCTACAAAAGGTGGCGGGGGTGAATGCGCAAGCATTATGGGCGATACTCCCCACCTTTCGAGTACGAGGCAACGAACCAACGATGGCAACTCTCGAGATTAAGAACCTCCACGCACGAGTCGCGGAGGAAGACGGTGAGCAGATTCTGCGAGGTGTCGACCTGGAAGTCAAATCCGGCGAGATCCACGCGCTGATGGGTCCCAACGGGTCCGGCAAGTCTACGACTTCTAAAATCATCGCCGGGCACCCCGCCTACGAAGTAACCGAAGGCGAAATCCTCCTCCACCTGGAGGACGACGACTTCGGCGACCTCGAAATTCCGGACGACGCCCGCACGTGGAACCTTCTGGAACTGGAGCCGAACGAGCGCGCCGCGCTCGGCATCTTCCTCGGCTTCCAGTACCCCGCGGAAATCGAGGGCGTCACCATGACGAACTTCCTCCGCACCGCGCTCAACGCGAAGATCGACGAGCGCGAGGAGCTCCTCTTCGGCGAGGACGACGACGAGGAAGCAGAAGAGGAAGCCGGCTACGACACCTCCCCGATGGAGGGTAACGTCGACGACGGCGAAGTCGGCGTCGCCGAGTTCCAGCAGCTCCTCAAAGAGAAGATGGAGCTTCTCGACATGGACGAGAAGTTCATGCAGCGCTACCTCAACGCCGGTTTCTCCGGCGGCGAGAAGAAACAAAACGAGGTCCTTCAGGCCGCGATTCTCGAACCGTCGATTGCGGTGCTCGACGAGATCGACTCCGGTCTCGACATCGACCGCCTGCAGGACGTCTCGAAGGGTATCAACGCGCTGCGCGACGAGCAGGGCACGGGTATCCTCCAGATCACTCACTACCAGCGTATCCTCGAATACGTCGAGCCGGACCACGTCCACATCATGCTGGACGGTAAGGTCGTCAAGAGCGGCGACGCGTCGCTCGCGTCCGAGCTCGAAGACAAGGGCTACGACTGGGTCCGTGAGGAAGTGTACGAAGCCGCGTAATCCCCCAACATCATGAGTTCCGACCAAGACCACCTCAAAGAGACAGACACGGAAGCTCGCTTCGAGTTCAAGAAGGAGCAGAAGGCCGCGTTCGTGGCCGAGAAGGGTCTCAACGAAGAGACCATCCGCGTCATCTCGGAGGACAAAGACGAGCCCGAATGGATGCTCGAGCGCCGCCTTCGCGCGCTCAAGCAGTACCAGAACATGCCGATGCCGACCGACTGGCCCGGCCAGCCTGACCTCTCCGAGGTCGACGTGGACGAAATCGTCCCGTACATCCGACCCGACGTGGAAGTCCGCGGCGGCGTCGACGACTGGCGCGACCTGCCGGACGACATCAAGGACACCTTCGACAAACTGGGTATCCCGGAAGCCGAGAAGAACGCCCTCTCGGGCGTCGGCGCCCAGTACGAGTCCGAGGTCGTCTACCAGAACATGCAGGAGCGCTGGGAGGAGAAAGGCGTCGTCTTCATGAACATGGACCAGGCGGTCCAGGAGCACGAAGACATCGTCAAGGAGTACTTCATGACGAAGTGCGTCCCCCCGAGCGACAACAAGTTCGCCGCGCTTCACGGCGCCATCTGGTCCGGCGGCTCGTTCGTCTACGTCCCCGAGGACGTGACGGTCGAGATGCCGGTGCAGGCGTACTTCCGCATGAACTCCGAGGGCATGGGCCAGTTCGAGCACACGCTCATCGTCGCGGAGAAGGGCTCCGAAGTCCACTACATCGAGGGCTGTTCGGCCCCGAAGTACTCCGCGTTCAACCTCCACTCCGGCGGCGTCGAAGTGTTCGTCGGCGAGGACGCCCACGTCCAGTACTCGACCGTCCAGAACTGGTCGAAGAACACCTACAACCTCAACACCAAGCGCGCCATCGTCGAGAAGGGCGGCCGCATGGAGTGGATTTCGGGCTCGATGGGCTCGAAGGCCACCATGCTCTACCCGGCGTCGATTCTGAAGGGCCGCGGCGCGTCGGACAACCACATCACCATCGCCTTCGCGGGCGAGGGCCAGAACATCGACACCGGCGCGAAGGTGTACCACAACGCCCCCGAGACGAAGTCGACCATCGAGTCGAAGTCCATCTCGAAGGACGGCGGCCGCACGAACTACCGCGGTCTCGTCCACATCGCCAACGGCGCGAAGAACTCCTCGACCGCGGTCGAGTGTGACGCGCTCATGTTCGACAACGAGTCCACCTCGGACACGATGCCGTACATGGAAATCAACGAGTCCACGGTGGACGTCGCCCACGAGGCGACCGTCGGCAAGATCGGCGACGAGGACATCTTCTACCTCCAGTCGCGCGGTCTCGACGACGACGACGCGAAGCAGATGATCGTCTCCGGGTTCATCGAACCCATCACGGAGGAACTGCCCATCGAGTACGCGGTCGAACTCAACCGACTCGTCGAACTCGAGATGGAGGGTAGCCTCGGATAACCAATGAGTGCGCAACTTCCCGCGAACCTGTCCGCAGAGACGGTACGAGAGATTTCGGACGCACGGGACGAGCCGGAGTGGCTCCTCGAGGCCCGCCTCGAAGCCCTCGAAGCACTCGACGCGCTCGAACTGCCGGACGTCATCCAGACGCCCGGTCGCCGCTGGACCAACCTCGAAGCGCTCGACTTCGAGTCGCTCGTCGACCCGCTGAACCAGGCCGACGAGACGACCCGCGAGTCGCCCGAGGGCGTCGTCGTCCTTCCGTTCACGGAGGCGCTCTCCGAGTACGGCGACCTCATCGAGGAGCGCTTCGGGTCGGTCGTCGCTCCCGACACGAACTACCTCACCGCCCTCTCGGCGGCGCTGTTCACGACGGGCACGTTCATCTACGTCCCCGAGGGCGTCGACGCCGAGGACGTGAAGATTCGCGCCGAGATGAACTCTCGGTCGCTGTTCAGCCACACGCTCGTCGTCACCGAGGAGTCCTCGTCGGTCACCATCCTCGAAGCCATCGAGTCCGGCGACAGCGTCGACGACGCGCGGTACTTCTCGAACCTCGTCGAAATCGACGCGGGCGAGAACTCGTACGTCCAGTACGGCTCCCTGCAAAACCTCGACGAGGAGACGTACACGTACTCGCTCAAGCGCGCCGACGCCGACACCTACTCCACGGTCAACTGGATCGAGGGGAACCTCGGCTCGCGGCTCACCCGCAGCGACGTCGAGACCGAACTCAACGGCGAGGCGTCGGAGACGAAAATCGTCGGCGCGTTCTTCGGTCACGACGACCAGCACCTCGACGTGAACGCCCGCGTCTGGCACAAAGCCGAGAACACGACGGCCGACCTCGTGACCCGCGGCGTCCTCGACGACGAGGCGCGCTCGGTGTACGAGGGCGTCCAGGACGTCGGCCGCGACGCGTGGAGTACGAACTCCTATCAGCGCGAGAACACGCTGATGCTCTCGGACCAGTCCGAGGCCGACGCGTCGCCGAAGCTCATCATCAACAACCACGACACCGAGGCGTCCCACGCGGCCTCCGTCGGGCAGGTCGACGCCGAGGACCTCTTCTACATGGTCTCTCGGTCCGTCCCCGAAGAACAGGCCCGTAACATGCTCGTGGAGGGCTTCTTCGTGCCCGTCCTCGAAGAGATCGAAGTCGACGAGTTCCGCGACGACCTCGAAGAGCTCATCGCGGCGCGCCTGCGGTAGTCCGGCCTCCGCGGCGCGACTTCGCCGGGCGTTTTTTTCTCCGATCCCGTCGACCCGCGAGGGAACCGCTTAAGTCGGTTACTCCCGGAGAGGTGTGTATGTACGTCGCGGGACCGTGTCTTCGAACGTTGAGGGGGACGAGTCCATGAGCGTCGGCTATCAGGTCAGCTCGGACCACCAGCTCGCCCGACTCCTCCAGATCGGTATCGTCCTCGAAGAGGTCGTGGAGGCGCGCGCCTACCACCACCACGAGGAACTCGACGAAGACGCGCTCGACGAGGAGATTCGAGCCCTGCTTTCGCACGCCGCCGAGGAGTCCGCGGACCACCGCGAGCGCCTCGAAGCCGTCATCGACCGGCTGGAAGTCGACAGCGTCCCCTTCGAGGAGATAGAGGCGCTGGTCGAGGCCCAGTACGGCCAGACGAAGCCCGAGGACTTCGACGGCGTCCTCTACGACCAACTCTGCAACGAGGAGACCGCCTACAAGTTCTACGACGACGTCATCGAGGCCATCGAGGCGAGCGAGGCACAGTTCTCTATCGACCGCGAGGAACTCGTCGCCACCCTGTCGGCGATTCGCGACGAGGAGGCCGAGGGCGTAGAAGAAGTGACGCGAATCATGGAAGACCGCGAGTGAAACGATGAACACGGCAGACCAATACGTCAAGGCGATTTACCTGCTGCAGGAGATGGAGAACGGCCCGGCGGCCACCGGCGCGCTCGCGGACATGATGGAGGTGAGCCCCGCGAGTGCGAACGAGATGATCGGCAAACTCGAATCCCGCGGCCTCGCCGAACACGAGAAGTACAAGGGCGTCACGCTCACGGACGACGGCATCGTCCGCGCCCGCGACGCGCTCCAGACCTACTGCATCATCGAGCGCTTCCTCTCGAACGTCCTCGACGTCGAGGAGTTCCGCGCGGAGGCCCGCGAACTCGAACCCGTCATCGACGGGATGATTGCGGAGCGACTCGACACCATCATCGACCGTAACTCCGAGTGTCCCGACTGTTTCGACCCCGAGACGGACGCCTGCGAGTATCTCGACGTGTGCGGCGCGGAACCCGAGACGGAGACGGAAGCCGCCGATTAATCGCCGACGCCGCCCGACCGGAACCGAAGCGTTTTCATTTACCAGCGGACAACCGACGAGTGCGCAGTCCCGTGGTGTAGTGGCCAATCATAGCGGCCTTTGGATTGGTACGGTTCATTGCGTGCCGAGAAGACAGCCGCTGACGGCGGTTCGAATCCGCCCGGGACTACTCGAACTTCTCCTGCGAATCCATATCACGCCGAGTCGCGTCGCCGCCGAGCGATTTTTATCGCCGCACAATGACAATACACTAACGTGTCTCTGCTGCATCCGGTGTCGGCCGCTCGCCACCTCGCGTACACCCTCCACTACGCGCTCGTTCGGGCGAACTACGAGCGACGGCTCGTCGCCACGAAGAAACACGTCGGGCGGACGAGCTTCCGGAGCTACGAACTGTACAACCGTCACGGTAACGACGTGCTCCTGCAAGCGCTGTTGCTCGACCTCGACGGCGGCGACGTGGTCGTCGACGTGGGCGCGAACACGGGGACCTACACGCTCGCGGTCGCGGCCAGCGAACCCTCCGCGCAGGTCGTCGCCGTCGAGCCGCATCCCGAGGTCGTCGACCAGTTGCGGGCGAACGTCGAGGTCAACGACTTCGACGACCGGGTGGACCTCCTCGACTGCGGCCTCGGCGAAACCGACGAATCCCGAGCGTTCCACCTGTCGAGCTACGACGAACTGGGGTCGTTCTCGCGAGACCACGCGAGCGCGTGGGGGGCGCGGGTCGTCGACACGGCGTCGGTATCGATGCGACGGCTGGACTCGCTCGTCGAGTCCGGGACGGTCCCGCCGCCGGACCACCTGAAGGTTGACGTCGAAGGGTTCGGCCTGAACGTGCTCCGGGGGGCGGAGGCGGTCCTTCGGGAGCACCGGCCGACGGTGTATTTCGAACTGCACGACGCCCGCGGGAGCCACGACGAAGCGGCGGCGAAGGCCCTGCTCCGGGAGTCGGGCTACGAGCTGGTTCCGGTCCGCGAGGGCTGGGTATGCGAGCCTCGGGCGCGGGCAGAAGCGTCCCGGTCCACGTAGTCGCGTCCGAGGAGTCGATTCGACCGGCGACCGGCTATTCGAGGGCGAAGTTCACGCGCTCGTGTGCCGAGCCTTGGGTCGTCCGGCCGGCGACGGAGACCGTGCCGATGTCGCCCGTCGATTCGACGTGAGTTCCCGCGCAGGCGGTCCGGTCGAAGGGGTCGTCCGCGTCGCCGATTTCGACGATTCGGACCTCCCGAATCGACTCCGGAAGCAGGTAGAGTCTGGTGCGGTCGGGGTCGAGCGTCGCTTCGGCCTCCTCGCGGTCGAGGCTGTACCACCGGACGGGGAGGTCGGACGCGACGAGGTCGTTCAGGCGCGTCTCGATGGTCCGGAGGTCGTCGCCGTCGAAGCGGTCGTAGGCGCAGTCGAGGTGTGCGTGGTCGGCGTACAGTTGGTTACCGGTCGTCTCGGCGTCGAACTCGTCGAGGAGGACCGCAGAGAGGAGATGCTGGGCCGTGTGGTAGCGGCTGTGGGCGCGCCGCCGCGCCGGGTCGACGCGTCCGGTGACGGTCGCCCCCGGGTCGGGCGCGTCGCCCGCGACGACGTGTTCGATTCGGTCGCGTTTCTGGACGTCCGTCACGTCCCACGTCTCGCCGTCGCAATCCTCGCCGTCTACCGATAGGGTGCCCGTGTCGTGCGGTTGGCCGCCGCCGGTCGGGTAGAAGTACGTCCGGTCGAGGACGACGCGGTCGGTTCCGCGGACCGTCTCGACGGTCGCCTCGAACTCGTGTGTCGTCGCGTCGTCGAGGTATCGTGCTTCGGTCACGTCGGGGTCGACGCGGGCGGGCGAGTTAACTCTCATCGATGTGCCAGCGGTTCACATTGGCGGCCACGAGACCCGGTCTGTTCGCCCGAGAGCCCGGTTCCCGCGACTCAGGGTGGTCGTAACGCCTAAGAGTGGAACGACCCTCATTCCGTGTAATGAGAATACGCACGTGCCAACACCGACGGAGGTTCTGCCGTGGGCGTTGAAATCAAAGAGTCGGCGGTCTCCGACGCCGAGTTCGAGGATATGAAGCGTTTCGTCTCGGACTATCTCTCTGCGAGCGTCGAAAACGAAGACGACGGCGGGCGGATGCGCTGGTATCCGTGGCACTCCGCGGAGTACCGGTTCAACCACATCCTCAACGTCGTCGACCTCGCGACGCGCATCGCCGACCGCGAGGGCGCGGACGTGAACGTCGTTCGCGTCGCCGCCCTCTTTCACGACATCTCGAAGCTCGAAGCCGACCAGGAGGTCCACGCGGAGGAGGGCGCTCGCGTCGCCCGCGAGTTCCTCAGCAGCCACGGCGACTACCCCGACTCCTTCGTCGACCAGGTGTGTCAGGTCGTCTCCGACCACTCGTATCAGGGGCCGCTGACCGACGTGTCGCTTGAGACGCGCTGTCTCATCGAGGCCGACATCCTCGACAAAATCGGCGCGAACGGCACCGCGCTGATGCTCCTGCGGATGGGCTACGAGGCCCGGACCCACATGGACGCCGCCGAGATGGTCGAACGCGTCTTCGAGCGCGGCCGCGACGCCTCCGACCGGCTCGAAACCGACACCGCCCAGAGCTTCGCTCACCAGCGGCTCAAGCGCGTCAAGTGGTTCCGAGAGTGGCTCGAAGAGGAGGTCCCCGAGATGGACCACGACGGCCAGTTCAGCGGCTGAACTCGTCGGAACCGCCGCCTCGCCGCCTCGTTTTTTCGAGCGAACGATCCCGTCTCAGAGCGTGTCGAGAATCGAGAGCACGCGTTCTTCGGCGTCGCGGCCGGGGTCGTGTTCCGCGCCGTCGCGGTCGCTGTCGCGGTGGTCGGCGACCGACCGGCGCATCGCCTCCTCGACGGGGGTTGACTCCCAGCCGAGACGGGCGAGTTTGTCCGTCGAGAGGACGTGCGGGTAGTCGCGGTAGAGGATGAAGTCGTCCATCGAGAGGCCGGCCGCGGCGAGTTCACGCTCGCCCGCGTGGACGACCTCGACGCCGGTGCCGGCGGCGTCAGCGATGACTTCGACCATCTCTTCGAGCGTCACGAGCCGTCTGTCACCGACGTTGTAGGCCTCGCCCGCCTCGCCCTCCTCGGCGACGACGCGCATCGCGCTCGCTACGTCCTCGACGTAGGCGCGGTGCCAGACGTTCGTCCCGTCACCGGGGACGACGACGCGGTCGTAGTTCAGCACGCGGTCGATCCAGTAGTCGAGGCGCTCGGTGTAGTCGTCGGGGCCGTAGACGATGCAGGGCCGGACGGACATCGCGTTGATGCCCCGCGAGGCCGCCTCGAAGACGACGCGGTCGCCCTCGGCTTTCCGCGGGCCGTAGCTCGCACCCGAGTCGTCCGCCGCCTGCTCGTCGGTGCAGTCGCACAGCGGCGTCTCGCCCTCGCGCTTCGGGATGACCTCGCTTCCGTAGGCCGCGCCGCTGGAGATGTAGACGTAGGCGTCCACGTCAGCGAAGACGTCGACCGCAGAGGCGACCTCCGCGGGCTTGTACGCCACGCAGTCGAACACCGCGTCGGGGTCGACGGTCAGTTTCGCGGTCCGGAGCGCCTCGTCGTCGGTTCGGTCGCCCTGCACGTGTTGGACGCGCGGGTCGTCCTCGAAGGGGTTGTCGTGGTTCCCGCGGTTGAAGATGGTCACGGCGTAGCCGCTGTCGAGGAGTTCCGAGACGAGGTAGCGGCCGATGAATCGCGTGCCGCCGATGACGAGTGCGTTGTCCATGTCTCGGTCGAAGGCGCGCGCGGTGAAAAACGTGAGAGAATCGGTTGCGGGTGCCGGAACCCGCTCGCCGTTAGCGGCGGTTCGAGACGGCCGGGGTCCGTCTCCGTCTCAGTCGTCGCTCGTCGTCGCCGCGCCGACTCTGTCGGCTCCGGCGTCGACGATTGCGCCCGCCTTCGCGGGGAGTTCGTTGCGAACGTCCTCGCGGCCGTCTTCGGCGATGACCTCGGCGTACGCGTCGGGCATCACCTTCACGAAGTCACCGAGCACGGACTGCCAGTCGTCGAGCAGTTCGGCCGCGCGGTCGGAGTCGGTGTACGTGCGGTGGTTCTCGACGAGTCGGGTGAGCATCGCCTCGTCCTTGTCGTCGAGGTGGTCTTCGAGCGTCACCATCTCGGTGTTCGCCTTCGCGGCGAACTCGTCGTCGGGGTCGTAGACGTAGGCTACGCCGCCGGACATGCCCGCGGCGAAGTTGCGGCCCGTCTCCCCGAGGACGGCGACGACGCCGCCGGTCATGTACTCACAGCCGTGGTCGCCGACGCCCTCGACGACCGCCTTCACGCCGGAGTTGCGGACGCCGAAGCGCTCGCCGGCGAGGCCGTTGACGTAACATTCGCCCTGCGTCGCGCCGTAGAGGGCGACGTTGCCGATGAGGATGTTTTCGGCGGCCTCGTAGTTGGCCTCGGCGGGCGTGTCGACGATGACGCGGCCGCCGGAGAGGCCCTTGCCGACGTAGTCGTTGGCGGCCCCGGTGAGCCGCATCGTGACGCCGCGGGCGAGGAAGCCGCCGAACGTCTGGCCGGCGATGCCGTCGAACTCACAGCGGATGGTGTCGTCCGGGAGTCCCTCGCCGCCGTGGGCGTTCGAGATGCGGTTCGAGAGCATCGCGCCGACCGCGCGGTCGACGTTCGAGAGGTCGCGGCGGATGACGACCGGCTCGCGGTTCTCGATGGCGTCTGCGGCCTCGTCGATGAGTTTGTGGTCGACGTGCGTCTCGATGTCGGCGTGGACCTGGTCTTCGGTCTTGCGGCGCGCGCCCGTCTCGGGCTCGGCCAGCACCGACGAGAGGTCGAGGTGCTTCGCCTTCTCGTGGTCCGTCTCGACCTGCCGGAGCAGGGAGGGACGACCGATCATCTCGTCGAGCGAGGTGAAGCCGAGGTCGGCCATAATCTCGCGGAGTTCCTGCGCGATGAACGTCATGTAGTTGATGACGTGGTCGGGCTCGCCGGGGAAGCGGCGGCGCAGGTTCTCGTCCTGCGTGGCGACGCCGACCGGGCAGGTGTTCTCGTGGCACTGACGGGCCATCACGCAGCCCGAGGTGACGAGCGACGCGGTCCCGAAGACGTACTCCTCGCCGCCGAGGAGGGCGGCGACGGCCACGTCGCGGCCGGTCTTCATGCCGCCGTCGACGGAGACGCGGATGCGGGAGCGAAGCCCCGTCGCGCGGAGCATCTGGTTGGCCTCGGCGAGGCCGAGTTCCCACGGGAGACCGGCGTTCTTGATGGAAGTCTTGGGCGACGCGCCGGTGCCGCCGTCGTAGCCGGAGATGTGGACCACGTCGGCTTTCGCCTTCGAGACGCCGGCGGCGATGGTGCCGATGCCGGCCTCGGAGACGAGCTTGACGTTGATGTCGGCGTCGGGGTTGGCCGACTTCAGGTCGAAGATGAGCTGCTTGAGGTCCTCGATGGAGTAGATGTCGTGCAGCGGCGGCGGCGAGATGAGGCCGACGCCCGGCGTCGCATAGCGGACGTGCGCAATCATCTCGTTTACCTTCTTGCCGGGGAGGTGGCCGCCCTCGCCGGGCTTCGAGCCCTGCGCCATCTTAATCTGAATCTCGTCGGCCGACGAGAGGTAATGAGAGGTGACGCCGAAGCGGCCGGAGGCGACCTGCTTGACGTTACACTCCTTTTCGGTACCGAAGCGCTCCGGCGGCTCGCCGCCCTCGCCGGAGTTGGACTTGCCGCCGATGCGGTTCATGGCGATGGAGTTGTTCTCGTGGGCCTCCGGCGAGAGGCTGCCGAGCGACATCGCGGCCGTCGAAAAGCGCTTGACGATATCCTCGACGGGTTCGACCTCGTCGATGTCCACCGGCTCGCGGTCGGAATCGAATTCGAGGAGGCCGCGGAGCGCCTTCAGCTGCTTCGACTGGTCGTTGACCAGCTCCGCGAACTCCTTGTACTTCTCGTAGTCGCCGGCGCGGACGGACTGCTGGAGCGTGCCGACGGTCTGGGGGTTCCAGCCGTGGTGGATGCCGGCCGAGCGGTTCTCGTACTCGCCCTGTCGTTCGAGCTTCGGGTCCGCGCCGAACGCGGCGGCGTGACGGGTCAGCAGGTCTTCCTCGATGACGTCGAGGCCGATACCCTCGGTGCGGATTTCGGTGCCCTCGAAGTACTCGGCGACGAAGTCGGATTCGAGGCCGACGGCTTCGAAAATCTGCGCGCCGCGGTAGCTCTCGACCGTCGAGATGCCCATCTTTGCCATCGTCTTGAGCAGGCCGTCTTCGAGCGCGTGGACGTACGCGTCGATGGCCTCGCCCTCGTCGGCCCCGTCGGGGCCGGCGACGACGTCCTCGATGGTCTGGTAGGCGAGGTAGGGGTTCACCGCGCCCGCGCCGTAGCCGACGAGCGTGGCGAGGTGGTGGACCTCGCGTGGGTCGCCGGACTCGACGACGAGGCCGGCGTGGTTCCGGAGGCCGTTGCGGACGAGGCTGTGGTGGACCGCGCCCGTCGCGAGCAGGCTCGGGATGGCGACGCGGTCGGGGCCGACCGCGCGGTCGGAGAGGACGACGATGTCCGCGCCGTCTTCGATGACCGCCTTGGCCTCGTCGCGGACGGCCTCGATGGCCTCGCGGATGTCGCCGCCTTTCTCGTAGGTGATGTCGACGACTTCGCTCCGCATGTCGTCGTCGAGGTCCTTGATGGCCGCAGTCTCGGCGTCCGTGAGGACCGGCGAGTCGAGGACGAGCTGACGCGCGTGCTCGGGTGATTCGTCGAGGAGGTTACGCTGGCAGCCGAGCCGCGACTCCAGGCTCGTCACGAGCTTCTCGCGGATGTAGTCGATAGGCGGGTTCGACACCTGCGCGAACAGCTGCTTGAAGTAGGTAAACAGCGGGCGGTTGAGGTCCGACAGCACCGAAAGCGGCGTGTCGTCGCCCATCGAGCCGACGGGGTCCTTGCCGTCGCGGGCCATCGGCTCTATCATGTGGTTGAGCTGGTCGTGCGTGTAGCCGAACGCCGCCTGCGTCGCGCGGAGCGACTCGACCTGTCCGCGCGAGGTGGAGTCGGTGTCGCCGGCGATGTCGTCGAGATGGCGCTGCTGTTGGTCGACCCACTCGCCGTACTTCTCGTCGGTGAGGGAGTCGAACACTTCGGCGTCGGGGATGACGCGGCCCTCCTCGGGGTCGGCCATGAAGATCTCGCCGGGCTGGAGGCGACCGCGGGATTCGAGTTCCGCGGGGTCGGTGTCGAGCGCGCCGACCTCGCTGGCGACGATGAGGCGGCCGTCGGTCGTCACCTCGTAGCGACACGGACGGAGGCCGTTGCGGTCGAGGACGGCGGCGATGCGGTCGCCGTCGGTCGCCGCGACGAGCGCGGGACCGTCCCACGGCTCGACGAGCGAGGCGTGGAAGTCGTACCAGTCGCGGCGCGCCTGGTCCATCGCGTCGTCGTTGCGGTACGCCTCAGGGATGAGCATCCGCAGGACGTGCGGGAGTTCGCGGCCGCTCTTGAGGAGCAGTTCGACCACGTTGTCCACGCTCGCGGTGTCGGACTGGTCGGCCTTCGTGATGGGCATGAGCGTCTCGATGTCGTCGCCGAAGGCCTCGTGCTGGAGGTCCGTCTCGCGGGCGCGCATCCAGTTGACGTTGCCGCGGATGGTGTTTATCTCGCCGTTGTGGATGACCTGGCGGTACGGGTGGGCGAGATGCCACGCGCCGAGCGTGTTGGTGGAGAATCGCGCGTGAACGAGCGCGAGTTCGGTCACCATCCGCTCGTCGCTGAGGTCGGGGTAGTAGTTCGGGAGCTGTTCGGCCGTGAGCAGTCCCTTGTAGACGATGGTCTTGCGGTCGAGCGAGCAGACGTAGAACCGTCCCGCGCCCTCGATAGCGAGGTCGTCGACCGCCTTCTCTGCGGCTCGGCGGGCGAGGTACAGCGCCCGGTCGAACTCGTCTGCGGTCATCCCGTCGGCCGGCTCGACGAACAGTTGCCAGACGTCGGGCTCCGATTCGAGCGCGGTCGCGCCGAGGTCGGCGTTGTCGGTCGGCACGTCGCGCCAGTCGAACACGGAGAGCCCGTGGTCGGCCAGCGAGTCCTCGACAACCGCCGAAACGCGCTCGCGAACCTCGTCGTCGGTCGGCATGAACACCGAACCTGCCGCGTAGAGGTCCGGAAGCTCGGATTCGAGGACGGCTTCGAAGAACTCGTCGGGTCGTTGCAGCAGGATACCCGCCCCGTCCCCGGTGTTTTCCTCAGCGCCCGTGGTGCCGCGGTGCTCGAGGTTCTCCAGGAGTTCGAGGCTGTCTGCGACGACTCGGTGCGAGGCGCCGTTTTCGAGGTCTACGACGGCCCCAACGCCGCAGTTCGACCGCTCGTCGGTCGGGTCGGCTAACCCGTCCTGAGCGAAGGGTGCGTCTATGTGTGGCTTGGTCATACGCCAATAGTACGGCTACCCGCATAAGCAACTTTTCCTGAAACCATAAGGGTGTTACAATGTCATATAAGGATGTATCCATACATAGTATGGAGACTAATGATGATTCGACGGACGACGAAAAATATGAACAATCGTGTAAAACCCGGCGGCCGGTTCAGTAGGACTTCGCGAAGTACGCCGTCTCCTCGGCGTCGTCGCCGCAGACCGCGCAGTCCTCGCCGTCGTGAATCTCCGCGTCCTCGTCGTTCAGGGGCACCATGACGATTTCGGCGGCGATTTGCTCCTTAATCTCGTCCTCGCAGGCCTCGTCTCCGCACCACGGCGCTTTCACGTAGCCGCCGTGCTGGCCGATGGTGCCGAGAATCTCGTTGCGCTCGGACGCCTCGCGGACGTTTTCTTCGAGGTTCTCCTCCGCGGCGGCGTAGAGCTTCGCGTACACTTCGTCGAACTGCGCTTGGACGGCTTCGGCGATGTTCTCGCGGTCGAGTTCGACCGACTCGCCGTCGGGGCGGTGGACGGCCGTGACGACGTCGTCGTCGACCTCGTTCGGGCCGATTTCGAAGCGGACGGGGACGCCCTTGAGCTCCCACTCGTTGAACTTGAAGCCGGGGTTGCGCTCGTCGCGGGCGTCGAGTTCGACGCGGACGCCCGCGTCTTCGAGGTCTTCGGCGAT
This sequence comes from Haloferax sp. AS1, assembly GCF_014530665.1. Taxonomy (NCBI): domain Archaea; kingdom Methanobacteriati; phylum Methanobacteriota; class Halobacteria; order Halobacteriales; family Haloferacaceae; genus Haloferax; species Haloferax sp. AS1. The sequence goes on from NZ_SPSA01000001.1 coordinate 873,951, forward strand.
GTCCTCGGCGTAGTCGAGGACCTTCTCCTGCGTGTCAGCCTGCCAGATGGGGACGATGACGACCTGCTCGGGCGCGATGGTCGGCGGCAGGACGAGGCCCTGGTCGTCGGAGTGCGTCATGATGAGCGCGCCGAGCGAGCGCCACGACAGCCCCCACGAGGTCGTGTGGGCGGGCTCTTCGTCCTCGTCTTCGGTCGTGTAGGTGAGGTCGAACGCCTCTGCGAAAGAGGTGCCAAGGTAGTGGGAGGTGCCGGCCTGCACGGACTTGCCGTCGGGCATGAGCGCCTCGACGGTCGTCGTCGTGTCCGCGCCGGGGAACTTGTCGTGTTCCGGCTTCGCGCCGCGGAGCACGGGGATGGCGAGCACGTCCTCGTAGAGCGACTGGTACTGCGAGAGGCGGGTCATCGTCTCGTCCCACGCGCCGTCGCGGGTCTCGTGGGCCGTGTGACCTTCCTGCCAGAGGAACTCCTTGGTGCGGAAGAACGGCTTCGTCTCGGTCGCTTCCCAGCGCACGACCGAGGCCCACTGGTTCACGCGGAGCGGGAGGTCGCGGTGGCTACGGACCCACTGGGCCATGTAGGGCGCGATGATGGACTCGGAGGTCGGGCGGACGGCGAGGCGCTCTTCGAGTTCCTCGTGGCCGCCGTGGGTGACCCACGCCACCTCGGGGTCGAACCCCTCGACGATGTCCTTCTCGCGTTCGAGGTAGCTCTCGGGGATAAACAGCGGGAAGTACGCGTTCTGGACGCCCGTCTTCTTGAACTCGCCGTCGAGGTAGTTCTGGATGGACTCCCACAGCGCGTAGCCGCGCGGGCGAGTCACGATGAAACCGCTCATGCCCTCCGGGCCGTAGTTCGCGAGACCCGACTTCTGGACGACCTCGGCGTACCACTCGCCGGTGTTGTACTGCTTCGACTCGGTGATACCGAGTTCCTGCTCGTCGCTCATTGCCCATCGGTAGCCGCAGCGAACCCTTAAACGCCCCGAAGGTGCCGGCGCGCCGCCCCGCCGCGCAGACCACCTCTCGTCGACGACGGTCGGCGGTTCCGGCGGACGCATAGATACATATCGCCGGCTATCCTACCAGTACGTGGTGGTTGGCGTGCTAACAATGGACACAATTGTAAGCGGCGAACGGCCGACTCCTCGAGAGGGGACGGTCCGAATCGAACTGTGGGTTCCGAGCGGGCGGCGCGCGGAGTTCACACCGGTTATCGACCGACTGGACGACGCCGTCGGGCGCGGCCTTATCGAGGAGTACACCGTCGAGACGTGGGACCGGTTCGTGGACCTTTCGGGGAGCCTGAGTCCGCGCGAGCGACGCGTCCGCGACCGGCTCGCGTCGTACGCCCAGTGGGCGGCGACACACGGCGAGCGGCTGACGGGATTAGGCGACCTCGGCGTGCGCGGCGTCGGACGGATGGGCCCCGAGCGGCTGACGCGGCGGACCCCGCGAGCGGTCATGGCAGAGTACGAAAACGGCGTGCTCGCGCACGTGACAGCGTGCGAGGAGTGCGTCGGCGCGTTCCGTGGACGGCTCCGCGACCTCGACTCGGAACACGAACGCGAGTCCGAGCAGTCGTCGGAGCGCGTCCGAATCGAGTGGTAAGACGCGACTCGAACCTCTTTTTCGCGCGACGCCGTCCGGTGGTCAGCGCCGACTGTCGAACGGCGAGTCACCCTCGCGCCACGACCACCCCGGCAGGCGCGTCTGAAAGCCCGCGGCGAGCGCGGCGTCGAGGTCGTCGCGGCCGGCGGGACCGTCGGTGTGGACGGCCACGTCCGCGAAGTGGAACGTCGCCTGCGCGAGGAGTCGGAGCGGCTCGCCGCCGGCGATGGTCGCCGCGAGCTCGCGCCCGAGCACCTCGTCGACGACGAACCCCGGGTAGTCGTCCTGTACGTCCAGCCGCTTGAGGATGCGGACGTAGGCCGCGACGTTGACGCCGACCTCGCCGTCGGCGAACACCGCGTCGACCGCCTCGCGGTAGGCCGCCTCGTCGACCGCGCCGACGCGCGTGTCGAACTGCTCGCCGAGTCGCCGTCGCGTCTCGTTGATGAGCGGGACGATCACGTCCGCGCGCTCTCGAACCCAGTCGTGTTCCGCCGAGACGGCCGCCGGTGTGAGTTCCATGGTCGTCGGTCGGCCCCGAGACGCTTCGGCTTTGCGAAGGGTTTTATACTGGCGACATGGTACTGTCGGGTAAGCGGGTTTTCCCTGCCTCTTCCCGCAGTCGAGATACAACCGTATTCAGTTCACTATGCTCTCTCCGCAGTCGGCCGAGACTGGCACTCGTACACGTGGACCGGCTCGCGTCGACGCTCCTGAGGTAGGGGTTCCCGAGACCTGCCGGCGCAGGACCGGACGGGTCGCTCGTAACTATGAGCTCCGTAGATAAACAACTCGAGAATCTGAAGGCAGAGATTACGAACGAACTCCCCCGCGACATCTCGGTTTCCGACGTCAAGTACGAGGGTCCCGAACTCGTCGTCTACACGCGCGACCCGAAGAAGTTCGCTCAGAACGGCGACCTCATCCGGAAACTCGCGAGTAAGCTCCGAAAGCGAATCACGGTTCGCCCGGACCCGGACGTGCTGTCCGACCCCCGCGAGGCCGAACCCAAGATTCTGAGCGTCATCCCCGAGGAGGCCGGCGTCACCGACCTCGACTTCCACATCGACACCGGCGAAGTCGTCATCGAGGCCGAGAAACCGGGCATGGTCATCGGCCGCCACGGCTCGACGCTCCGCGAAATCACGCAGAAAGTCGGCTGGACGCCCGAAGTCGTCCGCACTCCCCCCATCGAATCCTCGACGGTTTCGAACGTCCGCAACTTCCTGAAGCAGGAACGCGAGGACCGCCGCCGCATCCTCGAACGCACCGGCCGGCAGATTCACCGCGAGCAGCTCTCGGACGACGAGTGGGTCCGCATCACGACCCTCGGCTGCTGCCGCGAGGTCGGCCGCGCGTCCTTCATCGTTTCGACGCCCGAGACCCGAATCCTCGTCGACTGCGGCGACAAGCCCGGCTCCGACGACGTGCCGTATCTGCAGGTCCCCGAGGCGCTCGGGTCGGGCGCGAACTCGCTCGACGCGGTCGTCCTCACCCACGCTCACCTCGACCACTCGGCGCTCATCCCGCTTCTGTTCAAGTACGGCTACGACGGCCCCATCTACACGACCGAGCCGACCCGCGACCTCATGGGCCTACTCACGCTCGACTACCTCGACGTCGCCTCGAAGGAGGGACGCACCCCGCCGTACGAGTCCGAGATGGTTCGCGAGGCCATCAAGCACACCATCCCGCTTGAGTACGGCGACGTGACCGACATCGCGCCCGACGTGAAGCTGACGTTCCACAACGCGGGTCACATCCTCGGCTCCGCCGTCTCGCACTTCCACATCGGTGACGGCCTCTACAACGTCGCGTTCTCCGGCGACATCCACTACGAGGACACCCGCCTGTTCAACGGCGCGGTCAACGACTTCCCGCGCGTGGAGACGCTCGTCCTCGAATCGACCTACGGCGGCCGCAACGACTACCAGACCGACCAGCAGGACTCCGAGGAGCGCCTCATCGAGGTCATCAACGAGACGTACGACCGCGGCGGCAAGGTCGTCATCCCGGCGTTCGCCGTCGGTCGCTCACAGGAGATTATGCTCGTCCTCGAAGAGGCGATGCGCTCGGGCAAGATTCCGAAGATGCCCGTCCACCTCGACGGGATGATCTGGGAGGCGACGGCCATCCACACGACCTACCCCGAGTACCTCCGCGACGACCTCCGCGACCGCATCTTCCACGAGGACGAAAACCCGTTCCTCGCCGAGGAGTTCAACCACATCGACGGCGGCGAAGAGGAGCGACAGGACGTCGCCGACGGCGAGCAGGCCATCATCCTCTCGACCTCCGGGATGGTCACCGGCGGCCCCATCATGTCGTGGCTCCGCCACGTCGGCCCCGACCCGAAGTCTCGACTGGTCTTCGTCGGCTACCAGGCGCAGGGGACGCTCGGCCGCCGCATCCAGAACGGCTGGGACGAGATTCCGGTCAACGGCCGCGACGGCATGGGCCGGTCGGACACGCTGAAGCTCAAGATGGACGTCGAGACGGTCGACGGCTTCTCCGGTCACGCCGACCGGCAGGGCCTCGAGAACTTCGTCAAGACGATGAACCCGCGCCCGGAGAAGGTGCTGTGCGTCCACGGTGACGAACGCTCCGTGCAGGACCTCTCGTCGGCGCTCTATCACGACTACAACATGCGGACGTTCGCGCCGAAGAACCTCGAAACGTTCCGCTTCAAGTAACGACTCGCAGTCACGGCGACCCTCACCGGCGCGTCAACCGCCGCCGCACAACGATTTCTCACGGACGGCATCCGGGCGAACATTAATCAGGACTCTCGAACGAGTGTTTGCTATGCGTCTCGCACTTATTGCGCACGACGAGAAGAAGCCGGACCTCATCGCCTTCGCCGAGGAGCGGCAGGACGACCTCGAACGCTTCGAACTCATGGCGACGGGCACGACCGGCCAGCGACTCATCGACGCCACGGGCCTCGACATCGAGCGCAAGCAGTCCGGGCCGCTCGGCGGCGACATGCAAATCGGCGCGGAGATCGCGAGCGAGACCTGCGACGGCGTCATCTTCCTCCGCGACCCGCTGACCGCCCAGCCCCACGAGCCGGACATCACCGCCCTGCTCCGCATCTGCGACGTCCACCAGACGCCGCTTGCGACCAACCTCGCCAGCGCCGACGCCGTCCTCGACGAACTCATCCGACAGCTCGACGGCGAGGAGTAGTCACCGGAACCGAGCCGCGTCGGGACCGAACCGCGCCGCGACCCGTGAGTCCATCGCCTCGTTTCGCTTCGAGAGACGGTATCACGCCTGAGAATCGCGGCGTATCCTTAATTAGCAGCGCGCCGGAGGCGACGGTATGCACGCCGCGACTCGCACGTCTCTGATGCTCGCCGTGATTCTCACTGTCGCGACCGCCCCGGTCGCCGCCGCGACCGGGCCGACCTCGCCGTGTTTCCCCGGCGAGGGCCACCAGTTCGACATCGGCGGCGAGGGTGCGGGCATCGACCTCGTGGTCTTCCTCTCGATGTTCGAGAACCTCGGCGGCGAGGGCGGCTTCGGGATGGAAGCCGGCGGCTCCGTCGGCAACGACTCCATCGTCCAACTCCGGGCGGGGGTTGCCTTCGACGGCGTCGGTCCCGCCGCGGCGTTCCTCTCGAACCCCTTCTCGCGGTTCAGCGTCGTCTACGACTACTCGATGACTCTCCCGATGTTCGCCGACTCGGGCATCGAATCGAGCTACGAGGACGACGGCTCGCCGGTGGGCGGACTCGACGCGAAATCCTGTTAGTCAGTCGTCCGCGGCCGCGGGGTCGGTGACGGACTGCGCCGCCGCGTCGACGCCGACCATGTCGCACACGTCGGCCATCGGGCACGCGTCGGGGCCGTCGAGACACGCGGGTTTGCGGGCCGTGCAGAACTCGCGGCCGAACTGAATCATCGCGGTGTGGCCGAAGCCGCACTTCTCGTCGGGGATGTCGCGTTCGAGCGCCGCCCGAACGCCTTCGTGGTCGGCGTCGGCGGGCGCGAGCCCAATCCTGCGGGCGATGCGGTGGACGTGGGTGTCGACGGGGAAGACGCCGCCGCGCCCGCCCGCAAAGAGGAGGACGCAGTCGGCGGTCTTCGGGCCGACGCCTTTCATCTCCAAGAGGCGGTCGCGGACCGTCGCGGGCGCTTCCTCGCGGACGTAGCGGTCGAAGTCGGCCTCGCTCCCGAAGTCGGCCAGCACCTCCTCCGCGACGCCCCGGATGAGCTTCGATTTCTGGTTGTAGAGGCCGCCGGAGCGGATGGCCTCGACGATGCCCTCGCGGTCGGCCGCCGCCAGCGACTCGGCGAGGTCGCCGCCGCCGTACTGCGCCATGAGTTCGTCGTGGGCGGGCTGGCTCGCCTTGTCGCTCGTGTTCTGGCTCAGGATGGTTCGGACGAGACACTCGAAGCCGCCCTGCCCGCCGTAGGCCTTCCGCCAGTAGCGCTCGCCGAGGCGGTCGACGACGACCTCGGCGCGCGTCGCGGTCTCGGGGTCGGCGGGGTCGAACGCCGTCTCTCGGCCGCCGCCGCTCGCGCCGCCGCTGATGTTCTCTGCGGGTTCGTCGGGCATGTCCGAGGGTTACGACCGCGCGGTGAAAAACGCATCCCGTCGGCCGACTCCTCGGCCGATTGCGCCGAGTTACTCGACTTCGATAGTGACGGTCAGTTCCGCCCCGTCGGCGAGCGCCGAGACGAGGTCGCGGTCGAAGCCCGCCGCGGCGTGAGCTGCGTCGACCGCGCCGGTTCGGTCGTCCACGTAGTCGCTCGTGCGGAAGACGATGCTGCGGTCGCCCTCGAACGTGAGGTCCGGGTGTCCGCGGGCGTGGACGGCCTGCTCGTGGGTTTCGTCGCCTGCGTCCACGCGGACGTGTACGTCGATAGCCGCGTCGCGGGACTGGCAGGCCTCGACGAACGCTGGGTCGAAGTCGGCGGGCGTGCGGTCGGCCTCGACGCCGATGATACAGTCGCCCGCGGGGGTGAGCCAGTCGTCCGTCGTCACCTCGAAGGTGCTCGCGTGTTCGGCGCGTACGTGTTCGTGGCCGCGTGCGCGAATGACCTCTCTCATGACGTGGCATCCGACCCGACTCGGTTTAGCCCCCACGATTCACATCCCATTTATATACGTCTTTGGCAACGACTAACATGGTGAATACGGTCGATATGAGCGGTGTGGTAACTGTTTTCACCCGAATTCCCACCGAAGTATTTATTAACTGGTCGCTTGTATGTGTATGTACCTGAGCGCCTCCGGCGTTCCGGCGGCATCGCACGCAGAATGATCGGGAATTCTTATCCACGGTCGGTCGCACTCCCACGAGCAGCCGCCACGCACGGAGTGGTGATGGTATCGAGGATTGATTACGCATGGTAACGAAGCAGGAAGTACTTAGCGAGTTCGACGTGCAGGAACTCGACGAGGCACGAAACATCGATCTCCCAGACGAAAAGCTCGAGAGCGGCTCGAAAGGCGAACTCATCAAACTCGCCGGTCAACTCCGTGACCGCCGCAATGAACTAAACCAGATGGCTTCCGAGCGCGCATCCAAGCGCGACGACCTCAACGCGAAGACTCGCGAGAAGGTCGACGAAGCCCAGAAGCACCGCGAGAAGCGCGACGAGATGAACTCGCAGGTGCAGGAACACAAGCAGAGCCGCAACGAGCTCAACGCGAAGGCCAACGAGCTCTTCGACGAGGTCGACGAGATGAAAAGCGACCTCGAGCTCGACGACGGCAAGGACATCGACGAGCTCAAAGAGGAGATCGAGCAACTCGAGTTCCGCCAGCAGACCGAAGTCCTCTCGACCGAAGACGAGCGCGAGCTCATCGAGAAAATCGAGAACAAGCGCGAAGAGCTTCGCCAGAAAAAGGACAAGGTCGAAGAGAGCGGTGACCTCGAAGAACTCATCGAAGAGGCAGAAGAGGTCCGCTCCGAGGCGTCCCAGCACCACCAGAAGGTGACCGAGCTGGCCGACGACGCCCAGGAACACCACAACCAGATGATCGAGGCCTACCGCGAGGCCGACGACATCCGCGACAAGGCCGACGAGATGCACGAGCTCTTCGTCGAAGCCCAGGAAGCGGCCGACCGTCACCACGAGGACTTCGTCCGCGTCCAGAAGCGCCTCCGCGAGCTGGACAAGAAGGAAGAGCGCCAGCGCAAGGACTCCCGCGCCGAGGAGCGCGAGGCCGCCAAGGCCGAGGCCGAGGAAATCTACCAGAAGTTCAAGGAAGGCGAGACCCTCGAGACCGAGGACCTGATGAAGCTCCAGAAGTCCGGGCTGCTCTAAACTTCGGTCACTTTCTCTCTCTTCGTCGCGCTTGCGACGTATCATTTTTATGCCGTTCGAAGCCCGAGCGACAGCCATGAGTGATTCACCGTGACCGACAGTTTCACGCGCGTCTACCGGCTGGCTATCGTGGTCGTTCTCGCCGTCGTCGGGGCGGCGGTCGGCTGGATTCTGTTCTACCGCGTCCCCGACACGCTCGCGGACCTCGCGGGACTCCTCCTGTTCATCGGGACGGTCGTCGCCGCGCTCCGCGTCGGCGGCAGGCTCGCCGCCTCGGCGTTCCCCGACTACGACGTGGCCGAAGTCGCCGTCGAAGGACCGATTTCCCGCGACGGCGGCGGCGGTCCGGTTCCGGGTCGCGGCGGCGGGACGCCCGCCGACGACATCGTCGAGCAGGTCGACGCCGCGGCCGACGACGACAGCGTCGACGCGCTGCTGGTCAAACTGAACACGCCCGGCGGCGAGGTGTTGCCGAGCGACGATATCCGCCGGGCCGTTGCCGACTTCGACGGGCCGACGGTCGCCTACGCCACGGACACCTGCGCCTCGGGCGGCTACTGGATTGCCAGCGGCTGCGACGAACTGTGGTCCCACGACGTGAGCGTCGTCGGCTCCATCGGCGTCATCGGCTCGTCGGTCAACGCCTCGGAGCTGGCCGACAAGGTCGGGCTCTCCTACGAGCGGTTCGCCGCGGGGAAGTACAAGGACGCCGGGATGGCCCTGAAAGAGCCGACCGAGGACGAACGCGAGTACCTCCAGGGGCTCATCGACGACTACTACGACGACTTCGTCGAGCGCGTGGCCGAGGGCCGCGACATGGACCCGCAGGTCGTCCGCGACACCGAAGCCCGCGTCTACCTCGGTGAGGAGGCCCACGAACTCGGCTTGGTCGACTCGCTGGGGAGCCGCGACGACGTGGAAGACCGACTCGCCGAACGCCTCGGCCGCGACGAGGTGTCGGTGCGGGAGTTCACCCCCGAGGTCGGCCTCACCGACCGGCTCCGCGGCGGCGTCGAAGGGGCGGCGTACGCCTTCGGCGCGGGACTCGCCTCGTCGGTCGACCCCGACGACGGCTTCTCGTTTCGGTTCTGACGACTGGGAGGCTTTTTAGCCCGCGCCCCCGTTCGTCTTCCACGTGACAACGCTCGTCCTCTGTGTCGACCGGGCGAACGACATCGGCCGCAAGACCGGGCTCTCGACGCCCGTCGTCGGCTGGGAAGCGGTCCGGTCGCTCGTCACCGACGTGGGGCTCTCGGACCCCGAGGATTCGAGCGTCAACTGCCTTCTCGCGGCGCTGCGGACGACCCGCGAGCTCAGAGACGAGCGCGAGGACGCCGAAATCGCGGTCATCTCGGGGACGAGCGACAGCGCCGTCGGAGCCGACCGCGCCGTCGCGCGACAGCTCGACGACCTCGCCGAGCAGTTCGACGTCGAGTCCGCCGTCGTCGTCATCGACAGCGCGGAAGACGAGCGGCTCGTCCCGGTCGTCGAAAGCAGGTTCCGGGTCGACGCGGTCGACCGCGTGGTCGTCCGGCAGGCCCACGACATCGAGTCGACGTACTACCTGCTCAAGCAGTTCCTCGGCGACGAGGAGCTTCGCTCGACGGTACTCGTCCCGCTCGGCGTCGGCCTGCTTCTCGTCCCGTTGCTGCTCGTCCAGTTCAGCCCCGAGGTCGCCATGGCCGGGCTCGCCGCCCTGATGGGCGCGGTGCTGCTCTACAAGGGACTGGCCATCGACGAGGTCCTCTCGGACGCCCCGGACCAGATTCGCGACGCCCTCTACTCCGGGCAGGTGTCGGTCGTCACCTACGCGGTCGCGGCCGGGCTGGCCATCGTCGGGCTGTTCCTCGGCGCGCTCGCCATTCGGTCCCCCGGCGTCGGCGGGGGAGAGGAGGTGCTCGTCCCGTCGCTCCTGTTCGTCTACCACAGCGCGCCGTGGCTGGCGCTCGCCGCGCTGACCGCGAGTGCGGGCCGCCTCTTGGACGAACTCATCGGGAGCGAGCGCGTCTCCACGTCGTACATGAACCTCCCGTTCGGCGTCGTCGCCATCGGGCTCGTCGTCCGCGGGTTCGCCGGGTTCCTCCTCGAACGACAGGGCGAGCTAGCGAACCTCGAACTGCTCGGGCGACTCGCGCTCACGCCGGTCCAGCGGCTGGCGATGTTCATCGTCGCCGGCGTCGTCGTGAGCGTCGTGGGCGTCCGCGTCTCCGCGAGCGTCTCGGACGAGACCCTGGAGGACGTCGTCGACACGCCCAGAGAAAACGAGAGCTGAGGATTTCTGTCCCGTGTTTTCGTGTCGTCCCCTCGTTAGTTCGACGCCCGGTACTCGCCGTGTTTGACGCCGATGGCGAGACAGAGTGCCCCGAAGACGAGCATCGACGGCGTCACCATCATCAGGACCGTACTCGTCGCCATCGCGCCCATCCCGACGAGGGCCGCGGTTCCGACGACGACGAGCGCGACGAGCAACGCGACTGTCTTGGGGAGGTCGAACTCCATGGGATTCTGTCGGGACTCGTTCGACAAATCCGTTGCGGCTCCGGGCGACGAATCGAGAGTCGAACCGGGAACAGGCGGGTTCGGTCGCTTACCAGGGCGCGAAGTCGGGGTCGACGCGGCGGTCTTCGACGTCGATGGCGTCGATGGCGGCCACGTCCTCGTCGTCGAGTTGGAGCGCGAGCGACTCCCAGTTGTCGCGGATGTGGACCTCGCCCGTCGCTTTCGGAATCGCGGTGACGCCCTTCTCGCGGAGCCACGCCAGAGACACCTGCGCCTCGCTCGCGTCGTGTTTCTCCGCGATGTCGGACAGCACGTCGACGTCGAAGACCTCCCCGCGGGCGAGCGGCGAGTACGCGACGATTTCGATGTCCTCCTCGGCGCAGACCTCGCGGAGTTCCTCCTGCTGGAAGAGCGGATGCATCTCGATTTGGTTGGCGAAGACGCCGGACTCGGACAGTTCGACGGCCTCGCGGACCTGTTCGGGCTCGAAGTTGGAGATGCCGACGCGCTCGGTCAGCCCTCGCTCGACGAGTTCGTCGAAGGCCGCGAGCGTCTCTTCGGCGTCGTACTCGCGGGACGGCCAGTGGACGTACAGGAGGTCGACGTAGTCGACGCCGAGCTTTTCGAGGCTCGCTTCGGTGCTCTCGATGACGTCGTCGTGGGACAGTTCGTCGGCCCACACCTTCGTCGCGAGGAACACCTCGTCGCGGTCGACGTCGGCGGCGGCGATGCCCTCACCGACCTCCGCCTCGTTCCCGTACGCTTGGGCGGTGTCGATGTGCCGGTAGCCCATCTCCAGCGCCGTCTGCACCGCGTTGCGACACTCGTCGGCGTTCGTGTTCTGCCACGTCCCGAGCCCGAGCATCGGCATCCCGTTCGCTCGCGGTGCGTCGTCTGCTGAAGCGAGGTTCTCCGTCATGGCTGATTCAAGGGCCGCGAGTTGAAAAGACGTTCCGGAAGGGCGGGCGAATTTCCGGCTTTCACGGCCTGAGGGTGTGTCACACGGGGTCTCAGACGCTCGTCACCCGATGCCGCTCGACGCCACCCGACGCTCGGCGGCGGATAGTTTATGTGTCATGTGATAGCATATCTGACTGGTGGTCAGGAATGTCGTCCGCATCAGAGCCGTTGACAGAAGAGAACACGAACGCGTTCGCACACCGTATCGCGGGTGACTCGCTCGTCTACGAGTGTCCCAACTGCGAGTTCGGTGAGGTGTTGGTGACGGAGCTCATCGAATCCGACGACGCGCGGTGTCTCGACTGCGGGACGCGCTACCGGCTCAACATCGAGACGGTGGCGTAAGAGCGGGTCGTCGGGAGACTCGGTGGCGGGTCGGTCGGCTCGGTCGCCCGGACCTCCGTGGTCCCGCTCGGACCGACTCGGTCAGTCGACTCTTTTCGGCGGTGAAGCGTTCGCGGCGCTCGCGGGCCTATCGAGCAGTCGGAGACGGTCGAAAGAACGGTCGAAGTTCGGTGAGCGGTCGGCGCGGCGTCAACCGCGAGTTCGGCGGTCGTCGTTAGTAGAACTCGCGGACGAGGTCCATCGCGTCGTCGGGCGCGCCCGACGGGATGTCCGACATATCCTGGTCGACGCCGAACTTCTCCTCGTAGGAGACGGAGCTTTCGTCCTTGTAGATGATGCCCTCGTACTCCTTCGACGAGTCGAGAATCTTCTCTTTGGCCGCGTCGTAGTCGGTCGGGTCGTGGTCGGTGTCCGCGAGGTCGACGAGGTTGTCGCGGAAGTAGTCGTAGGTGTCCACGTCGTTGAACGTGACACAGGGACTGAACACGTTCACGAAGCCGAAGCCGTCGTGTTCGATGGCCTCCTGGACGATTTCCGCGTGGCGCTTGTGGTCCGTCGCGAACGACTGCGCGATGAACGTGCCGCCGGCGGCCAGCGACAGCGCGAGCGGGTTGACCGGGGGCTGCTGGGGCCCTTCGGGGGTCGTCGAAGTCTCGAAGTCCTCGCGCGAGGTCGGCGAGGCCTGCCCCTTGGTGAGACCGTAGATGCGGTTGTCCATGACGGTGTAGGCCATGTCCACGTTGCGGCGGACGGCGTGGATGAAGTGGCCCGCGCCGATGGAGTAGCCGTCACCGTCGCCGCCGGCGGCGACGACGGTCAGGTCGGGGTTCGCCAGCTTGACGCCGGCGGCGACCGGGAGCGAGCGCCCGTGGACGCCGTGGATGGCGTACGAGTGCATGTACGTCCCGATTTTCCCGGAACAGCCGATACCGGCGACCATGAACGTGTTGTCGGGGTCGGTGCCGGAGTTGGCGAGGGCTTTCATGATGCCGTTCATCGTCCCGAAGTCCCCACAGCCGGGACACCAGGTCGGTTGTTTGTCTGACTTGAAGTCGGTGAAGCGGACGTTTGAGCTCATGCTGAAACCTCCTCTGCGTCGAGGGTGGCTTTGATTTCGTCTGCGAGTTCGTCCGCCTTGAAGCGGACGCCGTCGTATTTGTTAATGCGCTTGACACGGGTCAATGTGTCGTGCTCGACGACGTTGGCGAACTGCCCCGTCGCGTTACACTCGACGACGATGACCTCGTCGGCCGCCTCGATTTCCTCGGTGAGGTCCGGCCGCGGGAACATGTACGGGACCGACAGGAAGCGCACGTCGATGCCGTCCTCTTCGAGGAAGTCGAGCGCCTCGACGAGCGCGCCCTCGTTGGAGCCCCACGAGAGGATGAGCGTGTCCGAATCGGCGTCACCGAACTCGCGCGGCGAGAAGTCCTCGGTCTGCTTTGCGGTCTCGACCTTCCGGTCGCGCTTGTCGACCTGCTCGACGCGCATCGACCGGTCTTCGGTCCGTCGACCGAGTTCGTCGTGTTCGAGGCCGGTCGACATGTGCGCGCCCTGCTCCGTGCCGGGGAACGCGCGCGGGCTGACGCCGTCGTCGGTGAGCGCGTGCGGCTGGAAGCGACCTTCCTCGTCGAGCCACTCGTCGATGGAGTCGTCGTCGACGACCTTGCCGCGGTCGATTTCGACTTCGTCCATGTCGAACGTCTCGGGGGAGAACGTCTGTTCCGTGACCGCCATCGCCAGGTCGGCGGCGACGTACACCGGGACCTGGTACTTCTCGGCGAAGTTGAACGCTTCGACGGTCTTCCAGAAGCACTCGTCGATGCTCGTCGGCGCGACGACGAAGCGCGGAATCTCGCCGTGGCCGCCGTACAGCATCATGTTGAGGTCGCCCTGTTCCTGCTTGGTCGGCATCCCCGTCGAGGGGCCCGAGCGCATCACGTCGACGATGACGAGCGGCGTCTCGGAGGTGGCGACGAGACCGAACGTCTCGGTCATCAGGTCGATACCCGGACCGGACGTGGCGGTCATCGACCGCGCGCCGGCGCGCGCCGCACCGAGCGCGAGGTTGATGGCCGCGAGCTCGTCTTCCGCCTGCACGACGTGGCCGCCGTAGCGTTCGATGCGGCCGGTGAGGTACTCCATCACGTCGGTCGCGGGCGTGATGGGGTAGCCGGCGTAGAAGCGACAGCCGGCGGCGATGGCGCCCATGCCGATGGCCTGGTCGCCGTTGATGAGCACGTAGTCCTCGTCGGTCGTCTCGAGGTCGTAGTCGAACTCGTGGTCGTACTCGTCGTGGACGTATTCGAGGCCCGCGCGGGCCGCCTTCTTGTTGTTCTCGACGATGGCCTCGCCCTTCCCGCCGAAGCGCTTCTGGAGCGCGCTGTCGAGGTTCTCGATGGGGAAGTCAGCGACGGCGCACGCCGCGCCGAGCGCGACGACGTTGCGCATGATAGCGCCGCCCGCCTCCTCGGCGAGCGCCTTGAGGGGGATGTCCAGCCCGACCATTCCCTCGGGGATTTCGACGTCCGCCATGGTGGAGCGGTCGCCGTCGTAGATGATGACGGAGCCCTCGTGCAACTCGTCGAGGTTCTCGTCGATTGTTCGTTGTGTGAGCGCGATGAGCACGTCGAGTCTGTCGACGACGCTCTGCACGGGGTCGATGGCAGTCCGAACCTTGTACGCGGTGTATCCGCCCCGGATTCGCGAAGCGAAATCCTTAGACGTGAACACGTGGCGTCCGGCCCGGGAGAGTGCCTGAGCGAAAATCTTCCCCGTGGAGTCGATGCCATCGCCAGCCTCGCCGCCGATGGCCCAGTTGAAGTCCGCAGGCATGCTGGGTGAAATCTACCCATAGCCGGGTCAAAAGCCTTCTGAAAATTGGTGTTAAACGATGGTACTGATAATAAATGAAAATTTGACGAGTGAGTTCTGTGAGTGCCTAAAATAGGCCGACCTGCGGACTAATATGCGAATTGTGGGAATAGAACCGACCAAATGTCTAATTGAGGTGTGTTTCACCATCTCGTGGCAATTATCTCCGGTTCACACTATGTGCACGGTCGACACGGTTCGGGCTTGACTCCGGCGCGCACGTCCGGGAAGGCAAGGCCCTTGTGAGCCTGCGACCAACCCGGTCGCATGGACGCAATCGTCACCGTCGCCGCGGCCCGCGACGTCGGTCCCGGAACGGTCGCCATCGAGTTCGAGACGCCCGACGGCTTCGAGGCCGAGCCGGGCCAGTTCGTCAAGCTCTCCGCCGAGGTCGACGGCGAGTCGTACGCGCGGTTCTACACGCTCTCGTCGCCCGGCGTCGGCGACACGTTCGAAGTGACCGTCGGCATCGACCCCGAGGAGGCAGGGCCGTTCAGCCAGCACCTCGACTCGCTCGCCGCCGGCGACGACGTCGAGATTTCCGGGCCGTTCGGGCAGAGCTACTACGACGGCGAGTCGCGCGTGGTCGTCCTCGCGGGCGGCCCCGGCGTCGGCCCCGCGGTCGGCATCGCCGAGGCCGCGGTCGCCGACGGCAACGAGGCCGCCGTGGTCTATCTCGACGACGCGCCCGCCCACGAGGAACGGCTCTCCGCGCTCCGCGACGACGGTGCGAGCGTCGTCGTCACCGGCGACGAGTCCGACCTCGCAGACGCCGTCGCCGACGCGCTCACCGGCGACGAGGGCGAACAGCTGTTCGTCTACGGCTTCGCCGACTTCGTCTCGCGCGCGACCGACGCCGTCGAGGCCGCCGGCGGCGACGCCGACGCCGCGAAGGTCGAGAACTTCGGGTAACCGCTTCGCGCGCGCTGCCTGCGCCGTCCGCGGGCTCGCGCCGCCCGGAACACTATTCTACCGGCCGCCACGCCGTCAGCACCGCGACCGCGAGCGCGACGACGACCCAGCCGACGAGCCCCGCGAGCGCCGCGGCCGGCGACCCGCCCCCGCCGGTCTCGATGGCGACGCCGAGGACGAGCGACCGAAACGCGCCGTTCGGGCTCACCGCGAGCGCGAGCGGCACCGCGTCGATGCCGAGGGTCCCCGAGGCAAGCCCGGCGGCGGCGGCGGCGTCGACGCCGACGACGAAGGCGACGACCAGGCCGACGGCGAGCGCGATCGCCTGTCGGGCGGTCCGCGCGGCGGCCGAGACGGCCAGCGCGACGGCCGCGACCGCGAGGGCGAACAGCACCGCGAGGACCGAAAAGCGGAGGAACGCGACCGGCGAGTCGGCGGCCTCGTTCAGCGCGAGAAACGTCGGGTCCGGCGGCGAGAGCACCGGGACGGTCGCGCCCGCGGCGAGCAACGACCCGAAGACGACGAACACGAGCGCGAGCCCCCGGCCGAGGTAGACGCCGCCGACGTAGGCCGGGCGAGACACGTCGAACGTCCTTAGCACGTCGAGTTCGCCCGACTCGCGGTCCGAGAGCACCGCCCGGTAACAGAGCGCGACGGCGAGAAGCGGAACGAGCGCCTCCACGAACGGGACCAAATCCAGCACCAGCGGGACGTAGCCGCCGCGCGCGCCCGACCCCGCGGCCGCGACCGCGACGACCGTCAGCCCGAAGACGACCGACAGCGCGACGACAGCCGGAGTTCTGACGACCGTGCGGAGCTCCCGGGCCGCGATGGCGAACAGGTCGCTGACGCCGCCGGAGCCGGCGTCGCTCATCTCCCCGTCACCTCCTTGGTCGCCACGAGGTCACCGAAGGCGGTCTGGAGGTCGGCCGCGCCGACGGATTCGACCACCGCCCGCGGGTCGCCGTCGGCGACGAACCGGCCGCCGTCGAGGACGACCACCCGGTCGGCGGTCCGCTCGACGGGACCGAGGTTGTGCGACGAGAGGACGACCGCGACGCCCGCGTCGGCGAGGTCGGAGACGATGTCGAACAGTCGCTCGACCATGCCGGGGTCGAGGCCGCTTGCCGGCTCGTCGAGGACGACCACGGCCGGGTCCCCGACGAGCGCCCGCCCGAGGCCGAGCAGGCGCGTCATCCCGCCGGAGAGCGCTCCCACTCGGCGGTCCGCGGCGTCCACGAGGCCGACGCGCTCCAGCACGCCGGCCACGTCCACGTCCTCGTCCACGAACTGCGCGTAGAAGTCGAGCGTGTCGGCCGCGGAGAAGCCGGCGCGGAAGCCGGGCTGTTGCGGGAGGTAGCCCACGCGGCCCCGGCCGCCGCCGCTCTCTGTCGACCCCACCGTGACGGTCCCCTCGTCTGGCGCGCGCACTCGCGCGAGAAACCGCAGGAGCGTGGACTTCCCCGAGCCGTTGGGGCCGACGAGCGCGACGATTTCGCCGGGCGCGACCGACAGCGAGACGCCGTCGAGGACGCCCACGTCTCCGAAGGCGTGACTGAGGTCGGTCGCGGCGATAGCCGGCCCGTTCGAGGCCGAGACGGCTGCTTCGCCCGTCGATTCGTCGGAGTCTGTCTCGGCAGTCTCGGCGGTCGCCGCGGGGTCGGGACTCGGCATCGTGGTGGGTTCGTCAGTCGTCGGGGGTGTCTGGTCGCGGTCAGTCATCGGTCTCCTCCGTCGCGTTCAGGGCGGCGAGCGTCTCCGGTCGAACCGGCTCGGTTCGGGGCGCGGCGTCGACCACGCCGGACCCGCGGAGGCCGGACACCGCGTCGCGGGCGCGGCGGAGCGCGCGCATCGCGGGGGACTCCGAGAGCGCGAGCGCGCCGGGTTCGCGGCCGAGTTCGGCGTCGACCGGCCCGGAGGGCTGGTACGCCCGGTCGTAGACCCCGTCGGCGTCGGCGTCTTCGAGCGGGAGGTCGCCCCAGTGGTTGCCCTCGCCGCCGGCGGTCCACGTCCGCATCGGGCCGAGCGACGACTCGACGCGCACGTCGTTGTCGACGATGTCGTTTCGGACGACGACGTTCGTCGGGAACGTCGAACTCCCGCGGACGCCGACGCCGTTGCCGGCGACGACGTTTCCGACGTACACCTGCCGGTCGCCGCTCACGTCCATGCCGTAGTCGTTGCCGGCGAAGACGTTGTCAGCGACGTAGGTGTCGCTCCCGGCGGGCATGAACCCGAAGTCGGACTCGCGCACGTCGTTTCCGACCACGAGGTTGCCGACGGGCCGGGTCATGAGGACGACGCCGATGCGGTCCCCGCGGACGACGTTGCCGGCGACGAGCGCCTCGGAGGTGTACATCTGGTGGACGCCGTAGCGACCGTCTTCCATGCGGTTGTCGCGGACGACGCTCCCGTCGGCGCGGTGGGTGTAGACGCCGTCGCGGCCGTCGATGAACGTCGAGTCCTGCACGACCGCCCGCTCGCCGATGAGGACGACGCCCATGAAGCCGTCGGAGGGTTCGTCGGCCCCGCGGACGGTCACGCCGTCGACGACGCTGTCGGCGCTCTCGCGGGCGATGATGCCGCTCGCGGGCGTGTCGATTTCGACGCCGCGGACCGCCGACTCGTTCGCGCCGTCGAGGACGACGCCGGCGTCGCCGCGGCCGTAGGCGAGTTCGACGCGCGTGTCCCAGTCGACGGATTCGTTGCTGGCGCGGACTCGTCGCGTCCCCACCCCGCCGACGCCGGCGATTGCGAGGTTCCCGACCGCGCTCCGGTCGGCGCGGAGGTGGACGACGCTGCCGTTGCCGTCGCCGACGAGTCGGGTGTCGCGTCCGGCACCGCGGAGCGTCACCGAGCGGTTCAGGTCGACCGCGTCGACCGAGTAGGTGCCCGCGGGGACGTAGACGGTCGTGTTCGCGGGGGCCGCCGTGACCGCCGCCTCGACGGTCGGCGCGTCCTCGCCGACGACGGTCGAGACGGGTCTGTCGAACAGCGCATCACTCGCAGCGGTGGTCCCGTTCGCCCACTCGTGGTGGGCGGCGACCGACGACTCGAAGGCGGCGAGGCGGGACGAAAGCGGGTCGCCGGCGCGGTCGCGGAGCGTCGCCCAATCGACGACCTCGCCGCCGTGGGCGTCCGCGAACGAGCGGGCCGCGTCGGCGTCGGAAAACGGGACCGCAATCGGGCCGGAGGGGACCCGCGCGCCCGAGTCGACGACGAACGACGCCTCGGACGCCTTCGTCCAGTCGGGGTTGCGGTTGTGTTCGGTTCGGAGGTAGCCGTCGCCGTCGAGGTCGGGCGAGACGGTCGCGTAGTCGGTGACGAACACCGCGAGCGGGTCACCGAACTGACGGGCGCTCTCGGGCGTGGACACGTCGGCGGCGGCCGTCCGTACGTCGTAGTAGCCGATGACGTAGCGGTACCGCGAGAAGTGGACCTGCGCGAGCGGGACCTCGAACCCCTCGACCTCGGCCGTGCGAACGTCGACCGACGTGCCGCCGGTCTTGACCGTGTCGTCGAAGGCGACCGGCGAGACGGACCCGGAGGCGGGGACGACGAAGGAGACGCTCGCGAGGACGAAGACGAGCGCCGTCGCGGCGGCGACCCAGCGGGTCGTCTCGGGCGTGAGAAGCGCCATCGGTCAGCGCCCGACTCCGACGGGCTCGGGGACTGCGGCGGGCCGAGCCGCCGCGTCGGGGAATCCCGCATCTGTCGCGCAGCCGTGCATAGCCGGTGCTAAGCGGTCCGGGGGTGATATGTGCGATGGTCTGTGCGTCGAAGCCCCGGGGCCGAGGGCGAACCGCTTTCGGGGCCGACTTCGACCCGAATCCTTAATCATCATCCATACGGATTGGTGGACATGTACGACGAGGACGATTTGGCGTCCATCCGCGAGGCGCGCGACGAGTGGGAATCGGAGACCCGCGACCCCTTCGTGGAGAAGGGCGGCGAGCGCAAAGACCGATTCGCCACCGTCTCGAACCACGAGGTAGACGACCTCTACACGCCCGCCGACGTGGCCGACCTCGACTACGAGTCGGACCTCGGCTTCCCCGGCGAGTCCCCGTACACGCGCGGGGTGTACCCCACGATGTACCGCGGGCGGACGTGGACGATGCGGCAGTTCGCCGGCTTCGGCACGGCCACGGAGACCAACGAGCGCTTCCACTACCTCATCGAGAACGGCCAGACCGGCCTCTCGACGGCGTTCGACATGCCCTCGCTCATGGGCAAGGACTCCGACGACCCGCTTTCGGACGGCGAGGTCGGCAAGGAGGGCGTCGCGGTCGACACCCTCCGCGACATGGAGGTGCTGTTCGACGGCATCGACATCGGCGAGGTGACGACCTCCTTCACCATCAACCCCTCCGCGCCGGTCGTCTTCGCCATGTACGTCGCGCTCGCGGACAACCGCGGCGTCCCCCGCGACCGAATCGGCGGCACCTTCCAGAACGACATGCTCAAGGAGTTCATCGCGCAGAAAGAGTGGGTAATTCCGCCGGAACCGTCGCTCAAACTCGTCACCGACACCGTCGAGTTCGCCGCCGAGGAGACCCCGCGCATCCGGCCCATCTCGGTGTCGGGCTACCACATCCGCGAGGCCGGGTCGACGGCGGTACAGGAACTCGCCTTCACCCTCGCTGACGGCTTCGCTTACGTCGAAGACGCGGTCGACCGCGGCCTCGACGTGGACGAGTTCGCCCCTCAGCTATCGTTTTTCTTCAACTCCCACAACTCCATCTTCGAGGAGGTGGCGAAGTTCCGCGCCGCCCGCCGCATCTACCACGACGTGATGTCGGAGTGGTACGACGCCGAGGACGAGCGCTCGACGCAGTTGAAGTTCCACACCCAGACCGCGGGGCAGTCGCTGACGGCCCAACAGCCGCTCAACAACGTCGTGCGCGTGACGATACAGGCGCTCGCGGGCGTCCTCGGCGGCACGCAGTCGCTCCACACCAACAGCTTCGACGAGGCGCTGGCGCTCCCTTCGGAGGAGGCCGTCACCGTCGCGCTCCGCACCCAGCAGATAATCGCCGAGGAGTCCGGCGCGGCCGACGTCATCGACCCCCTCGGCGGGAGCTTCTTCGTGGAGTCGCTGACCGACGAAATCGAGGCCGAGGCGATGGCCTACATCGAGGAGATTCGGGAGATGGGCGACGGCTCCGTCCGCGACGGCGTCCTCGCCGGCATCGACGAGGGCTACTACCACCGCGAGATTAGCGAGGCGTCCTACGAGTACCAGTCGCGGGTCGAAGACGGCGAGGAAATCGTCGTCGGCGTCAACAAGTACGACACCGAGGAGGACACCCGTCCCGACCTGCTCCACGTCGAAGACGAGGTACAGGACCGACAGCTCGCGCGCCTCGAATCCGTGAAGGACGACCGCGACGACGAGGCGGTCGATGCCGCGCTCTCAGAGCTCCGCGAGACGGTCCGCGACGGCGGCAACGTCATGCCGGTGCTCGTCGACGCCGTCAAGGAGTACGTCACGATGGGCGAAATCATGGACGTGTTCGCCGAGGAGTACGGAACGTACCGCGAGTCCATCGGCGTGATGTGAGGGTCGTCGACGCGGCCACCTCCCCCCGAAACGTCGGGGATGACATAACAGTTCGCTGACTAGAACGCGCGCCGGAGACGCGCGTAACCGACCGACAGCCCGGCGACCGCCCGTGCCGAAGTTCCCCACGCGGACGACTGGACTACATAGATTTATCATGGAGGATTGGTGTAGTTAGCACGTACTATGGCAGACGGTGACACCGAACTGGAGGCACGGCTGGTCGAGCAGGAGGAGTTCGAACCCTCCGAGGAGTTCGTCGCGCAGGCGAACGTCTCCGACCCGGCCGTCTACGACGAGTTCGAGGAGAACTGGCCCGACTGTTGGGAGCGGGCCGCCGAGATGCTCGACTGGGACGAGGAGTACGACGAGGTGCTGGACGATTCGAACCCGCCGTTCTACGAGTGGTTCACCGGCGGCAAGCTCAACGTCTCGTACAACTGCGTGGACCGTCACGTCGAAAACGGGGACAAGAACCGCGTCGCCATCAAGTGGGAGGGCGAACACGGCGAGACGCGGACGTACACCTATCAGGACCTCTATCGCGAGGTGAACGAGTTCGCGGCCGCGCTGCGCGACCTCGGCGTCGAGGAAGACGACGTGGTCACGCTCTACATGCCGATGATTCCGGAACTGCCAATCGCCATGCTGGCCTGCGCCCGCATCGGCGCGCCGCACTCGGTCGTCTTCGGCGGCTTCTCCGCCGACGCGCTGGCGACCCGGATGAACTCCGCGGACTCCCGCTTCCTCGTCACCTGCGACGGCTACTACCGCCGCGGCGACCCGCTCGACCACCTCGACAAGGCCAACGAGGGCCTCGACGGCGTCGACCACGGCGTCGACGCGACGGTCGTCGTCGACCGCCTCGGCGACGACGGCTTCGGCCACGACCTGAAGGGCAACCAGCACGACTGGGACGACCTCCTCGACGAGCACGCCGGCGAGCGCATCGACCCCGTCGAACGCGACGCCGAGGACATGCTGTTCCTCATGTACACCTCGGGCACGACGGGACAGCCGAAGGGGGTCAAACACACCACCGGCGGCTACCTCGCGTACGCCGCGTGGACCTCCCACGCGGTCCTCGACATCGAGAAGGAAGACACCTACTGGTGTTCGGCCGACATCGGCTGGATTACGGGCCACTCGTACATCGTCTACGGGCCGCTCGCGCTCGGCACGACGACGGTGATGTACGAGGGGACGCCCGACTTCCCCAACCGCGACCGCCTGTGGGACATCATCGAGAAGTACGCGGTCGACATCTTCTACACGGCCCCGACGGCGATTCGCGCGTTCATGAAGTGGGGCAGCCGGTTCCCCGAACAGCACGACCTGTCGAGTCTCCGCCTGCTCGGGACGGTCGGCGAGCCCATCAACCCCCGCGCGTGGAAGTGGTACTACAAGCACATCGGTAACGAAGACTGCCCGGTCGTGGACACGTGGTGGCAGACCGAGACCGGCGGGATGATGATTACGACGCTCCCGGGAATCAAGAAGATGAAACCCGGCTCCGCCGGGCCGCCGCTGCCGGGCATCGACGCCCAAATCGTGGACACGAGCGGGAAACAGGTCGACGCCGGCCGGGCGGGCTATCTCACGGTGAACAAGCCGTGGCCCGGCATGCTCCGGACGCTCTACAAGAACGACGAGCGCTTCATTCAGGAGTACTGGCAGGAGTACTCCGACACCGACAGCGACGACCCCGACGACTGGGTCTACTTCCCCGAGGACGGCGCGAAAATCGACGGCGACGACTATATCACCATCCTCGGGCGCGTGGACGACGTCATCAACGTCTCGGGCCATCGCCTCGGGACGATGGAAATCGAGTCGGCCATCGTCGGCGTCGAGGGTGTCGCGGAGGCGGCGGTCGTCGGCGGCAACCACGAGGTGAAAGGCGAGGCCGTATACGCCTACGTCATCACCGAGGAGGGCCAGGACGAAGACGACGAGATGCGGGGGCGCATCATCGAGGGCGTCGAGGACGCCATCGGCCCCATCGCTCGCCCCGAGATGGTCGTGTTCACGCCGGAACTGCCGAAGACGCGGTCTGGCAAGATTATGCGTCGGCTCCTCGAAGAGATTGCGAACGGCGAGGAACTCGGTGACACGACGACGCTTCGGAACCCCGAAGTCGTCGAGTCGATTCAGCGGCAGGTCGAAAGCGAGTAACCGCCGGTTCCGCCGCCGTCGGCCCTGCTCTATCGCGGATTTTCTTCCAACCACGCCGACAGCGACGACTCGTCGCGGAAGTAGCGCCGCTCGCGGACGCCGTCGCGTTCGACCACGGCGAGGAGATGCTTCTCGGAGAGCCGAATCTGCTCGCCGCTGTACGTACACGGTTCGATTCGCTCGTCGCCCGGCCGCCACAGCCGATGGGGGACGACGCGGACGATGGTCTCGTCCCGGCCCGTCGGCGAGCGTCCGGTGTAGTCCGAAAGTGCCATACGCGCGCTACGAACTCCACGAATAAGGTATTTTCCTGCATAGTTTGTGTAGTAATATAGTCTCCCGCGCCCCGAGTCGTGGGCTATTGTCACTCGGTGTGCGAATTGTTCTCAACGATGCGCACCGCGGTAGCAGCCCGCACATTTATTTTGAACGTTAGTGAAGGATACCGCGTATGAAGAAACCACTCCTGGTGACGGAGTTCCTCGACCGCGCGCGGCGGTACTACGGGGACGAGGAGGCGGTCGTGGCGACGACCGGCGAGCGCTTTACATACGACGAACTCGGGGAGCGTGCCGACGGCTTCTCGGCGGCGCTCCAGTCCCGCGGCGTCGAGAAGGGCGACCGTGTCGCGGTGCTCGACCCCAACACGCACTACCACCTCGAAGCCGCCTACGGGTCGATGCAGTTGGGTGCGGTCCACATGCCGCTGAACTACCGGCTCGTCCCCGCGGACTTCGAGTACGTGCTGAACGACGCGGGCGTGACGGCCGTCTACGCCGACTACGCCTTCGCCGAGAAGATAGACGCGGTCCGCGACGAGATTCCCGCTGAGATTTTCGTCACGAACGACCCCGAGAAGGCCGCCGAATCGACCGACGGGGAGTGGCTCGACTTCGACGAACTGGTCGCGGAGTCGACCGACTACGAGCGCCCAGAGATGGACGAAGACGACATCATCACCATCAACTACACGTCGGGGACGACCGGCGACCCGAAAGGCGTCTGCCGCACTCATCGCGCCGAGACGATTCACGCCTACCTCATCTCGATGCATCAGGACATCGCGGACGACGACGTGTATCTCTGGACGCTCCCGATGTTCCACGTCAACGGCTGGGGCCACATCTACGCGATTACCGGCCACGGCGCGAAGCACGTCTGCACCCGCGGGGTGGAGGCTGAGGTGGTGTTGGACGCCATCCGCGACGAGGACGTGTCGTATCTCTGCGCCGCCCCGACGGTGCTGAACATCCTGATGAAACACTACCGCGAGGAGGGGGGCGTCGAGACGACCGGCGCGAGCCCCGTCCGGGCGGCGACCGCGGGCGCGGCCCCGCCGGAGGCGACGATTCGGACCGTCGAAGACGAGTTCGGCTGGCGGCTCATGCACGTCTACGGGGCCACCGAGACCGGCCCGCTCATCACGACCTCGGAGGCCGGGCGCTACCTGACGGACGGCGACGACCGCTTCGGCGTGAAGAAGAAACAGGGCATCGGCTACCTCGGCACCGACGTTCGCGTCGTCGACGAGGACGGAAACGACGTGCCGAGAGACGAGCAGTCCGTCGGCGAAATCGTCGTCGCGGGCAATCAGGTGATGGAGAAGTACTGGAACAAACCCGAGGAGACCGAGGAGGCCTTCTCGGCGCGGCTGGAGGGCTACTACCACATGGGCGACCTCGCGGTCGTCGACGAGAACGGCTTCATCAGCATTCAGGACCGCAAGAAGGACATCATCATCTCCGGCGGCGAGAACATCTCCAGCATCGAACTGGAGGACACGCTGTTCGACCACGACGAGGTCGCAGACGTGGCGGTCATCCCCGTCCCGTCCGACGAGTGGGGCGAGTCGCCGAAGGCGTTCGTCGTGCCGACGAGCGGCGACCCCGACGCGCCGGGCGTCACCGCCGAGGCGCTCATCGCGTTCTGTCGGGAGCGCATCGCGACGTACAAAGTGCCGAAGGAAGTCGAGTTCGTCACCGAACTGCCGAAGACCGCGACCGGGAAGATTCAGAAGTACGAACTGCGCGAGCGCGAGTGGGAAGACGAAGGGCGGATGGTGGGAGAAGGATAGCAACGACCGCGTTAAGCTCGCGTTTCGGCCGGTAGCAGGCTCCTAACCGCGGCCGCGGCGTCTCGTTTCGAGGAGGGGACGGTTCAGCGGTCGTTGCAGGGGCAGTCGAGGCCGAGCGACCCGGGGTCGTTGTTGAACGCGTCGAGGGTGTCTTTGAGCGGCTCGCCGTCGACCATGTCGCCGCCGACGGAGACGTACCAGCTCTTTTGCTTGCCGCCGTTCGACCACGCGGAGTTACCGAGCCAGTTTCCGGCCATGTTTTTGACCTCTTCGATGGTGTAGCCCGCGTAGTCGCCGTACTGGATGGTCGCGCCGTCGCTCGTGCAGCCCGGGTCGTCGCCCGGTCTGTTCCGGAGGTTGAGGACGATTGCGAGGTAGTGTTTCGCCATGATGTTCGCCTTGTCGCCCTTCGTGGGCGCGACGAGGAACTCGCGCCACTCGTCGTGGGTCATCGTGACGCCGCGGAGGGCGTAGTTCGTGTCACCGTTCGGACCGAGGACCGCCCAGTTGTCGGTGGGACTGCTGTAATCCGGGTTGTTCGCCCAGTAGCCGGGTGTCTTGGGACACATGGTCGCCGCCACCGAGCCGGAAACCGCGGGGATGCCGATACCGATGCCGAGCGCCGACATCGCGCCGAGTCGGAGCACGGAGCGCCGAGTCGGTCTGAATCCGTCGTTTGTGTCGTCTGTCATAGTGGTGCCACGGGCGTGGCTGCATCGGTGTTCGCGCGTTCCGGGGTTAGTTATAAATCGAACATTCACGACGGTACGAGATTAACTGGTCAACGAACGCGCGGAAACGGCGCTGAAACGGCGCTATCCGGGGATATATATCTAGTATTCTGATAGTTGTCGGCCGGCCGTTCGCGCCGCTCACGTCGGTGCCGACGCGGTGAGATTGGTGCGGCGTGCGTCGCGACGAGACGGACTGCACGGCGGACTCGTCGCTCTCGATGCCTGACGGGGCGAACGACTGTGCGGGGCGAGTCCGACACCGGCCCGTATTTTGCGCCAGTGACACGTCCCGCGACGCGGAGTGGGCACTGCGGGAGCCGACCGCCGGTCGGGACGACGGACACCTTATATCATGTTGTAGAGTCCACCAATCTATAATGATTGATTACACAGATATTAGGGAATCAATACATAACTATTATTAACGATGTATCCGCCGATGTGTCTATGGCACGGGATAGCAAGCCGCTCAATAGGCGAGATGTGTTGAAGGCGACTGGTGCTGTCGGAACCGCTGGCTTGGCAGGGCTGGCGGGGTGTACCGGCGGTGGCGACGGCGGCGGCGGTGATGGTGGCGGCGGTAGCGACGGTGGCGGCGGTGGCGACGACTACCCGGCGTTGGGCAACTTCCCCATCGAGGGCGACACGGCCACGTTCGGATTCAACGTCCCGCAGTCGGGACCGTACGCCTCGGAGGGTGAAGACGAGCTTCGAGCCTATCAGCTCGCGGTGAAGCACCTCAACGAGGGCGGCGGTTGGGTCGACTCGCAGTTCGACGACCTCTCCGGCGACGGCGTGCTCGGCTACACCATCGACCACGTGGACGGGGACACGGCCACGGACGCGGACCAGGCGCGACAGTCCGCCTCGGGGATGATTCAGCGCGACGACGCGATTATGATTTCGGGCGGCTCGTCCTCGGCGGTCGCCATCGCGGTCCAAGGGCTGTGTCAAAACGAGAAAGTCATGTTCATGTGCTGTCTGACGCACTCGAACGACACCACCGGAAAGGACTGCGTCCGCTACTCCTTCCGGGAGATGTTCAACGCCTACATGACCGGACAGGCGCTCGCGCCGGTCGTCCGCGACGCCTACGGCGAGGGTTTGCAGTTTTATCAGCTCTACGCCGATTACAGCTGGGGCCAGACCCAGCAGGCGTCGATGGAGCAGTTCATGACCGACGTGGCCGGCTGGGAGCAGGTGGAGTCGGTCGCGACCCCGCTCGGCACCTCCGACTACTCGACGTACCTCTCGGAGGCCCAGAGCTCGGGCGCGGACGTGCTCATCTTGAACCACTACGGGCTCGACGGCGCGAACTCCATGCAGCAGGCCATCGACGCCGGCATCGACGAGGACATGGAAATCATCGTTCCGCTGTACAACCGCCCGATGGCGGAGGCGGCCGGCGGCGCGATAGAGGGCATCTACGGCACCGTCGCGTGGGACTCGCAGATAGATAACACGCCGTCGCAGGAGTTCACGCAGGCGTTCCGTGACGAGTACGACCGGACGCCCTCGGGCCCCGCGCAGTTGGCGTACGCACAGACGCTCCAGTACGCCGCCGCCGTCGAGCGCGCGGGCACCTTCTACCCGCCGGAGGTCATCAGGCAGCTCGAAGACTACGAGTACGACAACATCGGCATGGGCGCGGAGACGATGCGCGGCTGCGACCACCAGGCACAGCGCGACGTGCCGGTCGTCCAGGGGCTTCCCGGCTCCGAACAGAGCGAGGGGACGTACTTCAACATCGTCAACATCACCAGCCGCGACGACCTCGGCTACGCGTGCGACGCCGGACCAGCGGCCGAGTGTGAACTCGGGTCCTACGAGTAGCCACTCTCCCCACCGTTATCTTAATGAAAGTTAATCGCAGACAACCACGCACACGTAAATGAGTAAGATTAGCATACCCATGGTAGTTCATGCCTCGAATAGCCGGAGGGGTGGTGGTCGATGAGTCTTCTGTCGGACGTGCTCGTCATCCTGCTCAACGGACTTCAGCAGGGGGCCATCTACGTCCTCTTGGCGGTCGGTCTCTCCATCATCCTCGGGACGCTCAAGTTCGTCAACTTCGCGCACGGCGCGCTGTACCTCGTCGGCACCTACGCGGGGCTGTTCGTCGCGCTGAACGTGCCGCTTTCGAACGGGAAGCTAGCGGAGTGGGGCTTTTCGAGCTTCGGGCTCGATATCGGCTTTCTGGCCGCCCTGCTTTTCGTCCCGCTTTTCGTCTTCGGCGTCGGACTGCTGATGGAGCGGTACCTCGCGCGGGCGTTCTACGACCGCCCCGACACCGACCAGATTCTCGTCACGTTCGGCCTCGCAATCGTCGTTCAGGAGCTGTTTCGCGTCCTGTTCGGCAGCAACAGCCTGCCGTTCGAACAGCCCGAGCGAATCCTCTCTGTCGGCTCGTTCGCCGGCATTCCCGTCTCCGGCCCGATTGCGCTGCCCATCGTCGGTAACTTCCCGCAGTGGCGGCTCTGGGTCATCGGCATCACGGCCGTCCTCGTGGCGCTCGTGTACCTGCTCGTCGAGTACACCGACTTCGGTCTCGTCGTCCGCGCCGGGACCCGCGACGCCGAGATGGTCCGACTCCTCGGCATCAAAATCACCCGCCCGTACATCGTCGTCTTCGGCATCGGCGCGGCGCTCGCCGGGGTGGCGGGCGTCGTCGGCGGCCCGCTGAACGTCGTCAACCCGACTATCGGGACGAACATCCTCGTCCCGGCGTTCCTGACGGTCGTCATCGGCGGGGTCGGCAGCATCGCCGGCGCTGTCGTCGGCGGCATCGTCTTCGGTCTCACGACCGCCGCGCTCGTCTCCTTCGCGCCCGCGTGGTCGCAGGTCGGCCTGTACGCCATCGCGGCCATCGTCCTCCTGACGCGACCGCAGGGTCTGCTCGGCGACGAGGAGGTGGCCCCATGAGCGAGAAGGACGCCAACCCGAGCGCCAAAGACGCGCTCGTCGGCGGCAGTCTGTTCGGTCGTTGGGAGAAACTCCGCGGCCGCGAGGGGACGGTCGTCGGCATCACGGCCATCCTCGTCGCGGTGTTCCCGTACATCTTCGCCCGTGCCCCCGTCGTCTCGGGGGTTTTACAGGGCTACCAGAGCCTCGCGACGCTCATCCTCATCTGGGGCATCTTCGCCATCGGCTTCGACCTGCTTCTCGGCTACACCGGGCTGCTCTCGTTCGGCCACGCGGCCTTCTGGGGTGGCGCGGCGTACGCCGCCGGCATCGTCGCCAAGAACGTCAGCGGCGACCCCATCGTGATGGTCGTCTCGGGGACGCTGTTCGCCGTGTTGCTCGCGTGGGTGCTCGGCTTCCTGTCGCTCCGCCGCGGCGGCATCTACTTCTCCATCCTGACGCTGGCGTTCGCCCAGATGTTCTACTACATGGCCGCGTCGCCGCTGGCGTTTCTGACCAACGGCGAAAACGGCCTGACCGGCGTCGAGGTCGGCAGTTTCCTCGGCGTCATCCACCTCGAAGCCGACATCCCGTCCGTCGGCGGGATGCTCCTCGGGACGTGGCTGTACGCCTTCGTCGGCGCTTTCTTCGTCGGCGCGGTCGCGGTCGCCTACCGCATCCTCAACTCCCCGTACGGGATGGTGTTCCGCGCCATCCGCGAGAACGAACAGCGCGCCGAGTTCGTCGGCCTCAACGTCTGGCGCTACAAGCTCATGGCGTTCATCATCTCTGGCGCGTTCGCCGGCATCGCCGGGAGCCTCTTTACCATCCACGGGGCGTACGTCCCCCTCCAGTCGCTGTTCTGGACGGAGTCGGGCGACATCGTCGTCATGACTGTCCTCGGCGGCGCGGGCTCGATGTTCGGGCCGGTTCTCGGCGTGGGGCTGTACCTCTACATCGAGAACATCGTCAGCACCATCCAGGCGCTGACGATTCCCTTCACGGGCATCGTGCTCGTCCGGGACTTCGGGTTCTACTGGCACCTGCTCTTGGGCCTCGTCTTCGTCGTGGTCGTCTGGGTTGTCCCCGACGGCCTGTGGGGCATCCTGACCCGCCTCCGCGAACTCGCGGTCGACCTCGGTTCGAGGGCGGCGAACCGCGTCCGCTCGCGCGTCGGAAACGGGGGTGACGGTCGATGACGCTCCTCGAAACCGAGAACCTCGTCAAGGAGTTCGGCGGCCTCGTCGCCACCGACGACGTGAACCTCACCGTCGAGGAGGACGAGCGCGTCTCCATCATCGGACCCAACGGCGCGGGGAAGTCGACGCTCATCAACCTCATCACGCGACGGCTCGACCCCACCAGCGGCGACATCCGCTTCAAAGGCGAGTCAATCGTCGGCCTCGAACCGCACCAGGTGGTCCAACGCGGCGTCTCGAAGTCGTTCCAGACCGCTTCCATCTTCCCCGACCTCACCGTCAGGGAGAACGCCGAAATCGCGGCGCTGGCGGCCGAGCGCGGCGCGTTCGGCTTCGAGTTCCTGAAACATCGCGACAGCCTCACGGACGTACACGGCGTCGCCCGCGACACGCTCGACTCGGTCGGGCTGTTGGACCGCGCGGACACTATCGCGACCGACCTCCCCTACGGCGACAAGCGTCGCCTCGAAATCGGTATCGCACTCGCGAGCGAGCCCGACCTGCTCCTCATGGACGAACCGACCGCCGGCATGTCTCCCGAGGAGACGAAGTCGACGGTCGACCTCATCGAGCAGGTCAAACGCGACCACGGCCTCACGTTCGTCCTCGTCGAACACGACATGGAAATCGTCTTCAGCATCTCAGACCGCATCGTCGTCCTCAGCCGCGGCGGCATCATTGCCGAGGGGACCCCCGACGAGATTCGGGGTAACGAAGCCGTCCAAGAGGCCTACCTCGGGGGTGTCGAGCTATGAGCCTCCTCGAAATCGACGCCATCGACGCCTACTACGGCGAGAGCCACATCATCCGCGACCTCTCGATGAGCGTCGAGGAAGGCGAGATATGCGCGCTCCTCGGCCGCAACGGCGCGGGCAAGACCACCACGCTCCGGTGTATCGCCGGCGCGACGCCGCCCGAAGTACGGGAGGGCACTATCCGGTTCAAAGACGACGACATCACGGGCGTCCCCGCCGAAGACGTGTCGGTCCGGGGTATCTCGCTGGTGCCCGAGGAGCGGCGCATCTTCCCGAACCTCTCCGTCGCCGAGAACCTCCACCTCGCGGAGGTCGTCAACAACAAGTCGAACACCTTCGGCCGGTCGCTGTCGTTCGGCCACAAGGGGATGTCGACCGAGGAGGTCTACGACCAGTTCCCCCGACTGGACGAGCGGCGAGACCAGCGCGCGGGGACGCTTTCGGGCGGCGAACAGCAGATGCTCGCCATCGCGCGCGCCCTGAAGCAGAACACGGACCTGCTGCTCCTCGACGAGCCCTACGAGGGGCTCGCGCCGAAGATCATCGAGGACGTTGAGGACGCGGTCGAGCGCATCAGCGACGCGGGCACGACCATCCTGCTCGTCGAGCAGAACGCCGCGGCGGCCATCAAGCTCGCGGACCGCGCGTACGTCATCGACCAAGGGGGCATCGTCTTCGACGGGACCGCCGAGGAACTCCGCGAGGACGACGAGACTCGCGAGCGGTATCTGGGGGTCTGACGATGGCTGCGACCGACATCGACGCCGACCCCGAGACCGCGCTCGAAACGCTCATCGCCGCCGGCGCGGTCGACGAAGCGCCCGACGGAACGCTCTCGACCACGGCGGAGTTCGAGAAGACGCTCGCCGTCTACCACGACATCTACGGGGCGGTCTCGACCGAGGAGTTCCACCGGACCGTCTCCGAGCTCTTCGGCGTCGCCCCCGAGAACGTCGAGGCGCGACTCGACGAGTTCGGCGTCACCAGAGCCGACGTGGTGGCCTATCTCGCGGCCAAGTCGTTCCTCGACGCGCCGGTCGGCCAGGACCTCCTTCTGGTCATGGCGGGCCTGCTCGTCGAGATAACCCCGTCGTCGCCGGTGCCGGACGCCCTCGACGAACTCGACGACGACTTCTTCGAATCGTACCTTGCAGCGCACCCGGACGCCGTCGTCCTCGTGTGGCGACGCTTCTGTGAGCCCTGCGACGCGATGAAAGCGGACCTCGACGCCATCCTCGACCGCGTCCCAGACGGGGTCGCGGCCGCGGGGGTCGACGGCGAGGCGGCCGACGAGTTCTGTCGGCGCTTCGACGTCGACTCTGCGCCGACGCTCCTGTGCGTTCGTGACGGCGAACTGCGAGAACGAGCGTCCGGCCGCCAGACCCCCGCTGAGGTCGCGGCCGTCCTCGACCGGGTGTACTAGCGTTTCCGCTTCGTCGACCCCGTCACCATGACGGGGCGGTCGGAGTTCAGAATCACCGTCTGCGTGACGCTCCCGAACAGCGCCTTGCCCGCGGGCGAGCGCTTCCGCCCGGCGGTGACGATGAGGTCCGCGTCCTCCTCGTCTGCGAACTCGATGATGACCTCCGCGGGGTCGCCCGACGACTCGTTGACGTCGTACTCGATACCGCGGTCTTCGAGGAACTCGCCGGCCTCCCGGACCGAGTGAATCTGCGTCGCCGACGCCCCGCTCGGGTTGTCGGTGAAACTGTGGACGAGCGTCACTTCCTTCTCGTCGGGTTCGCCGGGGAGTTTCGCGACCTCTTCGACGCACGCGAGCGCGTGTTCCGCGTCGTCATCGACACCGATTACCACGTGGTACATACTATCACGTCCCGGTCGTCGGGCTTAGTATTTGTGCTGAACGATAATGCTGAATTAGGCCGCGTCGTCGAGGCCGGCCGAGACGTAGACGACGAGCGCGAGCGGGACGCCGAGGACGAGTGCGATGGTCAGCGCGCCGTAGGCCGCGAAGCCGGCCGGCGTCGGTGGAAACGGCACCAAGAAGAGAAACCGGGGCGCGCTGAGATCCGAGACGAACGTCCCGGTGAGGTAGCCCGCGACTCCGGCGACGGCGACGAGGGCGGCGTACAACCCGAGGACGAAGCGATGACCGCCGACGTTCGAACTCACGGCCGACGTTCGGGAGCGGACGCTGTTAGGGTTTCCGTTCGGCACGTCGGGTCGGCGGCCCCGGCGTACCGATGCACCTTTTGCCGCACGCGCTAAGGTCGGAGTATGTCGGATACCGATATCCTCGGACTCGTGCTCGGGGCCATCGCGATACTGATGTTCGCGACGGGCATCCTCCTCGTCGTCTGAGTCCCCGCCGCTTTTCCGCGTCGCCGCCGCCGAGAGCGGCCGCTTCTCTCCAGTCGTGACTCCCGTCGCCCGCGAGCGGCGGCGCTGGCGAGCGCTCGAATACGGATTGCATCGAACGACACCCCGTCTGCGAGCACGGACAGTCGGCGTCGTCGCGCGCGTTCGCCTCGCTCTCGAAAACAGCGTCCGAAAAATAACCCGAACCGCCGGCGAGCGGCGTCGATTACGCGTCGTCAGCGGAGTTCGCGTCCGCGTCCGCGTCGTCGACCGTCTGCCCGCCGTCGGTGGCGAGTTCGGTCTCGTCTTCGCCGCCGTCGGTGACGGCCGTCTCCAGTTTGCGCTCGAACCAGGTCCACTCGGCGGTGGTGAGGTCGTCGTCGGCGAGGTCCCACGGGTCGCCGTCTTCGACCTTGCGACCTTCGAGCCACGACTGGACGAAGTTCCAGACGAATATCATCTGGCCGACGAGCAGGATGAGCGCGCCGACCGTCGCGACCTGATGGAGCGTCGCGAACTGCGGCAGGTAGGTCGCGTAGCGACGCGGCATACCGCCGTAGCCGAGCAGAATCATCGCGAAGAACGTCAGGTTCGTCCCGACCATCGAGAGCCAGAAGTGCCACTTGCCGAGCGTGACCTGGTACATCCGGCCGGTGTAGATGGGGAACCAGTAGTAGAGCCCGGCGAAGCCGGCGAAGGCGATGGCCCCCATGACGATGTAGTGGAAGTGCCCGACGACGTAGTAGGTGTCGTGGAGCACGAGGTCAACCGGAATCGACGCGAGGAAGACGCCCGTCACGCCGCCGATGATGAAGTTCGAGACGAAGCCGATACAGAACAGCATCGGCGTCGTGAGGCGAATCTTCCCGTTCCACATCGTCGTGATCCAGTTGAACGTCTTCACGGCGCTCGGTATCGCGATGGCCAGCGAGACGGCCATGAACGAGGCGCGAAGCCGGGGGTCGATACCCGTCGCGAACATGTGGTGCGCCCAGACGCCGAACGAGAGGACGCCGATGGCGAGCGTGGAGTAGACGACGAACTTGAACCCGAAGAGCCGACGGCCCGCAAAGCGCGGGAGGACGAGGCTCACGATGCCCATCGGGGGCAACACGAGGATGTACACTTCGGGGTGGCCGAAGAACCAAAACAGGTGCTGCCAGAGAATCGCGCCGCCGTCGACCGAGAAGAACATCGTGCCGAAGTTCCGGTCGAGAAGCAGCATCGCGATGGCGCTGCCGAGAAGCGGGAACGCGAAGAGGATGAGTCCGGACTGGGTGAGAATCGTCCACGAGAAGATGTCGAGGTTCGCCCACGACACCTTCTCGTCGCGCTCCGTGAAGATGGTCGCGATGAAGTTAATCGCGCCCATCGTGGCCGAGACACCCGAGAGGTGCAGGCCGAGGAGCATCAGGTCGACGCCGGCGTTCATCTGGTTGCCGGAGCCGACACCGGCCGAAAGCGGCGTGTACATCGTCCACGCGGTCTGCGCCGGGATGACGTCCGGGATGGGGAAGAACCCGGCCCAGATGAGCAGCGCCGCCGGCGGCAGAAGCCAGAACGCGATGGCGTTGATACGCGGGAACGCCATGTCGTCCGCGCCGATGAGAAGCGGGATAAAGTAGTTCGAGAACGCGGCGATGATGGGCGTCCCGAACAGGAACAGCATCGTAATCCCGTGGCTTGTGAGCAACGAGTTGTAGAACGTGTTCGAGATAAGCGTCATCGACGGGTCCGCCAGTTCAATCCGCATCAGGACGACCATGAGACCCCCCACGGCGAACGCGACGAGCGCGTATGCGCCGTAGAGCATCCCGATGTCCTTGTGGTCGACCGTCGTCAACCAACGGATGACCCCGGATGGTTTCTCCTCCGAGACGTACTGCTCTGCGGTACCACCGACCGTCCCTCCGCCCGCGAGCGGAGTGTACGACCGCCAGTCTTCGACCCGCGCGAGCCACGCGGCGACGGCGATGAGGAAGACCCCCATGAGCACCGTCAGTGCTAACTGTCCGTTAACCTCCATGGAAGTGCCTGAGTAGTGCAGGGTAATGAAAGATTCGGGACCGCCCTGCGATTCGAGGTGCTTTAAGCCGTCTCGTCCGCGGCTTCGACGGCGTCGTCAGCCGGCGATTCTTCGAGTTCGGCCGCTCCCTCGCTCTCTTCTTCGTGAAGCGGCTTCGCACCGGGGACCGTCGCCCGACCCGGCGCGTAGACGGTGCCTTCCTTCTCGGAGCCGGCGATGGCCTTCCCCGAGAGGTAAGTGAGCGCCGCGAGGAGCACGAACGGCGCGATGAGGAGCGTGTACTGGAGCCCCGAGGTGAGCGATTCGAACCCAAACGGATTGACGAAGGTGAACGCCACCACGAAAAACAGGATGATGGCCAGCGGAACCATGTTGACCGTGAGGTCGAGGATGGTGTCCTTGTCGAACGTCTTGGTTGCCATATCGAGACACTCGGGGACGCCGTTCAAATAGATTGTTGGTTTCTCGTCCGACTGTGGGGAGCGGGAACGGCCGCGGGGTCACCCGTGGGTCGCCCGCGGCGGTCAGAACGTCTGTCGCTGTTCGCGGACGAACAGTTCGAAGACGACGCCGCCGACCGCCAGCAGAATCGCGGCCGCGATGACCGCGTAGCCCCGGGTCACGAGGGCGATGTCGGTGAACGCGAGCCCCGCGCCGAACGCGAGGAAGACGACCGCAAGCGCGGTGACTGCGCGAATCGTCGAGGTGACGTAGCCGGACTCCTTGAGGATGCCGACGACGCTCCCGCCGAACAGGAGCAGCCCGCCGACGGCGAGTGGAAACAGGCCAAACAGCAGACCCAACTCGGAGATGGGTATCCCGAGCGCGATGAACACGGGCCACGGACTGGCCGTGCGGTACTGGTCGGAGAGTCCCGGCGCTTCGTCCATACGCGTCCGTTGGACTGTGTGGTAACAAGCCCTTCGGAACCGAGACTAGCGGAGAGAGATACCCTGCCGGGCGAGGAAGTCGCTGACTGCGCGAATCTCGACGGGGCTTCCGATAATCCGGCACGTCTCTCCGTCCGCTCGGTGGACGGAGACGACGAACTCCGCTTCGAGGTCGTCGCGCACGCTCTCCAAGAGGTCGCAGGGGAGCACGATTTGCGTGCTGTCGCGAAGCGTCCGGGGGTCGGGCATCGGTGTTCATCGGGCGGTCGAAGGGGTCGTGTATAACCGTGCCGATACTTGTTTTCCCGCGTACGCGCGACCGCCACGATATCCGACGCGTCGGCCCGGCGGAATCCGCCGCGCGGAAGGAAAGGGTTTTTCGACGGACGCGGCGGAACTGTTGACGATGGGACTGGAGGAGGAGATCGAAGATATCCGCGAGGAGATATCTAACACGCCGTACAACAAGTCGACCGAGGCGCACATCGGTCGGCTGAAGGCGAAACTCGCGGAACTGAAAGAGAAACTCGAAAACCAGAGTTCGGCCGGCGGCGGCCAAGGGTACGCCGTCGAGAAGACCGGCGACGCGACGGTCGCGCTCGTCGGCTTCCCGAGCGTCGGCAAATCGACGCTCATCAACGCGCTCACCAACGCCGACAGCGAGACCGGCGAGTACGAGTTCACGACGCTCAACGTCAACCCGGGGATGCTGAAGTACAAGGGTGCGAACATCCAGATACTCGACGTGCCGGGCCTCATCGAAGGGGCCGCTGGCGGCCGCGGCGGCGGCAAGGAGGTCCTCTCTGTCGTCCGCACCGCCGACCTCGTCGTGTTCATGCTCTCGGTGTTCGAAATCGAGCGCTACGAGCGACTGCAACAGGAGCTTTACAACAACAAGATTCGGCTCGACACGTCGCCGCCGAACCTCTCTATCAACAAGAAGGGGAAAGGCGGCATCAACGTCACCAAAAGCGACAGCGTCGACCTCGAAGAGGAGACCATCAAGGGCATCCTCCGCGAGCACGGCTTCGTCAACGCCGAGGTGACGCTCCGCGGCGAGACGACCATCGACGAACTCGTCGACGGCATCATGAAAAACCGGGTGTACCTGCCGTCTATCGTCGCCGTCAACAAGGCCGACCTCATCGACAAGGACTACCTCCCGACGGTCGAGGAGAACCTCCGCGAAGTCGGGCTCGACCCCGACGAGGTGACGTTCATCAGCGCCGAGGCCGAGAAGGGCCTCGACGCGCTCAAAGAGGAGATTTGGGACGCGCTCGGTCTCATCCGCATCTACATGGACAAACCCGGCCGCGGCGTCGACTACGACGAACCGCTCGTCCTCCGGGAGGGCGACACCATCGACGACGCCATCCACGAACTCGGTGCCAAACTCGACGAGCGGTTCCGGTTCGCCCGCGTCTCGGGGCCGAGCGCGAAACACGACGACCAGCAGGTCGGCCGCGACCACGTCCTCGCCGACGAGGACGTGCTCCGCATCATCGCCCAGCGGTGACGACCGACTCGGCGTCCCGGTCGGCGTCGCGGTCGCCCGCGCGTCGCCGCCTCCGGCTACTCCTCGTCTTCGTCCTCGGTCTCGTCCCGTGGTCCGTCCAGACGTTCACCACCGGGAGCGCCACGCTCCTGTTCCCGTGGGGGCTCGTCGGCTCCGCGACGGGGAGCGTGACGACCATCACCGACTTCTTCCTGCGCTTTACGATGGGACTTCCGGACTACATCCTCGTCTGGCCGGTCGGCGTCGCCTGTTACCTCGTCGCGCTCGGAAGCGCGCTCTCGGGCGTCCTGTTCGGCCGCGAGGACGTTCGGCTCACCGCGGCCGGGCTCGCCCTCGCCGGCGTGACCCAGTTGGAGGTCGCCCGCGGCTTTTCGGTCCAACCCGGTCGAACCGCGTGGCCGGTCGGGACCGTTCTCTTGTGGGCCGTGGCGGGGTTCTTGTACTGGTCACGCGCGAACGAGCGCGACGCCGACGGCTCCTCGCGCTGAGCGCAACACACAAAACCGAACGACGCGTCCGCTCTCCTCTCGCTTAGTCGTCTGCGGCCGTCTTCGGTCGGTAGCCCCGACTCACTACCTTCCACGTCCCGGTTTTGAACCGGTAGTAGTTCAGTACCGCCGGAATCGTCGTCTCGGCGAGGAACGCCAAGTAGAGCCCGGTGAGTCCGAGCGAGGTGATAGAGCCGATGTAGGTGAGCGGAATCGACCCGAGGAACATCCCGACGAACTGGCTGCCGAACGTCCAGCGGGTGTCGCCGCTGGCGTCGAGCGGGCCCGCGGAGCCGCCGGAGACGCCCTGTAAGATGACGGCGATACAGGCGACGTAGACGAGGTCGATGGCGATGGGGACCGCCGGGTCAGCCGGGTTATCGACGAACCCGAGGACGATGGGGCGGGCGAATATCGCCACGAGCGCCGCCGAGACGAGGTACGTGGCGACGGCGAACCGGATGACCTCGTTGCCGTAGGCCTCGGCGGTCTGTTCGTCGTCCTTGCCGAGCGCCTGCCCGACGAGGCTCGACGACGCCAGCCCGAAGCCCCAGCCGGGGGTGTTCATGAGCCCCCAGATGCGGCGGGCGATGACGAACGCCGCGACCACGTCGGGTCCGAAGCTGTCGAGGATGGCGAGCATCGGGAACTCCGCGACCGTCCAGACGAGGCTCCGACCCATGACGGGGACGCCGATTTTGACGAGGTCGCGTATCGTCTCGGTGTCGAGGAAGGGGCCGAACGGGTCGACGACGACGGGGAACGCGCCCACGCCGGGGAGCGACCCCCGCGACAGACCGACCGCGAACGCGCCGGTGACGACGACGTTCGAGAGGACGGTTCCGAGCGCCGCCCCCTCCACGCCGAGGTCGAGACCGAAGATGAGCACCGCGTTGAGAACGATGTTGATGACCGCACCGCTCGCACGGAGCGTCATCGCGGTGTAGGCGTCGTCGCTGCCGACGAGAACGCGGCTCCCGATGAGGTTCAGACCGGCGAAGGGGACGCCGAGGCCGACGATTCGGAGGTACGCCGCGCCGAGTTCGATGGCCCCTTGGTCGCTGCTCAGCACGGAGATGAGTTCGGTAGGGAACAGCCAGAAGACGGCCGTGACCGGGAGCGTGGCGACGACGGTCAAGAGCGCGCTCGACCGCACCGCGAGCCCCAGTTCGTCTATCGCGTCCGCGCCGAACCGCTGGGAGACGAGCGCGATGGTTCCGCCGGCGATACCGCCGCCGAGTGCGAAGGCGAGCCCCCAGTACGGCCCGGCGAACCCGACGCCGGTGATGGCGACGGTCCCCGAGGCGATACCCACCATCGCCACGTCGACGGCGTTCTTCGACATCCGGGCGAGACCGGTGACGACGCGGGGCCACGAGAGGTCGGCGATGCGGACGGCGCGCTCGCGGTCGAGGAGACCGAGACGGGCGAGCGCGAGCCCGATGCCGAGGATGAGGAGGCGAACGGGGTTGGGGACCGGGAACACTGCCGAATCGTAACTTCGGGTGGTACTTATGTATCTCGTAACGGGCCGAAAACTCCCGTAGACGGCGTGTGGCAACCATCGACGGTGGCTTCCGCGTTCGGTACGTTTTTCGCCGGCGCGACACATCACTCGGGTATGTCCGGAACCCTCGACCACGTGATGATTCGCGTCGAAGACCTCGAGGAGTCGCTCGACTGGTACACGACCCATCTCGGCTACGAGGAGAAGGGTCGCTGGGAGGCCGACACGTTCACCAACGTCTACCTCGGCCCCGAGGACCTCCACGAGGAGGGCGCGGTTCTCGAACTCACCTACAACCACGGCGACAACACCTACGAGATGGGCGACGCGTGGGGCCACATCGCGGTCCGCGTCCCCGAGGACGAACTCGAATCCTCCTACCAGCAGCTGATGGATGAGGGCGTCGAGGACTACCGCGACCCCGAGTCCTGCGGCGGTCGCTACGCGTTCGTCAAGGACCCCGACGGCCACGAGGTCGAAATCGTCAAGCGCGACCACGGCGCGAAGTGGAGCCTCGACCACACGATGATTCGCGTCGAGGACGCCGACGAGGCGCTCGGCTTCTGGACCCGCAAGTTCGGCTACGAACACACCGGTCGCTGGGAGTCCGACACCTTCGCGAACTACTTCATGAAGCCCGAGGGCGCGGCCGAGGAGGCGATGGCCGTCGAACTCACCTACAACTACGACGGCCGGAGCTACGAGATGGGCGACGCGTGGGGCCACCTCGCCGTCAGCGCCGACGACCTCCACGACTACTGGGAGACGCTCATGGAGCGCGAGGCCGAAGACTACCGCGACCCCGAGTCCTGCGACGACATGTTCGCGTTCACGAAGGACCCCGACGGCCACGAAATCGAGGTCATCCCGGCCGACTTCGAGTCGCCGGAGTAACCCGCGTCGAGTCTGACGCCCCGGGCGTCTCGTTTTCTCGTCGCTCTCGACTGTCGAGACAGCGGCGGCACTGCGGATTCGGACCGCCGACTCGCACCGGCAGTCGGCGTCCGGAACGGCAAGGGATTTAATCGGTCCACCGCATCCAATACGTATGCCCGGTCTCCTCTCCGACATCCTCGCGTGGGTGGTCATCGGAACCTTCGTCGCCGGCGCGGTCGCAAACGGGCGAGACCGCGAACTCGGCCGGCGGGTGATGACTGCCGCGTGGGTGTTGTTCGCGCTCTTCTGGCTCCAACTCATCCCGCATTTCACGCTCGTCCACAAGAGCTACATCGAGGGGCTGTTGACCATCGCGGCCGTCCCGGCGTCGCTCTACGCCGGCTGGCTCCTCTACAACGGCCGTGACACGCTGTTCGTCCTCTCGCGCGCCGTCGCCGCCATGGGCGTCGTCTACCTCCCGTTCGAGACGATTCCGGCGTTTACCCTCCTCGGGGCGACCGTCCCCGCGCCCCGCGGCGTCCTCATGGAGACCGTCGCGGCGCAGACGCGCTTTCTCATCGAATCGCTCGGCTACACGCCGCAGATGATTGTCGGTGATCAGGGCTATCTGAACACGTTCCTGTGGATGCAGGGCTCGCACCGACTCGAAATCTCGGTCGTCCTCGCCTGCACCGGCCTCGGGAGCATCGCCATCTTCGCCGGCCTCATCGCCGCCGTCGACGCGCCGATGGGCCGGAAACTCCGCGGGCTCGCCATCGCCGTTCCCATCATCTACGCGCTGAACCTGCTTCGGACGACGTTCATCGCCATCTCGGTCGGCAAGCAGTACTTCCACCTGTTCGTCGACGAGGTTCTGTTCCTCTTCGGCTCGTCGGACCCGTACATGGTGTCGTTTTTCATCTCCGACCGCATCATCAGTCAGGCGCTCGCGGTCGTCGCGCTCGTGGGAGTCACCTACCTCGTCGTCCACGAAGTGCCGGAACTCCTCACGGTCATCGAGGACGTGCTCTACATGGTGACCGGCGACGAGTACGACCTCAGAAACGAGTTAGGGCTCGACTGATTACGCCGTCGGAGTGACGTTCAGTTTTCGTCGTCGAACAGTTCTTCGGGCGCGCCGCCGAGCGCCGAGAGCGCGTCGGCTTCGACGTGGTGGACCTCGCCGGGGATGACGAGCATGTGGAGCGGGGCGCCGAAGTCGCGTTCCGCGAGCGCCGAGAGGCGGTCCGCGGCGACGACGGGGTCCGGACTTCCGGCCCGGCAGACGGCCACGCCGAGGGCGTCGGCGTCCCAGTGTTCGGCGAACAGCTCCGCCGCGTAGTCGGCGGTCATGTACTGGTCGCCGTCGACCTCGACGCCGCGGCGGCCCTCCCAGTCGACCTTGATGTCGAGGTAGACGAGCGTGTGCAAGCCGAGGTCGCGGTTCGCTTCGAGCGAGTCGACGACGCTCTTCGGCACGGGGTCGCCGCCGTGGACGTACGGGAACGGGAGCGTGACGGCCTTCCCGAAGCGGTAGTTCTGGAGTCCGGTCAGGCCGCTGGCCGCGGACTGGGCGGTCACGCCGTGGATGAGGCGCGTCTCGATGCCGCGGTCTTCGGCGCGGAGTCGCAGGTCGACGTGCGTGGTCGAAATCATCGTATCGCCGGCGGTGAGGAACACGACGTGTTCGTCTTCCGCGGCGTCGAGTATCGGCTCGGGGTCCTGTTCGACGCCGGCGCGGTCGCGGACCTCGATGTCGATGTCGTGGTAGGCTTCGAGTTCCTCGACGGTCGCGCCGACGAGGTGGCTCGTGTAGAACTCCGCGAACGCCCGGTCGGCGTCCGCGAGCGCCTCCCGCCCTTCGACGGTGACGGAGCGCTCGTCGTACAGGCCGAGTCCGATGAACGTGAGCATGTCCGTGTTCTGTCGCCGTCGGTGATAAGCGGCGTGACCCTCGGCGGAACGACGGATACCCATTGCGTGAGATTACCCAACACACTATTGTAGTTTGCCGGAAAATATTTCCTCCGTATGTCAACAGATAGTCGTACACTAGAGACGGAACTGTTCGGACAAGCGGTGCGGTTCGACTACTCGGAGCGCTGGGTGGGCTACTCGCTGTTCCTGCTCAGAGTGGTAATGGGGTGGACGCTGTTCCAAGGCGGTATCACGAAGCTCGTCACCTACCTGGATTCGGACCCCTCGAACAACTGGACCGCGGCGGGCTACCTCGCCAACGCGATTCCCGAGGGGAACCCCCTCATGGGACTGTGGAGTTCGATGGCCGGCAGCCCCCTCATCGACATGCTGAACATGTGGGGGTTGACGCTGGCCGGACTGGCGCTCATCCTCGGCGCGTTCGTCCGCTTCAGCGCCTTCTGGGGCGCGGTCATGATGCTGTTCTACTGGGCGGCGGCGCTCGAAGGCGGCATCCTCGCCGGACTCCCGCTGGCTCACGGCTGGGTCGTCGACGACCACATCGTCTACGCGGTGCTGTTGTTCGGTCTCGGCGCGTTCGGCGCGGGCCGCATCCTCGGCGTCGACGCCTACCTCGAAAACATGGAGTTCGTGCGGCGCAACCGGTGGATGAGCCTCGTCATGGGCTGACCGCCGTGCGCAAGCGACCGCTTTTTTCGCCGTCCTCCGCGGACTGACCCGACGGAACTATCTCGACTGGCGTGTTCCCTTCGAGTGATGTCGACCCCTCGTGCGACGGTCGCTTGTCCGACGTGCGGGCTCGAAGAGCGCTTTTCGAAGCTCGCTGACGCGCGCCTCCGAATCGAAGAACACCGCGCCGAGACCGGCCACGACCCCGCGTGGGAGTTGGGTCGGTTCGCCCCCGGCGTGGAGAAGATGGGCGACGAGGCGGGCGTCTGCGGCGTGAACCTCGACGAGAACGACTGAGCCGGTCGCTCGCCGGTTCGGGCTCTCGCTCCGAATCGCGCGAGCGTCGAGTCCGCGACTATGAGCTTCATAACAATACGACAGTCTCCCGAACGAGTGAGTATGTGGTGTGAACGGTGCGGACGAGACACGACGGTCCGGAAACACGCGGTAGACGAGTTCACGGGGTTCCTCTGTAACGACTGTCGGGCGGTGTGGGACCGCTTCGTCTCGGCGTAATCGGCATCGATGCGGCGTTCGTCCCCCGATGCGGGGCCAGCCGCGGCGTCGTCGATAGCTACTTTTCCGCTCGGTCGATAGCTGTGGCCGATGGTCGATGGAACCCGAGTCGCGGCCGTAGACGAGGTCCCCGAAAACGGGTCGTATCTGTTCACCGCGGAGGACGCGTACTCGCGGCCGACGGAACTCATTCTCGTTCGGTGCGACGACGAGCCGGGTATCGAAGCGTGGCCGAACACCTGCACCCACGAGAACCAGCGGTTCGACCGGGGGACCGGCGCGGCGGTGCGCGACGGCGAGATTATCTGCCCGAAACACGGGTCGATGTTCGACACCTGTTCCGGCGCGTGCGAAAACGGCGAGGCGGCGGGCACCAGCCTGCCAGACGTGGACATCGCGGTCACCGACGGCGGCGTCTTCCTGACCGACGACGAGTACACCTATCTCTCCGCTGGCGCGGCGGGCGAGGACGAGGACGGCGACGACGGCGACGACGACGACATCCCCAGTTCGACGTCGCACATCGGGTTCTGAGCGCTCCGGGCCCGCTCGCCGTCGCGTCGTCGCCAACCGCGAGATACTGGTCGCCTACTGGTCAGCGCCGTCCTCGTCGAGAAACCCGTGATACGGGCAGACGAACTCGTCGCGGATGAGCTGTTCGTCGACGATGTCGAGGCCGAGCCCATCCAGTTCCTCGCTGATGCGATTGAGGTCGTCGTGGTCCGTCCCGATGGCGTTGACGTACACGTTCCGCTCGCCGGTCATTATCTCTCGAACCGCGGTCACGCCGTGGACGTCGCGCGCCCGATTCGCCAACGCGGAGCGCTCCGGGACGGGCGCGGTACAGATGATCTTCGTGTAGAGCGGGTAGCCCGCGAGGTCGTAGTCGATGTCGACGTGGTAGCCGCGGACGATGCCGGTGTCTTCGAGTCTGTTGAGTCGCGTTCTGACGGTGCTCGACGAGAGACCGAGTTTCTCCGCGATGTCGCTGGACGACGTTCC
The DNA here is from genome assembly GCF_014530665.1 of Haloferax sp. AS1. Taxonomy (NCBI): domain Archaea; kingdom Methanobacteriati; phylum Methanobacteriota; class Halobacteria; order Halobacteriales; family Haloferacaceae; genus Haloferax; species Haloferax sp. AS1. The sequence goes on from NZ_SPSA01000001.1 coordinate 918,580, forward strand.
TCGGGCGTCCTGCTGGAGGTAGTAGAGGATGCGCCTGTCTATCGAGTCTAACTCGCCGTCTTTCATGCGTGGGCTACTCTGGACGCGGTGCGACTATGAGTCTGTTCCATGCGTCGTGTCCGTGTTCGACAGCCGACCCCCGACGAGTTGACCGACGACCCAGAATATAATGACGGATTATGTCTTTTAGGAATTTCCTTTGACGACTCGTCAAAATAACACGCTAGTTTAAGCACTTCCGTCACCAACGGGGATGTACGCACGGTCGGAGCCAACTCCGGCCCACCACATTCAGCACACATGACGTCGAATCACTCCGTCGCAGACGAGCGACTCACGGACTGTGAACAGCGCACGTACTACGTCTTGGGTGGCGCGCACCTCGGCTCCGCCGTCGCCCGGCACTTGCGAGCGGACGGCCGCGCCGTCCGCGTGGTCGACGAGTTTCACGACCGTTCGGACACCGACGGGGTTCGCGGCGACCCGGCGGACGTCCGGACCCTGACGGAAGCCGATGTCTCGTCCGCGTCGACGGTCGTCGTGGCCACGGCGTCGGACAGCCGGAACCTGCTCATCGCACAGCTCGTTCGCGCCCGATTCGACGTCGAGCACGTCGTCGTGTTGGTCAACACGCCGGACCGCTTCGAGCTGTTCGCCGAGGCCGGCCACCAGCCGGTCTGTGCGACCTCCGTCCTGTCGGGCACGCTCGCGGGAGCCGTATGAAGGAGTTAGAGCGCGACCTCGGACTGCCGTCCGTCTTCGCCATCAGCATCGGTGCGATGATCGGCAGCGGCATCTTCATCCTGCCCGCGCTGGCGCTCGAAGTCGCGGGACCGGCGGTAATCGTCGCGTACGCCCTCGCGGGCCTGCTCGTCGTGCCCGCCGCCCTGTCGAAGTCCGAGATGGCGACCGCCATGCCCAAAGCCGGCGGGACGTACATCTACATCGAGCGGGGGATGGGGCCGTTGCTCGGAACCGTCGCCGGCGTCGGCACGTGGTTCTCCCTGTCGTTCAAGGGCGCGCTCGCGCTCGTCGGCGGCGTCCCGTATCTGCTTCTCCTGTTCGACCTCCCGCTCCAGCCCGTCGCGTTGGGACTCGCGGCCGTGTTGATACTCGTCAACGTCGTCGGCGCGAAGCAGACGGGCCGTTTGCAGGTCGCCATCGTCGTCGTCATGCTGGCCGCGCTCGGCTGGTTCGCCGCCGGGAGCGCGCCCAGCGTCGAGCAGGCCAACTACGCCGGCTTCTTCGACGCCGGTATCGGCGGGCTCCTCGCCGCGACCGGCCTCGTGTTCGTCTCCTACGCCGGCGTGACGAAGGTCGCGAGCATCGCCGAGGAAGTCGAGAACCCCGGCCGGAACATCCCGCTCGGCATCCTCGGGTCGCTCGCGTTCACCACGGTGCTGTACGTCGCTATCGTGGCGGTGCTCGTCGGCGTGACGGACCCCGGAAGCGTCGCCGGGTCGCTCACGCCGATGGCGGTCGCCGCCGAGTCGACGCTCGGCCAGTTCGGCGTGGTCGTGGTCATCCTCGCGGCCATCCTCGCGCTCGTCTCGACGGCCAACGCGGGCGTGCTCTCCTCGTCGCGGTACCCCTTCGCCATGAGCCGGGACAAGCTCGCGCCGCCGTCGTTCTCGGCCGTGAGCGAGCGGTTCGGGACGCCCGTCGCCTCGATTACCCTCACCGGCGCGGTGCTGTTGGTGCTCATCGCGTTCGTCCCGATTCTCGATATCGCAAAGCTCGCGAGCGCCTTCCAGATTCTGGTGTTCGGCCTCATCAACGTGGCCGTCGTCGCCTTCCGCGAGGGGAACGCGGAGTACGAGCCCGAGTTCACCTCGCCGCTCTACCCGTGGGTGCAGGTGTTCGGCGTCGTCACCGCGGCGCTCCTGTTGACGCAGATGGGCTCGACCGCCCTGCTCGGGGCCGTCGCCATCACGCTCGGGAGCGTCGTCTGGTACGTGCTGTACGCCCGGTCGCGGGTGAGCCGCGAAGGCGTCGTCACGGACGCCGTTCGCCGGCAAGTCGGACAGAGCGCGCTCACCCGAACGGCGTCGGCGATGCACGAGACCCCCCGTGAGGTCCTCGTCGCGCTCACGAAGGACCTCGACGACGAACGCGAACGGTCGCTCGTCGCCGTCGCCGCGGACCTCGTTCGCCCCGACGACGGCCGCGTCGTCGTCGTCCGCTTCGAGGAGGTTCCCGACCAAGTCCCGCTCACCGAAGACGCCGCGGCGCAGTCGTCGACCGACATCTCGTACGAGGCGCGAATCGAGGCGCTCTCGGCGGAGCTGGGCGTCGACATCGAGGCCGACGAAATCGTGAGCCACGACACGAAACGCGCGGTCGTCAACTTCGCGGACGGTCGCGGGGTCGACACCGTCGTGGCCGAACACGAGCCGCTCCGACTCCGCTCGCGGCTGTTCGGTGACCCCATCGACTGGGTCGTTCGCCACGCGCCCTGCGACGTGCTCTTGGTCGACAACCTCGGTTACGACAACCCCGAACGGGTCGTCCTCGCCGGCGACGGCGGGCCGTACCCGCCGCGAGCGGTCGGAGTCGCAGAAGCCGTCGCCGCCGCCAGCGGGGGCGACGTGCTGCTCCGACAGCCCGCCACTCCGAAGATGACCGACCAGCACAAACGGACGGTCGGGGAGTACCAGGCCGAGCTCTCGGAACTGCTCTCCGTGTCGGTTCGTTCGGAGCCGCTGCGGGCCGACGGCGGCTGGTCGCAGGACCCGGACGTAGTGGTCCGTCGCGGCCCCGAACGGGGTGTTCGGAGCGCCCTGTTCACCGACCGACCGGCCGGCACGCCCCCGCGCTGTACGACAATCACCGTCTACCCACACGACTCCCAACAGCCGACGTTCGCACAGCGACTGCTCGAACGGCTGACGTTCTAGCAGACGGTCGTTGCCGTTTGTGTGACCAAGTCTTCGGCTCCTCAACCCCATTAGTTGCTCACACCCGTCTGCTCACGAGGGGCCGCGCACACGGGGTGCTCGACGAATTAGTTCGCTGAAAACGTAAGCCGGTGGCGGAGATTGTGAACCTCACTCGCAACGCTCCGCGTTGCTCGCTGGCTCAACTCCCTCCACGCAAGGCTCTTCAATCGGACTGTGTTCGGTAGAAAGAGCCGGTGGAGAGGATTGTGAACCTCGGTCGCAAATCTTCGATTTGCTCCCTGCTTCAAATCCTCCACGCAGGGCTCTTCGCCTCACTTCGTTCGACAGAAAGAGCCGGTGGAGGGATTTGAACCCTCGGCCTATTCCTTACGAAGGAATCGCTCTGCCAGCTGAGCTACACCGGCGCGGTGGGCTTTCGAACGCATTCTTTCGTACCCCGGTTACGTAATTAAGACTTGCGAATCACCCCGGCGTCTGTCGGTCGCCACCAGCCCGCTCACCCCGCTTCGTCAGGCGAACGTCGAGACAGACGTTGTACTCGTGGGGGGCGTACGACCGGACGACGTGCTCGTTCACGACGTCGACCTCGTAGGTCGGTTCGGCGGCGGCGCGAACGGCGGCGAGTCCCGGGCCGAACGGGTCGTCCTCGTGTTGGATGTCGTAGAGGTGAATCACGCAGTCGTCGCTCGCGAGGCGGACGGCGGTGTCGAGGAAGCCACTGGCGCTGTGCGGGAGGTTCATGATGAGCCGGTCGGCCCAGCCCTCGTAGTCGGCGGCGACTTCGCGCACGTCGCCGTGAATCGCGGTGAGTCGGTCGGCCACGTCGTTCCGCGCGGCGTTCTCCCGGAGGAACGCGACGGCCGCCTCGTTGAGGTCGCAGGCGACGACCTCCGCGCCCGCGGCGGCGGCCGGGACGGCGAACGGGCCGACGCCGGCGAACATATCGAAGACGTGTTCGCCCTCCTGAATCGCCTCGACGACGCGGTGGCGCTCGGTGGCCAGTCGGGGCGAGAAGTAGACGGTGTCGATGTCGAGGCGGAACTCGTGGCCGTACTCGCGGTGGACCGTCTCGGTCGAGTCGCCGACGAGCACGTCCCAGTCGCGGACGCGGAGTTCGCCTTTGACCTTCGAGGCGCGGTTGACGACCGTCTCGGCCTTGAGGTCGGAGGCGACGATAGCGTCGGCAATCTCGCGGGCGCGGTCGGGGTCGTCCTCGTCGAGGATGACGATATCGCCGAGGCGCTCGTAGGAGGGTTCGAAGCCGAGCAGGTCGGCGGGCGTGGTCTGCGTTTCGCGGGTCGGGGGTTCGAAGTCGACGACCGCCAAGTCGTCGGGGACGGCGTCGGCGTCGACGACGGGGATGTAGAGCGTCCCCTCGTCGACGGTAATCTCGTGGTCGTGGTCGAGCAACCCGGCGTCGGCGAGGCGTCGGCGCGCCGCCTCGCCCGACTCGCGGGGCACGCGGACGCAGGGGACGTTCATACCTCGACCACTACACGGTCCCGAGTAAGCGTGACGCTTCGCCGCTCTCGCTCGGGGGCTATCGTCCGGCGAGTCCGACGGGGAGCCGACGGGGAATCGACGGCCGGTCCCCGGTTACACCTCGGCGCGGTCGCGGTCGACGCCGAGGGACGACCTCGCGGTCTCGACCCAGTCGGAGAGCGTTCGGAGCCCCTCGTCTCGCTCGTGCGGGTAGACGACCTCGATTTCGTCGCTCCGGAAGACGATTCCCAGCGTCGGCGGGAGGACGACCGCGTCGTGTTCGGGCCCCATCCGCCCCGACCCGACCGTCGCCCGCTCGTCGAGCGTCGGGAGCGCGACCCCTTCCCTTCGCGCCCAGTGGCGACACTCGGCGAGTCGCTCGCGGACGACCGCGTCGCGCTTCGTCGGCGCGGTGTCGGACTCCACATCGACCTCTCGTCCCCACGTTCGGACGCACACGTCGTCGACGACCCCCTCGTCCGCGAGCCGTTCGAGTCGGACGACGAGCGCTTGGTGTTCCTCCCCAAGGCCGTCCCGAATCGGACGAATCCACAGTTCCACCCTCCGTTCACCGTCAGTCTGCATGCTCCTCACCACCCGGTGAAGGGTACGCGCGATTCGGGCATAAGGCGGACTCATCCTTCCCGGTGACCGGGAATCGGGAACGCGAGCGAGAGCGACGGGCGTGGTCGGTTCGGGGTGCGACGCGGAAGGCTCGGCCACCCCGGGTCCGGACGGGTTCGGTTTTATTCGCTCGGCGCGCGTCTGTGCGGGTATGTTCGACCACATTCTCGTCCCCACCGACGGCAGCGACCACGCGGTCCGCGCGGCGGAGTACGCGGTCGACCTCGCGGCGACCTACGGGGCCGCCCTGCACGTTCTCTACGTCGTCGACGTTCGGACCGGCCACGCGGACGCGCCCGTCGACGACGACGATTCGCAGACGCGCGGGGAGACGGCGGTCGGTGTCGTTGCCGACCGCGCGGCCGACCGCGACGTGCCCGTCGAGACGGAGATTCGGGTCGGCCTGCCCCACGAGACCATCATCGACTACGGCGACGAGCGCGACATCGACCTCGTGGTGATGGGGACCCACGGGACGAGCGGGCTGGAGCGCTACCTGCTCGGGAGCGTCGCGGAGCGGGTCGTCAGGCTCTCGGACGTGCCCGTCCTGTGCGTGCCGCCGGCTGACGACGACGAGTGACGTGACGTGAGGCGCGTCGCTCGGGGCGACAGCCGGCCGCGAGGCGACCGCGAACGAGCGCGAGTGCGCCCGTCAGCGGACGACCATCACGCTCATCGGCGCGCGGCCGGCGACCAACTCGGCGACGCTGCCGAAAAGCAGGTCCGTCTCGCCGGCGCGGCCGTGGCCGCCGAGGTAGACGGCGTCGACGCCCTCCCGACGAGCGAAGTCGACGATGGTCCGCGCGGGGTCGCCGCGGAGCGTCTCGGTCCTGAGTTCCACCTCGCTCCCGTCGGCAACCGCCGCGAGTTCCTCGAAGATTCCGTCCGCGAGTTCCTGCGCCCGCTCGTACCACTCCTCGGAGCCGTGGAGCGGTTCCGTGCTGATGTCCGCGTCCGACGGCGCGCTGTAACCCGGGTCCGTCGGGTCGATGACGTGCAGCGCGACGACCGTCGAGTCGGCGTGCGAGAGGGCCTGTTCGAACGCGCGCTTCGACAGCGGGGAGCCGTCGACGGCGACGAGAATCGTATCCATCACGGTTATTACTACATCGTCTCGGGACAAAAGCGCTCCCGCGGTCGGTGGGGCGCTCGCGGAGTCGCCGCGAGGGGTCGCGCCGGGCTTTTCACCGCGGCGTGCGAGTGGGTATCCGTGGTATCAGTCCCCGACCTCTTCGAATCGCGGCGCGACCGATGGCGGACGCTCGCGCTCGCCGTCGTCGTCGTCGCCCTCCTCGCCCTCGTCGGCACGACGCTCGTCGACCGCTTTCCGTTTCTCGCCAATCCGACGGCGCTGCGGGCGTGGCTCCTCGAATTCGGGACGCTCGCCCCGCTCGCGTTCGTCGGCGTGCAAATCGCGCAGGTGCTCGTCGCGCCCATCCCCGGACAGGCGCTCGGCTTCGCCAGCGGCTACCTGTTCGGCGCGCTCTGGGGGACGGTTTACAGCATGGTCGGCATCGTCCTCGGCACGGCGCTCGCCGTCTCGCTCGCGCGATTTCTCGGCCGGCCGTACGTCGAGCGCGTCGTCACCGCCGACGCGCTTTCCGTCTTCGACGACGCGATGGAGACCCACGGGTTGGCCGTCCTCTTTCTCGTGTTTCTCGTCCCCGGCCTCCCCGACGACGCCATCTGCTTCGCCGCCGGCCTCACCGACATCCCGGTTCGCAGGGTCGTCGTCGTCGCGGCGGTGGGCCGGCTCCCCGGCTTCCTGCTCGTGAACCTCGCGGGCGCGGCCGCCGCCGACGGCAACGCCGAACTCACCGCGGTGTTCGTCGGCGCGTTGCTCGCCGCGTCGGTCCTCGGCTATCTCTACCGCGACCGACTCATGGGCGCGCTCGGGTCGCTCACGGAGCGAACAGCCGGTCGTTGAGCCACACCAGACACAGGTTCGCGACGAGGAACGGGACGAACGCGCCCGCGACCCAGCCCCACTCCGTGAGGCCGAGCGGGACGACGCCGAACAGGTCCGCGACCGGCGTGTAGAGGAGGACGAGGTGGAGCGCGAGCGACAGGCCGACCGCACCGAGGAGCCACGGGTTCGAAAGCGGTGACAGCCGATAGCGGAGCCGAACCGACTGCGTGCGGACCAACTCGGCGGTGACGAGGAACGTAAACAGCACCGTCTGAGCGACGACGAGGTCGCCGGAGCGAGAGAGCGCGTAGAAGAACACGCCCAGTCCGGTCGCGGTGAGCGCGACGCCGATGCCGAGAATCGAGGCGACGGTCCGGCGGTCGAGGACGCCCTCGTCGCGGGGGCGCGGCGGCCTGTGCATCACGTCGTCCGACTTGGGGTCCGCGCCGAGCGCGAGCGCGGGGAAGCCGTCGGTGACGAGGTTGAGCCACAGGAGCGCGACGGGCGTGATGACGAGCGCCGACTCGGACGCGAACACCTCGGGGAACAGCGCCGCGCCGAGGAGCGTCCCGAGGAAGACGACGAACACCTCGCCGGCGTTGGCCGACAGCAGGTAGTTGACGAACTTGCGGATGTTGTCGAAGATGCCGCGGCCCTCCGCGATGGCGTCGCGGATGGTGACGAAGTTGTCGTCGCGGAGCACCACGTCCGACGCGCCCTGTGCGACCTGCGTCCCACGGTCGCCCATGGCGATGCCCACGTCGGCGTTGCCGAGCGCCGGCGCGTCGTTGACGCCGTCGCCGGTCATCGCCACCGTGTAGCCCGCGTCCTGAAGCGCCCGGAGGATGCGGACCTTGTGCTCGGGCGCGACGCGGGCGAACACGTTCGTCTCCTCGACGACTCGCCCGAGTTCCTCGTCGTCCATGGCGGCCACCTCGGTCCCGGTGACGACCGAGTCGGCGTCGATGCCGACCTCGCGGGCGATGGCGCGGGCGGTCCGCGGTGTGTCGCCGGTCGCCATCGTCACCTGCACGCCGGCGTCGCGGCAGTCGGTGACCGCCTCGGCGACGCCCTCGCGCGCCGGGTCGGTCATGCCCTGGAGTCCGAGGAGGACGAGCCCCGATTCGAGCGTCTCGTCGTCGGCGTCGGGGTCGACCGCGGGCGCGTAGGCGAACCCGAGCACGCGGAGCGCGTCGTCGGCGAAGGCGGCCACGGTCGCCTCGACGCGCTCGCGGCGCTCGTCGGTGAACGCCTCGATTTCCCCGTCGACGAGGACGCGGTCGCACCGCGCGACGATTTCCTCGGGCGCGCCCTTCACGAGCGCGACGGGGCCGTCGCCGGGGGCGTCGAAGTCGTCCACGACGACCGACATGCGCTTTCGCTCGGAAGTGAAGGGGACTTCGCGGAGCCTGTCGTCGGGGTCGCGCGAGCCGTCGAGGCCCGCGTCGGCGGCGGCGGTCACGAGCGCGACTTCGGTGGGGTCCCCGCGGTGGTCGCCGCCGTCGAGTTCCTTGGTGTCGTTGCAGCGGGCACCGCAGGACAGCAGCGCCGCGAGCGCCGGGTCCGGGTCCGACACGGCCCCTGCGTCGGGGCTCGCGTCGCCGTCTCCCGACGCGGCGGCAGTCGAATCCGAACCACCGTCCAGTTCGACCGTCCGGTCGTCGGGGAGCCACGCGCGGGTGACGGTCATGCGGTTTTCGGTCAGCGTCCCCGTCTTGTCGGTGACGATGTAGTCGACCGCGCCGAGGCTCTCGACGACCGCGAGGTTGCGGACGAGCGCGTTGCGCTCCATGAGCGTCCGCGACCCGAGCGCGAGGGTGAGCGTGACGACCGCCGGGAGGCCCTCGGGGACGGCCGCGACGGCGAGCGTGACGGCGACGAGGAGGACGACCACCGGGTCGGTCGCGGTGAGGAACAGCTGGACCGCCGCGATGAGCAGGATGAGCGCGACGATGCCGACGCCGATGCGGCGGCCGAGGCGGTCGACCTCGATTTCGAACGGCGTCTCGCGCTGGCGGGCCTGCCCGAGTTGGTCTGCGATGCCCCCGAGTTCGGTGTCCATCGCGGTGGCGACGACGACGGCCTCGGCGCGACCCCTGACCACGGTGGTTCCGGCGTGGAGGACGCTTCTCCGGTCGGCCAGCGCCGCGTCGGATTCGACCGGGTCGACCGCCTTGTCCACCGGGACGCTCTCGCCGGTCAGCGTCGACTCGTCGGCGCGGCAGTCGGCCGCGGTGAGGATGCGGGCGTCGGCGGGAACGGCGTCGCCCGCTTCGAGGACGACCACGTCGCCCGGCACGACCTCGGTCGCGGGGACCGCCCGAATCGACCCCCCGCGTCGGACCGTCGCGTCCGGCGTCGCCATCTCCCGGAGCGCCGCGAGCGCCTGTTCGGCGCGGTAGTCCTGCACGAAGCCGAACAGGCCGTTTCCGAAGAGGATGAGCAGGATGAGCGCCGCGTCGGTGTAGCCCGGGTCGCGGCCGGGCAGGAGGCCGACGGCCAGCGAGAGACCGGCGGCGACGAAAAGCAGGAGGATGAGCGGCCCGGTGAACTGCGAGACGAGGAGCGAAAGCGGCGAGACGCCCTCCTCGTCCGCGAGTTCGTTCGGCCCCTCCTCGTCGAGTCGGCGGGCCGCGTCGTCGGCGTCGAGACCCTCGCGGCTCGACCCGAGTCGCTCCAGCGCCGCCTCGCCTTCGAGCGCGTGCCACGGCACGTCCTCGCGTCCGCTCGCTTCCTCGGCCTCCCGATGCGCGGTTGCCTGCTCGTGCACAGTTCGACCGAACGACACGAACCGACGTATGTCCACCGGCGATTTTCACCCCGCCGCAGTCGGCGGTACGATGAATACCGTTCGGGTCGCACGTTCGACTATGTGTGTGGTGTGTCAGCGTGCCTGAGCGGGTGGCGGCATCGAGCGAGAGCGTCTGTCCGTACTGCGGCGTCGGCTGCGGCATCCGTTACGACGCCGACCGCGGGAGCGCCGTCGGGTGGAACGGCCCGGTCAACACGCGGGGCGAACTCTGTCCAAAGGGGGCCGCGGCGTGGGACGTGGTCGACCACGACGAGCGCCTGACCACCCCGCTGGTGCGAGTGAACGGCCGGCTCGTCGAGGCGACGTGGGACGAGGCGTTCGACCGCATCGAACGCGAGTTCTCCCGCGTCGTCGCGGACCACGGCTCCGACTCGACGTTCTTCTTCTCGTCGTCGAACTGCACGAACGAGGAGAACTACCTGCTCCAGAAGACGGCGCGGGCGCTCGGGACGAACAACGTCGACAACTGCGCGCGGCTCTGTCACGCCTCGACGGTGGCGGCGATGGGCGACCGCTTCGGCGCGGGGGCGATGACGAACTCGCTTTCTGACCTCGGCGAGGCCGACGTGTTCCTCGTGACCGGCGCGAACCCCGCCGAACAGCACCCGGTCATCTTCCGTTCGTACCTGCTGCCGGCGCTTAAGTCGGGGACGACGATGATTCACGTCGACCCCCGCGAGAACCAGACGACGAAGGCGGCGGACATCCACCTCCCGGTGAAGCCGGGGTTCGACATCCCGCTTCTCAACGCGATGGCCGCCGTCGTCGTCGAGGAGGGACTGGTCGACGAGGCGTTCGTCGCCGAGCGCACCACGGGGTTCGAGACGCTCCGCGAGTCTCTCTCGGGGCTCGATATCGACGCTGAGGCCGAGCGCGCCGGCGTCGACCCCGACGACCTCAGAGCCGCCGCGAGCGCCTACGGCGAGGCCGACCGCGCGGCCGTCTTCACCGGGATGGGGATGAGCCAACACCACTGCGGAACCGACAACGTGCAGGCGCTCATCAACCTCCCGCTTTTGACCGGCAACGTCGGCAAGGTGGGCACCGGCGTCAACCCGCTCCGCGGGCAGAACAACGTGCAGGGCGCGGGCGACGTGGGCGCGCTCCCGAACGTCCTGCCGGGGTATCGCCCCGTCACCGACGACGACGCCCGCGCCGCCGTTGCCGACGTGTGGGGGTTCGAACCACCCGCCCTGCCGGGGCTCACGGAGGTCGAAGCGACCCACCGCTTCGGCGACGAGGTGCGGGCGGCCTACGTCTTCGGTGAGAACCCCGCCGTGACCGAGCCGAACGCGAACCGCGTCCGCGAGGCGTTCGAATCCCTCGACTTCTGCGTCGTCCACGACGTGTTCCCGACCGAGACGGCCGAATTCGCCGACGTGGTGCTTCCGGGGAGCGTCTGGGCCGAGAAGTCGGGGACGGTGACGAACACCGACCGACAGGTTATCCGGATGAACCGGAACGTCGCGCCGCCCGGCGACGCCCGCGCCGACCTCGACATCCTCCGGGAGTTCGCCGCCCGCGTGGCCGGCCTCGACGCGCCGGCGACCCCCGAGGGCGTCTTCGACGAACTCCGGCGGGTGACGCCCATCTACGCCGGGATGTCGTACGACGGCATCGACGCGGGGAGCCAGCGCTGGCCGTTCCCCGAGGGTGCGACTGAGGGGACCGCAATCCTCCACGCCGACGCGTTCGAATCGGGGTCGAAGACTGCCCCGTTCCGGGTGGTCGAACACGTCGACCCGGCGGACCCCGTCGCCGCCGACGAACTCGTCCTCGTGACGGGGCGCGTCCTCCAACAGTTCAACAGCGGCGCGCTCACCCGACGTTCGGGCGTGCTGATGCGGATGCGCGGCGAGGACAGCTTGCAGATTCACCCCGACGACGCCGCCGCCCGCGGCATCGACGACGGTGCGACCGTCCGCGTCGAAAACGACCGCGGCGAGGTCGCGGTCGCGGCCGAGGTGACGCCCGCCGTCCGCCGCGGGACCGTCTTCGCCACGTTCCACTACGCCGACCCGCTCGTGAACCGGCTGACCGGCGATGCGCTCGACCCGGTGGCGAAGATACCCGAGTACAAACACAGCGCCGTCCGCGTGACGGTCGAACCGGAGGTGGCGGCCGATGACTGACCCGTCGGCGTCGCCCGCGCCGAGTGCCTCGCCTCCGACGCTCGCCGACGCCCTCGGTATCGGCCCGGACGACCTCGTCTGCGCCGTCGGCGCGGGCGGCAAGAAATCGCTTCTCTACCGACTCGCCCGCGACCTCGACGGCGTGGTCACGAGCACCGTCCGCATCCCAATCTTCGACGACGAGGTGGCCGAGGTGGTCGTCACCGACGACCCGGAGACCGCCGTCGCGGAGACGCAACCCCGCCCGCTCGGCGTCGTGCCGGAGCGCGAGCGCTCCGACCGCTACCGCGGCTACGACCCGGCGACGGTCGACCGAATCGCGCGCGCCACCGACGACGTGGTGCTCGTCAAGGCCGACGGCGCGCGCTCGCGCTGGCTGAAAGCCCCCGGCGAGGACGAACCGCAACTCCCCGACACGGCCGACCTCGTCTGTCCGGTCGCCAGCGTCCGGGTCGTCGGCGAGCCGCTTTCCGACGAGCGCGTTCACCGACCCGAACTCGTCTCCGACGTGTCGGGGACGGCCGTCGGCGACGCGATATCCGAGTGGGACGTGGCCGCCGTGCTGTCGAACGACCGCGGCGGGATGAAAGGCGTGCCCGAGACGGCGCGGGTCGTCCCGGTCCTCAACATGGTCGACGACGAGCGACTGGCCGAGACGGCCGCGGAAATCGCCGGCTGGCTCGGTGAGCACCCCCGCGTCGACCGCGTGGTTGCGACCTCGCTCGCGGCCGATGAGCCGGTCGTCGGGTTCTACTGACCCGCCACGACGCCACGAGACGACACCCGCGAAGCGACTATCTGGCGGTTTCGCGGCCCGTCAGCTCGTCGAGTTCGAGTTCGACGAGGTGGAATTCGAGGTCGTCGACCTCCTCGTCGAACACGCGGACGCCGCCGAACAGGTCGTTTATCGTCGCCGCGTCGGGGCGCTCGTCGTCCGGGAGGACGCGAATCGACCCGCGGGCCATGATGCTCCACGAGTCTTTGCCGGCGTCCTCGTAGCAGACGAACGTCGCCTCCTCCGTCTCCTCGATGAACGCGAACTTCTCGCTTTCGCCGTCATCGGTCAGTCGGAACAGGAGTCGACCGCCGTCGGCGTCGTAGGAGACGTGCGCGGGAATCGCATACGAGCGGCCGCCGTCGGCCAGCGACAGCACGCCCGACGAGGCGTTCGACAGGCGTTCGGCGACCGTTTCGGGGTCGGTGCCGACGGTGTAGACGAATCTGATATCTCGCATACGTGACGTTCGCGGCCGCGACACATGAAACGGTGGTGCGTGCCGGACTGCGACGGCCCGACGGCGAGGCCGTGATAAATCAGTCGTCGGCTACCGATTCGATTCGCTCGCCCGACGACGCGAGCCGGTCGAGGGCGTCCTGTGCGGCGTCGCTCACGGCGTCCACGTCGCGGTAGGAGTCACCGAGGCCGACCTCGCGGCGGTGCCACTCCCCGTCAGCGAAGGCGAAGATGTCGACCCACCAGTAGAGCGTCAGCCCGCGCGCGAACTCGGTGATGGTGACGCGCCGGTCCGAGTCGGGCGACTCGTAGACGGTCTTAGCGCTCGCCTCGTCGGTGTCCACGTCGGTCTCGACGGTCCACCCCTCCGGAACGGCGAGCGAGAAGGGGTCGTCTGTCATTATCGTTCCCGACGAGACGGAGCGACTTGACTGGTCCGCTTTCGGTGACCGTCTCGGGAAGGCGACTCAGTCGAGCGACCGCGCCGAGTTGGCGACGACGAGCAGGCTCGACGTGCCCATGGCGACGGCGGCGAAAAGCGGGTTGAGCACGCCGAAGGCGGCCAACGGGATGGCGACCGCGTTGTAGCCGAACGCCCACGCGAGGTTGCCGCGGATGCGGCGGTTCACCCCGGTCGAAAGCGAGAACACCTCGGGTATCGCGTCGATGTCGCGGCCGACGAGCACCGCGTCGGCGGCGTCGCCCGCGATGTCCGTCCCCGTGCCGAGCGCGATGCCGATGTCGGCGGCGGCGAGCGCGGGCGCGTCGTTGCTCCCGTCACCGACCATCGCCACGGTCCCCCGGGCGCGGAGGCGTTCGACCGTCTCGGCTTTCGCCTCCGGCGGCACGCCCGCGAACACGTCTGCCACGTCCGGGTGGTCGCGGAACCGGCGCGCGGCGCGCTCGGAGTCGCCCGTGAGGACTACGACCTCGCGGCGGCCGTCGTCGGCGACGGCCGCGACCACGTCGTCCCACGCCTCGCGCGGTTCGTCACCGACGACGAGCACCGCCCGAGAGCGCCCGCCCCAGCCGACGACGACCGGCACCGCGCCCTCGTCGCGGGCGGCCTCGACGGCGGCCTCGTGGGCCGGAGCGAGCGTTACGCCCTCGTCGCGGAGGAGCGAGGGATGACCGACGACGACGCGCCCGCGTCCTCTGTCGACCTCTCCGGAGACGCCGCGGTCGTGGACGGTCACGTCGTCGGCCGCAACGTCGGGAATCGACGCATCCGCCCCCGCCGCCTCGATTCGGTCTTCGGCCGCCTCCACGACGGCGGTCGCGAGCGGGTGCGCCGAGAACCGTTCGAGCGCGGCGGCCGCGGCGAGCGCGGCGTTCTCGTCGTCGCCCCCACTGTTCTCGCCGTCACCGACGACCCGGAGGACCGCCATGTCGCCGTCGGTGAGCGTCCCGGTCTTGTCGAAGACGACCACGTCAACGTCGGGGACGGCTTCGAAGACGGCTTCGGAGGCGACGACGATACCCCGGCCCGCGGCCTCCTTGATGCCCGAGGCGACCGCCAACGGCGTGGCGAGGCCGAGGGCGCACGGGCACGAGACGATGAGGACCGTGAGGCCGACGAGGAGCGCGTCGGTCGGCGTGCCGCCGCCGAGGAGGGTCCAGCCGAAGGCGACGGCGGCGAGGACGAGCACCGTCGGGACGAAGATGGTCGCCAGTTTGTCGGCGAGGCGCTGGACGCCCGTGCGGGCGCTCTGGATGTCCCAGAGCAGTTCGACCAGTCGGTCGAGGGTGCTCGTCGCGTCCTCGCCGACCGCGACGACGAGCGGGCGGTCGGTGACGACGGTGCCGCCGAGCACGTCGTCGCCGGGTCGCTTCGTCCGCGGCATCGACTCGCCGGTGACGAGCGCCTCGTCGACCGCGGCGGTCCCCTCGCGGACCGTCCCGTCGACCGGGACGCGCTCGCCCGGTCGGACCTCCACGAGGTCGCCCGATTCGAGCGCGTCGAGCGCGACCATCTCGACGGCGGTGTCGCCGGAGCCGTCGGCGTCGCCTTCGACTCGCCGGCGCGCTTCCGAGACGCGCGAGGCCGCGAGGTCCGAGAGCATCCCGGCGGCCTTCCGCTTGATGCGGTCCTCGTAGTAGTTGCCGAGCGTGACGACGAGGATGATGGCGACGGTCACGTCGAAGTAGACGTGCGTCTCGCCGGCGAGGACGGCCGCCGTCGAGTAGACGTAGGCGCTCGTCGCCGCCAGCGAGACGAGCAGGTCCATGTTCGGCTGGCCGGCGCGGAGGCTGACGAGCGCCCCCCGGAGGATGGGAAAGCCGGTGTAGAACAGGACGATGGAGGTCATCACCCAGATGTTGCCGAGGATGTAGACCCCGTCGAACACGCCGAGTTCGACCACCGGCTGGAAGCCGACGTAGGTCGGGTACAGAAACAGGACGTACCACAGCATCACCATCATGCCGAAGACGCCGCCGCCGATGACGAACCGAGCGACCTGATTGTCCGACCGCTCGGCCGCCTCGCGCTCCTCGGGGTCGCGCGTGCCGTAGCCGTAGCGCGCGAGCGTCCCCGACAGCCCGTCCAAGTCGGCGGTTTCGGGGTCGTAGGTGACGCGGACCATGTCGTTGGCGTAACTCGCCTCGGCGGCGTAGACGCCCTCGCAGGTCCGCGCGGTTCCCGAGACGAACGCCTCGCAGGTGGCGCAGTGCATCCCGTCGACGGCCATGTAGGTCCGCTCGGCGTCGTCGGGCACTTCGTCTGTCTCGCCCGCGAGTTCGCGTTCGACCGTCTCGGGGTCGGCGCTCGCGGCGTCGCCGAGCGCGCGGGTGATTTCGAGACAGCCGCGACAGCAGAACTCGCCGTCCACCTCGTCGCCGGTGACGGGCGGCGTCGGCGTCGGCAGGCCGCAGAGGTCACAGCCCTCGCCGTCGTCGCCGTCGCTTCCGCCGCCGGCCGACCCGCGGGACCGCGTCGTGGTCGACATCGTCACAACGGTTGGTAGAAGGGCACGTGAAGGTGCGGGACCGACACGCCCAGAAGCATCAGCCCGTGGGACAGCGGGATGTAGCCGAGGACGAGGAACGCCGCGCCGAGCGCCCGGTGGAGCGTCGCCCGCCGCCGCGCCGAGACGCGGCCCAGAAGCGTCCCGTAGAGGAACAGCGTCGGAATCGTCCCGAGGCCGAGCAGGCCGAGCAGGGCGGCGGCCCGGAGCGGGTCGCCCGTCGAGAAGGCGTAGAGGTACGCCGGGTAGATGATGGGACACGGAAGCAGGCCGTGAATCGCCCCGAGCCCGAGGATTCGCGGCCCGCCGACGAGCCTATCGACGCGGGCGGTCGCCCACCCGCTGACGCGGCCGAACAGGCGCGTGACCGCGGCCGGCGTGAACCGGTCGATAGCGGCGGACTGGCCGACGAGGTAGCCGACGCCGGTGAGGATGATAGCGGCTCCGACGAGCAGACCGGTCGTCCCGCGGACACCGCTCCCGACGGCGGCCACCGAGTCGAACGCGTCGAAAAACAGGCCGCCGACGAGGGCGAAGACGGCCCCGATAGCCGCGTAACTCAGCGCTCGCCCGACGTTGAACAGGGCGTGTTGGCGGACCTGTCGGAGCGTGAGCGACCGGCTATCGACGCCCTCGCGGTCGGCGAGGCGGTCGGCGTAAACGCTGACGAGCGGGCCGCACATTCCGAGGCAGTGGGCCCCGCCGAAGAGGCCGACGAGGAGAAACGCCACCGCCTCGGGCGTCGCGGCCGGCAGTCCGAGCGAGATGCCGCCGTCCATCTCAGGCGGCGTGTTCGGCGTCGGTCTCGGGGTCGGCGTCGCTGTCGTGGCCGTGTCCGCCTTCGGTCGGACTCATGAGGAGGTAGATGGTTGTCGAGATGAGAAGCACGTTGACGGCCGTGACGACCCCTGCGAGGGGGTTTTGCGTCACGCCGAAGATGACCGCTGGCAGGAGCGCGAGCAGTGCGACGGTTCCGGCGCGCCGTGGCGTGAGTTCCATATCGGTCCATTCGCGACCACGGTGTTTCTGATTTCGCCTATTCCCACCGCGTTGGAATGGGGTGTTGCGTTAAAGTCCCGTTATTCCTCATGACCGGGTATGGCCGTTGATTCGACAGCAGAGGGAGCCGCGTCCTCTGCCGCGCGCACGTCCACTGATGGCGGCGTGCCAGCAAACGCGGATTCCCAAGGTGATTCCGGGCAGGCTGACCCCCCGGTGGATTCTATCGTCGGGACGGCCGACGACGGTATCGTTCGCGAACTCGAACACGACGATTTCGACCCGGTCGGAACGCTCGTGCTCGTGCTCATCTACATGGCGATTCTCATCGGCATGTGGGTGTTCATGTACTTCGTCGAGTTCCTCGGACGTGGTCTCACGGTGGTGGGATAGATGGAGATTCACGCCTACGAGAAACTCTGGTTGGCGCTGGCGCTCGTCCTCATCGTCGGGTTCATCGGGACGATTACGTACGGGGCCGCCGGCGCGGGTATCGAGATGATAGACGACAAAGGCGGGACGGTCGATCCGGCGACGCTCGACCAGCATCCGAAGTTCGGCGACCCCGGCATCGAGCGGACCGGTGAGAACAGCTACGACGTGTACGTCGTCGCTCGCCAGTTCGTCTTCGAACCCGGCACGACCGAGCCGCTTCGCGTTCCCGCCGGCAGCACGGTCACCTTCCACGTGACCGCCGCCGACGTCATCCACGGCTTCGAGGTCGTCGGCACGAACGCGAACACGATGGCGATTCCCGGGCAGGTCTCGGAGTTCACCGTCCAGTTCGAAGAGGCCGGCGAGTACGGGATGCTGTGCAACGAGTACTGTGGCTCCGGCCACCACGTGATGGAAGGGAAGATTGTGGTTATGGAACAAGGAGAATTCGACAGTTGGTACGAACAGCAGCAGGCGCAAGGGGAGGCTGAGAACTGATGGCGACCGCGTCCGGCGGCGGCAGCGAGTTCGTCGATAAGTTCCCCGACGAGGCGGCAATCATCAAGGCGAGTTTCCTCATCGCGTTCGTCTCGCTCGGCATCGGGGCCTTCTTCGGTCTCATTCAGGCGCTTCACCGCACGAACGTCCTCCGCGTCATCGACTCGGCGGACTACTACACGGTGTTGACGGGCCACGGCGTGCTGCTCGCCATCGTCTTCACCATCTTCTTCCTCTGTGGGGTGTTCCACTGGGCGGTCGCCAGAAGCCTCGACCGGCCCGCCGAGAGCGCGCTGTTCTCGTGGGCGTGGGTCGGCCTGATGACGACGGGCACGGTTCTGGCCACCGTCGCCATCCTCGGCGGCCTCGTCCCGAACCTCGGCATGAGCGCGGACGTGCTGTTCACGTTCTACGCGCCGCTCCAAGCCCATCCGATATTCTACATCGGCCTCGCGATGTTCATCGTCGGGACGTGGCTCGCCGGCGCGGACTGGTTCCTCTCCTACCGCGCGTGGCGGCAGGAGCACCCCGACGAGCGCATCCCGCTGCAGACGTTCATGGTCCTCACGACCATGATTATGTGGTACATCTCCACCCTCGGCGTCGCCGTCTCGGTGGTGTTCTTCCTCATCCCGTGGTCGCTCGGCCTCATCGAGAGCGTCAACCCGCTTCTGACGCGGACGCTCTTTTGGTACTTCGGCCACCCAATCGTCTACTTCTGGCTGATGCCGGCGTACCTGCTTTGGTACACCGTGCTCCCCAAGCTCGCGGGCGGGCGGCTGTTCAGCGACCCGCTCGCACGCGTGGTGTTCGTGTTGTTCCTCCTGCTTTCGACGCCGGTCGGGATTCACCACCAGTACCTCGACCCCGGCATCGCGGAGGGCTTCAAATTCATCGCCATGACGAACACGATGTTCCTGCTCCTCCCGTCGCTGCTGACCGCGTTCACCGTCGTCGCCAGCGTCGAACACGGCGCGCGCCAGCGCGGCGGTGAGGGCTACCTCCGCTGGCTCGGCGCGCTCCCGTGGCGCGACCCCGCCTTCACCGGCATGGCGCTCGCGGGCGCGATGTTCGCCGCCGGCGGCTTCTCCGGCATGATTAACGCCGGGATGAACATCAACTACCTCATCCACAACACGCTGTGGGTGCCGGGGCACTTCCACCTCACCGTCGGCACGGCCGTCGCGCTGACGATGATGGCCGGTTCGTACTGGCTCGTCCCGCAGGTCACGGGCAGGAAGCTTTACAGCCGCCCCATCGGCCTCCTGCAGGTCATCATGTGGTTCGTCGGCATGGTGTTCATGTCGAACGCGATGCACCGCGCCGGCCTCGCCGGCATCCCGCGGCGCACCGCCGAACCGCAGTACCAGAACTTCGAGTTCCTGACGCCCATCGGGAGTATCTTCGAGCTTCGGGTGCAGATTGCCCTCGGCGGGACGCTCCTGTTCCTGTCGGTGGTGCTGTTCCTGTTCAACATCCTCCTGACCTCGCTCGGCGAGGAGTCCGACCGCCCGGTCGACTCCTACCTCCCCGAGCCGCTTTCGGGGCCCGAGGGAAGCCCGCGCATCCTCGACAACCTGACGATGTGGACCGGTATCGCGGCGGTGCTCGTCGTGCTCGCGTACACGCTCCCGCTGGCCGGCATCATCCAGAACGGCGGCGGGCTGTTCGGCGGCGGCCTCCCCGTCCCGGCGACCGTCTCGGCCGGCGTCGACCTCGTGTTGACGACGGTCACGAGCGCCTTTAACACCCTCTGGGGGGTGGTCGCGTGAAGCTCACGAAGGCGCGGGCGCTCGTCCTCATCGCGATTAGCGTCCCCGTCGCTATCGAACTGCGCACGGTCGCAGGGTTCTTCAACGTCGAACTCCCGCTCATCGCCGTGGCGGTCATCGAGTTCCTGTTCCTCGCCCTGCTGTTCGTGCTGTACGGGCTCTACGGCGAGGGGTCTGAGTCGGCGGCGTAGCCGACGACCCGACTTGCAGTTTCGACACCTGATTTTCGCGCCGTCGCCGCAGTACCGTCAGCGCCGGCCGCCGACTCGACATAAAACCCCCGCGATAGCGTGGGAGACCCCCGGTCAGTTTCCCGGACGCTGGGAAGCAGTCTCCGTTTATATTCGGTCGTCTCGCCTACGTCTAAGCGACCATGAGCAACCTCGACTTGATGAAAGCTGGCATCGGCCTCGCGGTCGTCATCGGCATCGCCCTCACCGCGGTCGCCGGCTACGCGCTGTTTACGACGTTCGGCGGCATCGACGGCCTGACCGTCGCTCCGGAGCTCCTCGTGTCCGTCCTCTTCGGCGGCCTGCTCGTCGCGGCCGCCGCGAGCGTCCGCCGGGTCGCCCCCAAACCGCGCACCCGCGTCTGAGGGCTCGACGCCGACCGCACCACGGCTCCGCTGACCTCCATGCTCCGTTTTCCGACCCGACGAGCGACGGCGTCGCCCCGAGCGTTCCGACGCCGGCACAAAAGACGATATCGTCGGGACGCCAATGAACTGATATGTACGATACCGTTCTCGTCCCCACCGACGGGAGCGCCCGCTCCCGCGCGGCGGCCCGCCGCGCCATCGACCTCGCGGGTACGTCCGGCGGGTCGATTCGCGCCCTCTCGGTCATCGAGGTCGACGACCTCGGGCTGTGGACCGCCGCCGACGCGCCGGTCGAACGAGTGCGCGCGAGCCTCCGCGACGCCGCCGAGATGGCCGTCGAGGAAATCGCATCGCTCGCCGGAGACGCGGGCGTCGACTGCGCGACTGAAATCCGAATCGGCGTGCCGTACCGGGAGATTCTGGACGCGACCGCCGAGGCCGACGCGGACCTCGTGGTGATGGCGACCCACGGGCGAACCGGGCTCGAACACGCGATTCTCGGAAGCACGACGGAGCGGGTCGTCAGGCTCTCGGACGTGCCCGTGTTGACCGTCAGGGAGTGAGGCGAGAGCGAAGCGAGGCCGACTCAGACCAGCGCCCTGAGCCCGTCGCGGAGCGCCCGCCGACCGTAGACCGCGAGGCCGACGGCCCCGGCCGCGCCCAACAGGAGCGGAATCACGTCGAAGCCGTCGACCGCCAACCGGAGCGCGCCCCAGACGAGGAACGCCGCGGCCTGCGCGACGTAGAACGCGAGGGTTCCGTTGAACGGGACGAACCCGCCGGCGAGGAAGACCACACAGAGGAGCGCGATGCCGACCACGTCGGCGCTCATCGGCGGGAGCCAGCCGAACGCGACCGCGGCGACGGCGAACGCGCAGAAGACGACGCCGACGGCCAGCCGGAACGGTGCGATTTCGGCGAACAGCGATTTATCCGGCGGAACGACGTTCGAACCGCCGTCCGTGGGCGTCGTCGATGTCGGTGACACGGTCGTAGTTCGCACAGAACTGTCAAAAAATTATTCTCTCTCGGGCTCACTCACGAGGATGCGACTGCCGCCGCAGCCCCCGTCGTGCGACCGAAGCGATGCCGCGAGGCCCCCAATTTAATACTATATGTAGTAAACGTCGAGACAACGATGGTCGCACTCGACGTACACGAGGACATGCAACGACTCGCCGACAGCGGCGTCGTCGCGGTGATGCGCGGCGCGGACGCGGACACCATCATCGACGTGGCCGACGCGCTCCACGAGGGCGGCGTCACCGCCTACGAAATCACGGCCGACAACCCCGACGCGATGGACCTCATCCGCGAGGTGTCGGCGTCCTTCTCGGACAACGAGGCAATCGTCGGCGCCGGGACCGTTCTCGACGCCCCGACCGCCAACGCGGCCATTCAGGCCGGCGCGGAGTTCGTCGTCGGACCGAACTTCGACGAGGGCGTCGTCGAGACCTGCAACCGCTACGGGACGCTCGTCGCGCCGGGCATCCTGACGCCGACCGAGGCGACCGACGCGTACTCCGCGGGCGCGGACCTCGTGAAGGTGTTCCCCGCCTCCTCGCTCGGCCCCGGTCACCTCAAGAGCATGAAGGGGCCGCTCCCGCAGATTCCGATGATGCCGACCGGCGGCGTCGGTCTCGACAACGCCGCGGACTACATCGAAGCCGGCGCGGTCGTCGTCGGCGCGGGCGGCGCGCTCATGGACGACGAGGCAATCGAAAACGGCGACTTCGAGGTCATCACCGAAACGGCCCGCGAGTTCTCGAATATCATCGACGACGCTCGGGACGACTAAATCCGAACCCGAACCGAACCCGAACCGAACCCGAACCGAACCGCCCGCCAACCTCTTTTATCGAATCGACCGCACGCGCCCCTCAAACCCCTCGGGAACCACGTCCGCGAGCGCGTCGGGGTCCGACTCGCCGTTGGCCGCGACGAGATAGGCCGCGCCGTCGTCGTCGCCGTAGACGCGCTGGAAGTCGTAGACGAAGCCCCAGCAGTCGGTCGCTTCTGGCACCTCGTCGCTCTCGGTGAGGTACTCCACCTGCCGGACGACCGCGTACTCGACGAGTCGGTTGACCGCCTCGCCGCCCGGCGTGTCCGCGTCGAACACGCCGAGTTCGCGGGCCTCCTCGACGAGCGGGACGAGCCGCGAGACGGCGGCTTCGACCGACGCGGGCAGGTCCCCGACACTCTCGCCGGTGGCCGTCGCGTAGGCGGCCGTCACCGCGCCACAGCCCGTGTGGCCGAGGACGACCACGTCGGTCGACTTGAGCGCCGAGACGGCGTAGCCGACGGCGTCGTTGACGACGAGTCGCCCGTCGACATCGGTCCACACTTGGTTGCCGACGTTGACCGACGTGAACAGCTCGCCGGCCTCGTCGGCGCTCCAGACCGCGTCGGCGGGGACGCGGGAGTCCGAACAGCTCACCGAGACGACCGCCGGCGACTGCGCCTCGCGGACGCCCTCGAAGTGGTCGACGCCGAGGCTCTCGACGTGTCGCGCGTTCCCGGTCAAGAGCGACTCCAGCACTGTTCGCGTCATTGGATTACGTTTCGTCCCGACTCTATATAGCATCCCGCTCGTCGCTCGATTCATCGGGGTCGTCCGCGTCTTCGTCGTCCTCGCCCTCAGACTCGACCGACTCGCCCCAGATGAAGGGGTCGTCCGCTCTCGCCGGCTCGTCGGCGTCGTCCTCGGTGTCTGCGTTGTCGTCGGTGTCAGCGTCGTCGGTGTCTCCAGTGTCCGCAGCATCTTCAGCGTCGGCGTCGCCCCCGGCGGCCGCGGGTTCGGCTTCCTCGACGAACTCGGGGGTCTGGCTCACGTCGGCCTCGGCGTCGGTGACTGCCACCGAATCCGATGCGTCGGCGTCGCGGTCCGGCTCCGCGGCGCGGATGCCGAGTGCGGCGTGTCGGGACTGCTGTCGGGCCTCGCGGCGCGCCGAAAGCGCCTCGCGGAGGCGGTCGTTCAGCGTCTCTCGAAGCTCCGCCGCGTCGATGACTTCGATGTCGACGGCGGTCGCGTCGCCACCGACGAGAGAGATGCTCCCCGCGGTGTCGGCCGTGACCGTCGAGACCCGCCAGCGACGCTGGAAAATCGTCCGGCGCTCGATGACCGTCTGCACCCGGTAGTAGGGGACGAAGCGCGTCTCGCGCTTCCAGAATCCGTTTCGGGTGACGATGTGGTCCTCGGTGAGCGCGTAGCCGCGGTGCCGCCACTGGAGCGCGCCGGCGACGACGGCCACCGGGACGAGCGCCAGCGGGACGAACCACGGGATCTCCTGCGGGAGGAGCCGGTCCGCGCCGTAGAGCGCGAGCGTCGCAACCCCGAGGACGAGCGAGTAGCGGACGGCGTAGCGCCGGCGGATGCGCGTCGGCGGCCCCTCGAACGTCGGCAGCTCGACGCCTTCGAGGTCGGCAACGAGGCCGAGCACGCGGTCGCGGGTCGCGAGCGGGATGGCCGCCTCGGAGCCGCGACCGCCGCCGCCGGACCCGTTTGTCCCGTCGGAGCTGGGGGCGTAGCCCGCGGTCTCGACGAGGAGCGTCGCGTAGCCGAACCGGCGCTTCAGGGGGTTGTCCTCGACGGTGAGCGTCTGGAGTTTGTCGAGCGGAATCGACCCGTTGTAGCGCTGGAGGAGGCCGCGTTCGTACTGGAGTTCGTCACCGACGCGGCTCAGCCGGAAGCCGTAGTAGTTCACCACCGCGGAGGCGAAGCCGGCGGCCCACGAGACGAGCGCGACGAGGAGGACGAGCGCGACGATGCCGACCCCCGCGGCCGCGGCGCTCCCGGCGGGGACCGGCACGTCCACGTACGACGCGACGATGGGGAAGACGGTCGACCCGAACACGAAGACGAGTCCGGGCAGTCGGAGGTCGAACGACAGCGCGCCGACGATGGCCAACTCGCGGGGCGTCAGTTCGAACAGCAGTTCCTGTTCGGGTTCGGACGCGTCGCCGTCTGTACCGCCGCGTTTCAGGCGGGCGACCTCCGACTGGATGCGGCGGGCCTCCTCGTAGCTGACGAAGCGGAGACTGCCTTCGGTCTCGCCGCCGCCCGCGGTTTCGAGGTCCACGGCGGCGATACCGACCAGCCGCTGGGCGACGTTGCGGGAGATGTCGACGTTCTGGATGCGCCGGTAGGGGATTTCGCGGTTGCGCCGGGAGAACACGCCCGACCGGATGTCCAGCGTGTCCGGCGTGAGTTCGTACTCGAACCGGCGGAAGTAGGCGAGTTCGTAGCCGGCGATGGCGACCACGACGACGCCGACGAGCGCGACCGCGCCGAGACCGCCGAGGAACCCGCCGAACGTGGTCCCGCCGGTGAACGCGAGGAACGCGAGCGCGAAGGCGATGCTGGCGCTGCGCTGGACCGCCCGATAGGGAACCGAGAGCGGCGACAGCCGGGTCATACCGCGTCGTCGCCCTCGGACGCGATTGCGAGGCGCTTCAGTCGGTCCTGAAGGTCCTCTGCGCCCTCCGGAGTGAGCCCCGGAATCGCCACGTCGGCCCCGCGGGAGCCGGCGGTGTAGACGACGGTCGATGCGAGGCCGACGAGCCGTTCGAGCGGGCCGCGGGCCGAGTCGACGTGCTGGACCCGGACGAACGGGACCACGGTGTTGACCTTGGTGAGGACGCCGCGTTGGAGGTACAGCGAGTCGTCGCGGACCTCGTAGCCCCACGCCCGATACCGGAGGAGCGCGACGGCGACGCCGACGACGAGGAAGAGGACGCCGACCGCGACGGGGACGAACGTCGGTATCGAGACGGGCGCGAACAGCGTCGCTGCGGTCGCTACGCCGCCGGCGACGAGCGCGAACACGACCGCTCGGGCGACCCAGAGAAGACGGATACGGGGGTGGAGGCGATTCACGGGAATCCCTCCGAGCGCGTGAACATCGTACACTCCGGCGTCTCCTCGAACGGATAAATAACTGTGGCCGCGCCCGAATCGGCTTACGGGGTGGCGGCGAGGTGGCGCTCGACCCGGCGGGTCGCGGTGGCGAGCGTCGCGCCGACCGCCGCGAGCGTCGCGAGCACCGGGTACCGGACCGACAGGTCGGCGTAGAAGAACTCCGTCACGTCCGGAACCAGCCCGGAGAGCGTCCGCCGATGGTGGGAAATCGTCGCCTGTCGCG
This sequence comes from Haloferax sp. AS1, assembly GCF_014530665.1. NCBI lineage: Archaea > Methanobacteriati > Methanobacteriota > Halobacteria > Halobacteriales > Haloferacaceae > Haloferax > Haloferax sp. AS1. Next base: position 944,082 of record NZ_SPSA01000001.1, read on the forward strand.
CCGCGACGAGTGCTTCGAGTCGCTCGCGAAGCGCCGAAAGCTCCTCGTAAAGCGCCAACAGCGCGTCGAAGCCGCGGTCGGACAGCGGCGTTCTGTCGAGGTCATCGAGCCGCCCGAGGAGGGATGCGATATCGTCGCGCATCGACGCCACGGATTCGGCCTCCTCGTCGACGACGTCGATGAACTGCCCGCGTTCGTCCAGCGACGAGGCGGCGGCCGCTGCAATCGTGCGCCGGAGCGGGGCCGAGAGAACGCTCGCGGACCGGAACGCGGTCGCAACGTCCGGGCCGAACTCGGCGGCGAAGCTCTCCTCGAAGTCGTCGCCGTACTCCTCGTCGTAGTGCGGGACGGACATCACGGTCCGCTCGTAGCTCCGGCGCAGGCCGGAGAGCGCGGCGTCGGTTCGCCCCCGCCCGCCCCGCTGGCCCACGAGCGTCCCGGCCGCTGGGGCCTGATTCGGAGCCGACGCCGTCGCCTGCGACGCGGCGACCTCGCGGCGGAACGCCCGAAACGCCTCGCGTTCGTCCACGCAGCGGCGGCGCTCGGCGCGAAGTGCCTCGCGGGCGTCGTCGAGGCGGTCGAGACTCACCGCCATCGAACCGCCCCCGGAACGTCCGAGCCGACGACCCGTCGCGGCGGCGTCCGCTCGTCGACGAGCGGGAGCGCCGACAGCTGTCCGCGGTCGGCGTGCGCGACGATGCCCTGTCCGTGAGCGGCCCCGCTGGCGGCGAGGGTGTAGGCCTCGGCCATGCCCTTCGGCCCCGCGAGCGGGACGAGTCGGACCGTCGTCCCGCGGCGGTCGACATCGACCACGACGAACGACTGCGGGAACGAGCAGGTCGCCGGGGCGATGAGTTCGCGGACGCCGGCTCGCACGGCCGTCGCGGGCCAGTGGATGTGTCCGGAGAGCACGAGCGGCACGTCGTGGCGCGCGAGCACCGCGGCGAGTTCGTCGGCGTTGCGGAGTTGGTAGAAGTCGGCGTCGGGGAACTGGCCGGTGTGGCGGCGAGGGTGGAAGACGTTGTGGTGGAGGACGACGATTGGGGTCGTCGCGTCAGCGAGGACGGTGTCGAGCCAGCGGAGTTGGGCGTCGGGAACGGCCCCCTCGTGGGTGTCGGTGAGAGCGAGGTCCGGGCCGCCGCTGGCGGAGTCGAGGCCGACGACGTCGACGCCGCCGACCCGGCGGACGAACGGGAGGGAGCCGTCGGCGTAGCGCGCCGCGAACTCGGCCGGCGTCGGGGCGTCGTAGTCGTCCCAGCGCTTCGGCACGTCGTGGTTGCCGGGCACCGCGACCCGCGGCCCCGGCAGGTCGCGGAGGAGTTCGTCGACCACGTCGTACTCCTCGGGGCGACCGTCGCGGGTCAGGTCGCCGAGGAGGACCGTCGCGTCGACGTCGAGGTCGGAGATGGTCGAGACGGCGGTTCGAAGCCGCGTCTCGCTCCGGTGGTAGGCCTTCCACGTACCGGAGCCCGTCGGCGTGACGTGCGGGTCGGAAACGACCGCGAGCCGGGTCGGCGTCTCCGAGACCGGCCGGCCGAGGCGTGCGAGCACGGGACCGGGACCGCGCTCGTCGGGGCTCCCAACCGGCGTCTCCCCGATTGTCGGCGGGGCGTCCGGACTCATCGGTCGATGGTCCGCGTGAACGTCCCCAGCGCGGTCTCCCGGTGGACGCGTATCCGCCCGGTGTCGGGACACAGCTCGATTCGAAGCGGCGACTCGGTGGCGCGCGTCTCGTCCCCGTGCATACACGTGGACCCACCCGGACCGAGCCCATAAACATGTCGTACAGAATATATATTTTCGAACGTAGATATGGATACTCTACGGAGTCCTCGGGAGTCGGGGCCGGCGTCAGTTGAGGAGCAGGCCGGCGTCGACGAGGAGCAGGACGGCGACGAACGCGGCACCGAGGTAGAACGGTGCGGCCTTCTCGGCGGGCGTGCGGACCTTCTTCTCCGCGAGGCCGTCTTTGGCGCGGGCGCGGCCGACTTCCACGAGGCCGGTCAGGACGAACCAGAGCGCGAGCATCCCGAGGACGAGGTGGCCGCGGCCGGAGCCGAACAGGCTGTCGACGGTGTAGCGCGTGCCGGCGAGGTGGCCGCCGGTGGCGAACATCACGAGCGAGGCCCCGCGGGACCACATCGTCAGGCGCGAGACGACCGATTCGAACGCGGCGGCGCGGATGTTTCCGGCGCGAGCGGTCGGTAACACGGCGAGCGCGAAAAAGAGGACGCTCCCCGTCCAGAGACCGCCGACGACGAGGTGGAGCGTTGCCATCACGGTGTCGATGAGTGCCATGTCCGTCGGGTTAGTTCAGCGATGCTTGAAGGTTTCACCTTCGGGCGGGCGAGGCGGGTGGCGCAGCCTCATGCGCACGCAGCGAGTGAGCGACAGCGGCGAGGCGACCAACCTCACCGAAGCACCGCGGGCGGCTTCGCCGTCACGTCGAGGTCGGCCGCGTAGTGGAGTATCGGGTCGCCGCCGGGGTGGTCGAAGCCGCAGGCCTCGAACATCGTGTTCGCGCGAATCTCGGCCTCCACGTCCCGTATCGGCCACGGGTCGTGGTCGATGTCGCCGATGACGACGGGCCAGTCGTCCGTGTAGAAGCGGTAGTTCTCGACGAGGAACGCGTCGAGCGACCCGGGGTCGAGGGTTCGGACCTCGCCGGTCGGCCGGTAGGTCGCCTCGAACCGCGCGTCCGGCGTCTCGGCCGTCGCGGGCCGGTAGCTCTCGTAGTCGACCGCGCCGTCTCGCTCCTCGACCGAGATGTTCGCGTAGTGGTACGGGAGCCGGTAGCCCAGTCGGGCCATCGTCACGCCGAGGCGGTCCGCGGCGTCGAGGGTGAAGAAGTAGACGCCGCGGGGGCCGCCGTCGGCGGGTTCGACGTAGGTCCGGAGGTTCACCTCGGGGAACCCCAGTCCGATGGGCGACCCGCGCGGGCGGATGTCAGTCATGTCGAACGAGACGACGCCGAGCCACGCCCGCCCGTCGTAGGTGGCCACCGAGAGCCGGTCGGGGAGTCGGGGCTCCACGAGTTCGGGGTCGACCGGCCAGTGGGCGAACAGCGTGTGCCGCCAGCGCATCGACAGGAGGTCCATGGCGGCCGTTCGGCCCGCCGACGGGTGTGGGTTTCGGCGGTCGCGGGCATCGCTCCGTTCCCTGCGGCCGATTTCCCCCAACGAAACGCACAGGTGTCTGGCGACGAACTGTCACCCATGGGACTCGAAAACGCCAGCGGCACGTTCGACATCGGCGGCGACCTCACGGTGCATCGACTCGGCTTCGGCGCGATGCGCATCACCGGCGACGACATCATCGGCGAGCCGGACGACGTGGAGAACGCGAAGAAGGTCCTCCACGAGTCGCTCACTCACGGCGTCGACCTCATCGACACGGCGGACTCCTACGGTCCCGCCGTCTCCGAGCGCCTCATCGGCGAGGCGCTCGCGCCCTACCCGGACGACCTCGTGGTCGCCACGAAGGGCGGCCTGCTCCGCAACACCGACGGCGACTGGAAGCCCAACGGCGACCCCGACTACCTCAGGAACGCCGTCCTCGGGAGCCTCGACCGCCTCCGCGTGGACACCATCGACCTCTATCAGCTCCACCGCCCGGACCCGCACGTTCCCTTCGAGGACTCGGTCCACGCGCTCGCGGAGATGAAAGACGAGGGGCTGATTCGACACGTCGGCCTCTCGAACGTCTCGGTCGAGCAGCTCGACGAGGCGCGCGACATCGTCGACATCGCCACGGTCCAGAACCGGTTCAACATCGGTGACCGCGAGTTCGAGGCGAGCCTCGACGCCTGCGAGAAGTACGGCGTCGGCTTCATCCCGTGGTACCCGCTCGGCGCGGGCGACCTCGGTGACCGAGCCGACGCCGTCGCCGCGGTCGCGGAGAAACACGACGCGACGCCCCAGCAAATCGCCCTCGCGTGGCTGCTGCACCGGTCGGACGTGATGCTCCCCATCCCCGGCACGTCCAGCGTCTCGCACCTCCGCGACAACGTGGCGGCCTCGCACATCGCCCTCGACGACGAGGACATGGACCGACTGGCCTGACGTGAACTTCACCGTCGTACAGGGCGATATCGCCGCCCAGTCGGCCGACGCGCTGGTGAACGCCGCGGGGACGAGCCTCCGGATGGGGTCGGGCGTCGCGGGCGCGCTCCGTCGCGGCGGCGGCCCCGAACTGAACGAGGCCGCGATGGCGAAGGGACCGATAGACCTCGGCGCGGTCGCCGTCACCGACGCCTTCGACCTCGACGCCGAGGTCGTGATTCACGCCGCGGCGATGCCCCACGACGGGGACGGGCAGGCGACCGCCGCGAGCATCCGCGACGCCACAAAAAACGCCCTTCGAGCCGCGGACGACCGCGGCTGTGAGTCGCTCGTGATTCCGGCGCTCGGCTGCGGCGTCGCCGGGTTCGACCTCGTCGACGGCGCGCGACTCATCTGCGAGGAGATTCGGGCGTTCGAGCCGAGTTCGCTCCGCGACGTTCGGTTCGTCGCCTACGCGGACGACGAGTTCGAGACGATTTCGCGGGTCGCTGACGCGGTCGGTTCGGGCACGGGCGAGTGAGCATGAGCGACGCGACCGACCCGGAACTGTGTCCCGTCTGTGCGACGCCCTACGACTCGGTCTCGCTCCACGACCGCGGCCTGCTCGTCAACCTCCTCGACAACGAGCGCTACCGGCGCGTCTGCTTCGAGCCGGTCGAACGCGACGGCCGGCCGCACGTCCGATTTTTCCACCACACCCACGAGCAGGTCGGCGCGGACGACTGACCGGGCGGCGTCGTCGGCGACGCGTTCACCGCGTCCGCCCTAACTCCACGGGCGCTCCGTGAACTCGCCGGCCTCGATTTCGCGCTCTATCTCGCGGAGCGTCGCGTCGTCGACGCTGACGAGGTGACACAACGGGTGGCCGGGGGCGGCGACCGGGTTCTGGAGGACGCCGGCGACGAGGCCGGTGAAGGGAGCCGAGACGCGCTTTTCTCTCGTCTTGAAGTGGTCCGAGATGGTGCAGATGGTGTCGCCCTCGTGGACCAGCGGCACGTCGCCGTACTGCATCTCGACGAGGCCGCCCACGTCGGCGCGGAGCCACGTCTTGTCCGTCGCGGAGTCGATGACGCGCGTCCAACCCGGCCAGCTGACCGCCTCGTCCGGGAGGACGCCGTACTCGGCGAGAACGCTCTCGACGCCGTCGAGCGCGCGGTCGACCATCGCCGGCTGGAAGCGGTGGGCGCGACCCATCTCGACGGTGATGGTCGGAATCCCGTCGTTGGTGGCGACGGTGCGGAGCGAACTCGCCTCGGCCTCGCCCGAGAGGATGAGGTTCGCGCCGAACGACCGCGCGAGGCGGGCGACCTCGGGTCGGCTCATGTCGGCGCGGACGTGGTACATGGTCGTCCGGTTGCGCGTCGAGGTGTGGAAGTCGATGCCGAGGTCGCAGGGCTCGACGAACCGGCGGTAGATTTGGTTCGCCATGCGCTCGGCCGTGTTCGCGCCGTCGCGGCCGGGGAACGACCGGTTCAGGTCGAGGTCGTAGATGGGGATGTAGCGCTGTTGGGCGAGGTAGCCCGGGACGTTCGCAACGTGGATGCAGACGATAGTGCCGTGGATGTCCGCGGGGTTGTACCGGCTCGCGACCTCCTGCATCACCTTCACGCCGTTGAGTTCGTCGCCGTGGAGCGCCGCGGTCATGAAGACCGACGGCCCGCCCTGTTCGCCGTTGATGACGGTGACGGGTATCTCGACGGGGTCGCCGAGGTACGTCTCGCTGATTTCGTATCTGAGGTGGCGCACCTCGCCCGGCGGCACCTCCGAGTCGTACCTGAACGGTTCGGGGTCCATGGGACGGTCATCGGAGCCGACGGGTAAGAAGGTTGACCGGCGGCGACCGACCGCCGCGTCGATTTACGTCGCTCGCGCGCCATGTCGTCCTCATGGCGACTCCCCGGCTCGACGACCCGCTCGACATCGGCGGGCTCACGCTCCGAAACCGGCTCTACCGCGCGCCGGTGCTCGAATGCGCGGGCACCGGTCCCGACGCGCCCGAGCGCCTCGCGGCGGAACTCGAACCCGCGGCGCGGGCCGGCGCGGGCCTCGTCTGTCAGGGCGCGACTATCGTCCGCGAGACGGGCGGCTGTGCCGCGCCGGGGATGACGCGAATCGCCGACTCCGAGTTCGCGGCGTCGCTGTCGGCGGTGACGGAGCGACTCCACGACCACGGCTCGGCCGTCGCGGTCCAGTTGGAGTACGGCGGCCTGCGGAGCATGGAGACGTGGCACGCCGCGTACCGACGCGACCACCCCGACCTGCGACAGCTCGCCGTCTCCCGGCCGCCGCGACTCCTCAGACTGCTCGACGCCCTCGGCTTCCTCGACTACGACGCGCACGTCATGACGACCGACGAGGTGTACGACCTCGCGGCCGACTTCGGTCGCTCCGCGGCGATGGCCGTCGACGCCGGCTACGACGTGGTCCACGTCGCCGGCGCGAACATGGGCATCGTCCACCAGTTCCTCTCGCCGTTCTACAACCGCCGGGACGACGAGTTCGGGGACGGCGTCCGATTTCTGGAGGTCGTCTCCGACGAGGTGCGCTCGCGGGCGGGCGACGTGCCGCTCACGACGAAAGTGCCGGCCGAGACGGCCGCGCCGCCCGGCATCCGCCGACGCCTGACCGAGGACGACGCGGTCGGAATCTGTCGCCGCCTCGACGACGCGGGCTACGACGCGCTCGTCCCCGTCTCGGGGTCGGTGTTCTGGGACGCGAGCATCGTCCGCGGGTCGTTCCCGGCCCGCGCGTGGCGCGACGACCGCTACCGCGACGGCTACGCCGCGGCCTTCGGCGGCCCGCTCCGGGCGCGGCTCGTCGAACTCGGCAACCGAATCGAGGCCGCGTGGTACGACTTCGACCCGGCGTGGAACGCGGACCTGTGCCGCCGCGTCCGCGACGCCGTCTCGGCGCCCGTGCTCTGCGAGGGCGGCATCCGCGAGCGCGGCGAAATCGACCGACTGCTCGGAGACGCCTGCGACGCCGTCGGGATGGCCCGGCCGTTCTACGCCGAACCGGAACTCCCGGCGCGACTGCTCGGCCGCGACGTGTCGGCCGACACGCGGGTCGTCTGCGAGAACTGCAACAACTGCGCGGTGCCGCAGGCGACGGGCGCGCCGGGCGTCTGTCGAACCCCCGCGGTGTTGGCTCGCGCGGGGACCCTCAGAATGGAGGGCGCGTACGATACAGACGCCGAGACCGCGGACGCCGACGAGGCCGACCCGGAGGGTTAATAAGGCTCTCGCCGGAGTTCTGGATAATGGCGCGCGACCGGTCCGCGATGGAGTCGGCCGAACTGACGGCGGTGCTCGACGCGCTCGACGACGCGGACGCCCGAGCCATCATCAGAGGACTCGAAGAACCCATGACGGCAAGCGAAATCTCAGATACGTGTGACATCCCGCTTTCGACGACGTACAGGAAGCTGGACCTGCTCACGGACGCGGCGCTCCTCTCCGAGGGGACCCAGATTCGCGCGGACGGTCACCACGCGACGACCTACGAGGTCGCCTTCGACGAGGTGCGAATCGCCCTCAACGACGAGCGCGACTTCGACGTCGCGGTCGGCCGCCCCGAGCAGACGCCCGACGAACGCCTCGCGGACATCTGGTCGCGGGTCCGGAGGGAGACCTGATGGGGCACCTCAGCGCCTCGCCGACGATTACGACGATGATTATCGTCGTCAAGACGGGCATCCTCGTCCTCGGCGGGCTCATCACCTACTTCAGCTACAAGGCGTACCGGAACACGGGAGCGGCGTCGCTCCGCGCGCTCGCGCTCGGCTTCGGCGTCGTCACCCTCGGCGCGATGCTCGGCGGCGCGCTCGACGTGATTCTCAACGTCGACCTCGCCACCGGACTGCTCATCGACTCGGTGCTGACGCTCATCGGCTTCGCGGTCATCACCTACTCGCTGTACGTCGACTGAGCCGGACCGAAAGGCGGCTTTCGAACTTCCCGAGCCGCCCCCGAACCAACCCGTAACTCGCGGTCGCGTCGCCGCCGTCTCTGTCTCGTCTCTCGGTCGCAACCCACAGCGGCGTCTCCGGAGCGTGCCGTCTGTCACCACGAACCACTCTTTGGAGATATTATTGCTCGAATTGTGCAAAACCGTTATTACGTCGCGGCCGGTATCGGTAGGTATGTCCGACGACGAACTGACCGACATCCGGAAGCAGAAACGCGAACAACTCGAATCCAAGCTCCGCGGCGACGGCGGGAGTGCGGCGAAAGAAGCCGCGGCTGGCCCGGCAGAGCCCATCCACGTCGACGGCGCGGACGAGCTGGACGACGCCGTCGCCTCGTACGACGTGGTGCTCGTGGACTTCTACGCGGATTGGTGTGGTCCGTGCAAGATGCTCGAACCCACCGTGAAGAAGCTCGCGGAGAACACCGACGCCGCGGTCGCCAAGGTCGACGTGGACGCGAACCAGGAGCTCGCCGCCCAGTACCAGGTCCGGGGCGTCCCGACGATGGTGTTGTTTGCCGACGGCGAGGCGGTCGAACAGCTCGTCGGCGTCCGCGGTTACGACGACCTGAAGAACCTCGTCGAAGCCCACCTCGCGTAAGCGTTCTCGGTCCCCGAGACTCGGGGTCGATTTATTGACTCTCTCGCCCGACCGTCGGGTATGCAACTCGTCGCCGAGCACATCGACATCGGAACTCGGTCGCCGACGGTCCTCCTGAACGAGAGCGACGCGGCCGAACTCGGGGTCCACGCGCTCGAACGCATCCAACTCCGGTGGGGCGAGCGGACGGCCATCGGCATCGTTGAGCTGACGGACGAGCTCGTCTCCGAGGGGACCCTCGGCGTGACGCGCCGCCTCGGCCACATCGAGGGCGACGTGGAGGTGTCGGTCGCGCCGCAGCCCGACTCGGTGTACTACATCCGCAAGAAGCTTGACGACATCGAGCTCGAAGCCGACGAACTGTCCCAAATCGTCCGCGACATCTACGATGAGCGCCTCGCCGACGTGGAACTCGGGGCGTACGTCTCCGCGACCTACACCAACGGGCTGTCCATGGAGGAGACGATGCACCTCACGGAGTCGATGGCGGACGTGGGCGAGACCATCGCGTGGGAGGAGCCGGTCATCGCCGACAAGCACTCCATCGGGGGCGTCGCGGGCAACCGCGTCACGCCGATTCTCGTCCCCATCGTCGCCGCGGCGGGGCTGAAGATTCCGAAGACTTCCTCGCGAGCCGTCACCTCGGCCGCGGGCACCGCCGACACGATGGAAGTCATCTGCGACGTGGCGTTCTCCGTCGCGGAGATACGCGATATCGTCGGGAAGACCGGCGGCTGTCTCGTCTGGGGCGGCGCGGTGAACCTCTCGCCGGTCGACGACCGCATCATCCGCGCCGAGACGCCGCTTTCTATCGACCCCAAAGGACAGCTCATCGCCTCCGTCCTCTCGAAGAAGAAGAGCGCCGGCTCGACAAACGTCGTCGTCGACATCCCCTACGGCGAGGGCGCGAAAGTCGAGAGCCTCGCGGAGGCGCGCGAACTCGCGGAGGACTTCAACCGCGTCGGTGACCACCTCGGGATGGCCGTCGAGTGCGCCATCACGACCGGGGCCGCGCCGGTCGGCCGCGGCGTCGGCCCCGTGCTCGAAGCCCGCGAGGTCCTCGCCACGCTCGCCGGCGGCGGCCCGAACGACCTGCGGATAAAGGCGATTCGCCTCGCAGACCTGCTGTTCGAATCCACCGGCGTCGACGCCGACGCCGCCGAGATTCTGGACTCGGGGCAGGCCGAAGAAACCTTCCGCGAGATACTCGCCGCGCAGAACGGCGACCCCGACGTGGAGGCCGCGGACCTCTCGCCCGGCCGGCATACCATTTCGGTCCGCGCCGACCGGGACGGCGTGGTCACGCACGTCAACAACCGCCTCGTCAACGAGGTCGCCCGCCGGGCCGGCGCGCCGCGAGACCCCGGTGCGGGCCTCGAACTCCACCGCCGCGTCGGCGAGATGGCCGCCGGCGGCGAGACGCTGTTTACCGTCCACGCCGAGTCCGAGGACAAACTCGCCGACGCGAAGGCGCTCACCGAGCGCGTCGAGACCGTCCGGGTGCGACACCCCGACGAGGCGCTGGTCGAGCGGGTGTGAAATCCCTCGCCGCGGCGACCTTTTTGCATTCGACGCCCGTAGTTCTCGCATGGACGACCGCGTACACCCCGAGGTCCGGCGCACCGCGACGGAAATCGACACGATGGAGATTCGCGGCGCGGCGACTATCGCCGACGCGGCCGCACGAGCGCTCCGGACGCAGGCCACGGAGAGCGACGCCGCCGACGCCGAGGCGTTCAGAAGCGAACTTCGCGCGGCCGCGAGAGCGCTCTACGAGACGCGGCCGACCGCCGTGAGTCTCCCCAACGCCCTCCGGTACGTCCTCCGCGGCATGTCGAGTACGACCGTCGAGGGACTCCGCCAGAACGTCGTCGAGTCGGCCGACGAGTTCTGCGCCCGCCTCGAACGCGCGCAGGCCGACCTCGGGGAGGTCGGCGCGAACCGCCTCCGCGACGGCGACACCGTCATGACCCACTGTCACTCGACGGACGCGCTGGCGTGCGTCGAGGCGGCGGTCGAGCAGGGAAAACACATCGAGGCCGTCGTCAAGGAGACGCGGCCGCGAAACCAGGGGCACATCACCGCGAAGCGGCTCGACGAACTGGGCGTGCCCGTCACGCTCGTCGTCGACTCGGCGGCGCGGCGCTACCTCAACGACGTGGACCACGTGCTCGTCGGCGCGGACGCCGTCGCGGCCGACGGGAGCGTCATCAACAAAATCGGGACGAGCGGTCTCGCGGTCAACGCCCGCGACCGGGGGACGCCCATCATGGTCGCCGCGCAGACGCTCAAGCTCCACCCGGGGACGATGACCGGCCACACCGTCGATATCGAGATGCGCGACACCGCGGAGGTCGTCGACGACGAGACGCTCGCGGACCTCGGCAACCCGACAGTCGAGAACCCCGCGTTCGACGTGACGCCGCCGCGCTACGTGGACGCCATCGTCACCGAGCGCGGGCAGTTCCCGCCCGAGAGCGTCGTCATCCTGATGCGGGAACTGTTCGGAGAAGGTACCTCGGAGCCGTGGGTCGAACCGTAGTCAGGTCGGTTCGACGCCGCCGATCGGAGGCGGTCACGGCCCGCCGACGAGGTCGGCCATGACCTTCATCTCCGCCTTTCGCAGGTGTTCCGCCGCGGTGCTCGTCGAGCAGTCGAGCCGCGCGGCCACGTCGGCGACCGCCCCGGTCCGCGGCTCGCGGTAGTAGCCGCAGTCGACGGCGGCCTCGACGGCCTCGCGCTGGCGGGGCGACAGCGACCCGGCGGAGACGCTCCCCGGTCCCGTGTACTCCCGCACCCGCACGACTTCGAGGCCGCGACCCTCCGGCAGCTCCTCGACCGCCGACTGGAGGGCGTCGTCGGTGCCGACGAGCGTCACCGACACCGTGCCGTCGCCGTCGAAGACGACCGGCGGAACGACGATGAGGTCGCCCCGCGTGACGGCCGCCGTCTGTCTCGCGCCCGCGGCGTCGAGCCGCTCGTTCACCACGATGAAAAACGAGTCGCCGGGGAGCTGTGAGACCTCGTACGACCGGATGCGCTCCGTCTCCGCGAGCGCCGCCTCGTAGGCCTCGATGTCGGAGCCGACGACCTCGAAGACGATGGTGTTTCTGTCGGTCACCGTCGGGTTCCAGTGGTGGAGTTCGGTCCGCTCGAACGCCTCGTGGTCGACGACGAACTCGTGCATCGGATGCAGCTGCCCGTCGTCGGGCGTGAAGCGAAGCCTGACCGATTTCATGCCCGCGGGTTGATTCGACCGCGACATAAAAACTGGCCGCACTCGTGAGGCAGAACGCCGAACCGGCGTTCGGACGAACGAACGGATGTCAGCCGCCATGTCACTCGAACGCCCGCGACAGACCCCCGACTCCGACGACGACCCCGCCGCGCTCGCCGACGACGCCTCCGGTCCCCTCGACGCCGACGCGCTCCGGCGGGCGTTGGGCGACGCCGTCCTCGCCACCGAGGAGCACGTTCACGCACCCGCGGTGCAGATTCGCCCCGACGCGGTGCAGTCGTCGCTTTCGGCCCTCCGCGAGGACCTCGGTCTCGACCACCTCTCGTGTGTAACCGCACAGGAGTACGAGGACCGCTACGAGTCCGTCTATCACCTGAAATCGTACGACGACCCGACCCGAGAGGCGAGCGTCGTCGTCCCGACGCCGCGCTCGGACCCGGTGAGCGAGTCCGCCGCGCCGGTGTTTCGGACGGCCGAGTGGCACGAGCGGGAGGCGTACGACCTCGTCGGCATCGAGTACGAAGACCACCCGGACCTGCGCCGCATCCTCCTGCCGGAGACGTGGCAGGGTCATCCCCTCGGGCTGGACTACGACCGGACGCGCCCGCAGGTCGTCCGGTACGACGAGAACGCGAACCCGCTTGCCGAAGACGGCCGCGCCGACACGAACACGATGCTCCTCAACATCGGGCCGCACCACCCGGCGACTCACGGCGTGATGCATCTGCAAGTCACGCTGGACGGCGAGCAGGTCGCGGACGTGGAGCCCGACATCGGCTACATCCACCGCTGCGAGGAGCAGATGTGCCAGCAGGGAACCTATCGACATCAGATTATGCCGTACCCCGACCGCTGGGACTGGGGCGGCGGCGGCCTCCTGAACGAGTGGGCGTACGCCCGCACCGCGGAGGCGCTGGCGGATATCGACGTGCCCGAGTACGCGCAGGTGCTCCGGACGCTGGCGGCCGAACTGAGCCGCATCCTCTCGCACATGCTCGCGGTCGGCGCGTACGCCCTCGACGTCGTCGGCGATTTCACCGCGACGTTCATGTACGCCATGCGGGACCGCGAACTCGTCCAGAACATCCTCGAAGACCTCACGGGCCAGCGGCTGATGTTCAACTACTTCCGGCTCGGCGGGGTCGTCTGGGACCTCCCCGAACCCCGCGAGGAGTTCTTCGAGAAGATTCGGACGTTCGTCGACGGCCTCCCCGAGAAACTGCGGGAGTACCACGACCTCCTGACGGCGAACGAGATTTTGCAGGCCCGCACGGTCGAGACCGGACTCCTCCCGCCGGAGGTGGCCAAGGACTACGGCGTGACGGGGCCGGTCGCCCGCGGCTCCGGCATCGACTACGACCTCCGCCGCGACGACCCCTACGGCTACTACGACGAACTCGACTGGTCGGTCGCCGTCGAGGACGGCTGCGACAACTTCGCGCGCCTGCTCGTCCGCCTCCGCGAGGTCGAGGAGTCGGCCACCATCGTCGCCCAATGTGTCGACCTGCTCGAAGACTGGCCCGACGACGAGCGGACCATCCAGGCGAACGTCCCGCGCACCCTCAAACCGGACGACGACACCGAGGTCTACCGCGCGGTCGAGGCCGCGAAAGGTGAGTTGGGTATCTACATCCGCGCCGACGGCACCGACACCCCGGCGCGGTTCAAGATTCGCGGCCCCTCGTTTTCGAATCTCCAGTCGCTCCCCGAGATGGCCGAAGGCGAGTACATCCCGGACCTCATCGCGGCGCTCGGGAGTCTCGACACGATAATGGGAGAAGTAGACCGGTAGTCGGCGGCGGGACGGCCGGCGTCGCGCGGTGTCGCGCGTCGCCGCCGGCTCAGTCGTCCGAGGGCGAGGCGGGGCCGGTCCCCGACCCGTCGGTGACCGCCCGACTCATCGACTGCGACGACGCGGCGGGACTCGTCTCGCTCGGTGCGGCGTCGCCACCGCGGTCGCTTCCGCCGGCGTCGCCGGCGTCGCCGACGTCGAACCGGCCGACGAGGTCCTTGAGCGACTGGGCGGACTCCGACACCTGTTGGATGTTCCGCGTGACCTCGTTTATCGCGGCCGTCTGTTCTTCGGTCGCCGCCGAGACCGTCGCCGTCTCCGAGGTGGTCTCCTCGCTCACGCTCGACACGTCGTCGACCATCGAGACGACCTCCTCGGTCGAGACGGCTTGGTTCTCGGTCGCCTGCGAAATCTCTTCGACGCCGTGTTCGGCCTCTCGAATCGCCCCCGAGATGTGGTCGAACATCTCGATGGCCTCGCCGATGGTCTCGGACCCGCTCTCGACGCTGTCCTGCATGGACTGCATGTCGTCGACTGTGTCGTCGGCGCTCTCGCGCACCCTGCCGATTCGGGACTCCACCTCGTCCGTGGCCTCGCTCGCCTCCTTGGCGAGCGCCTTGATTTCGTTGGCGACGACGGCGAAGCCCTCGCCGGCCTCGCCCGCACGGGCCGCCTCGATAGAGGCGTTGAGCGCGAGCAGGTCCGTCTGCTCCGCGATGTCGTTGATGAGCTGGACGATTTCGTTGATTTCGCCCACCTGCTCGCCGAGGGCTTCGACCCGCTCGACCGCCTCGTCGGCCTCGGTCTCGATGGTCGATATCTCGGCTGTCGCCTCCGCGGCGTGGTCGCGCCCCTCGTCGGCGAGCGACACGGCCTCGTTGGCGGACTGGACGACGCCGTCGGCGGAGGCGGCGACCTCCTCGATGGTCGCCGAGAGGTCGTTCATCTCGTCGGCGACCGTCTGGAGCCGCTCGGTCTGCTGTTCCGCGCCGTGGGCGATTTCCTCGACCGACCGCGCGGTCTCCTGACTCGCGGACTCTATCTCCTTCGCGCTCGACACCGTCTCGTTGCTCACCGCAGCGAACTCGTCGGCGACCGACTGCACCTCGACGAAGCCGTCTTGGAGCTTCTGAATCCCGGTGTCGAGGTCGGACATGATGGCTCCGAACTCGCCGGGGAGGTCGGTCCGGAGGTCCTGGTCGAGATTGCCGTCTCCGAGTTCCGTCCCGGCGGTCCGAAGCTCTGAGACCTGCCGTTGGAGGTTCTCCTGCATGTCGTCGAACGCCTCGACGAGTTCGCCGAGTTCGTCGTCGTTGGCGTCGATGTCCTCGCCGTCGTCGAACCGCCCGCGGGCGAGCGACTTGGCGCGGTCCCGGAGCGCCTCTATCGGCTCCGAGAAGTACCGCGCGGCGACGTAGCCGACGCCGACGACGACCGCGATGATGCCGACGATTAACAGGAGCATGATGTTTCGAGCGGTGTCCGCCCGGTCGTTCATCGCCTGCCCGAGCTGTTCGACCGGCCCCGTCACGTCGGACTCGGGGACGGTGGCGACGAGTTCGTACTGCCCGTTACCGAAGTTGAGCGGCGCGTAACCGACGAAGTAGCGAGCCGCCTCGCCGCCGTCGCCGGTCGTCTCGTGGGTGGTCAGGCCGGACTGGCCGACAAGCGCCGTCGCGTTCTCCGCGATTTCGGACTCGACGGAGCCGAGCGATTCCCGGGAGTCGGTCAACAGCGTCCCGCGCTCGCTCACGATAGTCAGGTGGCCGGTCTCACCGACCTGGATGTCGTCGATGAGCGTGTTGAGGAGTTCGAAGTTGAACTGGAGCGTGATGGTTCCGGCGAGTTCTCCCCCGCGGTACACCGGCGCGGTGACGTACACGGCGGCGTCGCCGTCGACGGTCGTCACCTCGCTCACCTGGATCTCGCCCTTCTGAAGCTCTGTCGCGGTCTCGAACCACGCCTCGTCCGCGAACGAGGTGCCGGACACCGACTCGGTGGCGATGCCGTCGCCCGTGCGCGTCGCTTTGACGATGCCCTGCCCGTTCTCGTCGGTGAACAGAATCTCGTCGTAGGCGGGGTGTTCCTCGCCGTCGATGGTCACGGCGCGGGTTTCGAGGTAGCTCCGGAACGAGTCGTTAATCTGGTCGCGCGCGTCGGTGACGGCGGCCGTCTGGAGTTCGTAGTAGTAGACGCTCGGCGCGAGCACCCATTCGAAGTCCTCGTGGTAGGTGTACGCGACGAACTTCTCTTCGACGGGGTTGCCCTCTTGGGTGGTGTCTTCCCACTCGTACTCGACGATGCCCCAGTCCTCGCCGTTGCGGACGGCGGCGTTCGACTCGATTTCGGCGGGCACCTGATTGAACGCCGCTATCCCGGCGTCGTCGACCGTGTTAACCCCGTCTTCGAGGCCGTGGTGGACGACGAAATCGAGGTTCCCGTCGAGGATGAACGCGTAGCCGGTCGACCCGACGTAGCCCGGTCGGAACGCGTCGGAGAGCGTCCCGCTCTGTTGGACGCCGTCTCCGGCGGTTCCGGCGATTCGAGCCTCGACACGGTCTTTCACCTGCTGTTGTTGCGCTGGCGAGAGGTCCGCCCAGTCCTGCCCGCCGTACTGGTTCGCAAGGACGCTCTGTTTCGTGGTCTCGACGGTGGCGCGCATCTGGAGCGCCATGTAGCCCAACTGCGCTTGGCTCTGTTCTTGGACGAGCTCCATCTCCCCGTCGCGGGCGGCCTCGTAGTTCTGCACCGGTGCCGAGTCAGCCAGCGCGAGCGCGTCGATTCGGCGGGCGTCGAGGAGGTTTTGTATCTCCTCTTGCCGGGCGGCGACGGTCTGATTCAGGTCGCCGGTAATCTGTGATTCGAGCGTCGCCTCGCTTTGGTCTTGGGCGTAGTTTCCAATGCTACTCATCCCTTGGACGCCTGCGACGCCGACGACTGACACGGGTATCAGCGAGATGGCGAGACAGAGCGCGATGAGTTTCGTTCGTATCTTCATGGTTTGATTGATATCGTCGGCCCCCGGAATTCCTCAGTATGCGCTGTTTGACCGAGAAATCGCCCGGTTCACTCTGAATATAGCTCTACAAAAACAACCGTATAAATCTCACTCGCCGGTTATTATTACCGATACTCGGACCCCGGATTCCCTCGTGATTCCCGCCAAATAGCGGGCCGAGACTCGCACTCGGTATTGCAATAATCACTCAACACGTTTCGAACCATTGTCACAAAACAGCAACAATTGCGAACGCGAGGAGACCGCGCCGTTCCTCTCCGCCTACCGCGGCGTCTCCGTCCCCCACTTATCGAGGGCGACGGCGAGTTCGGGCGTCTCCTCGGCGGCCTCGGTGATTGACCGCCCCTCGGCGTAGGCGTCGATGGCCGACCGGAGCGCGACCGCGCCAGCGCGGGTACCGTCGGGGTGGCCGTGGATGCCGCCGCCGAGTTGGACGCAGACGTTCGTCCCCGTGGCGTCGAGCAGGTCAGGGAGTAGACCGGGGTGGAGTCCGCCGGAGGCGACCGGCAGCACGTCGGTCGTCCCGTACAGGTCGCCGGTGAGCCAGTCATTGATGCCGACGGTGTCCTCGTTGGCGAGTTTGCCGAGGCCGGCGGTGCCGGTGTGGAGTTGGTCGACGCCGCAGAGGCGACTTATCTGCGCGAGCACCCGCATCGAGACGCCGTGAGCCGGGAGCCGGTCGAAGGCGGCGTGCATGGCGCGGTGGGCGTGGATGGCGAGACCGTGTTTCTCGGTGCGCTCGCGGACGGTCTGGAGGCCCGCCCAGCCCGCGGTGATGATGTCTACCATGACGTACTCGCCGCCCTGCGCGGCCACCTCGTCCACCCGGTCGAGCATCGTCTGGGTGTCGGCGGTGACGTTGATGAGGTAGGATTTCTTCTCGCCCGTCTCGTCTTCGGCGTCGTCGCGGAGCGACAGCGACTCGGTCAGGCGGTCCGAAAAGGGGTTGAACGCCTGGTCGGTCAGGTTCTCGTCGTCCTTCAGGAGGTCGACGCCGCCGACCCACGCGTCGTAGCCGACCTGCGCGTGCGCCGCCGTCGAGAGGCCGACTTTCGGCTTGGGCACCGTCGCCGTGATGGGGCGGTCGGTGACGCCGAATATCTCCTCGCGGACCGACGACCCGTACAGCGGGCCGGGGTACGCCGAGACGACCGATTCGGGCCACTCGCAGTCGAGGAGGCGAATCGTGTCGACCGCCTTCATACCCATGATGTTGCCGGCGATGCACGACAGCACCTGCGGCATATTGCCGGGTTCGAACAGCCCGGCGGGGTAGGCGACCCGAATCAGGTCGCCGTCGATGTCGAACGTCGTCGCGCCCATGTCGGTGAAGTCTGCGCCGGTCTGGAGGGCCGCCCACGTCCCGTTGGAGGACTCCGAGGCCACGCGACTCGCCGCCGCCTCCTTCGACATCCCCGTCGCGGGGTCGATACGGAAGGTGCAGACGAGGTCCTCGTCGGTCGGTTCGTAGTCGAGGTCGAGGAAGTCTTCGTACGTGATACCCATAGCCTCGCCTACGCCCCCGCGAAGCTTAAAACGGCATCCCGAAGCGCCTTTGGCCCCGCGACGCGAAAGGGAACGGTTCGGCGCGAAGCGATGTCATCACGGGAGCGTCACGCGTCCGGGCCTCCGATTCAGGGCGACAGCAGCGCCCGGACCTCGCGGAACTCGGGTACGTCCGCGTCGAGGGCGGTACAGAGGGCGTCGGCCGCGCCCAACAACCACTCGGCGCGCTCGACGCGGGACTCCACGTCGCCCGGCCCGATTCGGTAGCGCTCGACGAGTTCCTCGATGTCCGAGCCCTCGGTCCACTCGTGGAGGATGCGGGCGGTCTTCACCGCCGTCAGCCACTCCTCGAAGGGGTCGGCGTCGTGCATCGCGGTGGTGAACTCCGCGGCGTGGCTCCGGGCGTACTGGTACATCTGCGCCCGCTCGCGGTTGCCGAGGTAGGTGTCGTGCATATCCGGCGTGTCGCAGACGACTTCGAGGGCGGTCCGGGCGGTGACGTGCTCGTCGGCCATCGTCTCGATGGTGCGGATGCCCGAAACGATGCGCGCCCCGGTCGTCGGCGACACGTACTGTTTTGAGGTCTGTGCGCCCAGCGCCGTCGCCGACAGCGTCTCACCCGTCGCGTCGAGGAGCTCCATCGCTTCGAGGTCGGACACCACGTCGGCGACGAGGTCCGCGAGGTCCACGCTCGGGTGCTGGTGGGCGTAGTAGGTCGCCGAAAACACGTCGGCGACGCCGTCGAGACTGTCGGCGAAGCCGGAGGCGACGACCGACAGCACGTGCGTCCGGAGCGCCTCGGGGTCGGCGAACTGCGAGTCCACGGCCTCGGCGTCGGCGGTGACGTAGCGGTCGACCAGTTCGGCTTTCGTGTCCGCGTCGCCGACGAGCACCGCCTCGCCGAACGGGTCGAGGTGCGGGCGACCGGCGCGGCCGCACATCTGGTGCACGTCGAGGACGGGAATCCATTCCATCGCGTCGCCGGTGTAGCGCTTCTGGTCGCGGATGACGACCCGCCGGGCGGGGACGTTCACCCCGGCGGCGAGCGTCGGCGTCGCGCAGATGACTGCGAGCCGGCGATCCCGAAACGCGTTCTCGACGGCGACGCGGTGGGCGCTCCGCAGCCCGGCGTGGTGGAAACCGACGCCGGTCCGGGCGCACTCCGAGAGCTGGCGGCCGGTCGCGGTGCCGCCGAGTTCGTCCAGTTCGTCGCCGAGGGCGGGCGCGGGCGACAGCTCCTCGTCGGCGAGGCGGTCGGCCAGCGCTTCGGCCTCGCGGCGCGACCGGACGAACGCGAGACACTGCCCGCCGGTCTCGACCGCGTCTTCGACGAGCGCGACGGTCGCCTCGGTCGCCTCGTCGTCGTTCGGCCCGGTCGGGGGGACGACCACGTCGAGGTCGGTTCCGTCGTCGAATTCGACGGTCTCGTCGGCGTAGACGCCGGTGCGGAGCGAGACGGGCCGCCACGCGCTCTCGACGAGTTCCGCGTCGAGCCAGTCGGCGATGGCTTCGGGATTGTCCACGGTCGCTGAGAGGGCGACGAGTTGGAGGTCCGGGACGCGACGCTGGAGGGTCGAAAGCGTCACTTCGAGCGTCGGCCCGCGCCCCGGCGCGCCGAGCAGGTGGACCTCGTCGACGACGACGCAGGCGAGGCGGTCGACCCACGGCGCGCCGTTTCGAATCGCGGAGTCGACTTTCTCGCTCGTGGCGACGACGATGTCGTGGTCGCCGAGTTCCTCTTCGGCGGCGTCGAAGTCGCCGGTGGAGATACCGACGCTCACGCCGGGCAGTTGGTCGAACGTCTCGTACTTCTCGCGGGCGAGCGCGCGGAGCGGGACGATGTACAGCGCCGGCCCGTCGGCGGTGAGCATGGCGAGTTCCGCGATGAACGTCTTGCCGCTGGCGGTCGGAATGGCGGCGACGACGCGACCGCCCGCCGCGACGCCGGCGTCGACGGCGGCGGCCTGCGGCGGATAGAGTTCCTCGATACCGTTCGACTCGTAGTGGGAGACGAGGGCCGACGACAGCGGGAGGTCGCGCACGCGCATCTGTCACAGTGGTGGCGGCGGACTCACATAAGTATCTTCGCCGGCGGGGGTTCATCGGTCACCGTCTGGCCCGGCGTTCGGGCGGCGAGAAATCGGTGGGGACAGCAACCAATGCAGCCGGTGAGTGGTGCGAAAGTCGGGACTCTCGGGGCGATGCGCCGATAAAAAATCGAAGTCGTCGGCCGCGTGGTGGCCGATTATCGCGGATTTGGTACGAACTGCGTTACGCGTTAGGGCCGGACCATCGCTGGAGGGTCGCGGAACTCGACCCCGCTTCGTCGGTCCAGACGACGCGGACAGTTGAACTCGCGAGGTTAACGTCTTCACCAGGGGCATCATTATCTATGGCTAGACCAACAGAGGTGTCGTTGATCTCGATTGTCTTACCCGCATTCATCGGGTCTGGGATGTATGGTTCTCCATCCGCAAGAGAAACACTACTTCCTGTACCGTCTGTTGCTCCAGTAACCGATACAGAGAGCCGCTCGGCCGCGATTTGCGAACCACTCTCGTGGGTTATCTTGAGTACGTCTCCTTGCACCCCGTCACCGCTGCTCGCACCCGCTGAGTTGTTCTCGTAGTCGAAGCTGAAGCTCGCCTGCGGAGCGGTCGCCGTCTGTTCACCCAGTCCCAGCACGAACGTCCCGATGACGGCCGCGAGGATGACGGTAATCGCGACCATCAGAATCACACCGATGACCGGCGACACCGCGTCGTCGTCTTCGAATAGTTGTTTGAGTTTCATGTGTTGTCTCTCGTATACATACGCGGTTTATCCGCGGAAATCCCACCCGGAGTTCGGTATGTATGGATGCTACATGGGCACTCTCGAACATAAATCTAATCGAGTATTAGACAACAAAAATGACGTTCATTGCTAGCACACAGTTCAGATGGAAGTCACGAATCGGCTGGGAGATCGGTCCGCCACCCCGAAAAGAGACGGTCGTCGCGGGCGGCTCAGATGTAGTCGTGCTCGGCGAGACGCTCGACGGCCTCGCGGAGGCGCTCTTCGCTCGCGGCGTAGGAGATACGGGCGTAGCCCGGTGCGTTGAAGGCGCTTCCGGGGACGGTCGCGACCTTCGCGTCCTGAATCGCGCCCTCGCACCACGCCTGGTCGTCGTCGTCGACGGGGAGCATCATGTAGAACGCGCCCTTCGGGACGGCCACGTCGACGTCGTGTTCGGCGAGGAGGTCCACGAGCATGTCGCGGCGGTCCTCGAACGCCTGACGCATCTCCTCGACGTCGTCGTCGGTGCGCTCCGAGAGCGCCTCGACGCCGGCGTGCTGGACGAAGTTCACGGCGCAGGAGACCGAATGCGAGTGGAGTTTGCCGGCCTGCGCGATGAGGTCGGACGGGGCGTGGAGGTAGCCGAGCCGCCAGCCGGTCATCGAGAACGCCTTCGAGAAGCCGTTGATGGTGATGGTGCGGTCTTCCATCCCGTCGAGGGAGCCGAGCGAGGTGTGCTCGAAGCCGTCGTAGACGATGCGCTCGTAAATCTCGTCGGAGATGACGGCGAAGTCGTGTTCGACCGCGAGGTCGCGGACGCCTTCGAGCGCCGCGTCGGAGAACACGCCGCCGGTCGGGTTCGACGGCGAGTTGACGACGAGGAGTTTCGTCTCGTCGGAGACCGTCTCGGCGAGTTCGTCGAGCGCGGGTTCGAGCCTGAAGTCGTGCTGTGCGAGGTCGACGCGGCTGAGCGTGCCGCCGGCGAGTTTGACCATCGCCTCGTAGGAGACCCACGCGGGGTCGAGGAGAACGACCTCGTCGCCGTCGTCGACGAGCGTCTGGAACGTCTCGAACAGCGCCTGCTTGCCGCCGGGCGTGACGATGACCTCGTCGGCCTCTGCGTCGACGCCGTTCCCGCGGAGCTTCGCCGCGATTGCGTCCTTGAGTTCCGGAATCCCGTTCGACGAGGTGTAGCTCGTGTGTCCCGCGTCGAGGGCGTCCTTCGCCGCCTGCGTGATGTTGTCCGGGGTCGGGAAGTCCGGCGCGCCGACCGAGAGGTCGACGACGTCTTCGCCCTGCGCTTCCAGTTCGCTCGCGAGGTTCGAGATGGCGAGCGTCGCGCTCGGTTCGACGCGGCCGACTCGGTCGCTGAAATCGAAGTTCATGCCAACGCCTCCACCATATCGGTCGCGGCGTAAACCGCTTCCGCACCTTTGCTGACGCGCTCGCGCGCTTCAGCGCCGCTCATGCCGGGACCGGAGACGCCGAACGAGACGGGTTTGTCGCGGTCCAGCGAGACCTCCGTCAGCGACTTCGCGGTCGCGTCGGCGATGACGCGGTCGTGGTCGGTGTCGCCGGTGACGATTGCGCCGATGACGACGACGGCGTCGATGTCGTCGCGGCGGGCGAGTCGGTCGGCCGCGAGCGGCGAGTCGTACGCGCCGGGGACCTGAATCGTTTCGACGACCGCCGCGTCGCGCTCGGCGGCCGCGTCGCGGGCCGCTTCCTCCATCTGCTCCGTGACCGACGAGTTGAATCGGGCCACGACGAGTCCGAGAGAGACCATGGCCGACCCTTCCCGTCTCGGATAAAAGAACTACCGACACCGACCGAATTTGGCCCCGGCGACGGGCAAGCACAAAAGTTGTATTGTCGGCGTCGCGATGGGTGGGCATGAGTACTGACAGTGGGACCGAGGCGGTCGCTCGGTCCCGTGCCCTCCTGGCGATTCTCGGCGTGACGGCCCTCGCCCTCCTCGCCCGCCTCGCCGACCTCGGCGGCCGCATCTTCCACTGGGACGAAGGCCGTGTCGGCTACTGGATTCTGCGGTATCACGAGACCGGCGAGTTCTCCTACCGGCCCATCATCCACGGTCCGTTCCTCCCCGTGGTCAACGACTACCTCTTTGCGGTCCTCCCGGCGACCGACTTCACGGCGCGGCTCCCCGTGGCGCTCGTCGGCGGCCTGCTCCCGCTTTCGGTCTGGCTGTTCCGCGAGCACCTCCGCCGCGACGAGCTGGTCGCGCTCGCGTTCTTCCTCGCGGCGAACCCGCTTTTGGTCTACTACTCGCGGTTCATGCGCAACGACGTGCTCGTGGCCGCCTTCTCGTTCGCCGCGCTCGGCTTCGTCGTCCGCGCGTACGACACCGGCCGCCTCGCCTACCTCATCCCCGCCGGGGCCTCCTTCGCAACGGGAGCGGCGACGAAAGAGAACTACGTCGTCTACCTCGCTTGTTTCCTCGGAGCGGCGTTCCTGGTCTTCGACCACCGGCTGCTCGCCCGCACGTCGGCCGGCGAGTCCGCCCGCGACATCCTCTTTTCCGAACTGCCCGCGAGTATCCGCGAGCGACTTCGCGCACGCGGGGCGGGAAGTCTCGGTTACGGCGCGGTTCGCTACGCCGCGGGCGTCCTCGGCGGCCTGCTCGCGTTCCTCGCCGTCTTCGTCTTCTTCTACGCGCCGCGGCCCGACCTCTGGAACGCGCTCGGCGGCTCCGCCTCGATGCTCCCGGTTCTCGAAGCCGGAAGCGTCGGCGCGGTCTCCGAGATGGTCGGCAGTTGGCTCGGCGGCGGCCACCAGTCCCACGAGTACCTCCCGTATCTGAAGGACTTCCTCGAAACGTTCGTCTACGGCGCGCCGGTGCTCATCGTCTTCGCGCTCGTCGGCATCGTCGTCGACCGCTACGGCGTCGTCGCGGGCCGAATCCGGTGGCTCGTCGCCTTCGCCACCTACTGGGGCGTCGTGTGTATCTTCGGCTACCCGCTGGCGACCGACATCCAAGCGCCGTGGGTCGTCGTCCACGCGGTCGTCCCGCTGGCGGTTCCCGCCGCGGTCGGCGCGGCGTTCGTCTTCCGCTCCGGCGTGCAGGCGCTCGACGCCAAAGACACGGTCGGCGTCGGCCTCGCGGCGCTCGTGCTGGTCGCCTCCGTCGGCGGCGTCGCGGCCGCGAACGTCGACTACTGGAACGCCTCGACCGACGAGGACAGCGAGGTGCTCCAGTGGGCGCAACCCGCGAACGACTTACAGGCCACCCTCGACGACGTGGAGCGCGTGTCGGCCGCCAACTCCGGGACGGACGTGCTCCTGTACGGCACGCATCCGCCGGACAGCGACGAGACGCACTTCTACGTCGAAAACGAGTCTGCCCCCCTCGACGGGCCGTCGTGGCACAGTCGCCTCCCGCTCCCGTGGTACTTCGAGAGCGCGGGCGTCGAGCGCACCAGTAGCGCGCCCGACGCGAACGTCTCCGAGGTGACCGCCGACGCGCCGCCGGTCGTCATCGCCTACGAGTGGGACCGCGCCGAACTCGAATCCGAACTCGACGGCTACGTCGCGCGCCAACACGCCTTCAAGCTCTGGAGCGAGGACGTGGTCGTGTTCATCGACGAGGACGCCCTTGACGCCGCGAACGAGACGCGGGGCTGACGCTCGGTCGGGGCGTTCGACCACCTCGATTTTTCCTCGCGTTCGACAGGGTGAGCGCCGCGAGCGCCCGGCGCGTTCGGCGTCGGCTGTTGTCCAATTCTATCCACGTATGTGACTATCTCGGCACCGAATGTGGCAACGTTTATGCACCGACGTACTGAATCCGCGACTGTGACCGTCACCGTACCCGGACCCACGCTCGGCGTCGTCGGTGGGGGCCAGCTCGGGCGTATGCTCGGGGAGGCCGCCGCACCGCTCGGCGTCGACATCGTCGTGCTCGACCCGACACCCGACTGCCCGGCGTCGGCCGTCGCCGACCAAATCGTCGGCGGCTTCGACGACCCCGAGGCGATGGCGGAACTCGCCGCCCGGGCCGACGCGCTGACGTTCGAAATCGAACTCGCCGACCCCGACCTGCTCGACGAACTGGCCGCCGAGGAGGGCATCGCGGTCCACCCGTCGCCCGACGCGCTCCGGACCATCGAGGACAAACTGGTCCAGAAGGACACCTTCGGCGAGGCGGGCATCCCGATTCCGCCGTTCCACCGCGTCGACGACGCGGCCGACCTCCGCGACGCGCTCGACGAGTTCGGCTCGGTCATGCTGAAAGCCCGAACCGGCGGCTACGACGGCCGCGGGAACGTCCCCGTGTCCGACCCCGACGACGCCGAGGCTGCCATCGAGGAGGTCGGCGGCCCGGCGATGGCCGAGGCGTTCGTCGACTTCGAGCGCGAACTCTCGGTCATCGGCGTCCGCGGCGATGACGAGGTTCGGACGTTCCCCGCGGGCGAGAACGTCCACGAGGAGGAGATTCTCCGCGAGACGGTCGTCCCGGCGCGGACGACGGACGAGGTGCGCGAGGAGGCCGACCGCGTCGCCCGAGAGGTGCTGTCGCACCTGCCCGGCCGCGGCGTCTTCGGCATCGAACTGTTCGAGACCGCCGCGGGCGACGTGCTCGTCAACGAGGTCGCGCCGCGGCCGCACAACTCCGGCCACTGGACCATCGAGGGCGCGCTCACCTCGCAGTTCGAACAGCACGTCCGCGCGGTCCTCGGGTGGCCCCTCGGCGCGACGACCCGCCGGTCGCCCACCGTGATGGCGAACGTCCTCGGCACGGTCGACGAGAGCCAGCCGG
Organism: Haloferax sp. AS1; assembly: GCF_014530665.1. Taxonomy (NCBI): domain Archaea; kingdom Methanobacteriati; phylum Methanobacteriota; class Halobacteria; order Halobacteriales; family Haloferacaceae; genus Haloferax; species Haloferax sp. AS1. The sequence goes on from NZ_SPSA01000001.1 coordinate 969,820, forward strand.
CGCGACTCGGCGGCCTCGACGACGCGCTCGCGGAATCGGGCGTCTCGCTGCACTGGTACGGCAAAGACGAGGTTCGTCCCCTCCGCAAGATGGGCCACCTCACCGCCGTCGGCGGCGACGACGCCGACCTCGAAACGCTTCTCGCACGCGCACGCGAGCTTCGCGACGGACTGCGCTTCGACTGATTCACCATGACGACAGAACGGGACCTCATCGACGAACTGCACGCACAGGCCGACGCCGACCGCGACCCCGAGACGACGCCCGACGTGGGTATCATCATGGGGTCCGACTCCGACCTCGACGTGATGTCCGGCGCGCACGAGGCGCTGGACACGCTCGGGTTCGGTGAACAGACGGACTTCGACGCGCCGCCCGAGGAGCGATTCACCTACGAGACGTACGTCGTCTCCGCGCACCGGACGCCGGACCTGATGTACGCCTACGGCGACACCGCGCGCGACCGCGGCGTCGAGGTCATCATCGCCGGCGCGGGCGGCAAGTCCGCGGACCTCCCGAACATGACTGCCTCCATCGCGTACCCGATTCCGGTCGTCGGCGTCCCCGTTCAGGAGAAGTCGGTCGACTCGGTCATCGGGATGCCGACCGGCGCACCCATCGTCGCGGTCGACGCCGGCAAGTCGTTCAACGCGGCGCTGTCGGCCGTACAGGCGCTCTCCCGCGGCTACCCCGAACTCGAAGACAGACTCGTCGACTACCACGAGGACCTCGTGTCCGACGTGGCCGAGACCTCGGCCGCGCTCCACGACCTCGGCGTCGCCGGCTTCCGCGAGTCGCGGTAGCGGGGCGCGTTTCGCGGTCGGTCACCGCCCGGTCGTTTCCGCGTCTGTGGGGGTCGATTCCGGCGGCGAAACCCCGCCCGTGCGGGGTTCCGGGCGTCTCTCGCGTATTTTCCAAATAGAAGCCCTCTCGCGCCCGAAACACACAAATCAATGTTTATAGGGGAGCGCTTCTAACCGCCGCACGTCAGGGAGACACGGCATGAGTGATTGGATTGCAATCGGTGCGATGGGGCTGGTCGGTGTCGGCATACCGCTCGCGATGATGGCGGTGTCGGCGCTGCTTCGCCCAAGCGTACCGGAACAAGGAAAGAGTGCCACGTACGAGAGTGGTGAGGTGCCGACAGGCACGGCGCGCGTCCAGTTTAACATTCAGTACTACATGGTCGCGCTGCTGTTCCTCGTATTCGACATCGAGACCGTCCTAATTTTCCCCTGGACGGTCATCTACCGCTCGGCCCTCGAACAGGGCGCGTCGCTGGCGACGATTCTGACGCCGATGCTCGTTTTCATCGGTGTCCTCGTCGTCGGCCTCGTCTGGGCGTGGCGCAACGGCGCAGTCAAGTGGGTCAAAAGCCCGCAGGCAAACCGTCGTAAGACAGAGAGGCAAGATGCATGAGTAGCGAACAGAAGCCATTCGTCACGGACGACACACAGGTACAGACCGAGACTCGCGACGCCCGCATGGCGGGGGCGGACGACCGGTTCAACTCGAAGCTTCGGGAGGCGTTCGGCTCGTCACCGTTCATCCTCACGAAGTTCGACAAGTTCATGAACTGGGTCCGCGGGTCCTCGATGTTCATGCTGCAGTTCGGTATCGCGTGCTGCAGCATCGAGATGATGCACACCTACTCGGTGAAACACGACCTCGACCGCTTTGCGGCCGGGGTCCCGCGTGCGTCGCCGCGGCAGGCCGACGTGATTATCGTGCCGGGGACCATCGTCTCGAAGTTCGCCCCGCGCATGAAGCGCGTCTACGACCAGATGCCCGAACCGAAGTTCGTCGTCGGCATGGGGTCGTGTACGATTTCCGGCGGCCCGTTCCAGGAGGGCTACAACGTCATCAAGGGCGCAGAGGAGGTCATTCCGGTGGACATTCACATCCCCGGCTGCCCGCCGCGCCCGGAGGCACTCATCTACGGTATCGCGAAGCTGCAAGAGCGCATCGCCAACGGCGAGTCCAGCCCGGTGACGGTCAAGCCGTACGAGCTGGAGCAGTTCGGCGACCTCGAACGCGACGAAATCGTCGACAAGCTCGCCGCGGAGATCGACGAAGAGGACCTCGTTATGCGGTACAACTGGGCTGATTCGCCATGAGCCTCGAAGAACAGCAGTCCGACGACCCCGCGGAACTCGAATCGGGCGTCAGCCGCGGCGACGAACTCGCAGAGCTGCTCGGCGACCTCGTCGTCGGCCGCGAAGAGCACCTGAACGCGCCCGGCCTCGTCATCCGTCCCGACGAGGTCCAAGACGCGCTGTTCAAGCTCCGCGACGAAGCGGGCTTCGACCACCTCTCGTGTGTGACCGCACAGGAGTACGAGGACCGCTACGAGTCCATCTACCACCTGACGAAGTTCGACGACCGGACCGACGAAGTCTCGGTCGTCGTGCCCACGTCGAAGGACAACCCGGTCAGTCAGTCCGCCGAGCCGGTGTTCCGGACGGCCGACTGGCACGAACGGGAGGCGTACGACCTCGTCGGTATCCAGTACGAGGACCATCCGGACCTGCGTCGCATCCTCCTGCCGGAGACGTGGCAGGGGCACCCGCTCGGGCTTGACTACGACCAGGACCGCCCGCAGATTGCGACGCTCCGCGAGCACGCCAACCCGCTCGAAGAGGACCACCGCGCCGGGGACAGCAACACGATGTACATCAACATCGGTCCCCACCACCCGGCGACCCACGGCGTGCTGCACGTCGAGACGGTCGTCGACGGCGAACAGGTCGTCGACCTCGAATCCGACATCGGCTACCTCCACCGCTGCGAGGAGCAGATGTGTCAACAGGGGACCTACCGGCACCAGATTATGCCGTACCCCGACCGCTGGGACTACATCTCGTCCGGTCTCCTGAACGAGTGGGCGTACGCCCGCGCCGCAGAGGACCTCGCGGACATCGAGGTGCCCGAGTACGCCCAGATTATCCGTACGATGGGTGCGGAACTGTGCCGCATCGCGTCGCACATGATCGCGCTCGGCACGTTCGCGCTAGACGTCTACGGCGACTTCACGGCCATCTTCATGTACGCCATGCGGGACCGCGAGATCGTCCAGAACATTCTGGAGGACCTCACGGGCCAGCGCATGATGTTCAACTACTTCCGGCTCGGCGGGGTCGTCTGGGACCTCCCCGAACCCCGCGAGGAGTTCTTCGAGAAGATTCGCGACTTCATGGACGGGCTCCCGCAGGCGCTCGAGGAGTACCACGACATGATTACCTCGAACGAAATCCTGCAGGCCCGGACGGTCGGCACGGGCGTCCTGCCGCCGGAAGTCGCAAAGAGCTACGGCGCGACCGGGCCGGTCGCCCGCGGCTCCGGTATCGACTACGACCTCCGTCGCGACGACTCCTACGGCTACTACGACGAACTCGACTGGGACGTCGTCGTCGAGGACGGCTGCGACAACTTCTCGCGCCTGCTCGTGCGCATGCGCGAAGTCGAGGAGTCGGCCAAGATCATCCAGCAGTGTGTCGACCTGCTCGAAGACTGGCCCGAAGACGAGCGGAACATCCAGGCGAACGTTCCGCGCACCCTCAAGCCCGACGAGGACACGGAAATCTACCGCGCCGTCGAGGGCGCGAAGGGCGAACTCGGCATCTACATCCGCGCGGACGGCACGGACAAGCCGGCTCGCTTCAAGATTCGGAGCCCGTGTTTCTCGAACCTCCAGACGCTCCCCGAGATGTCCGAGGGTGAGTACATTCCGGACATGATTGCCTCGCTCGGCAGCCTCGACATCGTGCTCGGAGAGGTGGACAGGTGATGCATCTGCAAGCGGTCCTTCCGGACACGGTCAGCGGCCTCCTCGGTCTCGAAGGCATCCTCGGGGACGTCGTCGGCGGCCTCGTCGGCGCGTTCCTCGTCGCCAACATCATGCTCATCATGACGGCGTTCGCCGGGCCGTGGGCGAAGCGGAAAATCACGGCCGCATTCGCCGACCGCATCGCGGTCAACCGAATCGGTCCGTTCGGTCTCCTGACCATCGTCACGGACGCGGTCCGTCTGCTGTCGAAGGAACTCGTCGTCCCCGAGGGCGTCGACCGTCCCGCCTGGGACCTCGCGCCGATGGTCATTCCCTTCTCCGCGCTGCTCGGATTCGCCGTCATCCCGATGGGCAACGGCATCCAGCTCGCGGACCCCGAAACCGGTCTCGCCTTTGCCTTCGCCGCGGCGTCTATCGCCTCGCTCGGCATCGTCATGACCGGCTACGCATCGAACAACAAGTTCTCGCTCATCGGCGCGCTCCGCGCCGTCGCGGCGAACATCGCTTACGAGATTCCGCTGGTCGTCACGGCGGCCTCGGTCGTTATCTTCGCCGGGTCGCTCCGCATGAGCGAAATCGTCGCCGTGCAGGCCGAACCGCTGCTTTCGGTCGCCGGCGTGACGATTCCGACGTGGTTCGCGTTCGTGAACCCCTTCGCGTTCGCGCTGTTCGTCATCGCGAACCTCGCGGAGGTCGGCCGCAACCCGTTCGACATCCCCGAAGCGCCGACCGAGATTGTCGCCGGGTACCAGACCGAGTACTCCTCGGTCTACTTCGTGCTCATCTACCTCGGTGAGTTCATCCACATCTTCCTCGGCGGCGCTATCGCGGCGACCCTGTTCCTCGGCGGTCCGGCGGGCCCGGTCCTGCCCGGATTCGTCTGGTTCACAATCAAAATCTGGGCGTTCTTCCTGTTCACCCAGTGGGCGCGCTCCGCAGTGCCGCGCCTTCGCGTCGATCAGTTCCTCGAAATCGGTTGGAAGGGGATGCTCGTGCTCTCCTTCGCCAACCTGGTTCTCACGGCCATCATCGTGGGGGTGATTGCATGATCGGAATCCTGAAAGGCATGGCAGTGACGCTGAAGCACGCGCTCGACGGGCAGACGTTCACGGTCGAGTACCCCGAGACCGCGCCCGAAGTGAGCCCGCGTTTCCGCGGCGTCCACAAGTTCAGCCAAGAGCGGTGTATCTGGTGTCGCCAGTGTGAGAACGTCTGTCCGAACGACACGATTCAGATCGTTCAGGACGACCAGCGCAACGGCGAGCAGTACAACCTCCACATCGGCCAGTGTATCTACTGCCGGCTGTGCGAGGAGGTCTGTCCCGTCGACGCCATCCTGCTCACGCAGAACTTCGAGTTCACGGCGGACACGAAAAACGACTTCGTCTACAACAAAGAACAGCTCAAGAACGTCCCGTGGTACAAGGATATCGACCCGCTCAACTCCCGCAACCCCGACCGCAACGCGTGGGTCGGCGAGGGCGAAGGAGAGGTCGACTACCAGTAACATGACCGCGAGTGAATCGTTCGAGTCCCGTCAGCCCGCGTCCGCTACCGGACGCTGAGGACGTTCTCGAAATGTTCAAAGGGATATCTCAAGGAGACACACACAATGGTTTATGAAACCATCGCGTTCGCGCTGTTCGCCCTCGTCACCGTGGGTTGCAGCCTGGGCGTCGTCCTCGTGCGGGACATCTGGCATTCCGCACTCCTGCTCGGGGGCGCGCTCTTGAGCGTCGCGGTGCATTACGTGATGTTGCAGGCGGAGTTCCTCGCCGCCATGCAGGTCCTCGTCTACGTCGGCGGGGTCCTAATTCTCATCACGTTCGCCGTGATGCTGACGCGTATCAATCCGGAGGTGAGTAGTACATGACAACCAAACCGCAGCTGAAACTCGGTTCGCACCTCGTGCCCGGACTCGCTGCCGTCGCGCTGTTCGTCGTGATGGCGGTCGTGTTCCTCGGCGCGTCGTTCCCGAACCCACAGGGGTTCCCGGAGGGAGCAAACATCACCGCGAGCATCGGCTATTCGATGTTCAACCTCGGGTTCGGAAGCGTCGACGGCGAGAGCATGCTGGTCGCGTTCGAAATCATCGACCTCGTGCTCGTCGCCGCGCTCGCCGGCGCGGTGCTCCTCGCTCGCCGCGAGGACACCACGGGGCAGATGCGGACCATCCTGACCGACGGCGGTCGGGAGCTCAAGCAGACGCTGTTCGACGACGAGGAGGGTGACAACTGATGGTGCCCGCGCAGTACTACCTCGTTCTGTCGGCCGCCGTGTTCTGCATCGGCATCTTCGGCCTCTTGACCCGTCGGAACGCGCTGTTGTTCCTGATGTCGGTCGAACTGATGCTGAACGCCGCGAACATCAACCTCGTCGCGTTCTCCTACTACTGGGGTAACGTGACGGGCCAGACGTTCGGGCTGTTCACGATGGCGCTCGCCGCCGCCGAGGTGGCGGTCGGTATCGGCATCATCCTCGTACTGTACCGCAACTTCGACGGCGTGGACGTGACCAACGCGACCACGATGAGGTGGTAATCTATGGCAGGTATCTTAGACTTCGCTCCGGCCATCGTCCTCCTCCCGTTCCTCTCGTTCCTGATCGCGCTCGGGGCGGGACGGTACATGCCGAAGGGAGGCGCGCTGGCGGGTATCGGCGCGACGGCGGGCTCGTTCGTCCTGTCCATCGCGACGTTCTTCGCCGTCAGCGGCGGACAGACCTACAACCAACACATCTACACGTGGGCGACCGGCGCCGGCGACGCGGTGACGCTCGACTTCGGCCTACTCATCGACCCGCTTTCGTCGATGATGCTCGTCATCGTGACGCTCGTCGCCGTCCTCGTCCACATCTTCAGCCTCGGCTACATGAACGACGAGGGCGAGACGGGCCTCCCGCGCTACTACGCCGGGCTCGGCCTATTCACCGCGTCGATGCTGGCGTTCGTCGTGTCTAGCAACCTCCTCATGGCGTTCATGTTCTTCGAGCTGGTGGGGCTGTGTTCCTACCTGCTCATCGGCTTCTGGTTCCGCCAGGAGGGCCCGCCGAGCGCCGCGAAGAAGGCGTTCCTCGTCACCCGCTTCGGTGACTACTTCTTCCTCATCGGCGTCGTCGCGGTGTTCGCGACGTTCGGCTCGGCCGCGTTCGCCGGTCCCGAGGCGTTCCCCGTCCTCGCCGAGGAGGCGCTCCACGGCGAGCACGCGGTCAACACGTTCCTCGGCATGGGCGAACAGGCGTGGTTCACCGTCGTCGGCCTCCTCGTTCTCGGGGGCGTCGTCGGCAAGTCCGCGCAGTTCCCCCTGCACACGTGGCTTCCGGACGCGATGGAAGGCCCGACCCCCGTCTCCGCGCTCATTCACGCGGCGACGATGGTCGCCGCGGGTGTCTACCTCGTCGCCCGGATGTACGGTTTCTACGCGCTGATCCCGACGACGCTCGGTATCATCGCGCTCGTGGGCGGCTTCACGGCCCTCTTCGCCGCGACGATGGGCGTCGTCAAGAAAGAAATCAAGCAGGTGCTCGCGTACTCGACCATCAGCCAGTACGGCTACATGATGCTCGGGCTCGGCGTCGGCGGCTACGTCGCCTCGACGTTCCACCTGCTCACGCACGCCTTCTTCAAGGCGCTTCTGTTCCTCGGTGCCGGTGCGGTCATCATCGCGATGCACCACAACGAGAACATGTGGGACATGGGCGGCCTCAAAGACAAGATGCCCGTGACGTACTACGCGTTCCTCTCGGGCTCGCTCGCGCTCGCCGGCATCGTTCCGTTCGCCGGCTTCTGGTCGAAAGACGAGATTCTCTACGAGGCGCTCAACCACGGGCTCGGGACCGACGGCGGTCTCGGAACCGTCTTCCTCGTCGCGTACGCGATGGGGCTCATCGCCGTGTTCTTCACCGGGTTCTACACCTTCCGGATGGTGTTCCTCACCTTCCACGGCGAACCGCGTAGCGACACCGCGCGCGACCCGCACGGCTTCGGCTGGAACGTCAAGTTCCCGCTCGCCGTCCTCGGCGTGCTCGCGGCCGTCACCGGCCTCGTCAACATGGCTCCGGTGGAGGATCTCACGGGGATTCACCTCACGTTCCTCCACGACTGGCTCGACGGCGGCATCTCGTCGCTGACCGCGCACCACTACCTCGAAGTGCTCGAAAGCGGCGTCGGTGCGGGGCTCCACCCGGCCGGCATCGGCTCTATCGCGCCGGGGCTGGTCTCGCTGGCCCTCGCCCTCGCGGGTGCCGGACTCGCCTACCGCCTGTACAACGTCCCCGAGCCCGTCGAACACACGGACAAACTCGGGAGCATCAAGACCGTACTGTACAACAACTACTACCAGGACGAGTACCAGGTCTGGATTGCGACCGGCGTCGTCCAGCCCATCTCGCGCGCCCTCGATAAGTTCGACCAGGGCATCGTCGACGGCGTCGTCAACGGTATCTCCAGCGTGAGCCTGTTCGCTGGCGGTCGCGTCAAGCGCGTCCAGACCGGTGTGGTGAGCAACTACGCGGCGCTCCTCACGCTCGGTCTGACCGCGCTGCTTCTCGGTCTCGGTCTGCTCGGAGGTTGGTTCGCATGATAATCGAAGCGCTCATCGCAGTCACGTTCCTCGCCGCGCTGGTCACCTTCGTCCTGCCGGACCGGTACGCCGGCAAGGCGGCCTTCGCGCTGAGTCTGGCCCCCGTCGTCGGGAGCCTCTACATGTGGCAACAGTACGACGCGAGCGGGAACGCCCTCCTGGGCGGGAACATCGCGTTCGAGACAGACATCGCCTGGCTGCAACTCGGCCAGTACGACATTCACTGGATGGTCGGCGTCGACGGCATCAGCATGCCGCTTGTCGTCCTCACGACCATCCTCACCACGCTCGCTATCGTCAGCGCGTGGACGCCCATCTCGGAGCGTCAGTCCCAGTTCTTCGGCCTGATGCTCCTGATGGAGGCGAACCTGCTCGGCGTCTTCACGGCGCTCGACTTCTTCGTCTGGTTCATCTTCTGGGAGGCCGTGCTCCTGCCGATGTACTTCCTCATCGGCGTCTGGGGCGGTCCACGCCGCAAGTACGCGGCGATCAAGTTCTTCGTCTACACGAACATCGCGTCGCTCGTGATGTTCATCGGCTTCATCTCGCTCGTGTTCGGTCTCGGCGACTCTATCTCGTCGTTCCGCCTGCCCGAAATCGCGCAGGCGTTGCAGGCCGGACAGCTCGGGAGCTTCGCGGGACTGTCGGCCGGCGCGCTCGCGTCTGTCGCGTTCGTCGCGATGTTCTTCGGGTTCGCGGTGAAGGTCCCGGTCGCCCCGCTTCACACGTGGCTGCCGGACGCACACGTCGAGGCCCCCACGCCGGTGTCGGTCATGCTGGCGGGGGTCCTCCTGAAGATGGGTACGTACGCCCTGCTCCGGTTCAACTTCACGATGCTGCCGGAGACGGCGCGCGCCTTCGCGCTGCCCATCGCCCTGCTCGCCGTCGCGAGCGTCATCTACGGCGCACTGCTCGCGCTGGCCCAGCAGGACCTCAAGCGCATCGTCGCGTACTCCTCCGTCTCGTCGATGGGGTACGTCATCCTCGGTCTCATCGCCTACACCACCTACGGCGTCGGCGGTGCGACCTTCCAGATGGTCGCCCACGGCCTCATCTCCGGACTGATGTTCATGGCCGTCGGCGTCATCTACAACACGACCCACACGCGCATGGTGTCGGACATGTCCGGCATCGCCGACCGGATGCCCGTCACGGCGGGCATCTTCGTCGCCGGCGCGTTCGGCTACATGGGCCTGCCGCTCATGGCCGGCTTCGCGGCCGAGTTCTTCATCTTCAAGGGCGCGTTCGAGTCCACGGTGATGGAGGCGATGCCGCTGTTCACCGGCGCCGCGATGTTCGGTATCGTCATCGTCGCCGGCTACCTGCTGTTCGCGATGCAGCGGACGCTGTTCGGACCGTTCCGGTTCGACGGCGACTACGACATCACGGAGGCACCGTTCCACGACGTTGCACCCCTCGCGGTGCTGTTGCTTCTGACCATCGTGCTCGGCGTCTCGCCCGACATCTTCTTCACGATGATTCAGGACGCGGTTAACCCGATTCTCGAACTGGGAGGTGCGTTCTAGATGACGCCCCTCCAGTCCGCTCCCCAGTGGTTCGCAACGGCTCCCGCCATCGTGCTCGCGTTGACGGGGCTCGCGCTGCTGCTCATCGACACCATCGACCCCGACTCCACGAACAACGGCCTCCTGGCCGGCACGGCGACGCTCGGCGCGCTCGCCGCCGGCGGCATCGCCGGTTGGTTCCTCATCGGCGGAACCGGCATGGAGTCCACCGGCGGCGCGATTTCGCTGTACGGCGACGCGCTCGTCGTCGACGGGATGAGCCTGTTCTTCACGCTCATCTTCACCAGCGTCGCCGCGATGGTCTCGGTCGCCTCGTACGACTACCTCGCGGACCAGCAGTACCAAGGCGAGTTCTACGCCCTCGTGCTGTTCGCCGCGACCGGCATGACCCTCATGGGGATGTCGAACTCGCTGGCGACCGTCTTCGTCAGCCTCGAACTGGCGTCCCTGCCCTCGTACGCGCTCGTCGCGTTCCTCAAGAAGGACCGCGGCAGCATCGAGGCCGGGCTGAAGTACTTCCTCATCGGCGCGCTGTCGTCGGCGGTGTTCGCGTTCGGTATCAGCCTCGTGTTCGCCGTCACCGGCTCGCTGGTGCTCCCGGAAATCGCCGCGACGCTCGCTGAGGGCACCGAACTGGTCGGAGTCCTCGGCCTCGGCGTGCTGATGATTGCCGGCGGCTTCGCGTTCAAGACCGCCTCCGTCCCGTTCCACTTCTGGGCGCCGGAGGCCTACGAGGGCGCGCCAGCGCCTGTGAGCGCGTTCCTCTCGTCGGCGTCGAAGGCGGCCGGCTTCGCCGTCGCCTTCCGCGTGTTCACCGTCGCGTTCCCCCTCGAAACCGTCACCGCAATCGGCGGCGGGAGCGTCGACTGGTCGCTGCTGTTCGCGGTGCTCGCCGTCGTCACCATGACGCTCGGTAACTTCGCGGCGGCGACGCAGAACAACGTCAAGCGGATGCTCGCGTACTCCTCTATCGGTCACGCGGGGTACGCGCTCATCGGTCTCGCGGCCATCACCACCGACGGCGGTGCCGCGAACGGTGACGTCCTCGGCGCGAGCATGGCTCACCTGTTCGTCTACGGCTTCATGAACACGGGCGCGTTCCTGTTCATCGCCATGGTCGAAAAGTGGGGCCTCGGCCGCACGTTCGAGGACTACAACGGCATCGCGTCGAAGGCACCCATCGCCGCCTCGGCGATGACCGTCTTCATGTTCTCGCTCGCGGGGCTTCCGCCGTTCGGCGGCTTCTTCTCGAAGTACGCCCTGTTCGAGTCGGCCATCGGCTCCGGCTTTTGGTGGCTCGCCGCGGTCGGCGCGGTCAACAGCGCACTGTCGCTGTTCTACTACAGCCGCGTCGTGAAGGCGATGTGGATCGAGGAGCCGTCGAAGCCCCTCGAAATCGGCAGTCAGCCGGTCGGTCTCTACGTGGCGATCGTCTTCGCCGCGGTGGGGACGGTCCTGCTCCTGCCCGGCTTCCAGCCCGTCATCGAGACGGCTCAGACCGTCGCCGCCGCGCTCTTCTGAGCGTTTCGGCGGTTCGGTTCAACTCCGTTCGATTTCTTTTATTCTCGCAGTAACTCGCCGAGCGCCGACGCCAACTCCTCGGAGCGCCTGAGCGTCAGGCCGTCGGTCGTGACGAACACGCCCTTGTCGTCTGCGGTCACCCGCGTCAGGTAGCCGTGGTCGAACGCGCGAACGGTGTAGCGGTAGTCACCGAGTTCGGAGCCGCGATAGGCGGTTCGGGCCTGAAACCCGTCGGTCTCGTGTTCGACGAATCCGGTGAGGTCGGCGTCGGCTTCGAGGTCGTTCCGGAGGTATATCTGCTCGCAGCGGTCGTGCGTGAAGTACGTCACGCTCCTGAGGTCGTCGCCGACGACGGTTCGACAGGTTCGGACGAACGACTCGGCTCGCGATTCGGGGAGCAGTTGCGTCTCGAGTTCCATCGTATATGTGTCATGGTATGCCATGACATAATATCATCGCCGGATGGGAGGACGGTAGGGTTTTGCGGCCGGAGTTCGACCGTCCGTGTATGGTACGTCGCCTGGTTCTCGGCTGCGGGTCGCTCGGTGGGGGCCTCGTCGGGCAACTCGCCGGCCGCGGCGGGACGGTGACGGTCGTCACCGACCGACAGGGCCGCGCCGAGGACCTCCGCTCGGACGGCATCGCCGCGCGAGAGGGCGACCCCGCGGACCCGTCGACCTACCCCGACGAGGTGGACCTCGTCGTCGTCGGCGGACAGTCGCCGCAGGGAAATCTCGACGCGGCGCGCGCGGCCCGCGACCACTATCCGGACGCGCCGCTCGTCGTCTACCTCGGCGACGACGCCGCCCCGTCGGTGCGCGCCGACATCTACGACCTCGCCGACGAGGTCATCGACCCGCGCCGAGTGGTCACAGAGCGCATCCTCGACGCCGTCGGCACGTCGCACACGGAGCGGCTGAACCGGCTGATGCGGGTCCTTCGGAACGTCGACGGCAGGCTCGCGGTCGTGATGCACGACAACCCCGACCCCGACGCCATCGCCGCGGCGCTGGCGCTCCAAGCCATCGCCGAGCGGGCGGGCGTCGACGCCGACGTGTGTTACTTCGGAGATATCTCCCACCAAGAGAACCGCGCGCTCGTGAACCTCCTCGAACTGGACCTCCGCGTCCTCGACGAGGTGCCCGCGGACGACGAGTACGCCGGCTTCGCGCTCGTCGACCACTCCCGGCCGGGCGTCAACGACCGCCTGCCGCCGGAGACGACCATCGACGTCGTCATCGACCACCACCCGCCGCGCGCGCCGGTCGAGGCGGCGTACGTCGACCTCAGACGCGGCGTCGGCGCGACGAGCACGCTGCTGGCGGAGTATCTCGAACGGCTCGGTATCGTCCCCGATACGACGGTGGCGACCGCGCTGTTGTTCGGGATTCAGGTCGACACCAACGACTTCACGCGGGAGGTGTCGACCGCCGACTTCGAGGCCGCCGCCTTCCTCATCCCGCACGTCGACGTGGACCTGCTCGAACGGGTCGAGACGCCGAGTCTGACCTCCGAGACGATGGAGACGCTCGCGCGCGCCGTCTCGAACCGCGACGTTCGGGGGAACGTCCTCACGACGAACGTCGGTGACATCCGCGAGCGGGACGCGCTCGCGCAGGCGGCCGACCACCTCCTCGGGATGGAGGGCGTCGAGGTGACGGTCGTCTACGGCCTGATGGACGGGACGGTCTACGTCTCCGGTCGCGCCCGCGGAGCGCGGGTCGACCTCGGTGAGGCGTTCCGGGAGGCGCTCGGCTCCATCGGGAGCGCCGGCGGCCACGCCGACATGGCGGGCGCACAGATTCCGCTCGGCATCCTCGACGACGTGGGCGACGACTCTCGGGAGTCGCTCGCGACCATCGTCACCGACATCGTCGCCGGACGGGTGTTCGAGACGCTCGAACACGCGACGCCGACGCCGAGTCTGGACACCGACGTGGCCTTCGAGTACCCGTTAGATGAGTGAGCGCCCACACGTTTTTGCCGACGGTGGCCCTATCAGGTGGGAGATGACTACTAAAGCGACCGTCAAGGAGTACATGACGCGCGAGGTCCAGACCGTCTCTCCGACCGACACGGTCGCGGACGTCGCCCAACGCATCGCGGAGAGCGACGGACACAACGGGTTCCCCGTCTGCGACGGACGCAAGGCCGAGGGCTTCGTCACGGCCCGCGATATCCTCCTGTCGGCGGACGACGCGCCCATCGAGACGGTGATGGCGACGGACCTCGTCGTCGCTCATCCCGAGATGGACGTGAACGACGCCGCCCGCGTCATCCTCCGGTCGGGCATCCAGAAACTCCCGGTGGTCGACGACGCGGGTAACCTCGTCGGCATCATCTCGAACACCGATGTCATCCGGAGCCAAATCGAGCGCGCGACGCCCGAGAAGGTGGGCAAACTCATGCGAACGCTCGAACAGATTCACGGCATCACGGTCCACCAAGAGCGCCGCACGGTCTCGCTTTCGGCCCTCATCCCCACGCAGGCCCGCGTCTACGCCGACGAACTCGACGGTCGCCGGTACGAACTCGAACGCGGCCTCGCCGAACCGCTCGTCGTCATCGACAACAACGGGACGCTGCTCCTCGCGGACGGCCACCACCGCGTCCTCGCGGCCGACCGCATCGGCATCGAGGAGATGGACGCCTACGTCATCGTCGTCGACGACCCCGTCGAACTCGGGATGCAGCGGACCGCCGAAAAGGAGGGCCTCAGTTCCATCTCGGACATCGACATCGTCGACTACGCCCGACACCCGCTTGTCGAGACGACCCGCCGACTCCAGTAGCCCGGCGTCAGCCGTCCACGTCGTACTCGGCTTTCCACGCGTCGACGGTCTCGCGCGCCTCGGCTTCCGACTCGAACCGCTCGCCCTCGTAGCCGCGGCCCTCGGCGGACTGGTAGAGCCGGTCGACTCTGACGTGCCACGCGTTCGGCCCGCGTCGGAGCCGAATGGTCGCGTGACCGTCGCTCCGCTCCCACTCCACGATGCGGTCGTCCCGACGGACTTCCGTCCAGCTCATGCCGGTGAGTGGCGGCGAAGCCCGAAGTGTCTACCCATCCACCGGCGTCGAGGCGTCGGCCATCGCCGCGGCCGCCGGGCGCGTCTCCGCACCGCACCCCGGACAGACCGCGTACCCGAGTCGGTCGTAGGGCACCTCCGGCGACGGGCGCTCCAGCCCACACTCCTCGCACGTGAAGTACGAGACCCATTCGAAGGACATACTGACACGCAGGCGTGTCAACGTATTAATTAATCACCGCTTACTGTCCGAGACGGACGGTATCGGTGTGGTTATTCCACGCCGCGCCAACGGAGGAGACGATGACAGTCGAGAACCCGCGGCGGGCGCTCGGGGTGGTGTTTCTCATCGTCTTCGTCGACCTCCTCGGGTTCGGTATCCTCATCCCGGTGATTCCGCTGTACGCCCTCTCGTTCGGCGCGACGGAGTTCGTCGGGAGCCTGCTCATCGCCTCCTACTCGGCGATGCAGTTCCTCGCCGCGCCGCTTTTGGGTCGCCTCTCGGACTCCCGCGGTCGGCGGCCCGTGCTGCTCCTGTCGCTCACGGGGAGCGTTCTGGCGTGGCTCCTGTTCGGCGTCGCCGGGTCGCTCGCGGTGTTGTTCGCCGCGCGGATGCTCGCGGGCGCGATGGGCGGCAACATCGCCACGGCGCAGGCGTACATCGCCGACATCACCGCCGCGGACGACCGGGCGAAGGGGCTCGGCCTCCTCGGGGCCGCCTTCGGCCTCGGCTTCGTGTTCGGCCCCGCGCTCGGCGGCTTCTTCGCCAGCGAATCGGTCATCGCGGCCGCGCGGGGCGTGTTGCCCGCGTTCGTCCCCGTCTCGGAGTTCTCGCTGCCGAGTTTCGCCGCCGCGGTCATCACCGGGACGAACCTCGTCGTCGCCTTTTTCGTCCTGCCCGAGTCGCGGCCGCCGGATGCGCACGAGACGCCGGCCTCGGCCGAGCCCCGCGAGTCTCGCGTCCAACAGCTCCTTTCGGCGCTCCGGTCGCCCGGACTGGGCACGCTCGTCGCCTCCTTTTTCCTCGTCTCCTTCGCCTTCTCGGCGCTCGAAAGCCAGTTCATCTTCCTCACCAACGACCAGTACGGCTACGGCGCGACCGAGAACGCGGTGCTTCTCACCTACGTCGGCGTCGTCCTCGCGGTCGTCCAGGGCGGCCTCGTCGGCCCGCTCACCGACCGCTTCGGGGAGTACCGACTGGCGGTCGGCGGCGCGGCGATTCAGGTGCTCACGCTCGCGGCCGTCCCCTTCTCACCGCAACTGGGCGCGTTCGTCCCCGACCTCGGTGCGCTCTTGCCTGTCGGTCCCGTCCTCCCGGCGGGCGTGCTCGCGTTGCTCGTCGTGATGACGCCGCTGTCGTTCGGCAACGCGCTCACGAACGTCTCTTTGAACACGCTCGTCTCCCGCTCGGCGACGGACGACGAGCAGGGCGGCGCGTTCGGTCTCACTCAGAGCGCCGGAAGCCTCGCTCGGACGTTCGGGCCGGCGCTGGCCGGCGGGCTCTACACCGGTGTCGCGTTCTGGACACCGTTCGTCGTCGGCGGCGCGCTGATGGTTCCGATTCTCGTGCTCCTCGGACGGCTGGACCGCGAGGCGGTCACGTCGACGGCGGGGTGAAAAAAAGGAACCCGGGTCGGCGGGCGGGCCAAGTCGGTGAGCGAGTCTTCGATTCTCAGGCGGGCGTCGGGCCGTCCGGGGCCGACGAGTCGTCGTCGGACCGGAACTGCGAGACGAGGTCGAGCGAGTCGTCGGCGCTGCCGAGCAAGAACAGCGAGTAGTACCGGAAGTACGTCACGACGGGCATCTGGACGACCGCGCCGACCGCGATGGCCGCGAGGACGAACAGCACGCCGAGCGCGCCGAAGACGACCAGGCCGACCGTCGAGAACAGCGCGACGTTCGCGGCGTTGAGCGCGAGGAACGCCGCGCCGCCGACGATGGCGAAGGGGATGGCGACGACGAGCACGGCGAGGAGCGCCGCGATGCCGACAGCGATGCTCGCGAGGATGCCGAGGATGAACCGGACGATGACGTACAGGCCGAACTCGGAGAGTTCGGCGCGGAACACCGGCACGACCCGTCCCCACGACGACAGGAGCGCGCGGTCTTCGGCTATCATCGTCGGGACGACGAAGTCGGTCGTCAACTGCATGACGATGGCGACGACGAGCAGTAGCGCGATGGCGAGGAAGACGAGCGGGATGGCGAGGAGGCCAACCGCGGGCGTGACCGCGACGGAACCGAGAAGCACCGCCGCGATCGGGAGCAGGATGACCGCGAGGACGGCGACGAACAGTCCGGCCTGAAAGCCGAACAGCCTGACGCCGAGCCAGAAGCGCTCGCGGAACGGCTTGCGGATGCGCACGTCTTTCGTGACGACGGCGTCCACGAGGACGAACTGCATCACGGAGCCGACGAACATCCACACGAGCCAGAGGACGATACCGACCGCCACGAGCGCGATGACCGCGGCGAAGACGTTTTCGGGCGTCACGAACCCGGGGAGCGAATCGGTCGGGATGTCGGTCGAGCCGCCTCCGGTGGGGGTGGTCGTGCCGGTGTTGCTTCCGGCACCGCCGCTCCCGCCGAGACCACCGACGAAGAGGGCGATGAATGCGAGGCGCGCCCATCGACCCGCGTCGAACGGGAGGAGGAGCGACGTCGTGGCGTCACGAGCGTCGTCGAGGGCGTCGATTGCTTTCCAACTCATGGCCGACAATGCGACGCCCCGCGAGATAAAGCTGTTCGAGCGCTAAGGTGTCTCTCGCACGCCGGTCGCGTCTACCGCCCGGAAGCGCCACCCATCGACGTCGTCCGCGGGGCGTTCACACCGCGGGGCCGAGCCGACACCCTCAGGGGAGTCCGGTTCGAACGCTCGCGGTACATGGTAGGTGTCGAAACCGCGCTTCGCCTCGGCGGCGGTCTGGTGTTGTTGCTCGCGAACGCCTTCTTCGTCGTCTCCGAGTTCGCGATGACGCGCGTCCCGCAGTTCGACGAGTCCGCTTTCGAGGGCTCCCGCGGGCTCGAACTCGCGTGGGAGATGACGGAGCGACTCGAAGTGTATCTCTCGGGCTGTCAGGTCGGGATTACCATCGCCAGCGTCGGCCTCGGCGTCGTCGCTGAACCCGCGGTCGCGGCCACGTTCGACGCGGTCCTCGGCGGCGGCGGGGCGGCGGGCTCCCACACGTCGCTTTCGGTCGGGCTGGCGCTCGTCGTCATCAACCTCTCGCACGTCGTCCTCGGCGAGCAGGTGCCGACGTACCTCGGCGTCGAGCGCTCCCGCACGGTGGCGAAGTACACCGCGCCCGTCCTCTACGGCTGGACGAAGCTGATGTACCCGGTCATCGTCGTCGCCGACTGGCTGGCGAAACGCCTGCTGTCGCTCGTCGGCGTCGAGATAACCCGCTCGTGGCAGGAAGCCGAACTCGACGACGAGGACGGCGACGGCTCCGCGGGTGAGGGCACCCGGCTCACGCGCGGCGAGGTCCGCAGCCAGATGGGGGACGTGCTCTCACAGGGTTCGCTCCCCGAGGACCGCCGCGAGGAAGTGCTCAACGCGCTCCGAATCGGTGAGTTGCCCGTCCGCGACGTGATGGTCCCCGCCGACCACGTCGTCGCGCTCTCGGCCGACGCGACCACCGACGAGAGCCTCGAACGCGTCCGGTCGAACCCCCAGCACTCGCGGTTCCCGCTCGTCGGGGACTCGCTGGACGACGTGCGGGGCGTCGTCTACGCGCCGACGGTGCTCTCGAACATCGACCGCCTCCAGTCGGGCGACCGCCGCCTCGACGACATCGCCGCGCCCCCGCTTTCGGTCCCCTCGGACCTCTCGGTCAGCGACCTCATCGACCGCTTTCAGGAGGAAAATCAGGAACTCGCCATGGTCCGCGACCCCGAAAGCGGCTCCGTGGTCGGCCTCGTGACCGCCTCCGACGCCTTCGAATCCATCACCGGCCAGCTCTACGACCCGCTGGACCTCGGGGCGTAGGACGCCCGCGGACCGGGGTGGGCCGGCCGGTGGTCCGCGACCCGCCGCGCTCGCGGACCGCCCACGCTTTTCCCCCGGCGCTCGTATCGACTCGCATGACGCCCTTCGAACGACGGACCCGCGCCTGTCAGGAGCGACTGACCGACGTGGACGCCGACGCGACCGTGCTGTTCCCCAGCCGAAACCTGCTGTACCTCTCGGGCTTCGACGAGGAACCCGCAGAGCGCCACCTGCTTCTGTTCGTCCCTCGCGAGGGCGCGCCGGCGTTCCTCGTCCCCGACCTCTACGAGACGCAGGTCCGCGCCGAGTCGTGGGTCGCTGACGTGCGAACGTGGAGCGACGACGACGACCCGCGGGACGCCCTCGCGGACATCGTCTCGGACCTCGGCCTCGCCGGCGGCCGCGTCCTCGTCGACGACACGATGTGGGCGCGCTTCTCGCAGGACCTCCGGGCGGCGCTCCCCGACGCCGACTTCGGCCTCGCGAGCGAGGTCGTCGCGCCGCTGCGCGCGCGGAAGGACGACGCCGAACTCGACGCGCTCCGCCGCGCCGGGGCGACCGTCGACCGCGCGGTCGAGCGCGTCCGCGACATGGGCGCGGACGCCGTCGGCATGACCGAGAACGAACTCGCCGCGGAAATCGAGCGCCTCCTCGCGGACGAGGGCGGCGAGGGGATTCCCTTCGGCCCGCTCGTCGGGTCAGGTCCCAACGGCGCGATGCCCCACCACAGCCACGGCGACCGCGTCATCGAGTCGGGCGACCCGGTCGTCCTCGACTTCGGGACCGTCGTCGACCACTACCCGAGCGACCAGACCCGAACCGTCGTCTTCGCCGGCGAGCCGCCCGCGGAGTTCGCTGAGGTCCACGGCGTCGTACAGGCCGCCCGGACCGCCGCCGTCGAGACCGTCGAACCGGGCGTCGCCGCCGGCGACGTCGACCGCGCGGCCCGCGAGGTCATCGAGGAGGCGGGCTACGGCGACCGATTCATCCACCGGACCGGCCACGGCGTCGGTCTCGACGTACACGAGGAGCCGTACATCGTCGCCGGGAGCGACCGCGAACTCGAAGTCGGGAACGTCTTCAGCGTCGAACCGGGCGTCTATCTCCCCGACGAGTTCGGCGTCCGAATCGAGGACCTCGTCGTCGTCACCGACGACGGCGCGGAACTCCTGAACGACACCGACCGCGGCTGGCGCTGCTGACCGGCCACCGGTAACGTGACCTGGAACTATTAACTTCCTGACCACCGTAGCGGGCGTATGGTCTCCCGACAGACGCTCGTCGTCACCGGGTTCGTCCTCGCCGCCCTCCCCGCCGCCTATCTCGTCGAGCTAGCCACCGGACAGTTCGTCCTCTCGTTTTTCGCGCTCCTCGGCGTCGGCGTCGGCGCGCCGTCGCTCGTCAACGACTACCTCGATAGTCGCGAGCGCGACGAAAACGGGGTCTGAGTCCGAATCCCGAAAAAATCAGTACCGTAGTCGATACCGACGCGTCGGCCGTTACTCGTCGTCTTCGTCGGCGGCCGCGTCGTCAGTCACACCGTCGTCAGCCGCGCCGCCGTCGCCGGACGGCTCGACGTTGCCGATGATGGCGTCGATGTCGGCGTGTTCGTACAGCAGGTCGCGCATCCGGTTGACCGTGCGCTCGTCGCGGGTGCGGCCCGTGCTGACGATGTCCTCGGCGCGGTCGGTCACGGAGAGCGTGTCGCCGTTGACGAGGAGCACCGGGACGCCTTTCTCTTCGGCCTTGCCGATGACGGCCCCGACGGGTCGGTGGCCGCCGGTGAGGATGATACATTTGACGCCGGGGGCTTCGAGCGCGGCGCGCTGGATGTTCGCGCGGTCGCCGCCGGTGATGACCGCGGCGTTCTTCGTGCGGCGGAAGTAGCGGAGCGCCGCGTCGCCGCCCATCGCGCCGACGAGGAAGCGCTCGACGAAGGCGTCGGTCGGCGCGTCGGTCGCGAGGTCCGCGCCGAGTTCGTTGGCGAGTTCCTCGACGGTGACGCCCGCGAGGTCCTTTTCGGTCGGGACGACGCCGAGGACGGGAACGCCGCGGGCTTCGAGGAACGGCGCGACCTCGGTTTCGAGTTCGTCGTAGGCGGAATCGCTCACGCGGTTGAAGACGACGCCCGCGAGGCGGTCGGGGCCGATGTCTTCGACCGCCGCGACCACGTCGTCGAGGTCGCTCGGGTGCTGGTAGTCGGCGACGAGGACGACTTCGGCGTCGAGGAGGTCCGCCACGTCGCCGTCGGTGAGGTCCACGATGCCGCCGGTGCGGTAGGAGCCGCCGCCCTCGACGAGCATCAGGTCCTTGCCGGCCGAGATGTCCTCGAAGTGGTGGGAGATGACCTCCGAAAGCTCCTCGGCGTTCTCCTTGCCGCGGACCGCGCCCTGGATGAACGTCGGGGAGTAGACGACGGGTTCGAGCTGGTGCATCTCCGCGTCGATGTCGAGCAGTTCGCGGGCGAGCATCGGGTCCTCGTCGAGCGTCTTGCCGGTGCTGGACTGGAGCCGGGTGCCCTTGGGCTTCATGTAGCCCACGTCCAGTCCGCGCTCCGTGGCGAGGACGCCGAGTGCGAGCGTGATTGCGGTCTTCCCGGTGCTTTCTCCGGTCGAGGTGACGAGTACCGTGTTCATTGTTGAGTGATAGGGTGGTGAAGTGTTTAAAGTTCGTCCGGGTCGACGGTGAGTCGAACGTCGACGGCCTTCACGCCGTCCGGCAGCGCGACGAGCGGGTTGATGTCGAGTTCGAGGATGGCCGGGAAGTCGGTGACGAGCTGGGAGAGTCGCTGGATGGTCTCCGTGATACCGCCGATGTCCACCGGGTCGTTCCCGCGGGCCCCGCGGAGCATCGGCGCGGCGTCGATTTCCTTCGTCATGTCTTCCGCTTCCGTCTCGGAGACGGGCGCGACGCGGAACGTCGTGTCCTCGAGGATTTCCACGAAGATGCCGCCGAGGCCGAACATCATGAGCGGGCCGAACTGCGGGTCGCGGTTCATGCCGACGATGGTCTCGACGCCGTCGTCGAGGTTCACCATCTCTTGGACCTGCACGCCGAGGATGTTGGCGTCGGGCTGGTAGTTCTTCGCGCGGGTGATGAGGTCCTCGTAGGCGTCGTAGACGTCCTCGTTTTCGACGCCGACCTTGACGCCGCCGATGTCGGACTTGTGGAGGATGTCCGGGCTGACGATTTTCATCACGACGTTGCCGTCGATGTCCTCCGCGACTTCGAGCGCGTCGGCGGGGTCGTCGACGATGTCGCCGGCCGGCGTCTCGATGCCGTAGGCGTCGAGCAGTTCCATCGCTTCGACGCCGAGGCGAGTCTCGTCGCGGTCCTCGACGGTTTCGAGGATTTCCCGGGCGCGCTCGCGGTCCACGTCGAACTCGGTGGGCGCGTCGTACTCGCGCTGGCGGATGTCGGCGTACTCCGAGAGCGCTTCGAGGCCGTCGACGGCGCGCGAGGGGTCGAAGTAGTTCGGGATGCCGGCGTCTTTCATCACGTCGGAGGCGGCATCGACGCGCTCGCCGCCCATGAAGCAGGCGGCGATGGGTTTGTCGTACTCCTGTTGGAGTTCGACGGTGTCGGCGGCGAGTTGGTTGTAGTCGAGGACGGCCGTCGGACAGGTCAAGACGAGCGCCATGCCGACGTTGTCGTCGGCGAGCGCCACGTCGAGGGCCTCCTTGAACCGGGCGTTGTCGGCGTCACCGACGATGTCGACCGGGTTGTAGATGTTCCCCTCGGCGGGGAGCGACTCGGAGAACGCTTCGAGCGTCTCGTCGGTGAAGTCGGCCATCTGGAGTTCCGACTCGCCGATGGCGTCGGTCGTCATGACGCCGGGGCCGCCGGCGTTCGTGATGACGGCCACGTCCTTGTTCTCGGGGAGCGGCTGGTCGCCCAGCACGCGGGCGGTGTCGAACAGGTGCTGGACGGAGTCCGCGCGGATGACGCCCGCCTGTTCGAGGCCGGCCTCGTAGGCGGCGTCGGAGCCGGCGATGGTGCCGGTGTGCGAGGAGGCTGCCTGCGCGCCGGCGTCGGTCTTGCCGGACTTGACGAGGACGATGGGCGTGTCCTTCGTCACGTCGCGGGCGGAGTCGATGAACTCGCGACCCGCCGAGATGCCTTCGAGGTAGCCGATGATGACCTCGGTGTCGGGGTCGTCGTTCCACGCCTCGATGAAGTCGGCCTCGTCGAGGACGGCCTTGTTACCCAAAGAGACGATGTCCTTGAAGCCGATGTCCTCGTCGTTAGCCCAGTCGATGACGGCCGTGATGAACGCGCCCGACTGGCTCATGAAGGACATGTTGCCGTCGAGGGCCATGTCGGGGCCGAACGTCGCGTTCATGCCCACGTCCGTGTTCATGATGCCCAGACTGTTCGGGCCGACGACGTTGAGGTCGTACTCCTCCGCGATGTCGCGGAGTTCCTGCTCGCGGGCGGCACCCTCGCTGCCCGTCTCGCCGAAGCCGGCGGTGATGACGACCACGTTCTGGATGCCCGCCTCCCCGGCGGACTTCATCGCCGGCAGGACGACCTTCGGAGGGACGACGATGACCGCGAGGTCGGCGTCCGTCTCGCCGACGTCGCCGTAGCACTGGAGGCCGAACAGTTCGTCGTACTTGGGGTTGACCGGAACGACCTCACCGTCGAACTCGTCGATGAGGTTGTCCATGATTGCCCGTCCGATTGCTCCTTCGCGCTCGGTCGCACCGACCACCGCGATTCGGTTCGGCGCGAACAATTCGGATAGCTCTCCCATTGGTTGTTGATTCCCGTCATTGACTGATAAACTCGGTGGTGTGGGCGCTCTCACGGCCTTTGGTGGCACGATACAGTAGCGCAATTAATCGGGAGGGTTCGTGATTTATACCACAGAATTGGGCCGAATACGCTCGTCAAGTGGGGGGTATCGACGCCGGCCCGTGGCGGCCAAACATATAACTCCGTTGCCTGAAAACGACGGGCCATGTCCCCACCACCGGACGACACGCCACTCCACCGGACCGCGGGCGCGAAAGTCGCCGTCGCGGTGTTCCTCGCGCTGACGCTCGCCTACGCGCTTCTCATCGCCCAGCAAGTCCTCGCGTGGGTGTTTCTCGTCGTCATCGTCGTCGTCATCTGGTACGCCGCCAGACTCGTCGTCGCCATGGAGGAAATCGCGACGCAGCTCGGCCGTCTCGCCGACGAACGCACCGGTTCTCGCGGCCGGGGCGACGAATCAAGCTGAGATTAAATCACGGCCGACGCGCTCGAACCAGAGACCGTCTCGCCCGCGAGTCGGCCGGTCGAGAAATCAAAGATCAACCGATAGAATCGCCAGTTCGTCCGTTTTCCCCGAGTATCGGAGAAACCGGAGGGTTCCGATTACGAGATGATTTTATTCACGGTTCTTGTATTCTTAACTAACTTCGGGGAGCGCGACGTTCCACCCGCAACAATGTACCCGTTACAAGTCACGCTGACCGAGTCCATCGCAGAGTTGACCAACGCCGTGCTCGCGTTCGTCCCGCGGCTCGTGGGCGCGCTGTTGATTCTCATCGTCGGCTGGTTCATCGGCAGCATCGCGGCCCGGCTCATCACGCGGGTCGCCGACCGCGTCGAAGTCGACAAGGCCGTGTTGGCGACGCCCGTCGGGAAGATTCTCGGCGGGACCGAAAAGGCCGTCTCGGGCGCGTTCGGGACGCTCGGCAAGTGGTTCGTCTACGCTATCGCCGTGCTCGCGGCCGCCGACGTGCTCGCGGTCGACCTGTTTTCCGAATGGGTCTCGACCGCGGCGTCGTACGCGCCGTCGTTCGTGGCCGGCCTGCTCGTCATCGTCCTCGGATTCGTCGTCGCCGACTTCATCGGTGACGCCATCACCCGGACCCGCGCGGCGACCGAGACGCCGTACACGAGCGTCTTCGCGGTCGGCACCCGGATGTTCCTCTACTTCACCGCCGTCGTCATCGGTCTGAGCACGATGGGCATCGACGTGGCCATCCTGTTCACCATCGCGCAGGCGTTCGCGTGGGGCATCGCCGCGGCCCTCGCCATCGGCGTCGGCGGCGCGGTCGCCTTCGGCGCGCGCGACTACGTCTCGGCCAACGTCGAGCGCTGGATGGGGTCGGCCCGCTCCGTCGCGGCCACCCCCGTCTCGCCTATGGGCGGCGACACCGACTCACCCGAGGGCGCGTCGCCGGCCGACGACTGACCGCAGAGTCCCGATATATCAGAATATCTATCTCATCTTCCTGTCGGAGTTTTTGGCCCGTCTAAACTGTCTGAGGCTTGCTACCCGCAACTCAAATATTTAGGCGAGCCAAAAATATCTGGTATATGATAATACTTATCGGCGCCGAGTGGCTACGTTCGGTATGGACCAGTTTGCCGCTCTCACGTTCGTCTTTCTCGCGGGGCTCGTCACGGCCATCGCGACCGGGGTCGGCGCGATTCCGTTCTTCTTCGTCTCGGACGTGAGCGACCGCTGGAACGTGGCGCTGTGGGGCGTCGCCTCGGGCATCATGGTGTCGGCGTCGCTGTTCGGCCTCGTCTTCGAGGGACTCGCGAACGGGACGCCGCTCCAACTCGGCATCGGAATGCTCGCCGGCGTCGCGCTCGTCCTCGTCGCCCATCACGTCATCGAGGGCGCGGAGGTCAACCCCAAGCAGTACGAGGAGGCCGACTTCCGCAAACTGCTGTTGATTCTCGGCATCCTCACCGTCCACAGCTTTCCCGAGGGCGTCGCCGTCGGCGTCTCGTTTGCCGACCTCGGCCTCGACGGCGGCTTCCAGCTGTTCGGCTTCGTCGTCCCGCTGCTCGCGGTGTTCATGACTATCGCCATCTCGATTCACAACGTCCCCGAGGGGCTGGCCATCTCCATCCCGCTGCGGTCGATGAACGTCTCGAACTGGAAGCTCGTCTGGTGGGCCATCTTCTCCAGTCTGCCCCAGCCCATCGGCGCGGTCATCGCGTTCTACTTCGTCCGCATCGCCCGGGAGTTCCTCCCGTTCGGCTTCGGCTTCGCGGCGGGCGCGATGGTGTTTCTCGTCCTCACGGAGTTCATCCCCGAGGCGCTCGAACTCGGAAAGCGCCTCCCGCGCGGCGGCCGGGTCGAACTGCTCGCCGGCCTCGTCGCCGGCTTCGCCGTCATGGTCCCGCTGGCGTTCATCTGAGCGCGGCGGACCCGCCACGACGGCCCAGACGCGTGGCTCTCGCTTTCGACTCGGAACGACAGAGAAAACTGTGAACCGCGAGCCGCGAACGCGGCTTAGTGCGAGTGACCGAGCGCGTCCGACAGCGGAACGCCGAAGCGCTCCTCGAACAGCTCTTCCATCTGTTCGTTGATTTCAGCGATGTCGGCCGGCGCGCCGCCCTCGCTGTGGTGCGCGACGACGTGTGCCTGCTGTGCGAACGCCTGCACGACCACGTCGGCGACGACGTCGGTCGGGTCTTCGCCCTGCTCCGCGAAGATGTCGACGAGGCCCGCGGGGAGTTCCAGCGCTTCGGTGTCTCCGCCCGGTCCCTCGATGGTGTACGTCTCAGTTTCGACCATGCCACCACGTGGGGTCGGCCGCGGGTTAAGGCTTGAGTTTGCGGGCGCGCCGGACGCCCTCGGGGAGCGCTCCGAGCACACCCGTGAGCCACGGTTGCCGCGCTGCGCGTCGCGGCGCGGTCGCGCGTCTCCGCCTCAGTCGGTCCGCGGAATCGCAACCGTCCCCGCCGCGAAGAAGACGACCGCGAGGGCCGCGAGAACCGCGAGGTTGGTGAGCCAGTCGCCGCCGCCGTAGGTGAGCGCCCGGACGCCGCGGGCGAAGTACGTGAGCGGCGAGAGATTCAGCGCGGGGACGAACCACGCCGGGAGCAGGTCGGGCGTCACGAACGTCTCCGAGAGGAACAACAGGGGCAGCGCGATGGCGTTGCTCGCGGCGATGACGCCGTCCTGCGAGTCCGCGACGCTCCCGATGACGGCCCCGAGGCCGCAAAACAGCGTCACGCCGAGCGCGACGAAGGGGACGATTGCGAGCGTCGCGGGCGTCAGCGGAATCGACGCGCCCGTCACGAGCGCCGACAGCGCGAGGAGCAACAGCGCCGCGAGGCCGATGACGACGACGTTGACGAGCGAGTGCGCGAGGAGCCACTCGGCGCGCGACAGCGGCGTCGTCGCCAGCTTCTCGAAGCGACTCCCCTCGCGGTGGCGCGCGATGGTGCTGCCGACCCGCGACAGCGGGGTGAACAGCACGACGACCGCGAGGTAGCCGGCGATGTAGTACTCCTTCGGCTCGGCGAACAGGCCGCCGCCGGTCGGCTGGGTCTGCACGAGCGCCCCGAAGATGACGACGATGATGGCGGGGAAGAAGAACGTGAAGAAGACCGCCGTCCGCCGCCGGAGGAACGAGTGCCACGAGGCGACGAACTCCGAGCGGACGCGGGCGGCGAGGCTCATCTGTCACCTCCGACCGCGGCGGCCGCGGCGGGACGGGCCGCCTCGAACTGCTCGCCGGTCAAAGAGAGGTAGACCTCTTCGAGGCCGGGCTGTTTCCAGACGAGCGACTCGTAGACGACGCCCGCGTCGTCGAAGGCGGCGACCACGTCGCCGATGTCGCGCGGGCCGACGCCGTGGACGGTGATGCCGTCGCCCGACACCGTCGCGTCGAGCGCGGCCGGGAGCGACACCGAGCCGAGGGCCGCGTCGGCATCGGCGTCGCCGTCGGTTCGGACGACGAGGCGGCTCTCGCCGCCGTACTCGGTGACGAGGGCGTCCGGCTGGCCGACCGTGACGAGTTCGCCCGCGTTGAGCAGGCCCACGCGGTCGGCGAGGCGCTCTATCTCCGCCATGGAGTGGCTGGTGAGAAACACCGTCGTCCCGCCGGCGGCGAGGTCTTCGACGAGTCCCCACAGCGACCGGCGGCCCGCCGGGTCGATGCCGGTGGTCGGCTCGTCCAAGAACAGCACGTCGGGGTCGTTGACGAGCGTCAGCGCGATGCAGGCGCGGCGCTGTTGGCCGCCCGAGAGGTTCTCGTACCACGTGTCGGCGGCGTCTGCGAGGCCGACCTCGTCGAGCACCGCGTCGGGGTCGCGGGCGTCGTCGTACAGCCCCGCGTAGTAGGCCACGAGTTCGCGGGCGGTGAGCCGACCCGCGGGCCGGAACTCCTGCGGGAGGACGCCGAGGCGCTGGCGGTCCACCTCGGTCGGGTCGCGTCCGAGGATGGCCGCCGACCCCGAGTCAACCGCGGTCGTGCCCGTGAGGGCGCGAACCAGCGTCGTCTTCCCCGCGCCGTTCGGACCGATGAGGCCGAAGACCTCCCCCGCGGCGACCGACAGGGAGACGCCCGAGAGCGCCTCCACGTCGCCGTAGGACTTCCTGAGGCCGTCGGCGGCGAGTACCTCGTCCATGTCGTACCCGTCGTCACTATCGGGTGGTAAGAGATTCGGAATCGCCGCTCGATTCGAGTCGCGGGGCCGGCGGACGAGCGCGGGGCCCTAACCGACCCGACCGCAGCAAGCCTTACTCCGCTCGCGCTGTACTACGTTGACATGAACGGGTCCCGACGCGAGTTCCTCGCCGCGACCGGCGCGGCTCTCTTGGGCGGCTTCGCGGGCTGTGCGAGCGCACCGACCGACGACGCCGGAGCGACGACCGACAGCGACGCGACGACCGGCGAGACCGACGGCTCGACCGCGACCGCAGATTCCGGGGGCGGCGGCTCGCTCGCGGGCCTCGAAGTCGCCTACGAGACGGTGGCGACCGGGTTCGCCTCGCCGGTCGACGTGGCCATCCCCGAGGCGTTCGGCGGGAGCCGACGGTTCGTCGTCGACCAGCCCGGTCGAATCTGGTTGCACGACGACTCTGGACTGCGAAGCGAATCGTATCTCGACATCACCGACCGCGTCGTCGACGTCGGCGGCTACGACGAGCGCGGCTTCCTCGGCGTCGCTTTCCACCCCGAGTTCTCCGACAACGGGCGGCTCTACCTCCGGTACAGCGCCCCGCGGCGACCGGGAACGCCCTCCGACGACAGCCACACGTTCGTCTTGAGCGAACTGACGGTCGACCCCGAAGCGACGACCGTCTCGGCCGACGCCGAGCGGACGCTGCTCGAACTCCCGCAACCCCAGTCGAACCACAACGCCGGAGCCGTCGCGTTCGGCCCGGACGGCTATCTCTACGTCGCCACGGGCGACGGCGGCGGCGCGAACGACGAGGGGCGCGGCCACATCGACGACTGGTACGACGCCGTGCCGGGCGGCAACGGACAGGACGTGACCGAGAACCTCCTCGGGAGCGTCCTCCGCATCGACGTGGACTCGACCGGCGGCGTCTCGGGCGACGACGACCGGCCCTACGGAATCCCCGAGGATAACCCGCTCGTCGGCTCCGACGGCCGCGACGAGCAGTACGCGTGGGGGTTCAGAAACCCGTGGCGGCTCTCGTTCGACGGCGAGGACTGCTACGTCGCCGACGTGGGACAGGGCGCGTGGGAGGAGGTGAACCTCTTGGAGCGCGGCGGCAACTACGGCTGGAACGTCCGCGAGGGCGCACACTGCTTTCGCGCGGGCGACTGCCCGACCGAGACGCCCGACGGCGCGCCGCTCATCGACCCGGTGCTGGAGTACCCCCACAGCGGCGACGGGCCGTCCGGGGTGGCCGTCATCGGCGGCCACGTCTACCGCGGCGAGGCGATTCCGGACCTCTCGGGCGCGTACGTCTTCGCCGACTGGCAGTCCGAGGGCAGACTGTTCGCCGCCCGCCCGAGCGAGTCGCGCCCGTGGGACATCGCGGAGCTACCCGTGACGGACCGCGACGACGGCGGGACGAACGTCCTCGCGTTCGGCCGCGACCCCGACGGCGAACTGTACGTCTGCACCAGCGACCGAGGGGTCGTGACCGGGTCGTCGGGCGCGCTGAACCGGCTGTCCGGGGTGTGACGGCCCGAGTCGAGAACTCAAATCACACTCTGCTCAGGCGTCGCCGTCGACGTTGACCCGCCTGCCGGTCGTCGCTGACTCGTAGGCCGCCTCGGTCAGCGCGGTCACCCGCAGGGCGTCCTCGGCCGGGATGGCGAGGTCGGCTTCGTCGCGCGCGGCGTCCACGAAGTTCCGGAGCTTCTTCCGGGTCAGCTCCTCGAAGTCGGGCGTCGGCGGCGCGGCGGTGTAGGTCGTTCCGCTCTCCGTCACCTCGATGGTCTCGCCGTCGAAGGCGACCATCCCCTCGGTTCCGATGACGCGGAGCGACTCGCCCGGCTCGGGGACGCTCTGTCCGTCGCCGGAGACGCCCACGCTCGCGGTGAGGCGGTCGCCGTCGCGGTCGAGGACGACCGCGAGCGCCGAGTTCACGTCCACGTCGTGGCCGCGGTGGTCGACCGCCGCGGCGACCGTCACCGGCTTCGAGCGCGTCACCCAGAGCATCGCGTCGAGGAGGTGCGATCCCGAGTCGTACAGTTGGCCGCCGCCCGACAGCGACGGGTCGCCGCGCCACTCGTCTTTCGTCCAGCGAATCCACTCCTGTTCGAGGTGGCAGACCACCATGTGCGGGTCGCCGATGCGGCCGCTGTCGACGACGCGCCGGAGTTCGTGGAACCGCGGGTCGAAGTGGCGCTGGTAGCCGACCGCGAGGGTGAGGCCGCGGTCCTCGGCGCGGTCGATGAGCGCCCGCGCGCCGCCGAGGTCGGTCACCATCGGTTTTTCGAGGTGGACGTGGAGGTCGGCGTCGAGCGCGGCGAGCGCCTGGTCGAAGTGCTCGGTGTGCGGCGAGGCGATGGTCACCGCGTCGAGGAACTCGGCGTCCAGCAGTTCCGCGGCCGTCTCGTAGGTCGGCACGTCGAACTCGCCTCCGAACCGCTCGCGCACCTCGTCGTCGGGGTCGACGCCGGCGACGACGCGCACTCCCTCCAGTTCGTTGAGGAGGCGACACTCCAGCATCCCGAGGCTTCCGAGGCCGATACCTGCGACTCTGAACATGGCGTATCAGTCGCGCGGAAGCCGCAAAAGCGTGCGGGCGAGTCGCAAGGGGTTCCCGGGTGGCTCGTGTGGGTCGGCCGTGAACGACGCAGTCCGCCAGCGGTTCGCCGTCGTGCTCGCGTTGGTCGGTGTGGCGCTCCACGTTACGGCCCTCGCCGCGAATCCGTCGCAGGGATTCGTCACCGAGGGATTCGCGGTTCTGTTGCTCGCGGTCGCGGTCGGCGGCGCACCGGTCGCGCGCGACCTGCTCGCGGCGGACGTGGCCCCCGCCGAATCGCCCGACGCCGACGAACAACGCTGAACCGCTCGCCGCTACTCACACGCTTTAGTCGCCGGCCGTCGTGGCATCGACCATGAGCCTCGACTATCGACGACTCGGGTCGACCGGCACCCGCGTCTCGGAACTGTGCTTCGGCACGTGGCGATTCGGCCGCAAGAGCAGCGGCGTCCTGGAGACCGACGAGGAGGAGGCCCACGAACTCCTCGACGCGTTCGAGGAGCGCGGCGGGAACTTCATCGACACCGCCAACGTCTACGGGAATCCGAACGGGACCTCCGAAGAGTACATCGGCAACTGGCTGGCCGAGCGCGACCGCGAGGACTACGTGCTCGCCTCGAAGGTGTACTTCCCGTTCGACGAGGACAACCCCAACGGGCGCGGCCTCTCGCGGACCCACATCCGCAACCAAATCGAGGGCACGCTCGACCGACTCGACACCGACTACCTCGACCTCTACTACATCCACCGCTGGGACGAGGAGACGCCCATCGAGGAGACGCTCCGGACGCTCAACGGCCTCGTCGAGGAGGGGAAAGTCAACTACCTCGGCGCGTCCACGATGGCCTCGTGGCAACTCACGAAGGCGCTGTGGAAGTCCGACGTCAACGACTACGCCCGGTTCGACGTGACGCAGCCGCTGTTCCACGCCGGCTACTACGAGGACGTGAAAGACTACCTCGACGTGTGCGGCGACCAGGACATCGCGGTCTGTCCGTACTCGCCGCTCGCGGGCGGCTTCCTCACGGGCAAATACGAGCGCGCCGACCCCGACGACCCGACCGAGTACGTCGCGCCTGACGGCGCGCGCGGCTCGTTCGACGAGCGCTTCGACCGGTTCTACGTCTCCGAGCGCGGCTGGAAGGTGCTCGACGAGATTCGCGCCGTCGCCGACGAGGTCGACGCCAGCCCCGCGCAGGTCGCGCTCCGCTGGCTGATGGACTACCCCGAGGCGACGGTCGTCCCCATCGTCGGCGCGCGAACGACCGACCAGCTCGACGAGAACGTCGGCGCGGCCGACGTGGACATCTCGACCGACCAGTGGGAGCGCATCATGAACGCCCGCTACGACGAAGACGGCCGGCGCTGGGGCCACTGAGCGGCTGCGGGCGATTGCGGGCGATTACGGGCGACCGTCAGCGACCGACCGATTCCGGCTTTTTTCACGCGATGCCGAGGTCTCGGAGGAAGTCGCAGACGACGTGGACGTAGAGCACGACCGCGAGGAACGCCGCGAGCGAGTCGAGTCCCGAGAGCGCGAGCGCGCCGACCGCGACGCCGCCGACGAGGTGGTGGCTCAGGAGGCGTTTGCGGTCGAACTCGGTGTCGAACTCCTCGAACACTCGCTCTTGGTCGAGGAGGCCGACCCGCGGGTTCGTCACCGCGAGCCGCAGGTTCGCCCAGTCGCCGCGCTGGACGCGGGCGATGACGAAGTGGTCGAGGTCGACGAAGACGCTCGCGAACACCGCGCCGGCGACGAGAAGCGGCAGGCTCCCCGGCGGGTCCACGGCGACCGCGGCGACCGCCCCGGCGACCGCGCCGACGGCGGCGTGTTCGAGTGACTTCACGGGTCGCCCCGCTCAGCCGACGTGCGGGCGGACCCGCCGGAGCACGAGGTCCGGGTCGAACTCGTCTTCCGACTTGTCCCAGACGCGCTCGCCGTCGACGATGACGGTGAGGACGCCGTGGTCGCCCGTGACGAGCGCCACGCGGTCGAGTCGGTCGCCGAACTGTTCGAGCAGCGCGTGCTGGAGCGTCTCGGCGCGGTCGAGGAAGCCGCAGGGGACGCAGTATTCGATTTCGACCTGGGTCATACGCGGACGTTCACGGCGCGCGGGTAAAAGCGAGGGGGCGGGTCGTGAGTGTGCCCGCGGGAGCGACCCCGCCTACTTCCCGAAGCCGGGGCGCCACCGGAGGAGCACCACGGTGACGAGGAAGACCAGCGTCGAGAGGTCGTACGAGAGCGTCGTCACGGTCGCCGCGACCGCGGTTCCGCTGCCGAAGACGCTCGTGGCGACCGACGCGAGGACGGGCCACGAACACGAGACGCAGGAGAACAGGCCGACGACGCCGGAGACGGCCGCGCCCGCCGCCTCGACGACCGTGTCGTAGACGAGGAACGCGAGCGCCGCGTAGCCGACCACCCGCGCCGGCATGAGCACGAGGTTGAACAGGTCGCCGCCGTAGACGAGCGCCGGCCCCCATCCCGGCGGGAGGAAGGCGACGCGGACGCCGCTCGCGCCGCCGGGCACGGGCGAGGTGACGAGGCCGCCGGCGACCGCGAGGAGCGCGAAGTAGCCGACAGCGACGGCGGCCGCCTTGCGCTTCGTCGCGGTCGAGGCGGGTGCCACGTCGGTGTCGAACAGGACCCAGAGGCCGACGATGACCCACGCGACGCCGTAGACGGCGTAGCGTGGCGCGCCGACGCTCGCCTCGGTGAAAAGCAGGTAGACGAACGCCAGAATCAGCGTCGTGTTCACGGCGAAGGCGGCGCGGAGCAGACTGGCCCGCGAGGGGCGGGGAAGTGCGGATGCGGTTGCCATGTGTGTGGGTGGTGTCGCAGGCGGTTCTCAGATGGCGAGCGTGTCGACGACGATGGCGAGCAGCAACATCCCGAGGTAGGCGTTCGAGGCGTGGAACGCCCGGAAGGCGGCGGTGTCGTCGCGCTCGTAGTGCAGGCGCACGACGAAGTAGAGGAACGCGCCGCCGAAGAGGATGCTCGTCACGAGGTAGACGACTCCGAGGGCGTCCATGACCGCGAGGCCGGCGGCGGCGACGAGCGTCGCGCCGAGCCACCAGAGGATGTGCTTTCGCGTCTCGGTCTCGCCGCGGACGACGGGCATCATCGGGAAGCCGCCGCGGGCGTAGTCGTCCTTGTAGGCCAGCGCGAGGTTGTAGAAGTGCGCGGGCGTCCACATGAAGATGACCACGGCGAGGACGACGCCGCCGAGGCCGACGTCGCCGGTGACGGCGACCCAGCCGATGAGCGCCGGAAGCGCGCCGGCCGCGCCGCCGATGACGGTGTTCTGGACCGTGTTGGGCTTCAGGATGAGCGTGTAGACGACGCTATAAAAGGCGATGGCGACGACGCCGAGGACGGCCGCGAGCCAGTTGACGGACGCGAACAGCGCCACCGACGCGACCGTCAGGAGCAGACCGAACGCGACCGCGTTGCGGACGGGCACGAGGTCGACCGCGAGCGGCCGGTCGCTGGTCCGTTGCATCCGGCGGTCCACATCGCGTTCGAGGACGTGGTTGAACGTGCCGGACGCGCCGATAGAGAGGACGCCGCCGCCGAGGGTCGCCGCGATGACTTCGGGCGTGAGGCCGGGCGAGACGGTGCCGGCGAGCGCCATCGCCGCCGACGCGACGAGACAGAGGAGCCACATCAGCCGCGGCTTCATGAGCCGGAAGTACGCGTTGACCGTCGCCTTCGCGCGGGCGACCGGGTCGGTCGGGACGGGCGGCCGCTCGCCGTCGTCGGCCGGGGGGCTCATCGACGGGGTGCCGACCGGCGCGTCGTCGGGGTCGCCGGTGGCCGCTTCGAGCGTCCACGCGAGGGCGGCGACGAGGCCGCCGAAGATGACCATCCCGAGGACCAAGTGGAGCGTCGAGAGCGCGGGGCCGACGCCGACGGTGGCGACGACCGCGCCGAGGCCGGCCTGCGCGGGATAGAGCACGGCCGACGCAGTGACGGTCGCTCGCACCCGGCGAGACGTGTCGGCCCGCCACGCCGAGACGAGCGTGGCGACCGTGAGGAGGCCGACGAGGACGGCCGCGACGCGGTGGCCGAGGGCGACCCAGCCGTCGAGCGTCGCGGGGAGCGAAAAGCCGTCGCCGCACGCGGGCCACGCGCTGCACGCGGCGGTCGCGTCCGTGAGCGCGGTCGTCGCGCCGACGATGAGCAAGAGATAGACGCCCATCGCGGTCGCCGCGAGCAGGCCGTGGAACGTGTTCGAATCGCGATTCGTGGCCACGAAATTCACCTACGGACGTGTTGGACCGTCCCGTATTTAGGACCCGCGCTTTTCCGCCTCGCGTTCGGGCGTCGCTCCCCGTGATATGAGGGGGAGGGGTTGATAAACGGCGGGCCGAGAGTCGGTACGCATTTATGCGGTTGTTCCTAAGTCTCGCTCAGCATGAGAAAGACGCGTTTCGCGCTCGCGTCCCTGCTCGCGACGGCCGCGATGGCGCTCGTTGCCACCCCCGCCGCCGCGCAGGCGTCTGCCACGTCGGAACTCATCAACCAGCTGAACGGGGAGCTGCTGTACGTCGCTATCCCGATCACCGTGCTGGTGGAGGTCATCCTCCTTTACACCGTCATCAAGTTCCGCAACAGCGAGCGCGCACTGCCGACCAAGGAGAACCGCCGGCTCGAAATCACGTGGACCATCGCGACAGCGATTATCCTGCTTTTCGTCGGCGTCGCCTCCTACGGCGTGCTGGCCAACGAGAACGTCACGCACCAGGGCAACGACATCGCCATGGACGACGACCCGGTCGTCGTCACGGCGGAGGCCTACCAGTGGGGCTGGAACATGTACTACCCCGAGGAGGGTAACTTCTCGTCCGGCAACGAGATTGTCATCCCCAAGGACCGCCCGGTCTACTTCCAGGTCACCTCAACGGACGTGATACATGGATTCCACGTCCCCGAACTCGCGCTCAAGCAGGACGCGATGCCGGGTTCGACGAACACCATCAAGACCGTCGCCTACGAGGAAGGCACCTACCAGGGCTACTGTACCGAGTACTGCGGCGTCGCGCACTCCCAGATGTACTTCACCGTCGATGTCGTCTCGCAGGACGAGTACCAGAACTGGCTCGACGAACAGCAGTCGGCCAACAGCGAGTCGTCCGGCTCCTCGAACTCTACCGCGACGAACTCCACGCAGTAACGCTTCCTCCCTTCTGTTTCGACGCTCCACCCGAGTGACGACGCTCGCGCTCGTCGCGGTCGGTCGTCGGAGAACTCGTCGCGGGCCGCAGTGCAGTCGGCTATCGTCCGGACGAACGGCGACTCAACAGCGTCGCTCGACGATGCGGTCGATGATGCGACCCGTCGAGAGCAGTTCGTCGTCGTGGCGGAGCTCCCGGGGCGTCGCGCGCGTGACCTCGCAGTCGATGCCGCGGGCGTCGAGGGCGGCTTTGATTCCGTCCTCGTCGTGGTGTTGGTCGTAGCCGAGGACGATAACGTCGGGGTCGATTTCCTCGATGGGGACGAAGATGTCCTCGGCGTGGCCGAGATGCGCCTCGTCGACCACGTCGAGCGCGGCGACCATGTCGCGGCGCTGGCGGCCGTCGAGTATCGGTTTCGGCTTGTGCGTCACGTTCTCGCCGCGGGCGATGATGACGTGGAGTTCGTCGCCGAGCGACGCGGCGTCCGAGAGGTAGTGGACGTGGCCGGGGTGGAGGATGTCGAAGGTTCCCTGCGCGATGACCCGTCTCATCGGTCCAACTCCGCGTCGATGTCGTCCTGCGTGAAGTCGAAGAACGATTCGGGGTCGGGGAGGTCTGCGTCGAGCACGTCGAGGTCGCGGACCTCGCCGGACTGGTCGAACGCCTCCCAGTCGTCGGGACCGTACGGCGAGCCGATGATGATGTGGACCCGGCCGCTCCCGAAGGTGTCGAGGTCGGCGTCGCTCGGTCGGAGGACGCCGTTGGGGTGCGAGTGAATCGACCCGACGGCGCGGAAGTCGTTCGGCACGAGGTCGTTCCTGACGGTCGCGCTGTACGGGTCCGAGACCGTCCCCGGGATGATGAGCACGTCCGTCACGACGTAGCCGTCGCGGTCGACGCCGACCCGTCGGGCCTCCTCGCCGCGGAGGAGTCCCATGTACTCGTTCGGATGCGTCTCCGCAGAGGCTTCGAGCGCGAAGTTGAGGGCGTCGGCCGCGATGCCGACGACCTCCCGCGACCGGAAGAGTCGCATACCGAACCGTCCGCGGGCGCTCCATCTAAGGGTTCCGGAACGCCGAGTCGGTCACCGGAGCGGAACCGCCATACTGAGGTCGGCGCTCGCCCGACCTCGGGTGTGACGCTCGACTCCGACCTCGTCGCCCGCGTGACGGACGCGCTCTCGGCGGACGCGCCGCCGACCGCGACGACCGAACTCGACGGCGGACACGTCGGCCGCGTCTACCGACTCGATTTCGACGGGCGCGACCCCGTCGTCGCGAAGGTGGGCGACACGCCGCTCGACGTGGAGGCCGCGATGCTCGACTCGCTCGCCGCGGCCGGCCTT
This sequence comes from Haloferax sp. AS1, assembly GCF_014530665.1. NCBI lineage: Archaea > Methanobacteriati > Methanobacteriota > Halobacteria > Halobacteriales > Haloferacaceae > Haloferax > Haloferax sp. AS1. The sequence continues at coordinate 1,006,703 of NZ_SPSA01000001.1, forward strand.
CCGGTCCCCGCGGTCCACCACGCCGACCCCGACCTGCTCGTCCTCGACTACGTCGAGGGCACGTCCGAGTTGACCTCCGCCGCCGAGCGCGACCTCGCCACCCACCTCGCCGCGCTCCACGAGACGACCGCGCCGGCGTTCGGCTTCCCCTACGACACCCTCTCCGGGCCGTACCGACAGCCGAACCCGTGGACCGACTCGTGGGTCGCGTTCTTCCGCGACCAGCGCCTCCTGCCGTGGACCGAGGCGGCGCTCGGTTCGGGACTCCCAGACGCGACGGCCGAGCGAATCGAGTCGGTCGCCGCCGACCTCGACGCCCTCCTCGTCGAACCGGCGGCCCCGCGACTCGTCCACGGCGACGTGTGGGGCGCGAACCTCCGCGTCCGCGACGACCGCGTCGTCGCCTTCCTCGACCCGGCGTGTTACTACGGCCACCCCGAGGTCGAACTGGCCTACATCGACTGGTTCGACGCCGCGGGCGACGCCTTCTTCGACGCCTACGACGAACGCCGACCCATCGCCGACGGCTTCTTCGAGCATCGCTCGCCCGTCTACGCGCTGTTTCCGCTCCTCGAACACGTCCGCGTCTTCGGGGCCGACTACGTCCCGTCGGTCGAAGACGCGCTGGACGAACTCGGCTACTGACGCCCCCGCGCAGGCGAGTTTCGAGCCGAATCGGGTCTGTGCGAACCGGCCGCGCACGCGAGATGCTTTTGTAAAGCTTAACACTACCCCCTGACCTAGCGGGACTATGAGCGACGAGCACGCCGGGGATTCCGGCGACGACTCGGGTCCGAATTCGGACGCGCGACCTATCGTCTATGATCTCGCACCGAACTGTACCGCCGACGACGTCGAGACCGACGCGTACTACCACGCCGTCGTCAACGGCGTCGTGGAGTACGGCATCTTCGTCGACGTCTCCGACTCCGTCTCCGGGCTCATCCACGAGTCCAACCTCTCGGCCGACTACGAGGTCGGGGACCGACTGGTCGTCCGCCTCGAATCCGTCCGCGACAACGGCGACATCGCGTTCGCCGAGGACACGCCCGACGACTACCGCACCCTGACCGTCGACCACGAGCCGACCATCACGCCTATCTCCAGTCTCTCGGTCGGCGAGTCGGTCACGGTCGAAGGCGTCGTCACGCAGATTAAGCAGACCGGCGGCCCGACCGTCTTCCGCATCGCCGACGACTCCGGCATCGTCGCCGCCGCCGCCTTCGAAGAGGCCGGCGTCCGCGCGTTCCCCGAAGTCGACCTCGACGACGTGGTCCGCATGGCCGGCACCGTCGAAGACCACGAGGGGACCCGTCAGCTCGAAGTCGACGGCCTCACCGTCCTCGACGACGAGACCGCGGCCGACGCCCGCCAGCGCATCGACGCCGCGCTCGACGAGCGCGCCGAGCCGGAGCCGGTCGAGCCGCTCGTGGAGTGGTCGGCGTTCGAGAAGCTCCGCGACGACCTCGAAGACGTGGCGCGCCTGCTCCGACGGACGGTCCTCGAAGGCCGCCCGATTCGCGTCCGTCACCACGCCGACGGCGACGGCATGTGCGCGTCCGTCCCGGTCCAACTGGCCCTCGAACGGCTCATCACGGAGGTCCACGACGACCCCGACGCGCCCCGTCACCTGTTCAAGCGCCTGCCGAGCAAGGCTCCGTTCTACGAGATGGAGGATGTGACCCGCGACCTGAACTTCGCGCTCGAAGGTCGCGCCCGCCACGGCCAGCGGCTCCCCTTCCTGCTCATGCTCGACAACGGGTCGACCGAGGAGGACGTGCCCGCCTACGAGAACCTCGCGCACTACGACGTGCCAATCGCGGTCGTCGACCACCACCACCCCGACCCCGAGGCGGTCGACCCGCTCCTCGACGCGCACGTCAACCCGTACCTCCACGACGAGGACTACCGCATTACGACCGGCATGATGTGCGTCGAACTCGCGCGGATGATTCACCCCGACGTGACCGACGAACTGCGTCACGTCCCCGCCGTCGCCGGGCTGTCCGACCGCTCGAAGGCGGAGGTCATGGACAACTACATCGCGCTCGCCGAAGACGAGGGCTACGACCGCGAACAGCTCCTCGACGTGGGCGAGGCGCTCGACTACGCCGCCCACTGGCTGCGCTACAACGACGGCGCATCCATCGTCAACGACGTGCTCAACGTCGGCTGTGACGACGAGGAGCGCCACCGCGAGCTCGTCGAGTTCCTCTCGACGCGCGCCGAGCGCGACGTGGACCGACAGCTCGAAGCCGCGGAGCCGCACCTCGAACACGAGCGCCTCGACAGCGGGGCCAACCTCTACCGCATCGACCTCGACAAGTGGGCCCACCGCTTTACCTACCCCGCGCCGGGCAAGACCACGGGCAAGCTCCACGACCGCAAGGTCCAGGAGACGGGCGAGCCGGTCATCACCATCGGCTACGGTCCCGACTTCGCCGTCCTCCGCTCCGACGGCGTCCGCCTCGACATCCCGCGGATGGTCGCCGAACTGAACGAGGAAGTCGTCGGCGGCGGCGTCTCCGGCGGCGGCCACCTCGTCGTCGGCTCCATCAAGTTCGTCAGCGGCATGCGCGAGGAGGTCATCGACAGCCTCGTCGAGAAGATGGCCGAAGCCGACATCGACGAAGAGCTGTCGACGACGGCGTAAGCCGGCGTTCGACTCTCAGACTGCGACCGCTCATTTTTCGAACTCCAGTCGTCTGAGCGCCGCGAGTCCGACGACGACCGCGAGGGCCGCCGCGGCGACGAGTCCGGGCTTCGGCTCCGCTCCGCGCCCGCTGGCTCGCCAGTCGGCCGCGAACGCCTCGCGGAAGTACGCCGCGGCGGCCGGGTCCGACAGCGCGAGGACGACTTCGCGGTTCTCGCGGGCCGAGTGCCGGTTCCAGTTGAGACTGCCGACGAGCGCGGTGTCGTCGGCGACGACGCCCTTCGCGTGAATCGCGCCGTACCGGTCGCCGGGGCGCGCGAGGCGGACCGAGAGCGGGCTGCCGGTGCGGTCGGCCCACTCGTTCAGGCGCTCGGCGAGCGCGCGGTTCTCCTCCTCGTCGTACCACGCGCTCCCGAGGAGGAGTCGGACGCGGACGCCGCGGTCGGCGGCGCGCTTGAGCGCGCGGACGAACGGGCCGTCGGCCTCGACGGTCGGTTGTAGCACGTCGATTCGGCGCTCGGCGGCATCGAGTCGGGCGACGACCGCGGACTCGGCGTTGTCGGGCGCGCGGAGGACGGCGACGCGGTCGACTCGAAGCGCCTCGGGCGCGATGCGCGACGGATACGAGCCGTTCGCCGATTCGGTGCGGACGAACGACCGGCCGACGCGGTACGTCTCCCACGAAGCGGTCTCTGGGAGGCTCGCATCGGTTTCGAACGTGGCCGCGAGGTCGGCCGCGACGGCCGGCGAGCGCGCGACGACGCCCCAGCCGCGGCTCTTTTTCCCGCCCGTTCCGGCGGGTTTCCAGTTTTCGGTCATCACGAGCGCCGCGTCGTCGACGACGGCGTACTTCGGGTGGTGAAACGAGTGCGGGTCGCCGACGACGCGGACCGACACGCCGGCGTCGACGAGGCGGTCGAGGACCCGCGCCGACCGCCGCGGGAAGCCGCCGACCGGGCTGTCCTCGACCAGTACCTCGACCTGCACGCCGCGCTCGCGAGCGGCGACGAGTTCGTCGGCGACGCGCGCGGAGGAGACGACGTAGCCGGCGAGCAGAATCCGCTCGTCGGCCGCCCGGAGCGTCGCTATCGGACGCCCCGGCGAGTCGGGGAGCACGAACAGCGTCGCGTTCGCGGGGCCGTGGGTCGTGACGTTCCGCCGGGGGAGCGTCCGCGGCCACCACGACCACGCGCCGTCCCGCCGTTCGAGGAGCGCGCCCTCGCGGCTCCGGTCGTAGCTGAGGCGGTCCGCGACGACGCCGTTGCCGGCCGCGTCGCCGTCGCCACCGACGACGCGGAGCGTGACCGTCTCGCCGCCGTTTGCGAGGTCGAGACCGGGCGCGACCACTGGGAGGTCGGTCAGGTTCGACGCCGCGGACGGGTCGGTGACGACGGCAACCGCCCCGCCGGGCGCGACGAAGGAGACGGTCTCCTCGCCGTCGGCCAGCGAGAGTTCGGTTCCCGCGGGCGCGGCGACGGCGACGAACTCGCCGCGGTCGTCGGGCGTCGCCGGGTCGGGGAGCGCGGCGACGATGCGCGGGTCGCCCGATACCGGCGGGTCGGCGGCGGTCGCTGATTCTGTCGCGTTCGCCGTTCCCGGCGCGGCCGCTATCGGCGCGGGGACGACGGCCGCGGCCGCGAGCAGGACGGCGAGCGAGACGGCGAACGCGGTGGTGGGGGGCCGTCGAGACACACCCCGCGGTGGTCGCGTTTCCCTACAAAAACGTTCGCGACCGGGGACTCAGCGCGAGCGACTGCGAGAGAAAGAGAACGAAAGGGGACCGCAGAGCCGCCGGACTGCCGCGTCGGTTGTGCGGTCTCAGACGGTCGCTTCGGCTTCGACATCGTCGCCGAGGAACTCGGCGGCGAGTTCGGCTTCGCGCTGGACGAGGAACGAGCGGTCGTCGGCGTAGCCGGCGGCCACTTCGAGCGCGTCGTTCGTGCCAATCTGCCGGAGCGCCCACGCGGCGCTGGCGCGGACGGCGTCCTCGTCGTCGTCGGCGACGACGTCCGACAGCGGCTCGACGGCGCGGGTGTCGCCGATGAGACCGAGCGCGCGAGCGGCGGCCGAGCGGACGTTGTCGTTTTCGGTGACGAGCTTGTTCGCGATGGGTTGGGTCGCCTCCTCGGAGCCGATTTCGCCGAGCGCCTTGAACACGACCTTCTGGAGCGCGGGGTCGCTGTCGGTGTCGACGTAGTCGACGAGCATCTCGACGCCCTCCTCGGCGGCCATCTTCCCGATGGCCTTGATGACGCCCTTGTCGCGGCGCTTGGCCTGCCCCTCGATAGTCTCGTAGGCGCGGTCGTCGTTCATCCGCGTGAACGCCTCGATGCAGTACTCCTGCATGAAGTCGGACTGGAAGCTCTCGAATGCGAGCGCAATCATCTCGACGTTGCCGCGCTTTTCGTGTTCCTTCAGCGCCGACAGCTCCGGCGGGAAGTCCTTGTAGTGGCCGAGCACGTCGTAGAAGCCCTGCACTTGGAGCTTCTCGCGGGTCTCGAGGTCGTCCCACTCCTGGGCGTCGTCGAGACCGTCCGCGAGGCCGTCCGCGACTTCGATGAGGTCCGCGATGGTCTCTGCGTCCTCGTCGGCGTCGAGGGCGGCCGCTTCGACGGCCGAGACGGCGTCGTCGATGGCGGCGGTGAGCGCGTCTTCGTCGTCACCGTCGACCGAGACGCTCGCGTCGAGCACGCCGTTGAACTCGTCGGCGAACGTCTCGACCGCGGCGACGATTTCGCCGTCGCCCTGCTCGGTCCACCGAGTGTCCGTAATCGTGGACTTCGCTTCTTCGAGCGTCTCGACGGCGTCGTCGGCGTAGGGACCGCGCTGGGATTCGAGGTCGTCGCGCAGGTCGGACAGGCGCGATTCGAGCTCCTCGGCGGGGTCGTCTTCGTCTTCGTCGTCCGGTTCGGGCAGGTCCGCGGCCTCCACGTCGGCCTCGATGTCGTCGAGCGTGGCCTCGACCTCGTCGAGGTCGGCTTCGGTCTCGGCCGCGTCGAAAGCCTCCTCGGCCTCGGTCAGGCGCTCGTCGAAGCTCTCGGGCGAGAGTTCTGTCGTATCGTCGTCCCCGTCACTCATATGCCGGAAGTCCGTTCGACTGTAAAAAGAGCGTTTCCCTTCGCTCCGCGTCTCGGGCCGGGACCGACCGCCGATTCCATTCGGGTCACTTTTTCGCGACCCGTCCGTTCCTCCGAGTGTGATCGGTCCCACTATCGCCGTCCCGCAGCGCGCCGCGTTCGACCTCGACCCGGCGCGAAACGAGGCGGACGTGCGCGCCCGCGCCGCCGACCTCCCCGAGTCGGTCGATATCGCGCTGTTCTCCGAGTACGCGCTCACGGGCTTCGTCGCGGACAGCCGCGCCTTCAGCGGCGCGATACCTCGGGAGCGCGCGACCGACTTCCTCGCCTCCGTCGCCGCGGAAAACGGCTTCGACGTACTGGCGGGCTACCTCGAACGCGACGGCGAGACGCTCCACAACGCGGCCGCCTACGTCCGACCCGACGGCTCGGCGACCGTCTACCGCAAGCGACACCTCTGGGGCGGCGAGGCCGATATCCTCGCGCCGGGCGACGAACTCGTCGTCGCGGACACGCCCGCCGGCCGGATGGGAATCCTCACCTGTTACGACCTGAACTTCGTCGGCGACAGCGCCGCGCTGACCGACGAGCGAGTCGACGCCCTGTTCGTCGTCGGCGCGTGGCCCGCCGCCCACTCGACGAACTGGCGACTGCTCTGTCGCGCCCGCGCCCTCGACGGGGTTCGCTGGCTCGTCGGCGCGAACCGGACGGGGAGCGGGTCGATTTCGGGAACCGCGGGTTCGGAGTACGCGGGTCGCTCGCTCGTCGTCAGGCCCGACGGCGTGGTCGCAGCCGCGCTGAACCGCGGCGAGCGCGACCTCGTGTGGACGCTCGACCGCGACCTCTTGGCCGAACAGCGCGCGTTCGTCGGCTCGGTCGAGTAGCCGAAACCGGACTGCATCACCGGAATCGAGGGGGGTTTTTCCGACCGCGCCCAATCGGGGGCGATGACGGACTCGCTCTTTACGCCGCTTTCGCTCCGCGAGACGGAGGTTCGAAACCGAATCATGGTCTCGCCGATGTGTCAGTACTCCTCGACCGACGGGTTCGCCGACGACTGGCATCTCGTCCACCTCGGCAGCCGCGCCGTCGGCGGCGCGGGCATCGTGATGTCCGAGGCGACGGCCGTCTCCCCCGAGGGGCGCATCACACCGAACGATCTCGGCATCTGGTCGGACGACCACGTCGAGAAGCTCAGCCAGATAACCTCGTTCGTCTCGTCGATGGGGAGCACGCCGGCTATCCAACTCGCCCACGCGGGCCGGAAGGCGAGCAAGACCCGTCCGTGGGAGGGGAGCGAGCCGGTCGCGCCCGACGACGGCGGGTGGACGACCGTCGCCCCGAGCGACGCGCCGTGGCCCTACGAGGGCGAGGCTCCGCCGACCCGAAAGCTCTCGGCCGACGGTATCGAAGGCGTCGTCGACGACTTCCGCGCGGCGGCCGAGCGCGCGCTCGACGCGGGCTTCGAAATCGCCGAGGTCCACGCGGCCCACGGCTACCTCCTCCACGAGTTCCTCTCGCCGGTGACGAACCACCGCGACGACGAGTACGGCGGCTCGTTCGAAAACCGGACGCGACTCCTCCGCGAGGTCACGGACGCGGTCCGCGGGGTCTGGCCCGACGACAAGCCCGTGTTCGTCCGCATCTCCGCGACCGACTGGCTGGACGACCGCGAGTCGTGGGACATCGAGCAGTCGATTCGCCTCGCGGCCGACCTCGACGACCTCGGCGTCGACCTCGTCGACGTGAGCGCCGGCGGCATCCACCCCGACCAGCGGATTCCGAACACCGGCCCCGGCTATCAGATTCCCTTCGCGGAGGTCATCCGCGAGGAGACCGACGCGATGGTCGGCGCGGTCGGCGGCATCCGAACCGCGCGCCACGCCGACGAGGTCGTCAGAAACGGGCGGGCCGACCTCGCCATCGTCGGCCGCGAGCATCTGTACGACCCGTACTTCGCGCTCCACGCCGCGGACGACCTCGACGCCGACGCGGAGTGGCCGCCGCAGTACCAGCGCGCCGTCCCGCGGCGGTAGCGACGGCGGTGCCCGAAACGCACCTCGCGTTCGCCCCCTCGAACGCTTATCCCCGCGGCGACCCAACCGTGGGCCATGAGCGACCGACGACGCGACGACGACATCCTCGACGTACTCGACGAACTCGGGGACACGCTCGACGAACTCGGCGCGGAACTCCGCGAGGAGCGCGACCGCAACCGCGGCCGTGGCCGCGACCGACGCGTCACCGGCGACGACCGATTTCGCCCCCCGCGCCCGCCGACGTTCGGTGAGGTCCTGCGGTTCACCGAGTCGTACACCATCCCGACGGTCATCGCCGTCCTCGAAGCGACCATCGCCTCCCTCGAACTGCTCCGCCGCCTCATGCGGCTTTCCGACCCCGGCCGCGCGATGGACGACGCCCGAACCGAGACGGAGGCACGGATGCGAAACGTCCCGAAGAGCGCCGTCTCCGGCGTCGACCGCGCCCTCGACGAACTCAGAAACGCGCTCTCGGAGGCCGACCTGCCCTCGAACCCCGAGGCGCGCGACGTGATGGACCGCGCCCGCTCGCTGGCCGACGAACTCGACGCGCGACTCAGCGAGGCCGAACGCGAGCGAACCGCCCGCGAGCGTCGCTGGCGCGAGGACGAACGCACGTTCGAATCCGAGTGGCAACGGCGCGACGACGCCCGGCGCTCCGGTGACGGGACCCGAGCCTCACGCGACGCCGAGCCGGTCGGGACCGGGCCGGTCCGCATCGACGTGACCGAGGAAGCCGGCCCGGACGGCGGCGACGACGGGAGCGGGAGCGACGAGCCGACTGTCGATGTCGACGCCGAACTGGAGTCGATTAAGCGCGAAGTGAACGGCGACGACGGGGACGACAGGGACGACGGGGACGACGGAACCGACGCCGGCGCGGGCGACGAGCCGAGCGACCGCTGAGCGGCGACTCCATGCTCCAGCGGCCCAGACGCGAGTAAAAAAGACTCTCGACGCGCCCGCTCAGACCGGCTCGAAGCGGTAGCCGTCCCACTCCTGACTCGCGGGCTCGCGGATGCCCGCGCCGGGTTCGCGGAGTTCCTCGCAGTAGACCGGGCGGACCTCGTCGCCGATGTCGACGTCGTCCTCGCCGGTGACCTGTCCGATGGCGCGGACGGGCTCGCCGTCCACGTCGAACTCGACGATGGCGAGCGTGTTGGGCTGGCGGACGCCCGGCGGCGTCGCCGTCGAGGTGGTCCACGTCAGCACCGTCGCCGTGTAGTCGCTGAGGTCGACCGTGCCGACCGGCTCCTCGCCGCCCGGACCGACCGGGTGGCCGGGGTAGGTGATGCTCCCGTCGGGGTAGCGGTACGCCTCCATCGCGGGTTCGTCGTCGGACATTATCGGGACTCCATGATGGTCGTGGTCACGCAGTTGCCGAAGCCGCCGACGTTACACGCGAGGCCCACGTCGGCGTCGACCTGCCGCTCGCCTGCGTCACCGATGAGCTGTTTGTAAATCTCGTACACCTGCGCGACGCCCGAAGCGCCGAGGGGGTGCCCCTTCGACTTCAGGCCGCCGGACGTGTTGATTGGGAGGTCGCCGTCGCGGTCGGTGACGCCCTCCTCGACGGCCTTCCAGCCCTCGCCCTTCTCGAAGAAGCCGAGGTCCTCCGACTGGAGGAATTCGAGGATGGTGAACATATCGTGGAGCTCCGCCACCTCGATGTCGTCGGGTTCGAGGTCGGCCATCTCGTAGGCGATTTCCGAGGAGTTGACGACGCCGCCCATCGTGGTCGGGTCGGCGCGCTCGTGGACGACGTGGGTGTCAGTCGCGCCGCCGATGCCGGAGATGACGGCGTAATCGTCGGTGTACTCGCGGGCGACCGACTCGGGGCAGAAGACGAGCGCCGCCGAGCCGTCGGTGATGGGACAGAAGTCGTAGAGGCGAAGCGGGTCGGCGACGACCGGCGAGTCGAGGACGGTGTCGAGGTCGACTTCCTTGCGGAACTGGGCGTGGGGGTTGTCGACGCCGTTTTTGTGGTTCTTGACGGCGACCTTCCCGAGGGACTCCCGCGGGGCGTCGTAGGTGTCGAGATAGAGCCGGGCGGTCAGCCCCGCGAAGGAGGGGAGCGTGACGCCGTGTTTGTACTCCACCGGGTGCGTCAGCGAGGCGATGACGTCCGTCGATTCGGCGGTCGAGCGGTGGGTCATCTTCTCGCCGCCGACGAGCATCGTCATGTCGGACGCGCCGGAGGCGACAGACTGCCACGCGGCGTAGACGCCCGCGCCGCCGGACGAGGAGGTCTGGTCGATTCGGGCGGTGTAGGCGGGCATCGCCGCGAGGTCGTGGGCGAGGGCGTTCGGGACGCCCGTCTGGCCCTCGAACTCGCCGCTCGCCATGTTCGAGACGTAGAGGTGCTCGATTTCGTCGGGCGAGACGTCGGCGTCCGCCAGCGCGGCCTGTCCCGCCTCCGCGAGCAGTTCGCGAATCCACGCGTCTCGCTGCCCGAACTGGGTCATCGATGCACCGATAATCGCTACGCGGTCCATACGCGCACGTCGTCGCAGCGCGATTTAAAACCGGGTAATCCCTCGCCGGCACGTCTCAAACCGTTTATCAGTCGGTCGCCCGAACGACCGGCCATGGACGCCGAACGCCTCGCGCCGACCGTCGGAATCGTCGGCGCGCTGCTCCTCGCAATCGCCGTCGCGATTCCCGCCGTCACCGTCGAGGGCGGGGACGGACAGGTGGCCGCCTACTACGCCGCGGGCCCGGTCGGCATCTCGTTCGTCGGAATGCTCGCGCTCCTCGAAACCGTCGTCTTCCTCTCGGGCAGACAGGAGCGGACCGACCCGGCGACGGCCGCCGGCCTCGCCTTCGTCCTCTCGCTTTCGATGCTCGGCATCGCCGCGCTGTGGTCGTTCTCTATCGACCAGACGCTCCTGTTCAGCTTCGACCAGCAGTACTCGTGGCTCACCTACCACCGCTGGTCCGTCGTGGCCGCCGCGTTCGTCACCTTCGTCGGCGGCGCGTGGTACGCCCGCGGCGTGTTGTGAGCCGGGAGCGACCGACCGGAACCGGCGACTCGCGGAGCCGACGCGTCGAACCACCCCGACGGTGTCCCCCGATTTTCCCGCACCCGAGTCGAAAGGCCCTTAACAGTCGGTGGATAATGAGGGAGTGGACTAGGTCGGGCAGTTAGGCCCTGCTCTTCACCCGCGAAATAGGTCTTTAGCGGGGACCGAACACGGGCGCGTCCGGTCAGACCGGCGCGGGCCCCGGAAGCCAACGTGGAAACCTCGTCCTTCGGGGACAGCGGTTCCGCGTACCCCTTCCGCAGGGAAGGGTTCGCGCGGTTCATCGGTGGTACCCCGCCAGGCGCGGAAGCGAGCAGCGGACCATCGGACGTGCGTCGCTCGAGGGATCGCGGGGTGGAGGAGGCAACCGGGATTCCCCACGTCGGAACGCCGGGCAACCTCGCTGTCCACCCATTCATACCTCATGCAGTTACTCCCCGACCGTCCGGTCTCTCGGTCGTAGACTCGCCGTCGGCCCTCGAAGCCGCGGTCTGGCGTCGTTACCGACCTCGTGAGCGACTGCAAACAGTAGACACTCGCGACCGTAAAAGACCGCACAAGGGGTCCGGTTCCCCGGGGGAGACGAGTACTATCTGCTCTCGGCTTCCGTCTCGGTCGCGTCGGCGTCGTCCGCCTCGGCCTCGTCTTCTTTCTCGTCTTCGTCGTCGCCCCCCTCCGCGCCCTTCTTCAGTTCCTCTTCGATTTCCTCGCGGCCGCGACGGAACTCGCCCATCGCCTGCCCCGACGACCGGGCCAGTTGGGGGAGTTTGTTCGCACCGAACAGGAGGACGACGATGAGCAGGACGATGAGCAGTTCTGGGCCGCCCGGCAGTCCGGGGAACAGCGGAATGGAATCCAGCATTACGTTCGGTTACGTTCGGAGGGAAGATAAGAGAGACGGTCCGTGTCGGCGTCTCGAAGTCGCCGTAGTCCGCGTGTTTCGGCACTCGTGGGCGTTCACACGACAGGACGCGGGCGGACGGAGCCGACCGCGTCGGCAACCGAACCGACACCGCGTCGCTCCCGCGTCACCGCCAACTGGTCCAGCCGCCGTCGACGACGATGGACTCGCCGGTGACGTACTTCGAGAGGTCGCTGGCGAGGAACACCGCCACGCCGGCCACGTCGTCCGGTTCGCCCTGCCGGCCGAGCGGAATCATGGCGGTCAACTGTGCGGTCTGTTCCTCGCCCGTCTCCTCGGCCCCCTCGGGGCCGATTTTCGTCCTGATAGCGCCGGGGTGAATCGCGTTCACCCGGACGCCGTCGCCGCCGAGACCGTGGGCGAGCGAGTACGAGAGCGTCCGAACGGCCCCCTTCGACGCGCTGTACGACGGGTAGTTGCCGTTGCCGAAGATGCCGTTGACGCTGGAGACGTTGATGATGCTTCCGCCGCCGGACTCGACCATCCGTTTCGCGGCCGCCTGCGCCCCGAAGTACACGCCCTTCAGGTTGATGTCCAGCATCCCTTGGAACTCGGCTTCGGTGACTTCGAGGAACTCCTCTGGCCGCCAGATACCGGCGTTGTTCACCATGACGTCCACGCCGCCGAACGCCTCGGCGGCGTCCATCGCCGCCTTGAACGCGGCCGGGTCGGTCACGTCGAGTTCGACGTACGTCGCCGACGAGTCGGTGTCCGACTCGATTTGCTCGTGGGTGGGCGCACCGCCCTCCTTCGGCTCTTCGCGGATGTCGCAGACCACCACGTCCGCGCCCACCTCGGCGTAGGCCAGCGCGATTCCCCGTCCGATACCCGAACTACCGCCGGTGACGACCGCGACGCGGCCGTCGAGCAGACTCATCTGTAATACACCTCACACGAATATCGGCGGAATGATAGTTAAGAATAGCCGCCGATTCCGACGGTGTGAGAGCCGCTGAGTGCTCTCCGCGGCGAGCAGCGATTCGGAGAAGATGCACCGGCTGGGAATCGAACCCAGATAATTGGCTTGGAAGGCCAATGTCTTACCATTAGACCACCGGTGCTCGCTCGCTTCGCTCGCTCGCACCGAGCCTCGGCCTCGCTTCGCTCGGCCGAGACACCGGTGCGCGCGAACGCCGCGTCTATCTCTTCATTCTCGACGCCCCAATAAGGATGTTACCTTTTCGGTCAGGCGGCGAGGGAGGTCGATTCGCCGCCCTCGTCGGGGTTGTCGGGGGCGCTCCCGACGACTTCGAACTCGAACTCCGCCTCAGCCTCGGACTCGCCGTCCACGGCGACTACCGTCACGTCTCGCTCGTCGGGGATGGCGACACCTAGCTCGCCGTCGGCGTCCGTCGTACCGGCGGCCTCGCCGTTTACCGTCACCGTCGCGTTCTCCACGGGCGTCCCGTTCCGCGTGACGACGACCGTCGCGTTCTCGCCGGCGGAGACGTTCCCGTCGAAGCTCACGGAGAGGTCGCCTTCGGCGTCGGATTCGGCGTTCTCACCGGCCTCGTCGGTCTCGTTTTCGCCCGCGTCGACCTCAGCCCCGGCTTCGGTGTCGGCTTCCGCTCCCGCGCCGACCTTCGTAATCGGCACGTCCGTCCCCGACTCGCTCACGACGGGCTTGAGGATGTACTTCCCGCTGTTGCCCGCCTTGAACGCCGTGATGTCGAAGACGAAGTCCACGGACTCGCCGTTGCCGACTTCGAAGTCCGTGTCGAGCTGGAGCTTGTTACTGGGGAGCTTCACGTTGACCCGTTCGCCGGTCTTCAGCGTCCCGTTCACCTCGCTCACGTGCACGAAGACCTTCGTGTAGTTCCCTTCGGGCACGCCGTACTCGCCGACGAGGCTCGCGTTTTCGCCTTGTAGTTCCGTCAGGTCGACGGTCGCGTTGTCGACCTCGTAGGCGACTCTCGACTCGCCTTCGGCCGCGTCGGTGTCGTTTACGTCGGCGGATTCGATGTCCGCATCGGCGTCGGCGTCGGCGTCAGCGTCGACCGACCCGTTGGTCGAGGCGGACGTGTTCGTCGTGTTCGCCGTCGCGTTAGCTTCGATTTCCACCTCGACGCTCGCGTTCGCCTCAGCGTCGGTGTCGTTCGCGGTGTCGGCCTCGGATTCAGTTTCGGTTCCGGTCTCATCGTCGGCCTCCGCGTCGTCAGTGTCGGCTTCGGTCTCCGATTCGACGTCACCGCTCGCGCGGACGAGCGTCACGCGCTCGATGGTGACGTTGAGGTGTTCGAAGTCCGCGATGGCGTTCTGCTCGTCGCTCACGTAGAAGTTCACGGTTCCCGTCCGGGCCGCGTCGTCGCCGTCGGACGACGCGGTCGTCGTCGCGTCGGCGGTCCCGTCGGTCTGCGTCTCGGTCATCGTGCCGGCCCCGCCCGCACAGCCGGCCAGTACGACCATGAGCGCGAGCAGGACAGTCGCAAGTCCAGTACGTTTCATCGTGGGAGACCGTACTGGCCGTGAGAACTTTAGAAGGGTGTTCGTAGACTTCGGTTTTCACCGAATTTCGCTGAATTACGGCCTCAATCGTCCGCGTGCGACTCGTTGAACTGCTTGGCCTTGTCGAGCAGGCCGGGCGAGATACCGGGCACGTCGTCGACGCTCACCGCGCCCTCGGCGCGAATCTCGTCGAGACTCTTGGGGAACTCGCGGAGCTCCATGTGGATGGCGATACCTGCCTTCGCGCCCTTGCCCATCGCCACCGGAATCTGGTTGTGGCCGGGGGTGATGTCACCGACCGCGAACACGCCGTCGACGCTGGTCCGACCGTGGTCGTCCACGGGGACCGTCCCGTCGTCGTCGAGGTCCACGTCGAGCGCCTCGAACAGCGTCGTGTTGTAGTTCGAGCCGTACATGGCGAAGCCACCCTTGTACTCGCGGACGGTGCCGTCTTCGAACTCGAAGCTCTCCAGCCAGCCGTCGTCGCGCTTCGTCATGCCCGAAAGCTCCTCCTCGACGATGTCGACGGGGTGCGCGCGGACGAGTTCGTCCGTCTCGTCGGACCACGTCGGCTCGTCGCCGCGGAGCAGCAGGTCCACCTCGTCGGTGAAGTTGAGCATTATCATGGCGACGTAGGCTGCCGAGTCCGAGTGACCCATCACGTACACCGACTCGTCGACGAACATGTAGGCGTCGCAGTGGAGGCAGTAATGCAGACCCTTGCCGGTGCGGGGCAGCGGCGGCTCGGGGCGCTCGTCGTTGAAGCCGACGCCGAGCACGACGCGCTCGGCGACGAACTCGCCCTCGTTGCCGACGAGGCGGAACCGGCCGTCGTCCAACCGCTCCGCGTCGGTCACGAAGTCGCGGTGGATGTCGGTCCCGTAGTCTTCGAGCTGGCCGCGCGCGGTTTCGAGGAACTCGTTGCCCGAGGTGTCCTCGGTGACGCCGATGACGTTGTGCGTGTCGAGCATCATGGCCGCGCGGCCGCCGCCGCGGTCCACGAGCGCGGTGTCGTGGCCCAGTCGCGTCGTGTAGAGCGCGGTCTGGAGGCCCGCGGGGCCGCCGCCCACGACGACAACCTCGTACTCCCGTGGTTCGTCGGTCTCGGTCATACACGGGAATTCGTCGCGGCGCTCTTAAGCCCACATCACCTGTGCGCGGCCGGCATCCACCCGAAACGTGTTAGCAACCAACACGATTCCGTCCGTGAGGCCCCAGTCCCGACCAACGCTCAGCAGCCGGCGACGACGGCGTAGCAGTTCCCGCTGGAGACCGTCGATTCGACCACCGCGAGGTCGCTCGCGTCGAGGTCGGCGTCGAACTCGTCGGGCGCGTAGATGTGGTAAAAGCGGGGGACCGTTTCGCCGCCGGGGAGCGTCCAGTCGACCGTCGTGTCGAAGCCGTCCTCGCGGTCGAACGTGTCGTGGGCGGTGCTCCACGCGCTGACGACCGCGCGGCCGTCGGCGTCGAGCACGCGCGCGAGTTCGTTCAGGCTGGCAACGCGCGCCGCCCGCGGCGCGAGGTGGTGAACCGTCGCCACGTACACCGCGAGGTCGAAGGCGTCGTCGGTGAAGGGAAGCCGCGAGGCGTCGCCCTGCACGAGTCCGGCGTCGAAGCCGCGTTCGGCCGCCCGCGCGACCGCCTCGTCGAGCAGGCCGCGGCTCACGTCGAGGCCGACGACCTCGTCGGCGTGCTCGGAGAGGAGGTCGACGTGCCGGCCGTTACCGCAGCCGAGGTCGAGCGCGCGGGCGGCCGGTCCCGACTCGGTCGCGTCGGCGACGAACGACTCGACTTCGGGCCACGGATACTCGCGGGTGGACGCGAAGTGCGACGCGATGCGGTCGTACGTCTCGCGGACCCCGTCTCGGGGTTCGTCTCCGTCCATGCCGGTCGGTCGGGGCGGCGGGACAAAGACCGCACGGGTCGCGGGCGTCGGTCGGGGGTCGTTCCCCTGATGAGTCGCGCGCGCTCAGATGAACAGGAACGTCACGTAGGTGATGACGAGCAGGATGGCGGCGTGTTTGACGCCGTCGGCAATCTGCCCCTCGCCGAGCTGTCCGGCGATGACCCCCGAGCAGAGCCCCTGAATGGCCGTGACGTGGAAGAACAACAGCGTGTACGACTCGGTGTCCACGTCGCGCAGGCCCGAGAACGCGCCCGAGGAGACGCCGGCGACCTCGCCGGAGCCGACGCCTCCGGCGCTGGCCTGCTCGACCGCCGGGATGAACGACACCGTCAGCGCGGCGATGATACCGAGGAAGACGAGAAACGAGATGTAGATGACGAGGAGGTACGTGAGCATCTCCTGGTTCCGCTCGCGGGCGAGGCGGCGGCTGTCTTGGGCCTCGTTGGCCGCGATGCGGAGCACGGGCGCGAGGTCGCCGCTGGCGCTCATCGCGTTGGTGATGAGCGTCACCGACCGCGACACCATCGGGCTGGCCGTCCGGCGGTCCATCCGCCGGAGCGCGGTCTGTGCGTCAGCCCCCCAGTCGATGTCGCGGACGGCGCGCTCGACCTCGTCGCCGAGCGGCCCGAGGTCCGACGCCGACACCCGGCGGAGGCTCTGGACGACCGTCAGCCCGGCTTCGTTGACGCTCGCGAGGCGGTCGAGGAAGTCGGGCATGCTGCGCTCGATGGCGCGGATTCGGCGCTTTCGCAGCTCGTGGAACGCCGAGACGACGACGAGCGAACCGATTGCGGCCTCGACGACGTGTTCGTCCACCGCGTCGGCGACGCCGAGTATCGTGGGGTCCGCGGGAATCGTGGCCCGCAGCGCGACCCAGACGAGCCCCAGCGGGACGGTGAGCGCGAGCGCGACGAGCGGCTTGCGTCCGAGGGTGTCGAGCGGGCGCTCGAACCAGTTGCGGAGCGCGCGGAGCCGGTCGTAGGCGGCGAGCCGCTCGCGGTTCGCGCGCCACGGGTCGCCTCGGGCATCGGTCTCGCCGCCGTCGGTCGCGGGGGCCGAGCCGACGCCGCCGGTCGCGTCGATGCGCCGGGCCGACTCGGCCGCGGTGTCAGCGCCGTCGTCGGCAACCGCCGCGCCCCGGAGCGACTCGGTGATACTGTCGATGTAGACGACGAAGCCGAAGCTCGCCAGCGGGATGCCGACGTAGCCGACGATGCGGATGACCGTCAGCGTGTCCGCGAGGACGAGACCGATGACGACGAGCACGGTGATGAAAAACAGCGGGCCGGCGACGAGGACGGTGACGTACACCTCCGCGAACGTCGAAAGCAAGTCGAGGTACTGCTGTTGTTGGGCTTCGGCTTCCTCCTGAAACCGCTCGTACTGCTCTTGGAGGAACGACGAGAGGTTGCGACCGCTCCCGAGGACGCTGGCGAGGTTCTCTGCGAACTCCTCGAGGCTCGGACTCGGCGTCCGCGTCGCCATCGTCTGGAGCGACGAGAGCACGTCGGTGCCGAAGGCGTCCATGTCGCGGACGACGATGGAAACCTCGCGCGCCGCCTCGCCGTAGATGGCCTCGTTTCGCGCCAGCGTCTCCAGCACCTGTGGGAACGGCATCCCCGACCGCGACAGCGCGAAGACGAACGCGACCGTCCGCGGGAGCGTCGCCTCGATTTCCGACGAGCGGGTCCGCGCCCGCTCGGTGAGGACGTACCACCGACCCCAGTAGACGCCGAGCGCGAGGAGCGCCCCGAGCGTCGCGCTCGAAAGCAGCAGTGCGAGAAACAGGTCGCGGAGCGGGAGCGCCTGAATGCTCGTGAGGCCGCCGAGGAAGCCGAGCGCACCGGGGAGGACCTCCCGAATCGTCTCGGATTGGACGGCGAGGGTGTCGAGCGTCACGGCGGCGAGGTAGACGCCGAAGACGCTCCCGGCGACGCCGAAGACGGTCGCCATGAGGAGCGTCCGCGAGGCGTACACGCGGTGGGTGACGCTCACGTGCGCCGCCCGCAGCTGCGTTCGCTGTTCCCTGCGCCGGGGGTTCTCGTTGGCGACGTAGAAGCCGAAGACGGAGAGCGCGACCCGCGAGACGAGGAGGTCGGCCGCGCGGCTCACCGGCGACAGGACGACGGGCAAGACGAGGAGGACGGCGAGCACGAGCGGGAGCAGATACAGGTACTGTGCGACCATCTCAGGCCTCCGAGCCGGCGTCGACGATGTCCTCGTCGGCCTCGACGCGCCGCATCACGTCTTCCGAGTCCGCGTAGTACTCGTTGATGAGCGCGGTAAAGCGCCGGTAGTCGGTGACGCCCTTGTCGAGGAGGTATCGGAGGAACCCCTCGCGCCGCCGGAGTTCGCGCCGGAGTTCGGTCCGCGACCAGCCGTTTTCGCGCTGGATTTCGGTGAGCAGCGAGCTGTCGTTTTGACTGAACGTGTCCGTCTCGGGCTCCCACGCGAACGCCGACGAGTAGTCGAGTTCGCCGGTCCGCTGGTCGATGTCGCCGATTTCACCGATGGTCTGCGAGCGGCGGACGCGCTCGCCGCCGTGACGGGTGAGCGTCTGGACGCACAGCAGGTCGAGCGACTGCACCATCGCGCGCGGGACGTTGATCGGCTCGTTTTCGAGGCGGTTGATGACCGTCTCGATGCTGTCGGCGTGCATCGTCGAGAACGTCGTGTGGCCGGTGTTCATCGCCTGGAACAAGGTCACGGCCTCGTCGCCGCGAACCTCGCCGACGATGATGTACTCGGGGCGGTGCCGGAGCGCCGAGCGAAGCAGGTCGTACATCGAGATGTCGGTCCCCTCGTGGAGTCGCTCGCGGGTGACAGACGACAGCCAGTTGTCGTGGTAGAGCGCGAGTTCGCGGGTGTCCTCGATGGACAGCACCTTCGACCGCGGCGGGACGAACATCGACACCGCGTTCATCGAGGTGGTCTTGCCCGAGGCCGTCCCGCCCGCGAAGATGAGGCTCTTGTTGTGTTCGATACAGAGCCACAGGTAGGCCATCTGCTCGATGGAGAACGTGCCGTAGCGCACGAGGTCGATTGGGGTGAACGGCTCTTCGGCGTAGAGGCGGATGGTAAACGCCGACCCGCGCGGCGTGACCTCCTCCCCGAGGGCTAACTCGGCGCGCGCGCCGTTCGGGAGCGTCGTCCCGAGGACGGGGTCACCGACGCTGATGTGCTGGCCGGAGCGCTGGGCGAGGCGGATGACGAAGTTGTCGAGTTCCTCGGCGGCGAACGAGACGTTCGTGGCGATGTCGGTGTACTCGTCGTGGTAGACGAAAAGCGGCAGGTCGTAGCCGTCACACGAGATGTCCTCGATGTGGGGGTCCTTCATCAGCGGGTCCAGCGGGCCGTAGCCGTGGAAGTCGCGCCGGAGGTAGTACAACAGCGTGTAGAAGGTGTTCATGTCGAGTTCCAGCCCGTACTGTTCGAGAATCGACTGAAGCTCCTCGACCAGCGCCGTCTCGGTCCGCGGGTCCGCCTCGCGGCGGTACAAAAGCGGGTCGCGGATGTCGGTGCGGACGCGTTCGAGCAGCGACGCCTCGAACTCGTCGAGGTCGGGTTCGACGGTGTGGTACTGGTGGGCGGTCGCGTCCGTGTCGTAGGTGACGACGACGTAGGCGAAGGGGGCGTTCACCCAGTAGCGCTCGACCTCCTCGTGGCCCTCGGGGACCTCGTAAGTTCCGAGCGGCGTGTCGTCGGGCGAAAGCGGGTGCACGTCGAGGTCCGACCCCCGAAGCATCTCGGCGGTTCGGCGCAAGAGCCGCTCCGCTTCGGCGGCCGCGGCGTCGAACTCCCCGCTGGCGAGGAGTCTCCACACCCCTCGTTCCACCGACGGGTCGCGCATTCCCCTCGTCTCGCTCGTCGTATCTCGTGCCATCGTCACCCGGTCAGTTGGTCGGGGATATGGTGGGTCGAGACTTAAAAGGTCCGCGCGGGAGACTGTCATTCGACGAGCAGGACCGGTCGCGACTCGCCGTCAGGTCCGGTCGACGGTCAGGAGGACGCCGGCGAGGACGAGCGAGATGACGACGCCGAGCGGGAGCGGAATCCCCGGAATCCCGCGCGTCACGAGGAGGTACGTCGCGGCGGCGAGGACGACGCCGACGACGCCGAGGAGGCCGCCGAGCACCCGAACGGGGTCGACCGGGCCGGCTTCGACCCGCTCGTCGCGCAGGTAGTACACGAGCGAAAACAGGACCGCGAGCGCGAGGACGGCCGCGCCGACGACCCACGCCTGATAGGCGACGGCGACGGTCTGCCCCGATTGGAGCGAGAGCGCGGACAGCGGGCTTCTGATTGCGACACGGCTGGACAGGCCCCACGAGAACTGCACCTCCGCGAAGGGGAACCGGACGAAAAGCAGGCTCACGCCCGAGAGGTTCGGCGTGTACGTGACGTTCCACGGGAGGAGCGCACAGAGCCACGTCGAGACGACGGCCAGCGCACCCGCGTGTTCGGAGCGGACCCAGACCATAGGACAATCGCACGGTCTGACAGGTAAAAACTACCGACAGTCCGGGGCGCGCCAGTGGGGCAGCAGGACGGGAGAGGACGCGCTCGGTCGACTCTCAGGAGAGCCGTTTGGGGTCGCCGTGCGTCAGGTCGCTCTCGTCGGCGTCGCCGGTGTTGAGCGTCTCGGTCGGCTCGACGAGCAGCGCTTCGGTCGGTTCGAGCGCCACGGGGCGGTGTTCGACGCCGCGGGGGACCACGAGGAGGTCGCCCGGGCCGAGGTCCGCGTCGTCGCGGTCGCGGAACTCGATTCGGAGCCGTCCGTCGCGGACGAGAAACAGTTCGTCGGTGTCGTCGTGGGCGTGCCAGACGAACTCGCCGTCGAGTTTCGCGACTTTCACCGCGTAGTCGTTCAGCTCCGCGGCAATTCGCGGGGCCCACGTCTCGTCGAACGACGCGAAGCTCTCGTCGAGGTTGACGGGTTCCATATGCGGTTCGCTCGCGGCGGCGGCCGATAACCGTTGTGCCGAGCGCGCGTCGAACCGGCGTAATCGGCCGGTTTCGACGCCGGAACCACGCTTCGGGCGGCGTCACGTTAATAGGCGGCGCAGTACAACCAACGGTACGGAATGCGGCGTGACTACTTCGAACTCGATGTCCGCGATGTCGATTGGTACGAGGACGACGGCGACCCCCGCCAACCGACGGTATCTATCGACTTCTACGGCCCGGCCGAGGAGCTTCGGTCGCGGTTCCTCTCGACCAGCGGCGACGTGCTCGCCGCGGAGGAACTGGACGTCTCCTTTCGGCTGCAAGACTCCGTCGACGCCGACGACGCCCGCGGCGTCGTGAGCGTGACGGACCGACTGACCGGCGACTACGTCCTCGAACTCAACGCCCGCGCCGACGACGTGCTCGACTTCATTCGGGCGGCCCGCGAGTACGGACGCGCCGCGGGCGACGACGAGGGGCGCTACCGCGTCGACGTGGCCATCGAGGGGGACCACTTCGAGACCTTCGAGAAATCGACGTTCCTCGTCTACGACGGCGACGGGACGCTCCTGCGGAGCCAGAGCCTCATCCCCTCGGGCGTCGAACTCTGAGCCGGAGCCCGTCGGTCGACGGTCGACAGCGCGGACGACGTTTTCTCTCGATGCGTTCCTCACGCTCGTTCGTGTACGATATCGGGCCGAACCACGTCTTCTTTACCGACCGCTCCCACAGAGAGTACCGTGAGAAACGTAACCGACCGCACGAGAAACCCGTTCGACATGCGACCGTCGTGTGACCGGTACGTCCCCGGCTACGGCGACGCCAACGCCGACTTCCACGTCATCGGCGACCACCCCGGCGTCCACGGGGGCATCGAGACCGGCGTCCCCTTCGCGGGGGGCGCAGGCGAGAAGCTGTTCCCGGCGCTCGAAGACGGCGAGTTGCTGGCCGAGGCCGGCGACGAACCGACCGTGAACAGCACGTTCTTCTCGTATTTGCACATGTGCGTGCCGGACGGCACGCCGTCGGCGGCCGACTACACCGACATGGAGCGCTTTTTCGACGCGGAGCTCCGCGCCATCGCCGCCCACGTCCTCCTGCCGGTCGGCGCGGTGGCGACGAAGCACGTCCTGAACAACTACACGTCGGTCGGCTGGAAGACGGACATCGACATGGAAGCACTCCACGGCGAGGAACTCCGCGGGAGCGGCTTCCTCGTGTTGCCCATCAAGGACCCCGCCGAGTGGGACGACGGCGACCACGACGAACTCGTCGCCGGCCTGCTGGAGCTTCAGTCGACCGACTTCCGCCGCGAATCCGACCTCGGCCGCTTCATGCCCGGAGCGGACCCGTATCTGGTCAGATAGCGTATTTTCGGCCGCGTTCGACTCTCGTCCGCGGATTCGATAGATTCTTCACCATTCTAGCGTCCGTTCGTCCAGTAACAACCATGAAGGTTACTAGGTGTCCAGTTAATACGGCTAAATGAACCACATAAGAGCATATTTATCCAGTCGTTCTGGAGGCCGTGGTTCTAATTGGCGATAACAAAGGACTTTTTACAACTAGTGTCCAACGTGGTGTTGACGCGCGTGGTTCGATTCACTTCCGCCGGGCGCGTCAGGCAGCTGTGAGACTGGTGCTCCTCACAGTGGCTTGGTCAGTCCGGGGACCTGCGCTCGGCCGCGGTCCCCGCTCTTAACTCAGACACGAGCGATAGCTCGACGTCTCGTCACGGAGAATCGCGCTCCGAAAGCGACCGCGCTCCGATTAGAGCTTGTCCGCGAGTCGCTTGAGCGCGCCGTATCCGTACTCAGTGACCGGCTCGCCGTGGCCCACCGCGACCACGTCGACCGGCGGGCAGCGCGCCGCGAACGCGCGGACGCTCCGTCTGTTCTCCGCGGCGTCGGTCGCGATGAATCCCGGCAGCAGCCCGAGGCTCCCGTTCGACTCGCGGACCATGTCGCCGACGAACGCGACGCCGTGGTCCTCGTGGACGAACGCGGTGTGGCCGGGGGTGTGTCCCGGCGTCCGGTACGCGACGAAGCCGCCGAGTTCGTCGCCGTCGCGGACGACCTCCACGGGGTTCGTCGGGCGCTCGACGAACGCCGCGAGCGCGCGCTGTGCGACGCCTTTCAGCGAGCGAGGCGACGGCTTCGACGCGCCGGTCAGGTGCGAGGCGTCCGGCTCGGCGAGGTGAATCGGCACGTCGTCGCGGAGGCTGAGCGAGGCGAGCGACCCGACGTGGTCGAGGTCGAAATGGGTCACGAGCACCCGGTCGATAGCGCCGGGGTCGAGGTCGGAGCGGGCGAGGCCGCGGAGGAGTCGGTCGCGGTCCCACGGCGTCCCGGCGTCGACGAGCACCGTCTCCGAGCCGTCGGAGACGAGGTACGCGTTCACGCCGCGGAGTCGGAACCGCCGGACCGAGTCGGTCGGGATGGCCATACCGGCCCGTCGGGCGCGGGCGACAAAAATCGTGGGCGAGGGCGGCCCGCACGCCGCGACTTCCGAGGCGGCCGCCTGCCGGGACGCCCCGCACCGCGCCAGCTACCGCGAGGCGAAGAGATACCACCCGGCGTCGACGACGAACCCGCCGGCCCCGAGAAGCGGGCAGACGACGAAGCCGAGGAGGTCGACCGCGACGGGGCGGCCGACGCCGACCGCGCCGGCCACCACGAGCGCCAGCGGGACGGCCGCCGCGAGCGCGTAGACCCACGTTGTCCACGCGTGGCCGAACCGGGCGATGACTCCGGCGACCGAAACCGCGAGGAGCGCCGCCGCGACCGGGAGGACGACCACCGTCGGCGTCGCCGCCGCGGTCTGCAAAGCGGCGAGGCTCGGCACCGACAGCGGCGACGACGCGAGAAGCGCCGCGGCGGGCGCGGCGGTGTCGAGCGACGCGAGCGCGGTCACGAACCCCGCGCCGTCGCCCGAGAGGTGCCACGCCAAGCCGCCGAGATACGCCAGCAGCGCGCCGAGCGAGACGCCCCAGCCGTACCAAAGCGGGTTCGTCCCCCCGGACGCTGACGCGGACGCCGACTCGGAGCCGTCGCGTTCGCGTTCGAACCGGCCGGTCGTCCCCGTTCGACTGGACTGCGTGTTTCGGGTGCGGCCGCGCGACGCCCCGCTCGCGGCCGACGACTGCGATGCGCCCGTAGTCCGCGACGACGACCCGGAGGCGCGCGACGAGGAAGCCGACCCCGAGCGGCGCGACCGACCCGACCGCGACGAACTCGCGGTCGAAGACGAAGACGACGCGCGCCCGGACGACGACCGGGACGACGAGGAGGACGACCGACCGGAAGAAGACGAGGAGGACGACGTGGACGAGGACGACCGGCCGGTCGAGGACCCCGACGAACCTGACCGCCCGCCGGCGTCGGCGCTTCCAGAGCCGCCGGCCCCGGCCTGCTCGTCGGCCTTGCCGGGGTATCTGAACTTCGTCAGGCCGTCGAGGCGCTTTTCGACGTACGTCCCGTGGCCCATCCGGTCGTAGTCGGCGCGCTCGGCGTCGTCGGTGAGGACTTCGTAGGCCTTCCGGACGACGGTGAACTGCGCCGTGGCTCGCTCGTCGTCGTTGACGTCGGGGTGGTACTCCCGAGCGCGCTGACGAAAGGCCTGCTTTATCTCCGCCGTCTCGGCGTCGCGTTCGACCCCGAGGAGTTCGTAGAAGTCCACCGGCATTCGACGTGCGATTCGATGCGACGCCGGCTTTTGAATGTACCGGGCGTTCGCCCGGCGAATCGAGCCGGTGACCGACCGCGTGCCGGCGAGCGCGCGACAAACCGCGGGACGCCGCGTCCCCGAGACCATTCGGAATAATCATGCACCTCGGCGGTTAGGTGGCCGCATGGAACGGATACGGCTCGGTAACACCGTCTTCGAGGGCCTCAACAACGCCTATCTCCTCCCCGGCGACCGACCGACGCTGGTCGACGCCGGCGTGGCGACCGACTCGGTCCGCCGCGACCTCCGCGAGGGACTCGACGCGGCCGGGTGCGGGGTTGCGGACCTCGACGCCATCGTCCTCACCCACTGGCACGCCGACCACGCCGGACTGGCGGGCGAACTCCAGGCCGAGAGCGGCGCCCCGGTCTACGTCCACGCCGACGACGCGGGCATCGTCGCGGGCGACCCCGACGCGGTCGCGGCCGAGCGCTCGATTCGCGAGCGCCGCTTCGACGAGTGGCGTATCCCCGACGAACCGCTCGCCGAAGTGACCGCGTTCCTCGACGGCCACGACGACCTCCGGGGCGACCGCGTCGACGTGACGCCCGTCGAGGACGGCGACCGCATCGCCGCCGGCGACGGCGAACTCGAAGTCGTCCACCTCCCCGGCCACGCCGCCGGCCTGAGCGCTTTCGCCTTCGACGGCGAGCCCGGCGCGGGTCGCCAGGCGTTCGTCGGCGACGCGATTCTCCCGAAGTACACCCCGAACGTCGGCGGCGCTGACCTGCGGGTCGACCGCCCCCTCGAAACCTATCTCGACAGCCTCGCGCGCCTCGCGGCCCTCGACTTCGAGCGGGCGTGGCCCGGCCACCGCGACCCCATCTCCGACCCCGCCGGCCGGGCGCGCATCATCGCGGAGCACCACCGCGAGCGCACCGAGCGCGTCGTCTCCGTCCTCGACGATCACGGCCCGGCCGACGCGTGGACCGTGAGCGCGCGCCTGTTCGGCGACCTCGAAGCCATCCACATCCTCCACGGCCCCGGCGAGGCGTTCGCCCATCTGGACCACCTCGTCGCCGAGGGCGTCGTCGCGCCCCCGGACGACGGCGGGCGGTACGAACTCCTCGACGCGGACCCGGACTTCGACGAACTGGTCGCGGTTCCCGAGACGAAACGTTAAAACGCCGCTGGAGGGAACGGAGAGCCATGGAACTGCGGGTCATCGACAAGACCGACGAGGAACTCCGCATCGAAATCGGCGGCGAGGACCACACCTTCATGAACGTCCTGAAGGGCGAACTCCTCCAGACCGACACCGTCACGGCCGCGACCTACGACGTGAACCCCGAACAGTCCGGCGGACAGACGGACCCCGTCCTCTCCATCAAGACGGAGTCCGGCGTCGACCCCCTCGACGCGCTCGCGGAGGCCGCCCGCGGCGTCCAGCGCACCGCCGACGACTTCACCGACGCCTACCGCGCCGGTATCGACGCGTAATCTGCGGGTTCTCTCTCGTTTCTTCCGGCCGCGAGCGGCGCGTCTCTCAGTTCTCGGCTTCGGTTACTCGCCGCCGCCGCCCGGCCCCTCGTAATCCTTCTCGCCGGCCTCGATGCGGACTTCGAGCCAGTTTTCCATCGGAACCAGCGGGCACTCGTAGCGCGGCGAGTAGGCGCAAAACGGGTTGTACGTGTAGTTGAAGTCGACCACCCAGCGCCCGTCGTCGGTCCGGTCCGCGGCTTCGAGGTCGAGGTAGCGACCCGCTCCGTACGTCTCCTCGGCGTTCGTCTCGTCGCGGAACGGAACCCACAGGCGGTCCTCGTCGGCGTCGGCGCGGTAGGCGTCGAGCGCGTACGACTCGCCGTCGACCTCGAACTCGAAGCGCCCCCACGCGAGGTACGCGCGCTCGCCGTCGGTCGAGGTGCCGATGGTGATGCGCTCGGGGTCGTCGTATTCCCGGAGTTCGAGTTCGAACCGGAGGTCGGGGTCGGGGTCGAAGTAGTCGAGGCCGTCGAAAACCTCCCGCTGGTCCGGCGGAATCGGAGAGTTGCGGTCCCCAGCGAGATAGCGGTCCTTCTGTTCGCGGTGCGTGCGGAGGGCGTCGAGCCACGCGTCGTCTGTCATCTCGGGTCGAGATACGACGCGGCGGCGGGTTAAGATTGGTTTCGACTGCGCGGGGGACGCACGACTGGCGGACGGGTCGGGTCGGGACGCGAAAAGAGAGACGAAAAGAGGCGGAAAAGAACGGCTGTGGAGGCGGGGCTTACAGTCGAACCGGCACGTCGCGCTCGTCGAGGTACTCCTTGACGTCCCGAATCGTGTACTCGTCGAAGTGGAAGATGGAGGCGGCGAGCCCGGCGTCCGCGCCGGCCTCGGTGAACACCTCGTACATGTCCTCGGGGCCGCCGCAGCCGGAGGAGGCGATGACGGGCGTCGAGACGCTGTCGCAGACGGCCTTCGTCAGCGGGATGTCGTAGCCGTCTTTCGTGCCGTCGGCGTCGATGGAGTTGATGAACAGCTCGCCCGCGCCGCGGGACTCGGCCTCGTTGGCCCACTCGACCACGTCGACGCCGGTTCCCTCGCGGCCGCCCTTGACGGTGCACTCGAACCAGCAGGACTCGCCGTCGACCTCGGCGTAGTGCTCGCCCGCCTCGTCGAAGCGCCGGCGGGCGTCCACCGAGATGACGATACACTGGCTGCCGAAGGAGCGCGCGCCCTCCTCGATGAGGTCGGGGTTCTGGAGCGCCGCGGTGTTGATAGAGACCTTGTCCGCGCCGGCGCGGAGCGTCTCTTTGATGTCGTCGCGGGTGCGGATGCCGCCGCCGACCGTCAGCGGGATGAACACCTCGTCCGCGACCTTCGAGACGGTGTCGAGCATCGTCGCCCGCCCCTCGGCGGAGGCGGTGATGTCGAGGAAGACGAACTCGTCCGCGCCCGCCTCGTTGTACCGTTTGGCCATCTCGACCGGGTCGCCGGTGTACTTCAGGTCCTCGAAGTTGACGCCGGTGTAGACCGCGGGGTTCCCGTCCTCGTCGAGGTCGACGTCGATACAGGGGATGATGCGCTTCGTGAGCATTCGCTACCGGATTGTTTGCGAAAGAGCCGTTTCACCGTTTCGACTACGGCAGGTGGTGGCCGAACGCCGACCACTTGGCCGAGTCGTCCGATGACCGGGAGACCCTCTCGGACCGGTGTGGAGTCAGCTTGATGACCCGTCCGCGAAAAGCCCGACACGGGTTCCGACTCGAACGATGACGGATTCAGCCGAACTCCTCAGCCTGCTCGTGGTCGTCGAGTTCGTGGTGATGGCCGCGATAGTGGCGCTGTTGGTCCCGCTCGACGCCGCGATTTCGTTCCTCCCGCTCGCGCTCGTGTTCCTGGTCGTGCTGTATCTATATCGGTCCTGAACCGCCCGGGGCGACGCCCGCCCGCGAGACCGGTCGCAAGCGATGCAGTGGTTGGGCTCGCGGACGACGGTTAGGTGCGTTTTTGTACCGCGAACCCGTCGCCCCGCGTATGAGCGACGACCACGACCACGGACACGACGACCACCACGAAGGCGAACAAGACGGCCGCGTCACCTCCCCGATGCAGGAGTTCTCGATGAGTCAGGTCACGACCGGCGTCCTCGTCTTCGTCGTCGGCCTCGTCGTCACGTTCGGCATCCCGCTGGCGCTCGCGTAAGCGCGCCCAGAACCGTTCGGAACCGCGTGGAACCGGCAACCCGCACGAACTTCCGCGTTCTCTCCCCTTTTCAAGCCCCCGCGGCTACGGCCGGTGTGAAATCTATCGTCGTCACCGAGTACGGGAGCACCGACAGCCTCGAACTGCGCGAGACCGAGACGCCCGAACCGGCCCCGGGCGAGGTCCGCATCGACGTCGAAGCCGCCGGCATCAACTTCGCGGACATCATGCAGCGGCGCGGGACCTACCGAGACGGCCCGGAACCGCCGTACACGCCGGGGATGGAGGCCGCGGGGACCATCGACGCGGTGGGCGAGGGCGTCGACCGCGAGGTCGGTGAACGCGTCGTCGCAATGACCGGCGGCGGGGCGTACGCCGAGTCCGTCACCACGCCGGCCCCGACGCTGTTCGACGTGCCCGAATCGATGTCGTTCGCCGAGGCCGCCGGCTTCCCCGTCCAGTTCCTCACCGCCTACAACTGCCTCCACGAGTGGGGCGACCTCGACGGCGACGAGCGCGTGCTGATTCAGGCGGCCGCCGGCGGCGTCGGCACCGCGGCGGTCCAACTCGCTTCCCACGCCGGCGTCGAGACGTTCGGCACGGCCAGCACCGAGGCGAAACTCGACCTCGCGGCCGACCTCGGTCTCGACCACGGCATCCAGTACACAGAAGAGGACTTCCGCGAGGTCGTCGCCGACGAGACCGACGGCGCGGGCGTCGACCTCGTCCTCGACGGCGTCGGCGGCGAGACGTTCGAGCGCAGTCTGGACGCCCTCTCCGACTTCGGCCGACTCGTCACCTACGGCGCGGCCTCCGGCGACTCTGCCGCGGCGGACCCGACGCGCCTGCTGTTCGAGAACAAGTCCGTCATCGGCTTCCACCTCGGCAGCGCCATGGAGCAGCGCCCCGAATCGATTCTCGGCGCGGTGCCGGAGCTGTCCGAACTGCTCGCCGCGGGCGAACTCGACGTGGTCGTCGGCGAGACGTTCGACCTCGAAGACGCCGCGGCGGCCCACGAGTACATCGAGGACAGAAAGAGCAGCGGCAAAGTCGTCCTCGAACCGTAACGAGCGTCGCGCGACGCGGGACCGCGCTTTTCGTTCAGTCCGGTTTTCGGTTCAGTCGAGTTCGCGGGCGAGCACGTCGCGCAGGGCTGCGATGTCGGCCGCGCCGTAGGCGACCTCGTCGCCGTCACTGTCGACCGCGAGCGAGAGCGTCGCGTCGTCGGTCGTCGTCCCGAGTTCGACGACGGGCACGTCGCCCGCGAGGTCGCGCAGTGCGGCCTCGTCGGTCGTCTCGACGACGACACGGCCGGGCGTCTCCTCGAACAGCGAGACGTAGTCGGAGACGGACACGTCCGCGCCGACCTCATCGGTGACCATCTCGGCCAGCGCGACCGCGAGACCGCCGTGGCTCGCGTCGTGAACCGCGACCGTGGACTCATCGGCCGCGACCGTCCGAATCGTCTCGACCGCGGTCGCGGCGTCGGCGTCCTCGGGGAGCGTCGGGAACGCGTCGGAGCCCCCGAGGTGGTCGAGGACCGCCGAGCCGCCGAGCGCGCCGCCGGAGTGGCCGACGAGGAACAGGTCGCCCTCGCCCGAAAGCGAGAGGCCGGGCGAGGAGCCGTCGGCCTTCCCCACCATCGCCAGCGTCGGCGTCGGCGGAATCGGGCCGGAGACGGAGTCGTTGTACAGCGAGACGTTGCCGCCGACGACCGGGACCGAAAGCGCCCGGCACATGTCGGCGAGGCCGTCGACGATGCCCTTGAAGCCGCCGTACACGTCGGGTTTCTCGGGGTTGCCGCCGTTGAGACAGTCGACGGTCGCGAGGGGCGACGCGCCCTTCGCGGCGAGGTTGGTCGCGTTCTCGAAGGCGACGGCGCGCGCGCCGTCGTAGGGCGCGGCGGTCGTCCAGTTGGGGTCCGCGCCGCCGGTGAACGCGAGTTTCGTGTCGGCCTCGGGCACGTCGAGGAGCGCCGCGTCGTCGCCGGGGCGGCGGGCGGTCCGCAGGCCGACCTCGTGGTCGTACTGCCGGTAGACCCAGCGCTTCGACGCCGTGTTGGGGTCGGAGACGACCGCTTCGAACGCGTCTTCGAGGTCGAACGCGGGCAGGTCGCGCGCCGCGGCTTCGGGGTCGACCGAGTCGAGGTCGTTCATCGGCGCGCCCTCGGCGAGGAACTCCGGGGGCACGTCGACGACGGGTTCGCCGTCGAAGGTGCAGACGTAGTTGCCCTCGGCGACCTCGCCGATGACGGCGCTGCCGAGGTCGAAGCGCGCGGCGAGTTCCTGCACGCGCTCGACGTTCTCGGGAGTCACCTCGTAGCACATGCGCTCTTGGGACTCCGAGAGGAGAATCTCGAAGGCGTTCATGTTCGGCTCGCGCTGGTGGACCTTCTCGAGGTCGATTTCCGCGCCGAAGCCCCCCTTGGCGACGAGTTCCGAGGACGCGCCGCCGAGGCCGGCGGCTCCGAGGTCGCGGGCGGACTCGACGAGGTCCTCGTCGATGAGCGCCTCGTTGCACTCGATGAGCAGTTTCTCCGTGTAGGGGTCGCCGACCTGCACCGCGGGCCGGTCTTCGGTTTCCGCGTCCTCAGCGAGGTCCTCGCTGGCGAAGGACGCGCCGCCGAGCCCGTCGCGGCCGGTCGAACTGCCGACGAGGACGAGCTTGTTGCCCGCCTTCTGGGCTTCGGCCGTGACGAGGCGGTCGGCCGACAGGAGGCCGACGCAGGCGACGTTGACGAGCGGGTTGCCCTCGTAGTTCTCGTGGAACGAGGTCGACCCGGTTACCGTGGGGACGCCGATGGCGTTGCCGTAGTCGGCGATGCCCTCGACGACGCCGTCGAGGAGGTACCGCGAGTGCTCGCGGTCGAAGTCGCCGAAGTAGAGGCAATCGGCCAGCGCGATGGGGTACGCGCCCATCGAGAGGGTGTCGCGGACGATGCCGCCGACGCCCGTGGCCGCGCCGTCGTAGGGGTCGACGTAGGAGGGGTGGTTGTGGCTCTCGATACCGAGCGTGATGTAGGTGTCGTCGTCCAGAGCGACGACCGCCGCGTCGTCACCGGGGCCGATGACGACCTGGTCGCCCTCCGAGTCGAACGCCGACAGAAGCGGGCGAGACGACCGGTAGGCGCAGTGTTCGCTCCAGAGGTTTTCGAAGAGTATCTCCTCGGCCGGCGTCGGGTCTCGACCGAGCTCGGCGACGACGAGGTCGCGGTCCGCGTCGGAAAGCGTCATTCACTGGTATGGTCAGAACGCACATTGTAAACCCTTTCTATGTGCACGAACGTGCCCAAAATATGGTCGAAGTCGCCGTCGTCGTCCGCATCCGACTCAGGCGGGCGTGTACGGCGGCGACTCGGACCGTCCCGGACCGGCTCGGGTCGCCCCGAACGCCCGCCGACCACCGTGCGTGAGGTCCACACGCCAATCACACCGGGACCGGGGCGCTTTTTTAGCCTCCATCGTTAGGAGACGGTGTGTTATCGGTCGAGTTGCACTCGCATTCGTCTCTGTCCTACGACGGGCGGGACCCAATCGAGTACCTCCTCGAACAGGCGGTCGCGGTCGGCTTGGACGCCCTCGCCGTGACCGACCACGACGAGATAGACGCCAGCCTCGAAGCCGCGGAGCTCGCGGCCGACTACGGGCTGGTCGGCATCCCGGGGATGGAGGTCACCTGCGCCGCGGGCCACGTCCTCGCCTTGGGCGTCGAGGAGCTGATTCCCGCGGGACTGTCGTACGACGAGACGCTCGACCGCATCCGCGACGCGGGCGGCATCGCCGTCATCCCGCACCCGTTTCAGAAGTCGCGCCACGGCGTCGCCCCTCACATCTCCAGCGCGCAGCTCGCCAGCGCCGACGCCATCGAAATCTACAACTCGCGGCTCCTCACCGGCATCGCCAACCAGCGCGCCGAGCGGTTCGCCAAGCGCCGGAACCTCCCGATGACCGCCGGGAGCGACGCCCACATCGCGGAGATGGTCGGACAGGCCGTCACCGAGGTCGGCACCGACACCCGAAGCGCCGACGCCATCCTCTCGGCCGTCGCCGACGGGCGAACCAGCGTCGTCGGCAACAAGACCCCGTGGCGCATCTCGTTCCGGCAGGCCGCGGGCGGCGCGACCCGACGACTGAAACACGCCCTGACGGACCTGTTTTGATGCGCGGCGCGTCCCCCGACCTCGTCCGGCGCGCCCTCGCCGAGCGCGACCCGCTTCCCGGAACTGCGGGCTTCGCGGGCGAACTCGACGGCCGACTCGTCCGAGACGTGCTCGGTCGCCAGCCGCTCTTCTCCGAGCGCGCCGACCCCGCGAGGTGGTCGTTCGACCACCGCGACCTCGACGACCCGGTCGCCGTCCCCGCGGGCCGCGCCCGCGGGACGACCGGCGAAGCCGCCGGCGACGACGAACGCGTCTGGTCGCTTCCCGACCCGCCGGCCGCCACCGACCGCGACGCCGCGCTCGACCGCGTTCGCGACGCGGTCTTCGAATCGGTCCGGTCGGTGGACGACGACGGCCTCGCCGTGGCCTTCTCCGGCGGCGTCGATTCGGCGGTCGTCGCGGCCGGCGTCCCCGACGCCCCCTGTTACGTCGCCGGTTTCGAGGGCTCTCACGACGTGGCCGCCGCCCGCGAGGCCGCCGCCGCGATGGACCGCGACCTCACCGTGGTCGAACTCACCCACGAGGCGCTCGAACGCGCCGTCCCGGAAATCGTCGCCGCGCTCGGCCGAACGAACCCGATGGACGTGCAAATCGTTCTGCCCCTGTACCTGCTCGCAGAGCGAGTCGCCGCGGACGGTTACGACCGCCTCGCGGTCGGGCAGGGCGCGGACGAACTGTTCGGCGGCTACGCCAAAGTCCAGAAAGCCCCCGACGACCCGCGCGTCGAGGCCGACACCGTCCGCGGGGCCGCCCGCGAAATGATTCTCACGCTCCCCGACCAGCTCGAACGCGACCTGCTCGTGCTCCGCGCCGCCGGGGTCGACCCCGTCGCGCCGCTCCTCCACGACCGGGTTGTCTCGGCTGCGCTCCCGCTCCCCGGAGAGTTACTCGTGGACGGCGACCGGCGGAAGGTCGCGCTCAGGGAGGCCGCGAGCGGCGTGCTCCCCGAGTCGGTCGCGGAAGCGGACAAGAAGGCGGTCCAGTACGGCACCTACGCCTCGCGCGAACTCGACCGGCTCGCGCGGCAGGCGGGGTTCAAGCGGCGGATGGAGAACCACGTCCAGCAGTACGTCGAATCGCTCGTGGAGTAGGTCGAAGTCGCGGAGTCCCCGCTATCTCTCTCGCTCGTCGGCGCGCACGACCTCGATAGCCTCCAGCGCGAACTGCACCGTGTCGGGGTCGATATCGCTCTCGCGGAGGTCGGACTCGTCGTACCACGCCCAGACCTCGGGGTCTGCCTCGCCCGGCGCGGGGTCGATGTCGCGGGCGTCCACCCGGGCGTAGAAGACGTGGTCGATGTGCTGGTGGCCGACCGAGCCGTCGCCGTGGACGTTGATGTCGTAGAGCATCTGCTGACGGGGCTGCGGGAGCGCCCGGCCGGCGGGCGCGGGGACCGACGGCGTGTCGTCGACGAGTTCCGGGTCGAGCCCCGTCTCCTCGCGGACCTCGCGCAGGCCGGCCTCGTGAGGGAGTTCATCGCGGTCGACGTGCCCGCCCGGCGGGATGCGGATGCCGAGGCGCTCGTGTCGGTGGAGCGCCACCGCGCCGTCGTTGACGATGTACACGGTCGAGGTGAAATGTCGCGTCGTCTCCATGGCTGTGGCTCCGGAGCGAGCGGCATGGCTGTTGCGGAACGAAGCGGGACGGAACGAGACAAGACGGAACGGAACGGAACGGAACGGAACCGCGGAACCGAGCGGGACGAAACGGACGAACGGACCGGCCGAGTTAGGGCAGTTGGACCTGCTCTTCGGCTTCGAGGAGTTCGTGGTAGCGGTTGCGGATGGTGACCTCGGAGATGTTGGCGACCTCGGAGACCTCGTTTTGCGTCACCTTCTCGTTGGTGAGAAGCGAGGCCGCGTAGACGGCGGCGGCGGCGAGGCCAACCGGCGACTTGCCCGAGTGGACACCCTGTTCTTTGGCGTTCTTCAAGAGCTGTCGGGCGCGCCGCTCGGACTCGTCGGAGAGGCCGAGGTCGCTGGCGAACCGCGGGACGTACTGCTCGGGGTCGGCGGGCTTGATTTCGAGCGAGAGTTCGCGGACGACGTAGCGGTAGGTGCGGGCGATTTCGTCCTTCTCGACGCGCGAGACGCTCGTAATCTCGTCGAGCGAGCGCGGGGTGCCGGCCATCCGTGCGGCGGCGTACAGCGCCGACGTGGCGACGCCCTCGATGGAGCGACCGGGCAGCAGGTCGTCGTCGAGCGCGCGGCGATAGATGACCGAGGCGGTCTCGCGGACGTTATCCGGAAGGCCGAGCGCCGAGGCCATGCGGTCGATTTCGCCGAGCGCCTGCTTGAGGTTGCGCTCCTTGGAGTCGCGGGTGCGGAATCGCTCGTTCCACGTGCGAAGCCGTTGCATCTTCTCGCGCTGGCGGGACGACAGCGAGCGCCCGTAGGCGTCTTTGTTCTGCCAACCGATGTTGGTCGACAGCCCCTTGTCGTGCATCATGTTCGTCGTGGGCGCGCCGACGCGGGATTTCTCGTCTTTCTCCGAGGAGTTGAACGCGCGCCACTCGGGGCCGTGGTCGATCTCGTCTTCCTCGACGACGAGCCCACAGTCGTCGCAGACCGTCTCACCGTGTTCGGTGTCGGAGACGAGGCTCTCCGAGCCGCATTCGGGGCACGTGGGCGTCTGCTCCCGCTCGGTGTCGGTCTGCTCGGTATCTTTCGTATTCTCATTGCGCACGCGCGCGTTGCCGGTCGTGAAACGTCGGACACTTTCTGTCATTGTGTGCGAGAGAAGCAACTGGGAACGGTCGTTCTCCGTCTATTCGTATTGACCCTCGTTACTTATATCTGACGGCGACAGGAGGACGGAATGGCCCGGGTCCGTACGGTCGGCCCCGGCCGCCTCGCCGGTGGTCTCGCCCCGGCTGACTCGCGCCGGGGACCGGACGAAACGACCCACACCGAAACTCTTACTCCCGGTCTCCGTTTCCTCCGATACATGAGCGATACGCCCGTCGACGCCGACGAGGTTCGACACGTCGCCGAGTTGGCGCGGGTCGACCTCGACGAGGACGAGGTCGAGGAGTTCGCGGCGCAGTTCGCGGACATCCTCGGCTACTTCGACGCCCTCGACGAGGTCCCCGAAGTCGACCGCGAGGACGAACTGGTGAACGTGATGCGCCCCGACGAGGTCCGCGACGGCCTCACCCAAGAGGAGGCGCTCTCGAACGCCGCAGAGACCGAAGACGGCTTCTTCAAGGGCCCGCGGGTGTCGTAGATGTCGCTGAACGCCTTCATCACGAAAGAGACGCTCGACGGCTCCGACGACGGCCCGCTCGCGGGCAAGTCCGTCGCCGTCAAGGACAACATCTCCACGGAGGGGCTGCGGACGACCTGCGGCTCCGCGATGCTCGAAGACTACGTCCCGCCGTACGACGCGACCGTCGTCGAACTCCTGAAGGACGCCGGCGCGACCATCGTCGGCAAGGCCAACATGGACGAGTTCGGCATGGGGACGACGACCGAGACCTCGGCGTTCGGCCCGACCAAGAACCCCGTCGACGAGTCCCGCGTCCCCGGCGGCTCCTCCGGTGGCTCCGCGGCCGCCGTCGCCGCCGGCGAGGCCGACCTCGCGCTCGGCACCGACACGGGCGGCTCCATCCGCTGTCCCGCCGCGTTCTGCGGCGTCGTCGGTATCAAGCCCACCTACGGCCTCGTCTCGCGCTACGGCCTCGTCGCCTACGCGAACTCCCTCGAACAGATCGGCCCAATCGCGCCGACCGTCGAGGACGCCGCCGCGCTCCTCGACGTCATCGCCGGCCCCGACGACCGAGACGGCACGACCCGCGACGCCGGTGCCGACTCGAACTACGCCGCGGCCGCCGACGGCGACGTCGAGGGCCTCACCATCGGCGTCCCGACCGAGTTCGTCGAGGGCGCGGACGAGGGCGTCGAGGAGGCGTTTTGGGCCGCGCTCGACGAACTCGAAGCCCAGGGCGCTGAGTACCGCGAGGTCAGTATGCCCTCGGTCGAGAAGGCCGTCGCCGCCTACTACGTCATCGCCATGTCCGAGGCGTCGTCGAACCTCGCTCGCTTCGACGGCGTCCGCTACGGCAAGTCCGGCGGCTACGACGGCAACTGGAACGAGGCGTTCGCCCGCGCCCGCGAGGACGGCTTCGGCTCCGAGGTCAAACGCCGCATCCTCCTCGGTACGTACGCCCTCTCGGCGGGCTACCACGACAAGTACTACGCGAAGGCCCAGGACGCCCGCGCGTGGGTCAAACAGGACTTCGACGAGGCGTTCGAGGACGTCGACGTGGTCGCGTCGCCGACGATGCCCGTCCCGCCGTTCGAACTCGGCGAGAGCCTCGACGACCCGCTCCAGATGTACCTCGCAGACGCGAACACCGTGCCGGTGAACCTCGCGAACCTCCCCGCCATCTCGGTTCCGGCGGGCGAGACCGACGGCCTCCCGGTCGGCCTCCAACTCATCGGCCCCAAGTTCGGCGAGGAGACCATCGTCCGCGCCGCGTCCGCGGTCGAGAACTGAGTCGGCCGCGCGGCTCTCGTTCCGTTCTC
This sequence comes from Haloferax sp. AS1, assembly GCF_014530665.1. Classification (NCBI taxonomy): domain Archaea; kingdom Methanobacteriati; phylum Methanobacteriota; class Halobacteria; order Halobacteriales; family Haloferacaceae; genus Haloferax; species Haloferax sp. AS1. The sequence goes on from NZ_SPSA01000001.1 coordinate 1,043,750, forward strand.
ACGCGGTCTCTCGCGTTCGAGGGAGCGACGGAACGCCATGCCGATAGTTTTTCCACCGCCCCACGCCCACGCCGGAACGTCATGTACATCATCGTCGTCGGCGCGGGCAACATCGGCACGCCGCTCATCGAAATCGCCACCGAGGGCGGCAACGAGGTCGTCGTCGTCGAGCGCGACGAGGCGAAGGCCGAGGCGGCCGCCGCGACGTTCGACTGTCTCGTCCTCAACGACGACGCCACGGTCAAACAGACGCTCGACGAGGCCGGCGCGGACCGCGCCGACGCCATCATCACGACGACCGACAAGGACGCGACAAACATCATGGTCTGTCTGTTGGCGAAGGAACTCGACATCCCCGACATCGTCTCGGTCGTCCACAACCCCGAGCACATGAGCCTCTACCGCCAAATCGGCGTCAACACGATGGAGAACCCCCAGCGGCTCATCGCGGAGTACCTCTACCGCGCGGTCAAGCGCCCCTCTATCGTCGACTACATGCGCATCGGTGAGCACGCCGAGGTGTTCGAAATCCGCGTCGACGAGGACGCGCCGATAACCGGGATGACGATTCAGGAGGCGGCACAGGAGGACCTCCTCGACGGCGACACGCTCATCGTCGCCGTCGAGCGCGAGGGCGACGACGACCCCGTGACGCCCCGCGGGAACACCGCCATCGGCGCGGGCGATCTCCTGACGGTCTACTCCGCGAAGGGCGCGACGCCCGAGGTGACTGACGTGTTCGGCCACTACGAGGACCACTGATGCCCCGTCGCGGACGAACCGTCTCGGGGTGGCCCGCCGACCTCGCGGTCATCGGCCGCGACGTGGGGTCGCTCCTCGCCATGGAGTCGGCCCTGATGACCGCCTCGGTCCTCGTCGCGGTCGGCTTCCGCGAGTGGTACGCCGCGCTCGCGTTCCTCGCCGCCGGGGGCGCGACGGCGTTCGTCGGGCTGGGCGCGCGAAAGGCGTTCGCGGACGCCCCCGCCCCCCGGATGAAACACGGGATGATAATCGCCGCCGCGGGCTGGTTCGCCACGGCCGCCTTCGGGTCGCTTCCCTTCTTCCTCACGGCGCACTTCGCCCCGCAGGGCGTCTTCACGGCGCTCGTGCCCGCCGGCGTCGACTACGCCCAGTCGAGTCTCGTCTACTTCCGCGACCCGTTGCACGCCCTGTTCGAGAGCATGAGCGGCTGGACCGGAAGCGGGCTGACGATGGGCATCCACGAGCCGTCGCTTCCCCGGACGATTCAGTGGTGGCGCTCGCTCATCCAGTGGGTCGGCGGCGTGGGCGTCATCGTCCTCACCGTCTCCATCCTCTCGCGGCCCGGAAGCGGGAGCTACGCGCTCTACCGCGGCGAGGCCAGAGAGGAGAAGATTCACCCGAGCGTCGTCTCGACGGTCCGGACGGTCTGGAAGATTTTCGTCGGCTACACGCTCCTGTCGGTGGTCGTCCTCTTCGTCGCCATCCGTGCCAGCGACTACGGGGCGACGCTCCCGCTGTGGGAGGTCGCGTGGCAGGCGCTCAATCACGCGATGACGGGGCTTTCGACTGGCGGATTCGCCGTCACCGACGGCTCCATCGGCACGTACGACTCGCCGCTCATCGAGACGGTGTTGCTCCCCATCATGGCGCTGGGCGCAATCGCCTTCCCCGTCCACTACGCCATTCTGAAACACCGCGACATCGACCGCCTCTGGGGCGACCTCCAGACGCGCTGGCTCCTCGTTCTCTTCGCGGTCGGCGCGGTCGCGCTCGCCGTCCAGAACCTCGTCAGCCTCCCGGCGACCGCGGGCTCGGCGTTCGTCGAGACCGCGGACTACTTCGGACTCGCCGGCGTCGCCGGCGGACCGGAGTCGGACGCCGTCCGCGACGCCGCGTTCCACTGGGTGAGCGCGCTCACCTGCACCGGCTTTCAGGCCGCACCGCTCGGCGCGTGGTCAGACGGCGGGAAGATTCTCCTGTCGGGGGCGATGACCCTCGGCGGGGCCGCCGGGTCGACCGTCGGCGGCATCAAAATCATCCGCGGCTACACCATCTCCCGCGGCATCCGCTGGCAGTTCTCCCGCGTCTTCCTCCCCGAGAGCGCGGTCGTCAACATCGAGATGAACGGCCGCCGCCTCTCGCGGACCGAGATGGACCGCGAGTTCTCCGAGGCGGCCATCGTCTCGATGCTCTGGCTGTTGCTCCTCGTCGGGTCGAGCGTCCTCCTCGTGAACCTCGCCGGACCGGAGTTCACCTACGCCGACGCGCTGTTCGAAGTCGCGTCCGCACAGGGCAACGTCGGTATCTCGACGGGCATCACCGGCCCCTCGATGAACCCGTGGGCCGAGACGATGTTCCTCTTTAACATGTGGGTCGGCCGCCTCGAAATCATCCCGGTGTTGGTGTTCGCCCGGTCGGCAATCTACGGGCTGAACCCCTGAGCAAAAGCGGACGCGGTTTTTTCGGCGTTACCGACGCCAGTACTCCGGCGTGAAGATGACTAACACGGGCAGAATCTCCAGTCGGCCCACCCACATGAGAAGCACCATGTACAGCTTCGAGCCGTTGGAGAAGTCGAGATAGCTCCCCATCGGGCCGACGACGCCGAATCCCGGCCCGACGTTCCCGAGGGTCGCGGCGACGGCGCTCATGGTTTCGAGGATGCTCACGTCGAAGCCGATGCGCGCGGCGTCGAGGTGGAGCAGGCCGGTCGAGACGAAAAACAGCACGAGATACAGGAGCGTGAAGGCGTAGATGCCGCGGATGGCCCGCTCGTCGACCGCGCGGCCGGCGAGCCTGACGGGGCGGACCGCCTCGGGGTGAGCCGTCGTGAACAGCTCTCGGCGGAGCGATTTCACGATGACGTACCAGCGGACGATTTTCACCGCGCCGCCGGTCGACCCCCCGGAGCCGCCGATGAACATCGCGAACAGCAGGACGTACTGCGCCGGCGCGCTCCACGCGTTGAAGTCGATGCTGGCGTAGCCGGTCGTCGTGACGATGGAGACGACCTGAAACACCGACTGGCGAACCGCGGGTTCGACGTTGCCGATGATGGCCGTGCGGATGCCTTCGAGGTAGAGTTGGTCGTACGTCTCGCCCGCGGGCGCGACGGACATCAGTCCGTCACCGAGGAACAGGATTCCCGCGAGGATGGCCGAGACGACGCCGATGACGCCGAGGTAGGACTTGAACTCGGTGTCGCGGAACAGCCGCTTCGGGTCGCCCGTGAGGACGTGCCAAAACAGCGCGAAGTTGGTCCCGGCGGCGACCATGAAGGGGATAACGACCCACTGCGCGGCCGCCGAAAACGCCTCGATGCTGCGGGCCTCAGGCGAGAATCCGCCGGTCGGCATCGTCGTCAGCCCGTGGGCGATGGCGTTGTACACGCCCATGTTCGGGGCGTGGCCGGTGACGTTGAGCCCGTAGAGGAGGACGATTTCGAGGACGGTGAGACCGAGGTACGCGCCCCAGAGCGCGCGGGCCGTCTCGGCGATGCGCGGCGTGAGCTTCTCGATGCCGGGGCCGGGCGCTTCGGCGTCCATCAGCTGTGCGCCGCCGACGGAGAGTTCGGGAAGGATGGCCACCGCGAGGACGACGATACCCATCCCGCCGAGCCACTGGGTGAGCTGTCGCCACATCATGATGCCGCGGGTGTGCGAGTCGAACGAGATGTCGCCGAGCACCGTCGCCCCGGTCGTGGTGAAGCCGCTCATCGTCTCGAACAGCGCGTTCACCGGGTTGCCGAGGGTCGATTCGGGGTGGATGGGCGACGCGACGAAGGGGATGCCGTGGGCCTCGATGAGAAACGGTATCGCGCCGACTATCGTGACCGCTAGCCACGTCAGCGCGACCATCAGAAAGCCCTCTCGGGCCCCGATGTCGGGGTCGTCGGCGAGCCGTTCGAGCCCCGTGCCGACGAGGACCGTGACGGCCATCGTGACGACGAACGGGAGCACCGACTCGCCGTAGTACAGCGCGACCACGAGCGGGAAACAAAGAGGGACCGCGAGATACTTCAGGACGGTCCCCACGAGACGCAGGCTGGCTCTGTAATCGACCCGCAATTTCATCCGTGGACTAACGTACCGAGCGCCGGGTTCTTCCGTGTTCGGGTTCGCAGTCGGGGGCGCGACACCGTGACGCGGTGGGGATTCGGCGCACCCGTGGGTCGGCGGCGACGGGGGTGGCGGCGACGGGCGGGATTACAGATTGGGTGTCACGTCGTCGATGACGCAGCTATCGACGAAGACGACGACGTGGTCGCCGGGTTCGATGACGGTGTCGCCGCGGGGGGTGATGAACTCGCGGCGGCGGGTTATCGCGCCGATGACGACGCCTTCGGGGAGCGTCGCCACCGACTCCCGAATCGGCTTGCCCGCGAGGACGCTCTCGGCGTCCACCTCGATTTCGAGCACTTCGGCCTTGTCAGACTCGATAAGCGCGACGTTCTCCGCGCCGCCCTCGCGGGTAAAGCGGGTTATCTCCTCTGCGACGACCTCGCGGGGGCTGACGCCCACGTCGACGCCGACGGCCTCGAACAGGTCCACGTACGGCGTCGTGTCGATGACGGCGACGGTGCGCTCGACGCCGAGGCGGGCGGCGAGAAGCGACACGAGCAGGTTCTTCTCGTCGGAGTCGAGCGCCGAGACGAGCAGGTCGGCGTCGCCGATGTACTCGCGTTCGAGGAAGTCCACGTCGGTCGCGTCGCTCTCCATGACGATGGTTCCGGGGAGCATCTCCGCGAGTTCGCGGGCGCGCTCCGCGTCGTGCTCGATGAGCCTGGGCTTGAAGCCGCGCTCTTCGAGCAGGCGGGCGACGTGGTAGCCGATTTCGCTCCCGCCGACGATGACGACCTCCTCGGCGGTTCCCGGCGGTTCGTCGGGCGAGACGGAGCTTGCGAAGCCCTGGACGCTCTTGGGGCTGCCGATGACGACGACGCGGTCGCCGGGGCCGATGACGGAGTCGCCGCGGGGGATGGTGACCTCGCCGTCGCGGAGGATGGCCGCGAACGTCAGCGAGTCGAAGCGGTCGGCCTCGCTCACGGTCTGGTTGGCGACGGGGCTCTCCTCATCGACTTCGAACTCGGCCATCTGGACCTGGCCGCCGGCGAAAGGGTCCACGTCGCGCGCGGCGGGGAGGCCGACGACGCGGACGATAGACTCCGCTGCGAGTAGGTTCGTACAGACCATGAAGTCGATGCCGAACGCCTTCTCGGAGCGCTGCCACGTCCGGAGGTACTCCGTGTTCTTGACGCGGGCGATGGTGAACGCGTTCGAGATGGCCTTGGCGGTCGCGCAGGCGACGATGTTCGTCTCGTCGTCGTCGGTCGAGGCGATGACCATGTCGGCGCGGTCTACGTCGGCCTCTTCGAGCGTGTCCACGGAGGTACCGTCGCCGTGGAGCGCCAGCACGTCGAGCGAGTAGTTCAGTTCGTCGACGCGCTCTGGGTCGCAGTCGATGACGACGACCTCGTGGGTCTCGTCGAGGTCGGCCGCGATGGACGACCCGACCTGTCCGGCACCGATGATTATCACGCGCACCAGAGACCAGCCCCTGTCATACCCCTGTGTTGGACCGCGGGCGCGTATGTGCATTTCCCTTCGCGAATACCCCGTGCATCGGCGGTCACGACCCCGGTTTCGAGTGTATCGTCAGTTCCACGCGCCGCGGTCGCCCCTCGATGTCGGCGACGATGCGCTCGACGATTCGCTCCGCCTCCTTCTGGAGCACCGGCCGGAGCTTGTCGATGACCCACCCGAGCGAGACGAACCGCGGGAGGTCGACGTCGCCCGCGGAGACGCTGTCGGGGTCGTACTCGACCTCGAAGAAGACGCGGCAGGCGGTGTCGGCGTCCGGCGGGGCCTCGCCCCCGTCGGGCAGGTCGTCGAGTTCCTCGACTCGCCAGCGGCCGACGGCGTGTACGTCCTTGGTGATGGTCCAGTCGATTCGCGTCGGCGGGGTGACGTCGGTCACCTTCGACTCGGCGGTGTAGGTGAGCTTCCACCACGAAAAGTACAGGGCGTACCGCGTGCCCGGCGACCCGTCGCCCGACTGCCGAACGTCCCGCAGGTGCTTCGAGTAGTCGGCGTACCGCGGGAAGTCGACGAGGAACTCGTATATCTCCTCGGGCGGCAGGTAGACGACGGTGCTGACGGCTATCTCGTCCACGAGCGTCGAATGGAGTCGGCGGGACCAAAGCCTTGTGGGCCGTGTCGCTCGCTCGCGCGGCGCGGACGCCCTCGCAATCGCAACCTATAATCGGTCGGTGTCTCGACATACAGCCGAGATGGTGGGGGGGACGCTTCGGGACATCAGAGCCGAGATTCGGTCTCTGGCGTGTTCCGACGGCGACTACGCAGTTGTGTGCGGCCGCACGGGTTCGCCGCCCGGAGCCGCCGCAGGACAGCGGTTTCCGGGCCGGCGCGCCGCCGGCGAGGCCGCGGAACTGACGCGGGACTACCGGGCGGCGCTCCGGCGCTACGACCCGAACAGCCCGTACGACGACCCGCTCGTGTACGAGGTGGCCGAGGGACCGCCGCGGGCCGCCGAGGAGTCGGCGGACGAGTACGCCCGATACAGCGCGTTCTGCCACGACACCGCGGGCGCGCTGTTCGAGGGGCTGTCGGAACTCGGCTATCGGGAGGCCGAGACCGCCGCGATGGAGACGTACCTCACGCTGGCCGAGGTCGTCGACGACCGCGACGACTTCTGTCTCACGCTGGTGTGGAGCCTGATGAGCGAACTGGACGTTCGCCTCTCGGCCGACGAGCAGCGGGCGGTCGTCGAGACGGCGGCCGGGCTGTTCTGTCCGACCCCGACGCCGAACCCCGTGGACGCGGCGCTTCGACACCTCGAAGCCGTCGGCTTCGTCGAGGGCTACTCGGTGCGGCCGATACCCGACGCCGAGGCGGCTGGAACTGCCGGTGCCGACGCCCGAACCGACGCACGGACCGACGGCGACGACAGCTCCCGGACGTGGGAGCTCACCTTCGGGGACTACGCGCTCGCGGAGCGGACCGGCCGGATTCCGACGCTACCGCTCGCCGTGGCTCTCGTCCGGCGGACGCCGGAGCGAACCGTGCGCTTTCTCGACGGCGAGGCGCTGTCTGACGGGCGCTGGCGGCTCCGGCTCCGAATGTCACCGAAGAACGGAGCGGGGCACGCACCCGGCTCGGCGGGCCTCGTCAGCGTCGAGGCAATCGAGAACCGCTGGCTCAACGACCCGAGCGCGTCGCTGGGTCGGTAGCCCGAACCGCCTCCGGGCGGAAATCGGCAGCGTTCAGCGACATCCGTACGGTTTTACTCGCCGCTGAGCTATCGCACGACATGAGTCGGACGACTCCACGAGACGCGCTCGTCGTCGGCGGCGGCGTCGCCGGCCTCACCGCCGCGACGTTCCTCGCGCGCGCCGACCTCGACACCCTCGTCGTCAACGACGGCGAGCCAATCGTTCGCCGGAACGCCCACCTCGAAAACGTCCCCGGCTTCCCGGCGGGCGTCAACAGTCGGCTGTTTACCGACCTCCTCTCCGAGCAGGCCGACCGTAACGGCGCGGGCCGACTGACCGGCCGCGTGACCGACCTCGACGTGCTCGGTGACGACGAGGACCCGCTGTTCCGGGCGACCGTCGAGACCGACGACGGCGAAGAGACCGTCGAGGCGTCCCGGGTCGTCGCGGCCTCGTGGTCCGACGCCTCGTACCTCGAAGACACGGGCGTCGACCTCCGGGCCGCCGGGTCGAAAACCTACGTCGGCGTGGACGACCTCGGCCGGACCGACGTCCCCGGCATCTACGCCGCGGGTCGGCTGACCGAGATTTACCATCAGGCGGTCGTCGCCGCCGGCGACGCCGCGGAGACGGCCATCACGCTGGTCCACGACTCGGGGACGGCGTTCTACAACGACTGGGTCGCGCCGACCGGCTACTTCACCGACCGCGGCCGCGAGGTGCCGCCGGCCTGCGAGGAGATAGACGCCGACGAGCGCGCCCGCCGCGAGCGCGAGTCCCGCGAGGTCATGCGCGAGTTCTTCGCCGGGCCGCACGACGAGCCCCAGCGCACCCACCCGAGCCTCGTCGACGACGAACTCGGGCGACTCGACGAGTAACACCCACTCACGCCGCGGGCGGACCGCCCGTCGGTCCCGCGGTCGCCCGCGGACGCGAATCCTTTTAGCGGGTCGCGGGCGCAGAGACGAGTGAATGCTCGAAGGTGTGAACGTCGCGCTCGGGGTGACGGGGAGTATCGCGGCCGTGAAAGTCGTCGAGTTGGCGCACGAACTCCGCCGCCGGGGCGCGTCGGTCCGCGCGGTGATGACCGACGCCGCGACGGGAATCATCCACCCGTGGGCGGTCGAGTTCGCCACCGACGACGACGTGGTGACCGAGATTACCGGCCGCGTCGAACACGTCGACCTCTGCGGCCGCGACGGCTGGGCCGACGTGTTCCTCGTCGCGCCCGCGACGGCCAACACGGTCGGCAAGATAGCGGCCGCCATCGACGACTCTCCGGTGACGACCACCGCGACCACCGCCCTCGGGGCGGGCGTTCCGGTCGTCGTCGCGCCCGCGATGCACGAACCCATGTACGACCACCCCGGCGTCCTCGACGCCATCGAGCGGGTGCGGTCGTGGGGCGTCGAGTTCGTCGACCCGCGCATCGAGGAGGGGAAGGCGAAAATCGCCACCGAGGAGGCCATCGTCACCGGCGTGGCCAAAGCGACGACCGACCAGACGCTCGCCGGAACATCCGTCGTCGTCACCGCCGGCGCGACGACCGAGTCCATCGACCCAATCCGCACGCTCTCGAATCGCGCCTCCGGTCGCACGGGCCGCGCCGTCGCCCGCGCGCTCGCGGTTCGCGGCGCGGACGTGACGCTCGTCCACGACGGCGACGACGCGCACTACGCCGACGTGCTCGCCGTCGAGTCGGCCGCCGAGATGCTGGACGCCGTCGAGGCCGCGGTCGACGCCGACGCCGACGCGCTCGTCTCCGCGGCCGCCATCTCGGATTTCACCGTCGAGGCGGCCGACCAGAAGATTCGCTCCGGCGAGGCGCGCACGCTCGACCTCGAACCCGCGCCGAAGCTCATCGACACCGTCCGCGAGTCGCACCCGGACCTCCCCATCGTCGGCTTCAAGGCCGAGACGACCGGCGACGACGAGGCGATGGCCGGCGAGGCCCGCCGCATCATGGACCGCGTCGGCCTCGCTTTCGTCGTCGCCAACGACGCCTCCGTGATGGGCGACTCGGAGACCCGCGCGCTCGTCGTCCGTGCCGACGAGACGAGCGAGTACGTCGGGTCGAAAGACGGACTGGGCGCTCGCGTCGCTGCCGAACTGGCGACCGAGTTGGAAAAATAGGCCTTCGACGGGTCGTCAGTCGTCGCCGCCTGCGGCGTCGGCGTCGGTGCCGTCCGCGCCGTCGGCGTCGGCCGACGCGACCTGCTTGGGCCACGTGACCCCGTCGAGGAACGGGACGCCCATGCGCTGGGCGGCCTGCGAAATCATGTGCGCGCCCGTCGGCGCGGTGAGGAACAGGAACAACACCGTGACGAGCGCCATCAGTCCGTCGCCGTGGGGCAGGTAGTACACCGTCGCGGCGAGCGCGATGGACGCCGCCCCCAGCGTGGTCGCCTTCGAGGTGGCGTGCATCCGGTTGTAGACGTTGGGGAACCGGAGCAGACCGATGGTCCCGACGACGAGGAAGAAACTCCCCACGAGCGTCAGGAGGATGACGAGCGCCGCGCGGACGGGACCGACCGTCGTCGCGGCAGCTGCGGTCTCTGCGGCGGTCATTCGATGATGTCCCCCTCCGTGACGTACCGAGCCACGGTAATCGTGCTGATGAAGCCGATGATGGCGAGCACGAGACTGACGCCGACGAAGTACCCCTGTTGGCTCCAGATGGCGTACAGCGCCGCGATGGCGACGACGTTCGTTCCGATGGTGTCGAGCGCGACGACGCGGTCGGGCACCGTCGGCCCGCGGATGACGCGGTAGCTCACGAGGAGCGTCAGCCCCGCGGCGAGCGCGAGGCCGGCGAAGAGCACGGAGTCCATCCACGCGAGGTACGCGGGCTCAGCCATGTTGCTCACCTCCCGTCGCGGCGGCGGGCGCGTCGCCGCCGTCCGCGGGGCCCCCCTCGACTTGCGGCGCGGGGTCGCCCGGTTTCAGTTCTTCGTCGAAGATGACGAGCGCGTAGTCCTCCCAGCGGCGGATGGGTTCGAGGATGCCGTCGGGGTCGCTCCCGTCGATGCTGTGCACGTACAGCGAGTTGGTTTCGTCGTCGTAGTCCATGGTCAGCGTCCCCGGAGTGAGGGTGATACTGTTCGCGATAGTCGTGATGGCGAGCGGCGTCCGCACGCGGAGCGGCACCTCGACCACGGCGGGGTCGATGGGCATCGACGGCGACAGCGTCCGCACCGCCACGTCGACGTTGGCCGTGAGGAGTTCCCAGAGGAACGTCGCGAGGTACAGCGCCGCGTAGGGCGCGACGCGGAGGCTCCGCGTGATGGGTGCTTCGTCCCCGTAGAACCGCCGGAAGAAGAAGGCGGTGCCCATCCCGACACCGAGGCCGATGATGAACTCCTCCAGCAGGCGCTGCGGCGTCAGTTCGACGCCGCGGACGAACAGCCAGAGGACGGCCATGACGAGCCCCGAAACCGGCCAGCGGCGGCTCATCAGTGGCCACCCCCGCCGGATTCGAAGCCGACGCCCGGACCGTGCAGCACGGCGTCGACGTAGCCGTTCGTGTCGACGGCGGCGCGGGCCGCGGCGTCGGCCGCGCCGAACAGCGCCTCGAAGCCGATACCGAAGCCGATGGCGGCGACGGCGAGCGCGACGACGACGGTCACCTGCGTGGTGAGTTCGAGCCGTTTGAGGCCGTCGTCACCGCCGTCGGTCATCGCCACGTCGCCGGAGCCGACCGACCAGCGCTCGGGGAGCGCGGCGTCGACGAGGTCGCTCGGGCGACCCCAGAACACCGCGTTCCACGCGCGGGTGTAGTAGGCGATAGTCAGAATTGCGCCGGCGAGCGCGACGGCGAGCGCGAGTCCCGCGCCGGCCCCGCCCGCGGCGAACGACTCCGCGGCCGCCTGGAAGACGAGATACTTCCCGAAGAAGCCCGACAGCGGCGGGACGCCGATGAGCGTCAGCGCGCCGAGCAGGAAGCCCGCCGCGAGCACCGGCGCCCTGTCGGCGAGGCCGCCGAGGTCGGACAGGCGGTCGCTGCCGACGACGTCTTTGAGCGTGCCGCTCGCGAGGAACAGCAGGCTCTTGGCGAGACCGTGGTTGAACGCGTAGACCAGCGCGGCGGTCACGCCGAGCACGCGAACCGCCTCGGACGGCGCGGTGGCGGCCACCGCCAGCGGGAGGACGATAAAGCCCACCTGACTGATGGAGGAGTACGCGAGGATGCCGTCCACGTCGTCGCGGCCGACCGCGCCGATGCCGCCGAGGACGATGCTGACCGCGGCCATGACGAACATGACCGGGCCGAAGAAGCCGAGGAACGACTCCCCGGTGATGCCGAGGAAGCCGATGTCGATGGACGCCGCGGCGAAGATGGTGAAGTAGAGCCGAACGATGGCGTAGACGCCGACCTTCTTCACGACGCCGGCGAGCATCGCGGTCACCGGCGACGGCGCGGCGCGGTAGGCCGCGGGAACCCAGAACTGGAAGGGCGCGAGGCCGGCCTTCAGCGCGAACACCGAAAACAGCACCGCCGACAGGCCGAGCGTCGGCAGGAGTTCGATGTCGTAGGCGGCGGGTTCGGCCAGTCGCCGGGCGATATCGGCCATGTTGAGCGTCCCGGTCGTGCTGTATAGACCGCCGATGGCGACGAGCATCACCGCGCTCCCGATGAGGTTGAGCACGACGTAGTTGAGCGCCGCGCGGGTGTGCTCGCGACCGGAGTAAAACAGCACGAGGATGTAGCTCGACATGAGCATCACCTCGAACCAGACGAACAGGTTGAAGATGTCGCCGGTGAGGAACGAGCCGGTGACGCCGACCACCATGAAGTGGAACAGCGTGTGGTAGCTGAGGCGCTGGCCGAACGAGCCGACCGACGCGACGGAGTAGCCGAGCGTCAGGAGCGACACGAAGCCGGTGAGCGCCAACAGGAACGCCGACAGGGCGTCGGCGACGAGCGTGATGCCGAACGGCGCGGCCCAGTTCGACACCTGATAGACGAGCGTGGTCGACTCGCCGCCGAGCGGCAGGACCACGGCGTCGAACAGGGCGGCGACGGCGACGAGATAGGCGACGCCGCCGAGCAGGCTGACCGTCCGTTGGAGTATGTCGCTCGGGCGCGTGAGCAGCGTCAGAATCGCCGTCACGAGCGCCACGAGGAGCGGTGCGATGACGAGCGTGCTCATCTGCTCCCTCCGAGTTCGTACATATCGATTGTTCCGTGTTCCTCGTACACCCGGTAGGTCAACACGAGCGCGAGCGCGGTCGTCCCGAAGCCGATGACGATGGCGGTGAGGACGAGCGCCTGCACGATGGGGTCCGAGGGCGCGGGCCCGCTCGCGCCGTGGCCCGAGAGGATGGGCGCGAGGCCGTCGAATCCGCCCATGGTGACGAGGTAGACGTTGGCCGATTGGCTGATGATGCTGATACCCCAGACGACGCGAACCACGTCGCGTCGGAGCACGAGGTACGTGCCGATGCTGAACAGGACGCCGAGCGTGGCGGCGAGGAAGAACTGGGTCATTCGTTACCGACCTCCGCGACGATGGTGAGCAGGCCGCCGACGACGGCGAAGAAGACGCCGAGGTCGAAGGCGAACGCGCTCGCGACCTCGAGCTCGCCGTAGAGGGGCAGGTGCTCCAAGAAGAGCACGCCCTGCGTCAGGAACGGCGCGCCGAACGCGAGCGGGGCGAGGCTGGACCCCACGGCGATTGCGAGGCCGAGGGAGGCCATCCAGCGGTAGGTCTCGACGAGTCGGTGTTGCTCCGAGCCGTCGGGTTTGATGGCGAGCACCTCGCGCTGGATGAACTCCAGCCCGAAGATGATGTAGACGAGCGCGAAGGCGGCGGCCGCGAGGACGGCCCCGATGAAGCCGCCGCCGGGGAGGTTGTGCCCGCGGAACAGCAGCGCGATAGCCGTCACCAAGATGATGGGGACGACGATGCGCGCGACGGTCCGCGAAATGACGGTCGTCCGGCCGGACGAGCCGTTCATTGGGTCTCACCCCGCGTTCGCATGCGAATCAGCGTCAGGATGGCGAGCGACGCCATCACGACGACCGAAATCTCGCCCATGGTGTCGATGCCACGGAAGTCGACGAGGATGACGTTGACGATGTTCGAGCCGCCGCCGTAGTCCGCGAAGAACGGCCCGTGTTCCGCCGGAACGCCCGCCCGTGCCACGAAGAACTCCTGTAAGAGCGGGTCGGGCGAGGCGTCCGTCGACAGCAGCACGGTGAGGAACACCGTGCCGCCGACGGCCAGCGACAGCAGACCGTCGCGGACGGAGACGAGTCGGTCCGGCGCGTCGCCGTAGAACGCCGGCAGGCGGTCCAAGACGAGCAGGAAGATGACCAACACGAGCGTCTCGACGACCAGTTGGGTCAACGCGAGGTCGGGCGCGTCCGCGAGGATGTAGAAGATGGCGACCATGAAGCCGACGATAGACAGCGTCAGGACGCCCGCCACGTGCGACGGCGCGACGTCGACCGCGAAGGCGGCGACGAGCGCGACGAGGAGCACGAGGACGATGGGAATCGAGACGCTGAGTGTACTGAATCCGGGCATGGAGACGCCGGCGGCCGCGTAGCCGCCGAGCGCGAGCGCGACGAAGCCGAAGAGGCCCCACGTCGCGTAGGTGCGCAGGAGGCCGGTCTGAATCTTCGGCGTGACGGCGACGCTCGTCGTGGTCAGCCCCTCGACGAAGTTGTCGTACCACCAGTTCGCGCGGACGGGGCCGCGCAGGGCCGCGTTGATGGCGTCGTGGATGCGGTCGTAGAACGGGAAGGCGGCCGCACCGACGACGATGGTGATGAGACTCATAATCACGTACGGGGTGAGTTCGGTCGGGAAGTGGACCGAAAAGGAGTGGGCCTCGCCGGGCACGACGCTGCCGTATACGTCGCCGATGAGCCCCTCGATAAAGAGGTTCGGCTGGGCCGAGATGGCGAGGACGAGCGCGCCGAGAATCGCCGGCGGGACGAGCATCGCCGCGGGCGGGCGGTGGACGTGACCCAGGCCGTCGGGTTCGTCGCCGAAGAACAGCGAGGCGAACTTGATGGAGTAGAGGAACGTGAAGACGCTCCCGAACACCGCGACGACGGGGAAGACCCACGCGACGCCGCCCATGTGTTCGGCGGCGTAGTACGTCGACTCGAACAGCAGTTCCTTCGAGTAGAAGCCGTTGAACGGCGGGAAGCCGGCCATCGACAGCGACGCGACGACCGCGATGACGGCCGTCACGGGCAGGTGTTTTCGGAGCCCGCCGAGGCGGTCGATGTTCCGGGTTCCGGCCTCGTGGGCGATGATGCCCGCGACCATGAACAGCGCGGCCTTGAAGCTCGCGTGGTTCAGGATGTGGAACGCGCCGGCCTCCGCGCCGTAGCTGTTGGCGAAGCCGAAGGCGGCGATGATGAGGCCGAGGTGCGAGGCCGTCGAGTACGCGAGCAGTTCCTTGATGTCGGTCGCGCTCACCGCGAGCATGGCCGCGACGGTCATCGTCAACAGGCCGAGCACGGCGAAGATGAGCGTCCATTCACCGAGCACCGCCGCGTCCTCGGGGAGGAAAAGCGGGCGGAATCGGCCGACGAGGTAGACGCCGGCTTTGACCATCGTCGCGGAGTGGAGGAACGCCGAGACCGGCGTCGGTGCCTCCATCGCGTTGGGAAGCCAGACGTGGAACGGGACCTGCGCGGACTTCGTCGCCGCGCCGAGGCCGACGAGGACGAGCACGGGGACGAGCAGGCCGGAGGCCGTCAGGACCTCGCGAATCGCGTCCGCGTGTTCGACCAAAACCGGGATGCTGTACGTCGTTCCCTCGATGGCTCCCGTCTGGCCGGACGCCCAGACGAGAAGCAGGAAGCCGACCAGCATGAACAGGCCGCCGGAGACGGTGATGAGCATCGACTTCCGGGCGGCGTACTGGGAGGCCTTCTCCCCGGTGTAGTGGCCGATGAGGATGAACGACGAGAGGCTCGTCAGCTCCCAGAAGACGAACAGGGCGACGAGGTCGCCCGCGAGGGCGACGCCGAGCATCGAGCCCATGAACGCCAACAGGGTCGCGTAGTATTTCGCCTGGCCCGGTTCGCCGTGCATGTATCCTCCGGAGTACGTGAGGATGAGCACGCCGACGCCGCTGGCGAGGAAGGCGATGAGAAGCGCCAACCCGTCGACGTGAAACGCCAGCGAGATTCCGAGCGAGGGAATCCATTCGAGCGGCACGGTTCCGTGCGCCCCCGCGAGATACAGGTCCGTCACGAGGCCGAGCGTGACCAACGCGACGGCGGCCGCGAAGTACGCCGTGCGCTCACCGAAGAGCCGGTAGACTATCGGGGTGAACGCCGCGGCGAGAAACGGCAAGAAGACGACCGCGAGGACGACTTCCGGTGTGGGTTGCACGGGGGAAATTGCGGGGACCGCCGACTTAGGTGTTGTCAAACCCGTTGGCTGTTCGGCGTCGAAATCTGACGGTCGGTCGATTTCTTCTACGTTTTTCTGATTTTCATGATTTTCTTTGGAGGGCGAAATTTATATCCTCAGCCGACCATACTACGTCTCAGAGTACATTCGTCCGTTCGAGAATATTTGTCGCGCCGGCGGGATTCGTCCGCGCGCGACTCGGCCGGCGCTGTACTCACGCGTCGCGGCGGTCCTCTCACCGACGGCCGCGCGCGACCCCACCGCGTCGTTCGCGAGGGAGGCGGTCCCGTTGTCAACCGTCTTCGTCCGCACGCGAGGTGTTACGTAAGCAGTATCGTTTGTCATAGTCGCGGAGTCCCCGGTTCGGCCCTCTCTCACCCCGCCTGTTCGCACCGAAGGCGGTCACGGTCGCAGGGGCGCAACTACTTTGTACGCTCATTCGGAGGCTTTCATCAGGATGGACGGACGTGTGTCGAGCGACGAACTCCTCGATATACTCGGAGACACCGAGTCCCGGGCGCTGCTCGTGGCGCTCCGCCGCGACTCTCGCACCGCCAAGGAACTCGGTGAGACGCTCGACCTCTCGCTTCCGACCGTGTACCGACGGCTCGACCGGCTGTGCGAGTGCGGCCTCGTCACCTCGACGACCGAGGTTCGCGACGACGGGACCCACTGCCGCCGCTACGAGTGCGACTTCGACGAGACGGTCGTCTCCCTTTCGGACGAGGGGTTCCGGACCGAATCCCGCTCGACACTCCCGGTATCGGGCGATCAAGTCGAGTCAGAGAACAACTGACGACGCGGGGTCGAATCAATCATGGTTCCTCACTATATCCGGTGTCGCGTCGGAACACGCTCGACGTAGGTGGCCGAAAACAGCCTTCATACCCCGCGTAGCGCGCTGTTTTTCAACGAGCGAAATTCCACCTCCACATTTATAGCAACAACTGACTATCTGAGATTCATGATACGTCCAGGCGCGCGCTCCGGGCAGGGAGACGCGCGGCGTCAGGGCAAGGGGGGAAACGAATGATAATCGACCCGTCACGGATGGCATCCGTCAACGGACCGGGACCCGATAGCGAGGTCGCGATGGAGGCGCTCCGGGGGACTGCGAAGGGGGCAGTCTCGCTGGTCGCCGTCTACGGTGCGACGGCGTTCGACCTGTTCCACGTCGGCGAGACCGTCCGTGAGGACTTTCGGAGTCGCGACGAGCTCGTGGCGCACCTGAGTTCGCTCGCCGAGGAGACTCGGCGCGAGTTCATGGAACGCGGGCTGTTTTCCGGGCTGAGCCCGGTGCAAAACAGCGTCGAGTACCGCTTCGAGGAACGCGACGGCTACGGCGTGTTACAGGTCTACTGCGGCGGCCGCGGGATGTTGCTTTTCGTCGACCCCGACGAGAGCGTCGAGCCGCTGGTGAAGACCGCGTCACAGCTTCTCGGCGGGATGTAACCGCCCTCGGAGCCTCGCGCTCCGAGTCGCGAACACGGTCGTGAGCGGTTGCGCTCGACTGCGTTCGACCGCGAGACGCGATACCGTACGGCGTGGGTCGGCGTGTCCGAGAGCCTCCGAACCGCCACATTTTATGCCCGACCGGCGGAACGAGCGCCATGGACCAGTTGCGGCAGTCCCTTCTCGACGCGCCGATCATCGAAAAAGGAGATTACGAGTACTTCGTCCACCCCATCAGCGACGGTGTTCCGATGCTGGAACCGGGGCTCCTCCGCGAAATCGTCATCAAAATCATCCGCAAGGCGAACCTCGAAAACGTCGACAAAATCGTCACGCCGGCGGCGATGGGCATCCACATCTCGACGGCCGTCTCGCTGATGACGGACATCCCGCTCGTCGTCATCCGCAAGCGCGAGTACGGCCTCGACGGCGAGGTGTCGCTCCACCAGCAGACAGGCTACTCCGAGGGCGACATGTTCATCAACGACGTCAACGAGGGCGACCGCGTGCTCGTACTCGACGACGTGCTGTCGACCGGCGGCACGATGAAGGCCGTCCTCGACGCGCTCGACCACATCGGCGCGGACGTCGTCGACACCGTCGCCATCATCAAGAAGGCCGGCCCGAACGAACTCGACGACTCGGACCACCACGTCAAGACGCTCATCAACGTGACCGTCGAAGACGGCGAGGTCGTCATCGTCGACGAGCACGGCGACGACTGACCCGACACCGACACGGCCGCGGCGTCAGAGCCGCGTCACTTTCGCCCGCGGATTTCCGCCTCCGCGGGGCCTTTTTGTGCCCGGGCCGTACTCGGGAGCGATGACATCGGCGCTTTTCATCGTCAGCGAAGACGGCTACTGGGGAGAGGAATGCATCGAGCCGCTTACGACTCTGACCGACGCCGGCGTGGACGTAACCGTTGCGACGCCGACGGGCGGCGTCCCGGTCGTCGACGAGCGCTCTGTCGACCCCGAGGAGGTCGGCGAGGAACTCGCAGAGCGCGTCGTCGAGGTCCACGAGAACGACGAGCGACTCCAGAACCCGAAGCCGATTGCACAGGTCGACGCCGACGAGTACGACGCCGTGGTGTTCCCCGGCGGTCACGGGACCGCGTGGGACGTCAATCAGGACCGACACGCCCGACAGGCGCTCTTGCAGGCGGTCGCCGGCGACGACTCGAAGGCGCTCGTCGTCTGCCACGCGGTCGGCATCCTCGGATTCACCCGCGAGGCCGACGGCTCGTTCCTCGTCGAGGGGCGCGAGGTCACCGGCTTCCCCAACGAGTGGGAAGAGGGTATCGTCGACGACGACGACCTGATGCCCGACGGCCGGAAGCTCCCGTACTGGGTCGAAGACGAGGTGAAGGCCGCCGGCGGCGTCTGGGACGCCGAACTCGACAGCGACACCAGCGTCACCGTGGACGGCGACCTCATCACCGCGCGCGGCCCCGGTTCGTCGGCCGCGGCGGCCCAGACGCTGTTGGACGAACTGTAAGCCGCGGACGAGTCGGTCCCACCCGGGGACACCGCCCGCCGCAGGAGAACGTTTTTTCGTCGGTCGGTCGTCGAAACTGCTGTGGAACTCGCAGCGCTCTCGCTCGAACCCGGCGAACGGTTGAGCGGGTCAGAACTCAGCTCCCGGTTCGACCGCGGCATGACGGGGCGAGGCATCGAAATCTGTTACGACGACGACGACCAACGGTATCTCCGTCTCTTTTCGAGCGACACCGGGCCGTACGGTGACGACGTGACCGGCGGCGAGTTCACGTACGTCGGAGAAGGACGGACCGGTGACCAGACGCTCACCGGCGGGAACAAGTTTCTGGCGCGGGCGAAACGCCACCCGTTACCGATATTCTTCTTCCACCGCGAGTCGGGAGAGGCCGACTGGGAGTATCAGGGCCAAGTCGAGGTCGTCGATTACGCGTGCGGACCGTTCGAAGGCGACGGCAGGGACGTCTATCGATTCGTGCTCCGCCGCCGTCACGAAACGCGGGAGCGAGTCGACGACGAGGAAGCCGCCGCAGACCTCGCGCCCGCGGAACGCACCGAGACGACGCGGAGCCGAATCATTCGGAACACGACACTTGCGGCCGAGTTGAAAGCGCGGTACTCCCACACGTGCCAAGTCTGTGGGGAGCGTCGTCGCCGGGGGGTTCACGACGGGTACGCCGAGGCGCACCATCTCAAACCGCTCGGGCGGCCCCACGATGGCCCGGACGTCAAGGCGAACCTGCTCGTTCTCTGCCCCGACCACCACGCGGACTTCGACTACGGAATGATAGCCGTCGACCCCGAGACGTACACCATCGCCCACGCCTACGAACGCGAGTTAGACGGGGCTTCACTTTCTGTCCGCGAGGACCACGACCTCGATGCCGCGTTTCTCGACTACCACAACCGAACCATCGCGTCGTTTTAACCGCGCTCGCTACTCGATTTTGAACACGGCTTCTTCGATGCCCTCGCTTCGGCACTCCGGACACCGCGAGGGGTAGTTCACGGGGTCGTCGAAGGCGGTGAAGCCGCAGTGTTTGCACTCCGGCGGCGCGACGAGGAACTGTTCGCCGTCCTCTCCGTGGACCGTTCGGGCGACGTGCTGGAGGTGGCCGTACACCGACGACACCGAGACGCCGACGCTCGCCGAGAGTTCGGAGGCTGTCGCGGGGTCGTCGCGGAGGGCGTCGGCGATGCGCTGGCGGGCCGTCGTGTCGGACTCCCGGGCTGTCATATCGCTCGATTGGGAGTCGAAGGGAAAATCCCTTGCGCCGCCGGCGGCCGAGAAATGTCAGCAAGATAGAGAGGATGCAAAAAGGCCTTGTCCACGTGGCTGGACGTGGGGTGTATGAAGGCAGTCGTCCTTGCCGGTGGGTACGCGACGCGTCTGTGGCCGATTACCAAACACCGACCCAAGATGTTCTTACCCGTCGGTGACCAGACGGTCATCGACACCATCTTCGAAGACCTGGAAGCCGACGACCGGGTCTCGGAGGTGTTCGTGAGCACGAACGAGCGTTTCGCCGGCGCGTTCGAGGAGTACATCGACGAGTCGCCGTTCGACAAGCCGACGCTGTCGGTCGAAGACACGAGCGAGGAAGACGAGAAGTTCGGCGTCGTCGGCGCGCTCGCCCAACTCATCGACCGCGAGGAGGTCGACGAGGACCTCGTCGTCATCGCGGGCGACAACCTCATCAGCTTCGACGTGGGCGACTTCGTGGACTTCTTCTACGAGAAAAACGAGCCGTGTCTCGCCGCCTACGACGTGGGTGACAAAGAGCGCGCGAAGGCGTACGGCCTCGTCGAACTCGACGGCGACCGCGTCATCAACTTCCAGGAGAAGCCCGAGGACCCCAAGAGCACGCTCGTCTCCATCGCCTGCTACGCCATCCCGGCGGACGACCTGCCCAAGTTCGACGAGTATCTCTCCGGCGACAACAACCCCGACGAGCCCGGCTGGTTCATGCAGTGGCTCCAACAGACGGGCGACCTGTTCGCCTACACGTTCGACGAGGCGTGGTTCGACATCGGAACGCCCCAGAGCTACCTCGACGCCGTGGCGTGGTATCTCGACGGCGAGAACTTCGTCCACGAGTCGGCGACGCTCACGAACACCGAGGTCGGCACCAACGTCCACGTCATGGCCGACGCGGTGGTCGAAGACTCCGTCCTCGAAGAGTCCGTGGTGTTCCCCGGCGCGGTCATCCGAAACGCGGAGCTCAAAAGCTCCATCGTCGACGAGGAGACGCACATCGAGAGCCTCGACCTCTCGAACGCCCTCATCGGGGCGCACTCGCGGTTGACGAACGGGCAGTAACGCGGTCCGCGGGCCGAACCCGCAACCCGGCCGCGAGTTCTTATCCTGATTCTTCCCCGAGGAACGCGTCGGTGATGCGGAGGCGGCCGTGGGTCCCCTCCCACTCCGTCTCGTACTCCAGTTCGATGGGGCGGTCCATGTGCGGCCCGTCGGTGACGAGCGTCTCGAACTCGCCGCCTTCGCCGAGGATGTGGACGCCGTACTGGTCGTTGAGCGCCGCCAGTTCGTCGAGCGCGTCGGCGTCGAGCGTCCGGCCGAGCCACGACTCGTCGAGGCCGTGAGCCGCGACCTGGATGATGGTGATTTCGAAGCCCGCCGCCAGCATCGCGTTACCCAGTTCGCGGGGGTTTTCCTGCCACAGCGGGGCGAACAGGTCGATGTCGAGGCGGTCGCACATCGCCTGAATCCGGTCGGTCTGGAACTCGCTTTCGATGGCTCCGGCGGTGACGCCCGCGAGGTCCATCTCGGCTTGGAGGTCCGACAGCGCCGCTTCGAGGGGTTCGAGTTCGGCGTCGCCCTGCGCGCCGGAGTCGGCGGCGGCGGTCGCTTCGAGGTCGCCGGGATGGACCTCGACGAGTTCGATGCCGGTGCTCTCGGCGGCGAGCGCGGCGAGGTCGGTCGCCGGCACGTGGTACATGTACGAGTCGTCGCTCGGGTGGACGGTCAGGAGGCGGGTGACGTTCAACCCCTCTTCGAGCGCGCGGTAGAGCGCCCACGAGGAGTCCTTGCCGCCGGAAAAGAGACTGACCCACTCGGATGTCATGGAGGCGATAGCGCGTTGGAGGAGTTAGGCGCTACGGTGTGCACGCCGCGGACTCGTTTCGATAGACCTCCGGACTACATATAGCCCAAACCGCGGAGCCGACCCATCAGGTCCTCTTTGTCCTGCGCGCGCCCCTCGCGTTCCGCGCTCGCGCCGAGGTCCTGCGCCCACGCGGGGCGGTCGTCGGACTTCGCGGACCCGGATTCGGTACCGAGCGAGCGGTAGCCCTCGAAGTACTTCGGCGAGACGGGCAGGTCCGCGGGTTCGACGCCGTCGGGCAGGTCGTCGGACGTTTCGGGGACGTGGTCGACAGGGTAGCCCTCGACCGAGTCGGGGACGATGTACTCCCAGAACGCCGCCCACACGTCGGTCTCCTCGAACTGGAGGATGGGGTGAACGCGGTCGTGCGGCGGGTACTTCTCGGAGTCGTGGCGGGGGCTGAAGAACGTCTCGTCGGCGCGGGACTCCTGTTCGTCCCAGCGGACGCCCGAGAAGACGCCGTCGAAGCCGCGGGCTTCGAGCGTGTCGTTGAGTGCGACGGTCTTCAAGAGGTGGTTGCCCTCGAAGCTGTCGGCTCGAGGACGACGGTCTCGCCCTCGTGGCCGAGGCGAGCGAGTTCGCGGCGGGTGTCGTCGTCGAGGTCCGCGAGGGGAATCTCGTCGCCGGGCGACGCGCCGAGGCGCGCGAAGTCCTCGTTGCGGGCGACGACGAGGTCGAGACCCCAGCGGTCGGCCCACTCGCGGACGAACGCCTCGGTCTCGTCGAAATGTTCGAAGTGATCGATGAAGACGACCGGCGGCACGGGAACGCCCGTGTCGGCGGCGACCTCGCGGACGACGGAGAGGACGAGCGTGGAGTCCTTCCCGCCGGTCCACATGACGGCCGGGCGCTCGTACTGTTCGAAGGCGGTCGCGGCCACTGTCGCTGCCTTTTCGAGTTTGTCCGCCAGCGTCGGGTAGTCCGCGGCGGTCGCCTCGCGGCCGTCGTCGTAGTCGAGGTCGAGGTAGTCTGGGAACGTGTGAGCCATACAGCAAGACTCGGCCGCGGAGACTATCGCTGTTTCCGCTGTGGGACACGGTCGCAGTCGCTCTCGAAGCGGGGGCCGCGAAAAAGGTGGCCGTGACGCGGCGTTCGCGTCAGGCGTCGGCCGTCGTCACATGTAGCCGAGGTCGCGCAGGCGCTCCATCAGGTCCTCTTTGTCCTGGGCGCGGCCCGCGCGCTCGGTCGTGTTCTCCATGTCCTGCAGCCACGCCGGTTCCTCGGCGGACTTGTCGGTCGAGACCTCGCTGCCGAGACTCCGGAAGCCGGCGAAGTACTTCGGCGAGACGGGTACGTCCTCCTGGGTGACGCCCTCGGGGAGGTCGGTGTCGCTCGTCGGGACGTAGCCGTCCTCGGGGTAGTTCTCGACGGTGTCCGGGACCGCGAAGTACCAGAAGGCGTCCCAGACGGCGCTCTCTTCGAACTGGAGGATGGGTTGAATGCGGTCGTGCGGGGGGTAGATGTCGGGGTCGTGACGGGGGCTGAAGAACGTCTCGTCGGCGCGGGCCTCCTGTTCGTCCCAGCGGACGCCGGAGATGACGCCGTCGATGTCGTGTTCTTCGAGGGTGTCGTTGAGCGCGACGGTTTTCAGCAGGTGGTTGCCGACGTAGGTGTCGAGCAGGAAGGGGAACGTGTCTTCCTCGTATTCGAGAATCTCGCGGACGTGGTGCTGGTTGTGCTCGGAGAGTTCGGACACCGGGATGTCGTCGCCGGGTTCGAGGCCGTTCTCGTCGACGTACGCGCCGACGTCCTCGTTGCGCGCCCAGATGACGTCGAGGTCCCACTCCTCGGCCCAGTGCTCGACGAAGTCCATGATTTCGTCGAAGTGCTGGTAGTGGTCGATGAACACCGCCGGCGGCACTTCGAGGTCGTAGCGCTCTGCGACCTCCTTGATGAAGTAGAGCGTGAGCGTCGAGTCCTTCCCGCCGGTCCACATCACCGCGGGGTTCTCGTACTGTTCGAGACCCTGCTTCGTGACCTCGATGGCCTTCTCGATTTTGTCCTCGATACTCGGGTAGTCCTCCGGCGTCTCACCTTCGCCGTCGGTGTAGTCGACGTCGAGGTAGTCCGGGAAGGATTCGGCTTCCGACATGATGTGTAATTACATCTAATTAGGCGGTGTAAATGCTTTTTGCCCGAGGCGTAGTGTGACGCGTGATACCGCCGAGCACGATTTGGGCCGCTAGCTCACGCGGTTCGGCGGTGACGGGATGAGGAGATACGACGCGTTTAGGAGATGAACTTGTTGTCGCGCCAGTTGATTCCGCTGTCCGAGGAACCGTTCTGCTGGGGGTTCTCGACGACTTCGACGGAGGCGGCACGCACCTCGCCTTCGACGATGCGCGTCGCTTGCAGTTCGTCGCTTTCCTCGGTGATGGCGGTCAGCGTCCCCTTCTCCGAGAGCATCGCAATCTCGCGGAGGACGAGGAACATCGGGTACTGAAGCGCCGTGTTCTGGAGCACGGTTTCGAGGTCGCCTTTGAAGCAGGCGAACTCGACGAGTTCGGAGGGAATCTCCTCTTCTTCTTCGTCTCCCCAGTTGGGCGCGCCCGCTCGGGGCGGCTCTTCTTCGTAGACGCGATTTTCCGTCACGCTCGCTTTCAACTGGGCCGTCGGCGTGTACTTGCTGAGGTTGTCGTCGGCGGAGACGGCTTTGATGATGAGAGTGTTGTTTCGGCGGGTGATGTCTACGTTCTCGACCTCAGGCGGCAGTTCTGGGTCGTTTTCGAAGTAGTCCATCACGTCTTCGAGTGGCAGTTCCAACGTCGAATGGAGTCGATATACGCGGCCTGACATTGTTGGCTTCGGTATCGACGAGAGCCACGGTGCGAGCGCACCCGGATGGCGATACCTGTGTTCGTGTACGAGTTCGAGGCTTATATGGCCTCCCCTTCTCGGTAGGCGAGAGCAACAAAGTCGGCGTCGGGCCGCTGTTCGGCGGTCTGTCGGGGGTCGCTCCCGGGGTCAGTTCGCGCCGGTCAGCGTCGCTTCGAGGTCGCCGCGCTCGTCGAGTTCTTCGAGGATGTCGCTGCCGCCGACGAACTCGCCGTCGACGAACGTCTGGGGGATGGTCTCCCAGTCGCTTTTCTCCTTGAGCGCCTCGCGGTAGTGCGGGAGCGCGGGCAGCACGTCGACGGTTTCGAACTCGTCGACGTACTGGGAGATGAGGTCGACCGCCTTCGCAGAGTAGCCGCACTGCGGCATCAGGCGGTTGCCCTTCATGAACAGGACGACGCGGTTGTCAGCGACGGCCTCGTCGACGCGGGTCTGCACTTCTTCGGGGTCCAAACTCTCCGGTTGGAACGTCATGCACCCAGATAACGGCCGGGCGGACAAAGGAGTTGCGTCGCGGTCAATCCGGAACCGACGAACCGTCCCGACCGAGACGGTGGCTTACTGCTCGCCGACGCGGACGACGTTGATGAGGGAGTGGACGGGGACGCCGTCTATCTCTTCGACGCCCTGCTTGTCGACGATGACCACGCACGCGAGGGGTTCGCCGCCCTCCGAGCGGATGGCGTCGATGGTCTCGCGGAGGGTCGTGCCGCTCGTCACCGTGTCGTCGACGATGAAGCAGTCGCGGCCCTCGACGGGCGAGAAGTTCCGGGAGAAGCCGCCGCCGAGGTCTTCGAGGTCGCCTTCGTCCCACTGGTGTTTCGCGGGCGAGTACGCGCCGAGCGTCGTTTCGAGTTCGCGCGAGACGGAGGTCGCAAGCGGGACGCCCGCTTTCTCGATGCCGACGGTCACGTCGGCCTCGCCGTTCGTCTCCATGAGGAGGTCGGCGAGCGCGCGCCCGACGTAGGTGAGGCGCTTGCCGCCGCTCCCGATGGCGTTCCAGTCGACGTGGATATCGTCGGGGCCTTCGGGCTCCGCACGGGGTTCGGGTTCGGTCGCCGCGCCGCTTCGTTCGACCAGCCAGCTGGCGGTCTCGCGGGAGACGTTCAGTTCGTCGGCAATCTCGCCTTTCGAGAGGCCGCGGTCCGCGAGCTCAGCCGCGCTGGCGATGAGGTCGTCGACGTTCTTCATACAGTACCGAATTCGATGGCGGTTTTTATAGTGGTGTCGTCGTCTTCGAATGCTGCTTCGAACTCCGAAAGCGGATGGACGCCCGTGACCAACTCGCGGAGGAACCACCGCGGAAGCTTGGTGAACGTCACGGTCGCGGCCTCGAAGTGCTTGACGTGGGAGTTGACGCTGCCGACGAGCGCCTTGTTGTGGAGCACCATCTCGCGGTGGAACGCGCCGGCGTCGACCTCGAACTCCCAGTCGCTCGGGACGCCGAGGAGCGCGGCCACGCCGTTCGGCGCGAGCGCCTGCACCGACTGGATGGCGTGTTTGGGGAAGCCGGTCGCCTCGTAGATGAAGTCCATGTCCTCGTGTGCGCCCGGAATCTCTTCGACCGGCGTCTCGCGGGAGTCGACGTAGGTCGCGCCGAGCTTCTCGATGATGTCGATAGTCGGGTCCGGTCGGTCGCGCCGACCGAGGCAGTAGAGCTCCTCGTAGCCCTTGTCGTCGGCTCTCAACATGGCGAGCGTCAGGAGTCCGAGGCTCCCGTTGCCGAGGACGAGCGCCGACGAGGGGTTCCAGTCGAACGCCGACCGGCTCGCGTAGGCGTGCTCCCGCGCCTTCTCGGTGATTGAGATGGGCTCGATGAGGAAGCCGAGTTCGGCCTGCGAGCGCGGGATGCGGACGAGGTAGTCCGACGGACTCGTGAAGTACTCGGACATGAAGCCGTGCGCGCCGACGATGCCGCGCTCGGCGTACATCCCGTCGGGGGCCATGTCGGGTTGGTTCTTCTCGAAGTACTCGTTCGTCCCCGACGCCGGCGGGCGGCGGACCGTCGGCACGACGATGTCGCCTTCCTCCAGTTCGGTGTCGTTCGGGTCGACGACGACGCCGACCGCCTCGTGGCCGAGCACGAGGTGGTCTTCGCCCTCGGGGAATCCGCCGTGGCCGCCGGCGATGACCTCGTGGTCCGTCCCGTCCACGCCGACCCGAAGCGTTCGGACCAGCGCCTCCCCGGCGTCGGGTTCCGGTCGCGGCTTCTCGATGACGACCGGCTTATCTTCCCCGCGCTCGACGGCGATTGCTTTCATACCTCCACCAACGCACCACCCCACCAAAAGACTTATTCTATGATGAGTAAATAATTCGGCCACGGTGAGCGCCCTGCGTCGTCGTACCAGCCCATGACGAACCGCACTGCGCGGACCAGCCTGTCCAGCCCACCCGTGCCGGCGCTCGCCGCCGAACCCGTGCCCGAACCGCGCCGAGGCCGATATCCCGTGCCCGTCGGCCTCTGAGGCGGTTTCGGTTTTCTCCTGACGCTCGCTCGACTCAGCGGCGCGTTCGACCGACCGGGGAAAAAGAGCGCGTCGCTTCGTCGGGCCGCCGCCTGCCGACCCGACGACTCGACCCTCGGTTCAGTTGTCGATGTCGTCGACGAGTTCGTCCGCGAGCCCGACGTACGTCGCGGGCGTGAGCGCGAGCAGTTCCTCTCGGGTTTCTTCGTCCACGTCGAGGTCCGCAAACAGGTCGTGGAAGTCGTCGAGGGTCACCTCGCGGCCGCGGGTGAGCTCCTTCACCCGCTCGTAGGCCTGCGTGTCGCCCTCGCGGCGGAGAATCGTCTGGACGGCCTCGCCGATGATGGCCGGCGTGTCGTCGAGTTCGTCGCGCATGACCTGCTCGTTCGGGACGACCTTGCCGAGGCCGGTCTGGGTCTTCTTGTAGCCGATGAGACAGTGAGCGAACGCCGCGCCGACGTTGCGCTTGACCGTGGAGTCCGAGAGGTCACGCTGGAGGCGCGAGGTCGTCACGTAGTCGGCGAGGAACGTCAGGTCGGCGTTTGCCTTCGAGAGGTTGCCCTCGGAGTTCTCGAAGTCGATGGGGTTGACCTTGTGCGGCATCGTCGACGAGCCGGTCTCGCCCTCGACGGCCTCCTGTCCGAGGTAGCGGTCGGAGACGTACAGCCACGCGTCGCGGTCGAGGTCGACGAGGACGTTGTTGACGCCGCGGACGGCGTCGAACAGCGCCGCGAGGTCGTCGCAGGGGTTGACTTGCGTGGCGAGCGCGGTGTGTTCGAGGCCGAGCGACTCGACGAACTCGCGGGAGAACGCCCGCCAGTCAACGTCGGGGTAGGCGGCGACGTGGGCCGCGTAGACGCCCGACGCGCCCGCGAGCTTGCCGGCGAGGTCGTCGGTCGCGGCCTCGACGCGGGCGAGCGTCCGACCGAGGCGGGCGGCGTAGACGGCCATCTCCTTGCCGAACGTCGTCGGCGTCGCGGGCTGGCCGTGGGTCCGCGCGAGCATGGGCACGTCGCGGAACTCCCGCGCGAGCGAGACGAGTTCGTCGCGGGTGTCGCGGAGTTCGGGCACGATGACCTCCTCGACCGCGCCTTTCACCATGAGGCGCTGGGCGAGGTTGTTCACGTCCTCGGAGGTGAGGCCGAAGTGAATCCACGGGTGGACCGACTCGTCGGTCTCGGTGCGGATGAAGTACTCGACGGCCTTCACGTCGTGATTCGTCGCCGAGAAGCCCGCCGCGCCCTCGACTTCGAGCCGCTTCACGAGGTCGGCGTCGTCGGCGTCGAACGCCTCGTAGAGCGCGCGGAGGTCGGCGCGCTCGGCCTCGGAGAACGAAAGCGGCGTCGCGTCGAGGCCGGCGAGCGCGAGGAGGTACTCCACTTCGACTTCGACGCGGGCGCGCATGAGCGCGGCCTCGCTCACGTGCGGCGCGAGGGGTGCGGTTCGGGAGGCGTATCGCCCGTCGAGCGGGGACACCGCGTACAGCGGGTCGTGCCGGTCGGCGTCGGTCATGTCTGAGTCGTCACGATGGGGGAGGTTAAACGCCGGGGGTTCGTCGCCGCCGCGGAAGCGACGAGTACGCACGAGTGTGCGTACTCTGCCCCCATCTTCGGTCTCGGTGGGAGAGACATATACACAATCGAGTACACCTCGGCGTCGAGGACCGCAACCACTTTGAGGACCGCGAGTCGCCATCCTCACATGGTCACCATCGCCGGTCTCGCGAGCAACCGTGGACGAAACCTGCGCAACATCTCCGACCGCGCCCCCGGCGGGGCGGAACTCGGCGTCGTCGTCTCGAACCGCGCCGACGCGCCCGTCGTCGATTGGGCTGACGAACACGGCATCCCCAGCGAAGTCGTCGAACGCGGCGACGACGAGGCCCGCGAGTCCCACGAGGAGCGCATCCTCGACGCCCTCGCGGACTACGACTTCGACCTCGTCTGTCTCGACGGCTACATGCGCGTGCTCACCTCGACGTTCCTCGACGCCGCGCCGACGACGCTCAACGTCCACCCATCGCTGCTCCCCGCGTTCCCCGGCATGGACGCCCACGAACAGGTCCTCGACGCCGGCGTCAAGACGACCGGCTGTACGGTTCACGTCGTCAACGAGGAGGTCGACGCCGGTCCCATCGTCACGCAGGAGGCCGTCCCGGTGTACACCGACGACGACGCCGACGACCTCAAATCGCGCGTCCTCTACGACGCCGAGTTCAAGGCCTACCCGCGCGCAGTCCGCTGGTTTGCCGAGGGCCGCGTGACGGTCGAAGACGACTCCGTCACCGTCGAGGGCGACGTCGACGCCGGCCTCCCCGAGCGCCGCGTCATCTCCGAGGACCGCTACGACGAACTCCGGTACGGCGAGAACCCGCATCAGGACGCCGCCGTCTACGTTGACGAGACGTGCGACGAGGCGTCGGTCGTCGGCGCGCCCCAGCTCAACGAGGGTGCGAAGGGGCTGTCGTACAACAACTACAACGACGCCGACGGCGCGCTCAACCTCATCAAGGAGTTCGACGAGCCCGCCGCGGCGGTCATCAAGCACACGAACCCCGCCGGCTGCGCCACCGCCGACACCCTCGCGGAGGCCTACGCCGACGCCCTCGCCACGGACCCCATGAGCGCCTTCGGCGGCATCGTCGCGCTCAACCGCGAGTGCGACGCCGAGACGGCCGAACTCATCATCGACTCGTTCAAGGAAGTCGTCGTCGCGCCCGGCTACACCGACGACGCGCTCGACGTGCTGACCGAGAAGAAGAACCTCCGCGTCCTCGACGTCGGCAGATTACATCTGCCGGGCAGCCAGACGCAGTCTGGCGACGTGGGCGAACTCGGCGAGCGCACCGAGACGTACACCGAAAAGGCGCTCGTCGGCGGGCGACTCGTCCAGGAGCGCGACCTCTGGACGCCGACGCTCGACGACCTCGAAGTCGTCACCGAGACCGAACCCACGGACGAGCAGCTGGAGACGATGCTGTTCGCGTGGAAGGTCCTGAAGCACGTGAAGTCCAACGGGATTCTCTTCGCCAAGGGCACCGAGACGGTCGGCGTCGGCATGGGGCAGGTCTCCCGCGTCGACGCGGTCGAACTCGCCGCCATGAAGGCCGAGGAACACGCCGAGGGCAAGGACGCGCAGGGTGCCGTCATGGCCTCCGACGCGTTCTTCCCGTTCCCGGACGGCGTGGAGAAGGCGGCTGACGCGGGCATCGAGGCGGTCATCCAGCCCGGCGGGTCGGTGAACGACGAGGAGGTCATCGAGGCCTGCGACGAGCGCGGGGTTGCGATGGTCTTCACCGGCCAGCGGTGCTTTAGACACGACTGAGCGAAGCGAGGGAGGGTCTAAAGCTCGGTGCGCGAGCAACGCGAGTGCACCGGTGTTTCCGTCACGATTAGTGACGGAAGTCAGTGAGACTCACTTCGTTCGTCTCACGCGATTTTAGACACGACTGAGCAACGCGATCCTCGCATAACTTCTGACACGATAATCCACCGAGAGATTGATAACCGACTTTCCTGACGTTGGATGTGATGTCATTTGATTGGAGTAAATTCGAGCACGTCACGAAAGTCGACCCGGCAAAACGGCTCCCCGAGTCCATCGATGTCCTCCGCCACACGGACGCCGTTATCGTCGGCGGTTCCGACGGCGTCACGGAGGAGAACTCGCTTGCGGTGTTCGAGCGACTCCGCGCCGAGTTTCCCGACCTTCCGTTAGTTCAGGAACCGTACCGCTCGGCCCACGTTTCGAAGCGAACCGTCGAAGTTGCCGACGCCGTCTTCGTCCCGGCGGTCTACAACGGCGACAAGACGAATTTCGTCGAGAAACACGTCGGTTTCTTCACCGAACTCGCGCGGAAATCAGAGGACGTGACTGGGTCGGGGCTTCCGTTCGTCGGGAGCGTGCTCGCCTCGAAGGGTCGCGAACTCGTCGCCGAACTCGCCAACGGTGTTGTCGGTGAGGGCTACGTCGTCCAGAACCCCGACTCGAAGGTCGCCGGACTGACGAACGTCGAGGAACACTACACCCCCGAACAGGTTGCAGGTGCCGCGCTGGCGACGGAGTCGTTCTACGGCTTCCCGATATTCTACATCGAGTACTCCGGACGCTACGGCGGCCCGGAAGACGTGTCGGCCGCGGCTCCATTTCTCGACGAGACGGCGTTACTCTACGGCGGCGGCATCGGGAGCAGGGCACAGACCGATGAGATACTCGACGCCGGTGCCGACGCCGTCGTGGTGGGAGACTGCTTCCACGAGGATACGGAGCGCTTCTTGGAGACCGTTCCCACGACCTAACACCGACGGTGTCCCTTCAAGTGTCGGCGAGGCGAACACAGAGGTATGTACGAACACATCCTCGTGCCGACCGACGGGAGCGAAGGGACGATGCAGGCAATCGAGCACGCGCTCGAACTCGCGGGGGACGAGTCGACAGTCCACGTGCTGTCGGTCGTCGACCAGCGGGTGTACCTCGCCGCGGGCGGCGACCAGCAGGACGCCGTCATCCAGTCGCTCCGCGACGACGCGGTCGATGCGGTCGAGCGGTGCGCCGAGAAGTGCGAGGGGAAGGCGTCGACGACGACGGCGATTCGAGACGGCGTGCCCCATCGAGTCATCCTCGACTACGCCGACGAACACGGCGCCGACGTGGTCGTGATGGGGACCCACGGGCGGACCGGTCGCGACAAGCTCACGTCGCTCGGGAGCGTCACCGAGCGCGTCATCGAGAACGCGAAGCGCCCGGTGCTCGTCGTCCACATCGACTGAGCGCGGCGCTATCGAGCGGGTATCGGTGCGTCGGCGGCGGCCCCCGTGGGCGACCCCGTCCGGCGTCGTGTCGCAGGAGTGACGTGGAGCGTTAGGCCTAAGCCCACCGTCCGGTTTCTCACGCGTATGGAGTACCACGAGGCGGTGAACTTCCTTTTCGACCTCCGGCGGTTTCAGGTCAAGCCGGGGACCGAGTCGATTCGGCGGTTGCTCTCTCACCTCGGCGACCCCCACGAAGGCGTGTCGTTCGTGCAGGTCGCGGGGTCGAACGGAAAGGGAAGCACCGCCCGGATGGTCGACGCGATGCTGCGCGAGTCGGGCGCGCACGTCGGCCTCTACACCTCGCCGCACTTCGACGACGTGCGGGAGCGAATCCGCGTCGACGGCCGGAAGATTCCGAAGTCCGCGCTGTCGTCGTTCGTGGCCGAAGCCAAGCCGTACCTCGTCGAGCGCGCCGCCGACGGCGAGCCGCTGACCTTCTTCGAGACCGTGACCGCACTCGCGCTGTGGTACTTCGACCGCGCGGGCGTCGACGTGGCGGTGCTCGAAGTCGGGATGGGCGGCGAACTCGACGCGACGAGCGCCGTCGACCCGGTCGCAAGCGCCGTCACCAACGTCTCGCTCGAACACACCGCGGTCCTCGGCGACACGGTCGCGGAAATCGCGAAGACGAAAGCCGCCGTCGCGCCCGCCGACGCGCCGCTCGTGACCGGGACGACCGGCGAGGCGCTGTCGGTCATCCGCGAGGAGGCCGGCGACGTGTTGACCGTCGGGGACGCCGACGCCGACTCGGACGCGGACGTTCGCGTCTCCTACGGCGGCCGCGTCAACCACCAGGAGGCCGCCGTCTCCGTCGAGACCGACGCCGAGACGCTCGACGTTCGCATCCCGCTTTTGGGCGCGTATCAGGCGCGAAACGCCGGCATCGCCGTCTCGCTCGCCCGGCAGGTTCGCCCGGATGTCGACGCGGAGGCGATTCACCGCGGCCTCCGAAACGCCCACTGGCCGGGTCGGTTCGAGGTCATGGGCACGGAGCCGACGGTCGTCCTCGACGGCGCGCACAACCCCGACGCCTGCGCGCAGGTCGCCACCGTCCTCGACGAGTTCGACTACGACGACCTCCACCTCGTCTACGGCGCGATGCACGACAAGGACCACCGCGAGATGGTCGGGGCGCTCCCGGAGGTGGCGTCCGTCGTCACCTGCAAGGCGGACATCTCGCGGGGCGAGGACCCCGAGATACTGTCGTCCGTCTTCGAGCGACTCGACGGCCCCGCAGTCGAGACCGGCGGCGCGGTCGCCGCGGCGCTCGACCGGGCGCGCGCCCGCGCCGACCCCGACGACTGCGTGCTCGTCGTCGGCTCGCTGTACGTCGTCGCCGAGGCGCGGACCACGTGGACGCGGGCGGTCGTCCCGAAGACTCACCGCACACCCGACGACGCCCGACGGACCCTCGACCGCGCGAACGTCGCTGACGCCGCCGAACGGAGCGAACGCGCGAAGCGGGCGGTCAACAGAACGGTCCACACGCGCGTCCAGCGCCGGCAGGCGCGGGTGCTCCGCGAGGAACTGCTGTCCGTCGGCGGCGACTGCGCCGTCTCGGGCCACGAGTTCGGCGGCGAACTCGTCGACGTGGTCCTGACCGGGACGCTCGACCAGTTCGAGCGCCTGACGGCGGCCCTCGAAGACCGACCGTACGCGCTCGCGGGGGTCGCAGCCGAGATTCGCGAGACGCTCGACATCGAGGCGGCTGACGCCGGCGAAGACGACGAGCGTGGCGCGGGCGACGCGAGCGACGCCGGCCACGACGACTACCCGTGGGACGACGGCACGGCCGTCATGGGCATCCTGAACGTGACGCCGAACAGCTTCCACGACGGCGGGGAGTTCTACGACATCGACGACGCCGTCGAGCAGGCGCGGGCGATGGTCGACGCCGGCGTCGACATCATCGACGTGGGCGGCGAGAGCACCCGCCCCGGCGCGGACGAGGTCCCGGTCGACGAGGAGATTCGCCGCGTCGCGCCCGTCATCGAGGCCATTGCCGACCTCGACGTGCTCGTGTCCGTGGACACCCGCAAGGCCGCGGTCGGCGCGGCCGCCCTCGACGCCGGCGCGGACATCCTCAACGACGTGACCGGCCTCGAAGACCCCGAGATGCGCTTCCTCGCGGCCGAGCGCGACGCGCCGGTCATCGTGATGCACAGCATCGACGCCCCGGTCGACCCGTCTCGCGAAGTCGACTACGACGACGTGGTCGAGGACGTCATCGACGAACTGACCGAGCTGGTGTTGCTCGCCGAGAAGGCGGGCATCCCGCGGCGGAACCTCATCGTCGACCCCGGTCTCGGCTTCGGGAAGTCGAAGGCCGAGAACTTCGAACTTCTCGGGCGCACCGACGAGTTCGCCGCGCTCGGCTGTCCGATTCTCGTCGGCCACTCCCACAAGTCGATGTTCTCGCTCGTCGGCGAGGAGCCCGGCGACAACCTCGCGGCGACCGTCGCGGGCACGGCCATCGCCGCCGACCGCGGGGCCGACATCGTCCGCGTCCACGACGTGCCGGAGAACGTCGCGGCCGTGAACGTCGCGCTCGCCTCCCGGGACCCGAGCCGGTTCGAAGCCGACGCCGAGCGCGAAGACTGAGGGACGAGCGCCGGCGCGTCGGGTCGAAACCGACGTTTTTCTGCGCCGAGTGCCTACGCTTTCCTCGTGTGCACACTCATCCTCGCGTGGCAGGTGTTCGAGGACGCGCCGGTCGTCGTCGCCGCCAACCGCGACGAGCAACTCGGTCGGCCCGCCGAACCGCCCCGGCGGTGGGAAAACGGCGACGGCCCCGCAATCGTCGCCCCGCGGGACGCCGAGGCCGGCGGAACGTGGGTCGGCTACAACGACGCCGGCGTCTTCGTCGGCATCACCAACCGCTGGGTCGAGGTCGAGGGCGGCGGCGAACGCTCCCGGGGCCATCTCGTCCGCGACGCGCTCCGCCGCGAGACCGCCGAGGACGCGGCCCGGTTCGTCGAGCACGCGGTCGAGGACCACACGTACGACGGCTTCAACCTCGTCGTCGCCGACGAGAACGCCGCGCTGTTCTTCGAGTGGGACGGCGGCCTGTCGGTGCGGAACGTCGACCCCGGCGTCCGCGTCGTCGTCAACGTCGGCACGCCCGAGTCGTGGTTCGTCCCCGAGCGACGCCCCGAGGTGGGGAAGCGGCAGGCCGACAACGCCCGGCGGCTGGAGGAGGCCCTTCAGCCCGAGCCGAGCGAGTCGGTGGAAGCGTGGTGCGAGCGGGCGAAGGCGGCGCTGGGCGACCACGACTTCGGCGTCTGCGTCCACGACCCGGAGGGTCGGTTCGGCACGCGCTCGTCGTCGGTCATCGCGCTCGGCGAGGCGGAGTTCGCGTACGAATTCGCCGACGGCCCGCCGTGTCAGACCGCCTTCGAACCGGTCGAACGTCAGGATTAAACCGCTCGCACGACGTGTAGATGGTATGAGCGCGAGCGAAGCCGAGCAAGACCTTTCTTCCGACGAGCGCGCGGGACTGGAACTCATCCGCGAGTCGGGCGGCATCCACCAGAGCGACTTCTGGAAAGACCTCGACATCTCCTCCCGGAAGGGGAGCCGCATCGCCGAGGTGCTGGAGTCGCTCGGTCTCATCAAGCGGACCGAGACCGTCTACAACGGCCACACCACCTACTATCTCGAACCCGCCGCGCGCGACCTCGACTTCTCGATGCTGATGGCCGGCGACATGCTCTCGCCGCTCATCGGCGAAGAGGAGATTAACGCCAACAGCAACGCCTTCTCGCAGTGGCTCATGAACCTCGCCTACGAGGAGTACTGAGCCGCCCGGGGTCGCTCTCCGTGGCCCGCTAGACGACCGCGTTTCCGGTTCTGTTTCGGTTTTCGTGTTCTGTTCCCGCCTCGTGTTCCGGCCGTGAGCGACGCCACCGCTCCCCGTCGCGTCCGAGACGCCGGCGCGGTCGCTCACCGGGCGGGAGTCGAAGAAGACCGCGCGGGAACCGGAACCGGGAACGAGAAACGAGAACCGCGGGACGCGGCTTACTCGTCGGACTGTTCGTCGTCGTCCTCGGTCGCCAACAGGTCGTTGGCTTCGAGGTAGTCCTCGATTTCGTCGTTGGATAGCTCGACGAAGCGCTCGGACTCGGCGGAGACGGTCGCCACGTCGACGCCGTCGGGCGCGGTGCCCTCGTCGCTGGTCGAGGCGATGGCCTCCAGCGCGAGTTCGATACCCTCGTCGAGGGTCAGGTCGTCGCGGAAGTTCTCTTCGAGGTGCTCCTGGTGGTCGCCGCGGTCGGCCCCGATGGAGACGGCCTTCCACTCGTAGGGGGTCCCCGAGGGGTCGGTCTCGTAGAGGCGGGGCGTGCCGTTTTCGACGCCGCCGATGAGGAGCGCGACGCCGAAGGGGCGCGCGCCGCCGACCTGCGTGTACTGCTGGATGTGGTCGGTGACTTCCTTGGTCAGCGTCTCGATGCCGATGGGTTCGCCGTAGCGGAGGCGGTTGACCTGCGACTGGCGGCGGGCGAAGTCGATGAGCTGGCGGGCGTCGGCGACGTGGCCGGCGCTCGCGATGCCGATGTGGTCGTCCGCCTTGTGAATCTTCTCGACGCTCGTCGGTTCCATCAGCGGCGAGCGAGAGCGCTTGTCCGCCGCGAGGACGACGCCCTCGGGCGTTCGCACGCCGATGCTCGCGGTGCCGCGCTTGACGGCCTCACGAGCGTATTCGACCTGATAGAGTCGACCATCCGGCGAGAAGATCGTAATCCCGCGGTCGTACGCCTGTTGTTGCGCTTGTCCCTGCATGGAATATCACTCGAAATCGAGTTGCGTCGCGCCCGTGAACCCGTCCGAACCGCGAACGTCGAAGAGGGAGTCGCGGACGACGGCGGTTCGGGAGTCGTTCTCGAACACGACGGTTCTCTCCTCGGAAATTCCGGCCCGGCCGTGTAAATACCTTTCCGAACAGGCACGCACTGTCCCCGAGACGCCTCGCACTCTCACCCCGACCGGGTCGCCGCCGACGGCGTCGATGCAGGCGAGTGCGGCCCGGGCGTCTTCGACGTGGCCGCGCCGGGCGCGGACGACGGTCTCGGCGACGCCGTCGGCGTAGTCGAACCCGAGGACGGTCAGGTCGGCGTCGGCGCTCCCGGCGTCGCCGTAGAGGTTCTGTGCGGCGTACCAGAGTTCGCGCTGGAACGGCCCGCGGGCGAGGTCGGCGTCGGGCCACGTCTCGACCTCGACGGCGAGATATCGTCGTCGCGGCCGGAGGTGTTTGGGCAGGTGTTTCATCGGGTCAGTTCACTCGTCGGCGGTCGGCGCTCGCTCGGCGACGAGGACGCCCACCTGCTCGTGGACCGATTCGACGGCCGTGAGGACGAACCCGGCGTCCGTGAGCGCGTCGGCGAGGAAGCCGACGGTCGCGGGGTCGTCCACTTCGGGCGAGTAGAACGGCTCGTCGGGGTCGGGCGTGCCGAAGAACATCACGTCGCCGAGGACGAACCGCCGCGGTTCGAGGGCGGCGATGACGCCGATGGCCTCGCGTTTCTCCTCGTCGGAGAGGTGGTGCATGGCGAAGTTCGTCACCACGATGTCGATCTGCTCGTCGTCGCCCACGTTCGGGTCTCGGAACCGGCCCTCGTCGAACTCGACGTTCTCGATGCCGACTTCGGCGGCCTTGGTTCGGGCCTGTTCGAGCATCCCCTCGCTGATGTCGCGGCCGACGACGCGCTTCGCGTCGGGGGCGAGCGCGAGGGCGATAGCGCCCGTGCCGGTACCGAGGTCGAGCACCACGTCCTCGGGGGAGGGGTCGGCGTAGTGGACGACGAGCGAGACGCACGCGCGGTACTCGTCGCTGTCTTGGGAGTCGTCGTACTCCGCGGCGATGTGGGAAAAGCGGGCGGCGTGTTCCTCAATCGTCTTCTTCATATCGTCCCCGTTTGACGCCGGGGGCTATGAACGACTCGGACGTGCGCTCGCGGTTGCGCGCCGCGAGGTGACCCCACTCGCGGAGGCCGTCGAGCACCTGCTCGCGGTCGAAGCCGACGACCTCGCCCAGTCCCGCCAACTCGCGGGGGCTCCGCAGTTGGAGATGCGACGACGGGGTCGCGGAGACGACGTAGGGGGCGTCGTAGTACTCGACGAGTTCGCGGAGTTTCCGGAGCGCCGAGATGGCCTGCACGCGGGTTCCCCCGTCGCTTCGGAGCACCGGCCCGAAGTCGAACTCGACGCGGACGCCGTTGTCGCGGGCGGCCTTGGCGAGGACGTGGTTGAAGTTGCCTTCGCCCTCCATGGGCCGCGAGAGCACGTCCACTCGCGGCTGTTCGACGGCGAATCGGTTGAGCGCGTTCGTCCCCCCGCGGACGATGAGCAGTTCGCGCTGCGGGCGGTAGTTGCCGACCGCGCCGCTGGCTCGTTCCGGGTTGGACGCGTCGATTTCGACGGCGTCGACGACGTCCACGTCGATCGCCTCGCGGAGGCGGTCGTAGTCGGGGCGGGCGTCGAGCGCGCGGACGACGACCCCGTCGTAGTCGTACCGACCGGCGGCGACGGCGACGCGACTGACCGTGCTCTCGCCGTCGGGGTGTGCGTAGACCGCCTCGTACATACGCCGACTCAGGTGCGGGTGGGAAAAGGGCGTTGCGTTCCGGAGCGACGGGGCGGCAGAACGGTGGGGCGGTCGGCGCGGCGGGGCGGTCGGCGCGGGTGAGCGAGCGGGTGAACTGGCGAACGCGGGACCGTGCGCTTAGAGGCCGCGGGCGGCGACGAACGACGCGACGAGGAGCGCGGCGACGCCGACGCCCGCGCCGAAGCCGGGGACGTCGATTCCGGACGACGAATCGGCCGTCGTCGCGGTCGACGCGGACGTCGTTTCGGCCGTCGCGGCGTCGCGGATGTCGGGCGTGAGCGTCGAGTTCTCGGGCATATCGTACGTCACGAGCGTGGCGTTCTCCTCGTAGATCGGCTGTTGGTCCCGGCGAACCGAGACCTGCACCGGCCCGCCGCGGAGTTGGGCCATCTCCGAGAGGTCGAACGTTACGTCGAAGCTGCCGTTTTCTCCGACGCGGACGGCCTTCGAGACGAGAAACGGATGGGTATCACCGACGGATTTCACGCGGACGCCGATGAGCGTCCCGGGCGCGAACGGGGTCGTCCCGTGGACGTGCTCGCCGTCGACCGCGTCGAGCGTGAGTTCGTCGCCCGCGTGGTCGATAGCGGTGCCGCTGTCGGCCGCGACGACGCCCGACAGCGACAGCGCGACCACGACAGCGAGGGTGACGATGAGATGTGGAGGGCGCATCGTCCGAAACGTATCGTTCGGATAACAAGTACGTTGTGATTAATCGACACTTAGGCGGCGAGCGCGGCGACCGCGGCGCGGAGTGCGGCGGCCGCGACCCGCACGTCGTCGGTCCGGACGTACTCCCTGTCGGCGTGCGCGACCGCGCCCTCGTCGTCGGCGAGGTGGCCGGGACCGAAGACGACGACGGGCGCGGGAGAGAAGTAGGAGGCCTCGGTCGCGGCGGTGAAGGGCCGAACGTCCGCCCGGCCGCCGGCGTCTCGGGAGGCCGCGGCGAGCGTCGTCACGAGTTCGTGGTCGGGGTCGGTCGCGAACGCTTCGAGGAACGGCGTCGGGCGCTCCGTGAGCGCGAAGTCGATGCTCACGTCGTCGGACACGCCGTCCGACACCGCGGCCCGGAGCGTCGACCGGAGTTCCTCGCGGAAGCCGTCGGCCGTCTCCGGGGGGACGCTCCGGCGGTCGACCACGAGTCGGCAGTCGGCCGGCACCTGATTCGAGTTCGCGCCGCCGTCGACCATCGTGGGCGTCAGCGTCGCCGGCCCGAGTTCGGGGTGGACCTCGCGGTCGTCGTCGAACGACCGGAGGGCGTCGAGCACCGGGGCGAGCGCGTCCACGGCGTTGACGCCCGATTGGGGTTCCGCGGCGTGCGCGGCGACGCCCGACAGCGACACCGTCCCCTCGAACCGGCCTTTCGCGGCCGTACACACGTCGAGGCCGGTCGGCTCACCGACGATGTACATATCGCCGTCGAGGTCGAGGGCGGCCGCGCCCGTCGAGAGGAGTTCCTCGTCGGGCGTGACGGCCAGCGTGACTCGGCTGTCGGGACCGGGGTCGACGGCGAAAAACGCCGCCAGCAGGGCCGCGAGCGGTCCTTTGGCGTCGCAGGAGCCGCGGCCGCGGATGACGCCCTCGTCGCGTTCGTACGGGACGTGCGGCGAGACGGTGTCGATGTGCGTGTTGAGGACGAGGTGCGTCGTCGGCTCCGCCGCTCCCTTCGAGGCGACGGTGTTGCCGGCGTCGTCCACGGTCGGGTCGACGCCCTCGGCTTCGAGCGTCTCGACCAGCAGGTCGCGCATCGCGGCCACGTCGTCGTTCGACGCGACGGGGACGGCCCGTTCGAGGAACACCACGGGGTCGAACCCGTCGGCGTCGCCGCTCATCGCTCGCGGAAGACGATGTCGGCTTCGCCGTCGCCCTCGTAGACGGCCGGGCCGCCGAGGAGCGCCGCGCCCTCGTCGGGGACGGTCACGGAGAGCGCGCCGCCCGGCGGGGTGACGGTCACGGGGTCGTCGCCGGAGACGCGCCCGAGGCGCTTCGCGGCCGCGACGACCGCGACCGCGCCGGTGCCGCAGGACTGCGTCTCGCCCTCGACGCCGCGCTCGAAGGTGCGCTGGCGGAAGCCGCCCTCGCCGTCGGGAGAGGCGAGCGTGACGTTCGCGCCCTCCGGGAACACCGACGCGTGGCGGACCGGCGGCGCGACCGATTCGAGGTCCACGTCGTCCACGTCGTCGACGAAGGCGACCGCGTGGGGGACGCCCGTGTTGACGGCCGTGACCGTCAGGCCTTCGACCTCGGTGTCGACGAGTTCGTCGTCGGCCGCGAGCGGCACGTCGCGGGGCGCAAACGAGGGCGCGCCCATCTCGACGGTCACGTCGGTGCCGTCGAGGCTCGCGCGGCGGGTGCCGGCGGGCGTGTCTATCATGACTTCGTTCGTGCCGGTCCGCTCGGCGGCCCACGCGGCCGCGACGCGAGCGCCGTTGCCGCACATGGCGGCGACGGAGCCGTCGGGCTGGACGAGCGTCATGACGACCCGCGGCGGGTCGTAGCGCGATTCGAGCGCGAGAAACAGGACGCCGTCAGCGCCGCGTCGCTCGCTCTCGCTCAGGGTGATTCCGGCCTCGCGGTCGCAGTGGGTGCGCGCGAAGGCGGGGCGGTCCGGGACCGGGTCGTCTGCGTCGACGACGAAGAAGTCGTTTCCAGTGCCGTGGAACTTTTCGAAGGGAACGGTGTTGAGTACGCTCATGGTTCTGTGTGGGTGCTTGGTCAGTTGGGGATGTGCTCGGATGCGGTTCGTTCGAGTGCGGTGACGTCGTCGAGGGTCTCGCGCCGGCGGGCCAGTCGGGGGCCGTCGGCGTCGAGGACGACTTCCGGGGGGCGCGGACGAGAGTTGTAGGTGCTCGCCATCTCGTAGCCGTACGCCCCCGCGTTGCCGAGCGCGAGACAGTCGCCGCGCTCGGGGTCGGGGAGGTCGCGACCGTCCGCGAACACGTCGCTCGTCTCGCAGACGGGGCCCGCGACGATGGTCGAAACCGGGTCGGCGTCGGGCCGAGAGAGATTCGAAATCGCGTGGTACGCGTCGTACATCGCCGGTCGGAGCAGCGTCGTCATGCCGGCGTCGATGCCGACGACGGTCGTCTCGGGGACCTCCTTCACGGTGTTGACCCGCGAGAGGAGCACGCCGGCGTCGGCGACGACGTAGCGGCCGGGTTCGACTGCGAGTTGTGCGTCCACCTCGCCGAGCGCCTCGCGGGTGGCGTCGGCGACGGCGGCGAGGTCGAGCGGCGGTTCGTCCTCGCGGTAGGGGACGCCGAAGCCGCCGCCCACGTCCACGAATTCGAGGCCGCCGACCTCGCGGGCGAGGTCGCCCATCCGGCGGACCAACTCGCGGTGCGCCGAGAGGTCGTCGCCGGAGATACCGCTTCCCGCGTGGGCGTGGACGCCGACGAGGTCGAACTCCTCGCGCACGTCGGCGGCGAGGTCGGGAACGCGGTCGATGGGGATGCCGAACTTCGCGTGCCCGCCGGTCGTGACCTTCTCGTGGTGGCCCGCGCCGACGCCGGGGTTCGCCCGGAGGCAGAGTCGACCGTCGAAGCCGCGCTCGCGCAGGCGGTCGATGGTGTCGGCCGCGCCGACCGTGACGGTCATCTCGGGGTTCGACTCCCAGCGCGAGACGACGTGGTCGAGGTCGGCGTCCGGCGGGTTGACCGCCGTGTAGCGGACGCGCTCGCCGGGGAAGCCGGCGTCGAGGGCGCGTTCGACCTCGCCCGCGGAGGCGCACTCGGCGTCGACGCCGGCCTCGCGGACGGTTTCGAGCACCGCCCGCCCGGCGTGGGCCTTGACGGCGTAGCTGACGTGCGCTTCGGGGAACGCCTCGCGGAGTCGGAGACAGTTCTCGCGGACGCGACGGAGGTCGGTCACGTACAGCGGCGACCCGAACTCGTCGGCGAGCGACAGCAGGTGCTCGCGGTCCCAGTCCGAGAGCCGCCGGACGGCCGGCCCGCCGCCGCTCATTCGCGCAGCGCCTCCTCCCGACGGGTCGCGTCGAGGGTGTCGTCCTCGATGTCGAGGGCGACGACCGCGGGCTTGTACGCGCCGCCGGCAAAGAGGTCGTGGTCACCGAGCGACGACTCCACGAAGCGCGTGAAGGCGCGGCGGTTCGCGGGCAGGTGGCCGTAGTAAATCTCCTCGTCGACGAGGTCGTAGACGGGTATACGGGGCGTCAGAAGCGTGTTCTCGCCGACGATGGAGTTCTCGCCGACGACGAAGCCGGAGGTGACTCGACAGCCCGCGCCGAGCGCCGCGCCGTCTTCGACGACGACCGGGGCGTCCTCGACGGGTTCGAGCACGCCGCCGATGAGCGTGTTCGCGCCGAGCTTGACGTTCGCGCCGATTTGCGCGCAGGAGCCGACGGTGTCGCAGGAGTCCACGAGCGTGCCGTCGCCGACGTGCGCGCCGACGTTCACGAACGAGGGGCTCATCATGATGCAGTCGGAGCCGAGGTACGCGCCGCGGCGGATGGCGGTCCCGTCCGGGGTGTTGCGCGTGCCGCGGTCGCCGAGGTCCTCGGTGTCGCGCAGGGGGAGCACGTCGTGGTAGCGGACGTCGCCGTACTCGCGGGCGAGCGTCTCGCGCAGGCCGAAGTTGAGCAGGATGCCCCGCTTGACCCACTCGTTGGCCTCCCACGAGGTCACGTCGGAGCCGGTCTTCTCGGCGGCGCGCACCTCGCCCGCCTCGAGGGCGTCGAGGAACGCGTCCAGCGTGTCGAGTTCGTCGACGGTAGCTGATTCGGCGTCGACGTCGCCGTCGTCGTATCGCTGCCACAGGTCTCGTACGTCGGATTCCAGATTCATTCGAGTACCTCGGTGAAGTCGTACCACCCGGCGTCGCGGTCGGCGAGCCACGCCGCGGCGTCGAGTGCGCCAGCGGCGAAGACCCCCCGCGACCCCGCGCGGTGCGTGAGTGAAAGAGACTCGTGATTTCCAGCCAGTAATACTTCGTGCTCACCGGCAATATCCCCCGCCCGGCGAGCGTGGACGCCGACTTCGCCTTCGGACCGGGGCGCGTCGCCCTCGCGGCCGTGGACGCGCTCGGACTCGCCGCGCACGCCGTCGATGTCGTCAGACCGCGTCTGACGGACCGACGAACGTGCTTCGTCGATGTCGTCCAAGAGGGTCAGCGCCGTCCCACTCGGGGCGTCGCGCTTGGCGTTGTGGTGCGTCTCGGTGAGTTCGATGTCGTAGCCGTCGAGGGCCGGAACCGCCTCGCGGACGGCCCGCCGGAGCGCCGCGATGCCGCGCGAGAAGTTCGAGGCGTACAGCACCGGGGCCTCGGACGCGGCCTCGCGGAGCGCGTCGAAGCCGCCCTCGCTCAGTCCGGTCGTGCCGGTGACGAAGGCGACGCCCGCCGCCGCGCAGGCTGACGCGTACTCGATGCAGGACGCCGGGCCGGTGAAGTCCACGACGACGTCGGGGTCGTGCGAGGCGAGCAGGTCCGCGAAGTCGGCCGCGTCTTCGACGGCGACCCCTTCGACTGACTCGCCGGGCGAGCGACTGACCGCGAAGGCGACGGAGAGGTCGTCGCGGTCGGCGGCCGCGGCGAGGACTTCCCCGCCCATGCGGCCGGTCGCGCCGGTGACGCCGATGGAGACCGTCACTCGTCGCTCCCCCCGTCCGGAATCGCCTGCTCCGCTTCGAGGTCAGACAGCAGGCGACGCAGTTCCTCGGTGTTGTCCTCCGTGAGTCGGGTGAGCGGCGGGCGCAGACGCGCCGGGCCGTAACCCCGAATCTCCATGGCTTCCTTGACCGGGATGGGGTTCGTCTCGGAGAACAGGTGACGGTTCAGCGGGGCGAGGTCGTGGTGGATGTCGCGGGCGCGCTCGTAGTCGCCTTGTAGCGCCGAGTGGACCATCGCGCCGACGCGCGCGGGTTCGACGTTCGCCGTGACCGAGATGGCCCCGACGCCGCCGACAGAGAGCGTCGGGAGCGTGAGCGCGTCGTCGCCCGACAGCACCGCGAACTGCTCGTCGCGGGTCCGCTCGACGACCTCCGAAATCTGGCCGAGGTCGCCGCTTGCGGCCTTGTAGCCGGTGATGTTCGGGTGCTCTGCGAGCGTCGCGGCCGTCTCGGGCAGGATGTTGCTCCCGGTGCGG
The DNA here is from genome assembly GCF_014530665.1 of Haloferax sp. AS1. Taxonomy (NCBI): domain Archaea; kingdom Methanobacteriati; phylum Methanobacteriota; class Halobacteria; order Halobacteriales; family Haloferacaceae; genus Haloferax; species Haloferax sp. AS1. The sequence goes on from NZ_SPSA01000001.1 coordinate 1,088,232, forward strand.
CCGGGGACGTTGTAGACGATTTGCGGCAGGTCGATTTCGTCGGCGATGGTCCGGTAGTGGTCGACGAGTCCGGCCTGCTCGGGCTTGTTGTAGTACGGCGAGATGAGGAGCAGCGCGTCGGCCCCGGCGTCGGCGGAGCGCCGGGAGAGTTCCAGCGCCTCGCGGGTCGAGTTCGACCCGGAGCCGGCGATGACGGGCACCTCCTCGACGGCCTCGACGGCGGCTTCGACGACCTCGACGTGTTCGTCGTGAGTGAGCGTCGCGGACTCGCCGGTCGAGCCGACGGGCACGACGCCGTCGACGCCGGCTTCTTCGAGGCGTCGCACGTCGGCCTGGAACTGTTCGAAGTCGATACTGCCGTCCTCGTGGAACGGCGTGGTCATCGCGGGATAGACGCCGCGGAAGTCGAATGATGTCATGTGTCGTTGGTGGATGTGGTGACGGTCGCGGGAGCGTTGATACGGTCGTGTGACCGGAACGTGCGTCAGCCGAAGGCCGCCCGAGACGGGGTCGCTACTCCCGCAACGAGCGATTCAGTACGCACGTTTTTTCGAAAAAAAAGCGGCACGCGACGCTGTCGAAGGTGTGGTGACCTGCGAGGGCCGCGTCGCGTCGTTCACACCGGATGCAGGTGCTGGAAACGTAATATAACTTGCGTCGTCTGCAGGACCTGCCGGACCCGACGGGCGGGCTGAGGCACGAATCGCGGCGCTCTCCGTCCGGTTTCCGACCGCGACGGTGGACGCCCGTCCGCCGCGCCCCCGTCTCCCCGGACGGTTATTAGCCCGCGCCGCCCAAGCGTCGTACGAATGACTGAGATTCACCCCGACCAACGCGTCGCCATCCTCGCAGACGCGCAGAACCTCTACCACACGGCACAGAGCCTCTACTCGCGGAACATCGACTACTCGTCGCTCCTCCAGAAGGGGACGGCGGGCCGCGCGCTCACCCGCGCCATCGCCTACGTCATCCGGGCGGATTCGCCCGACGAGGTGAGCTTTTTCGATGCACTCGTCGACATCGGTTTCGAGACGAAAATCAAGGATATCAAGACGTTCGGTGACGGCTCGAAGAAGGCCGACTGGGACCTCGGCATCGCGCTCGACGCGGTCAGCCTCGCCGACCACGTGGACACGGTCGTCCTCTGTTCGGGCGACGGCGACTTCGAACGACTCTGTACGCACCTCCGCCACGAGGGCGTCCGCGTCGAGGTGATGGCGTTCAAGGAGTCCACCGCCGAGGAACTCGTCGCGGCGGCGGACACGTTCATCGACCTGTCGGAGCGAAAAGAGACGTTCCTGCTGTAATTCCGCCGACTACTCGAACTGCGGAATCGCCGCGTCGCCGTCGATGTCGGGGCCGGCCGTCCCGGTCGGTCCGTCGGTCCCCGCGTCGTGAGCCTCGAAGAAGGCGACCGCGTAGGTGTACTGGAACGCCGCGAGAATCGTCTGCGTCGCTATCGAGAGGGCGGCGATAGCGGCGATTTCCATCGGCGCGAAGCCGACCCCGGCCTGCGCCGCCGCCGGGTTCGCCGCGTCTTGGACCTGCTGGACGCTCTGGAACGACACAAAGAGGATGACGCCCGTGGCGGGGATGCTGACGACGAGACCGACCACGAACCGGATGACGGAGTAGCCGAGCGTGGGGACGACGTTGTGCCGGACGAGCCGATAGCTCTCGCCGAACGACTCGACGGGGCCCTTGTCGCCGACGACGACCGCGACCGGGTAGAACTGAATGAGGAAGCTGACGACGAGGTACACCAGTCCGAGGAGGCCCAGGACGGCGATGCCGACCAGGAAGCCGCCGCCGAGGGCGAGATTGGAGACGTCGCCACCGCTGGCTGCGAGACCGCCGAGACCGAGCGAGACGGCCACGGCGACCACGATGATGACGAACACGATGCCGAAGGCGAGGACGATGCCGAGTTGGACGAAGTTCGCCAGGAGCACCGAGACGTACTTCTCGCGGCCGACGGCCGTGAGCGTCGACAGCGAGGTCGAGCCACTGCCCCCGCGGCCGACCGCCTCGTCGGCCATGCCGTAGAGACCGGCGGCGACGAACGGCGTGACGAAGAACGTCACCGCCATGAGGATGGTCGGAACGAACGGTATCTGCGCCAACTGCGTGGCGAGTTGCGGGAGCGTGATGAGACCCAAGGCGAGACTGCCGAGGAACAACACCGGGTTCGACCGGATGCCTCGGAGGGCGGTCTGGAGGGAGCTAATCGCAGCCATAGTTCGACCTGTCGATGCGACAATACGTAAAACGGGAGGGTCGAGACGCCGGCGTGGTCGGGGCGCGGCCGGCCCGCGAGTGGGATATCAGGCCGTCGGCGTCGCCAGCCGAGCGACGGTCGCAACCGCGCCGAGCGCCGCGATGGCGGCGAGCACCGTCGGGAGCCGCCAGTCGAGCGCCGTCTGCGTGAGAAGCACGCTGCTCGCGAGCAGCAGCACGGTTCCCACGGCGGCGAGTCGAACGTCCACAGACATACTCTGAGGGCGGTCAGTCCCGTACTTAGGACTTTTCGTCTCGAACGGGCGTGGTAGCTTGGCGCACGCGGTCGGCCGGGACCGCGACCCACTTTAGCCGGCGGGGCGAACGGCGGGGTATGACCGAAGGCCACGCGACCGATTTGGACGACCTCCGGGTCGTTGCCGACTACCAGTTCGGGGCCGGTGCGGGCGACGCGCTGTTCCCGGCCGACGCGGACATCGAACTCTCCCGCTCGCGGAGCGGCCGCCCGCGACAGGTGTACGTCGAGGGCGACCGCGTCACTTCCTACGGCACCGACGGCCGGTTCACCCTCGGCGTCGCCGGCGGTCGCCGCCTCTACGACAGTCTCGACGGCGACGCCTACGTCGTCCGCGTCGGCGACGAGTCGGTTCCGTTCGTCCGCGACGGCAAGAACGCCTTCGCCAAGTTCGTCACCGACGCCGACCCGGCGGTTCGCTCGGGCGACGAGGTGTGCGTCGTCGGCCCCGACGGCGACCTGCTGGGCGTCGGTCGCGCGGAACTCTCCGCGGACGCGATGCTCGATTTCGACGCGGGGATGGCGGTTCGCGTCCGCGAGGGCGCGGACGAAGAGTGAGGTGAAGTCGGGGAACTCGGGCGATACGTCGCTGTTGGGATTCTAGAGAGGTGAGAGAGATGGCGTGCGAGACGTAGAGGGTGAGTTCAGCACGACAAAGAGGCTCTACCCACAGACAACGTTCTAAACCTCTCGTTCAATTGGGTCCGTATCAACTACCGTCTTAGCGTACTGGTTTCGCCCACATCGGTTCAATAATGTTACCTGATTGGGGAGTCGTGATTCTCTATGGCTTCTGGGCGCTACCCTCGTATCACGGTTACAGAAGGCCCCAACCCATCAAGAAACCCTTCCAGCTCAGTATGGAGAAGCTACGCGATTTCTCATCCGATGCACCTGCTCAGATTCGGGGTTCGTTTGAGAATCTTTCCTCTGAAGAGCAAACAGTTGGCTTCGGCTCAATCCAGCCGTACTCCAGTATTTGGAGTGAAGGCCACGGATGGCTCGTTCTCATTCCGAGTGACCGTCAGGTACAGAAACTCGCCTTCGGAACAGACGAACAGATTATTCCGGACCGCCCGGTCGATGGTTGCTGGCAGGCGAATCTTGTTCACTTCGTTCTTCCTGACGTGCTTAGATGGCAGTCACTCGATGCGGGGGAGTGCATTCAGACCGATTATACTGTACTGCATTATCCGGAGCAGGAGATATTGGAGGCCACGATGGACAAGTGGGTGAGCAATCGGCCCGAAGATATGAGCTGTCTTCCCGCAGGTAAACACCGCTTTACCGAATCATTTGCGCCGAAAGTGAGAGCGGAGACGACATGGGAAGAGTTTGAGTGGAGGTATACACTCACGATTGAAGAATAGCTCTCTGTCTACTGATTCGAACGGCCGAAGCCCGGCAAGTTCCCATGACCGACTCGCGGCCGCCAGTCAGCACAGCCTAAACAAACCAGCACCGGACGAGAACTTCGACGGAGTCGGTTTTCAGAGGTACGGCGCGAGTCCGAGCGCGGAGACAAGCGGGACGCCGGCGACGACCGAGCCGACGAGGTAGCCGCCGATTGCGCCGCCGTTGAGAAGCGGCAGGCCGGCGTGCGCCCGGCCCTTCATCACGGCCCACATCAGCCCGCTGAACCCGGCGAAGGTCCCGACCATGGCGAGGAGCGCCGGGAGGTTGAGCGCCGGGAGCGCGCCGAAACCGAGCGACGGGGCTTCGGAGAAGAACGCGCCCGAGGCGACCATCACGGTCGGCATGACCGCGTCGCCGAGACCGATGAAGAAGGCGTCGCGGTCGCCGGGGTCGGAGTCGTCGGCGTCGGCGTCGGCGTCGTCGCGGGCCTCCGCGTCGGTCGCCGCGGTGTCGGCCGTCTCAGCCTCGGTATCGCTCCCGGCCGCGGCCGCCGGTTCGCCCCCGTCGGTCTCGTTCCCGCCGTCGCTGACCTCGTCGGCGTCGCTGGCGAACTCGTCGCCGAGAATCGAGTACGACAGCGTCGTCGGGATGACGAGCACGACCGGGATGCGGAGGTCCATCACGCCCTCCGCGAGGTCGAGCATGTGTTTCGTCTTGTAGACGCTGATGGCGTCGTAGATAGCGAGGACCGAGAGGAGCACGATGGCGGGCAACAGGCCGAAGCTGATGCCGAACAGGGCGGCCGCGCCCGCACCCATGAGTACCCCAGCGGCGTCGATGACGTACCACTCGGGGTAGACGAGCAGCGCGAGCGCGACGGCCGCCGAGAGGCCGACGGCGACGAGCGCGCTGGGAACGAGCGCGGCGAAGACGTACCACGCGAGCAGGCCGCTCGTGAAGACGATGACGAGGCGGATGAGCTGGTCGAGGTCGTACTTGAACGCCGCGAGCATGAACGCGGTCATGGCGATAATCGCGCCGATGTAGAGGAGGCTGTTCGTCGGGTCGGAGGGGTCTTCGACCGTCTGGTACCCCTGTTCGAAGAACGTCGGCACGAGGGCGAGCGCACCCACCTGCACGACGAGGAAGATGAGGGCGGCGAGGGCGACCCCTCGATAGGCGCGGCGTGACATAGAGGGGCGTTCCCACCCGAGGAGTATGGGGGTTGCGCTCTGGCGTCGTCAGCGAGCGTACAGTTTGCTGCCGACGAGGCGGGCGGGCGAGCCGCTGTCGGCCGTGACCGCGACGTAGGGGCGGTCGACCGGGCCGAACACGTCGACGATGCGACCCACCGTCGACAGCGACTCGTCGAGGACCATCGTACCGATGTCCGGCGTGTCGTCGTCGTCGAGGCGGACGATGGCGAGGCCCTGCGCCGTCCGGGAGACCGTGCCGATTCGCCGCATCAGTCGCGGAGGATTCCGACGTAGGCGGCGACCGCCTGCACGATGTCGTTTTTCGTGGCGTCGTCGGCGTTGTTCACGAGGACGCGCCCGCGGGTTTCGAACTCGCGGGAGTATCGCTTGTCCCGTTCGATGACGGCGTCGTAGCCGACCTGCTGGACGGCCTTCGCAATCTCGTCGACGGTCGGCGCTTCGACCGCCGCGGACTGGGCGACCCGCCGACCCTCGCTGCGCGAGAGAGAGGCGTCGAGGTAGGCGGGGTAGATGACGTTCTCGACCATACCCGTGTGTCCGCCACCCGACGGTAATACGGTTGTGGTCTCACGGAGCCGAGGCGTGCGGCGGAGAAACGGAGCCGGCGTGGGTGTCTGTATGGTTATCGGCGGCGCGCGAGCAGGACCGCCGCGCCGATGGCGGCGAGGCCGGCGACGACGCCGAACCCGGGCGCGTCGCTCTCGGTGGTCGAGTCCGACGACTCGGTCGTCGTCGTCGCTTCGGTCGATTCGGCCGATTCGGTTTCAGTCGCGTCAGTTGCAGTCGCGTCCGCGGCCGTGGTCGTCTCGGTCGCGCTTTCGGTCGACGCCGTCGCCGACTCGGTTTCGAGCTGCTGGTAGCGCTCGTAGGCGTCGGGGTGGACCGCTTCGAGAATCGCCTCGCTCGCCTCGATGGCTCGCGGGGCGGGCTGTTGGAGCTTGTGCGCCTCGATGACGATGACGTTGCCCTCCTGCATCGCCGTCGTGCTGTTGTACGCCGGACTGCTCGGCACGGGCGCGTGGTCGGGGACGACGATGTACTCGGGGTTCATCTCGACGACGAGCTCCTCGTTAATCTGGGCGAAGCCGGTGAGGTTCGCCTCCGCCGCGCCGTTTCGCAGCCCCGCGGTCGTCATGATGTCGGAGATGAACGTGCCCGACCCGGAGGAGTAGCCGAAAAAGGAGTTGAGGCCGACCGGGCGCTCCGCGCCGTCGAGGGCCTGCTCCATGTTAGCCATCGAGTCGCGCATCTCCGCGGCGCGCTCGACGCCGGCCTCGCAGTTGCCCGTCATGCGGCCGACGCGCTCGGTCTTGTCGGCGACGGCGGCGAGCGACTCGCCGGACTCGAAGACGACGACCGGGATGTCCGCCGACCGAAGCTGTTCGATGCGGTCGGGCTCGGCGTTGTACGAGGAGTTCGGCACGAGCACGAGGTCGGGTTCGAGGCCGATGACCGCCTCGACGTTGAGGCCGCCGGAGCCGGAGACGTTCCCCTTGTCGGCCGCGCCGTCGAGGTACATGGCGTACTGCGAGACGCCGACGACCTCGTCGCGCGCGCCGAGTTCCCACATGGTCTGGGCGGCGCTCGGGTTGGTCGTGACGACCCGCTCCGGGTCGTCGGTGATCGTGACCTCGGTCCCCGTCGCGTCGGTGACGGTCACCGGGAACGTACAGGCCGCGGTCTGCTGCGGTGCCGCCTGACCTACCGCGGCCGCGGCCGGTGCCGGAACCCCGGCGAGAACGGTCGCGAACGCGAGTAGGGCGACGACGAGTTGTCGGTTCACGGTAGTGGCCTCAGCGGCTGTTCAATAAATATTTACCTACTGAAAGCGCGGTTGTGCCCAATGAGCGTTCGAACGCGGGCGACCACGTGGTCGCTCGGCCTCGCCGGGCTCCTGTTTTTCGTCGTCGTCGTGAGCGCCGGTATCGGGGCCGTGACCATCCCGCCGCGGACCGTCGCCGCCATCCTCGCGGACGCGATGTCCGTCCCCGTCGGCGTCTCGCTCGGCGGCGCGACGGCCCTCCCCGTCGTCGGGTCGGTTCCGACGCCGACGCTGGAGTTCGTCTCGCCGTTCGAGTTCGCCGTCCCCAGACCCGCCCGCATCATCGTGCTCTCGGTCCGCCTGCCTCGCATCCTTCTCGCGGCGCTCGTCGGCTTCGCGCTCGCGGCGGCGGGAACCGTGATGCAGGGCTTTTTCCGCAATCCGATGGCCGACCCCTCTATCGTCGGCGTCTCCTCCGGGGCCGCCGTCGGCGCGGTGGCGACTATCGTGCTGTCGCTTTCGATTCCGTTCGGGCTGGAGGGCGCGGCCTTCGTCAGCGCCGTCGTCACCGCGTTCGTCGTCTACCTGCTCGCCAGCGAGGACGGCCGAACCCCGGTCGCGACCCTGCTTCTCGCGGGCGTCGCCATCCAGACGTTTCTCGGCGCGATTATCTCGTTTCTCCTCCTCCAGAGCGGCGAAAGCCTCCGGCAGGTCGTCTTCTGGCTCATGGGCCACCTCGCGGGCGCGACGTGGAGCGAGGTCGGGATGCTCTCCCTCGTCCTGCCGCTCCCGTTTCTCCTCCTCGTCGTCCACGCCCGCGACCTGAACGTCCTGCTGCTCGGCGAGGAGGACGCCCACGCCCTCGGCATCGAAGTCGAGCGGACGAAACAGCTGCTTCTCGCCACCGCGAGCGTCGTCACCGCCGTGGCCGTCTCGGTCTCCGGCGTCATCGGCTTCGTCGGCCTCGTCGTCCCCCACATGCTTCGGCTCCTCGTCGGTCCCGACCACCGGGTGTTGCTCCCGGCGTCGGCGCTGGCCGGCGCGTCGTTCCTCGTCGCCACCGACACCGTCGCCCGCTCCGGCGGCGCGGAGATTCCGGTCGGCGTCGTCACCGCCGCCGTGGGCGCGCCCTTCTTCCTCTACCTGCTCCGCACGCGGGAGGTGCGCTCGCCGTGAGCGATTCCGACTCTAACTCCGACTCCGGGTCCGGCCCCTTCAGCGACGCCGACCCGGCGATTCGGCTCGACGGCGTCTCGCTCTCGCTCGGAAACACCCGGATTCTCGACTCCGTCTCGGTCGACGTCGGCGACGGAACCTTCGTCGGACTCATCGGCCCCAACGGCGCGGGGAAGACGACGTTGCTTCGGACGCTCAACGGCGCGCTCGCGCCCGACGAGGGCGCGGTCCGCGTCGTCGGGGAGGATGTCCACGCCCTGTCGTCGAAGGCGACGAGCAGGCTCGTGGCGACGGTCCCGCAGACCACGAGCGTCACCTTCGACTTCCCCGTCCGCGAGGTCGTCAGGATGGGCCGCACGCCCCACCGCGGGCGCTTCGAGGGCTGGCGCGAGCGCGACGACGAGGCCGTCGAGTCAGCCATGCGCCGGACCGCCGTCGAGTCGCTCGCCGACCGGCCCGTCACGGAAGTCAGCGGCGGCGAGCGCCAGCGCGTCCTCATCGCTCGCGCGCTTGCACAGGAGACGCCCGTCCTGCTCCTCGACGAACCGACCGCCAGCCTCGACATCAACCACCAAGTGCGCACGCTCGAACTCGTCTCCGACCTCGTCGCCGACGGGACGACCGCGGTCGCGGCCATCCACGACCTCAACCTCGCGGCCCACTACTGCGACGCGCTCGTGCTCCTGTCGGGCGGGCGCGTCCTCTCGGCGGGCGACCCCGAGACGGTGCTCACCGAGGGGAACTTACGCGAGGCGTTCGACGCCGAGGCGGTCGTCTCGCGGCATCCCGTCACCGGTTCGGTGTACGTGACCGCCCTCCCGCCGTCGTCGGACGACGCCAACGGCCAGGTCCACGTCGTCGGCGGGGGCGGCACCGGCGCGCGAGCGCTCCACCTGCTGTCGGCGGCCGGCTACGCGCTGTCCGCCGGCGCGCTCAACGAGGGCGACACCGACGCCGAGGCGGCCCGCCGGGTCGGCGCGGACCTCGTGACCGTGCCGCCGTACTCGCCGGTCGACGACGCGGCGCGGGCCGCGGTCGAATCCCGAGTCGACGCCGCCGACGTGACCGTCGTCGCCGACGTGGAGGTCGGAGACGGGAACCTCGCCAACCTCGACGCGGCGGCCGAGGCCGACCGGCTCGTCCTCGTCGAACAGCGACCGTTCTCGGAGCGGAACTACGCCGGCGACGACGGCTTCGCGGTCTACGAGCGCCTGCGGGAGCGCGGCCGCGTCGTCGAACCGGGCGACCTCCTGTCGGCCGTCGGTGAACTCGCCTGCGACGCGTTCGCAGCGCGCGACGACGGCGCGGCCGACGCTGCCGGCGGCGAGACGGGAGCGACCGCCGACGAGTCCGGCGCGACCGACGCCGAATCGACCGACGCCGACGCTGTCAGCGACGACAGAGTGTCGGGCTTATTTTCCAGTTAAACTGTCGTTGCGCGGCCCTACGCACAGCATATTCAATATCTGAGCGCGCGTCTAGTCGGTCGGATTTCTGAGAGGAAGACGGACATGAAACTCGCACTCATCGGTATCGGACAGGCAGGCGGCAAAGTCGTCGACGCCCTCGTCGACTACGAGCGACGGACGAAGACGGGGTTCGTCGTCGACGCAATCGCGGTCAACTCGGCCCGCGCGGACCTTCGGGGACTCCGAACCGTCCCCGAGTCGCGGCAGGTGCTCGTCGGCCTGACGCGCGTGAAGGGCCACGGCGTCGGCGCGGACAACGAACTCGGCGCGGAAGTCATCGCGGAGGACGTCGGCGAGGTGCTCTCGATGATTGACGACCTCCCGGTCCACGAGATAGACGCCTTTCTCGTCGTCGCCGGCCTCGGCGGCGGCACCGGCTCGGGCGGCGCGCCCGTCATCGCGCGGGAACTGAAGCACATCTACACCGAACCCGTCTACGGGCTCGGCATCCTCCCCGCGCGGGACGAAGGCGGCATCTACACGCTCAACGCCGCGCGCTCCTTCCAGACGTTCGTCCGCGAGGTCGACAACCTCATCGTGTTCGACAACGACGCCTGGCGGAAGACCGGCGAGTCGCTCGAAGCCGGCTACGGCAGTCTCAACGCCGAACTCGCCCGCCGGCTCGGCGTGCTGTTCAGCGCCGGCGAGGGCGACGGCTCCGGCGCGGTGGCGGAGTCCGTCGTGGACGCCTCCGAGATAATCAACACGCTCGGGAGCGGCGGCGTCTCGACTATCGGCTACGCCGCCGTCGAACTCGACCGCCCGAAGCGCGGCCTCCTGTCTCGGCTCTCCGGCGGGAAGGCCGAGGCCGACGACGGCGGCGATTCGACGAACCGAATCACCAGCCTCGTGCGCCGCGCCGCGCTCGGGCGGCTCACGCTGCCCTGCGAGATTTCCGGCGCGGAACGCGGCCTCGTCGTCGTCGCCGGCCCGTCGGACGTGCTGTCGCGCCGCGGCATCGAGCGCGCGCGGACGTGGCTCGAAGACGAGACCGGGACGATGGAGATTCGCGGCGGCGACTACCCCATCGACTCGAACTTCGTCGCCGCGGTCGTGCTCCTGTCGGGCGTCTACGACGTGCCGCGGGTCAAGGAGTTACAGGCGGTCGCCATCGAGACCCAACGCGATATGCTCGCCAAGCGCGAGTCGAGCGCGGCGTCGCTCGACGACCTCATCTCGACCGGCGACGACCGCATCGAACCGCTGTTCTGACCGTCTTCGTCCGGGTTCTCTCACCGGCACCGCTCACCCTCGACCGCGGGGAAGGGTCATAGTGCCGCGGTACCAACTGACGAACGATGGCCGAGTACCCGCTGAAACAACGCTTCGTGCTCGACACCTCGCTGTTTCTCTCCGAGGAGATTCGAGACGACGACGAGACGTTCGAGGAGGGCATCGAACGGCTCCTCGACACCATCGCCGCCGCGCGACTGGACCTGAACATCTCGTGTTACATGCCGCCGTCTATCGCCGCGGAGTTGGAACACATCCTCCGCGAGCGCGGCGTCTCGGAGGACGTGCTCGGCAAACTCGACACGTGGGTCATCAAGAAACACCCCGACCGCTACGAGGTGTACATCCCCGCCGAAGTCGTCTACCGCTTCATCGACGAGATGTCGGACCGGGTCAACCGCGGCCTCCGCGTCTCCGAGAAGGCCGTCCGTAAGGCCGAGGAGTCGAAACAGCGCTCCAACGGCGGGTCGAAGCTCTCCGACGTTGACAAGGTCATCTCCGACCTCCGCGAGGACTACCGCGGCGCGCTCAGACAGGGGGTTCTCGACTCTCGGGAGGACTTCGACCTCCTCATCCTCGCGCGCGAACTGAACGCCGGCGTCGTCACCGAAGACACCGGCATCATCAGTTGGGCCGCCGACTTCGGCCTGCGGAACCTCCGCGGGCGGGCGTTTCCGACCCTCTTAGAAGAGTACCTCGTGGCGCTCGACAGCCCGCGCCCGTGGACCAAGGGCGACGACGGCGTCGACCCCGACCGACTGTAACCCTCCGGTCGCTCTCACCCGCCGCCTACTCCATCGCATCGAGGTCGACGAAGCTCCCCTCGAACGCCGAAATCCACCGCGTCAGTTGGGTCTCGGGCGTCGCATCGGCCGGGTAAATCGTGCACTCCTCGCGCCCGTCGGGATGGGTGGTCAGCCGAGACGCGAGCCGCGGGCGAGTGTGGTTTTCGTTCCCCGACTCCGGCGGGTGTACCGGCTCCGAGCCCATCAGCGGTCCCCGCCGAGGGCGACTTCGAGTCCTCGGTCGTCGTTCAGCGAGACCGTGACCGACTCGACGTTCGACCGGTACTGGTGGGTATGCGTCCCGTTCGCCCGCAGTTGGAGCGTCTCGTCGAGCAACGCCGCCTCCGAGAGCTGTTCGACCTTCCGGTAGGTCGTCGACAGCGGCACGTCGCACGCCTCCGAGAGGTCCTGTGCGGTCATCGGCTCGGTCGCGCCTTGCAGGGTCGTGAGAATCTGCCGGCACGCGCGGTCCGAGAGCGCTTCCAGCACCTGTTCCGCCTCCAACTCGGCGGGCTTCGGTCCGGTCGGCGTGCGTCTGAGGCCGGTCTGCATGCTCACTCGTACGTTCGGCCGCGTCGTCCGTCGAAGAGCACCCCGAATATGCGGGGCGCTTTATAGCCCCCACCGACCGGCCGCAGCCCGCCTGTCGACGGTGGCGTCGGTGACACGAACCACGATATAAAGGCCCGGTGTATCGGGGGTGTTTATATCAGGGGCTGGGGCGACTTCGTACTCTTATGACGAGCGCAGCGGGCATCAGAGCGGAGTTGAAGGTGACGGGACCGGACGGCTGTCCCGTCGCGACGGTCTCCGAGGGCGACACCTCGGGCTACGCGCTCTCGCGGAGCATGGCTCCCAACGAGCGCGGGTCGGTCGTCGAGGAGTTCGTCTTCGACGACGACGACGAGGTTCCCGAGGAGATGGAACGGCTGTTCGAGTACGGCGACGGCAGCGTCTATCGGTTCGACCGCGAGGGCGGCGTCGGCTGTCCCTGCGAGCGCGTCGAGGCGTTCGACTGTCCGGTCGTGGACGTGCAGACGCGCGACGGCGCGCTGTTTCTGACGTTCCACGCGCCGGACGTGGAGACGCTCCGCGACGTGGTCGCCGCCCTCCGAGAGTCGTCGGGGTCGGTGGACGTGCGCCGGCTGCTCCAGTCGTCGACCGACGAGTCGCGGGACCTCGTGTTGGTCGAGCGCGGCCAGCTCACCGACCGCCAGCGCGAGGTGCTGGAGACGGCCCACGAGATGGGCTACTTCGACCACCCGCGGCGCGCGAACAAAGGCGAGGTCGCGGCCGAACTCGGCATCACGACCTCGACGTTCTCCGAGCACCTCGCCATGGCGCAGAAGAAGCTCATGGGTGCCATTCTCCAGGAGTGACGGGATGAGACGTGTCGCCGGGGTATCAGTCCCCCGTGAATGCAGGGTGCGCCACCTCGGGGCCCCGCGGCGTACCACTAGCCGGTGAGCAACGATGCGCGAGTTCGACGTGACCTGTCCCGAGTGCGGCGAGCGCTACCGGGTCAACGAGCCGATGATGCGGACGCTCCGGGAGACCGGCTGCGTCCTCTGTACCGCGCCGCTGAACGACGCCGCGAAGTCAGCGTGACGCCGACGCCGCCAACGCCGCGGCCGCTTACGCTTACTCGACGACGACGACGCCAACCATGCCGAGCGTCTCGTGGGGGACGCAGACGTACTTGTACTCGCCGGACTCCTCGAACGTGTACTCGAAGGTGTGGCCCTCGGAGACGGTGAGTTCCGACTCGAACAGGCCGTCTTCGCGGTTGACGACGTTGTGCGTCCCGCCGTTTCCGGTCCACTCCCAGACGACCGTCGTTCCCGGCGAGACCTGCACCGCGGCGGGGGCGAACGCGTAGCCGCCGCCGTTGCCTGCCGCGCCGACCGCGACCGTCACGCTGTCCTGTCCCGTCAGGTCGTGGACGCCGTCGTAGTTTTGCGTCCGGTCGAACCAGCCGTCGAAGTCCCGCATCTCGTGGTCGGCCGTGTCGTCCCCGCCGGACGTGTCGCCGCCGGCTCCGTCCCCGTCGCCCGCGCCGCCGGAGCCGTCGCCGGACGAACTCGAACAGCCCGCAAGCAGCGCGATACCAGTCGAAGCCGCCGTTGCGTGGAGAAACGACCGCCGGGAAACCCGTTGCGTCATTAGCTGGCTCTAGTGAGCGGCCGAACAAGTCGAAAGCTTCGATTCCCACGCGCTGAAAACGGGCGAAACGAGCGTGACCGTCCCGCCCGAAGGCGACGGCATGGACGACGACGACCCGAGGCGACGACCGCGAATCGACGGCAGCCGCCAGTGGGAAGTGTTCTACCGCGACGTGCCGACCGAGCCGATGCGCCACGTCGGCAGCGTGAGCGCGCCCTCCGAGGACCTCGCGACCGAGCAGGCGCGGACGCTGTTCGGCGGCGGCGACGCGGACCTCTGGCTCGCGCCGGCCGACGAGTTCCTCCGACTCGGCGGGAACGACCTCGCCGCGAAGGGCGAGGAGTCGACCGACGGGACGGAACACGGCGGGATGGAGCACGACGGTGCGGGGGACGCCCGCGGTGCCGAAAACGGGGTGTCCGCCGAGTGATTTCCATCAGCAAGCTCCTCTGCGGGCAGGGAGCCGAGGGCGACGGTCTCCGCTACGACGACCCCGACGCCGACATCGAGCAGATACGCGAGGAGAAACAGAAACGTCCGGTCGTCGTCTGGAACACGACGCGGCGCTGTAACCTCTACTGCGAACACTGCTACGCCGGGGCCGACCTCGACCCCGCGCAGGGGGAACTCTCGACCGCCGAGGCGAAGGGGCTCATCGACGACCTCGCGGCCTACGACGTGCCGGTGCTCCTGTTTTCGGGGGGCGAACCGCTCGTCCGCGAGGACCTCGTCGAACTCGTCGACTACGCGACCGACGCCGGCATCCGGGCGGTGCTTTCGACCAACGGGACGCTCATCACCGAGGAGAAAGCCCGGGCGCTCCGCGACGCCGGCCTCTCGTACGCCGGCGTCTCCGTCGACGGCTTGGAGGAACGCAACGACCGCTTCCGCGGGAAAGACGGCGCGTTCGACGCCGCCGTCCGCGGCATCGAAAACTGCCTCTCGGTGGGGCTCAAGACCGGCCTCCGGTACACCATCACCGAGCACAACGCCGCCGACATGGAGGACGTGGTGGACCTGCTGTACGACGTGGGCGTCGACCGCTTCTGTTTCTACCACCTCGACTACGGCGGCCGCGGCGGCGACATCGCCGACGCCGACCTCGACGACGAGGCCCAGCGCCGCGCCGTCCGCCGGCTGTTCGACATGACCCGCGAGTACCACGCCGAGGGCGAGGAGATAGAGACGCTCTTGGTCGGCAACTACGCCGATTCCGCCTACGTGGTCGAGTACGCTGAGGAGGAGCTCGGACGCGACCACGCCGAGCGGATTCACCGGTATCTCCGCGTCAACGGCGGCGACCCGACCGGCGAGCGCGTCGCCGACGTGGACTACCGCGGCGACGTGCACCTCACGCAGTTCTGGCAGAGGTACAGCCTCGGCAACGTCCGGGACCGCCCGTTCGGTGACATCTGGGACGACGAGTCGAACCCGCTTCTCGCCAAACTCCGCGAGCGGGAAGAACACCTCACCGGCAAGTGCGCGACCTGCCAGTATCAGGACGTGTGTCGCGGCTCCTCGCGGCTTCGGTCGCTCGCGGCGACGGGCGAACTGTTCGGGCCCGACCCGCAGTGTTACCTGACGCCCGACGAGCGCGGCGCGGGTGCCGACGCGAGTCCGGGCGCGGCCGACTGAGCGCCGCCGACCCCGCCGTCTCCTTTCACCCGCTGGGAACGCTCCGTACGCTTATTTTTCGTCGACTCCAACCGCGGCTATGGAAACCAAACGGGGAGTTCCGAACATCCTCGGGAACGGGCTCGTCGGCGTCGGTCTCGTCATCTTCGCCGTGGCTGTCGCGGACGCGGTCGGCGTCGTGGACGCGCGCTTTTCGCCCGGCGTCTACCTGATTTTCGTGGCGATTAGCTTCGTTCTCGCGTGGCTGTTGCGGTCTTTGACGTAGGGCGCACCGAACGAAAGTCGAGAGAAACCCGAGAGACGAACGCCGAGCGCGAGCGCGCGAGACCGCCTATTCGGCCGCGCCCGCGGCCGCCTGCTTCTCCTCGCGTTCGAGCTCTTCGAGGTAGTCGTCGGCGTCGAGGGCGGCCTTCACGCCCATGCCGCCGGCGGTCGCGGCCTGCTGGTAGTGGTAGTCGACCACGTCGCCAGCGGCGAAGATGCCGGGCACGTCGGTCGCGGTCTGGCCGCCGCCGGAGCCGCCTTTAGCGACGATGTAGCCGTCGTCGTCGCGCTGGACGCCCGTGCCGTCGAGGTAGTCGGCGTTCGGCGTGTGGCCGATGGCGTAGAACACCGCGCCCACGTCGAAGTCGAACTCCTCGGTCTCGGGGTCGTCGAGCTTGTCGCTCGGGTGGCCCTCGGGGTTGCGGACGAGCGTCACGTGGTCGACGCCCTCCTCGGGCGAGCCGTGCAGCTCGGTCGCCTCGGTGTTGAGCATGAGTTCGATTTCGCCCTCGTCGACCTTCTCCATCAGGCGGTCGACCCAGTAGTCCTCGGCGCGGAACTCCTCGCGGCGGTGGACGAGGTACACCGTCGAGGCGAACTTGGTGAGGAAGTTGGCCTCCTCGACGGCGGCGTCGCCCCCGCCGATGACCATGATTTTCTCGTCGCGGAAGAACGCGCCGTCGCAGGTCGCACACGTCGACAGCCCGTAGCCCATCAGGTTCTCCTCGCCGGGGATGCCGAGGGTGCGGGCCGACGCGCCCGACGCCGCGATGAGGGCGTCGGCGGTGTACACGTCGCCGTTCTTGAGCGTGACCGTGAACGGGCGTTCCGAGGCGTCCACGTCCTCGATGATGCCGTGGCGAATCTCCGTGCCGAAGCGCTCGGCCTGCTCTTTCATGTTGTTGATGAGCTCCGGGCCGGAGATGCCCTCGGGGAAACCGGGGTAGTTGTCGACCTCGGTCGTGAGCGTGAGCTGTCCGCCCGGTTCGTCGCCCTCCAGCACCAGCGGCTCGTTGTTCGAGCGGGCCGCGTAGATGGCAGACGAGAGCCCGGAGATACCCGAGCCGGCGATGATGAGTTTCCTGTGTTCCACGAACGAATCGGCGTCCTCTGTCATAGCCGATAGTTCGCTACACCGGCGTCTTAAGGTTTCGCTGTATTGCGAGGCGCGCTACACCACCGACACGACAACGCATGCCACGGCTCTCGCGGCGCGCGGAGCGAAAGACCGGTATCCGTCGCGGACGCACGACTCCGCATGGCCGCCGACTTACAGGAGAAGACGAACCGCTACGAGGGAATGCTCGCCGACGCGCTTGACGAGGCGGTGCAGGCCGTCCCCGACGAGACGCACCTCGGCGCCGCCGCCGCCGACTGTCTGGAGATGGCAGAGTCCTACCTCGACGACGGCCGGCACTTCAAAGCCGACGACGACTGGGTGAACGCGCTGGCGTCCTTTTCGTACGGCTACGGCTGGCTGGATGCGGGCGTCAGAATGGGGCTGTTCGATATTCCGGACGACTCGCACCTGTTTACGATGTGAGCCGGGGAGCCGGGAGGATTACTCGAACCGGAACGTCGCGCCGTCGGGGCCGTCTTCGACGTCGACGCCGAGCGCCGTCAGGTCGTCGCGCAGGTCGTCGGCGCGCTCGTAGTTGCCGGCCTCGCGCTCGGCCTCGCGCACGTCCAAGACGAGTTGGACGAGGTCCTCCGCGACCGACACGTCGCCGCCCTCGCCCGCGTCACCGAACGAGAGGCCGAACACCTCGCCGCCGAGGTCCTCGAACGCCTCGACGGCCCGGCGGAGCGCGCGGTAGTCGTACTCGTCGGCGTCGGCGACGTGGCGGTTGACCGCGCCGGCGAGGCCGAGCAGTTCGGCCATCGCCTCGCGGACGTTGAAGTCGTCGTTCATCGCCTCGCGGAAGTTCTCGCGGGTCTCGGTCACGGTGTCGCGGAGGTCGGTCGCCTCGACTTTCGTCCGGGCGTCGGGGCTGTCGACCGCGTCGACGGCGGCCTCGTAGGCGCGTTCGAGGCGCTCCCAGCGCTCTTCGGCCTCGGCGATGGTCTCGGCGGAGTACGTCTGCTCGGAGCCGTAGGCCGTCGAGAGGTAGAACGTCCGAATCACGTCCGCGCCGAACTCGTCGAGGGCGTCGCCGACGGTGAAGAAGTTGCCGAGGCTCGAACTCATCTTGTCGCCCTCCGTCTGGAGCAGGCCGACGTGGAGCCAGTAGCGGGCGAACTGCTGGCCGGTCGCCGCCTCAGACTGGGCGATTTCGTTTTCGTGGTGCGGGAACACGAGGTCGCGGCCGCCGACGTGGATGTCGAGGGTGTCTCCGAGGTGCGTCATCGACATCGCGGAGCACTCGATGTGCCAGCCGGGGCGGCCCTCACCCCACGGCGACTCCCACGTCTCGCCGCAGGGTTCGTGGAGCGGGTCGAGGTCGGGGTCGCGGTGTTCGGCGGCCGTCTTGGGGTCGACCGCGCCGGCCTTCCAGAGCGCGAAGTCGGTCGGGTTGCGCTTCTCGGAGCGCTCGTCTTTCGTCGCCCGCGACTCCAGCTCTTCGAGCTTCTGGTTCGAGAGCTTCCCGTAGTCGTCGAACGTGGACACGTCGAAGTAGACGGAGCCGTTGGACTCGTAGGCGTGGCCGCGGTCGACGAGCGTCTGCACGAGGTCGATAATCTCGGGGATGTGCTCGGAGACGCGCGGGTAGACCTCGGCGCGCTTCAGGTTCAGCCCGCGCATGTCGCGAATCACGTCGCCGACGAAGTGCTCGGCGACGCCCGCCTCGTCGTCGCCGAGGTCGTCCTCGCCGATGCGGGCGGCTATCTTCTCGTTCACGTCGGTGAAGTTCTCGACGTGGCGCACGTCGTAACCCTCGTAGTCCAGCCAGCGGTGCATCAGGTCGGCGTGCATCCACAGGCGGGCGTGGCCGAGGTGCGCGTGGTCCGAGACCGTCAGTCCACAGACGTAGAGCAACACTTCGTCGCCGTGCGACTCGAACTCCTCGCGCTCTCCCGTCAGGGTGTTGGTCACGGACAGGGTCATCACACTCGGCTACTTCCGGGACCACTTTCAACCCGTCGGAAGCGCGGCCGGGTCGGCGTCGATACGCGGTCGCCCGCCGAGGCGACCGCCGCGCCGTCGTCACCTCATCGCAGCGGTTACTTCGTCCACTCCGGGCGGTCGGCCTCGCCGCGGCGAATCTTCGCCACCGTCTCCTCCGAGAGCAGTCGCTTGACGAACGCCGGAATCCGGTCGGTCGGGTCGGCGGTCGCATCGTCGCCGGTCGGGGTGGACGCCGCGCCGCCGACTCGGTCGCCCGCCGGGCCCGTCGCTCCCATCTCTCTGCTGACCGCGCGGTCGGCGTTCGCCGCCGACGCGAGCGCGTAGTGGCCGCCTCTGGTGGCGACGCCGCCGTCGGTCGTCGTCTCGGCGCGCCGGCGGAACGATTCGAGGTCGGCCTCGCGGTCCAACTCCTCGACGGCCGTGTCGAGGTCGGCGGCCTGTTCGGCCTGCTCGGAGACGCTCTCGGAGATGCGGTCTATCTCGGCGGTCACCTCGTCGACCTGCGTCGCCGCGTCGTCGACGAAGGTGGCGATGTCGGAGGTGAGCGTCGCCTGCTCGTCGGTCGCCCGCGCCACCTCGTCGATGCCGTCGGTCACGTCGGCGACCGAGTCGGTTATCTCGTCGAGGCTCTCGACGGTCGATTCGACCCGCTCGATGCCGTGGTCGATGTTCTCGTCGGCCGACGACAGCGCCTCGGCGGTGTCCTCGATGTGGTCTGTCACGTCCTCTATCATCTGGCCGATGCGCTCGGCCTGCGACTTCGACTCGTTCGCGAGCGACTTCACCTCGTCCGCGACGACGGCGAAGCCGGAACCGGCCTCGCCGGCGCGAGCGGCCTCGATAGAGGCGTTGAGCGCGAGCAGGTTCGTCCGGTCGGCCACCTCGTCGATGACCTCGACGATGTCCTGAATCTCGTCGATGGCGGCCACGAGCGCCTCGACGTTCACGGTTATCTCGTCGCGGTCGTCGCCGACCTGCCGCATCGCGTCGATTGCCTCGCCGGCCTCGGCGCGGCCCTCCTCGGCCCGCGTGGTGGCCTCGTCGCTTCGGGAAGACACGTCGTCGGCGGTGGCCGCGACCTCCTCGACGGTCGCGCTGAGGTTCGACAGCTCGGCGGCGATTTCCTCGGTCATGTCGGCCTGCCGGGCCGCCAACCCCTCGATTTCCGCGATGCTCTGGCTCGTGCCCGCGGTCTCCTCGTGAAGTTGGGACGCGACCGACTCCAGGTCCCCGCGGCTCTCTCTGGCCCGGCGGACCTCCTCGCGGACGTCCAGCGAGTACGAGTAGAGGTAGGTGGCGTTGACGACCTGTCGGTCGAGGTTGAGCCCGCGGACGACCGCCATCATGTCCGCGAACGCCTCGTCGACGGCGTCTTCGACGCGGTCGGCGTCCTCGCCCGACAGCGACTCGGTGGCGTCGGCGACGGCGCGCCCGCGGAGTTCGTCCGCGAAGATGCCGGTGACGTTGGCGAACATCCCGCCGAAGTAGTGCAGCGGCATGTCGAGTTTGTCGTGGAGCAGGCCGATTCGGGTGCGCGCCGCGTAGTGGTTCTGGTCGTAGTTCCCGTCGGTGAACGAGCGGTAGTAGCCGGAGACGACCGCGCGGAGGCCGTCGACGTCTGTCTTCGAGCGGTCGATGACGTCCGTCGTCCGCTCGTTGGCGAGAATCGGCTCGACGAAGCCGTCGACGAGCGCCTCGTCGCGGGCCTCGACGACAGCTCGGAGGTCCGCGAGACGCGCGGCGTCCTCGTCGTCGAAGCCGACGAACGACTGCCGCCAGCCCAACTCGTCGCCGTCGAGGTCGAGTTCGGCGAGGAGTTCCGTGGATGAAAGCGAGATGTTGCCGGCGTCGTCGCGAGGGCTGGGCGAAACCATTGAGGAACTCACCGACTCCGAGGTAATAAGCGCCGGCCGTCGGCTATCACGGTTGATAGCCGGGAATCAGACGTATAAATCGCTGACGGCCGCTTCGACGACGCGGAGGGCGGCGGCCCCCTGTCGGCGCGGCACGACCACGGCGAGCGCGTCGCCCGCGACGCCGGCGGCGTCGACGACGACGGACTCGGCGTCGAGCCGGGAGAGGACGGCGGCGAGGACGGTCGGGTCGACCTCGCCCTCAGCGATGATAGCCGTGAGCGGGCCGCCGCTTGCGAGGTCGACGCCGGCGACCGAGAGCACGGGGTCGTCGTCGGTCTCCTCGACGTCCTCGCCGACGAGGCCGACGCCGCTCCGCATCGTCACGGACGCGTCTCGGGGGTCGGCTTCCAGCGACGGGAGGTCGGCGGCGAACCGGCGGAGCGCGGCCGCGACCGCCTCGTCGTCGCCGAGGTCGAGTTCGGCCGCGGCGGCGGCGTAGTTGACGACGCCCGCGCGGAGCGCGGTGAGGAGGTACGGTCGTTCGCGGACTGCGTCGCGCGCGTCGGCGGCGAGGGACATGCCTCAGCCGTGGTCGGGCGCGCGCAAAAAAGCGCCGCTCGTCGGGCGCTGTCGCGGCCGTCTCGGAGGCGACTCCCCGCCCCACCGCGTCGCGCCGCCTGAACGAGTAGTGAACGCGAGTTGGCCGAACCCGAAGATTCCTTTCTCCGATGCGAAGTTCATAAGACACTCCCCTCGTAACCCCCGGACATGCAAGCTCTGGTCATCGTGGCGCACGGGTCGCACCTGAACCCGGATTCGAGCGCCCCCACCTACGACCACGCGGACACGGTCCGCGAGGTGGGCGCGTTCGACGAGGTACGGACCGGCTTCTGGAAGGAAGAGCCGTCTATCCGCGAGGTGCTCCGGACCGTCGAGGCCGACGAGGTGTACGTCGTCCCGCTTTTCATCAGCGAGGGCTACTTCACGGAGCAGGTCATCCCGCGGGAACTCCGCCTCGACGGGTGGGACGTGGCCGACTGGGACTCCGACGGCCTGTCGGCGTCGCACGTCACCCTCACCGCGAGCGACGTGCCCGAGAAGACGATTCACTACTGCGGGCCGGTCGGGACGCACGCGGCGATGACCGAGGTGTTGGTCCGCCGGGCCGAGACGGTCACCGGCGACCCGAACGTCGGTGAGGGCTTCGGCCTCGCCGTCGTCGGCCACGGGACCGAGCGCAACGAGAACTCCGCGAAGGCCATCGAGTACCACGCCGACCGCATCCGCGAGATGGACCGCTTCGACGAGGTGCAGGCGCTCTACATGGACGAGGAACCCGAGGTCGACGACGTGACCGACTACTTCGACTCCGAGGACGTGGTCGTCGTCCCGCTGTTTATCGCCGACGGCTTCCACACCCAGGAGGACATCCCGGAGGACATGGGCCTGACCGACGACTACCGAACGGGCTACGACGTGCCCGCCGAGGTCGAGGGCCACCGAATCTGGTACGCCGGCGCGGTCGGCACCGAGGGCCTCATGGCCGACGTGGTACTCGAACGCGCCGCCGACGCGGGTGCCGACATCGGTAACAGCCTCGAAGTCGTGCGCGAACGCACCCGGAAGACGCCGCAGGAGGCGAACTGATGGGGCACCACCGCGACGCCCTCGTCGACGCCGCGGCGACCGGCGACGGCGTCTCGCTCGACGGGCTCACCGTCGCCCCCGACGGCGACGGCGGGTTCCGCCTCGAAACGCCCGACGCGACGCTCTCGGGGCTCACCGAAGACGGACTCCGCGAGGCTCTCGACGACTGCGACGACTACGCGACGAACTGGTACTTCTGGTCCGAGGTCGTCGGCGAGTCCAGCCCGCAGCGACGGGCGTTCCTCCGCTGGGTCGAGGGTGCGCCGGTCGATACGGGCGGCGACGGAAACGGAAGCGACAGCGCCAGCGACGCCGACGCTGACGCCGACGCCGCTTCGGTCCCCGAGCGCTACGACGCCCTCCGAGACGGCGTCAGCCGCGAGTGGGGCCAACTGCTCGTCACGGTCACCGTCGACGACCACGGCGAGCGCTCCTACGAACTCCGCCACGCCGACGAGGCCGCCGCCGACCGCGACGACCTCGACGCCTACCACGAACCGCTCGCGGCCCGCCAGTTGGCGACCTACGACGAGAAGGGGCGGTACCGCCCGCTGAAGTCCGGCAGCAACCTCGCCGGCGGCTGGCTGTTCCCCGCCCTCGACGGCCGCGACCTCGTGGAGACCGTCGAGACGTTCTACCCCGCGTCGGTTCCGAACTGGTACCGCGAGCGCCGGGGCGAACTCGACGTGACCCACTGGGAGGACGCCATCGGCCGTCAGACCGGGATGTACAGCGTCGTGAAGACGTGGAACCGCGGCGACGGCCACGAACACGTCGACTGGGTCGCGGAGGCCTGCTGCGCCGACAGCCAGTGCGTCAAGCGCCGCGAGTGGCAGTACGACGACGACACCGACCTCGACGTCGACGGCGGCGACGGCGCGTTCCCGTGCCGCGAGCCGTGTTCCGTCGTCATCGCGGCGTCCCGCAAGTGGACGCGGCTGGAGGGCGAGGAGACCCAGACCTACGAGTTCGAACTCACGCCCTCGGAGAAACAACAGGTCGAAGACATCATCGACGCCGTCGCGGACGGCCGCATCGACGACATCCGCGAGGCCGACGTGTACGAGGGCGCGAATCGTTACCGGGCGCGGTTCCTGCGCGCGAAACTGTTCGACGACGACGGCAACCTCGGCGGCGTCCCGACCGACGCGCCCGACGACGAGTAGGCCGCGCCGCGAGCGCTCTGCGTTTCGTTTTCCGATGCCGTCACCGCATCGTTAGCGTCACCGCATCGTCAGCACCAGCGCCGCGAGGACGCCGCCGACGACGACGCCGGCCCCGAGGGTGATGGCGAAGCTCTCGAACACCGAGGCGAGCGCCACCGCGAGGACGAGCGCGACGAGCGCGAGGCCGAAAAGCGGGGCGGCCCGCGGGTCGACGCTCGGGAACACGTCGGCGATGCTCTCGGTCACGCTCGGCTCGGGTTCGGGCTGTTTCGGCTTCGACAGCGTCTCGTCCACGTCGACCGGCGGTTTGCCTCCGGAGCCGGGTTCGACGGTCACGTCGACGTATCTCGTCTCCGAGCCGTGGCCCGAGACGATTTTGAGCTTCCCCGACACCGGCTCGGACGGCTGGGTGACGAACACCTCGACGGTCTTGGTCTGGTCGCCGTCGACGAAGTGGTTCCCTTCGGACAGGCTCGCCGCGCGCGAGAGTTCGTCGTCGATGTGCAGGTGGACGTGCACCGCCTGCCCCTCGTTCGCGAGTTCGACCGAGAACGGCCCGTTCGTCGAGAACGACGGCGCTACCGAGAGGTCGTGCGGGCGCTCGTCGTTCAGCGTGACGGTGAGCGGCGCGTTCGACACGGCTTCACCGTCGAGACGAGAATAGAAAAACGTTCAGGTCCGATGAGGTGTCCCCTCAGTCGTCGCGCATGTCCGGCGGTAGGAGGTTCGGGATGCCGTCCTCGATGGGGTACACCTCGCCGGTGACCGTACCGATGAGCCGCCCCTCGATGATTTCGTCGCCGTCGCGCTCGTCGACTTCCAGCTCGAGTTCGCTCTTGTCGAGGGGGTCACAGAGGATGTCCATCAGGGATTCTTTCATCGTCGTGACGGTGGATTGCGCGAAGTAAAAGCGTACGGGTTCGCCGCCGTCGCCGCGGTGGTCGGTGGACGGCGGCGGGCCGTCATCGGTCGGCCGACAGCGCGGCGCTCAGTCGTCGAACGGGTTTTCGATGTGGACCGTCTGCTCGCGGCCGGGGCCGACGCCGACGGCGTAAATCGGCACGTCGAGTTCGTCCGAGAGGTATTCGAGGTAGTCCTGTGCGGCGTCGGGGATGGCGTCGTAGCCCTCCTCGGCGACGGCCGCCCAGTCGACTTCCGGCCACGTGTCGAACTCCTTGAGGACGGGTTCGCACTCGCCCCAGCGCTCGGTCGTCGCGGGCATCGTCAGGCGTTCCTCGCCCTCCAGTTCGTAGGCGTGGCCGACCTTGACCTCGTCGAGGCCGGCGAGCACGTCGAGGTGGTTGACGGCGATGCCGGTGAAGCCGCTGACGCGGGCGGCGTGGCGGAGCATCGGCATGTCGAGCCAGCCGATGCGGCGCGGGCGGCCGGTGACGGTGCCGAACTCGCCGCCCTTCTCGCGGATGAACTCCGCGAGCTCCTCGTCGCGGTCGTCGCCTTTCAGCTCGGTCGGCATCGGGCCCTCGCCCACGCGGGAGAGATACGATTTGACGATGCCGACGACCTCGCCCTGTCCGACGACGGTCGGACCGACGCCGGTGCCGGTGGCCGCGCCGCCCGCGGTCGGGTTCGAGGAGGTCACGTACGGGTAGCTCCCGTGGTCGATGTCGATGAGCGTGCCCTGCGCGCCCTCGAACATCACGTTGTCGCCGGCCTCGCGGCGCTCGGCGAGGAAGTCGCCGCAGTTGACGGCCATGTCGTCCTCGCGGAGGCGGCGGCCGATTTCGGTGTACTCCTCGACGAGCGCTTCCACGTCGCACTCCTCGCCGGCTTCGAGGCCGTACACGTCCTCGATGAGCGCTTTCTTCTGGGGAACGACGTACTCCAGTCGCTGGCGGAGCACGTCGGGGTCGAGCAGGTCGCCGACGCGGATGCCGCGGCGGCCCGCCTTGTCCTCGTAGGTGGGGCCGATGCCGCGGCCAGTCGTGCCGACGGTGAGGTCCGAGTCGGCCTTCGCTTCCTCTTCGATGTTGTCGAGGCGGCGGTGGTACGGCATGATGACGTGCGCGCGCTTGGCGAGGCGCACGTCGGGGTCGAGGCCGCGCTCGCGGAGGTCGTCGATTTCGGAGAACAGCGTCCGCGGGTTGATGACGCAGCCGTTTCCGAGCACGCCGATTTTGTCGCGGACGGCCCCGCTCGGGACGAGCGACAGCTTGTACTCCTCGCCGTCTTCGACGACGGTGTGGCCGGCGTTGTCGCCGCCCTGATAGCGGACGACGATATCAGCGTCGCCGCCCCACAGGTCGACGAGCGCGCCTTTGCCCTCGTCGCCGAGTTGCGAACCGACGATGGTAACAGTCATACGTCGGCCGTTCCCCGCGCCGGACTAAACAGATTACGGTCGCGGCCGACGAGCAATGCACGTTCGTGTCTAATTATCGCAGAACCATCGAGGAATACGCCATGAACACGCATTGGCGTGGCGGCGGATAACACAACGGTTAATTAGTGTCCTCGTTAAGGTCGCGTTATCTCATTTTTTCGCCGGCTCGGAGGGCAAGGCTTAAAGCCTCCCAAGAAGAGTTAACAAATGGCATGATAGACCGACTTGAGAAGGAAGTCGATATGTTGGAGCGCCATCTCCAGGTCCTGAAGATGGTTATCGAAAGTGAGCCGATCGGCATCGTGAAGATGTCCAACGAGACGGGCTACCCGCACCACAAGGTTCGCTACTCCCTCCGCGTTCTCGAAGAAGAGAACCTCATCGAGCCCTCCAGCCAGGGCGCAATCACCACCGAGCGCACCCAGGAGTTCGTCGACGAACTCGACGACAAGCTCGACGAAATCGTCGGCAAGCTCGAATCGATGAAAATCGAGGAAGCGGCCGAAATCGAGAACTAACCACACTTCAGGCGCACGCGGTCGTTCTATCCTGTTTCGTCCGACGAGTCTCTCCGGGCACGACATCGGACCGACCGCGTTAGCGACGCTTCGACGCGGTCGGAACCGAACGGTACCGACCCGACACCACGGACACTCGCCGCGGACGCTCTCCGAGCCCCGCGGTCGTTTCACTATCGCTTCGTACCGCCGACAGCCGCGGCGAACCGCGGAGACAAACTAACACAGCGACAGCGACCGCGACGACGGTCGAATCGGGGCCGACTCAGAGGTCGGGCACGTTCAGGTGGAACTCGCCACCCCGCGCTTCGACCAGACAGAGATGGTAGCCCTGTTTCCGCGAGAGCTTCACGAAGCTCTTGCGTTTCGACCGACTCAGGAGACCGCCGCCGGTCTCCTCGGTCGCGGCCTCCAGCGCCCCCGGCTCGAAGAAGCTCTTCGTGACCATGAACGCCGAGCCGAGCGTCTCCTTCGCGTTGGCGACGCCCTTCGAGTCCTTGATGAGTTGGGTGACCATCGGACGGGTCGCCGGGTCCCGCGAGTCGTTCAGGTTCGCCACGAACAGCGGCTCGCCCATCTGGTCGCGGACGATGATGTCGAACTGCCGGGACTCGGCTTCGCCGTCGCCGAGGGGTATCGAGACGCTCCCGTACAGTTCGATTCGGTCGGCCTTCGGAATCGAGTCGAAGACGCCCGCGAGGCTCGACCGGTTGCCCGTCTCGCCGATTTCGTAGAGCAGGTCGGTGACGACCCACTTGGCGAAGCCGTACTCGGGCGTCTCGTGGAGGAACTCCTCGTAGGGCTGGCCGTCGATGCCGAGCCCCTCCGTGTCGAACGTGGTGTGGTGTTCGAGCCGGAGGTTCTCGACGACCTCCTCGCGGGAGGCCTGCCCGTCGTGGGCTTTCTCCAGCGTCGCCTCGCCCTTACGGGCGTAGCGGACGAACAGGTTCGTCCCGCGGAGCGCCTCGTCGGCCGACATCGAGCGGTCGGTCGACCGAAGCCCCGCCTCGTCGAGCTGTCCCCGAAGCCGTTCGACCTCGGATTCGAGTTCGGCGACGCGGTCTGCCAGCTCCTCGGCGCGCGAGCGGTGTTCGTCGCGCTCCTCGCGGAGTGAGTCGCACTCGGATTCGAGCCGGTCGCGCTCCGACTCCAGCGCCTCGACCTGCTCTTTCAGCGACTCGGCTTCCGCCGGGTCGACGGCGGGCTCGTCCGGCGTCCCGTCGGCCGGCTGGGCCTGCCGCTGGTTCGGCCGCTGGCTCTGGTCTTGCGGCGACGCCCGCGATTCGCCCTGTGACTGCCGGCGATGCGTCGCCTGCGTCGTGTTCCGCTGGTGGCTTCGAGGCGTCCCGGGGCGGCCGTCGACGGACTCCCCCTCGGCGTCGCGGGGGTCGAGCGACGGAATCGACCGGGCGTTTCGCCACTGCGCCTCGGCGGAGAACACGTCGTCGCCGGTCGCGCCGCCCTCCGGGTCCGGGTCCGGGTTCGGGTCCGGAGACGCCGCCTCGCCGTTCTTCTGTGGGGCGTCGGTGACGACCGGTCCCTCGCCTGTCGGCGGCCGCGACTCCTCCGGCACGGGCCGGCTCGTGGTCGACGCGGCCGCCTCGGTTGACTCCGGAGACCGCGACCCGCCCGGAGTCACAGACGGTCCGGACCCCGTCTCGGTCAACTCGTCGTCGGGGCTCGTCGACGCTGCCGGCTCGGCGTCGTCCG
This sequence comes from Haloferax sp. AS1, assembly GCF_014530665.1. Classification (NCBI taxonomy): domain Archaea; kingdom Methanobacteriati; phylum Methanobacteriota; class Halobacteria; order Halobacteriales; family Haloferacaceae; genus Haloferax; species Haloferax sp. AS1. The sequence continues at coordinate 1,116,130 of NZ_SPSA01000001.1, forward strand.
CGGTCGCGTCAGCCGCGGTCGCGTCAGCCGCGGCCGCCGCGGGGTCCGGTTCTTCGTCGGCCGGAGCGTCGGCCATCGCCGGCTCGCTGTCGACGGATTCGCCGTCGTCTTCGTCTTCATCGTCATCGCCGTCACCGTCGGCGGGTTCGGGTGCGGTCTCGTCGACAGCGGTTGTCGTCCCCGACTCGTCAGGGACCGCCGGTTCGGGCTCCGGCTCCTCGGACGGGTCTGTCGCGTCGGTCTCGTCGTCCGCCGGAGCGACGCCGCCCGCGGCGGCTCCCGTCGCATCGTCGGCTTCCTCGTCGGAGTCGGCTTCGGGAATGTCGACGAGGTCGATGTCCACGTCGTAAACCTTGTAGATGCCAACCTCGTCGCTCGCGCGCTCGAACGCCTCGTCGCCGGTGATGAGCCGCTTGCTGTTGCCGACGAAGGCGGCGCTCATCGACTTCCCCCCGTGGTAGACGACGAAGTAGTCGCCCGAGAGCACGTTTTCGGACAGTTCGACGTAGCCGGTGAAGCCGCCCGACGAGAGCGTTCCGTTTGCGTCTTGCAGCGGCGTCTCCTCCGTGTAGTACTGCGCGCGGACGTCGCCGCCGGTCTCCTGCATCGCGTACAGAAGCGGCAGCGCTGGGTCCGGTGCGCGGTGCGCCTCGAACGATTCACCCTCGAAATCTGCAACCGCCCCGTCGAAAACGCCGAGGAGACGGCCGTTGAGCATGAATCCCCACGTCATGCCAGCGACGACGGCTCCTGTGAAGCCGTCGTCCGCGAGCGACCGGAGGCCACCGTAGCCTCGTTCGGCGGGCGCGGAGTCCCACCCGGTCACCGCGTCAATAATCTCGCTATCCATTTGGGGTTACATCACCGGAACCGAATCAAATACTTTCCGGGCGAATCGAGCGAATGTTTAGCTCAGTTCACACTTCAGCGTGCTTGCTGTGACCGATTCGCTCGCCGCGGTCGGAACCGAGCCGGGAGAACGGTTATACGAGTCCGCCGAGACGGGTCGGTCGTGACCAGCCACGACGACCGGTTCGTCCACTACCTCCGCGCGAAGGAGCCCGTGGACGACCGCGCGCTCCACCGACCGACGCTCGCGAGCCTCATCGACCGGCTGGAGGCGCGCGCCGAGTCGCGGTCGGGAGAGCCGCTCCGCGTCGTCTCGGTCGGGGCGGGGACGGGCGCGATGTGTCGACGGCTCCTCTCGTGGGGCGTCTTCGACGCGCACGACGAAATCAAGTACGTCATGGTCGACCGCACGCGCGGGATGGCGGACAACGCGGCCGCGGCGTTCGCTGAGTGGGCGCGCGCCGCCGGCTGGACCGCCGAGCCGACGCCCGACGGCTTCCGCATCGAACGCCACGGCCGCAGCGTCTCGCTGACCTACGTGACGAGCGACCTCTTCGAGGCGATGACGGTCCTCCCGAAGGCGATCGACCTCGTGGTCGCCCACGCGGTCCTCGACGTGCTCCCGCTCCGACGGGCGGTCGACGCGCTCCTCTCGCGGCTCACCGACGACGGCCTCTTTTACGCGCCCATCACGTTCGACGGTCGAACCGCGTTCCGCCCGAGCCACCCCGACGACGACGCGGTGCTCGGCGCGTACCACGAGACGATGCGCGGCGGCGACCGCGCGGGACCGAACACCGGCTCCGACCTCCTGTCGACCCTGCGGGAACTCGGCGCGCCGGTCGTCGCGGCCGGCGGCTCGGATTGGGTCGTCCACCCGCCGCACGACGACGAGGCGCGAATCTTCCTCGACCGCATCCTCGGCTTCGTCGAGGAATCCGTCGGCGAGTCGGCCGCGGTCGACCGCGCGACGCTCGACGGGTGGCTCGACGCCCGACACGACGCCCTCGCGGGCGACGAACTCGCGTACGTCGCTCACAACCTCGACGTGTTGGCCGAACTCGACTGATTACTCCGCGACTGGCGCGTCTCCGTCGCCCTCGTTTCCGAGGCGGCCCGAGACGTAGCCCCAGTCCCGAGCGAAGCCGACGAGGAGCGCCGCGGCCGCGACGCCGGTCACGAGCGGCATCCACGAGTCGAAGACGCCGGGCGCGAGCGCCAGCGGGACGACGACCATCTGGACGCCGGCGAGGACGCGCCGCGAGGCGCGGGGCGGGAGGTCGAACGTCGGTCGCCCCGCTCGCTCGCGGAGGCGGCGGCCGACGAGAAAGACGTACCGCGCCGCCCCGACCGAGAGGTACCACCACGCGAGTTCGCCGAGGAGGACGCCCGCGAGTGGGGCGACGAGGAGGCCGAAGGCGTCGACCGCGGTGTCGAGTCGCGCGCCGAGGCGGCTGACGCGGTCGAGTCGGCGGGCGAGCGCCCCGTCGAGCGCGTCGAGCGCGGCGGCGACCCCGTAGCCGCCGGCGGCGGTCCACGCCCACGACGGACTCAGCGACCCGTGGAGCGCCACGCCGACGATGCCCGCGACGCCCGCGACGAGAAACCCGCGGACGAGCGTGACGGTGGTCGGGACCCCGAGGTCGTCGTAGGCGCGGGCCGATTCCGCCGCGGATTCGGCCGTTCCGGCGTTTCCGGGCGCGACGTTCTCGTCCGCGTTCGCGTAGGCGTACGCGCAGAGCCCGACGACGACGAGCAGGGTCCCGGCGGCCCACGTCGCCGCGGCGGTCTCGGGCGAGGGCGCGGCCCGCGAGACGAGCCAGAGCCACTCGACCGCGAGCAGTCCGCCGACCACCAGCGTGGCCGCGGCCGCCGCGCCGCCGGTTTCGAGCACCCGCCGTCTCGTCCGACGTGTCGTCCGCGGCGTCGCCGCGCCGTCTCCCGAGAGCGTCACGGCCGCCGACTGTCGCCTCGGCGGTCGGACGGTGTGCTACACATACCCGTACAGGGGGACGGGCGGCTGTTAAGTATTCCTCGCGTAACAGGTCAGGGCCGCGCGACGAATCATCGGCGGCGAGGAGAGCCCCCCGCGAACGCGGCGTCTCGACGGCGGCTCATGGAACGCCTCCCGCGTCAGGACGCTTTTAGCCACCGGCGGCCATAGCGGGTGTATGTCTATTTCGGGCGACGGCCCCGGGTTGTCGAAGGCGAAGCGACGACTCGGCCGCTATCTCGCGGGTGCCGGGCTGTTGATGCTCACGTTCTCCATCGCGTACCAGTGGGCGGCGGGCTTTTTCGCCGGCGAGGACATCACCTTCTTGCAGGCGGTCCACGTCGTCGTCGAGACGTTCACGACGACGGGCTACGGCGAACAGACCCGATTTTGGGTCGACCATCCGCCGCTGCTCGCGCTGTCGATTCTGATGCAACTCACGGGCGTCACGACCGTCTTCCTCACGCTCCCGCTGTTTCTCGTCCCGCTCGTCGAAGACGCCCTGCGGACCGCGCCGCCGACGGCGTCGACGCGCTCGGACCACGTCGTTATCTGCACGTTCACCCCTCGCGGCGACGCCCTCGTGGACGAACTCGATTCGATGGACGTGCCCTACGTGATTCTCGAAGCCGACCGCGACCGCGCCGAGGAGCTACACGGCACGGGCTACGACGTCGTCCACGGCGACCCCGAGGACGTCGAGTCGTTGGAGGCGGCGAACGCGGCCGAGGCGCTCGCCATCGTCGCCGACGACGACGACGAGACGAACGCGAGCATCATCCTCGCCGCGAAGCAGGCCGCGCCGGACGCCCGCGTCGTCAGCCTCATCGAGGACCCCGACGTCGCTGACTACCACCGCTACGCCGGGGCCGACCGGGTCGTCTCGCCGCGCCGGCTCCTCGGCGAGAGCCTCGCGGGCAAGGCGACCACGTCCATCTCCTCGGAACTCGGCGACGCCATCGAAATCGGCGAGGACTTCGAGGTCGCGGAGCTGCTCGTCCAGCGCGGCAGCCCCGCCGAGGGTCGGACCATCGCCGAGAGCGGCATCGGGGACGTCACCGGCGTCAACGTCATCGGCGCGTGGTTCACCGGGGAGTTCGTCTCCCCGCCGGCCCCCCACGCCGTCATCGACGAACACACAATCCTGCTCGTCGTCGGCCGCGAGAAGCAGCTCGAAGAACTCCGCGCGCTGACGCTGTCGTCGGCGCGGCGCTTCCGCCGCGGGACCGTCATCGTCGCCGGATACGGCGAGGTCGGTTCCACCGCGGCCGAGAAGTTGGCGAGCGCCGGCGTCCCGCACCTCGTCGTCGACAAGCAGGACAAGCCCGGCGTCGACCTCGTCGGCGACATCACCGACCCGCAGACGCTCTCCGAGGCGAACGTCTCCGAGGCTCGCGGCGTCCTCCTCGCGCTCGACAACGACACCACGGCCGTCTTCGCCACGCTCGTCTCCGAGCGCGTCTCCGAGGAGACGGAGGTCATCGCCCGCGCCAACGAGACCGAAAGCATCGCCAAGCTCTACCGCGCCGGCGCGGATTACGTCCTCGCGCTCTCGACGGTCGCCGGCCGGATGCTCGCCTCGACGGTGCTCGACGAGGAGGTCATCGCGCCGCAGTCGCAGATAGAAATCGTCCGGACGAACGCCCCCGGCCTCGTGGGGCGGACCCTCGCCGGGGCCGACGTTCGCGCCCGAACGAACTGCACCGTCATCGCCGTCGAGCGAAACGGCGCGCTCGTCACCGAGGTCGGCCCGGAGTTCCGGGTCGAAGCCGACGACGACCTCGTCGTCGCCGGCGTGGACGAAGACATCTACCGCTTCAACGAGCAGTTCGGGTGAGCGGCCGAGGGCGGTCACGGGTGGGCCGGCCCGGCTGTCGGTCGTCGCTCGGCCCTGTACGGTCGTCGTTGGGTCGTCGTTCGGCCGTCGCTCGGTCGTATCGGCGTCCGTCGCTCTCGGAGAAATCAGCGGAAAAATCTGTGCCGCCGCGACGCGGCGACAGGCGGGTCCGGTTCGGTTCGGTTACGCGCCGACTTCCGCGCCGACGTAGAGGACGACGACGAGGAAGATCCAGACGACGTCCACGAAGTGCCAGTACATCGAGGCCGTGCTGACGGAGACGTGGCGCTCGGCGGAGTACTGCCCGCGGAGCGCGCGGACGAAGACGATACCGAGAAGCACCGCGCCGAGGCTGACGTGGAGGCCGTGCAGGCCGGTGAGGCCGTAGAACGCCGACCCGAAGATGCCGTCGGTAATCGAGAAGTTCGAGTGGACGATGAACTCGTAGTACTCGTACACCTGCCCGCCGATGAATATCACGCCGAGCAGGAGCGTGACCGCGAGCCCGAGGACGAAGTTACGGTGGTTCTCCTCGCGGATGGCGACGTGGGCCCAGTGGAGCGTGAGACTGGACACGATGAGGATGGCGGTGTTCGCTAACACTAACGACCCCGTGAGATGCGGGAGTTCCTGCGGTGGCCACGTCCCCGCGCGGATGAAGAAGTAGTACGCGAACAGCGCGCCGAACGTCCCGAGTTCGGAGCCGAGGAAGGCAATCATCCCCCAGCGGAGCTTCGATGCGCTCTTCTGGCTCGCGTCGCGCGACCAGAAGTGGCTCACGAACGCGTGGTACAACCAGCCGTAGAGTCCGGCCAGGAAGAGGAAGATACTGCCGATGAACACGGCGGGACCCGCCGTCTGGCCGACGATTCCGTCCTGTCCCATGACGTACAGCCCGGCACCGGCGTAGATGCCCGCGCCCCCGACGGCGGTGACGAACGGCCACCAGCTCGCCTCGCCGAAGCCGCGCGGCCAGTCCTGAACCGCCGGCAGGTGATGGCCGTGGTCGTCGTGTGCTTCTTCGGTACTCATAGACGCCCGTTATGCTTGGGTTACTAAAAATCCTCCCAAACTGCGTTCGTCACGGGACCGCATGGCCCTCGAATTCGGTTCCGCCGGGGTCGCGGCGGGTGCGAAGCGTGGCGTTCGCGGGAGAGGAACTAACCGCCGCGTTCGGCGGCGCTCGAAGCGAACGGACGGAGAAGAGACGCGAAAACGGAACCGAGGCCCGACCGACGGCGCGGCGTCGTCTTCAGTCGAGGTTCGTCGTCGCTCGGTGGAACGGCTGGCGCGAGATGATCTCGCGCATCTCGGCGAGCGACTCGGAGCTCGCACCGTTCATCTCGGAGACGACGGCGAACACCTCCTGTCGGGAGATTTTGACGCCCTCGCCCGTCACCGCGTGTTCGGGGTTGGCGACGAGTTCGCGGAGCGTCCCGACCGCGAGGAGGAACGGAATCGCCCACGCGGCGAGCGTGTTGCCCTCGCGGAGCGGCACCGTCTCCAGGTAGGTCTGCGCGTCGTCGAGGAACGACTTCGCGTGGTCGGCGGTCCGCGCGACCACCGAGGCCGTGCGGTCGTTGTGCTCGGGGTCGACGACCTCCTCCTGCGGGACGCCCGCGTCGTCGAGCCAGTCGGCGGGGAGGTAGACGTTGTTCTCGGAGGTGTAGTCGTCGTGCACGTCCTTCGCGATGTTCACGAGCTGGAGGAGCAGGCCGAACTCCTCGGCGGTGTCGTAGAGCCGCGAGCGGCGCTCGCTGTCGACGTTGCCGCGGGTCACGAGATTCGTGATGAGGTTGCCGACGGTGCCGGCGGCGTAGTAGCAGTACTCCTCTAGCTCCTCGCGGGACTGGATGCGGAGCCCGCCGGTCTGGGAGTAGCGTTCGACGAACATCGCCATGCCCGAGACGAGTTCGCGGACCGGCGGCGTGACCGCCTCCCGCACGTCCTCCGGCAGCGCCTCGAACGTCCGGAAGACCCGAGCGGTGTTGGCGACGACCATCCAGTCGTCGGACTGTTCGCCCTCCGGGGGGAGGTGCGGCTGTACGGCGGCCACGAACTCGTCGACGGTCGTGTCGTCGTCGGGGTCGAGCGCGCGGTCGTAGAGTCGAAGGAGGTGTGCCTGCTCGTCGGGCGCGATTGAAGACGAATCCTCCACGGTGTCGGCGATTCGACAGAGGAGATATCCGATACAGATGTGCGACGCCATCGGTTCGTCGAGGACGTCGACCGTGAGGGCGAAGGTCCGAGAGACCCCCTGAACTGCATCGTGACACCAATCGAGGTCGTCATCAGTTGCCGGTGGCCGGGCATCGGCGTGTCGAGACATTCGAAGCGTACCCGTATTACGGAAGGGGGGATAAAAAGTCTCGTGGGGGGCCGCATCCGCGGACGGCCGAGACGGCGCAGGAGAAAACCATAAGCATAGTCGATGAAAGATTCAGACATGGACTTCGCGCTCACTGCGGAGCAGAAGCAAATCAAGGAGATGGTCTCGGAGTTCGTCGACGAGGAAGTCAAACCTCGCGCGGCGGAAATCGACGAGACCGACGAGTTCCCCGCCGACCTCGTGGCCGAGATGGGGCAACTCGGCTTGATGGGCATGCCCTTCCCCGAGGAGTACGGCGGTGCCGGCCTCGACTACCACTCCTACGCCATCGGCCTCGAAGAGATTTCCCGCGGCTCCGGCGGCCTCGGCACCATCGTCGCCGCGCACACGAGCCTCGCCGGCAACATGCTCTACGAGTTCGGCAACGAGGAGCAAAAACAGACCTACCTGACGCCGCTCAACGAGGGCACCGACATCGGCGCGTTCGCGCTCTCCGAACCCGGTGCGGGAAGCGACGTGCCGGCCATGGAGACGACGGCGAAGAAAGACGGCGACGAGTACGTCGTCGACGGCGGCAAGCTCTGGATTTCGAACGGCTCCGTCGCCGATACGGTCGTCGTCTTCGCCAAGACCGACCCCGACGCGGGTAACAAGGGCATCTCGTCGTTCGTCGTCCGGCCCGAGGTTGACGACGGCTTCGTCGTCGAGGGCACGGAGCACAAACTCGGAGACAAGGGCTGTCCGACCGCCGAACTCCGCTTCGACGACATGCGCATCCCCGAAGACCGACTCCTCGGCGGCGAGGGCGACGGCTTCGTGCAGGCGCTGAAGACGCTCAACGGCGGCCGCATCACCATCGCGGCGCGCTCTATCGGCATCGCCCGCGCCGCCCTCGACGACGCCGTGACGTACGCTGGCGAGCGCGAGCAGTTCGACCAGCCCATCGGGGACTTCCAGGCCATCAAACACAAACTGGCTGACATGGACACGAAGGTGCAGGCCGCGACGCTCCTCATGCACAAGGCCGCGGACCTGAAGATGCGCGACGAGACGTTCATCAAGGAGGCCGCGCAGGCGAAGCTCTACGCCAGCGAAATCAGCCGCGAGGTGGCCAACGAGGGCATCCAGATTCACGGCGGCTACGGCTACACCAAGGACTTCGCCGCCGAGCGCTACTACCGCGACGCGAAGCTCAACGAGATTTACGAGGGGACGAGCGAGATTCTCCGCAACACCATCGGCGACTGGCTCCAGAAGTAACGTCAGTCGACGACCGATTCGTTCGTCCCCTCCGCGTCCTCCGCGCCCCGCGCCCCGTTTGCGACTCGCTCCGCGAGCCACGCGTGGTACGACTCGACCCGCTCTGCGCCCGTGTCGGTGAGGCCGTACACGTCGTAGATGCCCTCGGTCCGCCGTCGGAGGTGGCCCGCCTCCACGAGCGCGTCGAGCGTCCCGTAGAACGACTGCGGGTCGATTCGGAGGTCGTAGTAGCGTTCCAACCGGGTCTTCAGCTTCTGCCCGCGGAGTTCGCCCGCGTCGTAGAGGACGGCACACAGGTCGCGCCGACGGCCGCTCTGAAACCACATGGCTCCCGTCTCGTGGGAGAGACACACGTCACTTTCGTTCCGCCGGCCCGCCGGTCTGCTCCGTCACGTCCAGCCACGCTCTCCCACGCCAGTCCGCCGGAACCGATAGTTTAGACAGCCCGTGCTCCCTAGCGCCTCGCATGACCGACGCAACCGCAGAGGCGAACGGCGTCACCGCGCGGTACTACGTCACCGACGCCGAGCGCGTCCTCGAATTCGACCGCGACGGCCGGACCGCCGCCGTGGCCCAGAACATCGACGGCTACGCGATGTTGAAGGTCCGCCCAACCGCCGAGGGCGACGAACTCGAACGCTACTACGGCTTCGACATGGCGCTGGACCACGCCGCGGAACTCCTCGGCGTGTCGCCGCACGACCTGCCCGTCCCGGAGGACGCGGCTGACATGGGGATGTAAGCGGGCGCGTTCCGTTCCGCCGCCCCGGTCACGCCCAGTAGAAGCGCGGCCCGAGAAACAGGTAGCCGAGCGCCAAGAACAGCAGGCCGAACGAGAAGCCCTCACCGAGCGTCCCCGAGCAGACGATTGCGAGGCCCTGCACCACACCCATGACGAGCGCGTCCTGCGCGTGGAGGTCGGGGTAGGTCACGTCCGAGAGCATCAGCGCGGCCATAACCGCCGAGAGGCCGACGAGCAACATCGGCTCGACGAAGCCGACGAGGACGCCCGCAGACAGAATCGTCGCGGCGAGCGTCGTCGGCACCCCGACCGTCTCGTCGGACCCGCTGTCGTAGGCGGTGTAGAGCGCCAGTCTGACGACCGCGGCCGCGACGAACAGCGCGGCGACGCCGACGCCGGCGACGACCCGGACCCGGTCGAAGCCCCACATCTCGCGGACGACGGCGACGACGAGCAGCGCCGGGGCGACGCCGAAGGAGGCCACGTCCGCGAGGGAGTCGAGGTACGGCCCGGCGTCGGTCCCACCGTAGCGTCGGGCGACCACGCCGTCGAGGCCGTCGGCCATCGCGGCGAGCAGGATGACCTTGGCCGCGAGGTGCACGTCGACCGCGGTTAACACCGCGGCGACGAATCCCAGCGCCGCGTTCCCGGCGGTGACCACGTCGGCGGGGCCCAACCGACCGACGAATCGGGGTCTCATACCGATGCGATTGCGTACCTGCCCTTTCCCTCTTACGTTCCGTCCGTCAGCCCGCGGCTCCGCGTCGTTACCGCCCGCCCCGGTCGGAATCGGCGCGTCTCGCCCCGCTCGGCGGTTCGCCGGGCGAACCATGCGACATTTATCGGTCGCGTCCCGAGAGGCGACCATGCGAGACCACGGGTCTTCGAACGGCGGTCGGACGCGGCGTCAGTTCCTCGCGGCGACCGGTTCGGCGGCGACCGCCGGCCTCGCGGGCTGTGCGACCCTGACGGCGTCCGGCGACGACTTCGACATCGGGATGACCGCGGTCGCGTTCGACCCGCCGACGCTGACCGTCGAGGCCGGCGACGAGGTCGTCTGGCGCAACACGAGCTCCCGCGGTCACACCGTCACCGCCTACGAGGGCACCCTCCCCGAGGGAGCCGCGTTCTTCGCCAGCGGGGACTACGAGACCGAGCAGGCCGCCCGCGACGCCTACTCCAACTCGCTCGGCGGGCTCATCGGCAGCGGCGAGACCTACACGTACAGCTTCGACGTGCCCGGCGAGTACGAGTATCTCTGTATCCCCCACGAGCAGGCCGGCATGGTCGGTACCATCGTCGTCGAAGAGTAGCCCCGGCGCGCAGCGTCGCACAGCGTGGACTCCGGGAGGTAGCACCTGACCGGAGCGCGGCGTGGCTCCCGCTCGAAGCGCGGTCGCATAAAAAGTCGAAGTTCGAAGTCGAGCCGCCGACGAGACGGCTTACGCTTCGGTCTCGTCGTCGACGTCGACTGCGACGTCGCCTTCGTCGACGCTGACGGCGGCTTCCTCTTCGGCCTCGACCTCTTCGGGACGGGCTTCGAGGGAGAACTTCTTGACCTCGACGCGGCGCAGGGGGTAGATGACCTTCGCGTCGCCGTAGATGGCCGACGACAGGCGACCCTCGACGACGCTCTCGGTGAGCGCGTCGTAGGTGTGGCCCGTGATGGCCTCGCGGGTGAGTTCCGTCATGATGCGACGAATCTCGTGTTCCTGGCTCCGGTCGGCCTTCTTCGTCGTGAAGGCGACGGGCTGGAGCTGGACGCGGTAGTCGTCCTTGGTGATGGCCGTGACGTTGGCTTCGATTTTGGACGCGCCGCGGCGGACGAGGCTGCGGAGGTAGTCTCGGGTGAGCTCCTGCTGGATGAACTCGGTGTAGGCGGCGTCGCTGCCCACGTCGGTAATCTTGAACGTGAGCTTGACGTTGTTCGCGCCCTGGTCGTCGTTGAGTTCGCCGAGGGTGGACTCGACGGTGCGACCGCTGATTTTCTCGGGTTCGTCCGCGAAGGTCGAACCGAGTTCCTTACGGTCGAAATTCTCGGGAGCGATGACGGTGTACCATCGCTTTCCGCGCTTCTGCTTGGAGACGGATCGTTCACTCATGGTTAGTGTCTGTGTGCGTTCGTGTGGCTTCGATGACGGTCTCGGCGACCGTCACGTTGACGACGTAGTCATCGACCGTGGCGTGCAGGCCGCCGGTCGAATCGCGTTCGATTGTGGTGACGAGTTCGTCCCCCTCGACTCGGCTGTGCATCGACTCCGTGTTGTCCGGCTCGAGCGCGCCGGCGACGATGTCGGCGTCGTCGTGGGTCGTCCGCAGGGTCGCACGCCGGGTCATCGGCGCACCTCCCTGACGGCCGCGACGACATCGCTCGGCTCCGCCGCGGAGTCGAACGTCATCGTCGCCTCCGACGGCGACCCGATCGCGGACGCGGCCGGCAGGTCGCTCGCGGCCGCGGCGAGGTCCTCGTCGAGTCCGGCGGGGCCGGTCGAGACGAGGGCCGCGGCACCGACGCCGACCGCGAGAACGGTCGGCTCGGGCGAGCGGAAGTCGCGGGCGAGTCTCGCCACCGTGGCGAGTCGCCCCGGCGAGGACAGGTCACAGGAGAGCGCGTAGAGGCTCTCGTAGCGGCCCGTCGTCGCTCCGCGGAGCGCGGCGTGGGTCGCCTGCGCGTGGTCGCGCCACGCGTCGAGCGCGGCGTCGCGAACGTCGTGTCCGAGCGCCAGCGCGACGGCGGTCCCGGGCGACTCCCGGACGGTCGCGTCGAGCACGTCGGCGAAGCCGCCGACGGTTTCGAACGGCCCGTTCGGGGTCGTCTCCGGGCCCAAAACGCGCTCGACGGCGGTCGCCGCGCGAGCGGTCGCCTCGCCGCTCGTCGCGTCGATGGCGACGAGGGAAGCGACGCGCCTACGGGCGTCGGCGTCGAGTTCGGCCGGGAGCGACAGTTCGGCGAGGTCCGCCTGCGCGCGCTCCCTGTCGGCCGAAAACGGCGCGTGGACGAGCGTCGAATGCGCCAGCCCGTCTGCGAGGTCGCCCGTGGGGACGGCCACGCCGGGTCCGACTTCGACGCCCGCGTCGGCCGCGGCGTCCGCGAGGTCGGTGTCGTCCTTCGGTGTCGTGCCGGCGGCGTGGAAGCCGGCCAGCGCGACCGCCGGGTCGGGGTCGACCCCGAGTTCGCGGACGACCGAAACGGCGTCGTTCGGGTCGAGTTCGAGGTCCGCATCGGCGTCCGACAGCCCGACGACTGCCACAACGTCGTCGTGTGCGACAGTGTCCGGGGCGTCGGTCGCGCGGATGCGGAAGGGGACGTCGAGTGTCCTGAGCGCCCGTCCGACGACACCCGCGGCTGCGACGGCGGCACCGCTCCCGTGGACGCGGAGGCGAACGAACGTCGCCTCGCGCAGGGTCGCGGCGGCGTCGGCGGCGGGTGTCTGTTCGGCGGGGCTCACGGACATTCAGTTATTCTTCGAGGAGTTCGACAGCGACGTCGTAGCTGTACGTGAAGTCGTCGTCGAGCTTGTCGCCGCGGTAGTACGAGACGAGGCGGCGAATCTTCGACTCCGTGTTCTGGAGCGCGCGACGGTTGGACTTGTCCTGCTGGTTCTCCTCCATGTGCTCGCGGAGGCGGATGGCGCGCTCCATGAGGTTGCGGAGGTCCTCGGGGAGGTCGCCTGCGGCGTCGTTCTCCTCGAGGATGGTGGTGACCTTCTTGCCCGTGGCGAGCTTGACGTCGGGGACGGGAACGCCCTTGACGCCTTCGTCGCGCAGGGACAGGCCGATTTGGCTCGGGTCCTTGCCCTGTTCTGCCAGTTCGACGACGCGGGCTTCGATGTCAGCCGCGTCGACGTCGCTCCACTCCGGTGCTTCGTCTGCCACCGGCTTGTCCGAGCTGGACGAGCCACGGCGGCGGGTGTGCATTCGTGCCATTGTTGCGGGTTGGAACCGCACTGACCGCAGAAACGAGTACCCCGCAGTCGTATCACCGACTACCGGGGCACTACCGCAATCCCAAGCCCAAACTGGGCGAGTCAGATTTGCGGCCGTGCTGGATTCCCATCGGGTTGTCCACGCGCGCCGGGTTAAACCGTTTCGACTCGGCTCCGAATTGACCGCGACTCGGTCCGGTCGGAATCGAAGGGCTTCTAAACGGGCGACGGCTATCGGAGGATGCGGGCTCGTAGATCAGGGGTAGATCACTCCCTTGGCATGGGAGAGGCCCCGGGTTCAAATCCCGGCGAGTCCATTTCTGAACGAAGTGAAGAAATGACGAGACGAGCGCTCGCCGTAGCGAGCGCGTGGATTTGAAGCCCTGGCAGTCGCGCGGAGCGAACATCGTGAGCGAGCACGTCTTCCTCCGGGTTCAAATCCCGGCGAGTCCACTCACTTTCTTCCGTCGCTTCGCTCCGTCAGTCGTTCGTGGACTCGCTGACGTCCCACTCGCTTCGTCTGCGGGCGACCCGCAAGTCGCCCGCATGGCATGCGAGACGGCGTTTCCGTCTCGCTCTGCTCGCGGGACTCCCGGCGAGTCCACTCACTTCTCTCTGGACTTCCGACGAGCGGAGCGAGTCGCGAAGCCAGAGTAAATTCGTGTCTGTTCGAGGCGGGATTTGAGCAGCGAGCAAATCTTCGATTTGCGAGTGAGTTCAAATCCCGTGAACTTCGTTCACGACCTTCGCAAACCACCGGTTTGCTCAGTCCCGGCGAGTCCATTTCTGAACGAAGTGAAGAAATGACGAGACGAGCGCTCGCCGTAGCGAGCTCCCGCAACCGAATCGTTGTGGCTGAAACGTATCGAGACAGGGCGTTAGCCCCCGTCTGAAACCTCACCCCTCGTCTTCGAACACGCTCATGTCCTTCGCCGCGAGGTCGGTCACGTGCTTGACGATTTCGGGGTCGACCTGCGCGATGTCGTCGCCGTCGTGGACCTGTTCGTTGTGGCGCTCGATGGCGTCCGCGACCTCCGAAAGCGGAACGCGAGTGGTCGTGTCGCAGGCCTCGCACACCACCGGAACGTCGGGAGCGTCGTCGTCGGTCATACCGAGTGGTTCCGCCAGCGACGGAAAAAACGAGTCGGTTCGTCGCCGCCGTCGTGTTCTGGAGTGCTCGCCCGCCCACGCGGTTCCCCCCACAGCCGTCGAACGATTCGAAGCCCTTATTTATTCGACCGGGGAATGAACGATTGCGTTTGAGGGCTCGTAGATCAGGGGTAGATCACTCCCTTGGCATGGGAGAGGCCCCGGGTTCAAATCCCGGCGAGTCCATTTCTGAACGAAGTGAAGAAATTGACGAGCCGAGCGCTCGCCGTTGCGAGCGCGTGGATTTGAAGCCCTACCAGTCGCGCACAGCGAACGAAGTGAGCGAGCACGTCTGGTTCCGGGTTCAAATCCCGTGAACTCCGTTCACGACCTTCGCAAACCTCCGGTTTGCTCAGTCCCGGCGAGTCCACTCACTTTCTTCCGTCGCTTCGCTCCGTCAGCCGTTCGTGGACTCGCCGACGTCACGTTCGTTTCACTCACGTGACTCCCGGCGAGTCCGCCACGTTCTGGGACCAGACCCTGTTACGGTGGGCTCTCGTCAGTCTCGGAGTCCGCGTCCGGCGACCTACACACCCGCGGTCCCGGAACTATCTCGGCGTCGCTGAGAAGATACCTATCGGACGGGTCTACTTACCTGACTGTCAGGTACCCCGCGAGGTTTTCACCCCGCATCTCCTTCAGGTAGGTAATGAGCGGTCGCCCCCGGGTTCCACTGGTCTATCGCGTCGTCAGAGACCGGACGGCGCAGACCTCGCCGATTGCCGTGGTGCTTCTGTTAGCGATTACGGTCGCCGGGACGACTGCCGTCGTCGCGCTCGGCGGCCCCGCCCTCGACGAGACGAAACAGGCGTCCCAACTGACGCGCGCCGAGCACTCGATGACGCTGTTCGACTCGCGAGTCGCCATCTCCGCGCTCGGCGAGGGCGAAACGCAGTACGTCGACCTCAGCGGCACCGGCGGCGGTTCCTACATCGTCGACGACGACAGCGGCTGGCTGAGCATCACGCACAAGAACTACACCGACGACGGCGACGACCAACCGCTTTACAACGAGTCGCTCGGGAGCGTCGAGTACCGCAACGGCGACGCCCGCATCGCCTACGAGGGCGGCGGCGTCTGGCGCACGCAGGACGGCGGCACGACGATGGTCTCGCCGCCGGAGTTCCACTACCGCGGGGCGACGCTGACGCTCCCGGTCGTCCGTGTCTCCGGCGACGGGTCGTCGTCAGGAGACGTGTCGGCGCGGGTCGCGGCGACCAAACGTGCCCGGAGCATCTATCCGAACGAGACGGCGGCGTACAACGAGACAGCGGGCAGTTACGACAACCCGGTCAGCAACGGCACAATCGTCGTGACGGTCCACAGCGACCACTACCGAGGGTGGGCGGCGTTCTTCGAGTCGCGGAGCGAGGGGACCGTGACGGTCGACGACGCCAACCAGACCGCGAGCGTGGAACTGGAGACACTCGGCCTCGTCGGCGAGTTCCAGATGCCGAACGAGGGCACCTCGGTCGACGTGCGCGGAATGGCCGGGAATCACAACGTCTCGGCGTTCACGCTCACGCTCTCGAACGACCAACACCTCCAGAACATGGAGTGGGGGATGTACTACGACGGCGACCAGCGCGACCTCGAACTCCACGTGCAGGCGGACGACAAGTGCAAGGGCGGTAGCTACGACGGCACGTTCGACCTGACGCTCTACTACGCCACCGAAGACGGCAAGTACCACGGCTGGCAGGCGACCGACCTCGACCCGGACACGAGCGACGCGGTGAGCATCGACTGCTCTGCGAGCAACCCCGAACTCAGCGTCGACTTCACCAGTTCGGAGACGATGACCTACGGCGACATTCAGTCGGACAAGGGCTTCGGTAACCAGAACAAGTGGCAGTTCGCCCCCGAAATCACGGACGGCGAGGCCTACGACAGCGTCACCTTCGACGAGCACGCCGCCGACAGCGGCCAGACGTTCTCGAAAGCCGACGGCGACACCGCCTCGATGGCGTTCGTCGTCAACCACTACTTCTCGCTCGCCGCCCCGCAGTTCGAACTGACCGTCACTGACGGGCCGGGCAACAGCCAGAGCGTCGACGAGTCCGGCTCGCGCGGCGAACTCGACTACGACCAGGCCGAGGGCGGCCAGTTCATCACCTTCCTGCACGTCACGGAAAACGAGGTCGAAGTCGACGTCGAGTGAGCGGGTCCGCCCGCCCACCCGACGGTCGCGGTCCGAGTCGGGTCCGGTTCGACTCAGTCGGCGAACGTCATGTCGACCGACGTCGAGACGACGTGAACGCGGGCCGTCTCGTTCACGTAACACGAGACGCTCGGGTACGCGTCCGGCGGCTCAACCACATCGTCGCAGGTCACGTCGGGGCGGCTCGATAGCTCTCGTTCCCAGAGCGCCGCGCGCGGGGAGCGAACGGTCAGGTTCACGTCGTACGAGCCCTCGGTCCGCGCGGCCAACACGTCGCTCGCGGCCTTGTCGGCGCGGATGAGGAACGTTCCCGACCCGCCGACGGCGGTCGTCGCCTCCTCGTCGGGCCGCGTCACGAACGCCGGAATCAACACCCGCTCGTCGGTGAGCACAAGCGAGGGTCGCCGGACGAACGTCCCGGTGTCGCCGCGAGTCCGGAAGAGCGCGTCGAACGCGTAGACGACTCGCTCGTCGCTGGCGTCGCTCTCGTAGACGATTGGCGACACCTCGTAGGTGTTGGTGAAGTTGACCGACGGGTCTCCCGTCCGCTCGCCGGAGACGACGAACTCGACGGGCCGGTCGAGCGTCAGGCTGGCGTCCTGAAGCTTCACCTCGGTCGCCCGACTCGGCGCGCCGCGGTCGGCGATGTCCTCCATGTTGTCCCCGAGGATGTCGAGGGCGCGTTCGGCGTTGTTGACGCGCTCGACGTCGCGGGCGTCTTGGAGGCCGGTCATCCCGACGGCGGTGACGAGGCCGACCATCGAGAGGACGATGGCGAAGACGAAGACGAACCCGAGCGTGTCGCTCACGGCGCGATTGCTCACGACGCCACCTCCACGCCCGACGATGGGTCGTAGGTGATGGTCACGTCGCCGCCGTCGACCCGGCTCGCGGCCAGCGAGGTCTCCGTCTCCACGGAAACGCGGACTGTCACCTCGGGGTCGGTCGAGGTAAGTACGAGTTCGTTCGACGCCGGCAGCACCTCGATGGTGTATGTCGTGCCGGCGACTCGCGGCGGCAGCCGAACCCTCGCCTCGACCCGCGACTCGCCGGGGGCGGCCCCGATTCGGTCGACCGATTCGATGCCGGCCGCGAGCCGGTTGCCGACGACGTCGAGTTCCGTCTCCGTGACTCGCTCGCGTTCGTCGGAGACGAACCCGCCGGCGGCGACCATCAACCCCGAGATGAGGACGACCGTGATGGTGAGCGTGAGGACGTAGCCGAGCGCCGTCGAGACGCCGCGGTCGGTCGAGCGGGGCCGAGCGCGGCTCACGCGCCTCTCGCGCCGAGCACGGTCACCCCGGTCGCCCGGAAGCGTCGGCGGCGTCACGCAATCTCACCCGGCGCGACCCGAAGCTCTCGGGAGACGTACGTCTCGCCCGACTCGTAGACGTACGAGACGGTGACGGCGTACAGCGCCTCCTGTGCGACCGGCGACGACCCGCTTCCCGCGGGTTCGTACTTCGTCGCGTCGAAGACCGTGGCGTTCGTCTCGTTCACGTACAGTTCGTAGGTCCCCTCGGCCTCCGACGCGTTCCGATACGAGACCGTGACCGAGCCGTCGAGGTCGGTGTGGACCGCGTCGAGCGGGTCGCAGGCGGTCCCGTTGAGTCGGCCGTCGGCGACGTCAATCGTGACGTAGTCACCCGCGTCGGCCGCGACGCTACAAGTCGTCTCCACGCCACCGGCGTCCTCGACGGCCACGAAGACCCGAGACGAGTCCCGGTAGACCGCGGTTTCGACCGCGTTCGTCTCGTCGTCGACGACGAGGTGGAACGACGACGCGTTCGACGTCGAAAGCGAGTCGCGCGAGACGTTGAACCGGACGCCGCGAACGCCGACGTCGCTCGCGAGCGTCCAGTCGGCCGTCTCGTTCCTGTCCGTGAAGTTCCGCGCCGCGTCGGACTGGGAGATTCGCGTGCCTCGGACGTGGCTGACGCGCTCGGCGTCCGTCGCGGCCCCCCTGACCGCGGCGAGCGTCGCGGCCGCGTCGCTCCAGTTGCCGAACGCTTCGTCGAACGAACCGGCGAGTTCGCCGTACGTGCCGCCCTCGCGGTTGACCTCGTCGAGGAGCGTCCCCGCTCCCGCCTCGACTGCGCCGCCGTGATTCACCGCGCCGTCGAGGTTCGTGTCGGTCGTGCGCGTGGCGAGGTTTTCGGTGTAAATCGCGGTGTTGAGCGTCAGCGCGAGGCCGACGAGGAGCACCGCGATTGCGAGCGCGGCGACGAGCATCAGCTGGCCGCGGTCGTCGCCGCCGAGACGTGGGAGGTCGTCAGCCGCGTCGCTCGCGCGCTCGAACGCGTCGGTCACATCCGCCATACGACCACCTCCACGTCGACGACGGCGTAGAGCGGTCCCGCGCTCCCGTCCTGTATGAAGTACGTCTCGTCGGTCTCGGCGGCGACCGATTCGAGCGTCTTCGTCGTCTCGACCGCGCGGGGGTCGCCGCCCGGCGACGTGCCCGGTTCGGTCAGCGCGTCGTCGTCAGCGAGCGTCACGAGTCGGGTCCGCGAGACGGCGTGGTCGCTCGGCTCGCCCATGTACACGAGGCGAGTCGTCCGCCTGACCTCCCGGTCGCGCAAGTAGTGCAGGTAGACGTTGAACGCGATGCCGCGGTCCAAGAAGGACTCGTCGAGCATCTCCCCGAAGGCGGTCGGCGGGCCGCCGTCGACGTAGTAGCCGCGCGCGTCGATATCGTAGAAGCTCCCGTTTTCGGGGTTCGTGAACAGCACCGTTCGCTTCAGCGCGCCGGTCTCGGCGGCCGCCGTCAGGACGCCGTCGGCGACGGCGGCCTGCTGGTTTTCGATGTGTTGGCTCGACGTGCTCGCGGTCAGGGGCGTCACCGCGGTCACTTGCAGCGCGAACGTGACGCTGGCGAGAAGCACCATCGCGGCGACGATGGCTTCGAGCGCGTGGGCCTGTGCGCGGGACACGGTCACCACACCCTCACCGATAGCTCGTGGAGGTCGCCGTCGAGGAGAACGGCCCGCCGGGCGGTGACGACGCTCCGGGTGGTCGGGACCGGCTCGCCGGTCGTCTCGACGACGCTTCTGTTCTGTGAGAGCGTGA
This sequence comes from Haloferax sp. AS1, assembly GCF_014530665.1. Lineage (NCBI taxonomy): Archaea > Methanobacteriati > Methanobacteriota > Halobacteria > Halobacteriales > Haloferacaceae > Haloferax > Haloferax sp. AS1. The sequence continues at coordinate 1,135,445 of NZ_SPSA01000001.1, forward strand.
CGTTGAGCCCGTAGGACGCGCCGATGCCGGTCGCGGCGTTGGGGTCGGCGCTGCCGTAGTCGCAGTCGCCGGGGGGCTCGTCGGGCGAGTCCCCGTCGAAGAACGCCGCGGTACAGACCGGGTCGAGCACGTCGGGGTTCTCGTCGTCGACGAGCAGGCGCTGGGTGAGCGAGTCGGCGGCGCGGTTGGCGACGAGCGGGCGGTCCTGTTCGGCCTCGAAGGGGTCGAGAATCTGCGGGATGGTGCCGACGACCCACGCGACCGCGAGGAGGAAGATGCCGACGCCGACGGCGAAGTCGATGGTCGTCTGGGCGCGGGCGCTCCGACCGCTCGTCTCGCGGGCGTCGTCGCCGCCGCGTCGCCGCATCAGCCGACCACCATCCACACCGCGAGCGACAGCGTCTGGAGGATGACGACGAACTTGACCCCCGACAGAAGGTCCGCGTTGCGGATGTAGCCGCTGATGAACCCGGACAGCATCGCCTGGATGGTGACGCCGTGGAAGAACAGAAGCGACAGCAGGTCGGGGTCGATGCCGCCGCCGAAGCTCGGGCCGCCGGTCGTCGCGCCGCCGGAACTCGACGCCTGCGACGAGAGCCCGGCCATCACGTCGAGGAACTGCGTCTTCAGGATGGCCATCACCGCGAGCAGCGTCACGTACGTCATGAGGATGATGGCGACCTGCATCCGGGTCCGCGAGATGCGCTCGCGCTCGATGTCGTCTTGGTTCTCGGAGGCTTGGGCGGCGGTCGTCAGCACCTCGGTAATCTGGCTCGACGCCTCCTGTGCCTTCGTGATGAGTTTGACCGTCCGGGCGAGCCGCGGGATGTGGTATTTGTTGTTGAACTCGACGAGCGCCTCCTTGAGGCTCATCCCGTAGTGGACCTTCGCGTGCATCACCTCGAACTCGTCGGCGAGCTTCCCCGAGGAGGTGTCGGAGACGGTCTTGATGGATTCGAGGAGCGTCTGGCCGGTGTCGTTCGCGCTCGACAGCTTGCGGAGGTTGTCGGAGAGCTTTCCGGTGATGGCCGCCCGCGAGTGGACGTTCCACTCGTGGAAGGCGGTCAGCGGCACCGCGACGAGGTAGACCGGGACGTAAAACCAGATGAACGTCCCCCAGACGGGGTTGGCAATCATCCCGTCCCACGTCGTCGGGGCGGCCCCGCCGGCGACGGAGACGCCGAGGAGCGCGAGCGCCGCCGGGACCGTCAACGCGAGGGTGAAAAGCGGATGCCGCTTGAAAAACAGGTGCGGGCGGCGCAGGAGCTCTTTCGTCTTGAACGTCCCCTCGCGGGACTTGATGCGCGAAAAGAGGCTGAACTCGCCGACGTAGCTCTCGACGAGCCCCATGTGGACGAGGCCCTCGCGCTGTTGGCCTTGCAGGCGGTCGCTCTCGTCGTCGGGGCTGAGAAAGCCGTCGCCGATTTCGTCCTGTTTGACCGTCGAGACGAGGACGAGAAAGCCGACGCCGGTCAGCGGGATGAGCCCGTAGACGGTCGCGTACAGCAGCCTCGACTGGGCCTCCCCGAGCATGCTCATGATGACGAGGATGATGATGAGAAGCAGCGGGAACAGCGACAGCGTCATGTACATCTCGCCGAACAGCTCCATCGTCTCCAGCGTCTGTTCCTGCTGTTGTTTCGCGGTTCGGAGGTGCTTGTCCTTCTTGTCGTCGAGGAAGCCCTGCATGTCGCCGCCGGAGTTGACGATAGAGAGCATGTCCGTCAGGAACTGCGAGAGCTCGTCGGAGGGGGTCAAAAGCGCCTGCTGGCGGATGGCGTTGCGGTAGTCGGTCCCGAAGTACTCCGTCTCCTGGACGATGCTCTGGAACTCCCGAGAGACCTCGCCGTAGGTGTCTTCGGCACGGGCCATCGCCTCCAGAATCTCCAGTTGGTTCAGCCCGCCCACCGAGAGGGCGTACATGAACGAGACGGCGTCCGACAGGAGCATGTTTATCTCGCGTTTGCGGGCGGACGCCGTCGAGTACGGGATGGCGACGAGCGTCCCGAACCCGCCGGCGAAGCCGAGCGACCCGAAGACGAGCCCCGAGACGACGACCGCCGCGGGCATCGCGAGCGACCGAAGCGTGTCCGCCGTGGCCTCGCTCCCGACCGGAATCCCGAGGCTCACCGAGTCCGCCGAGACGAGCCCGAGCGCGAAGACGCCGTAACCGACGAGCATCCCGACGAGCCACGACACGAGCCCGACGAGCACGCCGACCGCGAGCGCTCGCGAGAGGTAGAGTTCGACGGTGTCGGGCATCCGGGCCTGCTGGAGTTTCGTTTCGATGTCGGAGACGAACTCTCCGTCCTCGTCGAAGAGGAGCTGAAACAGCGGGTAGAACGCGTCGCCGAGGGTGTCGGTACTGCGGTCGAGCCCGCCCGAGGTCTTCGAGTCGAGATTGCTCATCTACGCTCCCTCGCCGGAGTCGGAGCCGCGCTCGCCCGCGTCGTCCGGGGGGTCGTCGGCATCGACCGCCTCGAATCCGCCCCACGTCTCGTCTTCGTGGCCGCCCTCGTCGCTTCGGCTCGGTTCGTCGTCCGGGTCCGCGGGCGACCCCGACTCCGACCCCGATTCCGACCCCGGTTCCGCTCCCGACTCCGATTCCCCCTCGATACCGAACGCGCCGAAGAAGTCGTCGAGGTCTGCGCCGTCGTTGGGGTCGGAAAACGAGACGCCGTCGTCGTTGAACCCGAACGGGCCGTCGTCGTCTCCGAAACCGCCCGGTTCGTCGTCGGCGTCGGTGTCGTCAGGGGCGGTGTCGTCGGTGTCGCCCTCGTCGGCGTCGCGTCCCGCGTCCAGCGCCGGCGTCTCGCTCTCGCCGTCGAGCGACGAGGGGCCGCGGTCGCCGTCGATTTCGGGCGTGTCGTCGCCCGCGTCCAGTTCGGCTCGGTCGCGCCCCTCGTCGAGTTCTGGGTCGCCGCTCGACGCGTCGAGCGAGTCGAGTTCGTCCCGCTCGCCGGGGGTCGCCTCCACGTCCGGGGCGTCGCGCATGTGGTTGAGCGCCTCCGCGACCTCGCCCACGTCGCGGTCGCGGTAGTCGGGGAACAGTTCGTCTTCGGCCCGGCGGAGGATATCCTTCGCCAACTGCCGGACGTGTTCGGGCGGGTCGGGCCGGGGGACCATCGCCTCGCTGTCGGGGTCGATGTTGATGTGCACCGATTCCATCTCCCGGAGGTCTTCGAGGCTGCGTTCGAGGTCGTCGGTCGCCATCAGCCCGAGGATGGTGTCCTGGTCGTTGATGAACGCCTGGAACGTCGCTGCGACCTGCGTGTAGGTGTTGAGCCCGCGGTCGATGAGGTACGCGAGGATGACCTGTCGCTTGAATATCTCCAGTTCGACCGTCTCCTGATTCCAGCCGCGGTCGAACTTTATCTCTTCGAGCGTGTTCGACGAGCCCATCTGGAGGAACTCGTCGGTCTCGGCCTGCCACTGGTAGACGTCTTGGACGTTAATCTCGTCGTTTTCGGGGTCGTAGTGGTTGATTTCGGTGAGCGATTTGTTCCGGCGCACCTTGTTGCCGCCGACCCGCGTCGAGGTCTGGATGGACACGAGGTCGAGGGCGGTGAACATCGTCTTCGAGACGTTGATGGGCGCGGTCGTAAACCGCTTGAGCACCTCCCCGACCGAGTCCGCGTGGAACGTCGTGTACGTGGTGTGACCCGTGGACATGACCTGGAACAGCGTCCGCCCCTCCTCGCCGCGAATCTCGCCCATGACGATGTAGTCGGGGCGCTGGCGGAGGGCGGCTTCGAGCAGGTCGAACTCGTCCACGTCGCCTTTGTCGTCGTCCGCGAACGACGGCCGGGTGACGGAGGCAATCCAGTTGCGCTGGGGCAGTTCGACCTCGCGGGTGTCCTCGATGGAGACGATTTTCGTGTTCGACGGGATGAAAAGCGAGACGGCGTTGAGCGAGGTGGTCTTCCCCGATGCCGTGCCGCCGGCGAAGATGAGACTCTTGTCGTTTTCGATGCAGAGCCAGAGGAACGCCATCTCCTCCAGCGAGAACGTCGACCAGTTGATGAGGTCGATTGGCGTGAAGGGAACGTCCTTGAACTGGCGGATGGTGTAGTTCGTCCCGTGGTCCGACACCTCGCGGCCGAGCGTGAGCTGTGCGCGCGACCCGTCGGGGAGCGTCGCGTCCACCTGCGGGCGGCGCTTCGAGATGCCCTTCCCCGAGCGCTGGGCGAGTTTCACGACGAAGTCGTCGAGTTCGCCCTCGCCGTGGTAGACGTTCGAGATGATCTGCTCGTAGTCGGAGTGGTAGACGAACACCGGCGAGTTGTAGCCGTCGCAGGAGATGTCCTCGACGTTGATGTCGTGTTTGATGCCGTCGATGCGCTCGTAGCCGATGAAGTCGCGGCGGAGGTAGTACTGGAGCTTCCGCACCTGGTAGTCGTTCAGGACGTCGGCGTCGTCGGCGAGGACCGCGGACTCGGGTCGGGCCGCGATGCCGTCGATGCCGCCGAGCGGTTCGTCCTCGTCGGCGGTTCGTGCGCGACCGCCGAAGACTGCGTTCAGCCCCAACCGAGAACCGAGACCGCCGAACCGCCCGGAGGTCGCGGCGGTCGTCGAACCGTCGGCCGACGAGCCGTTGCCGCCGCCGAAGAGACCGCCCAGTCCGAGCCGGGACGCGAGGCCCGACGACTCCGCCGCGCCGTCAGCGTCAGCGGCCGCGTCGGCGGTCGAACCGTCGTCTCCGGCCGCCGCGGCCGCAGACGCCGACGCCGGCGGGTCGTAGAGGTCGTACCGCGAGAGCAGTTCGTAGGTCTCGGCCTCGATGACCCGCCCGCGGTTGTCGCGGCCGCCCTCGACGACGCTGTCGTCGCCGTACTTGATGGCGGTCCGAAGCTTGTTGGTGAGGAACTCCGTCAGGTCGTCTTCGATGCGGTTCAGGTGCGGTTCGACGACGTAGTACTTCTTTTCGTTCTCCTTGACGGAGTGGAAGATGATGACGAACGCGTAGGGTTTGTTCACCCAGTACCGTTCGACCTCGCGGAAGTGCGTCTTCTTCTCCACCGGGACGGCCTTTTCGAGGTCGTAGCGGTTCGCCAGCGTGGTCGTGCCGTCGACGCTGGAGAAAAACGCGTCCTCGTCGAACTCGGGGTCGACGTCGACCGTTCGCTCGTCGACGACAGCGGCCAGTTCCTCGGCGCGCTGGCCGGCCCGCGCGACCGCGTTCTCGATGTGGTCGGGGTCGAAGCCCAGCGCCGCCTCGCCGTCGAAGGGGACGATTTCGCCCGCCGAATCCCGCGGGCGAGCGCCGTCGTCCTCGTAGTAGTACTCGCGTTTGTAGTGTTCCCACAGCCAGACGCCCTTGACGACGGGCGTCGTCTCGGGGTCGCAGAAGGCTTCGAACTGCTCATTGAGGTTCTTCGCGTGCGCGCCGCGGTCGCCCACGAACGCCGCCACGTCGACCGGGTGACAGTCGAGATACTCCTCGGGGTCGAGGCCGACGCGGTCCCAGTCGGCCCGGGTCGGCGTCGACGCCGACCCGTCGTCGTCTTCCCACCGGGACGTACCGGGCGCGTCGCGTTGCGTCCGCGGGTCGCTCCCGTAGAGGGATTCGACATCGCCGTCGCTCCCGTACTCGTCGAGAAAGTCGGCCCACGTGTACGACCCGACGCGCGCGTTCGACGCCTGCTTCGGAGCGGCGTCACTCTCCGCCGGCGACGTCACATCGCCGGATAACGCCTGTTGGTCTCCTCCGTCGGCGTCGTCGGTTGCCATTGTCACCGGGTATTCGGGCCGATGGAAAAGTCTTTTTCCCAATTAACTCACAATTTAAGGTCTGTTTAAGTTCTATTTTTATACTCATTTATGTAGGGTCGGTATCGACTCCCCGGCCGAGCGCACCGTTAAAGTAGGGATTTATCTCCAGCAGGGTCGGCGTATGGCGTGAGTCCCGCGAGCGAAGCGAGTGGAACGCAGGAACGGCAGCGTCAGGAACGACGTGAGAGCGTCTGGCGTGACGGGATTGAGCACACGCGGAGCGGTTGCGATGTACGCGGCGTCGCCCGAACAAACGAAGTGAGAGAGGTCGGCGCGGCGGGATTCGAACCGGACCGAGACTCACTTCGCTCGTCTCGTAGGATTACGAATCCCGCATGGTGCGTTATCGGACTCGCTCCGCCGTCACGACCACGGGCGTGACGGGAGTCCCTCGAGCGAAGTGAAGTGGGACTCAGGAACGCCCGCTGAACGAACGCAGTGAGAGAAGCGGGCGTGACGGGATTCGAACCCGCGATCGAGAGGTTAGGAACCTCTCGCCCTGTCCACTAGGCCACACGCCCCACGGCGCTGTCTCTCAGGATCGGTCAAAAATCGCGTGGTTCGCGCTGGGCGGACAGAAGAGAGACAGTGAGCTGTGGTCAGTTCGACGATTCCGTCGAAACCGAGTCGGTCGAAACCGAGTCGGCGGAACTCTCGCTGGTCGCGTCGTCTTCGTCTTCGTCGTCGTCGCCCGTCATGTCCTGCAGTTCGTCTTCGATCTCTTCGCGGCCGCGCTGGAACTCGCCGATGGCCTGCCCGGAGGACCGAGCGAGCTTCGGAATCTTGTTCGCGCCGAACAGCAAGACGACGATGAGCAGCACGACGAGCAGCTCGGGCCCGCCCGGGAGTCCCGGGAACAGTGGGGTGATGGTCTCGAACATCTATTTCTGCGTTACCTAGTGGCAATTATAGGCTTTTTGCCTTCTACGGGTTCTGGAAAGACGGAATATCGGCGCGTCGGAACGCCCGCATCCGCCGAATCGACACGTCTCGGCGCGTCACTCCTACGAAAAGCTTGTGGCCGGTGTGTCGAGCGCAGTCGGTCGGCCGCTGCGGGGGCGGCCAGCGAGCCCGCCGTCGGCGGTACCCCTGAATTTCCGCCGACGGTGAAATAATGTGGGCGGAGTCGAACACCCTCGTATGGTATCAGTCGGCGACGCCGCCCCGGACTTCACCGCACCGCTCACCGACATCGACGGCGACATCGAGTCGTTCACGCTCTCCGAGAATCTCGACGACGCGCCCATCGTCCTCGCGTTCTTCCCCGCGGCCTTCACCGGGACGTGCACCACCGAGATGTGCACGTTCCGCGACCAGATGGCGAACTTCGAGGACGTCGGCGCGACGGTGTACGGTATCAGCATCGACACGCCGTTCACGCTGACGGAGTTCGCCGAGCAGAACGGCCTCAACTTCGGCCTCATCAGCGACACGAACCGCGAACTCGTCGACGCCTACGACGTGGCGATGGACTTCGCGGACCTCGGCGTCAACCGCGTGGCGAAGCGCGCGGTGTTCGTCGTGGACGGCGACGGCGAGGTCACCTACGCGTGGGTCAGCGACGACCCCGGCGTCGAACCCGACTACGAGGCGGTCGAGGCCGCCGCCGGAAAACTCGAAGCGCCGAGCGAGGCCGCGTAGGACCGAGACACAGCGTGACGCGGTAGCGCACCTGATTCGGAGCCCAAGTCCTTTTCTCTCCGTGCGACTACCTTGCGGGTCATGAGCGATACCGAAGACACCCTGAACGGCGGCCGCGTCTACGACCCCGAGGCGGACCACGCCTTCCCCGACGAGAAGCTCAACGAGGTGCTCCCCGTGCTCCTCGACGACGAAGAGGTGACGACGCTCCTCGAAGCGCAGAACGTCAACGCGGTGACGCGCAAGGGCTACAACGACCACGGCCCGAAGCACATCGAAATCGTCCTCAACCGCGCACTCCGACTGTACGACCTGCTCAAGGCCGGCGGCTGCGAGTTCAACGGCGCGGCCGAACAGGGGCTCGACGAGGCCGACGAGCCGGTCATCATCGCTCTCGCGGCGCAACTGCACGACATCGGCCACGTCGTCCACCGCGACAACCACGCCTACTACTCGATTCCGCTCGCGTCGGACGTCCTCGACCGCTTCCTCCCCGAGTTCTACGACCTCGCCGACGCGGTCCGCATCAAGGCCGAAGTCCTCCACGCCATCCTCTGTCACCACCGCGAGGAGGACCCGCTCACGCTCGAAGCCGGCGTCATCCGCGTCGCCGACGCGCTTGACATGGAGCGCGGCCGGTCGCGCATCCCCTACGAGAAGGGCGGCCGCGGCATCAACACGCTCTCCAGTCGCGCCATCAAGGACGTCGTCCTCAAGCCCGGCGAGGAGTCGGCGGTCCTCGTCGAAATCGAGATGCTCAACGCCGCCGGCGTCTATCAGGTCGACAACCTCCTGAAGGCGAAACTCGACGGCTCGGGCCTCGAAGACCACGTCCGCATCGTCGCGGTCAACACGAAGTCCGACGACCGGCTCGTCGAGCGCATCGAACTCTAACCGGCGCTGTCGCGGCGCTGTCGAATCGGGTGTGAAAAAGGCGAGTCGGCGTGTGAACCGGGCGGGGCGGTCCCCCGCGGTCGGTCGTGTGCCTCAGTCGTTGGACTGCGCGAGGCGCTCTGCGCCGCCGACCGAGAGTTCGCCGCTGAGGGTGCGGTTCGGGTAGGGGATGTCGATGCCCTCCTCGTCGAACCGCTCTTTGACGGCGGTGACGTACTCGCCGCGGGTCTTGACGAAGTCGGCGCGGCTGGGCTGGGAAATCCAGATGCGCGACTTGAGCGTGACCGACGAGTCACCGAGTTCGGTCAGCCTGACCGACGGCTCGGGCGTCGTCATGATGCCGTCGTGCGCTTCGGCCTCGTCGAGGATGATGTCTGTCGCCTGCTGGATGTCGTCGTCGTAGCCGATGCCGAACGGCACCTGCAAGCGGAGTTTGTCCTTCGCGACGGGGTTTTTGATGACGCCGTCGGTGAGCTGCGAGTTCGGCACGGTGAGCAGTTCGTTGTCGAACGTGCGAACCCGCGTCACGCGGAAGGAGATGTCTTCGACGATACCGGAGTTGCCGTCCCATTCAATCCAGTCGTTGATGCGGAACGGCTTGTCGGTGAAGATGAAGATGCCGGCGACGAAGTTGGCGATGACGTCCTGCATGGCGAAGCCGATTGCGAGCGTCGCGGCCGCGCCGATGGTGGCGAGCGACTGCAGGATGTTGCCGAGGCCGGCGAACGCGAACCCAGCGCCGAGGGCGACGAACGCCACGACGAGGGTCGCGATTTTCATCAGGGGCTTTTTCGCGTGTTCGTCCGCGCCGCGCCGGTCGAGGACGCGGTTGAGCGCGGACGACACGACGGCCTTGCCGACGATGTAGACGACGGCGAAGCCGAGAACGAGACCCAAGAGCGTCCCGAGCGTCTCGGCGTACGGGACGTTCTGCTGGGTGAGAATCCGGCCGACAGCACCGCCGTCACCCTGCAGTTGGAGCGGGACTGCGAGCGCGTTCATCGGTGGTAGACCGCTGTCTTCCCCCGGGTCTCTATCAGGTCCGCGTTCACGCGCTCCGCGAGATCAGCGGCGACCTCGTCGACCGTCGTGCCCCCGAGCGCCGCCCGGAGGAACTTCGCTTTCACGAGGTTCCGGTCTGCCAGCTGGTCGTTGAGTTCGCCGACCACCGATTCGATGCCGCTCTTACCCACCCAGACGGTCACGTCGAGGTCGTGGGCCTCCTTCCGCAGCTCCTGCGTGTTCATGTGTGGCCTCCACTATGTGCCAGAGGGCTTCAATAGTAAGGCTTTGGCGGCCGTTTGGTTGTCGTACACACGCGGGAACGGGGCGATTCTACCGAAATCGCCGTCGGGCGGTCAGTAGGGATAGCGCTTCGTCGCCCCGCAGTCGCACCTGACGACGACGTGGCCGCCGGCGCGGGTCCGGACGCGGGCGTTGACGCCGGGGCGGAGGTAGGCGTCGCAGTCGTCGCAGGTGAACCGGCGGAACGCTCTGGGGAGGCCGCAGCGGTTCCGCTCCGCGACGCGACGGGCGAGGCGGACGTACTCCCGGGCGCGGTCGTGGTCGCGGTCGCTCGCCGCCTCGCGGGCGAGGGCGTGGAGTCGGTCGATGCGCTCCTCCGCGATGTTCATACACGTTCGGGCGAGCGGCCCGAACAAAGACGTTCCGAACCGCGACGCGGGACCGACACCGAGGAACCGAAGCCGATACTGTGATACCCCGGCCGGAAAAACGGCGACTGTGCGCGTCCTGAACTACCTCGAGTTCGCCTCGCAACTCGACCGTAGCGGCATCGGCACCGCCACCGACCAGCAGCGGGCGGCCCTCGCCACGACCGACGTGGAGGTCGTCACCTCCCCGTGGCCCGAGTCGGTCGCCGCGGGTGCCGCGGGCCTCCTGCGGGGCGACGGGGTCGTCCGCGACTACGACGTGGCCCACTGCAACCTCATCGGCCCCGGCTCGCTCGCCGTGGCCAGACACGCCAAACGCAACGACATCCCGCTCGTCCTCCACTCGCACGTCACCCGCGAGGACTTCGCCGAGAGCTTCCGCGGGTCGACCGCGGTCGCCCCCGCCCTCGGGAAGTACCTCAAGTGGTTCTACTCGCAGGCCGACGTGGTGCTCTGTCCCTCCGAGTACACGAAGCGAACCCTCGAATCCTACCCGGTCGACGCGCCGATTCGCCCCGTCTCGAACGGCGTCGACACCGACGCGCTCGACGGCTTCGAAGACCTCCGCGACGAGTACCGAGCGGAGTACGACCTCGACGGGATGACCGTGTTCACCGTCGGCAACGTCTTCGAGCGCAAGGGGCTCACGACGTTCTGCACGCTCGCGCAGGAGACCGACTACGACTTCGCGTGGTTCGGCCCCTACGACACCGGCCCGCACGCCTCGAAGACGGTGCGGTACTGGGTCGAAAACGCTCCCGAGAACGTCACGTTCACCGGCTGGATAGACGATATCCGCGGCGCGTTCGGCGCGGGCGACGTCTATCTGTTCGCGACGAAAAACGAAAATCAGGGCATCGCGGTCCTCGAAGCGATGGCCTGCGGGAAGGCGGTCGTCCTCCGCGACATCCCGGTGTTCGAGGAGTTCTACACCCACGGCCACGACTGCCTGAAGTGTTCGACCGACGCGGAGTTCCGCCGGGCGCTCGACCTCCTCGCCCGCGACCCCGACCTCCGGCGACGGCTCGGCGAGAACGCCCGCGAGACCGCCGCCGAACACAGCCTCGACCGCGTCGGCGACAGGCTCGTCGAGACGTACGAGGACGCGCTGGCCGGGCGACTCGAAGGCTGACCGGCGAGATACTCGACCATCTGGAAGCTGGCACGCTAACACACGACAGTCCAGCGGGAAGTCACAACGGTTTATCCCGTCGGAGTCGCACGAACGGCCATGCAGTCGGTCGCCGCGTTCACGGACACGTACCTGCCGACCGTCAACGGCGTCACCTACACGATTCAGACGTGGCGCGAGCGGTGGCACCGCCGCGGCGGCCGCATGGACGTGGTGTTCCCGGCGGACGACGACTACGACCCGGAACCGGGCGAGTACGGCGTCCGGAGCCTTCCCTTCCCGTTCTACGAGGGGATTCGAATCGGCGCGCCGCGGATTCCGGGAGCCGTCGACGACGTGGATGTCGTCCACGCCCACACCCCGTTCGGCCTCGGACTGGCCGGCCTCCGACTCGCCCGCCGGCGCGACCTCCCGCTCGTGGCGACCTACCACACCCCGACCGGCGAGTACGCCGAGTACCTCAGTTCCGTCGGCGCTATCGAGCGCGGCGTCGAGCGCACCGCCGAACGCTACGAGCGGTGGTTCTTCGACCGCGCCGACGCGGTCATCGTCCCGAGCGAGGACGCCGAGCGCCGCCTGGTCGACGAGGTCGGCGTCGAGGCCGAAATCGTCGTCCTCTCGAACGGCATCGACGTAGAGCGGTTCGAACCCGTCGAGGGCGGCGACTTTCGCCGCCGCTACGACCTCGGTGACGGCCCGCTCATCGGCTACACGGGTCGGCACGGCTACGAGAAGCGCCTCGACGAACTCGTCCGGGCCGCGGCCGACCTCGACGCGACGCTCGTCTTCGGCGGCGACGGGCCCGCACGCGACGAGCTATCCTCCCTCGCCGACGACCTCGGCGTGGACGCTCGTTTCCTCGGCTTCCTCGACCGCGAGGAGCTGCCGGCGTTCTACTCCGCGCTCGACGTGTTCTGCTTCCCGAGCCCGGTCGAGACGCAGGGGCTCGTCGCGCTGGAGGCCAACGCCTGCGGGACGCCCGTCGTCGGCGTCAACGAGGGCGCGCTGGAGGACACCGTCCTCGACGGCGTGACCGGCTATCACTACGAGTCCGGGGATTTGGAGGATTTCCGCCGCGGGATTCGGCGGGCGCTGGCGGAGCGGAAGGCACTCAGCGCGCGCTGTCTCGACCGCCGCGACGAGGTGAGCGTCGACCGCTCTGTCGACCGACTCGCGGCGCTCTACGACCGATTGGCGTCGAAATAAAACAGCGAGACCGACTGCGAAACCGCGTCAGTCGCGGTCTTCGAGCGCGTCGGCGATGCGTCGCAGTTCGCGGTTCACGTCACGGACCTCGTCGCGGAGCTGTCGGACCTCGCGGACGAGCTGTTCGTCGCTTCCGCTTCCCTTTTCCGGGTCGCGCGGGCCGCTCTGGCCGCCGCCCATACCGCCGGGACCGCCGCCCATGCCGCCGCCGCCCATGCCGCCGCCGCCCATGCCGCCGGGGCCGCCGCCGCCCATCATGCCGCTCATCATCTGCGCGAAGGGGTTGCCGCCGCCGCCCATGCCGCCGGGACCGCCGCCGCCCATCATCTCTTCGGGGTCGGGGCGCTCGCCCTCTTCGCGCTCTTCCTCGCGGCGCTGTCGAATCTCTTCGACCCGCTCGCGGAACGACTTCTCCTCTTCGCCGTCGTCGCCCTCGTCGGGCGTCTGCGTCTCGTCTGCGGGTTCGTCGTCAGCCATGAGAGCGAATTGGCCGTCCTCCCGGAAAGTGCTGACGGTCTCTGAGAACCGCACCGCTCACCCGAACGCGCCGAGGCTCGACTGGAGGTCGCGGTCCGTCCCGCCGTCGTCGAGTTCGTGGCCGACGAGGTCGCGCAGGTCCACCGCGTAGGCCGTCCCGCGGTGGTCGAGGACGAGCACGCGCCCCTTCACGCCGCGGACGGTCCCCGTGGCGACGGTTTCTGCGACCGGCGAGTCGTCGAGGTCGAGGCCGTAGTCGAACGCGAACGTCTCGATGGGGTCGAACTGGGCGAGGAGGTCGTCCCACGCCGCGGCGTCGACCGACCGGCCGAACCCCTCGATTTTGGTCGGGACGCGGATGCGGTCGGGAATCTCGGTCGCCAGTTCGGCCTCGTACTCGCGGGCGACCCGGCCGTCCGAGAACGTCCGGACGTGGGCCGCGCGGTCCGCCCCCTGCTCGCGCAGGCGGGTGTCGAGCCGCCACTCGCGGGTGACGCCGACCTTGAACGTGTCGGGGGCGAACGCCGCGAGGTAGACCGCGTGGTCCTCGTAGCAGTCCATCTCGTCTTTCAGACACGTCCCCGTACACTTCGCGCAGACCCACGTGTGGCGGTGGTCAGAACAGTACGGCGCACGAGTATTGTCGCAGGCGACGTGGCGGTCGTCGTGGATGGTGCCCGCGCAGTGGCGGTCGCCGAGGCGGTAGTCGAGTTCGGTGCCGGGGGCGAGCGCGACCGAGTCGATGCCGTCGCTCGCGCTCACGAGCAGCGCGGGGGTTCCGGTATCGTAGCCGACGACCTGCACGCTCCGGGGTAGGGAGTCGCGGTAGAAAGGTGGCTCGCTCCGGGGGCGGGTTTCGGGGTCGCCCCGGGCGTCGGCCGCGATTGTCGGTGTCGGTCGCGGCTGTGAGCGTCGGCAGCCGTTATTCGTATTCGGCGCGAAGCTCTGCTGCGAGTTCCTCGGCGGCGCGGCGGACGGCTTGGTCGCTCGACCCGTCGGGCTCCCAGCCGAGCGCCGAGAGTTTCTCGATAGAGAGGCGCATCTTCGGCACGTCGCCGGTCCAGCCGCGGTCGCCGCCGGTGTACTCGAACTCGGGGTCGAGGTCCAGCACGTCGGCGACGATGTTGGCGATGGTCGTCACGGAGGTCGTCGTCCGCGTGCCGAGGTTGTAGACGTTGTAGTCGCGGTCGGCGTGTTCGACGACGTGACACATCGCGTCGATGCAGTCCTCGACGTGGAGGTAGGACTTCTCCTGTCGGCCGTCGCCGAGGATTTCGAGCGTCTCGGGGTCTTCGAGGAGCTTCTCGATGAAGTCGGGGATGACGTTGCCGCGCTGGTTCGGGCCGACGATGTTGGCGAAGCGGTACATGTAGACCGTGAAGTCGTAGGAGTGGGCGAACGTCGAAAGCAGGCCCTCGTCGGCGAGCTTGGAGGAGCCGTAGATGCTGATGGGTTCGAGGGGGGCGTAGTCCTCGGGCGTCGGTCGCGGGGCCTCGCCGTAGATGGTCGACGAGGAGGTGAAGGCGATATCCGACACGCCGACCTCCTGCATCCGTTCGAGGACGTTGTACGTCATCTCGGTGTTCTCCTCGAACAGCTGTCGGGGGTTGCCGTAGTTCGTGTCCGTGTAGGCCGCGAAGTGGAAGACGATATCGAGGTCCTCGGTGACGGCCTCGGAGACGTCATCCGGGTCGGTCATGTCGGCCTGTACGAACTCGACGCCGTCGGGGACCCGCTCCCGAGCGCCTTTCGAGAGGTCGTCGGCGACGACGACGTGGTTGTCCTCGGAGAGGTGTGCGGCGAGGTGAGAGCCGACGAGTCCCGCGCCCCCGGTCACGAGGACGCGCTTGTCGGAGAGTTCCAGCGACATGGCACAGATGATTCGGCCGAGTGATAAGTCCGTTTCCCCTCCGGGCCGCGAGCGGGCGTCGGTGACGCCCATCAACCCGTCCCCGGCGACCGCCGCCCGCGTTCCGAAAGCACCACTTTCCCCCGCCGTCTTCGGAGAGACATGCACAACGAACCCGAGGTCGCCGTCCTCCGGTACGGACACCGACCGGGGCGCGACGACCGGATGACGACGCACGTCGGCCTGACGGCCCGCGCGCTCGGTGCTGACCGGGTCATCCTCCCGGACAACGCCGGCCATTCGATGGAGACGGTCGAGGACATCACGGGCCGGTTCGGCGGCCCCTTCGAGGTCGAACTCACCGAGGCGCTCAACGGCGTCATCCGCAACTGGGAGGGAACGGTCGTCCATCTCACGATGTACGGCGAGCGCGTTCAGGACGTTGAAGCCGACATCCGCGAGGCGCACGCCGAGGAACCGCTCCTCGTCGTCGTCGGCGGGGAGAAAGTCCCCTTCGAGGTGTACGAGGGGGCGGACTGGAACGTCGGCGTCACGAACCAGCCGCACTCGGAGGTCGCGGGCCTCGCGGTGTTCCTCGACCGCCTGTTCGACGGGCGCGAACTCGACCGCGAGTGGGAGGACGCAGAAAACCGGGTGGTTCCGATGGCGACGGGCAAGAAAGTCGTCCCGGCCGACGAGGAGTAATCGGAGCGTCGGCGCGCCCGCTTGCGGTTCTCCGCTGCCCGGGAGTAATAAGACTTAATGGCGTTCCTGACGCCATTTCGCACAATGGCTTTTGAGGAGTTACTGAACGACCCTGTTATCCAGAAGTACCTCCACGAGTTGGTCGGGCCAACCGGGATGCCGGTCGCGGCGGCACCCCCGGACGGCGAGGTCACCGACGAGGAACTCGCCGAGGAACTGCGGCTCGAACTCAACGACGTGCGCCGCGCGCTGTTTATTCTCTACGAGAACGACCTCGCGTCGTACCGCCGCGTCCGCGACGAGGACTCCGGCTGGCTCACCTACCTCTGGACCTTCCACTACGAGAACATCCCCGAGAACCTCGAAGAGGAGATGTACCGCCTCCTCGACGCGCTCGAAGAGCGCCTCGACTACGAGCGCAACCACGAGTTCTACCTCTCGGAACCCGCCGGCATCCGCTTCGAGTTCTCCGAGGCGATGGAACACGGCTTCCAGTGCCCCGAGACGGGCGCGCAGCTCGAACCGATGGACAACGACGACCTCGTCGACGCGATGGAGCGACGCATCGAGGAGCTTCGCGACGAGCTCAACGTCGAAGTGACGGGGACGAACTGAATGGTCGTTCTCGCAACGAAGTGCTACATCGACGGTGACGCCCGCGAGCGGGCGCTCGACAGCCTCACGTCGCTCGTCGCCAACGACATCGGCGACCTCGACGTGACGTACGACATCGGCGTCCGCGACGACGGCTTTATCTCCGTGACGGTCTCCGGCGACGACGAGACGGTCGCGCGGAACGTCCTCCGCGAGGAGTGGGGCGAGGTCACGCCGCATCTGTCGGCCGGCGAGACCTACGTCGGCACCCTCGAACACTGGGACGACGACGGCTTCGTCCTCGACGCGGGCATCGAGGTGCGCATCCCGACCGAGGAACTCGGCCTCGGCCGCGGCTCCGCGACCCAGATTCGCGACCGCTTCGGCCTCGTCCAGCACATGCCGCTGACGTTCGTCTACGGCGGCGACGAGGGGCCCTCGCGGCTGGCCGACGAGCAGGTCGACCGCCTCTACGACTGGACCCGCGGGAGCGGTCGCGTCAACGTCAACAGCGCGACCCGCGGCGAGGTCCGCGCGACGGTCAACCGCGCCGGCCACGCGAAGGACATCGTGACCGTCGAGCGCCTCGGCCTGCTCGAACAGAGCATCGTCTGCCGGGACGAGACCGACCCGCCGGGGCTCCTTGCCAGCATCGGCTCGTACCTGCCGGCGGAGCTGAAGTGCGTCATCGGCCAGTAAGACGATGAACAGGCGACTCCTCGTCGGTATCGCCGCGCTCGCCCTCCTCCTCGTGACCGCCGGGTGTCTCGGCGGCACCTCCAGCGTCTCGAACGACCGGCTCGACGCCGCGCCCGACGGCGACTACGCGTGGACCGCCGAGACTGATGCGCACATCACGGTGCAGGACAACGGCCGGTTCCGCGCGGTCTACGAGGTCAACAGCTCCTCGGTCGAGCTCTACCGGTTCGACGGCTTCGGCAGTCGGACGCCGCTTTCGGTCGAGGCGGTCCGCTACCGCTACGACAACGGGACCGTCCTCAACGGGACCGAACTGAAGGCCCGCGGCGGCGACGTGACGCAGAACGACCGCATCACGAACGTCACGCTCCCCGAGGACGCCGGACGCGACGGAAAGCTCGCGTTTAGCTCGTCCTCGACGCCGAAGCGGTTCTCGCTGCCCGTCTTCGTCGAGGGGAGCTACGAGGTCGTCCTGCCCGCGGACCGCCGCGTCGACTTCCCGATATTCGGGTCGGTCCGGCCGTCGGGCTACGACACCGAAGTCGTCGACGACCGGCTTCACATCCGGTGGGACGAAGTGACCGATGGGAACGTCGTCGTGCAGTTCTACCTCCAGCGCGACCTCGGTATCTTCGCGGCCGTCGCGGCCGTCTCGGTGCTGGTCGGCGGCGCGGGGATACTCTACTACCGCCGGCAGATTCGGGCGCTCCGCGACCGCAGACAGGAACTCGGCTTGGACGTGGAAGACGACGACCGCTGACGAACGACGACCGCCGACGGACGACTGAGCCGCGGTATCGCCCGGCCGACCCGGTTCGCCGGTGTGAACGCTTTTTTGCCTCGCAGCGCGCTACCTCGGGGTATGCAAGTCGCCGTGGTCACCGTCGGGGACGAACTCCTCGCCGGCGACACCGTCAACACGAACGCCGCGTGGCTCTGCGAGGAACTGACGGCGCGAGGCGTCTCCGTCGAGCGCGTGACGACGGTCCCCGACCGCGTCGCCGACATCGCCCGCGTCGTCAACGAGTACCACGCCGAGTACGACGCCGTCGTCGTCACCGGCGGACTGGGGCCGACGCACGACGACGTGACGATGGAGAGCGTCGCGGCCGCGTTCGGGCGCTCGCTGGAGCGGAACGCCGACGCCGAGGAGTGGCTGGAGACCAACGGCGGCTACTCCGCGGCGGACCTCGTGGAGGGGACGACCGACCTCCCCGCGGGGTCGCGGATGCTCCCGAACGACGAGGGCGTCGCGCCCGGCGCGGTCGTCGGCTCGGTGTACGTGCTCCCCGGCGTCCCCGGCGAGATGAAAGCCATGTTCGCCCGCGTCGCCGACGAGTTCGCCGGCGAGCGGACCCACGTCCGGTTCGTCCACACCTCGGAGCCCGAAAGCTCGCTCATCGAGCGGTTCGAGGCCGTCCAATCGGCGTTCGACGTGACCGTCGGGAGCTACCCCGGCGACCACGTCAGAATCAAACTCGCCGGAGCCGACGAGGAGACGGTCGAATCGGCGGCCGCGTGGCTCGAAGCGCGAGTCGACCTGTACGAAGAGTAGGGTCGGCCGGCCGACGGGTCAGCGCTGGAGGTACCAGAGCCACCCGGCGGTCATGAGGATACCCACGAGAAGCACGGTCGCGGCCGTCTCCGAGGTCGGCAACACCTGCTCGCTGGCTGATAGCGGAATCATAGGTGACAGTTCCCACGTCCGGTTCTTAAACGGTGAGGTTCTGGCGACAGTTGTCGCGGCGTGAGCGTCAGCGAACCCGTGGGGGCGCGACCCAGTCGCCTCTCGCCGGCTCCCCTCTCGCCGGCTCCTCTCTCGTCGGCTACCGCGTCGCTTTTCCCCGGGGCGCGGGTTCGTTCAGTCATGCGAATCGGTGTCGTCGTCAACCCCGTCGCGGGGATGGGCGGCCGGGTCGGCCTGAAGGGAACCGACGGGAAAGTCGCGGAGGCCAGAGCGCGCGGCGCGGAGCCGCGGTCGCCCGAGCGGGCGCGACGGGCGCTCTCTCGGCTCTTCGAGGCCGCCCCCGAGGCGGAACTGCTCGCGTGGGGCGGCGAGATGGGCGCGGCCGCCGCCCGAGACGCCGGCTTCGACCCCGAGGTGCTCGGCGAGCCGTCCGGCGACGAGACGAGCGCGGCCGACACCGTCGCCGCCGCCGAGGCGTTCGTCGACGCCGACGCGGACCTCGTGTTGTTCGTCGGCGGCGACGGCACCGCGGCGGACGTGGCCGAGGCGCTCGACGGGACCGACGTGCCGATGCTGGGCGTCCCCGCGGGCGTGAAAGTCTACTCCTCCGTGTTCGCCGTCTCGCCCGAGGACGCCGCCCACGTCGTCACCTCGTTCGAGCGGACCGAGGCCCGCGAGGTCATGGACATCGACGAGGACGACTACCGCGACGGCGAGGTCAGGCCGGAGCTTCGGGCGGTCGCGCACGTCCCCGTCGCGGAGGACCTCCAGTCGTCGAAACAGACCGGCGGCGGCACCGTCGAGTCGCTCGCCGCGGGCGTCGCTGACGACATCCGCTCGACCGAAGGCGTCACCTACGTCCTCGGTCCCGGAAGCACCGTCGGCGCGGTGAAAGCCGAGTTGGGAATCGACGGCTCGCCGCTCGGCGTCGACGTCTACCGCGACGGCGAGGTGCTCGCCCGCGACGCGACGGAGGCCGAGATTCTGGCGAACCTCGGCGCGGAGAACGTCATCGTCGTCACGCCCATCGGCGGGCAGGGATTCGTCTTCGGTCGCGGCAACCCCCAACTCTCGCCGGCCGTGATTCGACGCTGTGACGTGTCGGTCGTCGCCTCGCGGTCGAAACTCGACGGGATTCCCGTCCTCCGGGTCGACACCGACGACCCCGACCTCGACGCGGACCTCCGCGGGTGGACGAAAGTCCGCGTGGGTCGCGTCGAGCGCCGGATGATGAAAATCGAGTGAGCGGCGCACGTCGGATGCGGCCGACTCGGCGCGACGCGTCACCACAGAAAAATCGAGGAGAGGCCGCTCCAGTCGGCCGTCTCGTCAGTCGTCCGCCGGTGCCTGTTGTTTCGTGATGTACTCGACGATTTCGTCCGTTTCGGCCTTGAACCCGTCGAGGTCGGTCTCGTTCCCGTGGAGCACCGTCGAGAAGTACTTCGTGTCGGCGGCGAGGTTGACTGCCTCCCTGAGTTCCTCGTCCGTGACGCCGCTCAACCGCGCTTCCTCGGTGTGGAAGTAGATACAGTACGGACAGTTAACCGCGGCCGCGACGCCGACGCCGATGAGCGCCTTCTCCCGCCCGGACAGTTCGGTGTCTTCTCCCAGATTGAGGTCGCGGAAGAGCCCCCAACTGTGTTCGCTCGCCGGTTCTGCCAAGTCCTCCATCCAACTCGGGACCTGACCGAGCATTCCCTCCATCTCTTGTCGTGTGGCTTTCGATACCATCTCTCTTCCCGTACCTCCGCAGTCCCGTCGCTATGGAGGCGCTTATTACGAGGTTCCGGAGCAGTAAAGTTATGAACAGTCTGGAAAATCATAATCTGCCCGTATCGACGACGTTCCGGGGAAATTCGGGGTTAATACGCCGGTGCACGGGACGGTCAGCCATTTCCATCCCGGCCGCTCGACGTAGATGATTTAATATTCGGAATCGTGTGCAATGGGAACCACTACCCATTATTCACACGGGGTGTAATATAGTGAGATTTAAGGTCATTGGATGGGTTCTGACTGGCATGGAAACCCGGAAAGTCCAGCGTCTCGGTCCCTCCACGCTGGCGATGACGCTTCCAGCGGAGTGGGCCAAGGAACACAACGTCGAGAAGGGCGACGAGGTGACGATTCGAACGAGCGGCAAGGGAACGCTGACGGTTCTCCCCGAATCGGTCAACACCGAAGATTCGAAGGCGACGATTCGCGCCGACAGTCTGAACGCGGAGGCGCTCGAACGCGCCATCGTGGCGCAGTACGTCCTCGGGCGACGCGTCATCCACATCGAGAAAAGCGAGGGCGCGCTCGACTCGGACCACATCAACGCCGTCTACAAAGCCGAGACCCAGCTCATGGGCCTCGGCGTCATCGAGGAGACCCCCGAGCGAATCGCGATTCGCTGTTCGGTCGATGCGGAGGACTTCACCCTCAACAACCTGCTCGAACGCCTCGAAAACACGGGCAGCACGATGCGCGGCGAGGCCGTCAAGGCGCTCGCCCACGGCAACCCCGACCTCGCCCAGCGGGCGCTCAACCGCGAGCGGCAGGCGAACAAGATTTTCGTCCTCCTGCTCCGGCTCATCTTCACGTCCTACCAGAACCCCAACCTCGCGCGGGCGGTCGGCCTCGATTCGGGCTTCCCGCTCATCGGCTACCGCTCGGTGGCGAAGAACCTCGAACTGACCGCCGACAACGCCGAGGACATCGCCAACATCGTCATGGACGCCGAGGGCCACACCATCGACGTCGACCAGTCGACGATGCGGCGCATCCGCGAGTTCACGGACCACGTCGACGAGATTACGACGACCGCGGTGCGGGCCGTCGTCGAGCGCGACTACGACCTCACAATCGAGTGCCGAGAGCTGTTCCGCGAGATTAGCGACCGCGAGCGCGACATCCTCAACGACCTCCCGGAGATGGAAAACCAGAAGCTCCTCCAGATTCGCGAGGTGCTGGTGAGCCTCCAGCAGACCGCGCAGTACGCGATGCGGAACGCCGAAATCGCGTCGAACCTCGCGCTCAACGAGGAGTCGGACCACGTCACGATAGACTGAGGCTGCGGAACCGAAGTCGGGAGAGAAGGCGGGTCGCGGTCGGCGCACCGGCGCGCCGTCGTACCGCCGCGCTCAGTCGGCGATGACTTCCATCGCCTCGCCGTTTTCGGTCTCGGACGATACTTTTTCGCCCGTCAGCGGGTTCCGACTGGCGATGCGGCAGTCGAACCCGGGATGCTCGCCGAAGTGCCGGAGAATCATGTGGCGGCGCGACCCGGTGATGCCGGTGCGACCGATGTCCTCGGCGGTAAAGCGCTCGGGGAGGCGGTCGTACAGGCGGCGCAGTTCGTCGAAACTGGTGAACACCTTCGCGTTGCCGGTGGAGTCCGCGCCGCGGCGGGAGACGACGTAGCTTCCGTCCCGGCGATACTCGCCGGCCGTGCGGAAGAACTCCCGTTTCTCGGTCAGCGCCGAGCCGATGGCCTCCTGCAAGTCGGCGGCGGCGTCTCGGGACAGTTCACAGGACTGGTCGCCAAAGGAGACGACGATGGTTTCGTCGTCGCTCTCGACGGACACAGGGTTCTCATTACGGGAGAAGAACTCGATCAGGAGCGTGGGTACTCCGTGTCATATCATCGACTATCGTAGCCGACGGTAAAGAGTTATCGGCTGAGTCAGGATTCACCGACGATTCTTCGATAGACGCCGGCGGTCGAACGGCCTCCGACGCCGCGTCTGACGCGGGACTGTTACAGGAGGCCGTCGTCGGTGGTCGTGGTCCCGTCGTCCGACGAGGGCGTCGTCGCGGTCGTGGTTGCTGTCGAAGTCGTGGTTGCTGTCGAAGTCGTGGTTGCCGTCGAAGTCGCGGTCTCGGACTCGGCCGTCTCGGTCGCCTCGGTTGTCTCGGCCGTCTCCGTCGCCGTGGGTTCGGCCGTCGTCTCGCTTCCGTCAGACGCCGCCTTGTTCCCGAAGATGTCCGTCTCGAACGTCTTCTCGTAGGTCAGCGGGTCGAGGGGGACGCGAAGCGTCGTGCCGCCGGCGTCGAGGTTCGCGTAGAAGTCGATGCGCAGGTCGGTCGTCTGGTCGCGTTCGAGATGCGTGACCCACCACTCGTCGAGCCTGTCGTTCTGGATGTGGGTCGTCGCCTCGATGGTCTCCGTCGACCGCGGAGAGATGACGTACTCGGAGTTCGTGGTCCCCTCGCCCACGGCCACGTCGTTCATGGAGATGTCGTAGCCGAGTTCGGAGACCGCAATCGGGTACGGCTTGGGGTTGTGGACGACGAACGTGAGTTCGAGCGCCGTGCGCTCGTCCGTGGATTCGCCCCACTCGGCTCTCGTCTCGTTGACGTACAACACGGGGTCGGAGACGACCGGCGACTCCGCGTTTATCTCGCGGGTCTCCGTGGAGTTGAACGCCGACAGGAGGTCGGTGTCGATGCTCCGGGTAATCTCGGGCGCTTCGAAGGTCCGGCCGAGCGTCTCCGAGGAGACGGTGGCGTTCACGGCGAGGTCGGTGTGCTCGCCGTTCTGGACGTGCGAGACCCACCACTCGGGGATGCGCTCGTTTTCGAGCGTCGTCCGAAGCGGGACTGCCGTGGTCCCCTGCCCGACAGAGACGCCTTCCTTCTCGCCGGTCGCCATCCGAATCCCGTTCATCTCGACGCCGTAGTCGACGGCGAGCCCGGAGAGGTTCGCTGAAAGCGGGTTCGGGTTCGAGACGTACAGGTCGGTCTCGATGACCGTCGCCGTCTCGTTGACGCCGCCGAACCGGTTGTCGACTCGGTCGACGCTCGGCGCGCCGATTATTCCGGCCGCGAACGCCGCGCCGACGACGGCCGCGACGAGCACCAGCGCGACGAGCGCGATACGGAGTTTACCGCCGAACAGCGCGGATGTCAGTCCCATCTTGTGGACACACGAGACTGGTGGTACATATGTCGAACGGCCGAGCGCGACGGCGGTTCGCGGGACCGTCCCGCACGCCTCGACCCCGACACGTCGCCCCACGGCAGGCGGTGTCGAATGAACTAAGTGCGCACCCGCGAAGGTCGGAAACATGGAAACCAAGACGGTGCAATCCGACAAGTCCATCGGCTTTGCGGCGTTGTTCGGCGTACTCACGCTCGTCGGCGCAGGGCTGATGGTCGCCGGACCGGACCAGTTGACGAAGGCGCTCGGGTTCATGGTCGCGATTATCGCGGCCTCGCTGGCGGTCTGCGGCGCGCACCTGTTCCAGTAACGTTGAGTATCAACGCTGAGGAACACGGGTAACCGTTAATAACGCCCATTCCCTAGACGGTCCGAGGATGACTGAGTACACCGACGAGGAACAACGCATTCTCGCCTATCTCCGCGACAGCGTCAGCCGCGGCGAGGGCTACTTCCGGGCGAAGAACATCGCCGAAGCCATCGGTCTCACCGCGAAGCAGGTCGGGTCCCGTCTGCCGCGGCTGGCCGAGAAGTCCGAAGACGTCGAAATCGAGAAGTGGGGACGCGCCCGCTCGACGACGTGGCGCGTCACCCGAAGCTGAGGCGATTCCACGGATTTTTACTGTGGAGGTGTGATGGTATCTCATGACCGTCCGCGTGAAACGAACGTTCGAGTTCGACGCTCCCGGCGAGCGCGTCTGGGAGTTCATCGCCGACCCGGCCAAGCGAGCGGAGGCTATCAGCGTCGTCGACCGCTTCGACGTGTCCGACGACGGCCGCCACGCGACGTGGTATCTCGAACTCCCGATTCCGCTCGTCCGTTCGACGGTGACAGTCGAGACGGAAGACATCGAAGTCGACGAGCCGACCCACGTCAAGTTCGTCGGTAAGTCGCGGGTGATGCGGGTGACGGGCGAACACACTATCGAGGAACACGACGGCGGCAGCCGCCTCGTCAACGAGTTCACCGTCGACGGCCGACTGCCGGGCGTCGAGGCGTTCTTCGAGCGCAACCTCGACCGCGAACTCGACAACCTCGAAACGGAGCTCCGACGCGAGTTCGAAGCGACCGCGTAACGCCGGCGACGACCGTCGACGCTCGGTGAGACAGGGCGAGAAACCGCGAGAGCCGTGCGCTCACGGGGTATGAGAACGGCTGTTGCGGTGGCTTTATACATCGTGGCTCCTAAGCGAAAGTCGCCGACGCAATAGGCGCTTTTCTCGCCAGTCGTCGGCGACTCCACATCCGCCGCACCCGCCGCAACGTTTCGGGGTCCGTTGCGGCATCCGAAACGACGTGGCCACGTCGTTTCCCGCCCCCAAGCCCGGTGGGGGCAACTCCCCTCGTCTCACTTCGCCAACTGGTGACGCGAGATTCGGCGGGAGGCGCATTCGCCTCCGCCTTTTGACGACCGCTTCGCTCCGAGCCACGGCGTCGCCGCGCCTCGGCGGCGACCCCCCGACCGCCCGACAGTCCGAGAGCGCACGCTTCTTTCCCCCGGCCCTCGTGGAGCCACCATGACCGAGACGATTCGAGGCGACGTGCTGCACGCCATTCCACCGGACGAACTCGACGACGAGGACCTGTCGCCCGAACTCCGGGCGCTGGCCGACTCGCGTCACGTACTCGTCGTTCGGAAGGGCGGCCATCCCTCGATGCTCGACCTCGTCTGGGCGTTCGTCCGCCGCGACCCAATCGAGGCCGTGACCGTCGTGACCGACCGCCCCGCCGAGGAGGATGAGGAAGTGGCGCTGACCGTCGAGGAGACGGGGATGCCCGGCGTCTACGTCGCGGCCGGCGCTCACGGGGAGGCTGAATCGACCGACGGACACTGAAAACAGCGGACGGAAAAAGCAGGACTGCTGCGGGGCCGTGACGCGGTGACCGGCCGGACGACTTCAGTCGTCTTGCTTGGTCTTGATGTCCGCCGAGAGGCCCTGTGCCATGCGAATCTCTTTGGAGTTGTTGAGCGTCCACGCGGTGCGCTCGGTGACGGCCTCGATGATTTCGCGGGCCGAGGGGTAGCCGTTGCCGGACTTCTTCACGCCGCCGAACGGGAGGTGGACCTCCGCGCCGATACACGGGAGGTTGCCGTAGGCGAGGCCGACCTCGGCGTGGTCGCGGAAGTAGTTTATCTGGCGGTAGTCCTCGGAGATGACGGCACCGGCCAACCCGTAGTCGGTGTCGTTCTGAATCTCGACTGCATCCTCGATGTCGCCGGAGTACTTCAGCAGGGCGACGTGGGGGCCGAACACCTCCTCGTGGGTGCAGCGGAGGTCGTCGTGGGGGTCGGCCTCGTAGACGAACGGCCCGACCCAGTGGCCGTCTTCGTGGCCCTCGGGAATCTCGTCGGCGTCGAGTTCGGTGCGGTCGACGAGGACGTTCACGCCCTCCGTCTCCGCGAGTTCGTTGTAGTTCGTGACCTTCTCCTTGTGGCCCTCCTCGATGAGGGGGCCCATGAACGTGTCCTCGCGGAGCGGGTCGCCCACGGAGACGTTCTTCGCGTTCTCGACGAAGCGCTCCTTGAACTCGTCGTACACGTCCTCGTGGACGACGATGCGCTCGGAGGAGACACAGCGCTGGCCGGTGGTCTTGAACGACGACATCGTCGCGGAGTGGACCGCGATGTCGAGGTCCGCCTTCTCCGTGATGACGATGTTGTTCTTGCCGCCCATCTCGCACGCGGCGAGTTTGCCGGGCTGTTGGGCGACCTTGCTCGCGACCTCGTGGCCGACCTCGGCGGAGCCCGTGAACAGCACGGAGTCGACGCGCTCGTCGTCGACGATGCTCGCGCCGGCGTCACCGAAGCCCTGTACCATGTTGAACACGCCGTCGGGGATGCCGGCGTCCTCGAACATCTCGGCGATAATCTGCCCGCACCACGGCGTCTGCTCGGCGGGCTTCCAGACGACGGTGTTGCCCTCGACGAGCGCGACGGCCATGTGCCAGAAGGGGATGGCGACGGGGAAGTTCCACGGGGTGATACAGCCGACGACGCCGCGGGGCTTGCGGCGCATGTAGGCGTCCTTCGCGGGAATCTCGGAGGGGACCACGTCGCCTTTGGGGTGGCGGGCGTCGCCCGCGGCCCACTCGACCATGTGGTACGCCTCGATGACGTCGGCGCGGCCCTCGGAAATCTCTTTGCCGCACTCTTTGGTGACGATTTCCGCGAGTTCCTCCGTGCGGTCGCGCAGTTCGTGGTAGATGTCCCAGAGGTACTCCGCGCGGTCGATGTGGGAGAGTTCGCGCCACTCCTCGTACGCCTCGTCGGCCGCGGCGGCCGCCGCGTCGATGTCCTCGGGCGTGCCGCGTCGGAACGTCCCCAGCGACTCGCCCGTCGCGGGATTCGCGCTCTCGAACGTCTCGTCGCCGGTGCCGTCCGTCCACTCGCCGTCGATGTAGTGCTGATATTCGTCCTGCGCCATATGACTCTAGACTCACAACTAGGATTAATAACCCCGGACCCTCCCATGGAAGGGGCGCGCCCGAACCGACGCATCACCGCGACGCCGAGTGACCACAGATAACATCTTACGTAACGACGTATTACCCGGTGTATGAGCGAGCGCACGGCAGGTGAAGGCACGCGCCTTACGCTCGACCTGTGGCATCCGAACTGCTGGGCGATAGAATCGACGAGCGAATACGACGGCGGCATCCTCGCACACGCCATCTACGACGCTCCCGCCGCGGGCGTCGAGCGGTCGAACGGGCTGTTCACCGCCTACGGCGAGTCGCTCGACGAGGTCGAGACGCTCCTCGACGCCATCGCCGACTCGGAGCTCACGGGCGAGGTGTTGGAACTG
This sequence comes from Haloferax sp. AS1, assembly GCF_014530665.1. Lineage (NCBI taxonomy): Archaea > Methanobacteriati > Methanobacteriota > Halobacteria > Halobacteriales > Haloferacaceae > Haloferax > Haloferax sp. AS1. The sequence continues at coordinate 1,162,505 of NZ_SPSA01000001.1, forward strand.
CAAGAGCGGTTCGACTCCCGCGGGAAGCACGTCGCGCCCGGCCCGGTCGCCCGCGAGTTCTTCTTGGAGTACGACCCGAGCGACATGATGTGTCCGGAGCTGCTCAAGCAGGGCTTCGTCCACAGCGCCCCCACGCAGATAGAAAACGGCCGCGAGCGGTGGGAAGTCTGGTTCGCCGGCGCGCGCGAGGAGATACAGCCCCGCATCGAGACCGTCATGGACGAGACCGGCGCGGAGATTCGCGTCGCCTCCATCTCCACGTCCGAGGGCGCGGAACCGGAGCGCAGTCGGCGGCTCGACACCCTCACCCGGAGCCAGCGGGAGGCGTTCGAACTCGCGCGCGAAGAAGGCTACTACCGCTGGCCTCGCGAGGTGTCGACCCGCGAACTCGCCGCCGAGATGGACATCTCGAAGACGACGCTGCTCGAACACCTGCGCAAAGCGGAGTCGAAACTGCTCGACCCGCAGTAGCGCGGGACGATTGGGTGTCCGTCCCGGCTCAGATACCGGCGACGGCGCGGAGCGCGAACAGCGCGTTCGACTTCCGCTCGCGGACGCGCCGGTAGAAGTAGGAGAACCATTTGTCCCCGTAGGGGACGTACTGCCACGTCTCGATGCCGGCGTCCGCGAGGTCGCGCTGACCGTCCTCGCGCACGCCCATGAGCATCTGCACCTCGTAGGGCGTCCCGTACTGTTCGTGGAGGCGGCGGGCGTGCGCAATCATGTGCGGGTCGTGGCTGCCGACCGCGATGCCGTCGTCGAACTCGGTGAACATCTGTTCGAGGAGGTCCCTGTACACCTCGTCCACCTTCGACTTCTCCTTGTACGCGATGGACGCCGGCTCGTTGTACGCGCCCTTGACGAGGCGGACCTTGCCGGGGACCTCCGCGAGACGTTCGAGGTCGTCGCGCGTGCGTTTCAGGTTCGCCTGCACGCAGACGCCGACGTTCCCGCCCGTCCGGTGGCCCAAGTCGTCGACGGCGTCGAGGGTCACGTCGGTCGTCTCGTGGTCCTCCATGTCGACCCAGACGAACACGCCTTCGGCGTCCGCGGCGTCGACGATGCGGTCGAGGTTCTCCCGGAACGCGCGGTCGCTGATGTCGAGACCGATCTGCGAAGGCTTCACCGAGACGCAGCCATCGAGGTCCGTCGCGCCCAGTTGGCGGACGAGGTCGACGTACGCGTCGGCGTCGGCGTCGGCGGCCGTCCGGTCGGTGTAGTGCTCGCCGAGCAGGTTCAGTATCCCCGCGATGCCGTCGCGGTTCAGCGACTCGACGTGCGAGACCGCTCCGTCGGCCGTCTCGCCCGCCACGAAGTTGTTCGCGATGGGGGGTATCACGACCCGCTATTGTGAGACACGTACCCTAAAGAGAGACCCTACCAAATCATTCTGGAAAATATTCCTGAAATAATCACGGAACGCTCGTTTCGTCCGACGGGGTCCGGGGTCCCGACCATGGGCGGTCACAGGTATATTTACGATAGCTGGAGAGCATTGCTTGTTATGTCACCACACGACATGGACCGCAGAACGCTGCTGAAGCTGTCGGGGCTCTCGCTCGTCGGGGCGACCGCCGGCTGTCTCGAAGGGGAAGAAGAGACCCCCGCGGCAACGACCACCGAGGAAAGCGGCGGCGGCGGTGGCGGCGGCGACGACGAGACGACCACCACGGCCTCCGAGGAAAGCGGCGACGACGAATCGTCGTACACCATCGGGATGGTCGACTCGCTCACCGGGTCGCTCGCGCCGTACGGCGAGCGCAACACTCGCGGCCGCGAACTCGCGCTCGCGGCCATCAACGAGGTCGGTATCGGCTCCGAAGGGGCGTCGCTGAACATCTCCGTCGAGGACGACGAGAGTACGAACCAAGGCGGAGTCAACGGCGCACAGGTGCTCGTCAACCAAGACGGCGTCCCGCTTCTCATCGGCTCCGTGGGCTCCGGCGTCTCCATCGCCATCCACGACAGCGTCACGAGAGACGCCGGCGTCGTCCAAATCAGCCAGAACAGTACGAGTCCCGAACTCACGACGCGGCCGGAGCTGCTTCGGATGAGCCCCTCCGGTTCCGCGAAGGGACAGGCGCTCGCCAGCCTCGTCAACGACGACGGCCACGACACGGTCGCCGTCACGTGGATCAACAACGACTACGGGACGGGGCTGTCCGAGGTGTTCGCCGAGACGTTCGAGTCCGAGTTCGACGGCACCGTCGCCTACAACGAACCGCACGACCAGGGTCAGTCGTCGTACAGCGGCGTCCTCACCGAGATGGCATCGACCGACGCCTCGGCGTGGATTTTCCTCACGTACGCGAACGAGTACACGGTCATGGTCAACGAGGGCTTCGACCAGGGCTACAACACGTCCGTGGACTACTACGGCGCGGAGTCCACCGTCGCCGACTCCATCATCGAAAACACGCCCGAAGGCAGCATGGACGGGATGACGGGCATCACCGAGAGCGCCCCGCAGGACCAGGAGAACTACCAGAACTTCGTCGCCGCGTTCGAGGAGAACTACGACGGGACGCCGACGGTCTGGTCGGCGTACGCCTACGACGCCGTGACGGTCGCGGCCATCGCCATCGAGGCGGCAGACGAGTTCACCGGCGAGGCGCTCGCGTCGGTCGTCCGCGACGTGACCCGCCCCGAGGGCGAGGAGGTCTTCAACTTCGAGGAGGCCGCGGCCGTCCTCCGCGACGGCGGTTCGCCGGGCGACATCAACTATCAGGGCGTCAGCGGCCCGGTCGACCTCGACGAGAACGGCGACCCGCCGGGCTACTACCAGATTTACAGCGTCGAGGACCACGAGTACGTCTTCGGTGACTACATCACGAGCTAACTATGCACGCACGGAACGGACGGCGAACGACCCTCGGGAGGGCCCCGGAGCCGTGATACCGCTCCAAATCAGCCCCTTCCAGTACGTCGCCAACGGCGTGGTGTTTTCGAGCATCATCGTCCTCGCGGCCATCGGGCTGTCGCTCGTGTACAGCATCGCGGACTTCGCGAACTTCGCCCACGGCGACCTCATGACCGTGGGGGCGTTCTCCGCGCTGTTCTCGGTCGGCTTCTTCCGACCGATGCTGGGCGACGCGGGCGTGTTCGGCCTGCCGCTTTGGTTCTTCCTCGCGCTCGCGTTCGGCATGGGGGCGGCGGCGGTCATCGCCGTCCTCACCAACCGCGTCGTCTACCGCCCGGTGAAGGACAGCGGCTCCATCGGGCTTCTCATCTCCAGCATCGGCGTCGCACTCGTCTATCGCGCGCTCGTCTTCCTGTCGTTCGGAACCGAGCCCGAGCGCTACGGCGTGTCCCGACAGGGCCCGATTCCGTGGGTCCGCGAGACGCTCGGCATCGCGGTCACGCCGCGCAACCTCGTCGTCGTGGCGCTCACCGTCGTCCTCGTGACGGCGTTGCACCTGACGCTGACGCGGACGACGCTCGGTCGGAAGATGCGCGCGACCGCCGACAACGCGGACCTCGCGCGGGTCAGCGGGATTCGGACCGGCGAGGTCATCTTCGCCATGTGGCTCATCGGCGGCGCGCTCGCCGCGGCCGGCGGCGTCTTCCTCGGACTGGAGGAACTCGTCCGCCCGCGGATGGGCTTCGACATCCTGCTTATCGTCTTCGCCGCGGTCATCCTCGGCGGCATCGGCTCCGTCTACGGCGCGATGCTCGGTGGCCTCGTCATCGGGATGGTCCACGAGCTCGTTCCGCTGTTCTACCAGTGGGGCATCATCCCGGTCAGGTCGCGGTACGCCGCGGCCGTCGCGTTCGTCATCATGGTCGCTATCTTGCTCGTTCGCCCGAGCGGAATCGCGGGTGAAAGCGGATGAGCGCCGTCACCTCGTGGGTGACCGAGACGCTCGTCCGCGACGCGACCGAGCGGCGCATCTTCGCGGTGCTCGGACTCATCACCGTGTTGCTCGTCGTCGGCGTCCTCACCGGCGTCGTCGGACTGCGCTTCCTCCTGTTCCAAATCGCGCTCGTCGGGATGTACGCCCTGCTGTCGCTCGGACTCAACGTCCAGTGGGGCTACGCCGGACTCATCAACTTCTCCGTCGCCGCCTTCTGGGGAATCGGCGCGTACTGCGCCGCGCTGTTGACCGCGCCGAACTCCCCGCTCGGACTCGGACTCCACCCGGTGTTCGGGTTCCTCGGGGCAATCGTCGTGAGCGCGCTCATCGCGGTGCTCATCGGCATCCCGACGCTCCGCCTGCGCGAGGACTACCTCGCCATCGCCAGTCTCGGACTCGCCGAGGTCATCCGCACCATCATCCTCAACGAAGACCAGTGGACCGCCGGGTCGAGAGGTATCAGCGGCATCCCGAACCTCCTGTCGTGGCTCCCGCTGACCGACTCCGCGACGACGGCCGCCGTCGTGGTCGTCCTCATCGCCGTCGTCTACCTGTTCCTCCGGCGCGTCCACCGGTCGCCGTGGGGGCGCGTCCTCCGGACCATCCGGTCCGACGAGGACCTCGCGAAGGCGCTCGGGAAGAACACCTACCGGTTCAAGATGCAGGCGTTCGTCCTCGGCTCGGTCATCATGGCCGTCGCCGGGGCGTTCTACGCCCACCTGAACCTCTACATCGACCCCTCCGACCTCGTTCCCCTGACGACGTTCTACATCTGGATCGCCGTCATCCTCGGCGGGACCGGGTCGAACCGCGGGGCGGTCGTCGGCGCGGCCGTCGTCATCGCCATCCGCGAGGGGACCCGCTTCCTCAACGACATCGGGTTCATCCAGACGCTCGGAGTCGACTTGGCCCCGCTCCGACTGCTGTTCGTCGGCGGGCTCATCATCCTCATCATGCGGTTCCGGCAGGACGGGCTCCTGCCGCCGAAGGACGAACTCATCTGGCCGGCGGCGCGCGACGGAAGCGGTGCCGGCGGCGCGTCTCCCTCCGGTGCCGCCTCCGACGGCGGGACCGCCTCGAACGGGGGTGACGACCGATGAACGACGACGCGTACGAGGGCGCGCGCCTCGACAAGGACGACGTCGTCCTGAAGACGACCGGCTTGGAGAAGGCGTTCGGCGGCCTCGTCGCCACCGACGACGTCTCCATCGAGGTCGAACGCGGGACCATCACCGGGATGATCGGACCGAACGGCGCGGGCAAGTCCACGCTGTTCAACCTCATCTCCGGCTTCTACGAGAACGACGCCGGCCACGTCACCGTCAACGGCGAGGACGTGACCGACCTCGAACCGCACGAGCGCGCCCGAAAGGGACTCGTTCGGACCTTCCAGACGCCCCGGCGGCTGGAGGGGATGTCCGTCCGCGAAGCGATGCTCGTCGGTCCCGGCCCGCAGAAAGGCGAGTCGATTTTCTCGCTTTTCTTCTCCGGCTCCGACGTGACAGAAGAGGAGCGGGCGAACATCGAACAGACGCGCGAGCTGCTCGAACGGTTCGAAATCGGGCATCTCATCGACCAGCCGTCGACCGACCTCTCCGGCGGGCAGATGAAGCTCGTCGAGCTCGCGCGGGCGTTCACGACGAACCCCGACATCCTGCTTTTGGACGAGCCGGTCGCTGGCGTCAATCCGACGCTCGCGAACGACATCAAACGGTTCATCCGCGAACTCAACAAGGAGGGACAGACCTTCCTCATCATCGAACACGACATGCCGTTTATCATGGACCTCGCAGACCCCATCATCGTTCTCGACCAAGGGAAGGTGCTCATGGAGGGCTCGCCGGACGAAGTCCGCTCCGACGACCGCGTCATCGAGGCGTACCTCGGGGGGGCCGGCCCGTGACCGAGCGCGCCCTCGACGTCAGCGGCGTCGACAGCGGCTACGGCGAGGTGCAGGTGCTCCGCGACCTGACGCTCCACCTCGAATCGGACGAAATCGTCTGCATCATCGGACCGAACGGCGCGGGGAAGTCGACCGTCCTCAAGACGGTGTTCGGCCTCCTCAAGCCGTGGACCGGCTCGGTCGAACTGAGTGGGCGAGATATCACCGGCGAGGAGCCGGAGGACCTCGTCCGCGTCGGGATGGGCTACGTCCCGCAGGTGGACAACGTCTTTTCCTCGCTCACCATCGACGAGAACCTCAGGATGGGCGGGGTCGCCCGCTCGGAGGGCTTGCAGGCGCGAATCGACGAACTGTACGACCAGTTCTCGATTCTCGACGAGAAGCGCTCTGCGAAGGCTCGGACGCTCTCGGGCGGCCAGCGGCAGGTGCTCGCGTTCGCCCGCGCGCTCGTGATGGAGCCCGAAGTGCTCCTCATCGACGAGCCGTCGGCGGGCCTCGCGCCCAACATCGTCCAGTCGGTGTTCGAGGACGTGAAGAAGGTGAACGAACTCGGGACGGCGGTCCTGATGGTCGAGCAGAACGCCCGCGAGGGGCTCGGCATCTCCGACCGCGGCTACGTCCTCGACCAGGGGACAGTCGCCTACGAGGGCGACGCCGACGGCCTCCTCGACGACCCCGAAGTCTCGCGGCTCTACATGGGCGGCGCGGACTACGAGGGCGTCGAGGGCGAGTAACGCGCGACTCGCCCCGCGTTCGCGGCTTTTTCCGACCGCGTGCTACGCCGCGTGCTTTTCGATTTCGCCTTTGAGCGACGCGGCGTCGAAGTCGTGGTCGGGCCGGATGTTGACGAAGTCGAGGAAGTCGACGGCGTCCAACAGCGCGTCCGCGTCGTAGGAGTCGAGCGCCGCGGTGACGGCCTTCTTGGGACCGACGAGCGGTTCGAGTGCGGCCAGCCCGCAGGCGAGGTCGTACGCGCGGGCGTCGCGCATCCCCTCGTCGTTGACGTTCGTCGCGTCGATGAAGTAGATGCCGTCCTCGCGGACGAGGACGTTCTCGGCTCTGAGGTCGCCGTGAGCGAGGTGGTTGTCGTGCATCGCCGCGAGCGCCGCGAACAGTTCGGGGGCGAGCCGTTCGACCTCCGCTCGCGGGGCGGTGTCGAGGGTGTGGAAGTTCGGCAGGTATTCGAGGACGAGCACGCCGAGACCGTCCACCTCGAACGCCTCGACCGGCGCGGGCGCTTGCAGGCCGATGTCGCGGAGTCGCTTCGTCGCTTCGAGTTCGTGTTCGGCCATCTCCAGCGGCGTCCCGAAATGCCCGAAAAAGCCCTCCGTCCCGCTGGAGAACGCGCCGAGGTTTCGCCCGGTGGTGAAGACGGCGTGGACGAGCGAGTTCTGTTTGGAGATGACCTTCACGAACCACTCGTCGTCGACGACCATCGGGGTCGAAAGCCAGTTGTCCGCCTCGAGAAATCGGATGTGGAGGGTGTCGCGGTCGTATCGCCGGGCGAGTTCGCGGGCGACCGTCTCCAGACGCGGCCACCCGAGGCGGCCGCGGACGAGCCGACGGAGGTCCATGCACCCCCGTAAGACGAGGGGCGGCTTAACCTCGTGGGCCTACGACGATTCCTGTCGGACCGTCAACACGGGCGCGTCGGAGCCGCGGACGACGCGCTCGGCGACGCTCCCGATGAGGTAGCGGTCGATGCCGCTGCGGCCGTGAGTTCCCATCACGACGAGGTCCACCTCCCGTTCGTCGGCGTGGCGGATAATCTCGCTCGCGGGCGTGCCCTCCGTGACGACGGTCTCGACCTCGACGCCGGCCTCGCGGGCCGCCTGAGCGACGCGGTCTAGCACCTGCTCGCCGCTTTCGAGGAGCGCCTCGCGGACCCGTTCGAGCGAGAGCGCGGGCGCGGCGTAGCCGACCTCGCGCACGTCCGCGACGTAGAGCGCCACGAGCGTCGCGTCGTAGGTGCGGGCGTGTTCGATGGCGTGGTCCAACGCGGCGTCCGCGCAGTCGCTGCCGTCGGTCGGAAAGAGGATGTGGGAGTACATACGAGAACGTCGGGCCGCGGCGCAAAAAGACCCGGATGCCTATTCCCACGCGATGGGAGTACCCGACGTGGGCTGCCGCCTTCGCCGGCCGCGACGCATATCTTTCATGGTCGTTCGATTAGTTTATGTCCGGCACGGCGATAGTTGGTCGCATGGACTTCGACATCCCGGCCGAACACCGGATGATTCGGGACACCGTCCGCGAGTTCTGCGAGGAAGAAATCGCGCCCATCGCGCAGGACATCGAGGACGAACACCGGTTCCCCGCGGAGATATTCGACCAGTTGGCCGAGTTGGACGTGATGGGCGTCCCCATCGACGAGGCGTACGGCGGCCTCGGCGGCGACCAGTTGATGTACGCGCTCGTCGTGGAGGAACTCGGTCGCGTCTCGGGCGGCATCGGCCTGTCGTACGCCGCCCACGTCAGCCTCGCGTCGAAGCCTATCGAACTGTTCGGCACCGACGAGCAGAAGGAACGCTGGCTTACGCCGCTGGCGACCGGCGAGCACCTCGGCGGCTGGGCGCTCACCGAGCCCGGGTCCGGGAGCGACGCCAGCGACATGGACACGGTCGCAGAGCGGGACGACGACGGCTACGTCATCGACGGCACGAAGCAGTTCATCACGAACGCGAACGTCGCCGGCTCGGTCCTCGTGAAGGCCGTCACGGACCCCGGCGCGGGCTACGACGGCATCTCGACGTTCATCGTCGACCCCGAGAACGACGACGGCTTCGAGGTAACGACCGAGTGGGACAAGATGGGGCTCAACTCCTCGCCGACCTGCGAGCTCTCCTTCGACGACTGTTGGGTGCCCGAAGACCGCCTCCTCGGCGAGGAGGGCGACGGCTGGAAGCAGACGATGAAGACGCTCGACGGCGGCCGCATCTCCATCGCGGCGCTCTCGGTCGGGCTGGCCGAGGGCGCGTACGGCCACGCCAAATCGTACGCCCAAGAGCGCGAGCAGTTCGACCGGCCGATTTCGAAGTTCGACGCCATCCGCGACAAACTCGTCTCGATGCACCGCAAGACCGAGCGCGCGCGACTCCTCACCCACAAGGCCGCGACGCGGTACGACGCCGGAAAGCGGGTCAGCCGAGAGTCCGCGCTGGCGAAACTCGACGCCTCGGAGGCCGCCCGCGAGGTCGCAGAAGACGCGGTGCAGGTGCTCGGCGGCTACGGCTACACGACCGATTTCGCCCCTCAGCGGTTCTACCGCGACGCGAAGCTCATGGAAATCGGGGAGGGGACGAGCGAGATTCAACACCTCATCATCGGCCGCGAACTCGGCCTCTGAGCGGCCGTCGAAGCCGGCGGTGACTCACTCCGACTCGGCCATCGCCGACAGCCGAGCGACGTAGGAGAAACTGCGGACGTGGTCCTCTTCTGTCGGCGCGTCCTCGAAGTCGGCGGGGACGGTAAAGGAGACGACGCGCTCGCGAATCGTGTCGTGCGGCTCGTCGCCTATCCAGCCGATATCGCGGTAGTACGACGCCATCTCCAGCGCGCCGCGACCGCCGAGTCGCTCGACGAGGTGGACACACCAGTCGAGCAGCACGCGCTCGGCCCGCGGCGTCCGCGGAATCTCGTCGAGGAACGGCTCGCCGTCCGAGGTGACAGCCGCGGTCGTCGCGAGGAGGCGCTCGTGAGCCACGTCGCTCCACGCCCGGTTCGTCGGTGCGTCGACCCAGTCGAACGACCGAGCGCCGGAGTTCCGTCTGAGTCCGGGCCCGGTCGGGCCGTCGGCGTCAGTCGGGTGACGTGACTCGCGCGGCATCTATCCCTGCGTGTGCGTCCATCCGAATTAAGCGTTCGGGCGAACGTCCGACACATGACAGCCACACGAACGTTCAATCCGAGAGAGTGGGTGAACGGTAGAGTTGATAACTCCGAACGAGACTACGAGTCGAAAGCTGATTTGACGGGCGTGTCACTCGGCGTGGCGTGATTTCTCTCTTCGTTCCGTTTGCTATCAACTTTGATATGTGGGGCGAATCGCTTAAGTTCCGTACCAGCTACACGTTTGATATCGCTCCGATGTGACACTCATCGGAAAGAACAGTTCCGAGAGAGTCACAGATGCGAGCCACGACCCACATATGACCAGCGTCGGGCAGTACCCACACGCGTACGCGCTGTTCGCCGCGGGCATCCTTGCGGGGGTCGTCACACTCGTTGTTCTCGGCCGGTTCCGACGCTACTCGCGGCGCGTCCGCCTCCCGTTTGCGCTGTTGACGCTCTCCGGGAGCATCTGGGCCACGGCGTACGGGTTCCTCTTCCTCCCGATGACGCCCAGCGCAGAACTGTTCTACGCGCAGTTGGCGTGGGCCGGCGCGGCCGTCATCCCGACGGTCTGGCTCGTCTTTGCGCTCGTCTACGCCGGCGAAGACCAGCTCCTCTCCACGCAGATGCTCGGCTTTCTGGCCGTCGAGCCCGCCGTCGCTATCGCCCTCAAGTTGACGAACGCCTCCCACGGGCTGCTCGGGTCGTCGCTCGGCCCCTGGCGGGCCATGCAGCCGGACCGGTTCGGCGCCCCCGGTGCGGACTTCCTCGGCCCGCTCGGCCCGGACCTCGTCCTCGTCGCACACGTCGTTTACGGGTTCGGCGTCGCGGTCACCGGGGTGAGCGTCATCGCGAGAACGTACCTCAAAAGCTCGAACATCCACCGGCGACAGGCCGGGTTTCTCTTCGTCGCCGGGGCGATTCCGCTCGCCGCGCTCGGCGGCGAGTTCTTCTTCCCGTTCCGCATCAATCCGGTCCCCGTCTCTATCGGCGTTAGCTCGGTCGTCGTGCTCTGGGCGCTCTTCAGACACCAACTGTTCGATATCACGCCCATCGCCCGCGACGCGATTCTCTCGGAGATGCGCGACGCCGTCGTCGTCCTCGACGAACAGGACCGAATCGTCGAATCGAACGGGGCCGCCTCGGAACTGTTAGCGCGGCCGGTCTCCGAGTGCGTCGGCGAGCCCGTCCTCGAAAGCGTTCGCGTGCCGTCCGAGGTTCAGGCGGTGTTAGCGGGTCGAGACAGGGCGCAAGCGGTCGTCGAAGACGACGGGACCAACCGCTATTTCGAGGTCCGCTCCGAACCGCTCGGCGACCAGACACGCGACCGGACGCGCTTGCTCGTCTTCTACGACGTGACGGAACGCCGCCGCACCGAAGAGGAGTTCCGCGCGCTCATCGAGAACTCGCGGGACGTCATCACCGTCCTCAACGAGGACGGCGAACGGACCTACACGAGTCCCTCGATGACCGAGGTGCTCGGCTATCAGACCGACGCGCTCGTCGGTGAACCGGTGCTCGACCTCGTCCACCCCGATGACAGAGACCGGGTCGCTGACTGCTTCGACGAGGTGGTCTCCGGCGACCCGCCCGTGCGCGCCGAGTTCAGAGTCCGCCACAAAAACGGTACGTGGCGGCGGTTCGAGACGGTTGGCGTCAACCTCCTCGATGACCCCGCCGTCGGCGGCGTCGTGTTGAACTCGCGGGACGTGACGAGTCGCCATCGCTACGAACAGCGCCTCCGAGTGTTGAATCGCGTCCTCCGGCACGACCTCAGAAACGACATGAACGTCATCCTCGGCCACGCCGACCTCCTCCTCGACGAACGCATCCCCGCCGAGTCGAAGGACCACGCCCGGACGATAAAGCGGAAGGCGTCGTCGCTCGTCGAACTCGGCGAGCAGACCCGGCACATCGACACGACGCTCACCCGCGGGCCGTCCGGACTCGAACCCGTCGAGGTGGTCGAGCGCATCGAGGCGCAGTTAGACGACATCGAGTCCGACTACCCCGAGGCAATCGTCCACCGGAACCTCCCCGACGAGATGTGGGTCACCGCGGACGACCTCATCGAATCGGCACTCAAACACCTCATCGACAACGCGCTCGAACACAACGACCGCGTCATCCCGGAGGTCGGCGTCACCGTCGAGCGGAGCGCGACCTCGAACGACTACGTCGAGATTCGAATCGCCGACAACGGGCCGGGCGTCCCCGACGCCGAACTCTCCGTCCTCGAATCGGGGACCGAGACGCCGCTCCAGCACATCAGCGGACTCGGCCTCTGGCTGGTCCAGTGGATAATCGACCGCTCGAACGGTCGGCTCCGGTTCACGGAGAACGAGCCGCGGGGGTCCGTCGCCATCGTCGGCCTCCGGAGCGCCGACCGAGCAGCCTCCGCCAGCGACGGCGGCACGATAACGGGCGAGTCGGAGACGGACTGAGAGACGGGCTGAGCCGCGCAGTAATCGAGTCGCATAATCGACGTGTCAAAGCCGAAACAGAGAACGAGACAACGAGCCGACCCGAGAGCCGAGCGTGTTCAGGTCGCGTTTCGGTCCCGGAGCCGCACCGCGAGCCTGTGTGCGCCCGCGGCCGCGGCGGTCGTCGGGTCGTCGGGGACGACCACGTCTACGGGACGGTCGAGCTCCGCGGCGAGGCGTGATTCGAGTTCTGCGACCAAGCCGGGGATGCACGCCATCCCGCCGGTGACGACCAGCGGGCGTGCGCGAGCGAGCTGATAGGTCTTCATGTGCGAACTCGCCAGCCGCGAGAAGAAGTCGCTGAGCTCTGCGACCGCGTCGTCGAGGTAGTCGTCCAGCGGCTCCATCACGCCCCGTTCGACGGTGAACTCGTGGACGCCGTCGCCGCCGTCTCCGTCCCCGCGTTCGACCGCGTCGGTGAAGGGTTCGAACCCGCCGAAGTCGGCGTGGGTTTCCTTGTACTCGCGGGCGGTGTCGGGGTCGATGGTCGCGCGCCCGTCGGTCTCGGCTTCGACCGCCTCGGCGATGCGCCGGTCGACGCGGTCGCCGGACACCGCCGCGGAGACGAACGGGAGCAACCGCGTTCCGTGTCGGTACGCGCACGCTTCGAGGTTCGTCGCGCCGAGGTCGAGAGCGACGAACACCTCGTCGACCGCCTCGATTCCGTCGCCGAGCGCCGGAATCGACGCGCACAGCGATTCCGGGAGCCCTCGCGTGAGCGTCCCCCCGAGGCCGCACTCACCGACTGCGGTGCCGAAGTTCGCGAGGCCGACCCTGTCGTCGACGGTCGGCATCGCGTAGACGACGGCGCTTTCGGCCGGGAGGTCGTGTCGCTCGCAGAGTTCGCGGACGAACCGCTCGAACAACTCGGCGTCGCGGGCGGTCGCGGGCACGCCCGAGCGAAGCATGAACTCCGCTCGGTCACCGGACCGCCGGACCGCCCCCTCGTCGTCGCTGACGCGTTCGTCGCCGGGGAGCGCGTCTTCGCCGTCGACCAGACACGAAGGGACCTGAACGGTCGTCGCCGCGTCGCCGCCGTCGAAGACGAGCGTCGTTCGGGCGCTCCCGAACTTGACGCCGACGGCGGTCGGAGCGTCGCGCTCGCCGGACTCGGGCGTCGCGTCAGTGCCGTTGGCCGTGGCTGCGTCGTTCGTCATACGGTATCAACTCGATTCGGACTCGGCGGGGTGGTTCGCGCAGTCATGGGATACACTCGGTTGTCGGAAGGAGAGACCGTGTTCGAGACCCGGGGGTCGGCGTCACACCATCGAGGAGAGGCGGGCGACGTAGACCAGGCTCAGCAGGTGGTCGTCGACGTCGAGGTCGGTCGGTTCGTCGACGTCGGCGGAGAAGCCGAGGAGATAGTCCCGGAGCGTCTCCTCGACGTCCGGCGTGACCCAGCCGACCGTCTGGTAGTACCGGAGGGCGTCCATCGCCCGCTTGAACCCGCTTTTGAGGACGAGGAACTCCAGCCAGTCGAAGACGACGCGCTCCGCGCCGTACTTGTCCGGCAGCGAGCGGAGATACGGCTTTTCGACGCCGTCTTCCTCGCCGCGGGACTGGTGGACGAGCAGGTGTTCGAGTTGGCTCGACCGGAGCGCCTCGGACGCCTCCTGTCGGCTCCGGTCGAAAAGCGGGTTATCGAACCGGAACGGTCCGCGGTCGTCGAACCGGCCGTCGTCGAATCGGCCGTCGTCGAATCTACCGTCGCCGTTCCGTCTGGCTCGTGGTGCGTCACGCGCGATACGTCGAAGTTCGTCTGGGTCGTATTCGTCCGGGTCCAGGTACATGGGTCACCTCGTTCAGGACGGCACGAATCCCCTGAGTCCCCCGACTCGGGGCGGCGGAGCGCGCAGCGCGCTGTCCGCGATGTCACACGCGATATCGTACCGTGTCGGTGAAAGCATTCGAAGGAGGCGACATAAATCTATTCGAGACATTATCACTCGTGATATCTCGATGTGCGGGCGCTCGAGCTCGGTCGTCGTCATTCGACAGTCGGTGTCGTCGGTCACCAAACGATGAGTGTGGGTTCGTGCCGACACCGTCGCACCGAGACCGAGGGACAAAGAGCCGAGCCGCTCAGAGAACGTGGGTGCCGCTCTTCGCGCTTCGCACGCGGAGGTCGCCGGTCTCGCTGTCGAGTTCCAGCGAACGGCCGTGGGAGCCGCCGACGTCCTCGGCGACGACGTCGATGCCGAACCCGTCGAGCGTCGTTCGCGTCGCGGCGACGTTTCGGTCGCCGATACTGCCGTCGCCGTCGGCCGAGGTGAAGTCGAACATCGTGCTTCCCCCGGCGATTTTGGCGACGATTCGGTCGGTGTCCGCGCCGACTGCCTGCATCTCTGCGATCAGGAGTTCGACGCCGGTGTCGACGAACTTCGCCGGCTCGCTGCCGTCGTCCGCCTCCGGAAGCATCGCGTGTGCGAGCCCCGAGACGCCGGTCTCGGGGTCGTACAGCGCGACGCCGATACAGGAACCGAGGCCGCTCGTCGTCAGCGTGCTCTCGTCGCTGGAGACGGCGAAGTCGGCGATTCCGACCTTGATTCGGCCGGAGCGGGCCGCGGGCGTGTCCGTGGTGTAAACTTGCATTGAGATTCCTCTACGGAGGGGTCACGCGGCGGGCGAGAGTTGCTTGAGCGCCTTGCGCAGTTCCGTCTCGTCGGGGAGCGCGTAGATATCGCAGGTGAACTCGTCGTCGTCCGTTCGAATAGTCGAGTCGATGAGGAACGCGTACTCTTGGGACTGCGCGAGGTCGGTCGCGAGCGGGTCGATGATGGCCGACCCGATGTCGTGGACGTGCTTCGGCGGCGAGATGTCGATGGTCGTTTCGAGCGCGTTCGCCCAGCCGTCGAGGAAGCCGGAGGTCGTGATGTTCCCGATTTCCTGAATCGCGCTCTGGCGCATCGCCTCGTCGCCCTCCATGCCCGGCAGGAGGCTGCTGGCGATGTTCTCGGCCGACGGCTCGTCGAAGAGGATGGCGATGTAGCCGCTCGGCGTCCCGCTGAACTCCAAGACGACGCCGCGTCGAACCGCGTCGGTCAGCGACATCGGCACGCCCTCGATGGGGACGAAGCTCAGCCGACTCACCTCGACGGTCGTGTCGATGCCCGTCATCGCGGTGATGTCCTCGGACGCCTGGGTCGCGCCGTCGTTTATCATCTCGGAGAAGGCGGCGAACGACTCGACCGGGAGCGCGCCGTCGTCGCCGCTCGCCTCGACGATGGTCCCGATGGACGAGGCGGTCGGCACCATGTACAGGTCGAACTCGATGGCGTTGTCCGCGGCCTCCAACTGGTTGCGGAAGACGAGGACGTGCTCGTCGTCGCCGCCGTTTTCGAACCCCTCGGCGTCGACGCGGTCGAGCGGGCCGTCGTTCTCGTCGTCGACGTAGGTCGGTGTCGTGATGTCGACGGTGGTGTCGAGGTAGTCGGCCCAGCCGTCGATGAAACCGCCGAGCATGATGTTCGCGACCTCTTTGAGGCTACTCTCAGCGAGTTCGCCGTCGGCGTCGGTGGCGTCGATGCCCGGCATCAACGCGTCGACCAACCGCTCTGCGGACTCGGGCGAGAACGCCAACACGGTGTGGCCGTCTAAGCCGCCCGAAAAGCCGATGTGGACGCTCACGAGGTCGCGCTCGGCGAACTCGTTTTCCACGTCCGACTTCGTCCCGAGTTCGACCTTGGTGACGTTGACGTACGTGTCGATGCCCGCGAGCGTGGTCAGCGAACCGGCGGCTTTCTCCGCGCCCGAGTGGGCGAGCCGACTGAACGTGCGGAGCGACCGGACGTCGAGATTCATGCCTCTGCCTGAATCACGTCGGCGATAGCCTGGAGCACGTTCGGCTTCTGGAACGGCTTCGTGATGTAGCCGTCCGCCCCCGCCTCGACCGCTTCGCGCATCTTTTCTTCCTGTCCGACCGACGTGCACATGATAACCGATGCGCCGGCGTCGAGCGACTTGATCTCGGACGTCGCTTCGATGCCGTTTCGAATCGGCATCACGACGTCCATCGTGACGACATCGGGTTCGAGTTCGCGGTAGAGTTCCACCGCTTCGACCCCGTTTTCGGCCTCGCCGACGACTTCGTGTTCACCCTCGAGGAGCTGTTTGAGGAGATTCCGCATGAACGCAGAGTCGTCCACGACCAGTACCTTGCTTGCCATACCTCCAGATTTCCGAAAATCACACCATAAACCCTTCCTCCCCATTATCAAGGCTGATATGGTATGTCGAGGACGAACCACCCGCGTCGCGTCGTGCAGACCGCAGCAATCGGGTTCCAACGCCCACCCGAGCCGCGTCACCGACGCATCAGCGTCGGCGCGGCGGGAACGACGCGCCGGTGTCTTCGACGGCGTCGAGGAGGTCTCCGATGCTGTCGTCTCGGTCGAGTCCGTTGGCGGTCGCGAGCGCCTCGACGGCACGAACGGGATAGGTAACCCGCACCTCCGAGGCTAAAAGCAGGATGCCGAGCACCTCGTCGCGCGGGGTGTCGGCGTTGCCGACGGCGTCGGCGTACCACGAGAGAAAGGAGTTGACGACTTCGGTCACGTCGTCGGAGACGGTCTCGTGGCGAGCGACGTTGCCGTCGACGAGCGCGGTGGTGACGAGCGCGTGGTCCGCGCGGACCGCTCCGACGCGCTCTGCGAGCAGGCGTCGAGCGAGCACGGCCCGTTTTTTCGGGTCTTTCGGGAGGACGAGTTCGGGAGCCGCGGCGTCCTCGCCGCGCTCGTCGTGCTCGTCGCCCTCGCCGGAGGTCTCCGTATCGGACCCTGTGCTCTCACCCGAATCGGAGGGCTGGCTCTCGTCGTCTGCCGCGTCGGCGGCCGGCGGCTTGGCCTCCCCGGTCGAGATGACGTACCGGCCCGTGTCGAGCGCCGCGACGTGCTCGTCGCGGCTGATATCGAGTTCGTCCGTCCCGACGACCCCCTGTTCTCGCTGGTGAGTGGGGGGACGTTCGTCCTCGTCGTCCATCGGCGAATGCTCGGTGCCGTGGCATATAATCCCATCGTCACCGTCCGTGGCGGACTCACTACTATGACTGAGAACGTGGCAGATAGCCAACCAACACATTGACAAGCCGCGCGTCCTGATAAATCTCCATCTATGGAGTCTGACAGGACCCTCTCCGCACTGGGAAACGAATACAACCCTGACATCCTCCGTGCCGCGGACGAACCCCACTCGGCACAGGAGTTCAGCGAGATGTTGGACATCCCCATCGCGACCTGTTATCGCCGGATCGAGGAGTTGACGGCGGCGGGCCTCCTCGAACTGCACGACCGGGTTCTCTCCGACGAGCACCGACGAACGAACGTCTACCGCCGTGAAGTCGACGAAATCGTCGTTCGGTTCGAGGGCGACGACTACACGGTCAGCGTGACCGAACGCCCGGAGGTGAAGAACAAACTCGACGACGTGTGGCGGAAGATTACGCAGGACTGAACCGCTCCGACTCCGGACTCTTTTCTTACGTTTTCTGAGACGAGTGCTCGCTGATCGCCCGCGTGAGCGTGCGGAGAATTTTACGTATTGACGCACCGACCCTTCGATATCAGTCTTGATAGTGAGGGCCGTAGCGTTATGTAGGACCTCTCCAAGTTGACGAGTGACGGTTCCCCGCTCCCCACCGAGTGTGGGACCAAACCCACGAAATCTATGTTCGAAAACATCAACGAAGACCGGGGTCAGGTCGGTATCGGGACCCTCATCGTCTTCATCGCGATGGTTCTGGTCGCCGCAATCGCGGCGGGCGTCCTCGTGAACACGGCTGGCTTCCTGCAAGCCACCGCCGAGGACGCCGGACAGCAATCTGTGAACAAGGTCACCAACCGCGTCGACGTCGTCAACGCCCACGGCTTGGTTAACAAGACCGGCGAGGAACGCACCGTCGACCAGATTTTCCTGACGGTCCGCCTCGCGGCCGGTTCGGGGAGTGTCTCTCTCGAAGATACGACGGTCAAGTACCTGAGTGAGACGACCGCGCGAACCCTCACCTACAACGACACCGTCACCGGCTCCGACACGGCAGACCCGGCTAACCTGACGACTGGGAACAACTTCACCGCGGGCGTCCTCGAAGACGGGGACGACTCGTTCGAGGTTCTCAACGAGCAGTCCGACCGCGCGGAGATCGTCATCAACACCTCCACGGTCGAGGGTGCCAACACCACCGGGACGGCCACGGGTCAGACCGTCAAGCTCGACATCACCAGCCGCAACGGTGGCACGACGCAGGTCATCCTGACGATGCCCCAGCAGCTCGCCGGCAAGGACAACAACGACCCCATTGCGCTCTGAGGAGATTCAAATGTTCAACAACATCACTGACGACGACCGCGGTCAGGTCGGTATCGGTACGCTCATCGTCTTCATCGCGATGGTTCTGGTCGCCGCAATCGCGGCGGGCGTCCTCGTGAACACGGCCGGCTTCCTGCAGGCGACTGCCGAAGACGCCGGAGAGCAGTCCGTGAACAAGGTCACCAACCGCGTCGAAGTTCTCAACACGCACGGCACGGTCGGCGGCGAAGAGGACATCGACAACATCACGCTCACCGTTCGTCTCGCCGCCGGTTCCGACGCGGTGGACATGAACGAGACCTCGATTAAGTACCTCAGCGGCGACAGCGTCGTCACCCTGACCAACCAGACGGTGACGTCCGGAGCGAACTCCGCGACGAACGACTCCGCGGAAGGCGTCGCAGACAGCGACGAGTTCGGCCTCTCCGAAGTCACCGACGACGACGGCTCGTTCGGCGTCCTCAACAGCATGAACGACCGCTACGAGGTCACCATCGACACGGCCGCAATCGAAACCAGCGACGGTGACGACACTAACCTCACCGGCGGTCTCTCGACGGGCGAGCAGGTCACTCTCGAAATCACCTCTCGCACGGGCGGGACGACGCAGGTCATCCTGACGATGCCCCAGCAGCTCGCCGGCAAGACGCAGGGCGAACCCGTCGAACTGTAACCCGGAACCGAAACTTTCCTTTCATTTTATCGACGCCGACTGCCGAGCGGCAGCGCTGTCGTTTGTTCGGAGTGCACGGCCCACAGCGCGACTCGACCGAGTGACGCTGTCGGTCGCGCCGCTCACGTGACGGGCAACGCCGCAGCCGAGTCGCGACGGTGAGCCGAGACGAACTGCGAGGAGACAGTAGCTGGTGAGACGAACACGAACAAATCGACGAGTCGGGCGCGTTCTCGTGTGCGAGCGAGTCGAAAGAGCCGACGGCGAAAACAGAAAGAGCGCAGCGAGACCGGGGCCACCGGCCTTCAGGACCGACCCGTTACTCGGTCTCTTCGCCGAACCACGGCGGCGACTCCCCGACCATGGAGAACCCGGCCGCCTGCTCGTATATCTTGATACCCCCCTGTGCGATTTCCAGCGGGAACATGGAGTTCTTGATGCTCTGCTTGCGCATTTTCGCGACCCAGATGTAGCGGTTGCTCGTCGCGCCCGCGGGACTCTGGATGAGGTAGATGTTCCCGTCGGTCAGGAAGTTCTCGAGGCCGATGTCGGTCTCGGGGAAGATGGCCGACTGCTCGGTCGTCAGAAGCGAGGTGAGACCGCTGTCTTTCAGGATGTCGATGAACTTCAACAGATACTGGCGCTGTTCTTTCTCGTCGTCGAAAAACAGCTGGAACATCGTCAGCGAGTCGAGGACGAGCCGGTCGTAGTTGGTGTCCTGGAGGTCGCCGAGGATGCGGTCGAGCGTCGTCGAGAAGTCGCCGTCGCGGAGGAGCGTCCGCTTGTCGTAGACCTTGATCTCGCCGGACTCGACGTACTCGTGCCAGCGGTCGAAGCCGATGGACTCGGCCGCCTCGCGGATGTCGTCTTCCGTCTCTTCGAAGGTGAGATACAGGCCACCCTCATCGAACTGGTCGACGCCGTTGTAGAGATACTGGAGGCCGAGGATACTCTTCCCTGTCCCCGGGTTGCCGCTGATGAGCACCGCGGCGTTCTTGACGATACCGCCGTTCAGGATGGAATCGAGTCCTTCGACACCGGTCTTGACTAGTTCTGTCATGGTTGTGTTGAAACGGGTGTTGGCTGTCGGAGGAATGTCCGTGCCGACGCCGGATAATTCTTCTTACCGCCGCTACGCCGTCGTCTGACTTTTATTACACGATCGTCGCACAGAAATTCATAACCGCGAAAATATCGGGACTGATAACGGGACGGGAACTTTCTTGTACCGACTTACGTACCTTGCACCAATGTTACCTGCTCCCCCGAGTGCGTCGGACCTCCCCGGCCGGTTCGCCGCTCGGCCGGGTGACAGGCCGTCGCTCGAACGAATCGCCCCGCAGGCGGTGCGGAGGTGCTCGCCGCGAGCATGATGGAGTGGCAGAACGACGAAGACACGGCCGACACCGGGGACGAAACGGACACGGAAGAACAACATATGTCATCAGACGATGGACTTGGATTCGAGGAGGGAATCGACGACCTCTCCGACGAGTTTGGTGACTTCGGCGACGACCTCGACGACGGATTCGACGACGACGAATTCGGCGGATTCGGTGACGACAACAGCGAGGAACTCGCAGAGCTCGAAGATCGCGTCGGCGAACTCGAGAACGAAGTAAGCGCCATCTCGTCGGGGATGAACACCGTCCGCGAAGAGAACAAACAGATCGGAGAGACCGTCGAAGAGCTCGACGACACGATTCGCAAACTGCTCGACATCTACGAGATGGTCACCCGCGGCATCAACCCGTTCGTCGACGACGCCCGCGAGATGGGCGGCCTCGACGGCGGCGGCGCGTTCGGCCTCTTCGAGGCGGAAGCCGAGGACGAAGAGCATCTCGACCCCGAGGTGGCGAACGCCGACGCCGAGTCGTTCTTCGACGACGACTTCGGCGAACTCGACGCCGAGGAGGGCGCGAAAGAAGCGGAGCTCGCCGCGGAGGACGAACTCGCGGAAGCGGAGCGCGAGAGCCCCGCGGACGTGCTCGACGACGAGGACGGAGAAGCCGACGAAGCCGACGAGACCGACGACGCGGGCGGTGCGGGCGGCGCGAGCTTCGACGACCTCAAAGAACAGTACGAGGAGGGCGACGGCTGGGACGACGAGGACGACGCGGCGGCGGACGACGCCGAAACGGACCTCGACGACGCGGCGGTCGACCTCGAAGACGAGGACGACGACGCGCTCGACGACGCCGACCCGCTCGACTCCGAGACGGCGGACGACGCGGAGGAAGACGACGAACCGGGCGACGAGATGTCCGACGAATCCGAGACCGACCCGGCCCCCGAGATTGAGGACGGCGAGCAGGACGCCGACGGCGACGTCCGCAAGACGCTCGACGAACTGGAGGCCGAGTACGCCACTGCGGCGGGAACCAAAGACGAACTGTCGGACGACGACGAGGACGGCGCGGTCGCGGAACCCGAGTCGTCCGCGTCGGTCGAGGAGTCCGACGCCTACCTGGCGACGCTCCCGTCGAACTACGTCTCCGAGGTGCTCGTCCTCGAGTGGGCCGAACACCTCGTCACGGTCGGCGGCGCGCTCGGCGCGTCGCGTGCGCTCCGCCAGTATCGGGAGCAGGACTGGATATCGCGCGCCGTCGAGAGCGAGCTGAACGCCCACGTCGGACAGATAGCGCCGTCGGTCGAAGACGCCGACGACCACGAACTCCGCATCGACGACCACCAGACGAGCCTCGCGTACGTCTGCCGGCTTGCGGAGGACGTTCCGCGGGGACAGCTGTACGAGGAGTTGGTCGCCTACGGGGGGAGATTCGATGGGATTCGGTGTTAGCGGCTCGACCGCCATCATCTTCCTCGGCGTCCTCATCGCCACGGGAACGCTGTACACGGCGACATCCAACGCGTCGGAGAACGTACTCGAAGCGCAGGACGCCGACGCGGAGCGGGCGCTCGAACGGACGAACACGGACATCGCCGTCACGAACGCGACCTACGACACGAACAACACGAGCCTCACGGTGAACCTGACGAACGTCGGTTCGGAGACGCTCTCGGTGAGCGAGACCACGTTGCTCGTCGACAACGCCTACGTCGACGTGCCGTCGGCCAACGCGAGCGTCGACGGCGACGCCGGAACCGACCTCTGGTACGCCGGCGAGAACCTCTCGTTCGTCGTGGACGCCGACCCAACCCCCGAACGGGTGAAAGTCGTTACCGGAAGCGGCGTCGCAGCCACGGAGGCGGTGAGCTAGATGGCCGACATCTCCGTTCCGAGCCTCATCCTATTCATCGCCAGCATCGTCGTCGCCGCCGGCGTCTCGGGCGTCCTCATCGACACCGTGACCGGTATCAGCAGTTCGCTCGACGAGCGCGGCGGCGACGTGAGCACAGAGATCAGAACAGACATCGAAGTCATAAGCGACCCGCAGGCGGGCGTCTACGACGGCGGGAGCGACAACCTCTCGATATACGTCAAGAACACCGGCCTCAGGACGCTCCCGGCGGCCAGCGGCGGCTTCGATATCATCGTCGGCGGACAGTATCAGACCAACGTCACGGTGAACGTCGTCGACGGCACCGAGTGGCGGCCGAGCAACGTCATCGAACTCACGGTGACGGACATCGCGCTGAGTTCGGGCGACTACCGGATGACAATCGTCGTCGACGGTGACGAAGAGGTGTTCGAATTCCGCGTACCATGAGCAGTCAATTCTCTCTCGGGCTATCCGGGCACGACCGTCTCGAAAAGGAACTCGGCGGCGGCATCCCCAAGGGTGCCATCGTCCTCATCGAAGGGGACTACGGCGCCGGCAAAAGCGTGCTGTCGCAGCGATTCAGCTACGGCCTCTGCGACGAGGAAACGGTGGTGACGCTCGTCTCGACCGAGCTGGGCGTCCGCGGCTTCCTCGACCAGATGCACTCGCTTTCGTACGACATCGTCAAGCATCTGCTCGACGAGCAGATTCTGTTCCTTCAGGCCGAAATCGACAGCAGCGGCGCGCTCTCCGGCGGGAGCAGCCAAGAGGAGCGCAAACAGCTCCTCCGGCGGCTGATGGACGCCGAGACGCTCTGGGACGCCGACGTCATCATCATCGACACGTTCGACGCCATCCTGCGCAACGACCCGCAGTTCGAGGCGCTGGTCCGGCAGAACGACGAGCGGCAGGCCGCCCTCGAAATCATCTCGTTTTTCCGCGAGCTGACGACGAAGGGCAAGACCATCATCATCACCGTCGACCCGTCGTCGGTCGACGAGGGCTCTATCGGCCCGTTCCGCTCTATCGCCGACGTCTACTTCGAACTGGAGATGGTGGAGGTCGGCAACGACGTTCGCCGGAACATCTTCGTGAAGCGCTTCGCGGGGATGGGCCAGCAGGTCGGAGACCGCGTCGGCTTCTCGGTCCGGTCGGGTATCGGGCTCGTCATCGAGTCGAGGAGCGTGGCGTAGATGGCGACCGAACACGGCTCCGCCAGGCTGTCGGACGACCTCAAGCGCCTCGCGATGCAGTGGCCGCACCTGCGGGACCACCTCAAGCGGTTCCGGCAGATTACCGGCGAGTTCCCGATGCTCGTCGACGAGCCGGGCGACTACGAGTCCCGGCGTCCGAACATCATCTACCCGCTGGGCGGCCCCGTGTTCTGCCAGATATACGGCAACTTCGGCGAGACGACGAAGTACTACACCATCGAACCCGAGATGGACGACGACGAACTCGAGGTGTTCGGCCGGGTCAAGGACAAACTCCTCGAACGCAGCGTCTCGAAGCCGGCACCCGAAGAAAGCGCCGACTACGAGGAGCGCATCGAGGAGTTGCTCTCCGAAATCGTCCACATCGAGGGCGACGACCGCGGGCCGCTCGGCTCCGTGGCCAAGCGACTCGACGTGGCCGGCATCGAAGTCTCGCAGACGACGTACGACAAGATACAGTACCGGCTCGTCCGCGACATCGTCGGCCTCGGGCCGCTCGAACCCATCATGCGCGACCCGGAGAACGAGGACATTCACGTCATCGGTCCCGCCCAGGTCGACGTCGACCACGGCACGTTCGGCCTCCTGGAGACGAGCGTCGAGTTCGACAGCACGGAGCAGTTCGACAACTGGCTCCGCAACATGGGCGAACGAATCGGTGACCCCGTCTCCGACGCCCACCCCATCGTGGACTCCACGCTCCCCGACGGCTCGCGTATCAACATCATCTACTCCGACGACGTGTCGCTGAAGGGGTCGTCGCTCACCATCCGTCAGGGCGACGACGTGCCGCTTTCGATCTTCCAGATTACGAAGTGGGGAACGCTCTCGCCGGAGTTGGCCGCGTACCTCTGGATCGCGCTGGAGAACGAACGAACCATCTTCGTGGTCGGGGAGACGGCGTCGGGCAAGACCACGACGCTCAACGCCATCCTCTCGTTCATCCCGCAGGACTCGAAGATTTACACGGCGGAGGACACCGCCGAGGTGCTCCCGCCGCACGACACGTGGCAGCAACTGCTCACCCGCGAGGGCCGCGGCTCCGACTCCGAAGTCGACATGTTCGACCTCGTCGCGGCCGCGCTCCGCTCTCGCCCCGACTACATCATCGTCGGGGAGGTCCGTGGCGAGGAGGGGCGCATGGCGTTCCAGGCGGCCCAGACCGGCCACCCGGTGATGCTGACGTTCCACGCGTCCGACATCGTCTCGATGATTCAGCGTTTCACCGGCGACCCCATCAACGTCCCCGAGACGTTCATGGACAACTGCGACATCGCGCTGTTCCAGAACCGCGTCCGCCGGGGCAACGACATCCTCCGCCGGGTGACGAGCGTCCAAGAAATCGAGGGCTACTCGAAGGAGATGGGCGGCGTCGTCACCCGCGAGGCGTTCTACTGGGACCCCGTCCAAGACGAGATCGTCTTCCAGGGGATGAACAACTCCTTCATCATGGAACAGAAGGTGGCGACGCTCCTCGGCTACGACGACACGCGGAAAATCTACGACGACATCCAGTTCCGCGCCGAACTCGTCCGCCGGGCGATTCAGGAGAACGTCCTCGGCTACCACGAGGTGAACGAGCTCATCGAGGACTACCAGCGCGACGGCGTCGAAGGACTGCCGTTCGACATGGCGAGGGTGTAACGAGATGGCAGGGGAACAGAGCACGTCGATGCAGGCGGTGCAGGTCCGGGACTTCATCAGCGACATCATCGAGTCGTACGAGCAGATGCCGATGGAGCTGCCGCGGTACCTGCTCGCGGTGCTCGGCCCTGCCATCGTGTTTTTCTTCCTCTCTGTGGCCGGTGCCATCGCGCTTCCCCTTCCCCTCCTCGTCCGCATCCCCGTGTTCCTCCTCGGCGTGTTGCTCTTGGGCGGGGCCGTCCTCTACCCGCGGCTCCTCGTCGAACAGACGCGCCGCAGCTTGGAGAACCAACTGCACCTGCTTATCACGCACATGACCGTGCTCTCGACGACGAACATCGACCGCGTCGCCGTGTTCCGAACGCTCGCGCGCGAAGAGGAGTACGGCGAGTTGGCGACCGAGATGAACCGCATCGTCCAGCTCGTCGACGCGTGGAACCAGTCGCTCGACGACGCCTGTCAGCGCCGGGCGCGGGAGGTCCCGTCGAAGCCGCTCGCCGACTTCCTCGACCGGCTCGCGTACTCCATCAACGCGGGGCAGAGCATCGACGACTTCCTCCTCGGCGAGCAGAACGCGATGATTCAGAAGTACATCACCGTCTACGAGAGCGCCCTCGGGAACCTGGAGGTCATGAAGGACCTCTACCTCTCGATGATTCTGTCGATGACGTTCGCCATCATCAACGCCATCGTGCTCCCCATCCTGACGGGGACCGACGCGACGATGACCATCGGCGCGGTCATCGTGCTGTTCGTCTTCGTGCAGTTGGGCTTTTACTTCGTCATCCGGACGATGTCGCCGCACGACCCGCTGTGGTACCACCAGCGGGAGTACCGGACGAAGGCGAACCGGCAGATAGACATCACGCTGTACGGCGCGGTCGGCCTCTCTATCACGATGGTGCTCGTGCTCGCGTTGGGCACGTTCAATCTGACTCCCGTCGGCGCGACGGTTCGGCCCATCATGATTGAGCTCCCGATTCCGCTTCTCATCTCGACCCCGCTGACGCCGCTCGCGGTCCCCGGTATCGTCGCGCGCCGCCACGAGAAACGCATCGGCGAGCGCGACGAGGAGTACC
Source organism: Haloferax sp. AS1 (assembly GCF_014530665.1). Lineage (NCBI taxonomy): Archaea > Methanobacteriati > Methanobacteriota > Halobacteria > Halobacteriales > Haloferacaceae > Haloferax > Haloferax sp. AS1. Next base: position 1,188,713 of record NZ_SPSA01000001.1, read on the forward strand.
CCGGCTTCATCCGCGCGCTCGGGGCCTCGGAGACGGCGAAACAGAGCACGACGACGGCCGTCCTGAAGACGCTCAAGACGAAGGACTTCGGCGTCCTCTCGCGTGAAATCGCCCGGCTGTACACGCGGCTTCGGATGCGACTCGACCCCGACCGCTCGTGGTTCTTCTTCACCGCGGAGACGAACTCCTACCTCGTCCAGAAGTTCTCCGAGATGTACAACGTCGGCCGGTCGATGGGTGGCAAGCCGAAGCTTCTCGGCGAACTCATCAGCCGCAACATGAACGAGATTATCAAGCTCCGTCGCCAGCGGAAGCAGTCGACCGTCACGCTCATCGGCGTCCTCTACGGCATCACGGCCTCCGCGTCGTTCGCCTTCTTCATCGGGCTGGAAGTCGTCGAGATTCTCGCGTCGTTTTCGACGGAGATGAACCTCGACAGCCTCCAGTTCGGGACGCTCATCTACGCCGGCGTCTACGACGTGCCCTTTATCGAGTACATGCTGACGCTCATCATCCTGTTCAACGCCCTCCTGTCGTCGCTCATGATTCGGATGGTCGACGGGGGGCACAAGGCGAACGCGTACCTCCACTTCGTGATGCTCGTCTGGGTTGGCTCCCTGATGGCGGTCGCGACCTCGTCGCTCGCAGGAGCGCTGATTAGTGTATGACTGACGACGGACCACAGAGACAGACCCGAGATACGATGCCAGACACAGGTGGCGAACAGACCGCACAGGAGGCCCGTTCCCGCGCGCCCGAGGGGGGCGACGTGGCGAAAAGCGATCTCCTGCAGGCGTACCGCCGGAAGAAGTCCGAACCGTCGGACGAACGCGAGGAACAAGAGCGGGAGCGCTCGAAGAAGCAGACGGAAAAACGGACCAGCGACGGCGAATCCATCGTCGTCGACTTCGTCGCCAACTTCGTCGCCGGCGGAAACGCCTCGTTCGAACCCGTCAAGGGGCGCGTCCTGATGAGCCAACGGCGGCTCATCCTCGCCACCTCGAAGGCCAAGACCGTCATCCCCATCACCTCCATCTTCGATATCGCCGTCGGGCAGGTCCCCCCGGAGGTCGAGGAGTTCTTCGACTACACCGTGATGGTGGGCTACATCATCGGCCGCCAGCGACGGACGACCGTCATCGGCGGCGACCGCGAGACCATCGAGAAGTTCTCGCTGCTGTTGTTCCGCGCGGCGCTCAACGGCTCGCGCGCGCAGGTTACCCACCCGGCCCGCATCGGCGGCCGCGTCCTCGACACGGAGCGCCGACCCTCGGGCCTGCATCTCGACTACGAGGCCGTCACGTTCCCCGACGACGACGGCCCGCTCACGGAGAACGGCGAGCCGTTCCACATCGACCTCGCGAGCGTCATCTTCTTCGAGGTGCTCGAACGGACCGTCGACGGCGAAACGCGACTGGTGCTTTCGGTCCAGCACGTCAAACAGGGCCAGACGGTCACCTCCGAGATAACGCTCGACTCGCGGCGGAAGATGAACATCCTCGGGCGCTACCTCAGACTCGTCTACCACTGGATAAAGTCGGGCGTCCGCGACGTCGAAATCACCGAACAGGGCCTCGAAGTCCTCGTCGGGCTGTACTCCGCCGGCGAGATGGCCGCCGAGGTCGACTTCAGCGAACTCCTCGGCGTCGAAGAGGAAGTCCTCGAAGCGGAACTGGAGACGCTCCACGAGGAGGAACTCATCGGCGACGACGAACTGCCGACCTCGCTGACGCCGCAAGGGCGGTTCGTCGTCAACGAGGAAATCGAAGACGTGAACGTCTGACGCTGTTTTTTCTGGCGGAATCGGTTCCGTCGGGTGGTTGCGAAGAACCATCAACTGGTCAACTAATCAGACACCATGCGGACGCGGACTTCGTCGCTCGTGGGCCTGGCAATCGGAAGCGTGGTCAGCTACTCCTTCGGCTTCCGACACGGCGACGCGTTGGTCGGCGTCACCCTGCTTCTCACGTACACAATTGTGGGCTTCGGATTCGTTGCCTTTCCCGCGTACCGCTGGCGATGGTCCGGGCCGAACGACCACTTCTGGTACAGCATAGTCGGCGTCATGAGCGCTCTTTTACCAATCCTCGCGATTCATGGCCTGGGCAACGGGCCTCTCAGCGCGCGAGCGACGACTGACGAGCGCGACGCGTCGCTCTCGGTTCGACGACTGCGCCGCGAAAAACCGAATGCTGGCTACTGCTCGTTGATGGCGTCCGACGCGATACTGCGGCCGCGGGCGTTGAGTTGCACCTCGTGGCGCACGCGAATCTCCTCGACGACGTTGTGGTCGATGAGTCGCTGAAAGAGTTCCTCGACCTCGTCCACGTCGAGGCCGAGGAAGTTCGGGATGTCGAACGGCGAGACGCCGGAGTACAGCGCCGTGAGGACCTGTTTGTCCGTCTCGCTCAGTTCGATGGAGGTCTCCGAAAGCTCCTCGCCCTCGCGGAGGAGCGTGTAGAGGAAACTGACGGCGCGGTCGGAGCCGGAGATGTACGTCTGGAGGCTCGTCCCCTCGTCGTCGGAGTGTTCGACCTCGATGACGCTGCGGTGTTCGTCGACGATGGTCCGCTCGCCGGTCTTCACGTCGCCGATGTCGTCGAGCCGTATCTCGACGAACTTGCCGCCGACGGTCGCCATGCTCACGGCCTCCGTCTCGACTTTGAGCCGGGATTTCTCCCACTCGGTGTTCTGGACGACGCCGCCGGCGACGGCGGGGTGTCGCGCGAGGAACTGTTCGGTGTTGAGGAGCGCGCCGAAGAAGTCCGTCTCGAACTCGTCGTAGTCGACGGGCGCGAGCAGGACGACGCCCGACGGGATGTGGACGCTGAAGTAGTCGGAGACGGTCGCGATGCGTTGGTTCACGTCGTACCGGCCGCCGAACTCCTGTATCTTCGAGAGCTGAATCGTCCGCTTGCCGCCCGTGCCCGCGAGGATGAGCCGCCGGTTCGAAAGCAGGATGCGGCCGCTCGTCCAGTCCACGTCGTGCATCTCCCGGCCGTTCTTGACGACTTGGAGGAACCGCCCGCGCGTGTCCCCGAGCTTTTGCTCACCGGGTTTCATCGCTCACCTCCCGACCGCGGCGTCGCTCGCGCGGTAGATGCGGAGTCGTTTCTCGACGGGGTCGAACTGCTGTCTGCACGTCGGCGGGATGGTTTCGGTCATGCCGATGGTGAGGTAGCCGTCCGGGTTCAGCGCGGAGCCGAGCGTCTCGAAGACGGCGCGCTTCGACTCGGCGTTGATGTAGATGAACAGGTTCCGGCAGACGACGAGGTCGAACGTCCCCGGCGGCTCCTCGCGGATGAGGTCCCGCCGCTCGAAGCGGACCATGTCGGTGACGGCGTCTTTCACCCGGAAGGTGTCGTCGTCGCGGTCGACGAAGCGCTCCCAGCGGCCGATGGGGTCGAGCTGTTCGGCCACGTCGTTCGTCTCGGAGGCGCGGTACTCGCCGGCTCTGGCGGCGCGCAGAATCTCGCGTTTGATGTCCGTGCCGACGATTTCGATGCGGCGCTCGTCGACTCGGTCGTCGTCGTGGGCGAGCATCGCCAGCGAGTAGGCCTCGCGGCCGTCCGAGCAGGCCGCGCTCCATATCTTGATTGGGTCGTGGCGGCTCCCCCGCGAACTCAGGTCGCGGAGCACCTCCCGGAGCGCCTCCCACACCTCGGGGTTGCGGAAGAAGCTCGTCACGTTGACCGACAGCGCGTCGAGGAGCGCCTGCTGTTCTTCTTCGTCGTCGGTGAGGAGGTCGTGGTACGACCCGTAGTCGTCGACGCGTCGTCGCCGCATCCGGGCGGAGATTCGGCGGTCGAGGTAGGCGTCGTTGTACGAACTCGTCTGGAACTGCAGGGAGTCTTCGATGTAGTCCAAGAGCCGGTCGAACGCCGGGTCGTCGGTCGCCGACGACGGCATCAGTCGGCCGCCTCCTCGGCGGTGTCGGGGAGCTGGCTCGGGTCGAACTCGCGCATCGCCTGCTCGCCGTCGGCGGGAAGTTGAAGCGTCGACACGTCGAGAATCGGGATGACGTTCCCGTCGCCGATGACGGCCGTCCCCGACAGCCCGCCGACGCCCGACAGCGGCCCTTGGAGGGGCGTCACGACGACCTCCTCCTGTTTCGTCACGCCGTCGCAGTGGAGCGCGACCTGCCTGTCGTCGGGGCGGATGCGGACCACCATCCCGTCGTCGGGCTCGGGCGAGTCGATTTCCAGCGCCTCGCGGAGCCGAATCAGGGGGAAGATGGTCTCCTCGTGGACGATGACCTCCGCGCCGTTGACCGTCTGGACGCGGTCGCGGCGGCTAATCTCGTCGATGTACTTGATGGGGACGCCGAACTCGCGGTCTTCGACCTGGACGAAAAGCACCTTGATGATGGCGACCGACACCGGCAGCCGGATGTTGAACGTGCTCCCCTCGCCGGGGTCGCTCTCGACCGACACCGAGCCGTCGAGCGATTCGACGGTCGTCTTCACCACGTCCATGCCGACGCCGCGGCCGGACACGTCGGTGATTTCGTCGTTGGTCGAGAAGCCGGGATGGAAGATGTAGTCGTACACCTCGCTGTCGGGCATCTGGTCCAGTTCCTCGCGGGTCGCAACGCCCTTGTCGATTGCCTTCTCGCGGACGGCGTCGGCGTCGATGCCGCTCCCGTCGTCCTCGACGGTCACGATGACGGTGTCGTGTTGGCGGCGCGCGGAGAGCCGGATGGTCCCCGTGCGGGACTTGCCGTTCGCCTCGCGAACGTCGGGGGCTTCGATGCCGTGGTCGACGGCGTTCCGGAGGACGTGCATCAGCGGGTCGGAAATCTCGTCGAGGATGGTTCGGTCGAGTTCGATGTCCGCGCCCTCGACTTTGAACGAGACGCGCTTGTCCTGCTCGCGGGCGAGGTCGCGCACGAGTCGGGGGAACTTGTCGAACACCTTCTTCAGCGGGATGAGCCGCATGTCCATCACGGTGTTCTGGAGGTTCGACGAGATTTTGTCCAGTTCGTCGAGCGTGTCGAGCGCCGTCGTCTGACCCACGTCGATGGCGTTTCTGAGCTTGATTCGGCTCGTGACCAACTGCTCGACGAGTTCGTGGAGTTCGTCGAGTTGGTCGACGTCCACGCGGACGGACTTGACCGCCGAGATGGAGCGTGCCTCCTTTTTCTGCTCCGCGCCGTCGCCCTCGTCCGCGTCGTCCGCGTCGTCTTCGCCGTCGCCGTCGGTCGATTCGGCTCCGTCGGCGTCTCCCTCGGAGCCGTCGTCGCCCGCCTGTTCGTCGGTGGCCGCGTCCGCGCCGGTGTCGCCGGCAGCGTCAGCGTCGGCGTCGGCGCTCGGCTCGGTCTCGTCCGGCGCCGAGGCGTCTCTCTCGGCGTCCGCGTCGGAGTCGGCGGCCGGCGCGTCGCTTGCAGTCGCGGTCGCGTCCCCGGCGGCGAGCGCGTCGGATACGTCGGTCGTCTCGACCGCGGAAACCTTCCAGAGGCCGTCGAGTTCGCTCTCGACGACGGCGGCGTCGCGCTCCGCGACGAACAGGTCGAAGCCGTCGCCGTACTCGCCGTCTTCGATGGCGTCGCGGGGCGGGTTCGCTCCGACCACGTCGAGGTCCTCGGGAATGCTGCTGAGGAAGATGCCGGCGTCGACGCCCTTCATCTGGCCGGCGTCGAGTTCGACGTGGGCGTGGGTGAGTGTGGTCGCGTCCAACGCGTCCGCGTCGACGCAGTCGGCGGCGAGAGAGCCGAGGTCGACCGACTCGCGGTCGGCCTCGTCAGACGCCGCCGGATTCGAGTTTCCCGCGTCACCGCCGTCCTCGACGGCCGCGCGAATCTCCTCGACCGTGTCGCTCGGGTCGATGGTTGACTCGCCGTTCTCCTCGATGTCGTGGAGGATGTCCACGATGAGGTCCATCCCGTCGAAGACGAGGTCCATCCGCTCGGCCGTCACGTCGAGTCGCTCGTGGCGAATCTCGTCGAGGAGGTCCTCGACGGCGTGGGCGACGGTCGCGGCGTTGTCGAAGCCCATCGCGCCGAAGTTCCCCTTCAGCGTGTGGGCTTGCCGGAAGATGTCGTCGATGGCCTCGGTGTCGTCCGGGTTCGACTCCAGCGACAGAAGCGAGTTGTTCAACTGCGTGATGCTCTCTTCGCTCTCGGTGATGAATGCTTGGTAGAGTTCTTCGTCCATGGTCAGGTAGTGAGCCCGCTGAGTGCTTCGTCCGCGATTCGCCCGTCGGCCGCGACGGTGTCGACACAGCCGGCCTCGATGGCCCGCTTCGGCATTCCGAAGATTGCGGAGGTAGCTTCGTCTTGTGCGACCGTGTGGCCGCCCGCCCGCTCGATTCGGGTCATCCCCTCGACGCCGTCGCGGCCCATACCCGTGAGCAGGACGCCGGCCAGCGGCGCGTCGACCGCCTCCGCGGCCGACGCCATCGTGAGGTCGATAGCCGGTTTGACGCCGTGCAGCGGCTCGTCGTCGGAGAGTTCGAGCCGGAGGCGTCCCGCGCGGTCGCCGGTCACGAGGAGGTGCGAGCCGCCCGGTGCGATTCGAATCTGTCCGGGGCCGATTCGCTCGCCGTCTTCGGCCTCGCGGACCTCGTAGTCACAGCGGCCGTCGAGCCGCGCCGCGAAGCGCTTCGTGAAGCCGGCCGGCATGTGCTGGACGACCAGCACGCGGAGGCCGGCCTCCGCGGGGAGCGCCGCGAGCACTCGTTCGACGACGTTCGGCCCGCCCGTGGACGCGCCGATAATCAGCGTCGAGCCCTCGGTCGGGAGCGACTCGGTCGTCTCCGACGCCGCCGATGTCGACCCCGCGGTCGCCGGCGACTTCGACTCCGCTTTCGGTGGGCGAGAGCCCCGGCGCGTCGCCGAGAGGTCGACCGCCGCGGCGGACTGAATCTTCTCGACCAGTTCCCGTTTGACGCGGGGCATCTCGGAGGTGACTTCGCCGCCCGGTTTCGTCACGAAGTCGACCGCCCCCCGGTCGAGCGCTTCGAACGTCACGTCGGCGTCCTCCTCGGCGTGCGCCGAGAGCATGAGGACGGGCGTCGGACACTCCTCCATGATGGCCTCGACCGCGTCGAGGCCGTTCATCTCGGGCATCTCGATGTCCATCGTCACCACGTCCGGTCGGTTCTCCTCGACCACCGAAATCGCCTCGCGGCCGTCGGCCGCCTCGGCGACGACCTCGACGTCTGCGTCTTCGAGGAGCGTGCGAATCAGCGTCCGCATGAACCGCGAGTCGTCGACGACGACCGCTCGCGTCGGTCCCGCGCCGGCGGTCGAACTCATCGCCCCCACCCGTTGGTGCCGAGACGACGGTCCCGCTGAGTCGTCGAGTGGGTCCCCCGCCGAGGGCTCGGTGGCTTCGTTAGTGTGCCGTTTCGTTGACCGCTCATCTACCTCCGTGGTTCGGAAATCGGGTATATAAACACTCGGCGGGGATAATCACGGCTGATAATCGAGTACGTATCTTTATACGCTGAATCTCACCACTCTGAAGCAGACAGGTGGCGGCGGATGTCGCCGCCGGGGTTGACCATGCGACAAGATGCAATCACGACCGAGATGAGCGCGGACGAGACCGACGCGGAGGACTCCGCCGAAGAAGTACAGGTGCTGGAATTCCAACTCGGACCGGAGACGTACTGCGTCGACATCGAGTACGTGAGCGAAATCGTCGACAAGGGCCAGCTCACGGCGGTGCCGAACGCGCCGGACTACGTCGAGGGCGTGATGGACCTCCGCGGGCGGACCACGTCCATCATCAATCCGAAGTCGCTTCTCAGCATCGACGCCGGGGGCGAGTCGAAGCGCATCGTCATCTTCGACCCGAACAAGTTCGAAGACGAGGCGGCGACCGGCTGGCTCGTCGACGAGGTGTACCAGGTCGTGCGCGTCTCGATGGACGACGTGGAGGACCCGCCGCTGGAAAAAGACGACTCCATCGAGGGCGTCATCAAGCGCGACGGCGACCTCGTCGTCTGGATTTCGCCGGTGCACGCCATCGAGTAAGGCGGTTCGACGACCGGCCCCGCTTTCGTTTTCGAGACCCTAATCGGCGAGCGACTGCTCTCCCGCCGCGACGCCCCGACCGCCGGTGAGCAACACCACGACGAGCGCACAGCCCACGACGACGCCCGCGAGCCCGAACGCCGCGACGTAGCCGGCGGCGTCCGCGACGAGGCCGCCGAGCGCCGAGCCGACCCCGCCGCCGAGGCTCGAAAGCGCCGTGTACGCGCCGAGGGCCTCCCCGCGAATCCGGTCGGGCGCGAGCCGCGTCACCAGCCCCGTCGCGGTCACCGCGATGACCGCCCACGTGACGCCGATGACGAGGAACGTCGCGCCGAGCGTGACGAGCGCGGCGAACGCGGCCAACTGCGTGCCGACGACGGCGACCGCCGGGAAGGCGAGGCCGCGGGTCGCCAGCGCGCCGGCCTGGAGGCGACGGGGGTCGTGTCGCGCGGCGAACGCGCCGACCTTCGCGTAGCTCGCCGCCGACCCGAGACTCGACAGGACGAACAGGGCGAACACCTCGTCGGCGGTCCGCCCGGAGTCGACGAGGTACGCGGGCAACGGCCCGAAGAACACCGAGAAGCCGACGAAAAACAGCGTCGCGGCCGCGAGATACCGGAGGAGGTCGGGGCTCATCCGCGCTCGGAGGTCGTCGAGGTCGAGGCTCTGGAGCGCCCAGTAGAGCCGCGAGGGACCGTACGGGACCGCGCGGACGGAGCGCCCGACGAGGCCGCTTTGTCGACGGATACTGGCCGAGACGCGGGCGAACCGTCGCGTCGACACCGTCGAGCGCTCGGGGTACCAGACGCGGACGAGGACGGCCCCGAGGGCGGCGGCGACCGCGGCCGCGACGAGGAACCGCCGCTGGACCGACAGCGCGTCGAGGCCGAACAGCCGCGGGGCCAGCGCCGACCAGACCGCGCCGACGACGAGGCCGCCGAGCCAGCCGTAGCCCTGATAGTGGTTGAGGACGCCGAAGCGGCGGTCCCACTCCTTCGAGGGGACGCCCTCGACGACGATGAGGTTCAACACCGGTGCGGCCGCGGCGACGGCGAACCACAGGAGGGCGTTGGCGACGAGGACCGCGACCGGCGATGCGGCGACGGCGGTGAGAGCCAGCGCGCCCGCGGTCGCCGCGAGCGCGACGAGGATGAAGGGCCGTCGGCGCTTCGCGCGGGCGGCCAGTCTGCCCCAGAGTACCGCGCCCGGCGCGCCGGCGAAGGCGGCGGTCGCGGCGATGAGGCCGACGAACAGCGCGCTCGCCCCCAGTTCGATGGCGTACAGCGGGACGACGAGCGACGACGCGCCCACCGCGGCGTAGCCCAGCGCCCAGCCGAACAGCCATCGGTCGCGGTTCCCCGCCGCCGAAGCGCCGTGTCGGTCGGTCACACGTCACGAATGAAACCGGTGAAACAAAGTCGTTACTCCCCGAACGCGCGCGAAAAGCAGGACATATATAGTCTGAACAAAATCCTCGGACAACTATGCTCGGGAGCGAACCGCCACATACGGGGGGATGGTCGTGACGGACGACTCCTCTCCCTCCTCGTTCGTGCAGTACGGTATCGACGACAAACCGCCTCTTCCGACCGCTCTCCTTCTCGGCGCCCAACACTACCTCACCATGGTGGGCGCGAACATCGCCGTCCCCCTCATCCTCGCCGGAGCCCTCGGCATGCCCGCCGACGTGATTCCGCGGTTCGTCGGGACGTTCTTCGTCGTCTCCGGCATCGCGACGCTGATGCAGACGACGTTCGGGAACCGCTACCCCATCGTGCAGGGCGCGCCCTTCTCGATGCTCGCGCCGGCGCTCGCCGTCATCGGCGTGGCGACGGCGGCCGACCAGTCGGGCGTCGCGTGGCAGAGCGCGCTCTTGCAACTCCAGGGCGCGATTATCGTCGCGGCCGTGGTCGAGGTGTTCGTCGGCTACTTCGGCCTGCTCGGACGCGTCCGGAAGTTCATCTCGCCGGTCGTCATCGCGCCGACCATCGCGCTCATCGGACTGTCGCTTTTCAACGCCCCGCAGGTCGCGTCCGCCACGAACAACTGGTGGCTCCTCGGCCTGACGCTCGCGCTCATCGTCCTGTTCTCGCAGTATCTCGACACCGCGCACCCGGCGTTCAAGCTGTTCCCGGTGCTGCTCGGCGTCATCGTCTCGTACGTCGTCGCCGCCGGCCTCTCGGTCGCGGGCGTCATCGCGCCCGGCGCGGCGGGTTACGTGAACCTCCAGACGGTCATCGAGGCCCCGGCGCTCATGCCCATCTACCCGCTTCAGTGGGGCTTCGCGGGCGGCGCGGGGACGACGACCGTCTCGCTCCCCGTCGTGGGGTCGGTCGCCTTCGGCATCCCGCAGTTCACGACCTCCTTTATCATCGGGATGCTCGCCGGCGTCGCGGCCTCGATGGTCGAATCGTTCGGTGACTACCACGCCGTCGCCCGGCTCTCGGGCGTCGGCGCGCCCTCCGAGCGCCGCATCAATCACGGCATCGGCATGGAGGGTGCGATGAACGTCTTCTCGGCCGTCATGGGCGGCAGCGGCTCGACCTCCTACTCCGAGAACATCGGCGCAATCGGCCTGACGGGCGTGGCCTCCCGCTACGTCGTGCAGGTCGGGGCGGTCGTGATGCTCGTCATGGGCTTCGTCGGCTACTTCGGCCAGCTTATCGCGACGATTCCCGACCCCATCGTCGGCGGCCTCTACGTCGCCATGTTCGGCCAAATCGTCGCCGTCGGCCTCTCGAACCTGAAGTACGTCGACCTCGACTCCTCCCGGAACGTGTTCATCGTCGGCGTCGCCATGTTCGCCGGTCTCGCCGTCCCCGCCTACATGGGGAACGTCGGAAGCGCGGCGGCGTTCCGCGAGGGGATGCGACAGGTCGCGCTCGTCGGCCCCGTCCTCGGGACCCAACTCGTCGCCGACACCGTCTTCGTCATCGGTTCGACCGGCATGGCAGTCGGCGGCCTCATCGCCTTCTTCTTCGACAACACCATCGCGGGGACCCGCGCCGAACGCGGCCTCGAAGAGTGGGAAGACACCGTCGAAGACGACGACGATTTCGAGTCGGCGCTGGACCGCTTCCGCGGCGACGAGTCCGCGACGGCCGACTGACCCGGACGACGAGGATTTTTCGGCCTGCCTAAAAATCGACGCGTTTTTCTACTATTAGGTGTGCCTAAAACCATGGAATACAGCAGACGACGTCTCTTGCAGACGACGGGGCTCGCAGTCGCGACCGCGGGGCTCGCGGGCTGCAACGGCCAATCGAGCGATGAGACGACCACCGCCGCCGAGACCGATTCGGAGACGGAGACCGCGGCCGAAACGACCACCGAGGACGCCGAGTCGTCGGTGAGCATCGACGCCGCCGTCGCCGTCGCGGCCGAGTGGAACGCGATGCGCGCCCGCCTCTACGACACCGTCGCGCTGGCCGCCGCGGGGCGACTGGGCACCGCCGCCCGCGTCACCGGCGACGTGTTCGCCCGCTTCGAGCAGTCATCGGGCGAGTGGGGCGCACACGAGCAGTTGGAGGCGACGAACGAACAGAACTACGAGACGTTCGAATCGCACCTCGGCGGCGCGAGAGAGGCGTACGCCGCCGGCGACGCCGAGCGCGGGTCGGACCTCGCGGTGCAGGCGGCCGACAACCTGCTTGCGGCCCAGCGCGGCCGCGTCGACGCCGCCGTGGTCGACGCGCTGGAGGTCCTGCTGTTCGGCGCTCGCGCCCGCGACGCCGGTCTGCTCGCCGCGGCCGGCGAGGTCGACGCCGCGGCCGAACTGGCGAACGCGGTGTACGAGGACTTCGAGGACGCGCCCGCCCACTCGTCGCTGGAGTCCGCCTCGGGCGAACTGTACGAGACGTTCGAGGCGGCCGTCGAGGGCGCGGCCGACGCTGGCGACGCCGAGACCATCGCCGCCTCGGCCCGGACCGCCGCCGACGCGACGGTCGACGCGAGCTACGAACTCGCTCCCGAGGCGGTCGCGGGGGCGGGTCACCTCGCGCTCATGCAGGCGGTCGGCTTCGACGCCGAGGTGCTCGCCGGGCTCGGCGGTCCCGGCGACGAGTTCGCCCACGCGGCCGCGCTGTCGCTCTACCGCGCCCGCGCCGCCGACGTGCCACGACTGGTCGCCGCGGGCGAGGCCGACTTCGCCGCGACTGTCGCGAGCGACGTGTTCGCCCACTTCGAAGGCGCGCGAGCGCACGAGGCGTTAGAGGAGGCCGACCACGACGCCTACGAGGGCTTCGAGGGCGGGCTGGAATCGCTGACCGAGGCCGCCGAATCGGGCGACGGTGCGGCGGCCGAGGAGGCGGTGGCGACGGTCGACGAGAACCTGCTCGCGGGAATCTCGGCGCTCGTCGGCGGCGAGGCCGCGACGGTGCTCGAAGCGGCGTTCTTCCGCGCCCGCCTCGGCGACGCCCGCGAGCTGGTCGCCGTCGGCGAGACGGACCGCGCCGCCGCCATCGGTGAATCCCTCTTCGCCCGGTTCGAAGAGAACGAGGCGAACCTCCACGAGTCCGTCGAAGAGGAGTCCGAAGAGCTCTATCACCGCTTCGAAGAGGAGCATCTCGCCGGCCTCGTCGAGGACGCGGCCGCCGGCAACGCCGACGCCGCCGCGGCCCACGCCGAGGGCGCGATGGACGCGCTGTTCGAGTTCGAGGCGGCCGTCGGCGCGACCGCCGAAGTGTCGGCCGCGGAGGCCGCGTTCTTCGGTGCCCGCGGATTCGACGCCGCCGCGCTCGCGCAGGTCGGCGCGTCGGCCCGCGCCGGCTCGGTCGTCCAGTCCACCTTCGCCTTCTTCGAGAGCGGCGCGGGCGGCTATCACGAGACCTTGGAAGAGGCCGACCACGACCTCTACGAGTCGTTCGAGGGCGCGCTCGGGTCGGTCCGAACCGCGGCCGAGGAGGGCGGCGACGCCTACGGCGCGGCCAAGACCTACGGCCAGCGGGCTGTCGATTCGATGTACGCCGTCGTCGCCACCGCGGCCGCGGACGCCGGCCTCGGAGCCGCCGCCTCGGAGCGCATGACCGGCGTCTTCCAGACGTTCGAGGAGGCCCGCGTCCACGAGGCCTTAGAAGGGGGCGACCGCGACGCCTACGAGGGCTTCGAGGCGGCGCTGTCCGACTACGTCGACGCGTTAGCGGACGGAAGCGAAGTCGACGCCGCCGCAGAAGCGTACGCGACGGCGACCGCCCGCGCCCAGTTCGCCGTCGTCGGTGAAGTCGGCAAGGCCCCCGAGGCGGGCGGCTCCGAAGACGGCGGTTCCGCCGACGCGGCGCTGTCCGGCGGGCCGAACGTCGTCGAGGGCGTCCCCGAGGACGCCGACCACGTCGTAGAGATGTCCGCCGTCGCGTTCGAGCCGGCGGAACTGACGGTATCGGCCGGCGACACCGTCGCGTTCGAGCACGTCGGCGGCGAGGCCCACTCGGTCACGGCCTACGGCGACGAACTCCCCGAGGGAGCGGCGTACTGGGCCTCAGGCGGCTTCGAGTCCCAAGAAGCGGCCGAGACCGGCTGGAGCGAAGGGAAGGGCGCGGTCCAGTCTGGCCAGTCCTACGTCCACACCTTCGAGACGGCCGGCGAGCACGCGTACTACTGCGTGCCCCACGAGGCCGCGGGCATGACGGGTACCATCGTCGTCGAGGAGTAGAGTCAACTCCCGTCGCGCCCGGTCCGCCCGAGCGCGACGAGCACGAGGTAGCCGACGAACCCGGCGGCGAACAGCAGGACCGGAATCGCGAAGGGGCCGAACGTCTCGATGAGCCCGTCCACGGGACCGAGTTGGAGCATATCCGAGCCACGGCCGCATCGCGGTTAACGTTCCCGGCGAGAGTCGCCCCGGAGTGTCCACGGCGGGGTACTCCGGGCGCTCACTCGTCGTAGGCGCTGTCGTCTTCGTCCGCGTCCGCGTCCGCGACATCGCCGGCCACCACTTCGTCGGCCGCCTCTCGGCCGCGCGTCGGCTTCCGGACGCCGCCGTTCGGGAGCCCGGCCGCGGGCGACTGCCGGGTCGCCTCGGCGTCCGCCGAGTGGACGTGCACGTCCCGCTGGGGGAACGGGATGCCGATGCCCGCGTCGTTCAGGCGCTTGTATATCTCGCGGTTGAGGTTGTGCGTCGCCTTCCCGCGCTTGAGCGGACTGTTGACCCAGCAGACGAGTTCGTACTCCAGCGCGTCGGGGCCGAACCGGCGGAACCGCGGCCGGGGTCGGGGGCTGTCGAGGACCAGCGGCTCGTCGAGGGCGATGTCGGTCAGGAGTTCCTCGAACGCGTCCACGTCGGTACCGTAGGCGACGCCGACCGGGACTTTCAGCCGGCGGCGGCGGTTCGGCGCGGACTCGTTGATGATTTTGGCGGCGTTGAGCACCGAGTTCGGCACCGTCACGAGCAGTTCGTCGCGGGTGAGAAGCGTGGTCGAGCGGATGCCGACCTTGACGACCGTGCCGGCCTCGCCGGAGTCGAGGACGACGTAGTCACCGATTTTGTAGGTGTCGTCGAAGTACAGCGCGATGCCGCCGAAGAAGTTGGCGACGGTGTCCTTGGCGGCGAATCCGACGGCGATGCCGGCGATACCCGCGCCGGCGAAAAGCGGCGTGATTTCGATGCCCCAGATGTACAGGAGCGCGCCGATAGTGCCGACCGAGATGACGATGGTCCAGACGTTCGAGAAGACGGGCGCGAAGTCGTAGCGACTGCCCTTGTCCTTGACCGCGTCGACGAGGCGGTTGACGAGGCGGTTGAGCGCCCACGCCCAGACGACGATGCCGACCGACAGCGACGGTAGGCCGAAGAAGTCGTTGAGCGTCGCCGCGTCGACGACGAACGCCTCCGCGACCGCCGGGGCTCTGGAAAACAGGAAGACGCCCGTCAGCGAGACGGTGACGACGATGGGCCACCGAAGCTCTTGGACGACGATGTTGTCGAGGGAGGTCTCGGTTCGGCTGGTGTATCGAAACAGGAGGCGGATGACCACCGTCTCCATGACGAACGCGCCGCCGACCGAGATGAGTAAGACGAGGGCCGTCACCTCAAGCGCCGACAGACCCGAGAGGAACGACGAGAGGTGTTGGCTCATGCCGCGAAAGTCGCGGCCACCGGAGATAACGATTGCTCCGCTGACGGTCGCGGCGGCCGAAAGGTTTTGTTCGCCGCGGGAGCGAGGGCACACCAGATGTACCGATTCGGTCACTGGGGCGTCTCGCTCCTCGTGTTCGCTCCGCTCGGCTTCGCGCTCGTGCAGGCCGGCCGCCCCGAACTCGCCTTCGTCGCCGGCGCGGCGATGTGCTGGCTGGCGATGCTCCCCGACTACGACATGCGCGTCCCCGGCATCTCCCACCGCGGGCCGACCCACACCGTCCTCTTCGCCGCCCTCGTCGGCGGCGTCGGCGGCGGCGGGGCGTACCTCCTCGCCAGCAACGCGGGCCAACCCGAGGCTGCGGCGACGACCCTCGGCGCGTTCGGCTTCGCCGTGGGCGCGCTCACCATCCTCGCGCACCTCGCGGCCGACGTGCTGACGCCCGCCGGCATCCGCCCCCTGTGGCCGCTTTCGTCCCGGAAGTTCACGCTCTCGCTGTGGACCGCGGACAACACCGTCGCCAACTACGGCCTGTTCGCCGTCGGCGTGTTCGCCGTGGCCGCGGCGGCGTACCTCTCGGTCGCGCTCTGAACGCCCTGAAACTCGGAGTCGAACACCCCGGACTCGGGACGGCGAGCGCCCCTCGGATATGAGGAATCGTTAAGGTCTGTCCGGGAGACCGGAGACGCATGGACGACGACGCCATGCGCCGCTTTCCGGTGCCCGACCGCGACGACCTCCCGGACGACCTGCGCGAGCGCATCGACGACGAGACCGAGCGCGCCGGCTTCACGCCGAACGTCTTCGCCGCGTTCGCGTACAAACCCTCGCACTTCCGACCCTTCTTCGAGTACCACGACGCGCTCGTCGAGGACACCGACCTCGAACGCCACGAGGTGGAGATGATTATCGTGGCCGTCTCCGGCGTCAACCACTGTTACTACTGCAACGTCGCCCACGGAGCGCTGGTCCGCATCTACGCGAAAGACCCGCTGCTCGCGGACCAACTGGTCGCCAACTACCGCACCGCCGACATCCCCGAGAAACACAAGACGATGCTCGACGTGGCGGTCAAACTCACCGAGTCGCCCGTCGAGGTCGGCGGAGACGACCTCCAGCGACTCCGCGACGCCGACTTCTCCGAGGAGGCGATATGGGACATCGGCGCGGTTACCGCCTTCTTCAACCTCAGCAACCGCATGGCGATGTTCGCGGATATGCGGCCGAACGAGGAGTTTCACAGCCTCGGCCGAGAGCCGCGCGACGACTGACTCGAAGGTGAGTAAACGAGTACCACGGTCATTGATAGCAATCGGCGGAATCCTTATGCCGCCAACCGATGAGTTTCGACACGCAATGGCGAAAGGTAAGGTTGCGTTCTTCAAGTCCTCCGGCGGCTACGGCTTCATCGAGACCGACGACCACGACGACGACGTGTTCTTCCACATGGAGGACATCGAGGGTCCCGACCTCGAAGAGGGTCAGGAAGTGGAGTTCGACATCGAGGAGGCCGACAAAGGCCCGCGGGCGACGAACGTCACGCGGCTCTGAGTCCGACGCGTTCCGACCGACGGCGACTCGACAGCGAAGCAGAGTTCCGCATTTTCAGGCCGCTAGCCGCGGCGCTCGCGGGTCGTGGCCGTCGGCCGTGGAGGTCGGCCGTCGCCCGCCTCAGAGCGTCCCCGCCCGGCCCATCCGCCGAATCTCGTCGGCCCGCGCCCGGATAGCTTCCCACTCCTCGTCGTCCTTGCGGTCGACGTGAGAGTACATGAGTCCCATCCGACCCGTCCCGCGGAGGCGTGCTTCGTTCTCCTTCAGGAAGTCCCAGTAGAGCGCGTTGAACGGGCAGGCGTTCTCGCCGGTCGTCTTCGACACCGCGTAGGGACACGACGAGCAGTAGTCGGACATCTCGTTCACGTAGTTGCCCGACGAGGCGTAGGGCTTCGACGAGAGCACGTCGGTGGCGAACGACCCCATGGCGACCACGTTCGGCGTCGTCACCCAGTGGAACGCGTCGACGAAGCCGAGATGGAACCAGCGGTCGAGTTCCGCCGGGTCGACGCCGTAGACCAGCGCGAAGTTCGAAAGCACCATCAGGCGCTCGATGTGGTGGGCGTAGCCGCGGTCGCGGACGTGGCCCACGGCCTCGGACAGACAGTTCATGTCGGTCTCGCCGGTCCAGTACGCCTCCGGGAGCGGTTCGGTCTGGTCGAGTTGGTTCGCTTCGGCCAACTCGGGCATCGACCGCCGGTAGACGTGCCGCACGAACTCCCGCCAGCCGAGGACCTGCCGCACGAACCCCTCGGCGCTGTTGAGCGGGGCGTCGCCCCGTTCGTAGGCTTCTTCGACGGCCTCGACCGCCTCGCGCGGGTGCAGCAGGCCGAGGTTGATGGCCGCCGACAGAAGCGAGTGACAGAGCGACCACTCGCCGTCGACCATCGCGTCCTGATACGGGCCGAACTCGGGGAGGCGGACCTCGACGAAGTGCGACAGCGCCTGTCTCGCCGCCTCGCGCGTCACCGGCCAGACGAACGGTTCGGGTGACCCCCACGCGTCGGGGTAGCGCTCGCAGACGAACTCGATGACCTCGCGCGTCGTCTCGTCCGGGTCGAACCGCGGCGCTTCGGGCGGCGTCCACCCCTCCGGCGGCGTCTCGCGGTTCTGGTCGTCGTAGTTCCACTCGCCGCCGACGGGGTCGTCGCCGTCCATCAGGACGCCCGTCTGCCGGCGGGCGTGTCGGTACCAGTGTTCCTGTCGGTAGCTGTCGGTGTCGCCGGCCCAGTCGTCGAAGTCGGCGGGCGTCGTGAGAAACAGGTCGTTCTCGACGAGCGTGAGCGACCCGCCGCGGGCGGCGACGAGTTCCCGAAGCCGCTCGCCCGCGCCGTGGCTCGGGGGGTCCATCACGACGAGGTCGTCGCCGGGCGCGGCGTCGAAGTAGCGGTCGAGCCCTTCACCGAACGTCTCGGTTTGGAGGTACGTCACCTCGTAGCCGCGCTCGCGGAGGTCGTCGCGGAAGTGCCGCATCGCCGCAAAGACGAGCGCGAGCTTCTGGGGGTGGTACGGCAGTCGGTCGCCGAAGGCGTGCGCCTCGATCATCAGCACGCGGTCGTCGGACTGGAGCGGCGCGGCCGACGGGTCGAGTTGGTCGCCGAGGACCCAGACGGTCATAGGCGTCCCTTCGGCGGCGGAGAAAAGAGCGTGTCGGCCAGCCGAGGGGTCAGCGACGCGACCCCGGCTGGGGGTCGACGTGCGCGGGTGCGAGCAGGTCGTCTATCGGCTGGCCGTCGAGCCACGACAGCAGGCGAACGAGCTGGTCGGTCGCGGCCTCGAACAGCTCTTCGCCGGCCTCGGGCGACGCGTCGGTCTGGTCACCGAAGACGCCGTTTCCGGAGTTCTCGATGGCGTCGTAGAACGTCCGCGCGCCGTGTTCTCGGAGGTGGTCGTCGCCCAGGTCGACGACGCCGCCGTCGCGGGCCGAGTCGAGTTCGCCCTCGCGGACGAGGTCGCGGGCGATGTGCATAATCATCGAGGTCTCCTTCGGCCCGCCGTGGGGACCGGGGTGGTCGAACAGGTCGGTGACGAGGTCCGGAATCGACTCGTCCCACATCCACTCGATGGCGTACATGGTGCCGTCGTCGCGGAGGCGGCGACCGACCTCCCGGAGGTGCTGGACGTTGCCGCCGTGGGCGTTGACGAACACGACCCGGTCGATGCCGTGGTACGCGAGGTTGCGCGTCAGCGACTCCACGTAGTCGCGGAACTGCGGCGGGTCGACCCACATCGTCCCGTGGAACTGGCGGTGGTGGGGACTGACGCCGACGTTGACGGTCGGGGTACAGAGGTAGCCGGTCCGGTCGGCCGCCTCGCGGGCCAACGCCTCCGCGATGAGGTGGTCGGTGGCGAGCGGGAGGTGCGGGCCGTGCTGTTCCGTCGAGCCGAGGGGGACGACCGCGAGCGACGATTCGGCCACGTAGTCTCCGAGTTCGGGCCACGTCTGGTCCGCGATGTACATGGGCGTCACCAAGCGACGACGCCTAAAGAAAGGTGCCAAAGGGGAAATGGACTCCCGGAGCGCGCCGACTCAGTCCTGCTCTCGGGACCGCAGTTCGATGCGGCGAATCTTCCCCGAGGAGGTCTTCGGTAGCTCCGCGACGAACTCGATTTCGCGCGGGTACTTGTACGGGGCCGTCTGCGCTTTCATGAATGACTGGAGTTCGTCCACGAGGTCGTCGGAGCCCTCGTAGCCGTCGGTGAGGACGACGAACGCCTTGACGATGCTGCCGCGTTCCTCGTGGGGGCTGGCGACCGCGGCGGCCTCCGCGACCGCCTCGTGGGAGACGAGCGCGTCTTCGACCTCGAAGGGGCCGATGCGGTAGCCCGCCGAGATGATGATGTCGTCGGCGCGGCCCTCGAAGAAGAAGTAGCCGTCCTCGTCGCGGGAGGCGAGGTCGCCGGTGCGGTAGTAGTCGCCGGAGAACGTCTTCTCGTCGAGGTTCGGCTTCTCGTAGTAGCCGTCGAAGATGCCGGGGCAGCCGACCGGGACGGCGATTTCACCGATTTCGTCGACGCCGACTTCCTCCTCGTTTTCGTCGATGATGGTCGTGCCGAGGCCGGGCGTCGGCTTGCCCATGCTGCCGGGTTTCACGTCGATGCCGGGGTAGTTCGTCAGGAGCGCGACCGTCTCGGTCTGGCCGTAGCCGTCCCGCGGGGTGACGCCGAACGCCTCGCGGAACGCCTCGATGGGTTCGCGGTTGAGCGGTTCGCCCGCCGACAGCGCCTCTTTCAGCCGCAGGTCGTACGAGCCGAGGTCGCGCTGGGCGAACATCCGGTACTGGGTCGGGACGGCGCAGAGGCGGGTGACGCCCTCCTCTTCCATGATGTCGAGGAACGCGTCCGGTTCGAAGTCGCCGCGGTAGACGAACTGGGTCGCGCCGGTCGTCAGACCGACGCCGACGGGGCTCCAGAACCACTTGGCCCAGCCGGTGCCGGTCGTCGCCCAGAGCAGTTCGTCGGAGAGGTCGTCGTCGGCCGTGACGCCCCACCAGTAGGGGGCGTTGACGAGTTCGAAACACCGCATCCAGCGGTGGCGGTGGCGGACCGGCTTGGGCTGGCCGGTCGTCCCCGACGTGTAGTTGATGGACATCGGGTCTTCGGCCCGGAGGGCGGGGCCGTCGTGTTCGGTGGATGCGTCGGCGACGAGGTCCGAAAACGAGGTCCAGCCGTCGGCGTCGCCGCCGAGGACGACGAAGTTCGAAAGCGGCGTCTCGTCGCGCACCTCGTCGACCATGCCGACGAGCGACTCGTGGACGACGGCCGTCGTCGCCTTACAGTCGTTCGCGCGGAACGCGATGTCCTTGGGCTTGAGCATCGACGAACTCGGGACGAGCAGCGCGCCGCGTTTGAGCGCGCCGAGTTGGACGGCGAACACGTCGGGGTCGCGGGGGAGGAGGTGGATGAGCCGGTCGCCCTTCCCGACGCCCATGGATTCGAGCGCGTTGGCGAAGCGGTTCATGTCGTCGCGGAGGTCGCCGTAAGTCCGCTCCTCGCGGCCGCCGTCGGCGTCGCGGAACCGGAGGGCGACGCGGTCGCCGAAGGCGTCGGCGTGCGACTCGATGACTGCGGGGATGTTGTAGTGCTCGGGGATGTCCCACTCGAACGATTCCGACTCGGCCGCGTAGTCGACTGCCATGGCTCGACAGACAGAACAGACCATAATAATTGTTCGTCCGGTTCCCGCGTGAGAGGCGCGCAGTCAGGCCATCGGCGAGCCCTCTCGCGGGCCTTCGTCGGGCGCGCTCACGCTCTCGTCGCCGTCGTCGGCGGACTCCCCGCGGAGCGCCAGCGCGAACGCGCCGAGCCCGACGAGCAGGACGACGAATTCGAGAACGCCCCCGAGCGGGACGAAGTCGAGGACGGCCAGCACGAACAGGCCGGCGAACAGCGCGACCCAGCGGTTGTCGTAGTCCGCGAGCGACAGGAGCCACGTCCCGAGGACGAGCGCGCCGTAGACGCCCGCGACCCAGAGGACGAGCAGGAAGCCGACCCCGCCGGCCAGCGAGAGCGGGATGCCCACGATGGTCAGGAGCAGGAGCAGCAGGACGATGGGCACCGCCACGATGGCGAGCAGGCCGACGCCGCCGCTCCGCACGGCCTTCTTGGTCCCGAGGCCCGTCACGCGGCGGGCGAAGCCGGGGGCGACGAGGACGATAATCGCGCCGACGACGAAGTTGGCGAGGAGCCAGTAGCCCGAGACCACCCAGCCGGGGATGACCGGGCCTTCGAACTGGCCGAACTGGAACGGCGTCCCGGCGACGACGGGCGCGGCGACCGCGAGGTCGTCCACCTGCCGCACGCCGCCGTCGACGACGGCCGCGGCGTCGACGGTCGCGGTCGCCGCGTCGTATTCGAGCGAGCCGCCGACCCGAGCGGTCGGGCCGACAGTGAGTTCTTCCGCACCGACGCGGACGTTCCCGTCGACCGCGCCGTCGAGTCGGACGGTGCCGCCGGCGGCGTCTACCGACCCGCCGATGTCGGCGGTGTCGCGGACGAACACCGCGCCGCCCGCGAGGCTCACGTCGCCGCCGACGGTGCCTTCGAGGGTCGCGGAGCCCGCGACCGCGTCGAGGTTCCCGTCGACGGTTCCGGTCTCAGTCAGGAGGACGGTCCCTGCCGTCGCGGACACGTCGCCGGTTACCGTCCCGGCGACGACGACCGTGCCGCCGACCGCGTCGAGGTCGCCGTCGACGGTCTCGCCCTCGTCGACGACGACGGCCCCGCCGGCGGACGGTCCCTGTTGTGCGGCCGCGACGCCCGCGAGCGACCCCACCACGAGGAGGCTCACGAGGAGCGCGACCAGTTGTTTCGTTGTGAACATCGGAATCACCGAGGCTACGCCTCGGGTTACTGATACGACTCCGGAGAGCATAAACCGAGAGAGACGGTTTCAAACCCCGGGAAACGCCGTTTTCTGATGACTGTCTCGGCCCGAGGACCGGCCGGGTAGTTGCGCGGGCCCTGCCCGGACGGTCGGCCGGTCCCCCGCCACGGCTACCGCTTGGTCCATCTTTTTGCCGACTCGCGGGGATGTCCGCACATGGAGTACACGACGCTCGGAGACACCGGCATGGAGGTCTCCCGCATCTGTCTCGGCTGTATGAGCTTCGGCACGCCGGAGTGGCGCGAGTGGGTGTTAGACGAGGAGGCGGGGCTCGAACTGGTCGACCGCGCCATCGAACTCGGTATCAACTTCTTCGACACCGCCAACATGTACTCGAACGGCGAGTCCGAGCGCGTCCTCGGGAAGGCGCTGGAGGGCCGCCGCGACGAGGCGGTCGTCGCCTCGAAGGTGTACTTCCAGATGGACGACGACGACCCGAACTCCGGCGGTCTCTCGCGGAAGGCCATCGAACAGGAGCTCGACAACTCGCTCGACCGCCTCGGGATGGACGCGCTCGACCTGCTCCAGATTCACCGCTACGATTACGACACCCCCATCGAGACGACGATGCGCGCGCTCGACGACGCGGTTCGGCGCGGCAAGACGCGCTACGTCGGCGCGTCGTCGATGTGGGCCCACCAGTTCGCGGAGGCGCAGTACACCGCCGACTCGCTCGGACTGGACCGCTTCGCCACGATGCAGAATCACTACAACCTGCTGTACCGCGAGGAGGAACGCGAGATGCTCCCCCTCTGCGAGAAGCAGGGCGTCGGCGTCATGCCGTGGTCGCCGCTCGCCCGCGGCTACCTCACCCGCCCCCACGAGGAGTTCGAGGCGACGACCCGCGGCCGGACCGACGAACACGCCAAGGGCCACCCGTACTTCGAGGGCGGCGGCCGCGAGGTGAACGAGCGCGTCGAGGAACTCGCCGACGAGAAGGGCGTCAAGATGGCGCAACTGGCCCTCTCGTGGGTGCTCCACAAGGACTGGGTTGACGCGCCCATCGTCGGCACGAGCAGTATCGAACATCTCGAAGACGCGGTGGAGGCCCTCGACATCACGCTCTCGGACTCCGACATCGACTACCTCGAAGAGCCCTACCAGCCGGTCCGCGTCTCCGGCCACGACTAAGCCCAAGGGAAACAGCCTTCAGCGCCCGCAGTGAGGGACGACCGTGTACGGGACCCTCGCACGACTCGCCCGCGACGAGCCGGAGACGGCGATTCTCGGCGTCGAGTCGCTGCTCGCGGCCGGCGTCCTCCTCGGCGTCGCGCTGACGCTCGTCTCGTCGCTCGCGCCGACGCTCCCGCTCGCCCACGTCGGGTTCACGCTCGCGGCGGCCGCCACGCTCCTTCTCACGGCCGTCTCGCTTGTGGCCGCGTCGCGGCGAATCGCCCTCCTGCTCACCGGCCGCGGCGGCCTGCGAATCGAGACGTTCTGGCGGCTGCTCGAACTGATGCTCGCGTTCCTCGTCGCCGGTATCGTCGCCTTCGCGGTCCAACTCGGTGAGTTCGCGCCGACCGTCCCCGACCCGCGGGGCGGCGGCGTCTTCGTCGGGCTGTTCCTGGCGTTCGTCCTCGCGGGCGTCGGCCTCGCCGTCGTCGTCTGTCTCCGCGGAATGTGGCTCGTCGTGAACGCCGAACTTCAGTCGGCGCTCGACGGCGTCTGAGCCGCGCCGATGCCGTCGAGTCGCTTCACCGCCCGGAGCGCGACGACGGCGATAGCGACCTCTGCGAAGCCGACGACGAGAAACGACGGGAGGTAGCCGACCACGTCGGCGACGACGCCCCCGATGAGGAAGCCGGCGAGGAAGCCGAGGCTGCCGAAGACGTTGAAGCCGCCGAGGGCCGCCCCGCGCTCGCCCGACTCGGCGAGGTCGGTCACGAGCGCCATCGTCGCGGGCGCGACGAGCGCGCCGAAGACGCCGACGACGACCATGAGAGCGGCCGCGAGTTCGAAGACCGGGGCGACGCCGACGGCGACGATTGACACGCCGTAGAGCATCGACCCCGCGACGACGGGGACGAACCGACCGACGCGGTCGGACAGCGAGCCGAGGGGGTACTGCAAGAGCGCGAAGGGGACGAAAAAGAGCGCGAGCACCCCGCCGGCGACGGCGGCGTTCACGCCGAACGCCTCGCGGAAGTAGTACACCCCGACGAGGGCGAAGAAGCCGGCGGTCATGCGGTCGATGAAGCCGAAGGCGTACGGGACCGCGAACGCCGGGCGCGCGGCCAGTTTCTTGAGGACGACGCCGACGCCGACGCGGGTCGAATCGGGCGTCCTGTCGGTGACGGTCGTGACGAGCAGCGCGACGGCGGTGAGCGACGCGGCCGACGCGTACAGCGGCGCGAGGGGGTCGATGGTCGTGAGTTGGCCGCCGACGACCGAGCCGAGCGCCGCGCCGAGGCCGATGGCGATGCCCGCCGCGCCCATGTTCCGGCCGTTGCCCCCCGAGAGGTCCGCGAGCATCGTAATCGACAGCGAGAACGCGCCGATGGTCATCGCGCCGCCGAGGAGGCGGACGATGAGGACCGCGCCGAACGTGGCGTCGAGCCACGGGAGCGTGGCGAGCGCGAGGAGCGCGACGTAGCTGGCCGCGCCGCCGAGCGCGCCCGCGACGATGAGCCACGTCCGCCGGCCGAGCGCGTCCGAGAGCGCGCCCCAGACGCTCGAGAAGGCGACGAACGAGGCGAACTCGGCGACGAGAAACAGCATCCCGGCCGAGAGGTCGTACTCCCCTTGCCCGCCGCCGAGGGCGGTCACGAGGTCGGAGACGCCGGGATAGAGGAGCACCTGCGAGACGAGGACGCCCCAGACGGCGAGCGCGAGTGTCGCGCGTTCGCGGCGCGTCGAGTCCATACGGGGTCGGTCGGCCCGGACGGAAATAGCCCTGTCCTTGTTCGATTCGATTGCCGTTACCCGAGGCGGACGGGGTCGAATTCGAGGAAGGCCGTCTCGTACCCCTCGTGGCGGGCGACCTGCGGCGGCACGTCCACCGCGAGGTCCGCGGTCGCGTCGTCGCCGGCGAGCCCCGGAACCGACGCGCCGTAGTGGAAGCCGAGGTCGGCGTCGAGGCCGGGTTCGAGGCGGCCGTCGAAGCGGGTCGACCCGCCGGATTCGACGGTCGCGGTGAGGCCCAGCCGCGGGACGAGAAGGCGGTTGTAGGGCGTCAGCGGGAAGACGGCGAGGTACGGGTCGTCGCCGAAGCGGTCGGCGTCGAGGGCGGTACCGACGAGTCGGAGGCTCCCAGTCGTCGCGCCCCCCAGCGCCGTCCCCGGAAGCGTCTCGGGGCCGCGGCCGAGCGGAAGCCCGTCCATCTCCATCGGCCTGACCGCGCCGGGGTCGCCCTGCTGGTCGTCGAGCATCGTGTACGGGATGTCGTCGCGGTCGCCGGCGCTGTACTCGAAGTCGAGCGTCGCGCTCGCGGGGGAGTCGAACCGGCCGACGAGGTCACCGAAGAGGCGCAGCGAGGG
The DNA here is from genome assembly GCF_014530665.1 of Haloferax sp. AS1. NCBI lineage: Archaea > Methanobacteriati > Methanobacteriota > Halobacteria > Halobacteriales > Haloferacaceae > Haloferax > Haloferax sp. AS1. The sequence continues at coordinate 1,214,174 of NZ_SPSA01000001.1, forward strand.
CGCGCCCACGTCCACCGTCACCTCGTAGGTGCCGTCGCCGTCGAGACCGAAGTTCGAGCCGTAGTGAAAGCCCATCCGCTGGGAGAGCATCGCGTAGACGACCTCCTCGCTCACGAGGTCGCCGTCGCGGGCGATTTCGAGAGAGAGGCCCGTGTCGGGGACGACGACGCCCGTCTCGGGGTCCCAGACGGTCGCCATGAGATGCACGTCGTCGCCGGCCTCGACCGACATCTTCGACGTGCCGAAGCCGTCGCCCTCGTCGGCCATCACCCAAAAGCGGTGGGGGTAGCTGTAAAAGACGCCCACGCGGAGGTCGCCGGCGTCCGCGCTCCCGACCATGCGCATCCCCTCGGTGTGGGTCGGGACGTACACCTCGTCCGGGCGGTTCGAGACGACCGGCGGCTCGTTCGACGTGTAGAGCCGACCGAGTTCGGCGAGACAGCCGGAGAGACCCGTGGCCGCGACGGCTCCGCTCGCCGCGAGGAACCGACGCCGACTCGTCATGCCTCCCGGAGCGCGGTGAGGTCGTCGATGAGCGACTGTTCGTCCGGCTGGTTACCGCGGTAGGTCCGCTCGACGTAGCCGTCGCCGTTGACCAGCGAGATGAGCCCGAGGTGGGTGAACATGTAGTTGCCCTCGTCGTCCGGCTCGTTTTTCTCGAAGAAGACGCCGAACTGGTCTTCGACGACCGACTTCGCCTCGGCCTCGTCGGCGGGCCGGAGGAACTGCCAGTTGCCCGCGTCCATGTCGACGTTCATCTGGTCGGCCTCCGCGCGGAAGGCGTCGGCGTCGTCGCGGGCGGGGTCGAACGTGATGGGGTAGAACGACACCTCGTCGGCGTAGCCCTCGCTGACCGAGTGAATCTGGACCTCGCGGAGCGCGCTGATGAGCACCGGACAGACGGTCATGCAGTTGGTGAAAAAGTACGTGTGGAAGTGCGGCACGTCGATGTCGCGCACCGACACCTCGCTCCCCGCGATGGGGTCGGTGAGCGTCACGTCGGGGACCTGCTGGCCCCACGCCGGATACGGGAGGTCCTCGCTAGACACGTCGTTCTCGCGGTCCGGCTTCGACAGCGACACGTTCGGGTTGGCGTCGCCCCCGCCGAGACAGCCCGCAAGCCCGACGGCCGCGCCCGCCCCGGCGGCGCGGAGATACGTTCGTCGTTTCATTACCCTCGCTAGCGCCCCGGCACTCAAATGCCGTTTGGTGTGCGTTTCGAACGGTAGCGCGCGTGTTCTCGTCCCGCACGCCGGAGGCGAAATCTTCGACGCACACACCAGAACGGACTTCCCCGCGAGGTCCCTAGCCGGGCGTATGTTCGACGGGTCTCCGTCCCGCCGGGAGTTCCTGAAGGCCGCGGTCGCCGCCGGCGGCGCGGCGGCGCTCTCCGCCTGCCTCGACAGGGCACCGGACGACCCCGTTCCGGCGGGGACCGACGCGTTCGAGGCGCTCCCGAGCCGGCAGCACGCGTGGAACGAGTTCTGTCGGGGAGACGACCACGGCAACGTCGAGATGCCCCGCCATCAGGTGCTCCTCTATCTCGACCTCGACGGCGAGGGACCGCCCGACGAGGCCGCCCGCGCGACCGTCGAGAACGCCTTCCGCGCCCTCGACCGCGCCTACGAGCGGAGCCACGAGGGCGTCATCTGGTCGGTCGCCTACTCGCCGCGGTACTTCGACCGCTTCGACGACCCGCTTCCCGACAGCGTGGACCTGCCCGAACCGCGGGCGCTGTCGCCGTTCGAGACGCCCGACTTCGACCGGCAGGACGCGCTCGTCCACCTCGCGTCCGACCGCGCCGACGCGGTTCTCGAAGCCGAACAAGCCCTCCTCGGCGAGGCGGACGAGGCCAACGGCGTCGCCGTCGACGCCGACCTCTCGGGCGTCTTTTCGGTCGCGTCCCGGCGGACGGGCTTCGTCGGGGCCGGACTCCCCGCCGAGCACCAGTCCGACCTGAACGGCATCCCCGACGGGAACCCCGTCCCCGAGGCGTCGCCGCTGTTCATGGGGTTCAAAGCGGGATTCGCAGGGAATCAGGCCACAGAAGAGTACGTCACCATCGACGAGGGGCCGTTCGCGGGCGCGACCACGAAGCACGTGGCGAACATCCGCCAGCGCCTCTCGGACTGGTACGACGAGGAAGACCGCTACCACCGGGTCATGAAGCTGTTTTCGCCCGCGCACGCCGAACAGAATCTCGTCGACGGCGTCGGCGACAACCTCGGCGACGACAGCGGTATCGACGCGATGCTCGACCGCCTCCGCGACGACGCCTTCGAGTTCGGCCACGTCGGCCACGCCCAGAAGGCCGCCCGCGCCAACCGCGACGAGGAGGGCAACGTCAGACTCCTCCGCAGACACTTCGAGTCGGCCGACGACGGCGTGGCGAGCCTGCACTTCCCGTCGCTCCAGCGCGGTATCTCGGCGTTCGAGGAGGTCCGCGAGGCGATGAACGGCACCGACCTGACCGACGTGCCGACCGTCCGCCAGCGCGTCAACAACGGGATTTTAGAGTACATCTTCGTCAAGCGCCGCGGCAACTTCCTCGTGCCGCCGCGGGAGATCCGCGCGTTGCCGACGCCGACCGGCGAGGTGCCGGGACTAGCCGACTGAATCGAGCGCTTCCGCTTACGTGTCCGGTCGGCCGCGCCCTCAGACGTGTCCCAAGAACGACAGCGCCAGCCAAATCTGCCAGAGGCCGGCCAGCACCATCACGACCGCGGCGGCTTTCTGGACCGAGCCAACGTAGCCAGACAGCGACCGGATTCGGTCGCCGCCGAGCGCGGCCGCGACGGTGACGACCGAAAGCGGGAGCGCCGCGGCGGCGGCGTAAGCCCCCAGCGAGACGACCGCCTGCGCGGTCGGGAGCGCGAGCGATTGCGTGACGACGCCGAGGAAAATCGGGACGACGCAGCCGGCCGCCGCGAGGCCGTACACCCCGCCGAAGACGGCGAAACCGGTCACGGACGACCGGTACTCCGGGAGGACGACGTGGAGGCTCGGCGCGCGCCCGGTGAACATGAGGACGCCGAAGCCGACGAGCGCCGCGCCGACGAGCGGTTCGAGGAGCGCGAGGTGCGAGGCGATGCGGCCGCCGACGACCGCGAGCGCGCTCCCGATAGCGCCGAGGACGACCAGCGCGGCGAGCGACGCGACCGCCCCGCGGACGACCGCGCCGCCGAGGTCGGCCTCCTCGCTGGAGAGGTAGTAGCCGACGTAGCCCGGGAGAAGCGGGTAGGCGCAGGGCGCGAAGAAGGTGGCGACGCCGGCGCTGACGGCGAACGCGAGCGTGCCGGCGAAGGCGGAATCGAACCCCAGCGCGGGGCCGAGACCGAACCCGGGCATCAGGCGACGTCCTCGACGGCCGCGCGGAGATTCTCCTCGCTGGCGAGTCCGCGGTGGGTCCACGTCGCCTCGCCGTCGGCGTCGAAGACGACGAGATACGGGAGGCCGTTCGCGCGGACCGCGCGCATCAGGCTACTGTCGGGGTCGTGGCCGACCGTCCAGTTCCCGTCGTGTTCGGCCCACCAGTCGCGGATGTCGTCCATCGTGAGGCCGCCGCCGAGGCGCTCGTTCGTCACCGAGACGAACGCCACGTCGTCACCGAACTCCTCGTGGAGCGTCCGCAGCGACTCCATCTGGGCGACGCAGGGCGCACACCACGTCGCGAAGAGGTCGAGGACGGTCGGCGCGCCCTCGGCGGGGATTCGAACCCCGCCGGCCGACGACCCCTGCGCGTCGACGGTGTCGACGACGAGCGGGAGGTCGCCGGAACCGGACCCCGACGACGCGGTGGCGGAGGCGGGGTCGGCGGCGTCGCTCGTCGTCTCGGCGGCGTCGCCCGCTTCGGCGGGTGCGGACCCGTCGCCGAGACAGCCCGCGAGGCTGGCGACGCCCGCGCCCGCGAGCAGCGAGAGGAGGGCGCGTCGTCTCACCGGGCGTCACCTCGTCGGGGTCGGGAGCGCGGTCGCGTCGTGTGCATACTCGTGGCTAGTGAATCCCGTCGTAAAGCGTCGCTGGTGTCGTGCGCGAATCCCGCGCGAGAGGTGGTGTGGACGTCGAACCACGCGACTCGCGTCCGATTACCGGGCGTTCTCGACGGCGCGCTGGAGGTCGGACCATCGCGGCGCGACCTGCTCGCCGTCGACGAGAACCGTCGGCGTCCCCTGGAAGCCGCGCTCGTCGACGGCCTCGGTCCGCTCGGCGTCGACGAGCGGGCGGTAGCGTTCGCGCGAGGCCGCCGCGGCGACCGAACAGCCGTCGAGGTCGGCGTCGTCGGCGAGCGACTGGAGCGTCGACAGCGACCCCTCGGCGTCGCCGCCGCCGAACTCCGATTGGTTCTCGTAGAGCGTGTGGGCGAAGTCGAAGAAGGTCTCGTCGTCGGCCTCGTCCTGGACGGCGCGGGCCGCCGAGGCCCCCTTCCACGACCACCATTCGTCCACCGGAATCGGGAAGTCGTGGTGGCGGTAGCGGACGATTCCCTCCGAGACGTACTCGGACCGGAGCTGCGGGGCGACGTCGACCGCGAACGTCGCGCAGTGAGGGCAGGCGAAGTCCTCCCAGACGTCGACGACGACGCTCGCGTCCTCGGACCCGATGACGGGCGTGGGGAGCGAACTGACCGTGTCGCGTTCGGGGACCTCACAACCGATGGCGGCGACGGCGTCGTTTCCGGACCCGCCGCTTCCGCCGCCGAGGCACCCGGCGGTGCCCAGCGTCAACGCACCCGCCGTGGCGGCGAGGTACGCGCGTCGTGTGTTGCGCATGGTCGGGGTCGGGGACGGACGAACTTAGATTCTCCGAGGCGAATCGCGGGGTTTCGGAGGGCGTTGCCGCTTTTCGTGGTTCGATTCGGGAACGCGGAACTCCGGCGACTCACGGCCGACGACCGCGATTTCAGTCGTCTCACAAACGACACTGATTAAGCCTCCTGTGGCGTCACCCAACACGTGCCAACCGTCCACTTCCGCGGCCGGGAAATCGAGTGCGACCGCGGGGACGTCCTCCGCGACGTGCTCCGAGCGGCCGGCGAATCGCCGCACAACGGCCACTCGTCGTGGTTCAACTGCCGCGGCGGCGGCTCCTGCGGCACCTGCGCCGTCCGGGTTCGCGGTCCCGTGACCTACCGGACGAAAAAGGAGCGCCGCCGGCTCCGATTCCCCCCGCACGACCCCGACTCGGGGCTCCGACTCGCGTGCCAGACGGTCGTCCTCGGCGACCTCCGGGTGGAGAAGTACCCCGGATTCTGGGGCCAACACGTCGACGACGCGGAGAGCGACGCGGACGAAGCCGGCGACGCCGGCGACGCGGAGGGCGCGCAGGACACGGGGGACACACCGGACACCCGAGAACGGCGCGAAGCGACCGACTGAGCCGGCGGGTCGGTCAGTCGCCGGCGACGTGGTCGTACCACGACAGCAGGTCGTCGCGGTCGCGGGTGTCCGCCGGGAGCTCCGAGACGCGGAACCACCGCGCGGCCGAGATTTCTTCGTCGGGGTCGTTCACGCTGAGTTCCGCGGCCCCGTCGACGCGGGCGCGGTAGACGGGCATCACCCCCCACGTCTGGTGGCCGTCGCAGCGGATGTCGATTCGGGTGGCCATCGCGAGGCCGCCGTAGTCGGCGGTGATACCGGCCTCTTCAGCGAGTTCGCGCCGGGCGGCCTCGGTGAAGCCCTCGTCGTCGCTGTCGACGCCGCCGCCGGGGAGGACCCAGAGGTCGACGCCCTCGTGGCGGACGAGCAGTATCTCGTCGTCGCGGCGGCGGACGACGGTGTGGACGCCGTAGGGCGTCCCCGTGGACTTCACGCGGGAGGCGAGCGTGCGGAACCGCGGGCGGGAGACGCGGCGGGTGTGAACCGGTTCGAGGTAGTCGGCGTCGGCGTGGTTCCGGCGCAGGCGGTGGTACGCCTGCTCGGCGCGCTGTCGCGCCTCGTCCGCGAGGAACCACAGGTCGTCGACCGTCATCGGCGCGCGGCCGGCGGTCGATGTGCGAGCGGGCGACTCGGCATACCGCACGGTTCGGCGCGGCTCCACAAATCGGCTTCGACACGCGTCGTCGCGAGCGGCGGAGCCGGCGACTTCGCGTCCAATCATCGCCCTTTTATCCGGTGACGCGGAACCTGTGGGTATGAGCTTCGAGAAAGACGACAAGGTCGTCCTGAACGACAAGCACAGCGAGTTCGACGGCGAGACCGGCACGGTCACGCAGGTCATCGAGAGCATGTTCGGCGAGCCGACCTACACCATCAGCTTCGACGAGGGCCAGGAGGTCGGCATCGCGCAGGACCAGCTCGAAGCCGCCGACGGCGACGACGCGGACGAAGCCGACGAAGAGTAAGCGACCGACGACCGACCGACGCCTCTCAGACCCACCATGCCACGCGTTCCGTTCCACTACATCGACCTCCGAACGTTCTGCTACGAGACGGAAGACGAAAAACGGGTCGAGGAGGCGCTTCGGACGTTCCTCCCCGACGAGTTCGACGTCGACCGCGTCGAGAGCACCGGCCACCACGGCGACCGCATCATCGTCTTCTCCGCGCGCGTCGAGCGCGCCAACGACGTGCGGCACGTCCTCGACAAGATACGCGACCTCCCCGACTTCGAGACGCTCCTCGACGAACTCGACCAGCGCGTCACGGACAACACGGAGTTCTTCCTGCGGCTGGACAAACAGGCCGCGTTCAAGGGCGAGGCCCGCCGCGGCGGGGGGCTCACCCTTCGCGCGAAAGTCGAGGCCTACCCGGCGAAGAAGGAAGCCGCGGTGGAGAACGCCCGCGACGCCCTCCTCGGCGACGAGTAGGGTCGTCCGCGAGCCGGTCGAATCGCTTCCGATTTCGCTGTGTTACTCGTCTTTCCACTTGATGGAACAGCCCTGCGAGGGGTACTCCTCGACGGGGATGTCGTCGCCGGCGAGCAGCGCCTCGACGGCCGTCCGCATCTCGTAGTCGGACACCTCGTCGTCGGGGCTCATCGCGTCGTCGATGCGGGAGTGGAACGCGAGTTCGAAGCCGTCGCCGGTGTTCTCGAAGAGGAACGGGTCGGGCGTGCAGACCGCGCCGTACTCCGCGGCGACCGTCTGCGACTCGTCGCGGAGGTAGGCGGTGTACCCAATCGTGCCGTCCGCGACGAGTTCCTGCATTCGTTCGAAGGAGTCCTCGGGGCGGTCCTCGGCGTCGTTGGGGTTGATGCCGACGACCGCGAGGTCGTCGTAGGCGCTGGCGAGGTGGTTCAGCTCCTCGAACTTCGCCTTCGCGTACGGACAGTGGTTGCAGGTGAAGACGACGAGGAGCGCGTCGTAGTCAGCGAACGACGAGAGGGAGTACGTCTCGCCGTCGGTGCCGGGGAGTTCGAAGTCGGGGGCGGCGTCGCCGCGTTCGAGTTCGGAGTCGGATTCGAGCAGTACCATGTCGCCACGTTGGCCCGCGAACATGAAAAGCGGTTGGCCCGCGGCAGTTCCGCGTCGCCTTCGGCGGCTCCGAGACGCCCCTCAGTCGATGGAGACGAGGGCGATTGCGAGGACCGCGAAGCCGATGCCGGCCACCTTGCGAACCGTCAGCGGTTCGCCGAGCGCGACGATGCCGACGACCGACGAAATCGCGAGGAACATCCCGAAGATGGGAGCGACGATAGAGACGGGGCCGAGCGCCAGCGCCCGGTAGTACGAGAGGATGCCGACCGCGAGGCAGGCACCGGCGGCGAGAACGTAGGGAAGTTTCGGGCTGATGACCGAGTCCGTGACGCTCTGCCCGGAGACGACGATGACCCCGACGGTTCCCACGACGAGCACGCCGTTAGCGACCAGTGCGGCCACGTCGCTCGGGATTTTGGCCTGGCCGGTCGTCGCCACTTTCATCAGCGGCGCGACGAGCGAGTAGGCCCCGAGCGCGACGACCGCCCACGAGAGATAGTTCACGGGTAGAACGCCGCCCCGAGTCGTGTATAGGGTTACGATTCGACCGCAAGCCGACGGGAGTGAACCGCGATAACACGGTGACGGCCCGATATCACTCGATTTAGAATCGAGTATGTATTCTCCCCAGAGATAGACAAATGAGACTAGATAGCGCCATCGACCAAATTTTTATCAATTATTATCGCGTATTGGTGCGTATGTCTCAGGAAGTACAACCCTCGGTCATCGCGCACACGTGGGACGACCCGACTCGGTGTCCGTTCTGCCTCGACGAACTGGAGAGCGAAGGAGAGGGGTTCATGGACCACCTCGAAGAGAGCCCCATCTGTCAACAGGGGTTCGGCATGTGGCGCGATGCGGTCGCCGACGACGTCCGCGGCGAGTGGTCCGGATAGCGACCAAAAACGGTTGTTTTTCGCGGTGCAGTCGGTTCACTCGGGCGCGACGCCGAGCTGTGACAGCATGGACATGCTGTCGGTGCTGTTCCACTCCTCGACGCACAGTCCGCCCTCGTAGCGCGCTTCCACGATGCCCCACGTGTCCATCGTGCGGTGGGTCGCCGGGATGTCGCCGCGGGCGCTCCGGAGCGTCCCGTCGTGGGTGCCGGTCAGCCGATACCGACCGTAGACGCGGTCGTCCCGCGCCGTCACGTCGAACAGTTCCACGTGGAAGTCGGAGAAGGCGTCGTGGTACCGCCGCGCCCACTCTTCGACCGCGTCGGTCCCGATGATGCCCTCGGGGTCCGAAAAGGCGTGTACCTCGACCAGCGGGTCGTACTCCTCTCTGATGACCTCGTAGTCGCGTTTGTTCCACAGTTCGTCCGCCACGCGCATGAACGAGTCTCGGTGCTGTTGTTCTCGCTCGGATGTTGCTGCCATTTCCACCACCGTCCGGAGAGACGGCCGACAGCGGCTTAGTTATGGATTCTTGCTCTCACGAACGTCGCCGGGGAAGGGAATGACGACCCGACCACCGACGAGTTCGAAGCGTCAATGAGATTATGGGCTCGGCGTCAGAACCCCCGTCGTATGACGACTCGCGTCTCCCCGATTGCGGTGTTCGTTCCGGGACTCGTCTTCGGCGGCGCGGGGTTCGCGTTTCTGGGGCCGTTCGGTGCCGGCTTCGGCGCGGTCGTCGGCATCGCGCTCGGGGTGCTCGTGGGACGAGGAGAGGAGTACTGAGCGCGACGCCCGGGGGACCGCCGCGCACGAACGCGCCGCTCTCAGTCGCTCGGGGTCGCCTGCGGCCGTCGCGCCGACCCGTCGACCCGGCCGAGGAGCCACCGGGTCAGCCCGAACGACAGCAGGCCGAGGACGGCGACGACGCCGAAGGTGACGCGCACGCCGGCGAGGTCGATGAGCGCCCCGAACGCCGGGGGCGCGACGGCCCCGCCGAGCGAGATGCCGACGGTGACGACGGCGAAGTTCTTCCCGAGGTCGGCGCGCTCCGAGAGGCGGTCCGCGAGCGTCGAGCGCGCGGGCCGGGAGACGCTGATGGTCCCGCTGAAGGGGAGAATCGACGCGACGAGCGCGAGCGGGAGCGACCCGGTCGCAAGGAGCGCCGCCAGCCCGGCGAGCGCGGCGTACCCGCCGAGGGCGACGGTGCCGGGGCCGACCCGGTCGGTGAGCGCGCCGCCGACGAGAATCGTCCCCGCGCCGACGACGAGCATCGCCGAGACGAGGAGGTTCGCCGTCCCCGGCGCGAGGCCGTAGCCGGCGGTGAGCAACTGCGGCGAGTACGTCCGGATGCACCACGCGGCCGCCGAAGTGAGAAACGAGAGGAGCGCGAGCCCCATCAGCCCCGACGACGAGAGGAGTTCCGACGCGCCCCGCCGAATCCCCGCGAGCGTGGGGCGCGACGACGGGCGGTCTTCCGCCGCCGGTTTCCGGATTCGCTCGGGGAAGCCGCGGGCGACCGGGAGCGCGACGAGCGCGAACGCCGCGCCGAAGACGGCGATGCCCGCGACGGTCCAGCGCCAGCCGAACCCGAGCGCGCCGACGCCGGCGGCGATGGCGTACGAGACGGCGAAGCCGAGCGACCCGCCGAGGGCGTGCAGCGAGTACGCCCGCCCGCGGTTCGTCTCCGAGGAGGCGGTCGCTAACAGCGGGTAGTGCGCGGGGTGGTGGCCCGCGATGCCGACGCCGAGGAGCGCCTGCGAGGCCAGGAGCCACGGGTACGAGGGCGCGAGCGCGGTGGCGACGATGCCAGCCGCGCCGAACCCGAGCGAGATGGCGAGGACGAGCGTCCGGCTTCGCGCGTCGGAGAGGTAGCCGAAGGGGAGTTGCAGGAGCGTCACGACGCCGCCTTGGACGCCGATGGCGAGGCCGACGGCGGCGATACTCACGCCGAAGTCGTCGGCGACGAGGCCGATGACGGGCGCGAGCGCGACCAGATAGGCGTGGTTGACGACGTGCGAGCCGGCGACGAGACCGACCACGCGGCGCTCCTGTGTCTCCGTCACACCGGTCAATGGGGGGTGATTCGTGAAAAGCCCGCGGTCCGCGGCGACGGTGGTCCGGCGCGTGGGTCAGCTGTCACCGCGGTCAGCCGCCACCGCGCCGTTCCCCGCCGAGTCGCGCGCCGAGCCAGAGGTCGGCGAACGTGTCGAAGAACTCCGCGCCGGTGTCGACGAGTTCGCGCTCGATGCCGAGCGCCTGACACCGCTCGTCGACCGCCGCGAGGTGGCGCTGGAGCCGGTCTGTGTACTGTCGCGCCGCCGACCCGCCGAAGTAGGTCCGGCGCGTCGCCTCGGACTCGGGGTCCTCGAAGATGGCGTCGCCCGTCGCCTCGGGGTCGAGTTCGTCCGGGGTGAGCACCTGCGCGACGAGCACGTCGTTTCGCGCGAGCGCGGCGAGGCCGGAAGCCACGTCGTCGGGGTCGAAAAGCAGGTCGCTCACGACGACCACGAGCGACCGCGAGTGGATGGTCTCGGCGTACGTCGACAGCGCGGCCGTGATGTCGCCGTCGCCCCCGGGCGTCGTCTCGTTGAGCCGTTCGACCAGTCGGAGCACCTCGCCGCGGCTCGACGCGTCAGTGTCGATGCGGTCGGGCAAATCTCCGAGGAGCGAAAACCGGAAGTCGTTGTTCTCCTCGGCCGTCAGGTGGCAGAAGCCGAGGCCGAGCTTCGCGCCGTACTCGAACTTGTTCGCGTCGGCCTCGCCGAAGTCCATCGAGGCCGAGGCGTCGAGGAGGACGTGGACCGTCAGGTTCCGCTCGGCTTCGAACCGCTTGATGAACAGCTCCTCGGTCCGGGCGTACACCTTCCAGTCGATGAGCCGCGGGTCGTCGCCGGCGGCGTACCGGCGGTGGTCGCTGAACGTGAGCCCCTCGCCCACGTCCGGCGACTCCTGTTCGCCCTGCCGCTGGGCGTTCGAGACGCGCTTCAGCGAGGTGTCGAAGCGGTCGAGTTCGTCGAGGAAGCCGGGGTCTATCATCGCTCGGTCACTCGTTCAACAGCCGTTGAATCACGTCGTCGGGGTCGAGTCCCTCGCGCTCCGCCCGGAAGTCGAGGATGATGCGGTGTCTGATGACCGGCGGGGCCATCTCGACCACGTCCTCCCACGAGACGTGAGTGCGCCCGTGGACGAACGCCCGCGCCTTCGCGGCGAGCACGAGCGCCATGCTCGCGCGGGGGCTCGCGCCGAACTCGACCTGCTCGTCCTCGCGGGTGCTGCGGACCAGTTCGATAGTCCGGTTGCGGATGTCGTCGGAGATGGGTACCTGCCGGACGAGTTGCTGCGCGGCGAGCAGGTGCGTCCGCGGCAGGACGCGCTTGACCTCGGGCGACTCGCCGCCCTCGGCGTACTGCTTGACGATGGTCCGCTCCTCGTCGAACTCGGGGTAGTCGACGAGAATCTTCATCAGGAAGCGGTCGGTCTGCGCCTCCGGCAGCGGGTAGGTGCCGCCCTGGTCGATTGGGTTCTGCGTGGCGAGGACGAAAAACGGGTCCGGAAGCTCGTAGGTCTCGCCCGCGGCGGTCACCTGCTTTTCCTGCATGGCTTCGAGGAGCGCGGCCTGCGTCTTCGGCGTCGCGCGGTTTATCTCGTCGGCGAGGACGACGTTGGCGAAGATGGGGCCGCGCTCGAACACGAAGTCGCGGCCCTCCGGCGTCTCGCGGATGATCTCGGTGCCCGTGATGTCCGAGGGCATCAGGTCGGGCGTGTTCTGCACGCGCGAGAACCCCAGGTCCGTCGCGTCCGAGAGGGCTCGCACGAGCGTCGTCTTCCCCAGTCCGGGGTTCGATTCGAGCAGCGCGTTGCCGTCGCAGAGGACGCAGACGAGGAGTCGCTCGACCACGTCGTGCTGGCCGATGATGCGCTTTCCGACCTCGTCTCTGACCGCGCCGACGCTCGCTTGGAGTTCCTCGATGCTGAGGTCGTCGTCCGTCGGGACCGCGGCGTCGCCGTCGACCGCGGTTCGCTGTCCGTCGTCTCCGAATCGGTCTGGGTTGTCACTCATCTTCGTTCTCTCGTATCTCTAAGGTGTAGTCGCGAATCAGGTCGGCCTCTTCGAGCGTGTCGTCGGCGAGATAGCCGGCGCGCTGGCTCTCGACGGCGCTGTCGCCGCCGTAGCCGGTCGAGTCGTAGGCCGCGGCCGCCGACTCCGGTCCGTCGCCGTCGCCGCTGCCGCCGGTTCCGGCGACGGTGGCGTTCAACTGCTCCGACCCGGCGGCCACGTCCTCGGGGTCACCGAGGATGGAACTGCCGTTTTGAAGCTGCGTCTCGTCGTCGGACGCGTCGGGGAGGTCGCCCGACGGGGTGGTCTCGCCGGCGAGTCCCTCGAACTGGATGTCCGAGATGGCGACCTGGATGCTCCCCGCCGAGAGGAGCAACGCGACGAGCAGCGCGCCGACGATGCGGCGGGTCGGCAGCAGTTCCACCGACGACGACTCCCGAAGGCGGGCCAGCACGTCGTCGTAGAGCGCGACCGACATGCGCGAGTCGCGGTTCGGGTTCCCGTCGTCGGCGACGAGGTCGCGGGCGGTCCGCAGCGCCTCGGCGACCGACGGGTTCACTTCCTCGAACTGCTCGACCGCCGGCACCCGCATCAGGATGAGGTACTCCGCGACGCCGACGAGGAGGCCCACCGCGAGGGCGAGCGGGACGGCGACGTGGACCGAGACGGCCGGGTCCACCCGCGGAAGGAAGCCGAGCGACACCGACGACCGGACGGGGAGTTCGACGACCCGGAACGCGATGTTCGCCAACAGCGTCGCCACCGCGGCGTCGACGACGCTGGAAACGACGGCGGCCTTCGCGGCCTCCCGGCGAACCTCGCTCACGGCGTCGGCCATCTCCTCGCGGCGAGCGGCTCCCGCGTCGTCGGGCGAACCTCTCTCGTCGGCGGCGGCGTCGGGGGTCGTTTCAGACATCGCTACACACCGCCGGTTGGTTGCCGTCTTGGTAGCCGGCACAGGCTTGCCGGAGTTCGGCCCGGAGTTCGTCGACCCGGTCTTCGAGGCGGGAGACCTCCGACTGAAGCGAATCAATCTGGTTCTCCAGTCGGTCGTTCGTCGCTTCGAGCTCCTCGTTATCCGTTTCGAGGTCGTCAATCTGGTTTTCGAGGCGGTTGCGCTGTTCTTCGAGGTCGTCGAGCGTCGCCGTGAGTTCGCTGATTCGGCTCCGGGCGTCTTCGAGGTTGCTTTCGGTCTCTTGGAGTTCGTCCCGCGTCGACGACAGCTCGTTTTGCGTCGACGACAGCTGTGACTCCGTGTCTTCGAGGCTGTCGGAGACCTGCGACACGTCACCTCGGGTGCGTTCGAGGCTGTCGTTCAGCTCCCGTAGCTCCGTCTGCGTCGCCGACAGGTTCTGTCGGGTTTGCGAAAGGTTCTCTTCGAGCGCCGCGTTTCGCTCGCGCAACTGCTCGTTCTGTTGGTCGAGCGAATCGACCGAGTACTGGTAGAACATCGTCGCGCCGACGGTTCCGGCGGTGAGGAGGACGACGATGACGACGAGACCGAGGTTCAGGGACCGACCCAGGGCACTCATATCAGACCACCTTCACTTTGCGTTCGACCCCGATACACTTGAAGACGCCGGGCGAGTACCTCGATGAGATACAGGAGGAACGCGGCGGCGACGAACGCGACCGCCCAGTCGTCGCGCACGGGTTGGACGCCGGCGGCGTTGTCGCGGGCTGAGGCCGCGATTTCGGCCGCGTCGTTGGGGCCGTACATCGTCCCGCCGCTGTCGGAGACGGCGGCTTCGAGCGCGGCCGACCGGCCGAACCCGGCGTGCTCGACGGGGTAGTTCACGGCGAAGGCGGTGTCGAGCACGTCCCGATAGCCCGTCTCGGTGGGGACGACCGTCGCCTCGTAGACGCCGGGGCTGACCGCCGAAAAGCGCAGTCCCTCGACGCCCTGCGGGCGCTCGCCGCCGCGGTAGACGACGGTCGTCGACTGGTCGACCCGGGTGTCCGACACCTCGGCGACGCCGGACGCCTTCCGCTCGGGGTCACCGATGACGTAGTTCGTGGACTTGGTGAGCAGGAGCGAGTCGGGACTTTGGAGCAGGCCGTCGAGCGTGCCGTCGCCCGCGTAAGTGGTGACGGTGGCGACGCGACCGAGCCCGTAGCGCCACGACGCGACCGCGGGAGTGCCGTCGTCGGCCGCGACGAGGAAGTTCGCGCCGCTCCTGACCGACACGTCGTTGACGCTGCCGGGGTTCGCGGTCAGCTCCACCCCGGCGGTGACGAAGTCGTTCTGGTCGACGACCGTGAGGCCGTCGCCGGCGTACTGGCGGTTCGACCCGCCGAAGAGGATGCGGAGCCGGTCGGTCTCGTCGGCTCTGAGGTAGTTCCCGCCGGACGCCCGCGCGATGGCTCGGAGGGTCCGTTCGTTCGGGTTCGGCCCGGTCCCGATGGTGATGACGCTGACCCCGTCGCGACCGAGTTGGTCCGCGAGCGTCGCGGCGTCTTGGAACCGGTCGTGCCCGTCGCTGATGAGGATAATCGTCCCGCGCCTGTCGCCGAGCTGCTGAGCCGCGCCGTCGAGGCCGACGGCGATGTCGGTCGCGCCGCCGGACTCGAGGCGACGGATGAGGTCGGCGGTCGACTCGCGGTTCGGCCCGAGCGGGCGGAGCGGCGCGACGTCGTAGGCGCGGTAGTTGAAGCCGACGATGCCGACCCGGTTCTCGTCGCCGAGTTGGTCGAGCGCGTCGAGCGCGACCGATTTCTGGACGCGCATCCCGCTTTCCGCGCTGCCGGAGACGTCGATGGCGAAGACGAGGTTCGTCTGCTGGGACGCGCCCTCGCCGGTCGTGACCGGCAGCATCGACGCGAGGCTCGACCCGTCGTAGCCGCCGTTTTCGAACGCGTTGCGCCCGCCGACGGTCAGCAGGCCGCCGCCGTCGATGACGAACCGCTGGAGCGAGTCGGTGTTGCCCACGTCCTCGGCGCGGAGGTCTTGGAGGACGACGGCGTGGTACGACGAGAGGTCCGCGGGGACGGTCTCGGCGGTCTCCACGTCGTACAGCTGCGAGAGGTAGTCGCGGAACGGGTAGTCGCCGCGGGAGACGTACAGCACCCGCGGGGGCTCGACCACGCGGACCGTCTTGCGGAACACGTCGTTCGTCTCGAAGCGGTCGTCGCCGTCGATGCGGGCGGTGACGCGGTGGGTGCCGGTGGTCTCGAACGTCCGGGAGAACTCGATGCCGTCTGTGGTGGTGACCGTCTCGCGGGCGACCTCCTCGCCGTCGACGTCCACGACGAGTTCGACGGTCGCGGTCTCGACGTCGTCGGGGACGACCCCGTCGACCTGCGCGAGGAAGGAGTTCTCGACGCCGACGCTAGTCTTCGACGGGCCGCTGACGGTGACGTACTGTTCGGTCTCGGTCGGTTCGACCCCGACCGCGCTCACGGTCGCGTTGAGGTCGCGGGCGAGCGTCGTCGCGGACGCGAGGCTCCGCCCCGAGGTGACCTGCCCGTCGGAGACGAGGACGACCGTCCCGTTCGGCCTGAGGTTTGCCGCGACGGCGTCACCGATGGGCGACGACCCGCCGCGGGCAACGGTCGAGGTGGTGACGGGGACGCCTTCGTCCTCGATGTCCGACGCGAGCTGCGACGCCACGTCCTCGGTGACGGCCATGCTGTCGGAGTCGTCGACGAGGAGCGTCACCTGCGGGTCGCCGTCGGTCATCCGGGTCGCGACGGTGTACGGTCCCGCGGCCGCGACGACCAAGAGGACGACGACGAGAAGCCGGGACGCAAACAGGAGCCGCCGGGAGCGCCCGCCTGCGGTCCCGTCGGCCCCGCGGAAGATGAGCGCCCACGCGAGGAGCGCGGCCACCGGGAGCGCGACGAGGAACAGCGGGCGCTGGAGGCCGAGCGTCCGCCCGGCGGCCTCGACCGTCCACGCGAGGGGCGTCGTCGCGGCGGCGGGAGTCGTGGCGGCGACAGCGTCGAGCGCGGGCAGGACGGCCGACGCCGACCCGAGCGCCGCCATCAGAGGTCACCCCGCCGGCGCAGGTAGGCCAACTCGACCATCGTCGCCGCGAGCGCGACCAGCGCGGCCCACTCGGTGAGCGGGTCCGGAACCTCGCGCTCTTCGACCCGCGTCGGGTAGTCCGAGGGGGCCGACTCGCCGTCAAGCGGCGCGGCGGCCACGTCGGACTCGGCCTCGCTGAGGAGCGACGCCGAGAACCGCTCGTCGCCGACGCGGTAGAAGCCGGCGTCGTCGAGGCGGACCTCCGGGCCGGTCGCCTCGCCCGCGGGCGTCTCGACCGTCCGGTTCGCGCCCGCCGCGAGCGACCCGCCGGTCGCCCGGTTCAACTCGGAGAGCGTCGAGCGCCCGGCGAGGTAGAACACCGAGCGCTTCCAGAACACGGGGTACTGGTAGTTGTACTTGAACGCCGAGCTGTCCTCCATGAAGCCGTAGTAGAGGACGCGGCCGGCCCCGCGGCGCTCGACGGCGACGAGCGAGGTGCCGTCGGTCGTGTTCACGAGCGACTGGCCGGACCGGAGGTCGCCCGCGACGTACTCGGTCGGCGGCGGGAAGGTGATATCGCGGGTTATCGGGTGGCTCTCGACGGTCCCGATGGTCGGATTCGTCTCGACGCTTCCCTGCGAGACGAGCCGCAGGTCGCCGTAGCTCGGCGATTCCTCTTGGGCCTGAATCGCCACGCCGCCGCCGTCGGCGACGATTTCGCGGCCGGCCTCGACGTTGCCCGCGAGCAGCCGACCGGGGTTGACGTTGCTGTAAATAACCACGTCGTAGTTCGTCGAGACGGCCGTCGGCGGGTTGTCCACGGTCAAAGACACCTCGGGGATGACCGACAGCGCGGCCGTCAGATATCGGTTCTCGTCGTTCGTGAGGACGAGCACGTCCACCGAGGCGTCCCCGGGGGCCGCGACGTACAGCGCGTCGTCGGTCGGGAAGGCGTCGCCCGGCGAGAGTTCGACGCGCCCGCCGCCCGCGGGGACCGGGAGCGTCGCGGTCGCCACGTCACCGGGGTCCATGCGGACCTCTCGGGTGGCTCCGGCGAGCGAGAGCGTCCGCGTCGCCGCCGAGTCGCCGTAGTTTTTCACCGTCACGGTGACGTTCGCGCCGGAGAAGCGCCGGTCGACGATGCCGACGTTGCCCGCGCCGCCGCCCGCGAACTGCTGGAGTTCGACCACGAGGCCGCGGGCGCGGGCTTCGCGGACCGCGTCGCTCCACGGCGAGTCGTCCGCGAAGTCGCTCAGAACGACGACGCGGGCGTCCTCGCCGGCGACGGAGGCGGCGGCGGTAATCGCGGAGCGCAGGTCACCCGGCGCGTCGCTCGCTTGCAGGCCGTCGAGGGCGGCGCGGGCGTCGGTCGCGCTCCCCCGGCGGAGCACTACGTCCGCGTTCGCGCCCGCCGCAACGACCGAGGTCGTGCCGGACACCTCGTCTCGCGCCGCGGCGAGGGCGCTGTCGAATCGCGTCCCGCCGCCGTCGCGGACGCCCATGCTCGCGCTCGTGTCCACGACGAGGACGGTCTCTTGGACCGTCTCCGACTCGGGAACCAGCACGTACGGCGTCGCCAGCGAGCCGACGAGCGCGACGAGCGCGACCAGTTGGATGAGGAGGAGCAGGCTCCGAAGCAACCGGTCGAAGATGGGGTTCGAAGCGCTTCGCCCCGCCGCGTCCGCGAGGAACCGGAAGGTCGGGAGGGTGCGCCGGACCGGTTCCGGCCGGAGCAGATAGAGGATGACGAGCGGGACTGCCCCCAGGAGGGCGACCAACCCGAGGGGGAACAAGAAGAACTCGGTGAGGGCCATGCCCGACCCGTGGCGCGCCTCCGGTATGGCTGTTTCCCTACTCGTTGACACGTTCCGTATTATCGACCTATCGGAATGCGCGACTGTTCGGCGCAACCGCCCGTGACCACCCTCCGAATAATTACTGTCGGATATTATATTGTCAACTAAAAGTACGTCATTGCATAACAATGCACTTGAATCATAACACGACACAATTTTATGCTCTAAAGTTATTTGTTGAGCTACGATGGGAACTGATAGGTACACACCGCGGTCGTACGACGACATCGCCCCGGACCAGCGTCCGTCGCTGAAACAGGCGCTCGTTCCGGTGCTCGGACTCGTCGCCTTCCTCGGTCTCGGGTCGGCGTGGCTGGGGCTCGACCCGCACATCCCGCTCATCTGGAGTATCGCGCTGGTCGGCCTCCTCGGTCGGTTCGTCTGGGGCTACACCTGGGAGGACCTCTACGAGGGCATCGAACGCAGTCTGGCGATGGGGTTACAGGCGATTCTCATCCTGTTTACCATCTACGGCGTCGTCTCGACGTGGGTCGCCGCGGGGACGATTCCGACGCTGATGTACTACGGCCTCGACCTGCTGTCGCCGCAGGTGTTCCTGCCCGCGACGGCGCTCCTCGTCGGCATCGCCACCTTCGCCATCGGTTCGTCGTGGACCGCGGTCGGCACGCTCGGCGTCGCCTTCATCGGCATCGGCTCGGGGCTCGGCGTCCCCGAACCGATGACGGCCGGCGCGATTCTCACCGGCGCGTACGCGGGCGACAAGCAGTCGCCGCTGTCGGACACGACGAACCTCGCCGCCGCCGTCACGAACACCGACCTCTACGACCACATCCGCGCGATGCGAAACGGAACGGCCGTCGCGTTCGGCCTCTCGCTCGTCGGCTTCGTCATCCTCAGCCTCGGCATCACCGGGACGATTCCGGCCGGCCAAATCGCCGAGATTCAGACTGCGCTCGCCTCCACCTACGACACCACGCTCCTCGCGTTCCTGCCGCTCGCGGTCACCTTCGGCCTCGCCGCGGCTGGCTACCCCGCGCTGACCGTCCTCCTCGCCGGCGCGTTCGCCGGCGCGTTCACGAGCATCCTCGTGCAGGGCGCGTCGTTCGTCACGGCGTGGCAGACGTTCATGAGCGGCACCGGCCCGGAAACCGGCTCCGAACTCGTCAACAGCCTGCTCGCGTCCGGCGGCGTCTCCGGCTCCGCGTGGACCATCGCCATCGTCGTCGCGGCGCTGACGCTCGGCGGTCTACTCGAACAGACGGGCGTCCTCGCCGTCCTCGCTCACCGACTTCAGCGAGGCATCCAGAGCCCGCGTCTGCTCGTCGCTTCGACCGGCATCTCAGCGATGCTGACCAACGCGCTCACCGCCCAGCAGTACATGAGCATCGTCGTCCCAGGCATGACGCTCCGCGACACCTACGACGAGTTCGGCCTCGACAGTTCGGACCTCTCGCAGGCCATCGAGTCCGCCGGGACGCCGACCGGCGCGCTCCTCCCGTGGCACGCCGGCGGCGCGTACATGGCCGGCGTCCTCGGCGTCTCGACGCTCCAGTACGCCCAGTACTACTTCTTCGGCTACCTCTCGCCGCTCGTGCTGTTCGCCTTCGTCCTCGCGGGCGTCGGCTTCTCGGGCAACAGCGCGGCACAGCCCGGTCCCGCCGCTCCGGCGGCGGACGACGACTGACGCGACGAAAACTCGCGCCGCGGTATCGAACCGACCTGCGCTTTTTTACCGCTCTACCGCCGCTCTGAGCGCCCGCACCTCGTCGCGGACGGCGGCCCACTGCTCGACCGTGCCGGGGAGTTCGTCGCGGTCGTCGTGGCCCTCGATTCGGTCGCGGAGAGCGCCGGGGTCGTCCACGTCCTCGAACCGGATTGCGCCGCCGCCCGCGGCCTCGACCGAGACGGTCCCGTAGCCGAACCACGACCCCGTGACGCCCTGCGAGAGCGCGCTGTTCTGGACGCGGTCGAGCGAGACGCGCTGGACCGTCCGAGAGAGGACGCCCGTCTTCCGGTAGAGCGCCCGGTCGGTGACGACGTAGCGCGTGTTGGTGACCCGGAGGTACGACCACGCGGGCAGGAGCGGGCCGACGAGGCCCACGACCGCGAGTTCGGGCGCGTCGTTCGCGGCGGCCGCGACGGCCGCGACGACGACGACGGCGAGCCCGACGACGGCCGCGGGGATGACGGTCTGTATCCGCGGCCGACCCTCCCAGCGGACGGTCTCGTCGTCGCCGCGTGCCAGCCAGTCGTCGATGGCCGCGACGGTTTCCTCGGACGATTCGGCCACAGTCGAGCCCCCGTTGCTCGAATCGCCGCCCGTCATCGCTCGTCGGTCGTCGCGTCGAACTCGAAGTCGCTCGGTTCGAGCGCGTCGTCGCCTGCGGCGTCGGGGTCGGGGACGGCGTCGGGTTCGTCGCCCGCTCGGTCGGTCGCGTCGTCGCCCGCATCATCGCCCGCGACGCCGCCCTCGCCGTCGACGGCCTGCCGAATCGCGCGGAGTTCGGTCAGGATGTCGTCGAGGACGGCCGCCTTCCCCTCTGCGTCGGTTTCCGACCCGGAGCGGCGCTTGATTCGCTCGTTGACGAGCGTCTGGAGCGACTGCGGGTCGGCGACGTTCTGGAAGCTCATCTCGATGCCGCTTCCGCCGGCGGTGCTGATGTCGACGGAGCCGTAGCCGAACTGTCCGCCGAGGAACGTCTGGCTGTAAGAGGTGTCCTGCACCTTGTCGAACTCGATGCGCTGGACGTTCCGGGAGAGGACGCCCGTCTTCCGGTAGAGCGCGTCTGAGGTGACGACGTAGTTCGTGTTCTTGTGCGAGAGATACGACCCGACGAGGAGCGGGATGCCCACGAGGACGAACGACAGCGGGACGCCGACGATGAAGGAGGACACGAGGCTGTACGGGTGCGGGGTGTCGGCCCAGAGAACCTCTTCGTCGTCGTCGAGGGTAATCCAATCGAACTCGGTATCCATCGCTGACACGTTTTCCCCGGCGATGGAATAGTGTTCCGCCGGCTGCGGCCGCCGCCAGTGAGTAACGGTATCAACCAACATGACAATTCCACCCGGTTGGGCAAACCATTTTACCGATGCCTGCAACGGACTGTCCATGGACAAGCAGTCACTGCTCGACTTGCTGCGTCACGACGCTCGCGAGAGCGTAGATGACATCGCCCGCCAGCTGGGCGCAGACGCCGAAGCAGTGGCAGCAGCGCTCGAAGAACTCGAAGACGACGGGGTCATCCGCGGCTACCAGGCGGTCGTCGACTGGAACAGCGTCGACGAGGAACACGTTCGCGCGCAGGTCGAAGTCGACGTCGAACTCGACCGCGAGACGGGCTACGAGGAGATTGCCCGCCGCATCGCGCGGTTCCCCGAGGTCGCCACGCTGCGACTCGTCTCCGGCGACTACGACTTCTTCATCGAGGTCGAAGGCGCGTCGATGCACGCCGTCTCGAACTTCGTCTCCGAGCGCATCGCCCCCATCCCCGAGGTCACGAAGACGGTCACGCACTTCGTGATGGACTCCTACAAGGAGGAGGGCATCGAACTCGGCGACGGCGACGACGACGACCGGCTCTCAGTGTCGCCATGACGCTCGGCGACCAGCTTTCGGACCGCGTCGAACAGGTGCCGCCGTCGGGCATTCGGAAGTTCTTCGAACTCGCCGAGGAGGTCGACGACGTCATCTCTCTCGGCGTCGGCGAACCCGACTTCTCCGCGCCGTGGGCCGCCCGGACGGCCGCCATCGACTCGCTCGAACGCGGCAAGACCTCCTACACGTCGAACCGCGGGATGCGCGAACTCCGCGAGGCCATCTCGGAGCGCGTCACCCGCTACGGGCAGGAGTACGACCCCGAAGACGAGATTATCGTCACGACGGGCGCGAGCGAGGCCGTCGACCTCGCGTTCCGGGCGTTCGTCAACCCCG
Organism: Haloferax sp. AS1; assembly: GCF_014530665.1. NCBI lineage: Archaea > Methanobacteriati > Methanobacteriota > Halobacteria > Halobacteriales > Haloferacaceae > Haloferax > Haloferax sp. AS1. Next base: position 1,236,265 of record NZ_SPSA01000001.1, read on the forward strand.
GCGACGTGGTGGCGATTCCCCAGCCATCGTACATCTCGTACACGCCGGGGGCCATCTTCGCCGGCGGCGAACCGCTTCCGGTCCCCACGCGCGCCGAAGACGAGTTCAAACTCACGCCCGAGGCGCTCGAAGCCGCCGGGGCCGACGAGGCCGACGTGCTGGTGCTCTGCTACCCGAACAACCCGACCGGCGCGGTGATGACCGACGACGAACTCGCCGACGTGGCCTCGTTCGTCAGGGACCACGACCTCGTCGTGCTCTCCGACGAAATCTACTCGGACCTCCGGTACGAGGACGACCACGCCTCCATCGCCACCCACCCCGGCATGCGCGAGCGGACCATCGTGTTCAACGGCTTCTCGAAGGCCTACGCGATGACCGGACTGCGCCTCGGCTACGCCATGGCTCCGGCGGGGGCCATCGACGCGATGAACAAGGTCCACCAGTACGCGATGCTTTCCGCGCCCACGACGGCGCAGTACGCGGCGCTCGAAGCGCTGCGGTCCTGCGACGACTCCGTCGAGGAGATGCGCCGCGAGTACGACCGCCGCCGGCGGTTCGTCCTCGCCCGCTTCGAGGAGATGGGACTCGACTGCTTCGAGGCGAAAGGCGCGTTCTACGTCTTCCCCGAGGCCCCCGACGGCGACGACGAGGCGTTCGCCGAGGGCCTCCTCGAAGAACAGAACGTCGCGCTCGTCCCGGGAAGCGTCTTCGGTGAGGGCGGCGCGGGCCACCTCCGCGTCTCCTACGCGACGGGGATGCGCGAACTCCGCGAGGCGATGGACCGCATCGAGGCGTACGTCAGCGACTGAATCGACCGGGCGAAACCCGACTCGACCCCGTCACCCGCTTTTTTCCGAACGAGCGCCACCATGAGTATGCGAAGCATTCACACGGGTGGGGCGCGTACGGTCAGTGATGTACGACGAAATCCTGCTCCCCGTCGACGGGAGTCCGGCGGCCGAACAGGCGATGCCGCACGTGTTCGACCTCGCGGAGCGGTTCGACGCGACGGTACACGTGTTGTTCGTCGTGAACACGACGCGGGACAGCGCGGGTGTTGTCGGCGGCACGGTCCTCGACACGCTCGAACGGGAGGGCCGACGCGTCGTCGACGAGGTCGAAGCACGCGGCGAACGCCGCGGTATCGAGACGCACGGCGTCGTCCGGCGGGGCGCACCGCACGACGCAATCCTCGACTACGCGACCGAACACGGCGTCGAGGTCATCGTGATGGCGACGCACGGACGGACGGGCGTCGAGCGCGTGCTGCTCGGGAGCGTGACGGAGCGCGTCGTCCGGGCCGCGCCGGTTCCCGTGTTGACGGTCCGCGCAGCCGAGTAGTCGGGTCGTCGGGGCGAAGCGGCCACGACGGCTCGACCGGCCGAAACACACCGCGATATCGCTGACCGAGCGCGTCATCGACGCTGGCCACCGTTGGGACGGTTCGAGAGACCAACACGCAAAGTATTATTAAATGCGCTTTCGTCGTGCAATACGAATGGATTCGGGAGGTGACACGGACATCGCCGTGACCGAGGACGCGTCCACGTTTCAACTCGGACTGGACGACCTCAAGCGGCGAGGGAGCGCGCTTCTGGTCGTCGGGTCGGTCCCGACTGAACTCTACTCGCGCGCGTCCAAACAGATGCTCGGTGCCCCCGACGAGCCGCGACGCCGTCTGTTAGTTCTCAACGACTCGACGCCGCTCGCCGACCGACTCGACGACGACATCCAGCGCACCAAAGAGTGGACGCGCGTGGTTCGGTACTCGACGCTCGAACGGAGCGCGGCGGCATCGTCGTCTCCCGACGCCGTGCCGACCGCTGCGGACACCTACGAGCGCCGGGTTGGCGGCGGTCTCGGTCAGCTCGGTGCGGAACTCGCCAACGACGTGACCGAGTTCGACAGCCTCTCCGGCGGGCTCTCCCCGGCCGAACTCCGCGTCGCGTTCGACTGCCTGCCGTCACTCCTCTCGCGGTACCAGCGAGACCAGGTGTTTCGGTTCCTCCACGTCATGACCAACCACGTCCGCGCCCGAAACGGGATGGTCCACGTCTGGTCGCCCGGGGACCGCGAAGACGAGCGCACCCGGCTGCTCGAACCGCTGTTCGACGCCGTCGTCGAACTCGACGTCGAGGGCACGGAGGCTCGCCAGCGCTGGCATCTCCGGCGGCGAGACGCCTCCTCCGGCTGGTTTCCGTTGGAGTCGTGAATCTCGCACGACCAGTACGCTTTTCACCTTAATCGTGTCACGTAGACACAATGGAACCGTCCGGGCAGGACCAGCGGGCTGACGCGTCTTCCGCGTTGGAAGTCGGTTTTTCGCTCCCTTCAGATGGCACGGGGTTGGTCGTTCGAGACAACATCGAACGCCACCAGTTCATGCTTCGAACGCCGTCGTCAGTCGCGCCGGAGCCGACCGACCGACGCCGGTTCTCGCTCCCGACGGACGCCGCGGTCCGCATCGAGACCGACCGTATCGGGTTGGCCGCGAACACGGTCGTCTGCGTCCGCGACGAGGCGGGGTCGATGCTCGCACAGGTCGACCAGCAGGGTCGCGAGGAACTCGACGCGGCGACGTACAGCATCGAGCTTTTCGGCGCGGTCAAGACGTATCTCCGAGTCGACGGGGCAGTGACCGTCGACGCGCAGCCGCTCGAAACCGTGCTCTCGTTCGAGGAGTCCCAGACGGTGTTCGTCGGCGCGCGGTCGTCCCACGAGAGCCCCGCGGCGACGATTACGACGACCGACGACCCGCTCGACGTGATGGAGGCCGTCTCGGCGTTCAGCTCCGCGCTCAAGACCACGAGCGTCGAGCGGTCGTACCCGACGCTCCGGGGCCACCCGCCGCTTCTCGAACTGGGCGACGAACTCGACATCCCGGCGGAACTCCGCGTCCCCGACACCGGCGTCCGAATCGAACTCCCGCCGACGCTGAGTCACGTCTTCGTGGCGACGCCGCTGGCGTACTATCTCGGCGCGAGGCTCGTCCCCGGCGACTCGCCCCGACTCGTCACCGAAGGGGGGTTCGTCCACGACTTCGACGGCCCACACGGGTTCGAGGAGGCGGTCGCGCGCGCGCTCAAGCGCACGTTCTTCCTCGACTGCGTCGTTCGGACGGAGGGCATCTACGACGTGCCGCTCCACGAGCGCCAGACCGTCGAGTCGCGGACGGATATCGACGCCGAGGGGCTGTACGACGCGCCGCTCCACGAACGGCTCGCGGCGTACTTCGAGCTTCCGTACGACCAGATTGCCGACCTCGTCCCGGAGTGGAAGCTGACGACGCACGTCGCGCCGCAGACCGACAACGTCGAACTGCTCCCCTTCGTCACGAACGACCTCGCGGTCGTCCGGACCCCGTCCGGGACCGAAGTCCCGCACTCGGAGGTGCAGGCGGCCGTCGTCGACGATTTCCTCCGAGACGACGCCGACGCCGAGGACATCGACGCCGAGACCGTCAGGAGCGCCGGCGCGACGACGCCGAGCGAGACGTACGTCAAGCCCAGTTCGACCGACTCGGTCGAGCAGGCGTGGATTAGCGACGGAACGCCCGTCGGCGCGAGCAAGACCACGCCCGCCGCCTATCGGAACCGCCTCCAGCGCGAACCGGCGCAGGGTGATATCGGTATCACGGTCGTCTGTAACGACCCCGAGATGCTCGACGAGACCGACATCGTCGACGAGGTGTACGGCTCGCGCGACGGACTGTCGTTCGACGTCGACGCCCACTACGACCTCAGCGGGGCGGAGCTTCGGCAGACGCTCGCGGAGCCGACCGACTTCCTCCACTACATCGGCCACATCGACGACGACGGCTTCCAGTGCCGCGACGGCAGGGTCGACGCGGAGACGCTCGACCACGTCGGAACGGGCGCGTTCTTCCTCAACGCGTGCCAGTCGTACGACCAAGGACTCGCGCTCGTCGAGGCCGGCGCTATCGGCGGTATCGTCACGTTCAGCGAGGTCATCAACAGTCAGGCGGTCGGCGTGGGTCGCACGCTGGCCCGACTGCTCAACGGCGGGTTCCCGCTCCAAGCGTCGCTCGACGTGGTCCGAATCGACAGCGATGTCGCACACCAGTACGGCGTCGTCGGGGACGGCGGGCTGTCAGTTGTCCAGGCAGAGAGTGGGGTCGCGGTGCTCTGCGAGGTCGAATCCCTCGATAGCGACACTTACGAATTGGCGTATAATGCGTACCCGACATCACGGAGCGGACTGGGTTCGTTGATAATCCCTGATCTACCGGGGAACACCGAGTACTTTCTCTCGTCGCAACCGCTCTCGAAGGTTAACCTATCGACTCAGGAGCTACGAGACTTCCTCGCGCTAGAACAAATTCCGGTTATCTACGACGATACCGTCTACTGGGATTGCGAATTCCTCGCGTAGTTACGGCCCGTAGATGATTCCCGTGTTTCCGGCCGCCACGCTGCCGGCCTGCGAGAGCAGGAGCGTGAGCGTGAACAGGACGCCCATCATGCGGGGGTTCTGACGGAGGTACGTTACCATCTGGTTGCTGTCGTCGGACATGTGCACTTACCCCAAGGCGCGTGCAGAAATTATAATTTTTCGTGTATATCTGATATGAAATTAACTTAATTAACGGAGCGGGTGTCGCAAGTAACCGTCAGTCTGGCGAACGGTTCCCGTAACGGCGTGCAAACTACCCGTACGCTGCACGGACTACGCGTCGGCTACGAGAACGGAGACGAGAGAAGACGGTCGGCGTCCGAAACGGTTGCCCGGTCTGGTCAGGAGTTGTCGATGTCGGCCTCGCCGCCGATGTCTCGGTACACCGCGGAGATTCCTTCGGTTTCGTCGAGCTGCCCGAGCGTCTCGTCGAGTTCGCGCCGGAGCTCGGTCAGGCGGGCGGTGAGCCGCTGGTACTCCTCGTTTTCTTCGAGCGCCGCCTCGTCTTTCTCCGACTCTAACAACGCCTTCTTCGACGCGAGGGAAAACAGGTCTTGGATACCCACGTCGTAGGCGTTTCGCAAGATGAGGTTAGAGACGGTCTCGGTCAGCGCTTCGCGCGAGACGGGTTTGACGAGGTAGTCGTCGAAGCCCATCGCGATGATGTCGAAGTCAGGTTCGACTGCGGTCACCATGGCGACGCGGCACTCGAAGCCACGGTCTCGAATCTCCGAGAGCGCCTCGTCGCCCGAGAGGTCGGGCATCCGACGGTCGAGGAGAACAACGTCAACCTCGTCGTCGAGCTTATCGAGCGCCTCGCGGCCGCCGTAGGCGACACGAACGCCGTAGTCGTTCCTAAGCCAGGTTGCGTACAGATCGGCGAGGTCAGGCTCATCTTCAACGATGAGCACCAGTGGCTGTTCTGCGCTCATTGGTAGTGGAGTGGTGTTCCGGAGACGCTCACGAAACTCAATGTCGTGCAGTGGTATATCAAAATACCTCTTGTCTAACGCCGTCCGAAACCGCGCTTGTGGGCACTAATTGCCCCCCGGAGTTGTTATACATTCCGGCGAACCGAACAGATACTAACTGTCGGATGTCCCCGAAATCGACTCGACGGTGATGCGGTTCGCCTCGACATCCTCTAACACCGCGCCCCACCCGCCGACGGTGTAGGTCTCACCGTCGGTCTCGACGGTCAGGCAGACCTGCCCCGCGAGTTCCGAAAACGACAACGCGTCCGTCGGCGCGGAGACCGCCGTGTAGTACACGTCAGTCACTTCGCCGGTGAACTCGATTGGGTCGCGCTCGTCGGTCTCGTAGCCCTCGATGTGGGCGGTGATTCGGTTCCCGTCGCGGACGAGCGGCTCTACGTCCTGTACGAAGTGTCTGATGTCCGAGTACACTATCGGCGGCTCGTCGGTCTGCGCGTCGTAGACGACCTCCCAGACCTCCCACAGCGCCGTCTGGAAGTACCAGTGGAAGACGTACGCCAGCGTGTAGTCGTCGACGAGGACGCCGTACTGGTTCACCGAGTTGTCGTGCGGCGCGAAACACGCGCCCGTCCGGTCGACGATGGCGACGAACGGCGTCGGAAGGGTTCGGTGTCTGACCTCCGTGGCGACCCCGCGGTACTCCCGTTCGGCGGGTGGTTCGAGTTCGTCGGTCCGCTCGGGGTGGAGCACGACCTTCACCAACGCGCCGTTCTCGTACGCCTCCGACAGCGCCGGCTTGAGCTCGTCGAACTGCTCGGGAGTGACCGACAGTTGGACCTCGCCGTCGGCCCCTCGAATCATCTCTTCGGCCCGATTGAACACCGTCTCGAAGCGCTTGACGATGCTCAGCATGTGCCGGTCGACCGCGGGCTGTTGCCAGCGCGCCTCGATTTCCTCTGCCGCGTCGTCCAGTTGGACGGCGCGGCTCTTGAGGTCCTCCATCACCGATTGCGGGTCGCACGCCCGCGCGTGAAGACTGTCTTGCTCGTAGGTCTCGATGTAGCCCTTCGCTTCGAGGTCGCGGAGAACATCGTAGATACGGGCGGTCGGCACGGCGCAGGCGTCGGCGAGTTCGGTCGCACTCGCCGCGCCGAGTTGCAGCAGCGCGACGTACGCCTCGGCCTGATACTGAGACAACCCGGCGTTCCGGAGTGCGGTGCGTAGCTCCGCGGTATTCATCGCTTGTAGATGCACGACATACATCCCTATTAATTATCGTATGTTCTCACCCCGCGTTCGCTCCGGGCGTCGAGCCGAGAGCGGGGAGAAAGAACAGTGAGGAGACGGAAACAGCGGGAAAACGAAACGGTCGGGTGCGCGTTACTCGCTCGGGCTGTAATTCGGCGCTTCGTCGGTAATCATCACGTCGTGGGGGTGGCCCTCGGTCTGGCCGGCGGCGGAGACGCGGACGAAGCGGGCGCGCTCTTTGACCTCGGGGATGGTCTCGGCACCGACGTAGCCCATGCCGGACTGCATGCCGCCGACGAGCTGGTGAAGCTCGGACGCGAGCGAGCCCTTGTACGGCGTCGCGGCCTCGACGCCCTCGGGGACGTACTCCTCGTCCTCGTTGTCCTCCTTGAGGTAGCGGTCGGCACCGCCGGACTGCATCGCGCCGACGGAGCCCATGCCGCGGTACTGCTTGTACTTCTTGCCGTTCATCGTGATGACGCGGCCGGGGGCCTCGTCGGTGCCGGCGAAGTAGGAGCCGAGCATGACGGCGTCGGCACCGGCGGCGACCGCCTTGATGGCGTCGCCGGAGTAGCGGATGCCGCCGTCGGCGATGACGGGGATGTCGTAGTCGGCGGCGACGTCAGCGACTTCCGCGACGGCCGAAATCTGGGGCATGCCGGAGCCGGAGACGACGCGGGTCGTACAGATGGAGCCGGGGCCGATGCCGACCTTGATGCCGTCCGCGAAGTCGACGAGTTCGGCCGCGGCCTCGCGCGTGCCGACGTTCCCGACGACCACGTCCGCCTCGACGGACTCCTTGATGTCGCGGGCGGTGTCGATGACGTTGAGGTTGTGCGCGTGGGCGCAGTCGATGAAGATGACGTCCGCGCCGGCGTCGTCGGCCATCTGCGCGCGCTCGTCGTCGAACGGGCCGACGGCGACGCCGCAGACGAGGCGGCCGTCGTCGTCGCGGGCGGCGTTCTCGTGTTCGCGGCGCTGGAGGATGCCCTGCATCGTGACGAGGCCGGCGAGGCGGCTGTCGTCGTCGACGATGGGGACGCGCTCTATCTTGTGGTCGTACATGAGTTCGAGCGCGTCGCGGGCGGTCACGTCGCGTTCGGCCGTGATGACCTCGTCCGTCATGGCCTCGCCCACCTCGTCGGACTCACCGACTTCGAGGTACGGGCGGATGTCGGTGCCGGAGATGATGCCGAGGACCACGTCGTCGTCGTCGACGACGGGTGCGCCGGAGACGCCGGCGCGCTCCATCATCTCGTCGACCTCGCTTATGGTCTGGCCGGGGTTGGCCGTGACCACGTCTTCGCGACGGATGACGAGCTCGTCGGCGCGTTTGACGCGCTCGATTTCGCGGACCATCTGCTCGGCGTTCATGTTGCGGTGGAGCACGCCGAGGCCGCCCTCGCGGGCCATCCCGATGGCCATCCCGCTTTCGGTGACGGTGTCCATCGCCGCCGAGAGGATGGGAATGTTGAGTTCGACGTTCTTCGAGACGCGCGTCGACACGTCGGCGTCGTCGGGTTCGACGCGGCTCTCCATCGGGCGGAGCAGCACGTCGTCGAATGTGAGGGATTCGGGTACCCGTAGCTTCTCGGTGAAGGGTTCTCGGTCAGGAACGTCGTTCGCCATATCAAGCGTGGTTGCGGCGACGACAAAAGGGTTGCGAGATAGCACGGGCGTGTCGATGTATCGCAAACCCGACCGTCGATATACCCACATACGTGAGCATTCTCTGCATCGCCGGTCGACCGAGACGACCACCGAAGCACGTGACGACGCCCGTGAACGACGGACGCCGCCGACCCCCCGATACGCCGGGGTGTTCGTCCCCTCGTCACGGTGTACCGAATCGCAAGACCATCGTGAATAATCACCATATTCACGAACGTGTACCGCGAGATTTTCGATATTTCAAATTATAGCCGACGAATCGTCAGTGCTTTTTATAATAAAGGCAGAAATACTCGTGTCCCGTGCGGGCGTATCCCACACAACGTTTAATACTCCTGTCCTATTGTAATCTCGTATGGACTCCACGTGTCCCGCCGCATCGCGCATTGCCGGTCAAACGACCTCCGACTCCGGCATTCTCTTTACAGCGATGTGGCAGACATTTAAACGGGAGTTCAATTTCGGACGAAATGGGCTTCGCGTGCAGAGCGCCAGCACGCCCCTGTCCGAATTGCGTTCGTATCGCCGCTTGGGCCATGGTGACGGCCAGTAACATCGAATGAGTGTCTCACGCCACCCAGTCGCCCTTCGCCTCGAGCAACAGGTAGGGGGTGCCACCCGACTGCTCGCAACCGTCATGGGGTTGCCCCTCATCGACGGCATCTTCCCCGCGCTCATCATCGCGGGGGCGATGACGACCGCCGCGGGCGACCCCTCGATTGCGGGCATCCTCCAGACCGGCCTGCTCATCTTCGGCGGCTCCGCGACGGTCGCGGTCATCCTCGCCGAGATGGACGGTACGCGCCGCGAGCAGATCACGTCCATCCTCCTGCTCGGCGTGCTGCTCATCCCGGTCGCGGTCGCCGAGGCCGCCGTCGCAGAGACCATCGAGACGCTCCTGAACTTCGAGGTGTTCCACCGCTTCGCCGGCCTCGTCATTCTGGCCGTGGCGGCGAAGACGGCCTCCTCGAAGGTCGGTGAGTACCTCCCCTCGCCGAGCATCATCATCGGTCTCGGCCTCGTCGCGAGTTTCGAGCCCGCCGGGTTCGAACTCATCGTCACCCCCGACCCGATGCGCCTGCTCAGCGCCGGCGCGGCGGCCGGCACGGGCGTCGGCTTCGCCGGGGCGGTCGCGCTGTTCGCCCCGCAACTCCGCGGCAACGTCGACATCGACCTCTTCCGCTTCGGGAGCTCGGTCGCCCTCGGCATGCTGGCGCTCGAAGTGCTCGGCCTGATGCCGACGCAGGCCCCCGTCGCCCTCGGCGTCCTCGCCGTCACCGCGCTGTTCGCGTTCGACCCCGGCTCCGACGACGCGGACCTCGACGAGTTCGTCGACGACGCCTCCGCCGAGTCGGCCACGCCTAACGCGAACGCCAACGGGGCGGTCGCAGACGGCGGCGACGACGCCGACCCGGCCGACTACGACGCGCTGGTCGACGACGCGAACGAGACCGACGACGACTCCGAACCGGGGTACGGCTATCCCGGCGAAGAAGAGTCGCGCGCCCCCTGGCTGTAACCCGCCGGGCGACTTTTTCTCCCGGCCGACGAACCACGTCGCGTGCGACGGACTTTCGATATCCGAACCGAGTGCCGGCTTCAGGTCGTCGACGTGACCGACGAAGTCGAGGCGGCGCTTCCACGGGGATACGACGGCGTCTGTACCGTTTTCTCGAAACACACCACGACCGGCGTCTGCGTCAACGAGTCCGAATCGCGGCTGCTCGGCGACATCGAATCGATGCTCGCCGAGGCGGTCCCCGACGACGGCTGGGACCACGACGAACTCGACGGCAACGCCGACTCGCACCTCCGCGCGCTCCTCGTCGGCAACGGCGTCTCGATACCGGTCGCGGACGGTTCTCTCGACTTCGGTCGGTGGCAGTCCGTCCTCCTCGTGGAGTGCGACGGCCCGCGCACGCGGACCGTGACGGTTGCGACGCCCTGAATCGACTCGGGGCGCGGCCTCGCTGACAGCCAGGTCCCCGGCACCTCCCCGACCGCTGGCGGAGGGCTTACTTACTTCGGGACGGTTGCACGGGTATGAGCAATCGCGTCGTACAAGGACGGATGGTCACGCCCGAGACGCTCGCCGAACTCGTTGAGGGCGAGCGCCCGATGGACGCCGAGCCGATTCAGGACGCCGACTTCGACTGCCCGGAGTGCGGCGAGAACGTCATCCAGGTGGGCTACATGCCGAGCGTGACGGAGTTCGTGACGGCCTACAAATGTCAGGAGTGCGACTGGGACGACGACGACCGCGACGAGTAGAATCGAAACCCCTTTAAGAAAAATCGCCATACGAGAGAGTGCAGACAGAACGAATCGGGGCTGTGGCCAAGCCCGGCATGGCGACTGACTCCAGAGGCTTGGCGCCCGGGACGACACTCCAGCTGATATACTGAGCGACCGACTGATCATCGGTCGTGTTGACGACCCTCTGGAGTTCCGAGGTGCCCACCGGAGATATCAGTCGATCGGGGGTTCAAATCCCTCCGGCCCCACTCTAACCTTAATCCTTTCGCAGGGTTTTAACAAGGAGCAGAAGCGCTGTAATCGACCCTGTGACACGGGGGTGTTTCTCCGTGTCTGACTCTCCAAAACAGGAGAGTGACGACCTCGACGACGGGGACGGCGACCTCTGGTACGACGCCGAAGTCGACGAGTCGGAGCTGGGGAAGAAACGACTCGATGGACTCTCACCCGTGCCGACAGAGCACGGGAGGAAAGTCGCGTTCAACGCACTACCCCTAGAGGCGTCGCGCGGGTCGGGACGCTACGATAACTACTGGACGGACCCAGACCCACCGTACGAGCCAAAGAATCACGTCATCGACGGCTCCTACCGGGAACCACCCGCGAAGGAGGACAGCTGGCGGCTCATCCGCTACAACTGTGGAAGCTGTAAGAAGCGGTGCCTCGTCGACCACGCCGAGCGCGCCGTGAAGCTCCGGCAGTGTAGGGACTGCGCGCGGGTTCCCGCGCTCGACGACAAGGTGAGAGACCACCGTCTCACCAGTCTGTTGTGGGCGCACATGGCCGCCCGAGATTCCACCGCAAGGTCCGGTGAGGCGACGACCGTCCTGCCCGCGCCGAGCGCCCCGAGGCGCGGGAGGGAGGAGCCCGCCGGAAGCGAGGGCTTGCCCCTCGACCCGGAAGCCGGGCCGCACCGAGGGGTCCCCGACCCCGAGGAACGTGAAAAGCCCCAGCGGCGTCTGAGCGATTACGTAGTCGCGGACGGCGGGGAGCGTGAGTAGCGATGGCGACCAGCCCACCGGAGGAGTCGAAGGGACTCAACCGGGGGCTGAGCCTTGGCCCTCCAAGGAGACTAACTCTGTAAAGGCTCAACGCGAGCGTTCACGGGACTCTAGCGAACCCGACGAACTCGTACACGAACGAGTTCTAGAGTTCGCGCAGAAGTACCCGGAACTGGCCGAGACGCCCCTGTGCGAAACACACGGGCGCAAGCTGAGACGCATCGTCACGGAAGCGGACTGGCGAGACCAGTGGGTCGAACCAGAACAGCCCACCGAAAACGCGTTCCAAGTGACGGAGTTAGCGAAACGGGAAGCCTCGACGTGGGCGGACGCTCTGAGTGCCTTCCTCACCGCGCACGCACGGTACGACGGACTCCGCGCCCGGTTCGCCAACGAGCAGGGCGACGAGTTCGAGATACCGCTGGTAGATGCGTGGGGAGAAGAGTACTCGAAGAAACAGTACGCCCGGGCGATGGCGCTCCAGCGGCAGATGGCCGGCGGCGACCGACCGAGTGGCGGTGAATCAATCGCGGCGTGGGACTCGCCCGCGACCGCGATGCTCACCCTCACCGCGTCGTCGGTTCCTGACGGGACTCGGGTACCGCCGGTAGAACATGCTGACGCCGTACACGACTCGTTCTCGTACGACGGCGTACGCGACACACTCCGCAACACGATGGAGTATCATCTCGGGCTCGACGCCGACCAGTGGGGCTACTGGTTACAGGCAGAGCCGCACGGAATGGACGGCGACGGGAGCGGGATGAACGCGTGCTACACGCACCTCCACGTCGGCGTGTACTTCGATACGGAACCGCTGGGACTCGACGACGACCTGCACAGCGTCGGCACCGAGTTCGAGCGGGTCATCGACAAACACGTCGAAGTGTGCGAGTACGCCGGTCGGTCGGCACACGACTACGATACGATAACCGACTACGTAGAGGAGTCGAACGGCTGTATCTCCCTGAACGCAAGCGTGGAGAACATGGGTTCGTACCTCGCGGCGTACATGGGCGGATACACCGAAGAACTCCTAGAGAAGCCAATCGAGTACCTCGCGTGGGGCTCGATTTACTGGTCGGCGGCGCGCCGTCGTACCTCACGCTCGAAGGTGCTCACCGAAGCGATTGCCGCGGACGCCTGCGAACAGCGGGCTGAGTCCGACGAGTCGAACCAGACCGACGCGCACGGCGACGCGGTCGTGTGGGACGACGGCCGTGGCCCTGATGTCGTCTGCGAGTGCTGTGGTTCTGGATGGGCGATAGACCAGTCACGGCTCGACGCACCAGTCTCCGACGACGACCTGAGCGACGCCCTCGGCGCCGAAGGAGAGTCGGACGAGACTGGGCGCGAGCTGACGCTGGCCGAACGCTGGCCGACCGCGACCGCGGCGGCGAGCGTCGGAGAGTCGACCACGAAGACTCGAATACGGAAGCGCGTCGAAACGGAGTTGAAGTACTGTGACGATGTACCGTCGGTACACGCAATGATTGGGCGGAATATCCACGAGATTCCGCTGAAGTACGCCGAGTTCGTCGAATCGGTGATGAACGGCGAGGACGACTCCGAACCGGAATCGTTCCGCCGGGCGTCGCTCGATTCCGAGTGGCACCTAGAGGCCATCGTCGACCGCGACGGCGAGGAGCACGCGCCGAACGGCGGCGGTGTCGATATGGCCCCGCTGAAGCTCCCGGTACAGCGCATCCTCGACGAGACGAGACTACGGCACAGTCTCGGACGTGGTGAGATGTGGCGGTGCTCGAAGTGTAACTTCGCGTACCACGACGACGGGACGATGCACGCACGTCACTTCGTCGGGGAGCACGGTATCACGGACCCGGAGAGTGCGGACCATGTACTGGTGGTAGATGACTACTACGACGAAGACAGGGAGTGTATGCGCCACCCAGCAGAGCGGCACGACTCAGGATAAGGTCACTTATCAGGAGACGTGAATGCACAAGCAGAACGAGACGCATCACCAGCGAAACCACCGGTTTCGCCACCCATCCACCCGCCCCCTTTACGGGTCAGGGTGGTGGGTGCTCACTCGTCTAAAGTGAGTTCGCTAGCGTCAAGGTCACCAGAGAGGTACGCTCGACCCTTATCTGTAATTGCGTAGTACGCCTCTCGTTGCCGGACACGGTCGACTAAGCCCGTCTGTTCGAGCTTCTTTAGCCGTCTGTGGATGGTCGAGTACGAAACTGAAAATCCCTCTCGTTCGAGATTGATTTCCAGACCCTTGGGTGGAAGTGCAACGTCGTGCTCTTGGAAGTATTCGAGAATCGTGTCGTCGTTTCCCGTCATCCAAGAGACGCGTGGCCGCATGGTAGCACACGTTGTAACAAGAGGGTATAATTGCAACTGGTAGGCGATGGTATGAAAAGAAATCTATCGTCTGTGAGTAGATTTCTTGCCAAGATATAAGTGATATCTGTCGTACTGTACCCTAACGGAAGCTACACGCGGACCTGACCGTGGTCGGGTCCATTCAGAATCAAAGCGGACCCAGTGCACCAACACTGGCCCGCGGTGGCTCCCGTAAACAGGCTACGGCAGCATGTTCAACAACAATCCGAGGGGCCTTGAACCCCTACGAATCCCGGCAGAATCGACCTCGACGGCACGTCCGAGTTTCACTTTCGCTAAAACCTTCACTTTCACTCCGGGGAGTGGATTCGGGGTTTATACGTCTACCCACCAACGTCTCTCTCGGTTGAAGGTCCGGCACGGGGAGAACGAGTCTGACAGGACTCTCCCCGCGCGTATCGGTCCCGATACCGAAGCCATAGAACCCAGAAATCAGGAATCCGGGAGTTCGGAGCCTCGGAACCAAGACCAGGAACCCATGACACCCTACGAAAGCCCACACCGTAAGCGTAGCGACTGGAGTGTAGCCGAACCGGAGGCTCGGCACGATGAGTAAGGAACTCACCGTGCTTCAGCTGTCCGAGGAACAGCGGGAAGCCCTCGCCGATGGTCGAAGCGCGACCTTCGGTTTCGACGAGTCGATCATCTTCGTGACGCCGGAGGAGATCGACGCGGAGAGACTGGCCGACTTCCTCGACGCCGAGGTGAACACCCGGCGGGTGACGCGGGAGGTGCTGTGATGAGCGACGAACTGCGGGACCTCTCACCGCGTGAAGCGCGTGAGCGGTTCCTTGCTCGACGGGCGCAGACACAGGCGAAAGCGACGATTCGGTCGTACCGGAATCGGCTGAACGCGTTCGTTCACTGGTGCGAGTCGGAGAACGTGGAGTCGATGGCGGACCTGAACGGCTGGCTCGTCGACGAGTATCAGGCGTACCGTGAGAGACAGGGAATGTCGCCGTCGACGGTGAAGGGTGCGGTTGTCGCACTGCGGCAACTGGTGAAGTACTGCCACCGCATCGAGGCCGTGGACCCGGACCTGCTGGACAAAATCAAGGTGCCGAAGCTGTCGAAGGCTCAGCAGACCAGCGACGAGACGCTGGCCGCTGAGGACGCGCTGAACCTGCTGTCGATGTACCGTGAGTCTCGTCGGCTCTACGGAACGGCGTGGCACGCGTTTCTGGAGGTGACGTGGCACACGGGCGCTCGGATGGGTGGCATCCGCGCGCTCGACCTCGGTGATTTCGATAGGGAAGAACGCTCGCTGGAGTTCCGTCACCAGCCGGAGACTGAGACGCCGCTGAAGAACAAGGAGGACGGCGAGCGTGTCGTCGGCCTCCCTGAGCCGGTGGTCGATGCTCTCGACGAGTACGTCGCTCGTGAGCGGTCGGACAAGCGCGACGAGTACGGGCGTCAACCGCTGTTCTCCTGCCGGCAGGGGCGACCGTCGCGGACGACGATTCGGTCGTGGTCGTACCTCGGGACGCAACCGTGCTTGTACAGAGATTGCCCGCACGGTCGGGAGCGTCACGCGTGTTCGTACACGACTCGCGGCGCTGGAAGCAAGTGCCCGTCTTCTCGGTCGCCGCACGCGATTCGGACGGGGTCGATTACGTGGCAACTCGACCGCGGGGTTCCGATTGAACTCGTGGCCGAGCGTGTGAACGCGACGCCTTCGACGATTCGGCGGTACTACGATAAGGCGGACGTGCACGAGCGGTTCCGTGAGCGGCGTCGTGAACTGAGCGCATCTCTCGACATCCAGAACCATGACTGAGGGATGCGAGAGTTCGGCAGTTTCACGGGGCACCGTGCCGCTGTCTGCCGATTTTACTCAACCCTCCGGCCCCACTCTAACCTTAATCCTTTCGCAGGGTTTTATCACGGAGTAGCGACGCTCTCGCGTGGGTTCTCACCCACTCAGGAGGTGCGTTCTTCGTGAGCAATTCTCCACCAGAGAAGAGCGACAGCGACGGCGAGAACCAACGCGCCGTCGCGGCGGCGGTCCCGCGGCTGTTTCTCTATGCGCCGAGCCTCTATCACTCGTTTGAAAAGGAGTGGTGTTCGGTCGGAAGAAATTACCACAAAAATACCAACTGATTATAGTCGCCGGGGGTGACGGGGCGGTATGGTACGGGACACAGCGCACCGACTCGCCGAGTATCTGAGCAGGCGCATCGGCGACGGGCTTCGGACGGTCGTCATCGCCGCCGACGGCGGCTACGAACTGGAATACATCCGCGACGACCTCTCGGAGCGGTACACCGAACGGACGCTGACGGCGGCCGTCACCGACCTCCAGGTCGAAACGTCGTTTTCGTCTCCCAGTAGCGACTCGTCTCCTGCCGGCGAACGCCGCGCGGTCGTCTACTACTACGAGAACGCGTTCGTCCTGCAGTTTCCCTTCTCCGAGGCGGAGCAAATCATCATCAGCATCGGAACCGGCGTCGGGACTGACCTCCTGCGGTTCATCGAGGACTGCCGGCGCATCGTCGACCGGGAGAACTGAGCGCCGGGGCGGTCGCGGGCGGGGGTGGGGTCGATGCCGGGCGCTGACGACGGGAGGCGACGCCGCCGCTGCACAACGATTTTCTCTCGTGCGCCCGACGTGGGAGTGATGGAACTCGTCTCTGTCGCCGCGCTCGCCGAGAACCGCGTCATCGGCCGCGAGGGCGAACTCCCGTGGCCGAGCATCCCCGCCGACAAAAAGCAGTACCGAAACCGCATCGCCGACGACCCGGTCGTCCTCGGCCGGACGACGTTCGAGTCGATGCGCGACGACCTGCCGGGGAGCGCCCAAATCGTCATGAGCCGAAGCGAACGGTCGTTTTCGGTCGACACCGCCCACCGCGCGGCGAGCGTCGAAGAGGCGGTCGACATCGCGGCGTCGCTGGACGCGGAGACGGCCTACGTCATCGGTGGTGCCGCCATCTACGCGCTGTTCCAACCCCACCTCAACCGGATGGTGCTGAGCCGCGTCCCCGGCGAGTACGAAGGCGACACGTACTACCCCGAGTGGGACGCCGCCGAGTGGGAACTCGACGCCGAGACCGACTACGAGGGCTTTACGCTCCAAGAGTGGGTCCGGTCGGCGTCGTCCAGATAGTCGGCGGTCCCCAGACTCGCTCGGCTCCGGCGGCTCCGGCGACCCCGGCGACTCCGGCGAGGCCCGCTGGGGCGCGTAGCTTGATACGCCGGAGGGCCGTAGCGGGCGACGATGCGCCCGAACGTCGACACGCGGATTCTCGCGCTCGCGCTGGCTCGGATGGTCGACGCCCTCGCCAACTCGTTTCTGGTCGTCGTCCTCCCGCTGTACATCGGGAGCCAACTGGTGTCGATGCCGTCGTTCGTCGGGACGACGCTTTCTCTCGGGGTCGTCGAGGTACCCCTCTCGACCGAACTCCTCATCGGCGTCGTGCTCTCGCTGTTCGGGTTTCTCAACAGCTTCAGCCAGCCGTTTACGGGGTCGCTGTCGGACCGCACGGGCCGCCGCCGAGTCTTTCTTTTGACCGGCCTCGCGCTCGTCGCCGTCGGGAGCGCCGGCTACCTCGTGTTCACGGACTACGGCTCGATACTCGTCATGCGTGCGCTCCAGGGTCTCGGCGCGGCGTTCACCATCCCGGTCACGGTGGCGCTCGTGAACGAACTCTCCGACGAGGACGAACGCGGCGGCAACTTCGGCCTGTTCAACACCTTCCGACTGCTCGGCTTCGGGACCGGCCCGCTCGTCGCCGGCGGCGTCGTCACCGCCGGCCCCTACTCGCTCGCCGGCGTCGCGCTCTCCGGCTTCGACGCCGCGTTCCTCGTCGCGGTCGTCGGCGCGGCGGTCAGTTTCGTCCTCATCGCGCTGCTCATCGAGGACCCAGAACGGACCGACAGCGAGGCGGCCGACGACATCTCGATTTCGGTTCGGAACCCCGACGGCCCCGGCCTCGACCCCGTGTTCGCCCTCGGCGTCGCGACCGTCGTGATGGCGCTGAGCATCGCCATGTACGCCCCGCTCGCAAACGTCATCAACGAGCGCCTCGACCAGGGGACGTTCCTGTTTTCGGTGCAGTTCGGCGCGACCGTCCTCGCCAACGTCGTCTTCCAGTACCCCATCGGCCGGCTGAGCGACCGCTACGGGCGGCGGCCGTTCCTCGTCGGCGGCTTCGTCCTCCTGCTCCCGACGACGCTCGCACAGGGGTTCGTCCAGACGCCGGCGCTGATGATTCTCGCGCGGTTCCTGCAAGGCGTCGCGGTCGCGGCCGTCTTCGCTCCCTCGCTCGCCCTCGCCGGCGACATCGCCAAGGCGGGGCAGTCGGGGTCGACGCTCTCGCTTCTCACGATGGGGTTCGGCCTCGGCGTCGCCATCGGCGCGCTGTTCTCGGGCGTCCTCGTCGGCTTCGGCTTCGCCGTCCCCTTCGTGGCCGCGACCGCGCTGGGCGCGGTCGGCCTGCTCCTCGTCTACACGCAGGTCGGAGAAACCGTCGAGGTCGGCGGCGGTGGCGGCGGCAGTCCCTCGCCCGCCCGCGGCGATTAGCGCCGCGTCGACGCCGCGGTCGACGTCGACGCCCGGTCCGCGTCGGCGTCGGCGTCAGTCGGCGCCACCGACGATATCGAGCAAAAACGAGCGAACCGTCGCCGCCGTCTCGTCCCACGTCGGGTGCGCGAGAAAGCGGTCGCGGGCCGAGATAGCGAGCGACTGCAACCGCCGGCGATTCCGACACAACGGGGCCACGGCGTCGGTGAGTTCGGCCGGGTCGGTCGGGTCGACGAGGAAGCCGTCTTCGCGGTGCGTGACGAGTTCGCTCGCGCCGCCGGCCGACGAGACGAGCGCCGGGAGGCCGAACCCCATCGCCTCGACCGCGGCGATGCCGAACCCCTCGTAGTGGGAGGGGAGCGCGAACAGGTGTGACTCCCGGAGCGTCGCGGCGAGGTCGGCGTCCGAGAGCCGGCCCGCGAACGTCACGCGGTCGTCGATGCCGCGGGCGACCGCGAGGGCCGAAAGCGAGTCGGCGTAGTCGGCGTCGACCGCCGCGCCGACGACGGTTAGCTTCCAGTCGTCGCGGACGCGAGCGAGACCGCGGAGCAGGCCGTCGACGTTCTTCCGCGGTTCGAGGTTGCAGACGGTGACGACGCGGAGCGGCCCATCGGCGGCGCGCGCCCGTATCTCGTCGTCGTCGAGGGGCGCGCCGAACGACGCAAAGCGGTCGCCGGCGGGGTGCGCCACGACGCTCGGGTCGGGGTCGGTGACGGCCGCGACCGTCCGTTTCGTCGTCTCGCTGTTGAAGACGAACGCGTCCGCAGAACGGAGATACCGGGTCTCGACGGCGCGTCTGGCGTGTCGTCGCCACGCCCGGAACCGCTCCAGCGAGTTGAGGTGGTGGACGACGGAGACGACCGGGGTCTCGTCGTCGAGCAGGGCGTTCGCGCCGACGAGCGAGGGGTGACACAGTTCGTCCTGCAAGAGCACGTCCACGTCGAGGGCGCGGAGGCGGCGGACGGCGGTGACGTTGTCCCGGAGTCGCTTCCGGTACGGCCGTTCGGGGAGCGAGACGACGGTCACGTCGTCGCCGGCGGCGCGGAGTCCGCCGACGAGTTCGGAGTCGTAGCGATAGCCGCCGGAGCGGTCGTCGAGCGGGCCGTAGACGACGAGGCCGACACGCACGTCAGAGCGGAGTCTCGTAGGTCGCGCTCGCCACGTCGTCCTCCCAAACGCGGACGGAGACGTGCTGGGGCGCGTCGAGCGAGGCCGCCTCGACGAACCGCTCGCACACCTCGCGGGCGAACCGCTCGACGCTCGGGTTCTGCCCCGAGAACTCCACGAGTTCGTTCATCGTCTCGTCGCGATAGCGAGACAGCGTCGCGTCCAGCGCGGCCTTCACGTCGTCGATGTCGACGAGGTAGCCGTGCTCGTCGAGCTCCGGTCCCGACAGTTCGACCTCGACGGTGAACGCGTGAGAGTGTAACTCACCCTCCGGGCCGGGGTTCGGAACCGTCAGGTAGTGCTGGGCGATGAGGTCCCTGCGAACCGAGACGCGGTACATGAACTGTCAACAGTTCCGGTACGTAAAGAGGATTTGGACGGCCTCGTCGGGCGCGTCTTCGAGGAGTCGGTAGGCGCGAGCGGCGGACTCGACGCCGATTCGGTGGGTCACGAGCGGGTCCAGCGGGAGGTCTTCGAGGTGGTCCCACGCCAGCGAAAAGCGGCGGTCGGCGTCCCAGCGGCCGCGAAGGTCGGGGTCGATGGTGCTGACCTGACTGCTCTCGACGCTGATGCGCGAGCGGTGGAACCGCCCGCCGAGGTCGAGGGTGGCTGGCTTGGTGCCGTACCACGACCCGACGACGACCCGGCCGTCGTACCGCGTCACCGACAGCGCGTCGTCGAGCGCGTCGGGGTCGCCCGAGAGTTCGAGCGTCAGGTCGGCCCCGTCGGCGGGGGCGTCAAGCGACTCGGGATGGACGGCCTCGTCGGCGCCGAGGGCCTCGGCGATGGCCCGGCGCTCGGCCACGCAGTCGACCGCGGTCAGACTCCCGAGCGGGAACTGCGCGAGGAGCGCGGTCGTCACGAGCCCGACGACGCCCTGTCCGAAGACGACGGCGTGCTCACCGATGAGCGGCCGACCGTCCATCACGAAGTTGAGCGCGGTCTCCATCGTCGGCAGGAGCGCGGCGCGCTCGTCGGTCACGTCGTCGGGGACGGCGATGAGTTCCGAGGGGGACGCGAGAAAGCGGCTCTCGTGGGGGTTGAACGCGAAGACGCGACTGCCGAGCCGCGAGTCGGGCACGCCGTCACCGACGGCCTCGATTTCTCCGACGGCGGCGTAGCCGTAGCGGAGCGGAAACGAGAGGTCGCCCTCCAGCGCCGCGATTGACTCGTCGGCGGCGAGGTCGGTCGGGGCCTCGCCGCGGTAGACGAGTCGCTCGGTCCCGGAGCTCACCGCGGAGGTCAGGGTGCGGACGCGGACCTCCTCGGGACCGGGCGCTGGCACGTCGCGGTCGCGGACCTCGACGCGTTCGGGGGCCACGAAGTAGACCGCGCGACCCTCCATCGCTCAGTCGTCTGCGGTCTCGACGGCGGCGTCGGCGTACTCGACGGTCGTGCCGCGGTGGCGACAGTCTTCGAGCGCGTGTTTGGCCGCGAAGCCGGCCTCGTGAGCGTTCGACGCCGCGCCGACGCCGACTTTGAGTTCCACGTCCGCCTCGGCCTCGACGTGGTCGATGGCGTCGCGGTACTGGTCTTCTGTGAGGTCGGGCGTGACCGAGATGATGTTGTCGCCGCCGACGAAGAACGACAGCGCGCCGTGTTCCTCGCGCAGGTGGCGCATGAGCGACGCGTAGCCCTGTTCGATGTGGATGAACGTGTCGAACTCGTTGAGGCGGTCGGTGTACTTGCCCGTCGCGTCGTTCACGTCGAAGTGCGCGATTTGGAGGTCGGTTCCCGTGCGGTCGGCGTCCGCGAGGGTCTCCCCGGAGAGCACTTCGCGGCGGTCGCCGTCCTGTGCGCTCCCGACGCGCTGGATGCGGTCGGTGGCGCGTTCGAGCGCGACTGCGGGCGACCGGTCGACGCCGATGCCGAGACTGAGCGTCACGGGATAGCGGTTCGCGATAGACTCCTGCAGCAGTTCGTGGTCGTCGCGGTCGAGACCGTTCGTGACCGCGACCATGTTGTCGAATCGGGTGAAAAACGCGTACCCGTCGCGAGAGCCGACGAACTGGGCCAAGTCGGCGAAGAGCCGCGACTGGAGCGTCTGGAGGTCCATCTCCCGCCGCGGGTCCGGAGTGACCGTCCACGGCCCGTAGTTGTCGATTTGGACGAGTGTCAGCTGCGTATTCGTCACGGTAGACGAGTAGGGCGTCGCGCATATTGGTCTTTGGTTCTGTGACGGTCCCGCCGCAACCCCGAGTCGCTCAGCCGCCCGACTCCCGGATCGTCCGGCTGGCGACCACGTCGAGGACCGCCCACGTCGCCAGCCACACGCCGACCGACAGGAGGGCGATAGCCGTCGTCGACAGAAGCGGGCCGACGACGGAGACCGTGGCCACGATGGAGTACGTCAGAAACACCGCGACCATCGCGGTCACCAGCCCGTAGACACCGATGGGGCTGTTGCCGGTCGCCGGGCCGCGAAGCCACCCGGTCAATCGCTTCGAAGAGACATCCATGCGACGACATATGTCACCAACGAACATAATGGTTCTCTCGGGCGAACGTTCAACAGCCCCGGCTCCCTACCGAGGACGATGGACTACCGAGGTGTCGTGTTCGACGTCGACGGGACCGTCGTCCGCGGTGACGAAGCGATTCCGGGCGCGCTCGACGGGCTCGCCGCCGTCGACGCCGCCGGACTCGACCGACTGTTCGTCTCGAACAACCCGACGAAAGCGCCCGTCGCCTACGAGGCGCGGCTCCGCCGAGCCGGCATCGAGGCGACCGCCGACGAGGTCGTCACCTCCGGCACGACGACGACGGCGTACCTCGCAGACCGGCATCCCGGCGCGCGGACGTTCGCCATCGGAGAGTCGGGCTTCCGCGATCAACTCCGCGACGCAGGCCTCGAACTCGTCGGTCCCGAGGACGACCCCGAGGTCGTCGTCGTCGCCATCGACCGCGAGTTCCACTACGACGACCTCCGCGACGCCAACCGCGCGCTCCGGGCCGGGGCCGCCTTCTACGGTACCGACCCGGACGTCATCATCCCGACCGCCGACGGCGACATCCCCGGGTCGGGCGCGATTATCAACGCCGTCGCGGGCGTCGCCGAGCGCGACCCCGACGCGATTCTCGGCAAGCCCTCGAAGGTCGCCCAGGAGGATGTCCTCGACAGACTCGGCCTGCCTCCCGAAGAAGTCCTCATCGTCGGTGACCGCCTCGATACCGACATCGCGTTCGGCCTCGACGCGGGCATGGGCACCGCGCTCGTCCGAACCGGCGTGACCGACGACGCGGCTCTCGCGGCCAGCGAGTACGAACCCGACCACGTCCTCGACGGCCTCGGCGAGGTCGGGCGTCTCGTCTCGGAGTAGCACGGTTCGCCCACGAGAGCAGTCGAGCATCGAGTTCCGCGTCGTCGCCGGTCCTGCCTACACAATCATTATCGTTCTGACGCGACAACTACTGACTGGGTGATGCCCATGTCCGGAAAGAAGATTCTGCTCCTCGCCGGCGACTTCGTCGAGGACTACGAGATTATGGTACCGTTCCAGGCGCTCCAGATGGTGGGGCACGAGGTCCACGCGGTGTGTCCCGAAAAGGAGGACGGCGACCGGTGTAAGACCGCCGTCCACGACTTCCGCGGCGACCAGACGTATCTGGAGACCCGCGGCCACGACTTCGCGCTGAACGCGACGTTCGCGGACATCGACCCCGCGGACTACGACGCGCTCGTCGTCCCCGGCGGCCGCGCGCCGGAGTATCTCCGCGGCTACGACGAGGTGCTCGACGCCGTCCGGCACTTCTTCGACGAGGGCAAGCCGGTCGCCGCAATCTGCCACGGCCCGCAGATTCTCGCCGCCGCGGGCGTCCTCGACGGCTACGAGATGACCGCCTACCCCGCCGTCCGCGCGGAAGTCGAGCGCGCGGGCTGCTCGTGGGTCGACGAAGTGACCGTCGACGGCAACCTCGTTACCGGCCAAGCGTGGCCGGACCACCCCGAGTGGCTGGCGGCGTTCCTCGACGTGCTCGGCACCGAAATCAGCCACGAACCGGCCGCAGCGGCCGCGGACGACTGATTCGTCGAGCCGCTCACACGATATCGCGTGTGAGAATGTCTGACAAAGATTTTTATTAGGGGCGACGAAGGGAGAGGTATGGAAGAGCCGAACAGCCCGTACTTCCGCGAACAGGTCGACGACGTCGTCGAATCGGACCCCCAAGACCGCGAGGTTATCATCGTGGAAGGCGAGGCGATGAGTCTTCGAAGCTATAAGAAACGCCGCGACTGACCCGGCGGGGCGTCTCGGAACCCGAATCCGAGCCTGCGGCGACACTCGTCGCTGGCGGCGTCGGTTTCTGCGAAAAGAATGAGTACGTGTCGGCGCAGCCGCGAGCGACGCTTAGAACGCGTCGCCGACGACGGTCACGTCGGCCTGCAACTCGTCGCGGAGCGCGTCGTGGACGTGGCAGATGTCCTCGGCGAGTTCCGTGATTTCAGCGAACTCGTCGTCCGAGAGGTCGGACTCCACGTAGACGTCGAAGCTGATGCGTTCGAGGTCGTCGCCGTCGTCGAGGTCGGCGTCGGCGTCGATCTGGACCTTACCGAGGTCGTCGAAGCCCGTCTTCTGCCCGCCGACGCGGAAGGCGGGGAGGAAACAGGAGGCGTACGTCGCGACGAGCGCGGCGTTCGGGTTCGGACCCGTCTCGTCGGTGGCGTCGATTTGGAGGTCGAAGTCGCCGACCTGGCTCGTGCATGCGAAACCGTCCTCGCTGACAGTAGAGGTCTGGATGTCGGACATTCACTCCGAAGAAAGAAGCGACCGACCCTAAAAGTTCCTCAATAGGACAACGGTGTGCACAAGCGCCCACCCCAAACGGGTCGCCGCCGACCGAGCGGGGTTATTCGAGCGTGAATGACTCGTCGCCGTCGAGCGCGTGGACCTCGGCGTGACTGCCGGCGGCCTTGACCTCGCGCTCGAAGTCGCGCACGTCGATTTCGATGGCCGGGAACGTGTTGTAGTGCATCGGGAAGGCGTGGTCGACGCCGAGCCAATCGGCGGCGACAGCGCCCTGCCACGGCCCCATCGTGAAGTGGTCACCCACCGGGAGCGCCGCCGCGTCGGGCTCGAAGTACGCGCCGAAAATCTCGCGCATGTCGGTCATGAGCCCCGTGTCGCCGGCGTGGTAGAACGTCGTGGAGTCGGCGTCGGACTCCTGTGTCGGCACCGCGTCGCTAATCATGTAGCCGCCCGGCATCCCGGCCTCGTGCTCGTAGCCGGTGTTGATGCCGTTCGTGTGGTCGGCGCGGACCATCGTGACGAACGCGTCGCCGAGTTCGACCGTCCCGCCGATGTTCATCCCGATGGTGTCGTCGACGCCCATCTCGGCTTCGACGTAGCCGGTGAGTTCGGGCGTGCCGACGACCGTCGCGCCGTCGAACTCGCCTGCGTGGGCGATGTGGTCCGCGTGCCCGTGAGTGAGAAGCACGTAGTCCGGCGTCTCCACGTCGCTCGGGTCGAGAGACGTGGCGGGGTTGTCGAAAAACGGGTCGATGAGAAGCGAGGTGTCTCCGACCGTGACGTACCACGTCGAGTGACCGTGCCAGGTGAGTTCCATAGCACTCGGTTGTTACAGGCGAAATACACAAAAAGCTATTCGCAGGGGGTGGTGTGACCGCTTTTCGGCGGTGCCGCTCGTCGGGCTCTCTCGGCGTCGTTCGACGGCACAGCCCCGGCGCTCTCGCGTCGAGTTCGACAGCAGAATCGGCCGCCCGAGTCCACTCGAACGAACTGTCCGGGACGGCCGATACGCGTCCGTCATCCCACGGCCACAAAAGCGATGAGAATCGTGCAACACTGTCCCGCGTCACCGGGCGACTCGCGCGATGTAAAAGCCTATCACGCCACCCGCCGACGCGTGGGGCATGCATCACGTCCGATTCCGCGACCCCGCGGGCGCGGTTCGAACCGGCGAGTGGCACGGCGATTCGGTCTCCTTCGGCGGCGAGCGCTACGACCTCGACGAGGTCGACGTGCTCCCCCCGTGCGAGCCGTCAAAAATCGTCTGCATCGGCCGCAACTACGCCAAGCACGCCGAGGAGCGCGACGAGGAGGTCCCCGACCGTCCGCTTCTGTTCCTCAAGCCGCCGAACGCGGTCGCCGGCCACGGCGACACCGTGACGCTCCCCGCGGGCAAGGAAGACGTCGAACACGAGGCCGAGCTCGCGGTGGTCATCGGGGAGCAGTGCCGGAACGTCGCGCCCGAGGACGCCGCGGAGGTCATCGCGGGCTACACCGTCATGAACGACGTGTCCAACCGCGACGACCAAGACATCGAGACGAACTGGGTCCGCGGGAAGGCGTTCGACGGCTCGGCCCCGCTCGGGCCGGTTCTCGCTGACCCCGACCACCTCCCCGACGACGCGAGCATCTCGCTTCGCGTGAACGGCGAGACGCGACAGGACTCAAGCATCGAACACCTCATCTTCTCGATTCCCGACCTCGTCGCCGAAATCACGACCTACATGACGCTCGAAGCCGGCGACGTCATCTCGACCGGAACGCCCGAGGGCGTCGGCCCGCTGGCAGACGGCGACACCGTCGAAGTCGAAGTCGAGGGCGTCGGCGTCCTCGAACACCGAGTCCGACAGGCCTGAGCGCGACCGACACCCCGTTTTTTCGTCACCGAGTCGCAATCCGACCGTATGCGAGTCCCTCGGTTGACACTCGTCGGCATTGCGATTCTCGCACTGAGCGCCGTCGCCGGCGTCGCCCTCCTTCCCGCGCTCCCATCCTCGGTCGCGATTCACTTCGGCGTCGGCGGCGACCCCGACTCCTTCGTCGCCGCCCCGCTGGGCGTGCTTCTCGTTCCGGCAATCGGCGTCGGCGCGCTTCTCATCACCCGTCTCGCGGACGCCTCGGGCATCGGAACCGGCGCGCCGCCCGTCTTCGACGCGATACTGGCGACGTTTCTCGCGTACGTGCAGGCGCTCGTCCTCGCGTACAACCTCGGCGCGCGGTTCAACATGGTCGTCGCGGTCGTTCCCGCCGTCGTCACGTTCGGCGTCGTCGCCGTCGTCCTCGACCGCGCGGGCTGAGAAGGCAAGCCCTAAGATTAGGCTGGCCTAATTCCCGCCGAATGCGACTGACGCGACGGGACGCGCTGGCCGTGCTCGCCGGTCTCGGCGTCACCGGCGGGGCCGTGTCGCTGACCCGGTTCGACCCGCCGACCGCCGAGTCGACCGATGAGAGGGGCGATTCGTCCGGAGAGGACGGCGCGGACGGCGACGACGCCCCGCCGACCGCGGTGCGCGAGACGATGGTCGCCGCGGGCGAGGTGGTCTTTCCGAGCGCGGCCGAGGGCGTCTCGGAGTTCGTCGAGACCTACGTCGTCGGCCGCGCGAGAGACGACGCGCGCCGGGATGCGATGGTCGACGCCGCGACCGAGTTAGACGACGTGGCCCGCGACTGGGAGGGCGCGGCCTTCGCCGACCTCCCGGCGGGCGACCGCGACCGCCTCCTGCGCGAACTCGGCGTCGACACCGCCGACCCGGTTCAGGATGGGACGCTCTCCGAGCGCCTCCGGTTTCACGTCGTGAACGAACTGTTGTACGCCTTCTACGCCTCACCGACCGGCGGCCGTCTCGTCGGCATCGAAAACCCCATCGGCCACCCCGGCGGGACCGAAAGCTACCGGCGGGCGACGATGGACGCCCCCGGCGAACTGCCCGACTCGGGCGGTGAGCACGATGGATAGGTCGCCCGTCTCAGACGCCGACGTGTGCGTCGTCGGTGCCGGGCCCGCCGGCGGTATCGTGGCTCACCGACTCGCCGAGTCGGGGGCGTCGGTCGTCGTCCTCGAAGCCGGGCCGCGGTTCGACGGCGACAGGCGGGAACAGCTGGAACAGCACATCCGCCCCGGCCTCGGCGGCCCGTGGGAGATGGGCGGCCCGCGGGACGCGTTTTCCTCCTCCGGCGACTCGTTTTACCCGCTGAACACCGCCCGCGTGAAGGGCGTCGGCGGGTCGACGCTCCACTGGCAGGGGATGGTGATGCGCCTCCACGAGCGCGATTTCGAACTCGACTCCAGACACGGCGTCGGGGCCGACTGGCCCATCGGCTACGACGACCTCCGGCCGTACTACGCCGCCGCGGAGCGCGAGTTGGGCGTCGCCGGCGCGGCCGACAACCCCTACGCGCCGCCGCGGGAGGAGCCCCACCCCCTTCCCGCCTTCCGCCCGTCGCACTCCGACTCTATCTTCGCTGCGGCCTGCGAGCGCCTCGGCATCGACATGCACTCGGTGGGCAACGCCCGCAACTCCGAACCCTACGACGGCCGGTCGTCCTGCGTCGGCTACGGGACGTGCAAGCCGGTCTGTCCCTCCGGCGCGAAGTACACCGCCGAGTCACACGTCGAGAAGGCCGAAGCCGCGGGCGCGCGGGTCATCGACCGGGCGCGAGTCCGGCGACTCGACCACGACGAGACGGGCGAGCGCGTCGTCGCCGCCGCCTACACGACGCCCGACGGCGAGACCCACAGACAGGAAGCGACCCAGTTCGTCCTCGCCTGCGGCGGCGTCGAGAACGTCCGACTGCTCCTGCTCTCCGACTCCGACCGCTACCCCGACGGCCTCGCCAACTCCTCGGGGGCGGTCGGTCGGTACTTCATGGACCACCTGTTCGCCGGGGCGGGCGGCCGCCTCGACCGCCCCACGCGACAGAATCACGTCGGCTTCAACACCAGCGAGTGCCACCAGTTCTACGACGACGCCGAGCCGGTCAACGGCCTCAAACTGGAGTTTCTCAACTACGCCGGCCCGTCGCCGGTCATCGAGGCCCTCCACGCCGACACGTGGGGCGACGACCTGCGCGACCAGTTGGACGAGAGCTACGGCACGCACATCTCGATGGGCGCGCTGGTCGAACAGCTCCCCCGCGAGGACAACTACGTCGGCCTCGACCGCGAGACGTCCGACGACCTCGGCGACCCCGTCCCCGAGATACACTGGTCGGTCGACGAGCAGACGGAGGCCGCGCTCTCGCGGGCCAACGAGATTCAGACGCGGGTGCTGGACGAACTCGGCGTCGAGGACCGCTGGACCGTCGGCCCCGACGAGACCGGCCCCGCGTACCACCACATGGGGACGACGCGGATGGGCGACGACCCCGACGAGAGCGTCGTCGACGCCGAGTGCCGCGCGCACGACCTCGACAACCTCTGGATTTCGGGGTCGAGCGTCTTCCCGACCGGCGGCGCGATGAACCCGACGCTCACCATCGCGGCGCTCTCCGTGCGACTCGCCGAGTCGCTTCGGGCGGCGCTCGGCTGACGGCCGTCGGTGTCGCGTCCCCAACCCGACTCCCCTACCGCCACGTCCGACCCGGAGTACGCACGCTTAAGAACCGCGACCCGCATTTTCCGACCATGCAACCACGGGACCTCTCCGCGCACGCTCCCTACGTACCCGGCCGCGGGACAGAGGAGGTCGCCCGCGAACTCGGAATGGACCCCGAGGACCTGACGAAACTCTCCTCGAACGAGAACCCCCACGGCCCGAGTCCGAAGGCGGTCGCCGCCATCGAAGACGCCGCGCCGACCGTGAGCGTCTACCCGAAGACCGCCCACACGGACCTGACCGAACGCCTCGCCGACAAGTGGGGCCTCGCACCCGAACAGGTGTGGGTGTCTCCCGGCGCGGACGGCTCTATCGACTACCTGACCCGCGCGGTGCTCGAACCGGACGACCGGATTCTCGAACCCGCGCCCGGCTTTTCGTACTACTCGATGAGCGCCCGCTACCACCACGGCGACGCCGTCCAGTACGAGGTGTCGAAGGACGACGACTTCGAACAGACCGCCGACCTCGTCCTCGACGCCTACGACGGCGAGCGCATGGTCTACCTCACGACGCCGCACAACCCCACCGGTTCCGTGCTCCCGCGGGAGGAACTCGTCGAACTGGCCGAGTCGGTCGAAGAGCACACGCTCCTCGTCGTCGACGAGGCCTACGGCGAGTTCGCCGAGGAGCCGTCGGCCATCGACCTCTTGTCGGAGTACGACAACGTCGCGGTCCTGCGGACGTTCTCGAAGGCGTACGGGCTGGCCGGTCTCCGCATCGGCTACGCCTGCGTGCCCGAGGCGTGGGCCGACGCCTACGCCCGCGTGAACACGCCGTTCGCCGCCAGCGAGGTCGCCTGCCGCGCCGCGCTCGCCGCGCTCGACGACGAGGAACACGTCGAGAAATCCGTCGAGTCGGCCCGGTGGTCCCGCGACTATCTCCGCGAACACCTCGACGCGCCGACGTGGGAAAGCGAGGGCAACTTCGTCCTCGTCGAGGTCGGCGACGCCACGGCCGTCACCGAGGCCGCCCAGCGCGAGGGCGTCATCGTCCGCGACTGCGGGAGCTTCGGCCTGCCGGAGTGCATCCGCGTCTCCTGCGGCACGGAAACCCAGACCAAGCGCGCCGTGGACGTGCTCAACCGCATCGTCTCGGAGGTGCCGACGGCGTGAGAGTCGTCGTCACCGGCACGCCCGGCACCGGAAAGACCACGGCGACCGAGCGCGTCGCCGCCGACCTCGACCTCGACGTGGTCCACCTCAACCGACTCGTGAAAGACGAGGGTCTCTGGACCGAGCGCGACGACGAGCGCGACACGCTCGTCGTGGACCTCGACGCCGCCCGCGACGAGCTCGGCGACTGGGACGGCATCGTCGAGAGCCACCTCGCACACCACTTCGAGGCCGACCGCGTGGTCGTGCTTCGCTGTCGGCCCGACGTACTCGAACAGCGTCTCCTCGACCGCGGCGAGGCCGAGGCGAAGGCGCGCGAGAACCGCGAGTCCGAGGCGCTGGACGTGATTCTCGGCGAGGCCGTCGAGTTCCACGGCGAGGAGTCGGTGTACGAAATCGACACGACCGAGCGCGACCCCGACGCCGTCGCCGACGACATCGCGGCGGTCGTCTCGGGCGAGCGCGAACCCTCGGCGGGAACCGTCGACTTCATCGACTACCTATGACGCTCGACCAGTACCGCGACACCGCCGACAAGCTGCTCGCCCCGTTCGTCTCCGTCGCCGACGCGGTCGGTCTCTCACCGAACGGCGTGAGCGTCGTCGCCTTCGGGTTCGCCGTCGCCGCCGGCGTCGCCTTCGGCCTCGCCGACCCGCTTTGGTACGGCCTCGGCGCGGTGTTCGTCTTCTGTAACGGCTGGCTCGACCTCGTGGACGGCGCGCTCGCCCGCGAGCAGGGCGTCTCCTCGAAGGCCGGCGACCTGCTCGACCACGTGCTGGACCGCTACGCCGACATCGTCGTCCTCGTCGGCCTCGCCGCCGGCATCGACTCGTTCGCGCTGGGCCTCGCGGCCGTCACGGGCGTCCTCATGACCTCCTACCTCGGCACGCAGATTCAGGCGGTCGGCCTCGGGCGCGCCTACGGCGGCCTCGTCGGGCGCGCCGACCGACTGGCGCTCATGGGCCTCGTCGGCCTCGCGTCCGCCGTCTACCCCGACGCCGTCGGCGGGCTGACGCTCGCCGGCTGGCTCCTCGTGTTCTTCGCCGTCGTCGGCCACCTCACCGCGGTCCAGCGCTTCTGGGGCGCGTGGGGCGACCTGACCTGACCTGACCTGACCTTCCCCACCCCGTCAAACTTCGACTCAGCCAACCACGCCCCACGCTCGAATCGACTCGGTTCGGCGCGGGGCGACGCGACCCCGAGCCGACACGGTCGCCGCGGCGCGCTCTTTCGGTCCGCTCTAGCATCCGTTTCGCTCCCGTAACCAGGTTGGACCGCCCCGCGTCGGGTGTGGATGTTGCCCGCTAAACCAGATTTATATGATTGAGATTATCACCAGTTACCGTCCTCAAATGATTCTGAATTATACTACACACCGTCTGTATCGGGGACGATACCGGCGTTCGATTCGGTTATCTTCAGTTTTGAATCTGGAGCGTGTTCGGCCGTGACGCGCTCGCACGACGGCGTTCTCGACGTGGGGTGCGGCCCGAGACGCGCCGGCGGGGCCGATACCGCCCGCGACGGCGCGGCACAGTCCGTCGAGTTCGTGACCGAACCGGCGGGCGTCTCGGTGGCGACTCGCCGGCCCCGAACGCGGGACCGACCGCCGTACGCGACGCTCAGCGACTGATGTTCGTCGTCGACGCGGCGGGAACCGTAATCCACGCGAGCGACGAGTTCGCGGCGCAGCTCGGTGCGGACGCCGCGGCGCTCCGTGGGCGACCGCTTTCCGACTTCGTCGGCGACGGGGACTGGCCGGACGTTCGCGGGACGCTCGACGCCGTGCGAAGGGCGAGCGGGTGGGAGAGCCGTCGGTGCCGCTGTCGGCTCTCGGCGGGTGACGACGGGCCGGCGGTCGGGGACGCGCCAGCCGAAATCGACATCGAACTCGAGTTCGCCCCGTACCGCGGCGGCGACGGCGGTGGTTATGGGGACGGGGACGGCGACCGCTTCGACTCCGACTCCGACGCGAACCGGGTCGTCGGCGCGGTCTGCCGAGAGCCGTCCGAACCGACGACCGCGCGGCTGCACACCGAGCGCGACCGCTTCGACCACCTGTTCGACCTCATCGACGACGCGGTCATCGAGTTCGAAATCGTCGGCATCGAGCCGGTCGTTCGGGCGGTCAACCCGGGGTTCGAGACCGTCTTCGGCTACGACGCCGACGAGGTGCGCGGCGAGTCGCTCAACGACTTCATCGTCCCGCCGGACGCCGACGACGAGGCGGTCGACTTCGACCAGCGGACGGCCGACGGGAAGGCAAACCACGCCGTCGTCACCCGGCAGACCGCGTGGGGCAGACGCGAGTTCCTCTACCGCGGCATCCCGTACAGTCGCGGCGACGGGAAGCAGTACGGCTTTTCCATCTACTCCGACATCACCAGCCAGCGCCGGGCCAGAGAGCACTTACAGGTGCTCCAGCGCGTCCTCCGGCACAACCTCAGAAACGAGATGAACGTCGTCCTCGGGATGGCCGAGGAGATACGCGAGGCGACGGCTGACTCCCGCGTCGACCACGCGGCCGCACGAATCGCCGCGCACACGGAGACGCTCCTCCGAGTCAGCGAGAAGGCCCGGACCGCCGCGGCGGTCCTCGACGACCAGCGTCCCGACGAGGTGGTCGATGCGACCGAGACGGTCCGCGCCGTCGTCGAGCCGCGGCGGACTCGGTTCCCCGCCGCGACGTTCGACCTCGACCTCCCGCCGTCGCTCCCGGTGTCGGTCGGGCCGAAACTCGCGCAGGCGCTCGCCAACGTCGTGGAGAACGCGCTCGAACACACGCCCGAGGACGTGACGGTCCGCATCGAGGCGAAGCGCTGCGAGAACGACGCGACGCTCCGCGTCAGCGACGACGGCGACGGTATCCCCGAAATCGAGTGGGCGGCCGTCTTCGGTGACGAGGACATCACGCAACTCAGCCACGGCTCCGGGCTGGGGCTGTGGGTCGTCAAGTGGGTGGTCGAATCCGCGGGCGGCCGCGTCGATTACGACCGACGCGACGGGTGGAGCACCGTCCAACTGACGCTCCCGCTGGCGGACGGGAGTCGGTAGCGACCTCGTCGCGTCCCGAGCGATTCGGTGGCCGGTGGCGTGCCTTTTATACGCGGCGGGCGGGTACGTGAGTGTATGCCTCAGTGCGAGATGTGCGGCTCCGACCAAGCCTCTCTGAAGACTGTGAAGGTCGAAGGCGCAGAACTGCAGCTGTGTGACGACTGCGCCGAGTTCGGCACGGAGGTCCGCACCGAGTCGACTTCCAGCGCGAGCACGAAGTACTCCACCTCCTCCTCGTCGGGCTCGAACTCCTCTCGCTCCTCGGGGTCGTCTTCCTCCTCGTCGTCGAAGACGCGCCGCCGCGACATGTTCGACGACATGGACGAAATCGCGACCGACTACGACGACCGCATCCGGCAGGCGCGGGAGTCGCGCGGGCTGAGCCAAGAAGAGCTCGCCCAGTCGCTCAACGAGAAGGCGAGCCTCATCCGCAAGCTCGAACGCGGCGACATCATGCCGCCGGACTCCGTCCGGAAGAAAATCGAGCGCAAGCTCGACATCTCGCTGGTCGAAGGCGAGAGCGACGACGACTCCGAGTGGTCCGGCGGCGGCTCCACGACGACCACCCTCGGCGACGTGGTCAAACGGAAGGACTAATCGGAAGCGCCCGACGCCGACCCGTCGCGGGACCCGCGCGACCGAACCCTTCGATTCGTCTATCACGATTTTCCGCCCGCGAGACGCCGTCTCGTGGCAATCGCGCCCACGAAAACCAATCTATTAGTCTCGCCGGACGCGAGTTCGATTGTGTTCATCCTAGTCAACCTCAAGGCGTACCCGTGTGACCCCATCGAAGTCGCCACCGCCGCGCGCGACGTGGCCGAGGCGTCCGGCGTCCGCATCGCCGTCTCCCCGCAGGCGGCCGACATCTCCCGCGTCGCAGACACCGGCGTCGAGACGTGGGCCCAGCACGTCGACCCGAACGGCCACGGCAGCCACACCGGCAGCACCCTCGCCGAGGCCGTCGCCGAGGCCGGCGCGGTCGGCACGCTCATCAACCACTCCGAAAAGCGCCTGAAGCTCGCAGACATCGACGGCTCCGTCCAAGCCGCCGAGCGAGCGGGCCTCGAAACCTGCGTCTGCGCCAACAACCCCGCCCAAATCGGTGCGGTCTCCGCGCTCGGCCCCGACTCGGTCGCCGTCGAGCCGCCGGAGCTCATCGGCGGCGACGTCTCCGTCGCGACGGCCGACCCCGGCATCGTCACCGACGCCGTCGACGCCGCGGCCAACGTGGACGAGGACGTGGAGGTCTACTGCGGCGCTGGCATCTCGACCGGCGACGACGTGGTGACCGCCGAGGAACTCGGCGCGTCCGGCATCCTGCTGGCCTCCGGCGTCGCCAAGGCCGACGACCCGCGCGCGGCGCTCGAAGACCTCGTCTCCGGGCTGTAAACTGTAACGCGCGTCGAAAACCGCCGGGACCGAACGACGGCTGGACTACTCGCCGTCGGCTTCTTCTTCGACGAACGACGCCTCGATAGCCGCGACCGTCTCCCGAAGTTCGTCGTCGCCCAAGAGGTCCGCGTACTCGTCGCTCACGAGGTCGGGGAGCGCGTACTCGTATTTCCCGCGGCCGGCGTGCCGGATGAATCCCGCCCGACGAAGCGACCGATTTCGCCCGTAAGCGAGGTGCTGGTCGCCGGTCTCGCCCGCGGCGACGTGGGCCGCCAACGGGTCGGAGACGCCGCGCTCGCGGTAGTGCGCGAGCATCCCGTGGTGGGCGTCGCCCAACGCGTCGATGATGGCCGTCATGCGGTCGACGACATCGCGGCGGCTCTCCGCGCCCGGCGCGGGATGGAGTTCGGCCGGTTGGAAGTCGCCCATCTCGGCGTCCGCCAGCCACGACTCGTCGCCGGCCGACGGGGCCGCCTCGCTCGCCGCGCCCGCGCCGCTCGGCCCGCCCGTGCCGTCGGCCGCCGCCTCGTCGCGCTCGGAGAGCAGTCCGTGGGTCGGCCACGGCGGCCCGGAAGGGGCTTCGAGCGGCTGTCGGGGTGGCGCGTCCGCGTCTGCGGCCCCGTCGTCGCCGGAACCGGCGTCGGTCGCGGCGTCGGCAGCCGCGTCCGCCACGTCGCCGTCGGCACTTCCGTCGTACTCGCCGAGGGCGGCCTGCTTGTCGGCGGGGCGGTTGAGGTTGCGACCGTCGCCGCCGCGGTAGGGCGCTTCGGCCTTCTGGAACATCGCCTGCGCGAACTGGTCGGCCATCCGCGAGAGGTCCCGCGCCTCCTCTAACTCCCGTTCGAGCTGTCGAATCCGCGCGTCCTTCTTGTCGATTTCCTGTCTGAGGTCTGCGATGCGGCTCTCCTGTCTCGCCTTCTCGTCGGAAATCTCCTTGAGGTCCGACACGAGGTCGCCGTCGACGGACTTCAGGTCGGGGCGCTCGAAGTCGTCGAGGCCGGGGGTCGCGCCCGCGTCGAACGTCTCTTTCTTGTGGAACTGCACGCGCCGAATCGACTCGGACCAGTCGGTGACGAGGAAGCCCTCGCCGTTGCCCATGTCCTCGATGGCGTCGGCGTACTCCGAGCCGAGGATGCGCCCGACGACTTTGGTGTCGTTGCGCCACGTGAGGCGGTGCCAGACGAGCCAGTCGCACTGGGTGATGAAGTCCTTTTTCACGTCGGCGGGGCGCTGGGAGATGCCGACGACGCCGAGGCCGTGTTTGCGGCCGCGCTTTCCGATTTTGATGAGCATCTTGCCCGCCTCGTCCATCCCGCCCTTCTCGGGGATGTACTCGTGGCACTCCTCGATGAGCATCAAAAACGGTTTCTTGAGCTTCTTTTCCTTCGCGAAGAGGTGTTTTGCGACCTCCGTCACCAGTTCGTCGGAGGCCGCGTCGTCGAGGTAGCCGGACACGTCGAGGATGATGGGCACGTTCTGTTCGA
This sequence comes from Haloferax sp. AS1, assembly GCF_014530665.1. Taxonomy (NCBI): domain Archaea; kingdom Methanobacteriati; phylum Methanobacteriota; class Halobacteria; order Halobacteriales; family Haloferacaceae; genus Haloferax; species Haloferax sp. AS1. Next base: position 1,272,245 of record NZ_SPSA01000001.1, read on the forward strand.
GCGCGAGCGTGGCGAGTCGCTCGGCGTGTTCGGGACTCACCTGGATATCGCACTCGTCGTCGGCCCCGGCGTGGAGCAGTTCGAACTCCTGTTTGAGGCCGTAGTACTCGCCGTCGGTGTCGACGATGAGCACCGGGAAGTTCGCCGACAGCAGGTTCTCGATGATGACCGACGCCGTGTTCGACTTGCCCGACCCCGACTTGCCCGTGACGAACCCCCGGCCGGTGAGGATGTCGACCACCGGCAGGTCGACCGTCGTCCCCGGCTCTTCGGTTCCCTCTCCCCCTGGACCGTCGCTGATCTCGGCGACCGAGATGGTTTCCGTCTCCGAATCCGTCATCCGGTTTGGTGGACTCCCTCGGACGCCATAGTTCCTCCCCCTCGCCCCGTCGGTCCCGCGGAGTCAGTCGAACTCGACGAGCGACGACTGGCCGCCCCGCGAGGGGGCCTCGCCGCCGGTGTTCGGGGGCTCGTCGTCACCGTCGTCACCGGCGGTCGCTTCGGGCTCGTCGCTCACACGCTCGTCGCCGTCGCCGCCCGTCTCGCCCGCCTCCGCGGACTCCCAGCCGTCGAGGCTCGACTGGTCGGCGTCCGCGAAGGAGAGCTTCGAGACGCGGACGCCGAGCTTTCGGACGGTCGTCTCCGCGAACTCGGCGTCGAGCAGGTCGAGCGCGACCGACTCGACGAGTTCGGGGTCGTCGACGGGCCCGGAAAGCGACGTGGCTCGCGTGTTGATGTCGAACGGCGGGACGACCACCTTGATGCCGATGGTCCGGTACATCGCCCCGCGAGAGCGCGCGCGGTCGGCCACGTCGGCCGCGAGGGCGCGGACGACCTCCCGTTTGTCTTCGATGTCGTCCGTCGGGTCGGTGAACGCCGACTCCCGCGAGAGGCTCTTGGGCCGGCCCGTCGGCGTGACCGCCCGGTCGTCGTAGCCGCGCGCCCGCTCGTGGAGTTCGCGACCGCGGGAGCCGAACTCGGCTTCGAGGGCCGCGGCGTCGGCGTCGGCGAGGTCGCCCGCCGTCTCGATACCGAGCGACCCGAGCTTTCGGGCCGTCACGGGCCCGACGCCGTGGACTTCCTCGACCGAGATGGGCGCGAGAAACGACCGCACCTCGCCGGGGCGGACGACGACCAGCCCGTCGGGTTTGTCGAAGTCGGAGGCGATTTTCGCGGTCGACATGTTCGGCGCGACGCCGATGGAGGCCGCGACGCCGACCTCGCGGGCGATGCGCTGTTTCACGTAGCGGGCGAAGCCCTCCGCCAGCGTCCGGTCGCCCGAGGCCGCGAGGTCCCACGCGGTCCGGTCGGTCACGTCGAGGTAGGCCTCGTCGATGCTCACCTCGCGGACCACGTCGGCGCAGTCGTGGAGAATCGCCTTCACGTCGGCGGCGACGCTCTTGTAGAATTCGAGGTCGACGGTGCGGTAGTGGCCCGCCGCCGCGGGGTCGTCGTCGGGCCCGAGGTCGTCGATGCGCGGGAGGCGTTCGAGCGCCGTCGAAATCGGCTGGGCGCTCTCGACGCCGAACTCGCGGGCCTCGTAGCTCGCGGTGGCGACCGCGCCGTGGCCCTCGCCGGGCTCGTAGCCCATGCCGACGACCACCGGCTCGCCTTCGAGTTCGGGTTCGCGCAGGCGCTCGCAGGCGGCGTAAAAGCAGTCCATGTCGACGTGAAGGACGATGCTGTCGGGACCGTCGTCGTCGGCCGTGCCCGGCAGCGTCTCCTCCGCCATGGTCGAGTGGACGGGCGCGACGCACCTGAAGCTTCAGATAGCGCGGCGAACGTAAAGCGGGAGGGAACGGACGCGGCGAGTCGGTCGCGGTCGTCGGCTTCTCGGCCGAGCCGGGCGCGTTACTTCAGTCGCTCTTGGAGGAACGAGGGGTGTGCGGCCGTGACGCCGTCGATAGACAGAATCTCGTCGGAGATGACGTCGCCGAGGGAGTCGCCGTCGACGGCGCGGACCTCGGCCATCAGCATATGGTCGCCGGAGGAGGTGTAGAGCGCCTCCACCGAGTCGAGTTCCTTGAGGATGCGCGTGACCTCGACGTAGCGCTCGCTGGTCGCGTCGATGCCGACCATGGCGATGGACTGTCCGGCGAGTTTCTTCGGGTCGATGTCGGCGGAGTAGCCGATGATGACGCCGTCGTCTTCGAGTTTGCGGATGTACTTCCGAACCGTCGGCTTCGACACGTCCGCCCGGTCTGCAATCTGGGCGTACGACGCTTTCGCGTCTTCCTCCAAGACCGCGAGGATGCGTCCCTCCGTGGACGTGGTTTCCATGCCCGTTGGTTTTCCTACGGGAGAAAAATATCTTGCGAATCCGAAAAGGGTTCTCGGTCACATCGAACCGGCGCGGCTATCGGCCGAAAACCGAGCGCCGAGACGGCGTCGGCGGCGTTACTTGTGCTTGTCGAGGAAGTTGTCGAACGTCCGCTCCCACTCGTAGGAGTCGTCGAAGTAGCGCTCCGCGAGCGGCTCTTCGGGCATCTCGCCGATGCGCTGTTTCTCCTGCTGGTAGGACGGGCGGTCTTCGTCGACGTAGTACCGGCCGGTGAGGACGGTGCCCTCGTGGAGGGCGTTCTCCGTCTCGAACATCATCTCGGAGGCCTCCGAGCGGTTCGTGTTGTCGAACTCGTAGTCGTCGGAGTCGTTGATGTCGATGTACGGGACGTACTGACGGGCGTCCTTGTTCCACGTCGGACACTGCGTGAGGAAGTCGACGTGGGAGAAGCCGTCGTGCTGGATGGCTTCCACGATGATGTCCTTCGCCTGGTTCGGGTTGACGGCCGCGGTCCGCGCGACGTACGACGCCCCGGCGTTCAGGGACATCGAGAGCGGGCGCAGCGGCGTCTTGGCCGAGCCGTGGGGCTGGGTCTTCGACTTGTGACCCATCGGCGACGTGGGCGAGGTCTGGCCCTTCGTGAGGCCGAAGATCTCGTTGTTGAACACGATGTAGGTGATGTCGTGGTTCTCACGGGCGGTGTGCATGAAGTGGTTGCCACCGATGCCGTAGCCGTCACCGTCGCCGCCGGCGGCGACCACGGTCAGACCGGGGTTCGCCAGCTTGGCGGCGCGGGCGATGGGAAGCGAGCGGCCGTGGATGGTGTGGAAGCCGTAGCTGTTGAAGTAGCTGTTGAGCTTGCCGGAACAGCCGATGCCGGTCGTCACCATCATCTCGTCGGGCGAGAGGCCGAGTTCGGCCGCCGCGCCTTTGAGCGCCTTGAGGACACCGAAGTCACCGCAGCCCGGACACCACGTCGGTTGGGGTTCGAGTCCGGGGGTGAACTCGTTTTGGTCCTGCTCCGTTTCTTCACCGATTGCGCTGAATGCACTCATGATTTATTCACCCACCTTGGGGACGAACTTCGTGCGGTTGTCTGGGAGCTCCTCGCCTTCGAGGAGCGCCGTCTCGAAGCCCTCGACGATGTCGGCGGGCTCGAACGGGTTGCCGTTGTACTTGAGGAGACTCGACATCTGGTCGCCGTAGCCGCCGAGTTCCTTGGAGATGAGTCCGCGGAACTGGGCGGAGGCGGTCATCTCGACGACGAGCGCTTCGTCGACGCTGTCGAGGAACTCCGCGACCTGCTGTTTCGGGAACGGCATCATCTCGGAGACGCCGAGGACCTTGACCGAGTGGCCCTTCTCGTTGAGGATGTCGGCGGCCTCTTCGACGGTGCCCTGCTGGCTGCCGAAGGTGATGAGGCCGAGGTCGGCGTCCTCGTCGCCGTGGACCGTGTTGAACTCGCCGTCTGCGTCGAGTTCGGCACGGATGTTGTCGACCTTCTGCATGCGGCGGTTCATCTGCGCGACGCGGTTCTCGGGGGACTCCGAGATGTGACCCGCGGGCATGTGCTCGTTACCCGTTGCGAGGTAGCGACCGCCCTTCTGGCCCGGCAGCGAACGCGGCGAGACGCCGTTTTCGGTGTCGTGCTGGAAGCGCTGGTACTTGCCGGAGTCGTCGTGCGGCGCGTCTTCGAGTTCCGCTTCCGTCAGGACCGAGCCGAGGTCGGCGTTCGGCTCCTCGTCGAAGACCGACGCCGGGACGTTCGAGAGCTCGCCGCCGAGCTTCTGGTCGTAAAGGACGATGGACGGAATCTGGTACTCGTAGGCGATCTGGAACGCCTTGCGCGTCTGGTAGTACGCCTCGGCGGCGTTCCCGGGCGCGAAGACGATGCGGTGGGAGTCGCCCTGCGAGGTGTACAGAACGTGTTCGAGGTCGGACTGCTCGGGCTTCGTCGGCATCCCCGTCGAGGGGCCGGCGCGCATGGCCTCGACGAGCACGAGCGGCGTCTCGGTGATTTCCGCGAGACCGAGCGGCTCGGACATGAGCGAGAAGCCGCCACCGGACGACCCGGACATCGCCTTGACGCCCGCGTGAGAGGCACCGATTGCCAGCGCGGCCGCGGCGATTTCGTCCTCCACCTGCTCGGAGATGCCGCCGAGCTCGGGGAGGTTCTGGGTCATGATGGTGAAGACTTCCGTCCACGGGGTCATCGGGTAGCCCGCGATGAAGCGGCAGCCTTCGTCGATGGCACCGTACGCGATGGCGTCGGAGCCGGAGAGAAGCACCTGCTCTTCGTCGTGTTCGCCGGTCGGCGCGGACACGTCGGGAGCCTCGACGTCGTACTCCTCTTGGACCATCTCGTAGGCGTCGTCGAAGACGGTCAGGTTGGGTTCGAGAATCTTGTCGGGCATCGCGTCCGACATCAGGCTCTTGATGACGTCGGGTTCGATGCCGGCGATGGCGCACGTGACGGCGACGCCGGCGGTGTTGCGCATGACCTCGCGACCGTGCTCGCGGGCGATGGTGCGCAGGTCGATGTCGTAGACGTGCCAGTCGTTCTCTTCGACGCGCTCGTCGAAGTCCTCGATTTCGGAGGCGTCGAGCAGGCCGGAGTCGTAGACGATGACGCCGCCTTCGTCGAGTTCGTCGAGGTTCTCCGACAGCGGCTTGATCTCCTCGTTGCCGTAGTAGGCACCCTCGCTCGGGTTGCGGGCGAAGGAGTCACCGAGCGCGAGGAGGAAGTTGTACCCGTCGCCGCGGGACTTGACGGGGTCGGCGCTGACGCGCACTTCCGTGTACGTGTGGCCACCGCGGATGCGCGACGGATAGTGTCGATGCGTGAAAACGTGTAGCCCCGCTCGCATCAGGGCTTTGGCGAAGTTCTGGCTCGTCGAGGCGATACCGTCACCGGAACCCCCTGCGATACGCCAGATAAGTTCGTGGTCAGTCATATGTTGAGCTCACGGCCCCGCTGGGGCGCTACCTGAAAAGTTGGGGAGGGTCCGATTAAAGACTTTGCTATGGATTAACAAGTAAAGATAATGAAGGTCTTAATATTGTTAAACTGACTCACTCTCCCACCGTCGAAAGTGGACGAACGGACTGTCACGCCCGCGGAATAGAGTGAACGATAACTCGGAATCGGGTTCGCTACTCGTTGTCGGGACTCGACGGGTGGTACGGGGTGTCGTACTCGCCGGCCCCCCCGTCGAGGCGGTCGGGGTTGATGCGTCCGCCGAGGAGCATGAAGTCGAGGACGGTCACGTAGAGCATCGCCTCGACGACGGGGACGCCGCGGGGCGGGAGCACGGGGTCGTGCCGGCCGACGACCTGAATCTCCTTTTCCTCGCCGGTCTCCCAGTCGACGGTCCGCTGTTTCTTCGGGATGGACGTGGGCGCGTGGAGCGTCAGTTCGCCGTACACAGGCTCGCCGGTGGTGATGCCGCCCTGGATGCCGCCGTGGTTGTTGCCGACGGGTCGGGGGTCGCCCTCTTCATCAAATTCCCAGTTCTCGTTGCGGTCGTGGCCGGTCCACTCGCGGGCCTCGCGGCCGAGGCCGAACTCGAACGCCGTCGCCGCCGGCACCGACATGAGCGCCTGTCCGAGTCGCGCGGAGAAGGAGTCGAACCGGGGCGCGCCGAGGCCGCGCGGGACGCCCTGCGCCTCGAAGTAAATCGAGCCGCCGATGGAGTCGCCTTCCTTCTGGTACTCCTCGATGAGCTCCTGCATCTCCGCCGCCGTCTCGGGGTGCGCGCAGCGAACGTCGTTTTCCTCCGTGTGCTCGCGCAGGTCGTCGAAGGAGACCTCCGGCGCTTCCACGTCGCCAATCTGATTCACGTGCGCCTTGATTTCGATGTCGTGGTCGCTCTGCTCGATGACCTGCTTGGCCACCGCGCCGGCGGCGACCCAGTTCACCGTCTCGCGCGCCGAGGAGCGCCCGCCGCCGCCCCAGTTGCGCGTGCCGAACTTCGCCGAGTACGTGAAGTCGCCGTGGGAGGGCCGCGGCGCGGTCACGTACGGCTCGTACTTGCCCGAGCGGGCGTCCTTGTTCTGGACGACCATCCCGATGGGCGTGCCCGTCGTGTAGCCGTCCTGCACGCCGGAGTTGACGACGACGGCGTCCGGTTCGCCGCGGCTCGTCGTAATCATCGACTGGCCGGGTTTCCGCCGGTCCAGTTCCGCCTGGACGTCTTCGACCGACAGCTCCACGCCGGCGGGACAGCCGGATATCGTGACGCCCATCGCGTCGCCGTGGCTCTCGCCGTAGGTGGTCATCCGAAAGAGACGACCGAATTCGTTGCCGTTCATTACCCGCCCCTCGGGTGGCCGCCCATTTAGTGTTTGTAGAAAGGTGCAATCGTGGGCGGGGGTTCGGCGCCCCCACGTTCATGCTCGACGCGGACGAACCGAGCGTATGGATTCACCGCCCTCCACCGACCCCGCCGCCTCCGCTCTCGACTCCGACCCCGCCGCCGCGTCTCCTTCCGCTTCCGGCCTCCGCGACCGCTTCGAAGCGGCGTTCTGGGAGCGCCACGCCAACCCGTGGAGCGCCGGCACGCGCATCCTCGTCTCCCCGGTGTTGATGTACGCCGTCTACCGCCGGGACCGCCGGCTCTTTCTCGCCGCCCTCGCGTTCACCGCGGTCAACCCGGTGTTGTTCCCGCGCCCCGCGCGCACCGACAACTACCTCAGCAGAATCGTCCTCGCAGAGCGCGCGTGGCTCGACGCCGGGCGGGGGACGATGGGCCTCGACTACCCGAACGTGCTCAACGTGCTCAACGTCCCGGTCACGCTCTACGCCGTCGTCTCGGCCATACGGCGCAGGCCGGTCGGCACGCTCCTCGGCACGCTCGGCGTGATGGTCCTCAAACTCTGGTGGGTCGACGCCGTCGTGAAGGAGACGGGCGTGACGGGCCGCGGCCCCGACGCCGACTCAGCGGAGTGAATCGAGCGTCGCCGTGGCGAACGGAATCAGCATCTCGTCGGGGTGGAGGTCGCCGTGCATGGCGACGAAGTCGAGTTTGCCCCCGTCCTCGTCGCCGTACCAGACGCCGAGGTCGCGGTGGACGACCACGCGCGACACGCCGTCGTAGCCGTCGGTCGCTTCGGCGGGGAGTCGCGGCCCGGCGTCCGCGCCGAGCAGGTCTGCGACGGTCCCCGGAATCCGCGAGAAACACCAGTCGTCGTAGGCCGGCAGAAGGTACTCGCCGTCCGACCGTCGCTCGCGGAGCGCCTGCGCGTCGGCGTCGAACATACCACCGTCGGCGTGCGTGCGGGCGAAAAAAGTTCCGTCCGTGCGGGTCGCTGTGGGGTCGCGCCTTCAGTGCTCGGTCATCTCGGCTCCGAGGTCGCGCATCGCCTCGAAGAAGTTCGGGAACGACACGTCGACGTGTTCGCTGCCCGCAATCGTCGTCTCGCCGTCCGCGACGAGGCCGGCGACGGCCAGCGACATGACGATGCGGTGGTCGCCGCGGCCGTCGACCGCCGCGCCGACGAGGTCGGTCTCGCCGCCGTGAATCGTGAGACGGTCCCGCTGTTCGGTGACGTTCGCGCCCAGCTTCGCGAGTTCCTCCGCCATCGCGCTCACGCGGTCGGTCTCCTTGAAGCGGACGTGCTCGCAGTTCTCGATGACCGTGTCGCCGTCGGCGATAGCGCCGAGGACCGCGATGGTCGGCAGCAGGTCGGGCGTGTCGCCCACGTCCACGGTCGTCCCCGTGAGGTCGGCCGCGGAGACCACCAGTTCGCCGGCGTCCTCGTCCCAGTCGACCGTCGCGCCCATGTCGCGGACGATGTCGACGATGGCGCTGTCGCCCTGCGCGGACGGCCGCGCGCCCTCGATGACAACGTCTTCGCCCTCCGCGCCGGCGACCGCGCCGGCCGCGAGCAGATAGGAGAGAGACGAGAAGTCGCCGGGGACGCTGTACGCGCCGCCCTCGGGGGCGTACGACTGGCCGCCGGGGACCGAAAAGCCGGCGTCGGTCCGGGTCGCTTCCACGCCGAAGTCGGCGAGGAGTTCGAGCGTGATATCGACGTACGGCGAGGATTTGAGTTCCGTCGTGAGTTCCACGTCGATGCCCTCCTCGGTGACCGCGCCGGCCATGAGGAGCGCCGTGATGAACTGCGAGGACACGTCGCCGGGAATCTCGACCGTGCCGCCGGTCATGCCGTCGCCGACGACGAGCGGGGCCTGCCCGTTGCGGCGCGTGCTCTCGGCGCGGCCGTCGAGGTCGAAGACGGCGTCGAGAAGCGGGCCGTGGGGCCGCGACCGGAGCGACGCGTCGCCCGTGAGGACCGTCAGGCCCTCTGCGAGGGCGGCACAGCCGGTGACGAGGCGCATCGTCGTCCCCGAGTTCTCGCAGTTGACCACGTCGTCGGGCGTGCCCGGGCGGCCGCCGAAGCCGGCGACCTCGACCGTCTGGCCGTCGCGGTCGACCGACCCGCCGAACGCCTCGACCGCGCGCATGGTCGCCTTGGTGTCGGCGCTGACGAGCGCGTCGCGGACGACCGCCTCGTCGCTGTAACCCGCGGCGAGGACGGCTCTGTGGGTGTAACTCTTCGACGGCGGCGCTCGGGTGCGTCCGGCGACCCGAGACGGGGTGACGTGCGCGTCCATACGCGAGGGGTCGGCAGGGTCCGGTATCAGGGTACCGGACGCGGCGACGTTCTCCCGGACGGCGACGGCGACGCGGTCGCTCGATTTCGTGTCTGCCAACAAACATATATCGCGGGAGAGCGTATCGTACGTCCGGTAGAACCTCACCGTCGAAGCGGACCGTTGTGCCGGCGAGCCACGCGACGCTCGCATGGCGGTCGCGGCGAGTTCCGGCGGTCAATCCGCGGCGCGTCTCTCGCCCGAAGAGGCGTGTCGCGGTGCCGATACCGGAACCCGCCGACCGCGACGCGAGAGCTTTACTACCGGCCGGGCGAACTCCGGCGTATGGAACCCGATTTCTCACCGCTGGCCGAGTTCCTCGGCGACGAGTTCGACGGCTATCTCATCTCGGCCGACGGCAGCGACTCCAACCAGCTGTATCTCTCCGGGTTCGACGCGCCGGACCCGTACGTGACGCTCTACACGCCCGCGGGAATCCACCTCCTCGTCTCGACGCTGGAGTTCGGCCGCGCGAAAAAGGAGAGCCGCGCCGACACCGTCTCTCGACTCTCGGACTACGACTACCGCGACAACCACGCCGAACACGGCGCGGTCGTCGGGAAGGCCAAGACGGTCGCGGCGTTCCTCGCTGACCACGGGGTCGACTCGCTCGCGGCCCCCGCGGACTTCCCGCTCGGCACCGCCGACGCCCTGCGCGAGGAGGGCGTCGCGGTCGACGCCGAGACCGACGACGTGCTCACGAACATCCGCGCGGTGAAAGCCGACGAGGAAGTCGAACGTATCCACGCCGCACAGGACGCCAACGAGGCCGCGATGCGCGCCGCCGAGGGGCTCATCCGCGACGCCGACGTGGCCGACGACGGCACGCTCACCTACGAGGGCGAACCGCTGACGAGCGAGCGCGTCAGAGAGGAAATCGAGGTGACGCTCCTGCGCCACGGCTGCGCCCTCGACGAGACCATCGTCGCCTGTGGAGCCGACGCCGCCGACCCGCACGACCGCGGGAGCGGCCCGCTCCGAGCCGACGAGGCCGTCATCATCGACATCTTCCCGCGCGACAAGGAGACGAAGTACAACGGCGACATGACCCGGACGTTCGTGAAAGGCGAGCCGTCGCCCGAGATACGCGAGTGGTTCGACCTCACCGAGGAGGCGTTCGAGGCCGCCCTCGACGCCGTCGAACCCGGCGCGACCGGCAAAGACGTCCACGACGCCGTCTGCGACGTGTACGAGGCGGCCGGCGAGAGCACGCTCCGCGCCGACCCCTCGGCGGAGACCGGCTTCATCCACAGCACCGGCCACGGCGTCGGCCTCGACGTGCACGAACTCCCGTCGCTGAGTCCGAGCGGCGAGGAGCTTCGGCCCGGACACGTCATCACTATCGAACCGGGGCTGTACGACCCCGAAATCGGCGGCGTCAGAATCGAGGACCTCGTGGTCGTCACCGAGGACGGCTACGAGAACCTGACGGAGTACCCGGTCGAACTCGTCGTCGAGTAGCCGGCGCGACGGACGCGAAACCGGCGTGAAAACTTAGCTGTCGAGGGCGTTGTCGCCGGTCGGGCTGCCGGCGGGCGACGCGTCGGTCCACCCGGAGTTGGCCTCGCGCCACTGTTTCAAGAGGTCCTCCAGCGCGTCGCCCGTCTCGGGCGTGAGCACGCCGGCGGCCTGTCGGACGACCGTCCCGTCTTCGATGAGAAGCGCGTAGATGTTGCCCTCCCCGAGCAGTCCGAGGCGGCGCTGGAGCGCGGTCTTGTCCACTCGCGCGATGAGCGCGTTGTCGTGGGTTCGGCTCCGGGCCGCCTCCGGAGACATCCCGCCGCCGGACATCGGCGGCATCATCCCGCTTCGCCCGCCGAGGACGAGCAGTTCGTAGTACTCGAAATGCCCGTACGTCTCGCACAACTCCTTTGCGAACCCGCGCCACGACCCGACCAACGACTGCTGGCGGCGGTCGAAGCTGATGAGCACGAGCGTCTGTTCACCCTCTAGGTCGTCCGGGAGGACGACCTTCTGACCGCTCGTGTCGCGTGTCGGGAGGCGAGGGAACTCCATGCGCTATGCGATTCCCCACCGGTAGTTAAGTCTAATTGCCGATTCGGTAGAATATCGCGTCGGGGAGACCGGGTTCACAGCGCCGACGCATGAACTCATCGCACGCTATTTCGAGTTCATTGAACATAAACGTCCATATCCGAGTCTCACCGCCGATAATCGGGGTCAGCGTTCGTAGGTCGGGTCGAACAGCCGGGCCGACATCGGTCCGGGCTCGCTCCCCTCGACGACCGCGTACGGCGAGAAATCGTCGATGCCGGCCTCGGACAGCAGTTCCTCGTCGTAGAACGCGTTGCCGGTACAGTCGGTCGGGTCGCGCGAGAACAGTTCGGCGACGGCGTCGCACATAATCTGCGGGGTGCGCCAGTCCTCGGGCGTGCCCATCCCGAAGTGTCGCGTCGCCTCGGACTCGATGGCCGCGACCGGCCACAGCGCGTTCACGCCGACGTCGTCGGCGTCGAGTTCGCCCGCGAGCGACTGCGCGATGAACGTCATGCCGTACTTCGAGAGCGCGTAGGCCACCTTCCCCGGGGCGGGCCGGGCGGGCATCGGCGGCGAGAACGTGACGACGTGGGCGTGGTCGCTCTCGCGGAGGTGCGGGAGCGCGGCGTGCGTCGTCGCGTACGCCCCGCGGGCGTTCACGTCCATGAGGAGGTCGAACCGCTTCGGCGGCGTGTCCTCGAAGCCGGCCATGTGAATCGCGCCCGCGTTGTTGACGACGAAGTCGATGCCGCCGAAGGCGTCGACCGTCTCGTCGATGGCGGTCCGCACGGAAGCGTCGTCGCGCACGTCGAGTTGGCACCAGATGGAACTGCCGCCGCGCTCGCGTATCTCCTCCGTCGTCTCGACGATGGTTCCGGGGAGGTCCTCGCGCCCGTCGACGGTCTTGCCCGTCGAGACGACGTTCGCGCCCCGGTCGGCCAGGTCGAGCGCGATGGCCTTCCCGATGCCGCGACTGGTTCCCGTGATGAAGGCCGTCCGACCCTCGAAATCAACATCATCGAATGCCATAGTTTCCTATCGGCCATCGACCACTTGACGGTTCGCACACCGGGAGTCGGTTGAACGCGGTTTGCGGGTCGGGCGCGGGTGAGCGTCTCGTCGGGAGTTCCGCGCAGAGGTCGCTCAGTCCGACGTCGAGGATCCACGGAGACCGTCCAGCGGGAGATTCCCTTCGCCGCTGGCGCGCACGGTCTTGCCACCGAGTCCCGGACGCGACGCCTGCACGGTGAACTGACAGTACAGCGTCTTCGGGAGCGACTCGGTCGTCGGGGCGAACACGGCCGGGACGAGAATCGTCCCCTGCATCTGCACGTCTCGAAGTTCGATGACGGTCCGTTTAGTGGTGCTCTCGCGGTCGTAATACGTCGAAAACCCGTCCCCTTCTCCTTGTCCCGGCGGCTCGACGCGCGCCGCGTAGCTGGTCGCCTGCTCGTACGACGACGGCGGTTCGAACCGAAAGCGGAACCAGTCGAGACGGTATCCCTCGTAGGGTTCGTCGGCCGCGAGTCCGCCGACGGTCGAGTTGAACTGGAGCGACAGCGTCGGGAAGCGGCCTTCGAGGCGGTCGACCCGTCTCGCATCCACGGCCGCGTACCCGATGCCGTCTTCGTCGCCCTCGCGCCGCGGGTACCGCCAGAGGATTTCGGGAGACCCCAAACCGCTTCCGTCCCGTACCGTCGTCTCGGCACCGACTCGTTCGGGGCCGAGTCCGGGCACTCGCCCGCTACAACCGGCGATGCCGACGACGGCCGCTGACCCGAGTCCGGCGAGGACGCGTCTTCGAGTCCGGCGGTCGGCGTTGGTGTCTGAATTGGGGGAGGGCATCGTCGTTCGTTAGCGTCCAGTCTGTCAGCGAAATAACTGGTGGTTCGGACGCCTCCGGCCGACCCCGGTCTCGCCACACCCGCCGCCACCGATTCCCTTTTGCCCGCCGCACCTCCACACCCGTACCGATGGACGTGCTCATCGTCGGCGCGGGCGCAATGGGACGCTGGTTCGGCCGCACCGTCGACGCCGACCTCGCGTTCGCCGACGCGGACCCCGAGAGCGCGGTCGCCGCAGCGGACGCGCTGGGCGGGCGGGCGGTCCCGCTGGACGGCGACGAGCGGTTCGACGTGGTCTGTCTCGCGGTCCCGATGCGCCTCGCGGCCGACGCCGTCGCCGGCAACGCCCACCGCGCGGACGCCGCGATGTGCGACGTGACCGGCGCGATGGAACCCCCGGTGGCGGCGATGCGCGACCACCTCCCCGACCGCGAGCGCCTCAGCCTCCACCCGCTTTTCGCCCCGCACAACGCCCCCGGCAACGTCGCCGCCGTCGCCGACGAACCGGGCGCGTACACAGACGCCCTGCTCTCCGACCTCGACGCGGCCGGCAACCGCGTCTTCGAGACGACGCCCGAGGAACACGACGCGGCGATGGAGACGGTGCAGGCGGCCGCCCACGCGGCCGTCCTCTCGTTCGGCCTCGCCGCCGACGACGTGCGCGAGGAGTTCGCCACGCCGATTTCGGCCGCGCTCGACGAGCTCGTCGCCTCGGTGGCCGGCGGCACCCCGCGCGTGTACGCGGACATCCAGTCCTCGTTCGGCGACGGGGCCGACCGCGTCGCCGACGCGGCCCGCGAACTCGCGGCGGCCGACGACGAGGCGTTCGACGACCTCTACCGGCGCGTCTCCCGCGGCGACTCCGGTGTGGCCGCTGGAGCCGACCGCGTCGCCGACGACCGCAGTCGCGACCGCGACCAGACCGACAAGCACGACCCTGTCGAGTGACGAGTGAAGGGAGACGCCGACGCCGACGCCCCGCGGCGGGCCGACAGCTCCCGCGCGGGCGACGGCGACTCGCTCCACAGCCCACCGATGATAGACAGAGACGCCGTCCGCGACAACGCGAAGTACCTCAGAAACGTCCGCCCCGTCGACCCCGACGAGATAGCCGACTACATCGAGGGCGCGCCCCACCCCGCCGTGGTGAAACAGACGCTCCGCGAGGAGGCCCACGACCTCGGCCTGTTCGAGCGCGACGACGGCACGTTCGTCCCCGCGAACGCCGACCCCGCGCCGGTTCGGAACTGGTCGCCCGCGGCCTTCCCCGACGACTACTCCTTTGCCCTCGAAGACCTGCTCATCGGGCGCTACGGCGCGAACTGGCACGTCGGTGAGTCGGGCGACCGCCTCCGGGAGCGCGTCCGCCAACTGAAAGAGGACTACTACCGGGGCACCCCCGTCGAGTACGACGAGGACGCCGCGCTCGGCTACGCGATATACCACCTCCCGGACTACTACGCGGCCGTCGGCTACGTCCTCTCCGACCTCGCGGAGCGGAGCCTACTCCCGCGAAACCCCCGCGTGCTCGACGTGGGTGCCGGAACCGGCGGCCCCGCGCTCGGTCTGCACGACTACCTCCCCGACGATTCGGTCGTGGACTACCACGCGGTCGAACCGAGCGCCTCCGCGGACGTGCTCGACCGGATGCTCGGCGAGACGCGCCGGAACTTCCGGACGACCGTCCACCGCGAGACCGCCGAGGCGTTCGCCCCCGACGGCGAGTACGATCTCGTCCTGTTCGCCAGCGTCCTGAGCGAACTCGACGACCCCGCCGCGGTCGTCCGCAAGTACCTCGACGCGCTCGCCGCCGACGGCGCAGTCGTCGCCATCGCGCCGGCCGACCGGAACACGAGCATCGGCCTCCGCGAGGTCGAACGCGAGGTCGCGCCGGCCGACGGCGACGTGACGGTGTACTCGCCGGCGCTCCGCCTCTGGGACGGCTACGCGCCCTCGGACCGCGGCTGGTCGTTCGACGTGCAGCCCGACCTCGACGTGCCGGGGTTCCAGCGCCGCCTCGACGAGGGGCGCGCGGGCGACGAGGACGAGGGCACCTTCGTCAACGTGGACGTGCAGTACTCGTACAGCGTCCTCCGCACCGACGGCGAGCGCCGCCTCGACGTGCGCGGCAACCCCGCGCGGTTCGCCAAGATGGCCGAGATGGAACGCCACGTGACGAACCGCATCGACCTGCTGGCGGTCAAACTGAGCCACGACCTGTCGGAGGGGAACAACCAGGTGTTCAAAATCGGCGACGGGAGCGAGGCGGTCGACCACTACGCCGTCCGCACGCGCGACACCGTGCTGAACGCCGACGTGGCCGACGCCGACTACGGCGACGTGCTCGTCTTCGAGAACGTCCTCGCGCTCTGGAACGACGACGAGGGGGCGTACAACCTCGTCGTCGACGACGAGACGCTCGTGGACCGCGTCGCCTGAGCGGCCCGCGTCGGCCGCCGCCGTCCGACTTCGCCCGCCCGCTGACAACCCTATCGCGCCCCGCCCGACGGGTGGCTTTTTGCGGCCTCCGTCCCGAGTCGGACCATGAGCGAACCCAGCATCCTCCTCACCAACGACGACGGCATCGAGAGCGTGGGCTTCCGCGCGCTCTACGACGCCCTCTCGGAGTTCGCCGACGTGACCGCGGTCGCGCCCGCGACGGACCAGAGCGCGGTCGGCCGGAAGATGTCCACCGACGCGGTCGTCGCCGAGCACGAACTCGGCTACGCGCTGGAGGGGACGCCCGCCGACTGCACGGTCGCCGGGTTGGAGGCGCTGTGTCCCGACGTGGACATGGTCGTCTCCGGCATCAACAAGGGAGCCAACATCGGCGCGTACGTCCTCGGCCGGTCGGGGACCGTCAGCGCCGCCGTCGAGGCCGCGTTCTTCGACGTGCCCGCCATCGCCCTCTCGCTGTACGTCCCCGCCGGCGGCGACCTGCCGTGGCACGAGAAGGCGACCGACCCGCGGGACTTCCGCGAGGCGACCAACGCCGCGTCGTACCTCGTCAAACACGCCGAACCCGCCGGCGTCTTCGAGCAGTGCGACTACCTCAACGTCAACGCGCCCGTGTCCGGTCCCGACGGGGGACCCGCGGACATGCAGGTGACAGTTCCCTCGGAGCTGTACGACATGACCGCGGAGTTCGAAAACGGCACCGTGAAGCTCCACGACCGCGTCTGGGAGCGGATGGAAACCGGCGATATTCCGGACCCCGACGGCACCGACCGCCGGGCCGTCGTCGAGGGTCGCGTGTCGGTCTCGCCGCTGACCGCGCCGCACACGACCCACCGCCACGAGGCGCTGGACGCGCTCGCCGAGACGTATCTGGAGTGAGCGAAGCGGGAAGCGGGCAACAAAACGTATATCGGTGGGGCCTGAAGCGCCGACGAGACCGATGACTCCGGTTCTTCAGGCCGCGGGTGCCGGTCGGGAATCGTCACCGGCTTCCTCGTCGCTATCGCGGTGCTGTTCAGCCTCCCGCTCGTCATCCTCCTCCTCGGTCGGCTGTTCGAGCGGTTCTTCTGAGGCCGCGACCCCGGGTCCCGACAGACGGAGCGACCCGCTAGCGGTGATTCGCGGACACCCTCGCACGCGACGGCCCAGCAGTCATCGCAATCTTTTCACGAGTGAGTTATGTCTCAAATGACATGAACCGCGACGAACTCAACGACTATCTGAAACAGCGGCCGCTCTTGGGAGGTCTCTGGCTCGTCGCGATGCTCGGTGTGGGCATGGTGCTGTGGCTGAAACTGCTCCGACCGGCGCAGTCGGTCCTCGACATCGTCTCGAACACCGGCTACCAGTTCGTCTTTCTCGTGACGGCCGGGCTCTGTTACGTGACCTACGTCGGCTTCTCCCGGGCGGTGAACTGACGTTATTCCGACGCCGCCCGCCGACTGTCGACCAGCAGTTTGTACGCGAGGCCGACGACGCCGGCGAACACCGCGAACGCCCCGGCGAGCGAAGCGACGATTCCGAGCGCGAACATCAGTCCGAACCCGTAGCCCGCGAGGGCGAACGTGCCGATAGTCAGCAACACCCAACCGCCGACGATGACGGCGAACAGCGCGATGGCGTCGTCTTCGGTCGCGTAGCGGAGGGCGTCACGGGCGGAGACGCGTGACATGTCGAACGCGTCGCCGGGGGCGAACGTGGTCCTTTCGGTCGACCGACACCAAAGATTGAATCCCGGGCCGGCCGACGGACGCGTATGTCCGAAGCAGACGCCGTCGAGCGCGTGGACGAACCCGGAACCGTGGATTCGCTCGCCGCGGACCTCCGCGCGCTCGGCGCCGCGGCCGGCGACACCCTCCTCGTCCACTCGTCGCTCAGTTCGCTCGGCTGGGTCGCCGGCGGCCCGCAGGCGGTCGTAGACGCCCTCCAGACGGTGCTGACCGACGACGGGACGCTGGTCATGCCGACCCACACCGGCCAGTACACCGACCCGTCGGTGTGGGAGAACCCGCCGGTCCCCGACGACTGGGTCGAAACCATCGGCGAGTCGATGCCGCCGTTCCGCCCCGACGTGACGCCGACCCGCGGGATGGGCGCGGTGCCCGAGTGCTTCCGCAACTACCCCGGCGTCGTCCGCAGCGAGCATCCGACGGTCTCCTTCGCGGCGTGGGGCGCGGCCGCCGAGGAAATCGTCGGTGGCCACGAACTCGATTACGGCCTCGGCGACGGGTCGCCGTTGGCGCGGGTGTACGACCGCGGCGGCGACGTGCTCTTACTCGGCGTCGGCCACGGGAACAACACGTCGCTCCACCTCGCCGAGCACCGCGCGGACTTCGAAAAGACGCGGACGAGAGAGCGCGCGCCGCTGCTCCGAGACGGCGAGCGCGTCGTCGTCGAGTACGACGACATCGAGGTCGAGACCGACGACTTCGAAGCGGTCGGCGAGGCGTTCGAGACGACCGTCGGCGCGACCGAGGGGTCGGTCGCGGCCGCGACGGCGACGCTCTTCGACCAGCCCGCGCTGGTCGATTTCGCCGAAGACTGGTTCGAGTCGAACCGCTGAAAGTGGGGTGTCGCGGCCGACTCGGTCGGCTCACAAAAACAACACGGCAGGCGACGCGCGCCCTCAGGCGAGCGTCGCGGTCAGCGTGAGTTCCGGCCCGGCGAGCGCCTTCGACACCGGGCAGTTTTCCTTTGCGCGCTGGGCGAGGTCGTCGAACGTCTCCTCGTCGATGCCGGGCACGTCGGCGTCGAGCGTCAGGTCGATGCGCGAGATTTCGAAGCCGCCGCCGTCGGCCGGGTCGAGATGCACGTCGGCCGCGGTGTGGAGGCTCGTCGGCGCGTAGCCCTCGCCTTCGAGGAACGCGGTCAACTGCATCGAGAAACAGCCGGAGTGGGCCGCGCCGATGAGCTCCTCGGGGTTCGACCCGAGTTCGTCTTCGAACCGCGTCGGGAACGTGAACGTCCCCTCGACGGTCCCGCTCTCGGTCGAGAACTCGCCGCTTCCGTCTTTGCCGCCGGTCCACGTGGTCTCCGCCTTGTGCGTGGGCATGACACGCACACTACGGTCGCAAGCGATATGGAGATAGCGGCGGCGAAGCGTTCGAGGGGACCGAACCGGCGGGATGCGGAGGTGCCGGGTGGCCCGTCACAGGCCGCTCCAGAGCGCCGCGACGCCGAACCCGACGATGACGACGCCCGCGAGTTGGTTCACCCGGCGGAGGACCGCCGGGGTGACTCGCTCCCGGACGCGGTCGACGGCGGCGCTCAGGACGAACCACCAGAGCGCCGACCCGGCGAAGACGCCCGCGACGAGGACCGCCGCCGCGAGGTAGTCGCCCGAGACGCCGACGCCCAAGCCGGCGAAGATGCCGACGAACGCCAGTATCGTCACCGGGTTCGTCAGCGTCAGGAGGAACGTCGACCCGAAGTCGGCCGCGAGCGTCCGGGCGTTCGAGTCGGGCGACACGACGGCCGACTGCTCGGTCGTCGGTGCCGACTCGACGGACGCCGGGTCGCCCCGAATCGACCGGATGCCGATGTACAGGAGAATCGCCCCACCAGCGAGCGCGATTGCGTTGCGGTGGCCGAGCAGCACCGACGAGAGCGCGGCGAGGCCGAACCCCGCGATGGCCCCGTAGACCGCGTCCGCGGACGCCGCTCCGAGTCCGCTGACGAAGCCGGAGCGCCGGCCCTTAGAAAGCGTTCGCTGGATGCACAGGACGCCGATTGGACCGACCGGCGCGGCTATCGAGACGCCGAGAACGAGTCCGCGGACGAAGATTCCGATTGTGGCGGTTAATAGACATCACCTTCGTGACCGCTCCGATGCGTCGCCGGGTGATAGCTCTATCGCCGGGGCCGAACGGACCGCCGTCGCAATCGACGTTGGGGCCGGGTGGTCGGACCCGCTCAGAACAGTCCCGTGATGAAGCCGAGGCCCATCAGGACCAACACGGCCGCGGAGAACGCCGGGAGATACGGCGTGTACTTCTCGACCTCGTCTTCGTACTGCTCGTAGCCCGCAATCAGCAGCATCGTCAGCCCGACGATGCCGACGACGACGGTGACGGCGTAGGCGCTCATCAGTTCGAGACAGTAGTTCGACCCGGCGCAGAGCGCGATAATCTCGAACTCCTCCTCGTGGGCGAAGCCGAGGACGAACGCGAACCACGCGATACCGAGGAGACCGCGGTCCGCGGCGTCGTCGAGGTCGCCGTGCGAGTGGGAGTGTCCGCCGACGAAGGGGACGAAACGCTTCAAGCGGGCAAACAGCCCGTTGCCGTCGTGGTCGCGTGAGTGGCTCTGGTCGCCGTCGTGCGAGTGTTCGTGGCCGTGGTCATGGCCCTCGCCGTGGTCGCGCGAGTGGCCGTGGTCATCGCCGTGGCTGTGGCCCCCGTGGTCGTCGTCGTCGTGCCCGTGCGTGCCGTGAGAATGCCCGTGGGTGTACTCTCGGATACCGAGTACGATGAGCAAGACGCCGGCGACGAGACTGACCGGGCCGCCGATTTGGACGCCGCCGAGTACCGTAATCGGCTCGTTGACCTGCGTGAGGTCGAAGTACGCCTTCGCGTAGAAGAACACGCCCACCATCGCGATACTGCTGACGAGGTGGCCGACCCCGAGGATGAGACTCGCCGCGAACCCGTACACCCACTTGTTCGCTTGGTCGAGCGCGTACGACGCGGCGACGGGCCAGCCGTGACCCGGTTCGACGCCGTGGACGGCTCCGAGGAGTACCGCGCCGGCGACGAGGCCGAGCAGTTCGTTCGTGGCCATGTGCTACCGTATCCGTGGCAAACGACGGGTATAGGGGTTGTTAATACCGAATCGCGGGTATCGTCATAACGAGCACTCTTGTAGCTGTACGCGTCAGTTTGAGGTAATGCGGACGAGTTTCAACATCCCCGACGAACTGGTCGCCGAGTTCGACCAGGCGTGGCGCGACGAGGGCATCGAAAACCGGTCGCGGGCGGTTCGAGAGGCCATGCGTGAGTTCGTCGAGTCCCACGCCCGACTCGAAGACGTCTCCGGCGAGGTCGTCGCGCTCGTCGGCTTCGACTACCGCCACCACGACGTGATTCGCGAGCTTCACGGGACGCAACACGAGTTTCAGGACGTCATCCTCAACACGAGTCACACCCATCAGGGCGAGTGGTGTCTCGAATCGCTGTTCTGCCGCGGCCCCGCGGCGCGCGTCCGCGCGCTGACCTATCGGCTTCGGGACTTCGACGCGGTCCGGCGGGTGAAGGTGATGGTCATCCGCGAGTGACGCGACGGCGGGTCTCCGAACTCGAACCCGCTCCCGGCGGCGGAGAAAACAGCTGTCAGTCTACCGATTCTGCCGCTGTTCGGCCTTGTTCAGGTAGATAGAATCCATTATACGAAACTGCACACTTTTCCGGTTCTTTTGTACTTTCCTGAGTCAAGAAATCACACCGTCTCGAAGGATTCGATTACCTCACTGGTAGTAAACACCGGCACGAGGTCTTGTTCATCGAAATCAGAATCGTCGCTCCACACACCTGCGTCACGAGCGAGTGCGCAGGCCACGTACAGAACGTCGTCGGGGCCGGTGTCGCCTATCGACTCTTTCGCCTCCTTGATGTACGGGGAGAATTCGCTGGCAGGTACTGTCTCGATGTACTGGAACAAGAGGTCAATGAACTGCTGTACTCTGTCTGTATCCATCCCTGACTTTTCGACGATGAGAGCTTCGTAGTTCCCGATTTCGTCGTGAACAACTTCGGGGGTCAGGAGTTCCGGTTCGAGCGTGACGATGAGTTCACGAGTTTTCGAGTTAGCGATGAGTGCCGAAATGACGACGTTTGCATCGACGACCAACTTCATTCGTCAGAATTACTCAGACTCTTCTTCGACGCGCTTCCGTGCGCTCTCGTTGATTTTGGCGGCAATTTCGTCAACATCCGCATCAGAGAGTTCACTGTCGGCGGTCAGTTCGTCCATCAATTCGAGTTTCTCGATTTTGCTTCGGATGGCTTGCCGAGTGACCTCGCTCCAGTTGATTTCCGGGTGCTTCTCCATCTGCTCTTTGAGGGTGTCGTCTACGTTAACCGTGATAGTAGGCATACAGAAAACTGCGGGGACACAGAATACTGTGTCTTTCGGTGCCGCAACTTTCGTCTCTATTGCCGCGTCTTGCTGCCGTTGAGCCACCTGTCCATTATTTAGTGATGACGAACGAACATTTTGTAGGCCTTGAATCCACTCCTCATCTCGCCAATCATCTCGTTTCTCGTCGCTGGAATCGTCTTCGCCGATGCCAAACGTCGTGGACTTGCACGGCAAAGTCGAATGAGATGGACTGTTGCTGTTGGCTTCGGCAGCCTCAGTGGCTTCCTTTGCGCGTTCACGTTCGAGAACACACTCTCGCGTGTATTTCACCTTGTCCGGTACGCCAGTCGTCGTTCAGTCACCCTATGAACTGTTGACGCTTCTCTTCGGCGTTGGATTAGGAACCAGTGCGATGTCCGTTCTCGCATACGGGCTCGGAAGTCGTGTTGTCCTGTTCAAAAATAGGTCGTAACATCGATGCATTCTACCGATTCTGCCGCTGTTCGGCCTTGTTCATCTCGATGAGCAGTCTGAAAATCGCCTTCACGAGGTTCGAATCGACCTCGAAGTGGGCCGCGTTCTTCCCGGCGCGCTCCATCACGCGCTCTTCTTGGGACTCATCGGTCGTCGGCAGGTCCTTCTCGGCTTTGACCTTCGCCACCGTGTCGGCGACGTAGGTTCGACGGGCGATGAGTTCGACGATGCCGCGGTCGATATCCTCTATCTCCTCGCGGAGTTCGTCGAGGGACATGTCCTGAAACGATTCTGCGGCGGCGTCTACGGTGTCGTCTGTCATTGGATTCGTGCTCCGTCGGTTCGGGTGGTCGTCAGTCGGGTCTCCCCCTCGCGGGCGTCCCACAGTTCCTTGACGCGTTCGAGGTCGGTTCGGTCGCCGACGGCGACGACGCTCGGGCCGGTCCCGGACAGCGAGACGCCGTCGGCGATGGGCATCGCCTCGACGGCGGGGTCGGTCGGGAAGTCGAGCGCGGCCGAGAAGGCGAGGCCGTTGACGGTCATCGCCTCGGCGTAGCGGCCTTCGAGCGCGAGGTCGGCCACGAGGTCGGCCATCGGGGCGACGTTCTCGCAGCGGCTCACGTCGGCGTCGGCGCTGTAAGCGCGCTCCGGGGGCGTCCACACGAGCACGTCCCAGTCGACCTCGTCGCGGGCGATGAGACCGTCTTCGGTGTTGTCGGTGACGACGACGCCCCCGACCATGGAGGCCGCGGCGTCGTCGAACGCCCCGGTGGCGGTGACGCCGACCTCGCGGGCGGCGCGGACGCCCATCCGGCAGGCGTCGAGGCGGGAGATATCGGCGTCCGGGCCGGGGCCGACCGAGCGACCGAGCGCCGAGAGCGTCGCCAACACCGTCGCGTTGGCGGCGGCGCTCGAACTCTTGAGGCCGGCGGCCATCGGCAGGTCGCTTTCGGTCTCGACGGTGCCGCCCTCGCCGTCACCGAACGCCTCGACGGCGAGTTCGACGCAGCGCTCGACGAGATGCGCGTCGGCGTCCGGGGCCTCCGCGATGCTGCCGCGGACCTCGCCGGAGTCGTCCAGTTCGACCGACGCGGTGGTCTCCGCGTCGATGGCGAACGCGGAGCCGGTCGCCGTCGCGAGGGCGTTCAAGACGGTGCCCGCCCCGAGGGCGGTGGCTCGGCCGTGCATACTTCGGGGAGGTCGGCACACCGTGTTATGTGTGGCGGTCCGTGCCGTTTTCGCCCGTAGGTTCGGGGACGCGGCGGCGGAAGCGACGCCCGGCGCGAGTCGTCCCGAGACGCGACGCTTTTGCCGTCCCCGGAGCAACGGTGAGCCATGCGCGCCCGCAACGACATCGCCCCGAGCACGCTCGGCGTCGAGCTCCACGACTACGGCGTCGAAGTGGAGTACCTCGACAACCGAACCACAGTCTACCGGGGCGTCCCCCAGGCGGTCACGGGCACGCTCGCCACCGCCCCCGGCAAGGAGGTCCACGTCCTCGTCACCGACCCCACCGAGACGGAGGGCGTCATGATGTACGTCAACGACCTCACGAGCCACGACGAGGTGCTCGAATCGAGCGGCGTCGGCCGCGTCATCCTCGGTGAGGACGAAGAAGAGGAGCTGTTCCCCGGCGTCCTCGTCCGCCGGGTGCCCGGCCACCGCTTCGAAATCGAGGCCGACCCCGAGGTCGCCCGCGGCCGCGTGTTCGTCTTCGTCGAGGACGACTGGGGCGAAGACTCCTACGAGTTCGTCGCCGAGTGATGCTCCGGAAGCGCTGGGAGCCGCTGGAAAAGCGGACCGTCGGCAAGGCTCCGGAGGCCTACGGCTACTACGAACTCGGCGACGCCGACGGCGACCTCGTCGGCCGCGGCGTGGGCGTCCTCCGCGACGAACTGAAGGAGGCGCTCGCCTACGGCGACGCCGAGCGCGTCCGCTGGGAGCGCGCGACCTCGCTGGACCACGCCGAGCGACTCGCGGACGAACACGACCCGGCGTAGCTCTCGCGCTCGCCGCGTAACCCTCGCGCTCGCCGCCGTCGCCGCCGACGCTCTCGCTTCCCCGCTACTGCAAGTACGACGGGCTGTCCGTGTCGCAGTTCTCCTCGTGAGCCTCGGCGTCGGACCGCACGTCGAACAGCATCCCGCACTCTTCGCACCGGTACCACGTCGCACCGTCTTTCTCCGTCGTGGCGACCATGCGTACTGTTACCGCGCCGTCCCGGAAAACCGTTACTCCGGGCGAACCCTCAAGGGTCGAGCGACCGAACCGGGGGGTATGTCAGAAGATGGGGTGACGCTCGTCGTCCGCGCCGCGGAGAAACGCGACGCGGGCCGCGGCATCGCCCGCCTCCCCGAGGCCGCCCGCCGGGAACTCGGCGTGCTCAGCGGCGAGACGGTCGTCATCGAGGGCTCCAGAGAGACGGTCGCGAAGATGTGGCCCGCCCGCCCCGGCGCGGCGGCGGGCGAGATGCTCGTCGACGCCGACACGCGGGCCAACGCCGGCGTGAAAATCGGTGACAGCGTCCGCGTCAGGAAGATAGCCGTCGAAGACGCGCGGTCCGTGACGCTCGCCGGCCCCAGCGCCTTCGAGCGGACCAGCGTGGACCGCGAGACCATCGAGGAGGTCGTGAAGGCGGAGCTCCGGAACCGCCCGGTCCGCGAGGGCGACCGCGTCCGCGTCGAACGCCTCGGCGGGGCCGCCCTCGCCGTCAGCGAAACCGCCCCGGAGGGCGTGGTCCGCGTCACCGACGCGACGACCGTCTCCGTGACGGCGGCGAATTCGAAGGACGCGAGCGAGGCCGTCCGCGACGCCGTCAAGAGCATGACCGGTAGCGACGACGGCGGCGACGACGGGAGCCGCGGCCGAGCGACGGGCGTCACCTACGAGGACATCGGCGGCCTCGACGACGAACTCGACCTCGTCCGCGAGATGATAGAGCTCCCGCTGTCCGAGCCCGAGGTGTTCGCGCACCTCGGCATCGAGCCGCCGAAGGGCGTGCTCCTCCACGGCCCGCCGGGCACGGGGAAGACCCTCATCGCCAAGGCCGTCGCCAACGAGGTCGACGCGAGTTTCACGACCATCTCCGGGCCCGAGGTGCTCTCGAAGTACAAAGGCGAGTCCGAGGAGAAGCTGCGAGAGGTGTTCCAGTCGGCCCGCGAGAACGCGCCGGCCATCATCTTCTTCGACGAAATCGACTCCATCGCGTCGAAGCGCGACGACGGCGGCGACCTCGAAAACCGCGTCGTCGGCCAACTGCTGTCGCTCATGGACGGGCTGGACGCCCGCGGCGACGTGGTCGTCATCGGCGCGACGAACCGCGTCGACAGCCTCGACCCGGCGCTCCGCCGCGGCGGCCGCTTCGACCGCGAAATCGAAATCGGCGTCCCGAACGAGGCGGGCCGCCGCGAGATTCTCGACGTGCACACCCGGCGAATGCCCCTCGCGGAGGACGTGGACATCGACCGACTGGCCTCCCGAACCCACGGCTTCGTCGGTGCCGACCTCGAATCGCTGGCCAAGGAGGCCGCGATGACCGCGCTCCGGCGCGTCCGCCGGGAGGGCGGAAGCCGAAGCGGAAGCAGAGACGAGGGCGGAGACGAGGAGGGACGCGTCGCCGTCGCGGACATGACCGTCACGCGCGCCGACTTCGAGTCGGCGATGGCGACGGTCGAACCCTCTGCGATGCGCGAGTACGTCGCCGAACAACCGACCGAGGGGTTCGAGGGCGTCGGCGGCCTCGACGATGTGAAGCGGACGCTCGAACGCGCGGTGACGTGGCCGCTGACCTACGCGCCGCTGTTCGAGGCGGCCTCGACCGACCCGCCGACCGGCGTGCTCCTCCACGGCCCGCCGGGCACCGGCAAGACGATGCTCGCCCGCGCCATCGCGGCCGAAAGCGGCGTCAACTTCATCCACGTCGCCGGCCCGGAACTGCTCGACCGCTACGTCGGTGAGTCCGAAAAATCCGTCCGCGAGGTGTTCGACCGCGCCCGACAGGCCGCGCCGAGTATCGTCTTCTTCGACGAGATAGACGCCATCGCCACCGACCGCGACAGCGCCGGCTCCGACTCGGGCGTCTCCGAGCGCGTCGTCTCGCAACTCCTGACGGAGATGGACAACGCCGCCGACAACCCGAACCTCGTCGTCCTCGCGGCGACGAACCGCCGGGACGCGCTCGACCCCGCGCTCCTCCGACCCGGCCGACTGGAGACCCACGTCGAGGTCCCCGCCCCCGACATCGAGGCGCGCCGCGCCATCCTCGACGTGCACGTCCGAAACAAGCCGCTCGGCACCGACGTGGACCTCGGCGACGTGGCCGCCCACATGGACGGCTACACCGGGGCCGACGTGGCCGCGGTCTGCCGCGAGGCCGCGCTCCGGGCGATTCAGGACGTGGCCGACGCCTACGAGGGCACCGAGGCGAACGAGCACGCCGACGAGGTGCGCATCACCCGCGCGCACTTCGATGCGGCGCTGGAATCGGTCTCGCCGACGCGGGTCTGACGGGCGGCGACCCCCGAGGAACGCCCGTTCCCGCTCACCTGCGAGATTATCTCGTTTCGCCGCGTACTGTGTCCCATGTTCACTCGCAACAGAGGTGTGTCGTGAACGCGGCGTGGCGGCGGAAGGTCCGCCGGGAGTGGGACGCGTTGACCGGCGGCCCGCTGTCCGCGACGTGGTGGGTGACGAAGGCCGGCCTCCGGGTCGCGTTCGCCGAGGCGATATTCATGGTTCTCGTGTTGCTGAACAACGACGCGGACGCCCTCTCGGCCGTCGCCGACGGCGAGGCCTCGGTGTTCTCGCTGGTCGCGCTCGTCCTCGTGACGCCCGAGTACCTCGCCATCGCGGGCATCGTCTTCGCCGTCGCGCTCTTGCTTCCGTTCCTCCCGCGGCGCAACGAAGCGACCAACCGCTGGGAGTAGGCCGTAACGCGTCATCGAGACGGCCGGCGACGACCCCACTCCCGAAGTGCCGCCGCGACCGACCCAGCTCACGCCAGTCGCGCCCGATAGTAACTCGAATCGGGATTCGGGACGGTCACATCGCGCACGTCGAGGCCCGCCTCGGCCGCAACCGCCCGGAGTCGTGCGGGCGAGACGAGAACGAAGTCGAGCATCGGTCCGTGGAGGTCGCCGTATTCGACGCGGAACGTCCGTCGAGCGACGCCCTCTCGCGGGTCTGACCGGTAACCGAAGAAGCGCTCGGGGTCGGTGCGCGTCGGGTCGTAGGAGTCCACGACGACCTCGCCGGACGGCGAGGTGAGGTCGGCAAACGACGCGAGCAGGTCGGCGAGTCGATCCAGCGAGCCCGCGAGTCCGACCTGCGTCCCGTTGGCGAGGACCGTCTCGAACCCTCCTGCCGACGAACCCGCTCGGCTCGCCTCGACCGGCGGGTCGAACATATCGCCGACGACCGCCGTCTCGACGCCGCGCTTGCGGGCCGCGCGAACCGCGTTCGGACTCACGTCGAAGGCGACGACCTCGCCGCGCTCCTGTACGGCGAGGGCGTGCTGGCCCGCGCCGCATCCCACGTCGAGGACTGGGGTCCGAAGCGAATCGACGAACTCGCGCTTCGCGGCGGACCACCGCTCGGACGGGACGAGATAGTTCTCGTAGACGTGCGCGTCGCCGGCAGTACCACGGGCGTCGTCGCCGGCGCGGTAGACGCACGGCGCGCGCAGACTGCCGCGAACCCGGTCCAACATCGCCAGTCCGAGGGCGTCGTCGGCCATGACGACTCGTTCGTCGCCCTCGTGTAAATTATATTTAATGTGTTATGAGGTATTAATCAACAAGGCCAGAGGAGGCGAGAGGGAGAGGACGAGGGCGAGGAACGTCAGTCCAGCCGGTCCAAGTCCCCGTGTAGCTCGCGGTTCATCACGTCCGCGACGAACAGTCGGATGCGCTTGTGGAGTTCCGCTTCGGTGTCGTAGGTCTCGACGCGGAGGTCCCAGCGGGCGCGCGCCGCGCGAATCATCTCGCTCGTGACCGTCGCTTCGTGGACGAAGACGATTCTGTCGCCGTGGGTCTCTGAGAGCCGTTCGAGTATCGACCCCGCCTCCTCGCCGACGCCGAAGTTGTGGCCGAGAAACGGCAGCACGAACACGGTGGCGTTGCTCGCTGCGGCGAACGCGAGCGACTGCGTCGCGGCGTCCACCTCGTCGGTGCTGAGGTCCACGTCGACGGCGAGAAAAGCGTTCACGCCCGGGTCGGCGCGGAGCGTTCCTTGCACCCGCCGGAGGAGCGCGAGCGCGTCGTCCACCTCGTCCCGCGCGGCGAACAGCTTTCGAATCGGGCCCGGGAGGTCGTCGATGTCGCTGGCGGCGAGTTCCTCCTCCGAGAGGACGTAGTTGAGGTTGAACGACTTGTACGGACCCATCACGTAGACGAGAAACCGGTCGTAGGTCGTTCGCCCGAGCGCCGCTCGTATCTCGTCGCGCGAGATGGCGTCCGTCATGGACACACGTACCGCGCGGTAGTATATAAAGTCGGGATTTTTCAGCGGAGTTCGACTCAAGAACTGTTAAACCGACACGCTCCGTCTAGCGAACCGAGATGGCGACGAACGACCCGGTCGATTCGGACGGCCTCCCCGAGGACCCCGCCGAATTGCTGCCGCCGACGAGCGTCCTCACGCTGGACGAGTACCTCGACATGCAGGCCGCACTCGGCGACCGGACGCGCTTTACCCTGCTGTACCGCCTGGTCCACTTCGGCGAGCGAAGTCCGAAAGCGCTGGCCGAGGCGCTCGACGTGCAGGCGAACACGCTGCACTACCACCTCAACAAACTCGTCGACGCCGGGTTGGTCGAGAAGCGAAAGCGGTCGCAGGCCGACGACGAGGGGCTGTTTTCGTACTACCGCGCCACGTCGCTCGGCTCCGACATCCTCGAACACGGCGTCGAGGAGCTCATCCGGCGCGAGCGCGACTATCGGGACGCCTACGCGTCGGAGTAGCAGCGTCGCGGGCGACCGCCGCGTCTCAGCCCGCACCCGTCTACTGCCGAAGCCGCCGCCTATTTGGCACTCGCTCGCACAGGCTGAAGCGATGTCCAATCTCCTCCCCGAGGAAGCAGAGGAAAAGCTCGTCACCGTCTGCCGCACGGCCGTCGGCGACAGCCTCCGCTCGCTCACCTACTTCAACCGCTTCGACTACGTGCAGGTGTACCTCCGCGAGGACCTCGAACAGGAGGCCGACCTGAACTCCTTTATCGGCAACGAGTGGCACGACTTCAAGATGACACAGGACGCCTACCGCGGGTCCGAACTCGGCGATTACGAGTACACGATTCGCGTGTTCGAAAACGGCTACCTCGTCCGCATCACCGTCGAGGACTTCGGCGTCTTCGTCACGACCGACGGCATCTCGATGCAGGACTTCGAGGCGCTGGCGGCCGCGACGACCGAGATTCTCGACGAGTGGGCCATCGAGGAGTAAGCGTCGAACCCGGCCGCTCTGTCAGTCCCAGAACGACTGCGTCCGGGCGTACTCGCGCTCCCGTTCGAGGATGTCGCGGTAGAAGTCGTCTTCGTCCTCGCGGAGCTTGTTGATGATGCGCGCTGCGTTGTGCGGGCCGACCCCGCGGGCCGCGAGCGCGACGACCGCCCGCTCGCCGTGGGTCTGCACCAGACTCGCCGAGCGGTAGGCCCGCTTCGTCAGTCGCTCCTGTTCGTCGTCTTTCTCCGGCGCGCGAACCGCTTTCACCGTCTCGTCGTCCCACGGGTTGAGCGCGGCGACGCGGGTCGCGCCGCACTCGGGGCACGTCACTGGCTCGCGGACGCGCTTGACCTTCGTCTTGCGAGTCCAATCCTTGCAGTGGAGACACGCCAACAGCACGCGGTCGTTCTGAATCCGGTCGCGGACCGTCTCGATGACGCTCGCGTCGGCGTTCTCGGGAACGAGCAGGTCGGTCCCCGACCCGCGGCCGCCGGTGCCGATGGCGGTCGGTTCGCGGGCGACGGCGAGTTCCACGTCGCCGTCGCGGACGCGGCGGAGCAGTTCGACCGTCTCCTCGACGGCGAGGTCGGTGTGGAACACCTCGCGGACGGCCTCGTCGTAGACGGGCGTGTCCTCCAGCGCGGCGAGGAGGCGGTCGCCGCCGAAGCGGCCCTTCCCCTGATAGCGCTTGAGCGCGCCGAACTTCGCGGCCACCTGCGCGAGCGTGAACTTCAGCGAGTCCGACCGCTTGAGCGCGAGTTCGAGCAGCGCCTCGACGTGGTCGGGGTCGGTCCCGCGGAGCACCTCGGCGAACGTCGTCGGGCGGACCTTCCCCGGCACGTCGAACTCGACGCGGTAGGGGTCGACCTCCATGCCGACCGAGGAGCCGGTTCGCTGGCCGATGAGCGCCGACAGGAGCCTGCCGAGCGTCTCGTTCACCCGGTGGCCGTACGGCGAGTTCAGCGTCACCTTCCGGGGCGAGCCTTCGAGGACGAGCCTGTTCGCGGTCGGAATCGGCGCGTCGGCTTCGACCTGTCTTTCGATGGGGCCGAGCGCCGACCGGACCGTGGCTTCGTCGGTCGGGTAGCGCATGGCGATGTCGCGGGCGACGGCCTCGTGGTCGGCCCCGGACGCGAACTGCGGCGCGGCCACGTCGCGGAGTTCGCCCACCTCGCCGGCGACCGGCGCGGGCACCGGAATCTCCGAGCCGACCCACGACGGCACCTCGCCGCCGGGGTCCTCGATGGGCGAGACGTTCACCCGCGCCTCCTCGTCGTCCACGTCGTTGACGCGCCACATCTCGCCGCGCTGGATGAACGTCGCGCCCGGCGCGGCGAAGTTGAGGACGAACTTCTCGTCGAGCGTCCCGATCTGCCGGCGCGAGGAGATGTCGTGGACGTCGTAGGTCTCCTCGTCGGGAATCATCGAGAGGTTGGCGTAGAAGTACTGCCACGTGCCGCCGGACTTTTCGAGGAGGTCCTTGTCCTCGTCGAGCCAGAGGAGGCGGTTCCCGGAGAGTTCGCGGACGACGGCGCGGAAGTCGTCCTCGTCGAGGTCGCGGAAGGGGTACGCCCGCGTGATAATCTCGTAGGCGCGGCGGGCCGACACGTCGCCGTAGTCCATGACGACGCCGACGATTTGGTTGGCGACGGTGTCGAGGCTGCCGTGGTGGACGCGGGCGGGTTCGACCTCGCCGGAGACGGCCCGCCGGGCGATGGCGAGCGCTTCGAGCGTGTCGTCGGGGTGGTCGGTGACGACGGTCCCGCGGGAGACGACGCCCAAGCGGTGGCCCGCGCGACCGACTCGCTGGAGGAGCCGCGACACCTCGCGCGGACTGTTGTACTGGACGACGTGGTCGACCCGGCCCACGTCGATACCGAGTTCCATCGACGACGTGCAGATGAGCGCGTCCAACTCGCCGGCCTTGAAGCGGTCTTCCACGTCGATGCGCACGTCCTTCGACAGCGAGCCGTGGTGGACCTCGATGGGGTCGCCGAGCGACTTGAACCGCGAGCCGAGCGCCTCCGCGGTCTGTCTGGTGTTGACGAAGACGAGCACCGACTCGTGGTCGCGGACGATATCTCGAATCGTCCGGACGTGACTCGCTATCTCGGGGTCGGTGGCGAGTTTCCCCGCCAGCGCCTCGTCCTCGTTCGTCACCTCGGGACGGACCACCTCGAACTCGACGCGGTTGTCCACGTCGACCTCGATGACCTCGAACGGGCGGTCGCCGGTCAGGAACTTCCCGACCTCGTCGGGCGACCCGACCGTCGCCGAGAGGCCGATTCGCTGGAACGCCCCGGCCAACTCGCGGAGGCGCTCCAAACCGATTGTCAACTGCGCGCCGCGCTTGGCCGACGCGAGTTCGTGGACCTCGTCGACGACGACGTGGTGGACGTCGGAGAGGGCCTTTCTGAGCTTCTTCCCCGTGAGCATCGCCTGCAACGTCTCGGGCGTCGTCACCAGCACGTCCGGCGGGTCGTTCGCCTGCTTCTGGCGCTGGTACTGCGTGGTGTCGCCGTGGCGAACGTCGATGTCGATGTCGAGCCGTTCGCCCCACCAGTCGAGTCGCTCGCGCATGTCGCGGTTCAGCGCCCGAAGCGGGGTGATGTAGAGCGCCGAAATCCCGAATCGGTCATCGGCGTCGGCGATGGCCGAAAACACCGGCAGCATCGCCGTCTCGGTCTTGCCGGTGCCCGTGGGCGCGATGATGAGGCCGTGTTTCCCGTCCGAAAGCGGGGGAATCGCCCGGCGCTGTGGCTCGGTGGGCGTCGTGAAGCCGCGCTCCGAGAGCGCGTTCCGAACGGGCGACGAGAGCGTCGCGAAGGCGTCCATTCCGGCGGCGGCCTCGCCGTCTGGCATCGCCCGAGGTTACGGTTCGAGGCGATTAAGCGCACCGCTCGGGGCGGTCCCCACCGGGAGATTCATGTCGTCCGTGAATCAATTTCGGGCGTGTCCCCGAAACGAGCCTACTGGTTCGCGTTCGTCGTCTTCGGACTCTCGGCCGCCGTCGGCGTCGCGCTCGACCTCGCAACGGGAGCCGCCGATATCGGCACCGCGGCGGCGGCCGCCGGCGCGGTCACCGTCATCTATGGGGCGGTCGTCGCCCTCCGCGACCCCGACCGCGCCCGATTTCCGTCCGATTGGGGGCCGCTCGTCTACCTCGTCGTCGCCGCCGCCGGGCTCTACACGGTCGGCATCGCCTTCCAACTGTACGCGGTGGTGACGTGACGCCCGAACGGTCCTTTTGGCTGTCGCAGGCGGGCTTTACCGCTGGAAACCTCTTCATCGTCCTCGGCAACCAACGGGGCGACCTCGCGGCGTGGCAACTCGTCTTCGCCGCGGTGCTCGTGCTCTCGGCGCTCTGGTTCGTCGGCTACGCCGTTCGAGAGCGGGAGAAGGGTGTGCCGGAGTTCTTCCGCGAGTGGACCGGCTGGCAGCGACTCGCCCGCGTGGCGAGCGTCACCGTGTTCGTGCTCGGTACGCTCACGTTCGTCTTCGCGTAGGCGGGTCGGAAAAACGGGAAGCCGCGGTTAGCGACCGCGACGACCCGAGTCAGACGTTCCGGTAGTCGCCCAACCGCGTGCCGTCGAGCAGGTAGGCCTCGCCGTCCGCGAGGCCGTCGGGTAGGAACGGCGAGAGAAAGCCCTGCCCGGGGACGTTGACCCACGTCCCGCCCGAGGTGTCGTTGAACGCCGGGAACACCACGAGTTCGGCGTCGGCTCGCGCGACTTCGGCGGGGGCGACCTCGTGGTGTTCCGCGAACACTTCGGGAGCGAGAGCGCCGCGGAGCCAGACGCGCTCTTTCCGCGCGCCGCCGACCTCGTCTTCCAGCCTGACTGCCGGGTGTTCGTGGGCCGAGCAGACCACGTCGGCGGCGAGCACTTCCCGCGAGGGCCACGTGTGGCCGTGGCAGAATCCCACGTCGCCGAGGCGGACGCCCGCGGGGTCGGTCACCTCCACGTCGTCGTCACCGAAGAAGTCCGCGAGGCCGCCGTCGTGGTTGCCGGGGACGACCGTCAGTTCGGCGCGGTCGGCCACGGCGGCCGCGAAGCCGCGGAGTTCCTCGGCCTCGTCGCCGTCCGGGTCGCCGATGCGGTGGCCGAGGTCACCGAGGACGACCAGTCGGTCGGCGTCGGTCCGGTCGAGAAGCGACAGCAGGCGCTCGCGGCGGACCGCGGCCTTCGACGGGAGTTCCACCCCGCGTTCGTACCGCAGGCCGGCCTCGATACCGGCGTGGTAGTCAGCGACGACGAGCGACCGTTCGGGGAATCCGCGCCTGCTCGTCCGCGCTACCGCGGCGGGATGGTCGGGAATCGGTTCGACGAGCGGTTCCGGCACGGCCTCAGATGGCCTTCAGCACGCCGTCCTGCGGCTCGTAACACCGGCCGCCGAGGAGCGCCTCCTGGATGGCGTCTTCGACCGCGCCGGGGTCCGCGCCGTGCTCGTCGACGACGGCCGCGACGACCTCGTCGCGGGTCGCGCCGTCGCCGTCGTCGAGGTCGTCCATGGCGTCCACGACGACCGATTCGAGGTCGATGTCCTCGGCGGACTCGTCGGCGTCGGCGTCAGCGTCGGCCTCGTCTTCGTCCCCGTCCGACGCCGCGTCGGGCGTCGGCTCGGGTTCGGGTTCTGGTTCGGATTCGACCGCTGGTTCGGGTTCCGCGGCGGCGGTCGCGGGTTCCGGTTCCGGTTCGGCGGCCGCGGCGGATTCGTCTTCGAGTTGCTCTGTGAGGTCGTCCGCGTCGGGCACGTCGATGTCCGCCTCGCCGGCGGGGTCGACGTCCGCGCCGGAGGTGAACTCCGTGCCGAACTCGGATTCGATTTCGGCCCGCTCGTCCTCGTCGAGTTCGTACATCCCGTCTGGGTCGACCGAGTCGTCGGCGTCGGCGTCGGCGGACGCTGAGTCGGTCGAATCGGTCGAATCGGTCGAACTGGTCGAATCGCCAGCCTCGGGGTCGGGGTCGTCGAAGCCGTCGTCGAAGTCGCCGAGGGTTCCGCTTCCCGAGTCGTCGAGCGAACCGGCGTCGGTCGCGCCCGCGTCGGGGGCGTCGTCTTCGAAATCACCGAGCGCGCCGTCGTCGGTCCCGGCGTCGAAGTCGGGCTCAGACTCGGTGTCGAGCGAGTCGGTCACCGGTTCGGGTTCGGACGTGAGGTCGGGTTCCGCGGCGGGTTCGGATTCGGGTTCTGCCGCGGGTTCCGGCTCCGGTTCGGCATCGACCGTCGCGGACGGCTCAGACGCCGGTTCCGGCTCGGACGCCTCCGGATGGCCCTCGGTCGAAGTCGTCGTCTCGGCGGCGACCGGCTCGGGGTCGGATGCAGACTCCGGCTCGGAATCGGGTTCTGCGATAGGCTCGGATTCGGACTCCGGCTCGACGGCCTCGGATTCGGCACCGTCGTCGAATTCCGGCTCCGAATCGAGCGTTGCGGCCGGTTCGGAACCGGATTCGTCCTCGAACTCGCCCGCGTCGGCTTCTACCTCGCCCGCGTCCGCCTCGTCGACCTCGATATCGACGCTGTCGGCCGGTTCGAGGTCGAGTTCGGGGAGCGGGCCGAGCACCGCGTCGCCGCCGTCGCCGGGTGCGACATCGAGTGGGTCCACTTGGTCGCGGTCGCCCGCGACGAGTTCGAGCGCCTGCACGGCGACTTCCCGCAGGGCGTCGAGGTAGGTTCGGGTCGTCCCGTAGTGGTCGATAGCGCGGGGGACGCCCGCCGCGAGCGTCGAATCGACGCCGCGGGCTTCGAGCGCGCGGGTCAGGTCGTCGCCGCGGTACGGCATCGATAGCGCCTCGTCGAACACGGCGATGCGGCGGAGCGTCGCCTCGGCGGCCGAGACGATCCACCGGTCGCGCACGTCGGCGTCGACGGTGTTGACGCTCTCCGGGCGGACCGAGGAGTAGACCACGTCGGCGTCGTCAGGTTCGTACGTCCGGGCCTTGCCCGCGAGCGAGACGAACGCCGGGGGCGTCGCCGCGTCGAGGTAGGCCATCGGCTCCGGTTGGTACTGCCCGGCGTAGGTGACGAACGCGCCCGTCGGGTCCGCGATGCGCCCGCGGAGCACCTCGTCGTTGACGTGTTCGACCTCGGTGAGCACGCCCGCGACGAACGTCCGGTTGAGCCGCGCGCCGGTGGGCGTGACCACGTAGTTGGGCGCGCGCTCCTCGTCGCTCTCGGAGTACGACAGCGACGCGTCGTCGAACTCGGCGGCGAAGACGCGGTAGGCGATTTCCCGCGTGCCGACGACCGGCGAGGCGCTCATGCGCGCACCTCCGTGAGGAGGGCGGCCGCGCGTTCGGCCGGGTCGTCGTCGGTCTCCTCGAACTCGTCGGCTTCGAGGTTCGCGCCGTACTCGTCCACCGAGAGGTTCCCGCGGACGCGGTACTCGCGGCCGACGAGCGTGTCGGCGATGTCGTCGGCGACGACTTCCTTGTCCATCGCCTCGCGGGCGGCCTCCATCGCGTCGGCCATCGTCCCGCCGTAGATTTCCTCGGTGAGGTCGCGGTCGAGGATGGCGGTCACCGTGCCGGTGCCGTCGTCGAGAATCGCCTTCACGCGCATGTCGTCCTCGCCGTCGACCTCGCCGTGCTGGCGGCACTGGCCGTTCTGGACGACGCGGCTACACTTGGGACAGCGCTCGATGAGCCCGGAGCCGTCGCGCACTTCGAGGACGTTCCCGAGCAGTTCCACGTCGAACATCCCGCCGGCGTCGACGGCCTCACCGATTTTCAGACGCGGCGCGGAGTCCGTCACGGAAACGGGGTCGTCGAGCACGTCGAGCGTCGTGAACTCCGAGAGGTTCACCTGCGGCACGCCGCGGAACTCGCGGACGTACACGTCCGAGAGACGCAGGCTCGCGCCCTCCTCCACGTCTGGGCGGGGAGCCCAGTCGGTGAAGGGAAGCCGGCCGGTTTCGTCGGCGACGACGCCCGAGAGGATTGTCGTCTCGCCGTTGCGGCCGTCGATGGTTCGCGAGTCGACTTCGAGGACGCGGACCTCGACGGTTCGGCCGCGGTCGCCGGCTTGCAGGTCGATGAGGTCGGCCTCGCCGCCGATGCGGTCGTCGTAGGGCGTCTCGACCGTCTCGGACTCCACGCCGACCGTCGAGGACGCGCCGATGTTCAGTTCGGGCTTGCCGTCCCACTCGCGGACGCCGGCGTTACCGATGACGACGGAGTCGCCCGGTTCGAAGCCGAAGTCCTGCCACGCGGTGTAGGAGATGACGCCGGACTCGTCTGCGAGTTCTCCCTCGCGGATGGTCTGTTCGTCGCCCTGATAGACGATAGAGCGGGTGCCCACGGTGAGCACGCGGACCGTCACGGAGACGTTGCCGCCGTCGGGGTCGATGTCGGCGATGCGCTTCGTCGCGGGCGCGCCGTCGCTCCCGCCGGAGCTGCCGCCGCCGTGTTTCCGTCGGACGCTCTGTTTCGCCTCGTCGAGCGGGACGCTGTACTGCAGCAGGTTCTGCAGGTCGGATTTGACCTCCTCTTTGTCGACACCGAGGGCGGAGGCGAGCTCCTCGGCATGCTGGTCGAGTTCCATCGAGTCGGGATTCGCCCCCGTCGGATAAAAAGTGTTGCCGGGCGACCGGCCGCGGGCGAATCACTAAGTGCTCGCGTGCCAGTTGGACTCGTATGTCGAACGACGAGGGGCCGGACGCCGGCGACGCCGACGAGGAGGTCTCGTTTTCCGTGACCATCGAGGACGGCTGGACGACCATCGTGATGGAAGGTGACAAGGACTCCGCGGTCGTCGTCCAGTCGGCGTCCGGCGAGCGAATCTACCTCCCGCCGGAGGGGTTCGACGCCGAGGCCGCAAGCGACAGCGCCTACCAGTCGTCGGACAGCCCCTACCAGTCGGCGTACGACTCGCCGTACCAGTCGGTCCAGACCGACGACTCGCCGTACCAGTCCGCCCGCGGGACGATGCCGCGAGAGGGGATGGTGCCCACCCGCGGCGGCTACCGGATTCGCCACCCCGAGCCGGTGACCGACGTGCGCCTCCTCCGCTGAACGCGGGGCGACCGGCCGGACGAATTGCCAAGTGCCGACTCCTCGACTCCGATTTTGCGTCAGTTCGCGTCCGATTCGGCGGCGTCCGCGTCGGTGGCGTCGACTTCGTTGTCCGCCCCGGCCGACGAGTCAACGTTCCCGTCGAGGATGCTGTGGTAGTACTCCACCGTCTCGTCGACGACGCGGTCCCACGTGTACGGTTCGTACTCCGGTTTCCCCTCCAGCGAGAGGCCGTACTCGATGCCGTCGGCGATGGAGCGCGAATCGGGTTCGACCTCGATAACGCAGTCCTCCGGGAGGACCTCGGCTGCGCCGCTTTCCGTGGCGACGACGCGGGTGCCCGTCGAGAGCGCCTCGACGATGGTGATGCCGAACGGTTCGGACAGCGACGGCGAGACGAACAGGTCCGCGGAGGCGTAGTAGTCACCGAGCGCCTCCTCGGGGACGTAGCCGGCCCACTCGATGCGGTCTTCGACGCCGAGCAGCTCTGCGAACCGCTTGAGCTGGGCGGTGAGGTGGCCCGACCCGCCCATGACGAGCGTCACGTCGTCGCGGGCGAGTTTCTCCATCGCGTAGACGAGATGCGAGATGCCCTTCTGGTCGGTGTGGCGGCCGACGAAAAACAGCATCTTCCCGTCGATGCCGAGTTCCGCCTTGAGGTCGCGACCCGTCGTCTCGCACTCGGAAAAGCCGTTGTAGATGACGTGGCAGTCGCCGCCGTACTCCCGTTTGACCTTGTCGGCGAGGAGTTCGCTCACCGCGAGCAGGTGGTCACAGCGCTCGGCGATGCGGCGCTCGGTTTCGACTTCCCGCTGCGGCGGGTCGATGTTGCGGTCCGACGAAAGCGAGTGGAACGTGGTCACCCACTCCACGTCCTCGTTGTTCGATTTCGCGCGCGACCCCGGTCCGTAGCCGAACCAGTCGTGCGTGTGGACGATGTCGGCGTCGGCGGCGCGCTCCGCGAACGTCGACCCCAGCCGTCCGATGCGGGTGATGATGTCGCCCTCGCCCGTCGGGACCCCGACGATGCCTTCGCGGTCCGGCGCGTACTCGGCCGGGAGCACGAGTTCGATGTCCACGTCCTCCCGGTCTTCGAGTCGCTCGAACATCTCGCCGACGTGCGTGTCGAGCCCGCCGCTGACGTTCGGCGGAAACCCCCACCCCAGCATCAGGACCTTGGCAGTCATAGATGACACAATGTACCACAGAGGCCTATTTAATTCCTGTCCGGCAACACCGTGAGAGCGCCTCACCGAAAGGCGTTTTCGCCGCGGCGACGACCCGCGAGTATGCACGTCCACGTCAACGCCGCCGCGAGCCTCGACGGCAAGCTCTCGTCTCGACGCCGCGAGCAGGTGACGATAAGCGGCGACGACGACTTCGCCCGCGTGGACGAGATTCGCGCGGCCGCCGACGCCGTCGCCGTCGGCGTCGGAACCGTCCTCGCAGACGACCCGCATCTCACGCTCGACGACCCCGGCCTCGTCGCCGCCCGCGAGGACCGCGGCGACTCGCCGCATCCCGCCCGCGTCGTTGCTGACTCGCGCGCCCGAACCCCGACCGACGCCCGGATTCTGGACGACGCGGCGGCGACCTACCTCCTCGTCTCCGAGGCCGCGCCCGGAGGCCGGCGCGAGGCGCTCGAAGCCGCCGGGGCGGAACTCGTCGTCGCGGGCGCGGAGCGGGTGTCGCTCCCCGACGCCTTCGACGCGCTCGAAGCGCGCGGCGTCGACCGACTCATGGTCGAGGGCGGCGGCGAACTCATCTTCTCGCTGTTCGAGGCCGGCCTCGTCGACGAACTCACGCTCTACGTCGGCTCGCTGGTCATCGGCGGCCGCGACGCGCCGACGCTCGCCGACGGCGATGGGTTCGTTTCCGACTTCCCCCGGCTGTCGCTCCGCGACGTGGAGCGGGTCGACGACGGGGTGCTTCTGACCTACGACTGCTGAGTCTGCGCCTCCGCCTCCGCCTCGTCCGCGAATCCGACCGTTTTCGCCGCGAATGCGGCGTTTCGCGGTCGTGCGTCGCCGCGCAAACAGGCGCAATGGGTAAGAGTGTCGCGCCGATACGTGGAGATATGAGCACTCCGAAGACAACCGACGCGCCTATCCATATCGAGAGTTCGGACCAACTCGACGAACTCGTCGCCGACAGCGCGGTCGTTCTCGTGGACTACCACGCCGACTGGTGCGGCCCGTGTAAGATGCTCGAACCCACCGTGAAGGAAATCGCGGAGGAGACCGACGCCGTCGTCGCCAAGGTCGACATCGACGAACTCCAAGAGCTGGCCCGCGAGCAGGGGATTCGCAGCGTCCCGACCCTCCAGTTCTACGCCGGCGGCGAGCAGGTCAAAGAGGTCATCGGCGTCCAGAGCAAAGAGGACCTCGTCGACATCATCGAAGCCGCCGCGTAAGCGGGCGTCAGCTCCGTTCGGCCCGATTCTCCGTTTATCTCTCACGGCGAGCGACGGCGCGGCGCGCGCTCGGAGCGTCGTCGCTCGTGGGGTCGGCTCGGTCGAAAGGCGATGGTAGAAGGCCGCTCAGAAGGGCGCGTCGGACACGTCGGGTTCGAACCCCGCGCCCGGCTCGTCGTCGTAGAAGCCGCCGGTCGAGGCGTGGACCGCGTCTATCTCCTCGAACTCGGCGACCATGCGCGACTTCAGCGCCTGAATCGTCATCGGGGAGATACCGCAGCCGGAACACGCGCCGGTGAGGGAAATCCACACCTCGCCGGTCTCCTCGTCGATGGCCTCGATACCCGCGTCGCCGCCGTGCATCTCGATTTGGGGGAAGTTCCGCCGCATGAACAGGTCGAGCCGTTCTTCGAGGGACTTCTCCGACGCCTGCGAACTCATACGAAGACGTGGGGCGCGGGCGAGCATAACGATTGCTCCGAACGGGGCCGCAGCGAATTTTGCGTGACGCCGCCGAGGGCTTTTTACCACGGAGAGAGAATCGGAAGCTATGATTTCACTCGACGAGGCAGTCACGGCCCGCCTGGAATCTCACGGCGCGCGGTTCGAGGTGCTCATCGACCCGGACGCGGCGCTCTCGATAAAGCGCGGCGAGTTCGACGGCGACCTCGAAGAGGTCATCGCCGCCGAAGACGTGTTCGAGGACGCCTCCCGCGGCGACCGCCCCGCCGAGAACGACCTCGAGAAGGTGTTCGGGACGACCGACCCGCTGGAAATCATCCCCGAGGTCGTCAAACAGGGAGAGATTCAAATCACGGCCGAACAGCGCCGCGAGATGCAAGAACAGAAGCGCAAGTCGCTCATCAACCGCATCGCCCGCAACGCGGTCAACCCCCAGATGAACGACTCGCCGCACCCGCCGGAGCGAATCGAGCGCGCGCTCGAAGAGGCCGGCTTCAAAATCGACCCGATGGAGCCCGTCGAGTCGCAGGTCGACGACGCGCTCGACGCGCTCCGCCCCGTGTTGCCCATCAAGTTCGCCGAGGTCACCGTCGCCGTCCAACTCCCCGCCGAGTACGCCGGCAGCGGACAGGCGCAGATTCGGAGCTACGGCGACCTCGAACGCGAGGAGTGGCAGAACGACGGCTCGTGGGTCGGCGTCATCACGTTCCCCGCGGGGATGCAAAACGACTTCTACGACAAGGTGAACAACATCACGAGCGGCACGGCCGAGACGCGCATCGTCAAGGACGAAGACGAACTCTGAGACGGGACAGCGCGTCTTCGAGACGCGTCGATTATCCTTTCTTGAAGCCGACGAGGAAGCCGCCGGAGAAGCCGGCGGAGACGGACAGCGTCGAGAGAATCGTCGAAATCCAGTCCGGCGGCGCGCCGGTCGCGGCGTCCTGCGTGGCGCTCACGAGACCGCCGGTGAGGCGCTCCCAGTCGACGGTGATGATGCCCCGCGATTCGAGGAATTTGAACACGGCGAGTTCGAGACCGACGATGACGGCGATGAGCTTGGCGATTTTCTTCGCCGCGAAGCCGATGATGCCGCCGATGACGGCCCCGCTCCCGAACTCGATGCCGAGCTGCTGCGGGTCGATGCTCAGTTGTAAGGGGTCCATACGGCGAACATCCCGCCCGTCGGCATAAGTGATTTGTGAGGAGACTGTCGCCATCATCGAACTGTCAGGTCGCGCCCGGGCAACCTACAAGAGTCCCGGCGACCAAACGCGGCCATGGAACGGGAGGTGACGGGACGCCATCTCGACGCGTGACCCCGGCCGAGCGGGGCTTAAGTGCCTCCGGCGGCTAGTACCGACTGACACAGTGCAGGCTACGTACCCCACAATCGAGGTGCGGCGATGAGTCGCGTCATCGTCGCGAAGCGCGTCGACCGCGGCGACGCCGACCTGACGGAGATATCCGACCTCGCCCGCGCGGCGGGCTACGAGGTGGTCGGTGAACTCACGCAGACCCGCGAAGAGGACGCCGCGTTCCACTTCGGCGAGGGGAAGGTCGGCGAGTTAGCGTCGCTCGTCGCGCGCGAAGACGCCGCCGCCGTCGTGTTCGACAACCGGCTGGGCCCCTACCAGACGTACAACATCGCCCAGAAGCTCCCGGACGACGCGGAGGTCATCGACCGCTTCACGCTCATCCTCGACATCTTCGGCCAGCGGGCGAACACCCGCAAGGCGCAGTTGCAGGTCGAACTCGCCGAGCTACGCTACGAACTGCCCCGCGCCGAGGCGAAGGCGTCGCTGGCGAAGCGCGACGAGCGCCCCGGCTTCATGGGCCTCGGTGAGTACGACGAGAGCCGCGAGCAGGACATCAAGGCCCAGATTTCGCGCATCAAGAACGAACTGGACGCCATCGCGGACAAAGAGGAGACCCGGCGCGAACAGCGCCGCGAATCCGGCTTCGACCTCGTGGCCCTCGCGGGCTACACGAACGCCGGGAAGTCGACGCTGATGCAGCGGCTCGCCGCCGACCTCGAAGTCGGCCAGAACGACGACCTCCACCCGGACCTTGACCCGACCGCGGAGTCCCAAGACAAGCTGTTTACGACGCTCGGGACGACCACGCGCCGCGCCGAGACGGGCAAGCGAGACGTGCTTCTCACCGACACGGTCGGGTTCGTCTCGGACCTCCCCCACTGGCTGGTGGAGTCGTTCAAGTCCACGCTCGATTCGGTCTACCGGGCCGACCTCGTGTTGCTCGTCGTGGACGCCTCCGAGCCCATCGAGGAGATGCGCGAGAAACTCGTCACCAGCCACGACACGCTCTACGAGCGCAACGAAGCGCCCATCGTGACCGTGTTCAACAAGGTGGACAAGGTCGACGCGGCGGAACTCGACGAAAAGCGCGCGGCGCTGTCGGCGCTCGCGCCCAACCCCGTCGCCGTCTCGGGGCTGACCGGCGAGAACGTCGAGGAACTGGCCGCCCGCGTCGAGGACGAACTGCCCGCGTGGGAGCGCGAGCGCCTCCTGTTGCCGATGGCAGACGACACGATGAGCCTCGTCTCGTGGCTCTACGACCACGCCCACGTCGAGACCGAGGAGTACGAGGGCGAACAGGTC
Source organism: Haloferax sp. AS1 (assembly GCF_014530665.1). Taxonomy (NCBI): domain Archaea; kingdom Methanobacteriati; phylum Methanobacteriota; class Halobacteria; order Halobacteriales; family Haloferacaceae; genus Haloferax; species Haloferax sp. AS1. Next base: position 1,314,974 of record NZ_SPSA01000001.1, read on the forward strand.
CACGTCGAGTTCGAGGCGCGCCCGGCAATCGTCGAGAAGGCGCGGGCGAAGGCGTCCGACCTCTCCGTGCCGGCCGACTCGGCCTGAGTCGCGTCCCCAACGCTGGCCCCACCGACCCGCCGATTCGGCTCGGCTCAGTCGAGCGTCTCTTTTTCCTTCGTGACGACCTCCACGTCCGAGATTCGCGTCCCCGGATACTGGCCGTCGTCGTCTTTCTCCGCGGCCTTCACCATGTCCCAGACGACGTTGAGTCCGGTCGTCACGCCCTCTAACGCCTCCATCTCACAGCCCGTCTTCCCGGTCGTGCCGACGGTGACCGAGAGCGTGACCGACTCGTCTCCCACCTCGAACTCGGTGTCGACGTTCGTGATGGGTATCTGGTGGCACATCGGAATCGTCTCCCACGTGTGTTTGACGGCCTGAATCGCGCCGATTCGGGCGGTCGCCAACACGTCGCCCTTTCCGATTTCGTCGTCGCGGATGGCCCGAACCGTCGCGGCGCTGAGGTGGATGGTCCCGCGGGCGACCGCCCGGCGGCGGCTGTCGGGCTTCGCGCCCACGTCGACCATCTGGACGTTACCCTCCTCGTCGACGTGCGTCAGGTCGCGGTCGTCGCCGTCGGCCGACTCGTTCGACTCCGCACCGGCGCGCTCGTCGCTCATGCTTCCTCACCTCGTAGAGCCGCGGGCAGTCGTTCGAGCAGGTCGGTGGCGACGAGGCCGCTGCCGAACGCCTCGGCGGCGAGGTCGCCCGCACGGCCGTTCGCGTAGGCCGCGACGGCGGCCGCGTCGAGCGGGGGCAGGACGGCCGCGAGCGCGCCGGTCGCCCCCGCCAGCACGTCTCCAGTGCCGCCGACGGTCATGCCGGGGTTCCCGGTCCGGTTGACGCGGACCGCGTCGCCGTCTGAAACCACGTCGTACGCGCCCTTCACGAGGAGCGTGTGGCCGAGGTCGGCGGCGAACTCGCGGACGAGGTCGCTCCGCGTCTCCCAGTCGGCGTCGGTCTCGCCGCCCATCTTCCGCAACTCTCCCTGATGGGGCGTACAGATGAGCGTCGCCTCGGTGTCGACCTCGGGGACGACCTGAAGCGCGTCGGCGTCGACGACGGCGGTCCCCTCGTAGGCGGCGAGGAACTCCCGGACCGCGGCGAGCGACTCGTCGGCGTCGCCGAGGCCGGGGCCGAAGACGACGGCGTCGCGGTCGGCGGCGAAATCGAGCAGGTCGGGGACGTGTTCGGGCGCGAGTCGGTCGCCCGAGAAGCCGCGGACGATGAGGTTCTCCGAGTAACCCTGCACCTCGCGGGCGACGGTCTCGGGGCAGGCGACGCGGGCGAGGTCCGCGCCGGCTCTGAGGGCCGACTGCGCGGCGAGCGCGGGCGCGCCGGTGTACGGACCGCCGCCGACGACGAGCACGTCGCCGTGGTCGCCCTTGTGGCTCTGGGCGTCGCGGTCGAGCGCGAGGAGGTCGCCGGGACCGGTGAACAACTCGGCGGCCTCGGGGATGCCGATGTCGGCGACGACGACCTCGCAGTCGAGGTCACCGAGACCGGGCTTGTCGTCGTGGAAGGTGACGACCCGGTCCGCATCGACAACGAGGCCCGCCGCGTCGCCCGTGTCGGCGTCGACGCCGGAGGGCACGTCCACCGCGAGGACGGTCGCGGACGACTCGTTGATGGCGCGCGCGGCCGTCGCCTCGGGTTCGCGGAGCGCGCCGGTGACGCCGGTGCCGAGCATCGCATCCACGACGAGGTCCGGGTCGCCGAGGTCGACGGCGGCCGAGTCGGTGACGGTCCGGCGGTCGGCCTCGCCCGCGACGAGGGCGTCCCAGTTCTCGCGGGCGATGTCGGTCGAAATCGTCTCGGGGCGGCCGAGCAGGTGGACGGTCACGTCGTACGCCTTCAGGAACCGCGCGGCGACGAGCGCGTCGCCGCCGTTGTTGCCGCGGCCGGCGACGACTGCGACCGACGCGCCGGGGTCCGCGAGGTCGCGGCACGCCCGCGCGACGGCGTTCCCGCTCGACTCCATGAGCTGTTTCCGCGGCACGCCGAGCGCCTCGGCGTTCAGGTCGACCGCGGCCATGCGTCGACTCGTAATCATACGCCCCCGTTCGCCCGGCGGCGCGTTAACACATGTGGTCGCGGGTCGGATTCGCAACGTTTGACTCGGGGGCGACTGAGTTCGAGGTAGTGACTCGCCGCCTCTTCGGAACTCTCTGCGGACTCGTCTTCCTCGTCAACTTCGGCCGCGTCGCGTTCCCGCCGCTCGTCGAGACGCTCCAGACCCAGTTTTCTGTCGGCCCGGCGACCATCGGCGTCGTGACGAGCCTCGTCTGGCTCGGCACCGCCATCCCGCGCATCCCCGTCGGCTACCTCCTCACGCGCGTCTCGCGGTCGAAGGTCGTCCTCGGGTCGGGCACGCTCCTCGTCGTCGCCGCGGCGTTCACCGCGAGCGCGACGTCGGTGCTGACGCTCCAAATCGGCGCGTTCGGCCTCGGCCTCGCCTCGGGCGCGTACTTCGTCTCCGCGACCCCGCTCGTCGGCGAACTGTACCCCGAGCGCGTCGGCCGCATGGTCGGCATCCACGGCGCGGCCAGTCAGGTCGCCGCCGTCGTCGCCGCGCCCGTCGTCGTCTTCATCCTCGCGTCGTACTCGTGGCGCGAGACGTTCTGGGTGCTGGCGGCCGCCGGCGCGCTCGTGACGCTCCTGCTCTACGCCGTCTCCCGCGACGGGAGCGCGGGGGCCGGCACGGGCGCGGACCGCGACTTCTCCGCCGCACTCGGCCACTGGAAGCTCATCCTCACGGGCATCCTCCTCATCGCGCCCGCGGGGTTCGTCTGGCAGGGCCTGTTCAACTTCCTCGTGTCGTACATGACGCAGGCGAAGGCGTTCGACGCCGCCACCGCGAGCACGATGCTCACTATCGTCTTCGCGGCCGGCGTCCCCGCGTTCTCGCTGTCGGGCCGCCTCGCGGACAACCTCCCGCACGTCCCGTACATCTTCGGCCTGCTCGTCGCTTTCATCGGCGCGCTCGTCGCCCTGACGTACGCGCAGGGCTTCGTCGCCGTCGCGGCCGTCGTCGCGGTGCTCGGCTACGTCATCCACAGCCTGTTTCCCGCGCTGGACACGTTCATGCTCTCGTCGCTGCCGAGCGACGCCCGCGGGAGCGCCTACGCCGTCTTCAGCGGCGCGGCGCTCCTCTTGGAGGCCAACGGGAGCGGCGCGGTCGGCTTCCTGACCGAGGCGAACTACGCCTTCGAGGCGGTGTTTCGGACGCTCGCCGGGGGGCTCGCGGTGTTCGTCGCCGCGCTCGCCGTCCTCTACGCGGTGAACCGGCTCCCCGGTGTCGACCGGGCCGACCTATCGAGTGACTGATAGACGAAACGATTTACTTCCCCCCACCCGTGATGTCAGTTGTATGTCAGGGTCGCGGCCGACTGACGGGAGCGTCGATACGACCGGTGAGTCAGACCCCCGGGTTCACTGGCTCGACGACGACGAGACGGCGCAACTCCTCGGGAGCCTCTCCTGTGACACCGCCCGCGACCTGCTGTCGTGTCTGCAAGAGTCGCCCGCGACGGCGACCGAACTCGCGACGCGGGTCGACACCTCCGTCCAGAACACTCGCCACCATCTCGGGAACCTCATCGGCGCAGACCTCGTCCGCGTCGCCGACACCCGCTACTCAGAGAAGGGTCGCGAGATGAAAGTGTACGCCGCCGCCGCCCCGTTCGTCGTCTGTATCGGCGGCGACGGGGACGACCGCGAGGCCTTCGCTGAGGTCGTCTCCGCGTTCCTCGAATAGCTCGGTTCGCCTCGCGTCCCGTGCGCCGGGGGCTCGCTCTCGCGCGAACGTTCAAGTACGGGTCCGCGACCAGTCACCGACACCCCTATGGCCGTCGCAACTGGACCACAGAGCGTGACCTGGCAGGAGGTGTTCGGCCACCCGGAGGCGTACCCGGAGCAGGCCGACGGAATCGAAACCGCGATACAGACCGCCCGAGACGACGGGTTCGCCGTCGTTGAGGGCGCGTGCGGGACCGGCAAGACGATGCTCGCGCTCACCGCCGGCATCGACCTCGTCCGCGACCCCGACTCCGACTACGAGCGCGTCTTCGTCCTCACGAGCGTCAAGCAACAGCTCCGGCAGTTCGAGGCCGACCTCCGAACCATCAACGAGAACCTCCCGACCGACTGGAAGCCCGTCTCGGGGCTCACGCTCGTCGGCAAGTCCGACGTGTGTCCTTACAGCCGCGAGGGCTGCGGCGGCATCGACGACGCGACCGTCTACGACCGCTGTGAAGCCCTCCGCGACCGGACCCGCGGGCTCGTCGGCGACGGCGGCCGGACCAGCGCCGAGGCGCTCGCCAAAGACGCCCGCGAGCAACAGACCGGCCTCCTCGACACCGGCTCGACGGCCGCGGGCCCGGACTACCTCGAAACCGCGGGCGACCCGACGCCGTACCCGACGTCGATGCCGGAGTACGAGGACGTGGAGTACTGCCCCTTTTACGCGAACTTCCTCGCTGACCTCCCCGAGGACGGCGACCCAATCGAGGCCGTCCCCTTCGACTTCGACGACAAGGGACTCGTCGGGACCGAAGACCTCGTCTCGCTGGCCGCGGGCGCGGGGTCGTGTCCGCACTCCGTGATGGGCGCGCTGTTGCCCCACGTCGAGGTCGTCGTCGGCAACTACTACCACGCGTTCGACCCGACGACCGTCGGCACGTTCACCGGCGCGCTCGTCGACGACTCGACGTTCGTCATCTGCGACGAGGCGCACATGCTCGAACCCCGCGTCCGCGACCTCGTCTCCGTCGGCGTCGGCGACCGGACGCTCCGCGACGCCGAAAGCGAGTTCACGCGCGTCATCCAGCCCGTGAAGTTCGACGACGCCGGCAAGTCCACCGTCGACGCCGACCTCGTCCGCGGGGAGCTTCAGGAGGCCGACGTGACGCTCCGCGAACTGGAGGAGACCCGCGACTTCATCCGCGACCTCCGCGAGGAGCTCGACCGGCGCGTGACCGCCCATCTCGACCGCGAGTACGGCGGCTGGCGCGCCGACCCGACCGAACTCGACGACGAGGAGCTCCCGCTGCGCGACCCCGAGGAGCCCGGCGTCGACGAACTCACCGAGTGGGCCGAGGAAAGGGGCCACGACGAGGGAACGTGGGTCCGCGCCGAGGCGACCGGCTCGGCGGTCGCCCGCATCCTCGACTCGGTCGAAGAGGACGACAAGCGCCGGGCCGCCCCCGCGGCGGGGCGGGCGCTTTCGACGTGGGCCTACGCCGACCACGAGAAGCACTTCCGCGAAATCGAACTCGAACGGACGTGGGACGAGATGGAGCCGCCGGAGTCGTGGCGGCGCGCGTACAACGCCCGGCTGTCGGTCCACAACTGCGTCCCCGGCGAGGCCATCGCGGAGCGCCTCGGCGACTTCGGCGGCGGCGTCCTCATGAGCGCGACGCTCGAACCCATCGACGTGTTCCGGCGCGTGACCGGCCTCGACGCCCTCGCCGACGACGGCCGCCCGGTGGCCGAGCGGACGTTCGGCCTCGGCTTCCCCGAGTCGAACCGCGCGAGCTTCGCCGTCGACGTGCCGAAGTTCACCCACAGCAACCGCGGGCCGCCCGGCGAGGAAAACGAGACGCGACTGGCGTACACCGACGCCGCGGTCGAGGTGTGCGAGCGGTCGCCGGGCAACGTCCTCGTCGGGATGCCGAACTACGCCGAAGCCGAGTGGATGGCGGGCGCGCTCGAAGCCCGCGTCGATAAGCCCGTCCTCCTCGACGAGTCGTCCGACGACGGTGCGACGGAGCGACTCAAGCGCGACTTCTTCGGCGGCGAGGGGAAAGTGCTCGTGACGAGCCTCCGCGGCACGCTCACCGAGGGCGTCGATTACAGCGGCGACAAGCTCTCGGCCGCGGTCGTCTGCGGCGTCCCGCTCATCAACACGTCGTCGCCGCGGACCCGCGCGGTGAAGACCGCCTACGACCGCGAGTTCGGAGACGGCTTCGAGACGGCCTTGACCGTTCCCGCGGTCAGAAAGGCGCGACAGGCCATCGGGCGCGTCATCCGCGGCACCGACGAGGTCGGCGTCCGCGTCTTCGTCGACGCTCGGTACGCCCGCGACTCGTGGAACGGCGTCCGCGACTACCTACCGGCACAGGAGCGCGAGGAGTTCAGACCCGTCAGCCCGGACATGCTCGGCTTCGGCCTCGACCAGTTCTGGTCGTCGGTCGAGTAGTCGCGGCCGGGGTCGCGCCGCGGCGGCGAGCGGACAGTCGTCAGGAGAGCGTCAGCGTTCGTCGTCCCACGCGTCCCGGCAGTCGTCGTCGCAGAAGTGCCGCGCCTGCACAGCGTCGTCTTCGACCCACGTAACGACGTGATGCGTCGGGTTGTTCGCAATCGGCTCCCCGCACGTCGCGCAGGTCGGGGCGTCTTCCGGGTCTACGTTCGCTTCCAAATCGGACGTGGGATCGACCATTGACACCCAGATGGCGGTTCCGGGCACTTCAACCCGTCTCCGCCGGCAGAAGTCGCCCGACGGCGCGCCAGACAGCGCGCCCGACGCAACGAAACTGTGGAATCCACACCTGCGCGTCGGTGTGCACGGCTATGTATCACTCCGTACTCCCACTTGGTGCAACGTTTTGTAACCCACCGGTATTGTCAATGCCTACCACACTTAGTGAAGGTTATGTAATCACGGTCGCGTTTGTGTACGTGACGGCGAATGTCCGAACTGCCCGCATCTCAGAACTCGGTTGCAGGGACCGCTGACCGCGCCGGCGCGGATACCACCGGAGACCGCTTCCTCCATAGTGTCGTCGTCTCCTATCGAGGGAGCCCGGACCAGGTCACCGTCTACCCCCGACGCGATAGCTGCTGCGACCGGATGGAGGCGTGGTTGACCGCCGACGCCGACGCGTTCGTCTCGCTCGACGAGATGTGCTGAGTCGTCGACGCCGACGCGGTCGATGCGCCGCCGACGAGCGTTTCCGCCGACGCTCGCCCCCCTCCGACGCCGCGTCGGCTCAGTCGACGAACTCGGCGTCGGACAGCGTTTTCTGTACCGCTTCTTCGCCCACAGCCGCCGCCAGCGCCTCGAAGCCGGCGCGCTCGGCGCGGTCGCGGGCGTTCGCCACCAGCCGCGAGACGATGAACTCCGGCGTGGACTTGCCGACCGTCCCGAACCGCGGCTGGTAGTCCACGCGCAGTTCCAACTCGTCGGTCAGCCCCTCGGCGAAGATGCCGTCGATGCGCGCCTCCGGCGGCAGCGGGCTCAGTTCGTCCGCGAGGTGCGTGACGTAGACGCCGAAGGCGTCGCGCTCGACGGTGAGGTTCACGAGGCCGTTGAGCAGGTCGGCCGCGCGCCCCGGCTCGGTGATGGCCTCGAACTCGTCGACGAGCATCAGCGTCCGCCCGTCGCCCGACAGCGGCGGGACGATGGACTTGAGCGTCGATTCGAGCACGCCCGCGTTGAAGCTCGCGTGCCGGCGGTGGAACACGACCGAGTCGAACCGGCCGACGACCGCCGACTCCGCGGGGACGGGAAGCCCCATCGACGCGAGGATGGCGACCTGCGAGAGCGTCTCCAAGAGCGTCGTCTTCCCGCCGCTGTTGGCCCCCGTGAGGACCGACACGCGGTCACCGACCGGCGGCGTCGGCCCCGACGCGCACGCGAGTTCGTGGTCACCGACGGCGTAGGAGACCGGCTGTGGGTCGTCGATAAAGAGGTTGCGCGCGCCGCAGACCGCCAGCCCCGTCTCGGCGATGTCCGGCGGCGTCAGGTCGTACTCGTCCGCGAACCGCGCGAGCGACAGCGACAGCGCGACCTCGTCGACGGCCTCGACCGCGAGGTCCACGTCGTCGCGGGCGGCCCAGATGCGGTCGCGGAGCTCCTCCGCGACGGTCTCCTCGCGGGCGGCGGCGTCGGCTTCGAGGTCCTCGACGAGCGCCCGGAGCGACGCGCTCACGAAGTCGGTCGCGTCGCGGGCGTCCTCGGCGGCGACCGCCTCGACCTCGCCGCGCGAGAGGTCGGTCTCTTGGGCGACGTACTGGACGAACGCGGCGCGGAAGTCGTCCAGCGAGCGGACGCCCCGCGACTGGACGGTTTCGAGCACGTCGAACGAGCCGGATTGGAGTTCCTTCGCGGTGTCGAGTCTGCTCCGCAGGCTGTCGAGGCGGTCGTCGGCACCCGCGGCGACCGAGCCGTCGTTGTCGACGTAGCCGAGCGCCCCGAGCGCATCGCGGAGGGCGTCGGGGTCGGCTTCCGCGAGCGCGTCGAACGGCTCGCCGCGGAGTCCGGCCTCGCGGAGTTCGAGCGCCGCGCGAACGGCGGCGCGTTCGGTCTCGCCGGCCTCGTCGTAGTCGCGGAACGCCGCCTCGATAGCGTCGCGGGCGTCGTCGTCGAGGTCGGCCCACGCCTCCCGCGCCGCGAGGATGCGATCGAGGCGGTCGCGCCGGGCCTCGACGGTCGGCAGCGGCGTCAACACGCGGATGCGGTCGGCGGCGTGTTCGGTCAGCGCGCGGTCGCTCGCCAGCGACAGCAGGTCGTCGTACACGTTGCGGGCGTCGCGGGTCGCCAGCGCGTCGATGCCGGCCTGCCCGTCGGCGCGGCGGAGGATGCGAACCGCCCGCCCGCGGGTGACGCCGGCGTCGACGAGCGCCCGCACGTCGGCCGACTCGATGGCGGCGACCGCCCCCTCCCTGCCGAGCGCCGATTCCAGTCGGTCCGAGGTCTTCGGGCCGACGCCCCAGTAGTCTTCGAGTCGCATACCGGGGGCGTCTCACCGGGCGCTCTTAGGTCCACCCGTCGGGCGGTGCCGCCGCTGTTCGAGGAGCGGGCCGCGAAGAAAACTCAGTACGAGGGGGCGCGCTGGTCGGTGTCCGTGCTGGCCGTCTCGTCGGACCGGAGCAGGTGTCGGCCGGGCACCGCCTCCGCGTCGCGGTCGAGGTCGCGGGCCGCGCAGACCGCGAGGGTGGTCGTGAGCGTGCGGACGGCGCGCTCGTGGTCGGCGCGGCAGTCCCGGAGGGCTATCGGGCCGATTCCCAGTCGGTTGTACGGTTCGAGGTCGGCGCTCGTGAGTATCCCGCCGTCGCGGTAGTCCGTGGCGATTTCCACGAGCAGCGAGTGGACGTGGATGAGCTCGTTTTTCTTCATTGGTTGCACGTATGTGCTCATCGGGGGTAAATGACGCGGTGAAGCGTTTTTTCGGTCTTGTATCTGCCTCGGCTAGAAATGAATGTATCTGTCGGAGACACGAACGAAACACCCGCGGCTCGTCGGTCGATTCCGCGGAAAGGGAGTTGGGGTTTGGGCAGGGACACGTCCCCTGGGCGGAGAGAGGGGGTGGGTTGTCGATTCCGCCGTGGGGGCGTGCGGGCACGACGAGTGACCCGGGCAGGTCACTGTGGCCATATAGTCGAATGGAACGGTTAGTAGTAATTCACAACCCTACGTGGTTAGGCTCGATTCGAGCCGACCGAGAAACGCACAAGTCGGTGGGGGTTAGAGTCGGGGTATGCACGCACGACGGGACGCCGGTCCGCGGGGGGGTCGAGAGGGATGACAGACGGCTCTCCGCGGTCGGTCGACGAGCCGTCGGCGGCCGAGCGCGAACTGCGCCAGCGGCTCGACATCCTCGCGACGTTCAACGAAGTGATTGCGGACGTGAACGAGACCATCGTCGACGCCGCCGAGCGGGCGGACATCGAACGGCAGGTCTGCGAGCGACTCGTTCAGACCGACGAACTCCGGTTCGCGTGGGTCGGCGTCGTCGACGAGACGACCGGCGACGTGGAGCCGACCGCGTGGGCCGGCGACGAGGACGGCTACCTCGACGAGATAGACGTGTCGGTGGCGGCGGACCGGCCCGAGGGTAACGGTCCCGTCGGCCGCGCGGTCCGGTCGAACGCGGTGCAGGCGACCCACAGCATCCCCGACGACCCGGCGTTCGGCCCGTTCCGAGAGCCGGCGCTCGAACGCGGCTACGGCTCGGCGGCGTCGGTGCCGCTCGTCTACGACGGCGCCCGCTACGGCGTGCTCACGATGTACGCCGAACACGAGCGGGCGTTCACCGCGGAGCTCGACGAGCCGATTTCGAACCTCGGCCACGCCGTCGCCCACGGCATCGACACCCACGTCCGGCGGGAGCGCGAGCGCGAACTCGAACGCCGCGAGCAGGCGTTTTCGCGCATCGTCGAGAACATCGAGGAGTACGCGCTGTTCCGCCTCGACGCCGCGGGGCGCGTCGAGAGCTGGAACCGCGGCGCGGCGGCCATCAAGGGCTACGACGCCGACGAGATACTCGGGAAACACATCGAGACGTTCTACACCGACGAAGACGCCGAAGACGGCCTTCCCGAGCGCCTTCTCGACCGAGCGCGGACCGAGGGCCGGGCGGAAAACGAGGGGTGGCGCGTCCGGGCCGACGGCACCCGCTTTTGGGCGTCCGTCACCATCACCGCCCTGACCGACGACGCCGGCGAGGTCATCGGTTTCGCCAAGGTAACGCACGATATGACCGAGCGGAAGCGCCGCGAGCAACAGCTCGACGCGGTGTTCAACAGCACCGTCCAGTACATCGGACTGGTCGAGCCAGACGGCACGGTGCTCCGGGTGAACGACGCCGCGCTCGACCTCGTCGACGCCGACCGCGACGACCTGGTGGGGACGCGGGCGTGGGAGACGCCGTGGTGGCGCGGTGACGACGAGCGCGTCGCCGACCTCCGGGCCGCCCTCGACCGCGCGGCGGACAGGGAGTTCGTCCGCTACGAGGTCGAAATCGACCGCGAGAACACCGACCGACTGGTCGTCGTCGACTTCTCTGTCACGCCGGTCACCGACGACGAGGGCGAGGTGTCGTTTCTGGTCCTCGAAGGCCACGACATCACCGCCCGCAAGGAGCGGGAGCGGGAGCTGCGACGCGAACAGGAGCGACTGGAGTTCGTCAACCGCATCATCCGCCACAACCTCCTCAACGGCTTGAACGTGGTCGGCGCGCGGGCGGACATCGTCGAGGAGTTCGTGGACGACGCGGGGCTGACCCACCTCGACACGATACAGGGGCGCGTCCGCGAGATGACCGAACTCGTCGGGACGATGCGGACGTTCATGAAAGTCATCGTCGAGCGGGAGTCTCACGAGTTCCGCCCGCGTCGAATCGACGAGGCGGTCGGCCACGGCGTGGAGTCGCTCCGGCGGGAGTCCGACGCCGCGAGCGTCGCCGTCGGGCGACTGCCGGAGATCTCGGTCGTCGCCGACGACCTGCTGGACGAGGTCGTCGAGCACCTGCTGAAAAACGCCGTCCAGCACAACGACAAGCCGGACCCCGCGGTCGAAGTCGAGGTGGCCGCCGGCGACGACGCGGTCGAACTCCGCGTCTCCGACAACGGGCCGGGCGTCCCCGACGAGGAGAAACACCGCATCGTCGACCAGCGCATCGAGGACCTGTCGAACCCGGGCAACGGCTTCGGGCTGTTTCTGGTCCGCGAAATCGTCGAGAGCTACGGCGGCACGGTCGAAATCGAGGACAACGACCGCGGCGGAGCCACGTTCGTCGTCACGCTCCCGCGGGCGTGAGTTCGCCCCCGAACAGGACCGCTTCAGTCGGGGAGTAATCCGACGGCGAAGACCGCCGACTCGGGTCGCCGTACCGCCTAAATTCCACCTGTTTCGATGGGCAGATATATTACCGTCCGCCGTTACTGTGTGTTCGATACGATGGTCACCGAACGCTCGGCGCGCGAGAGCCCCGACCAGCGGGCCGCCGAGCAGGTCGTCCTCGTCGTCGACGACGACGAGGACCTCGCAGACACCTGCCGGTACTGGCTCGACGGCGAGCGGTTCGCCGTCGAGACAGCCTACGGTGGAGCGGAAGCGCTCTGCCGACTCGACGACACGGTCGACGTGGTCCTCCTCGACCGCCGGATGCCGAACGTCACGGGCGACGACGTGCTCGAAGAGATTCGCGAGCGCGGCCTCGACTGCCGCGTGGCGATGATGACCGCGGTCGAGCCGGACACCGACATCGTCGAGATGCCGTTCGACGCCTACCTCGTCAAGCCCGTCTCGGAGTCGGAGGTCAAAGAGACGGTCGAAGAGCTGCTCGTTCGGTCGGGGTTCGAGTCCGGGGTCCGCGAGTACTTCGCGCTCGAATCCACCGAGGCGGCGCTCGACAGCCGCGACGTAGAGGAGCTTCGCGAGCCGGAGGCGCTTTCGGACCTCCGCAGTCGCTTGGAGGCGGTGCGGGCCGAACACGAGGCGGCGATTCGAAACCGCGAGGCGCAGCTCGACCGCCTGAACCGAACGAACGAACTGCTCCGCGACGTCGACCGGGCGCTCATCGACGCGCGGACCCGCGACGAAATCGAACAGACCGTCTGCGACGTGGTCGCGGACGCGCACGAGGCCGCCGTCGTCCTCAGGCGCACCGCCGCCGGCACGCTGCGGTGTACCGCGGCGGCGGGCCACGGTCTCGACCCCGCGGGCGTCGACCTCGACTTCGTCGACGAGGCGTTCGGCGTCGACGGGGCGGTCGAAGACGGCTTCGTCTTCGAGGATATCTCCGAGGCGCACCGCGCGGCCGTACTCGGCGACGACGCCGACGACCTCGACGCGGTCTCGGCGCTCTGTGTTTCCATCGACTACCGCGAGACGATGTACGGCGCGCTCGTCGTCTACGACGAGACCGACGGCTTCGACGACGAGTCCGCGGGGCTGTTTTCCGACCTCGGGGCGACCGTCGGCAACGGCATCAACGCGACCCAGAGCAAGCGGCTTCTCAACGGCGACAGCGTCGTCGAACTGGAGTTTCAGGTCGGCCGCGACGCCGGCGTGCTCGCCCGCCTCTCGGCGGCGCTCGACTGCCAACTCTCGCTCGACGGCGTGACCCGCCTCGACGACGGTCTCGCTTGCTTCGTCAGCGTCGCGGGCGCGTCGGGCAGCGACGCGGTCGCGGCCGCGGTCGACGCCGACGGCGTCTCGCAGGCCCGCGTCGTCTCCGAGGGCGACGGGGAGTCCGTCGTCGAACTCCGCACCGACGCCGAGGCGGCGCTTTCGACCGCCATCGACCACGGCGCGAGCGTGGAGCAACTGACGCTCTCGGAAGGGACCGGCAGTCTCGCGCTCCGCGTCGCGGCCGACGCCGACCACGGCGCGCTCGTGGAGGCGGTGGCGACGGCCGCACCGGGCGTCTCAGTCGTCGCGAAGCGCGAGGTCGAGCGGTCCGTCCAGTCGCCCGACTCCTTCCGGCGGGCGCTCGACTCGAAGCTGACCGACCGGCAGCGGACGGTCCTCGAAACGTCGCTCGTCTCCGGCTACTTCGAGTGGCCCCGGGGGAGCACGGCCGAGGAGGTCGCCGACTCGCTCGGTATCTCGCCGCCCACGCTCCACGAGCACCTCCGGACGGCGGAGCGAAAGCTCATCGAGACGTATTTCGACGAGCTGAATCCAGCGCCGGCGGACGACTGAGGCGGGCGGGAGCGAGCGACCGAGGAGAGTTAGTCGAGTGTTGCTTCGGGCGTGTCGTCGATGAGTCGAGCGGCGGCGTCGAACACGTCGCCTTTGGTGACGGGTTTCGTGAGCACGTCGTCGACCGGGAGGGCGGTTAGCTCGTCGTCGGGCGTGGCGCTGAGCATGACGACGCCGAACGACGCCGGGTCGGCTCGGCGGCGGAGTTCTTCGAGGACGGACTCGCCGGAGAGACCGGGGAGGTTGCGGTCGAGAAAGACGAGGTCGACGTCGTCGTCGAACGACTGGAGCGCCTCGCGCCCGGTGTAGGCGACCCGGACGCGGTAGCGTCGTTCGAGCCACAGCGCGAGGCTGTCGGCGAGGGCGGCCTCGTCGTCGACGAGGAGGACGGTCGGCGCGTCGTGAGTGTGAGTCTGTGTCATGGCTCGGACCGTGGCTACGGTGTCTCGGAGGCGGTCGTGCGGGCTCGGAGGCGGTCGGTCGAGAGCGGTCGTCGAGCGGCGCGGGTGTCGCTCACGCGTCGTTCATGCGCTGCGACTGCGTGTTGCCACAGCGCGTACAGCGCGTGACGCGGTACGGCTCGCGGGAGAACTGACGGTTCTCGCGCTTCCGACTCTCCGTCTTGATTTCGATGGAGACGTCGTGCGGCGTCCGCGACTCACACGACGGGCACTCTTCGACGAACTCGTTGTTTCGGGGACTGCTTTTACTCTTCGACATACGGTGGTCGTGGCAGTAGCTATGGACCCTATGCGGTTGAATACGGAACCTAATTGATTTGGGACGCGGACCAATCGAGGGGCGGCGGCCGCTCGTCGGCCGAGAAGACCTACTCCGCGGGGACGATTTTCTCGTCGTACTTGTCGCGGAACTCCTGGATGAGCGTGCCCATCTGGGCGTACCAGTCGTTGAGCATTCGCTGCATATCGTCCGCGACCTCGTTGGGGTCGGTCGGGTGGTAGACGTGGTAGTAGCCGCCGTGTTCGTAGTTCACCTGTTGTTTCTGGATGAGGCCCGCCTGCAACAGGCGCTGGATGGAGCGGTAGGCGGTCGAACGCTCCCGTTCGACCGCTTCGGCGACCTCGTCGACGGTCAGGCGGTCGTCGGTCTCGACGAGCACCTCGAAACACCGTCGGTCGAGTTGCTTCAGTCCGTGGAGACATTCGAGGAGTCCCTCACACTCCATGTCCGATTGCAGGTATTCGACCATCGAGCTAGCCATTGTCGGTTCGGGCTACGTGGTCAGCCCTGAAAAGGGTTTGTATAGTTTGCACAACACCGAGTGGGGGACGGCGACCCGGTGTGGCGGATTCGCGTTCGATGCGAGTGCGGTTCGCGTTCGAGTCGGTGCGGTCAGTCGGCGGTCGAACTCCCGGCAGTCGAGGGCGCGCGCATGGACTTGACGGCGCTGTAAAGCACCGCGCCGGAGACCATGAGCGCCGACCCGAGGATGAGCGCGAGGCTGACGTAGTCGAGGACGCCCACGCCGAGATAGTTCCCGGCCTGTCGCACGGCGACAGCGAGCGCGCCGAGAAGCAGCATCAGGCCGAAGTAAATCTTGATTTCGTCCTCGTCGACGATGGAGGTCGCCGCGGAGCCGACGCGCGCGCCGAGCGCGGAGCCGGCGAGCAGCGGCGCGACGATAGAGAGGTCGACGCCGCCGGACTGCGCGTAGAGGAACGAGCCGATGCCGCCCGAGAACATGATTTCGAACAGGTCGGTCCCGACCGCGATGGGTACGGGGACGCCGATGAGGTAGAACAGGGCGGGCATCCGGATGAAGCCGCCGCCGACGCCGAGGAACCCCGAGAGGAGCCCCGTGGCGAACGCGACGAGCAGAATCATCCACAGCGAGACCTGCACGCCCCCGCGGAGCGTTATCATCGGCGGCAGCGAGTAGCTCTGAATCTTCTTCGCCAGCTCGGGGATGTCGTCAGCGTCGACGTCGGCGTCGCCGTCTACGTCGTGGCTGACGCCGCCGCCGTCGCCGCCTTTCAGCGCCTCGTAGGTGACGAACAGCCCGATACCGCCGAGGAGCAGCACGTACGTGACGCTGATGATGTTGCCGGCGAGTCCGAGTTCTTCGAGGTAGAGGACGATTTCCTTCCCGACTTCGAGGCCGACCGTGGTCCCGATAATCATCGAGATACCGAGTTTGTAGTCGACTTGCCCGAGGTCGCGGTGTTTCAGCGTCGCGATGACGGAGGTCCCGAAGACGAACGCGAGCCCGGAGCCGACGGCCACGCGCGAGGGATAGCCCATGACGAGCAGCGCGGGCGTCACGAGGAACGACCCGCCCATGCCGAAGAAGCCGAACAGGACGCCGATGAGGACGCCGAACGCGACGAAAAGCGCCAGCAGCCCGGCCGACATGCCGAATAGCTCCAGCACGCTCACTCACCACCGATTGCTTTCCGCACGGTCGGGCCGAGCGCCGCGGTCAGCGCGCCGTAGCCGACGTACAGCACCATCGCCTCGACGAGGACGACGCCGACGAGCGCGGCGGCCTGCGCGTTCCCGCCCAGCGTCTCGATTCCGAACATCTTACCAGCACCCCTCGGGGCGCCCGGAGTGTATTGCACGCATCATACTTTCTTGTACATGGCTGGCTAACCGGAGTGAGGATATAACGCTTTTGGGAATACTATACAAGACCATATTGCTATCGCATACGTATAAGTTACAGGGTGAACACACAGATACCACTCAGCCGAGTCATATTTTGTATCAGGCGACGTTACGAACATATTTGTCCGCTATCTATGACAAAAATAGTTATTTGATTATTGTACAATACTATCTTCTCAAATGTCGAATTGGAGATATCACACCCGAGAGACGCTCACAGCGTTGTTTTCGGGGGCTACGGCGAGCGTCGAACGGTCCGCGGCTGGCGACGACAGACGCCAACCGCTCGACGGCGCGCGCGAGTCGAGTCGAGTCGAGTCGAGTCGAGTCGTCGCCCGGGACAGCGGTTCACCGATGGGGGCGTCGGGTGCTTCGTCGCCGTCGCTCCGCGGTCGAGAGGTGAAAGCAGGAAACGAGCGAAATCCGATTCGGCGGGGGCGGCTCAGTCGGCGGCCGTGCCGGTCGCCGCGCTGTCGGCGCGGCGAGCGCGCCAGAGCCCCTGGAGGTACGCGCCGACGAACATCCCGCCGATGGCGATGAAGATTGGGTAGTTGCCGACGCCGAGGCTGGCGTAGGCCGCGCCGGGGCAGATGCCCGAGATGCCCCAGCCGGCTCCGAAGACGACCCCGCCGACGACGACGTTCTTGTCGAACGACTTCAGCCGGCGGCCGTAGTCGCGTCCGGTGAGGGGCGCGCGGTCACCGAACGCCTCGGCGAGCGCGAAGACGGTCCCGGTGACGACGGCGGCCCCGCCCATCACGAAGACGAGGCCGAAGTCGTCGAACTGGAGGAAGTCGAGGACGACCTCCGGGCGGGCCATGTTGCTGACGGCGAGGCCGAACCCGAATATCAGGCCGCCCGCGACGACGACCAACATGAACCCGAGTCCGCGTTCGTCGTCGCTCACGGCGACACCCCCAGCGCGCTCAGGAGCTGTGCGACCCCGATGGCGACGAGCATGAAGGTGGCGACGTTGACGAGCGAGGTCCGCGAGCGCGAGCCGACGCCGCAGACCCCGTGGCCGGACGTACACCCCTTCCCGATGCGGGTGCCGACGCCGACGAGCACGCCGCCGACGGCGAAGCGCCACGGCTGCACGTCGGAGACCCACCAGCCGTCACCGAACAGGACGGTGTAGAGCGCGGCCCCGGCGACGATGCTCAGGGTGAACACGACCCGCCAGTCCCGCGAGGCGACGTACTTCGCCTTGTTGAACCGCGGGAGGTCGGAGACGTACGACAGCGTCGATTCGAGGAAGGTGCTCGCGCCGGCGATGACGCCCGTCCCGAGGTAGATGACGGCGGTCCCGAGTCCGATGAGGAGGCCGCCGAGCGCGTAGTGCGCGATGCCGTTCGGGAAGAGCCCGTCGACGAGGAGCGGCGTCAGACCCGACATTTAGTTCGTCAGGGCTTCGTTGCTGGCCGCGCAGTTGTTCGGCCCGAGTTCGAGCTCGAAGGCGCGGTCGTCGTCCGACTCCTGCACGCCGAGGTTCGTCTCGATGATGTCCACGTAGTTGGCCGGCCGCGGCGGCATATCCGAGAGGATGAACTCCACGAACTCGTCTTTGGGCATCGACAGTGCATTCATCGTCTCCTTCAGTTCCCCGAGCGTGGCGGTGTAGCTGCCGTCGTCGGCCGGGATTGCCGCGTCGCTGAAGTGCGCGGAGGCGACGATGGCGTCGTCGTCGTGCGAGAGGACGCGCTCCTGAAGCGAGTCGTAGAGCATCCCGGCCGCGTCGGGCGCGCCCTCGTCGCCGTCTTCGAGGTCGGGGCGGGCGACCGACTCGATGAACAGGCCGTCGCCCGTGAACAGCACGTTGTCGACCGCGTAGGTCGTCATGCCGGTCGTGTGGCCGGGCGTGTGGATGGCCTCGATGTCGGTGTCGCCGACGGTGCGCGTCTCGCCGTCCGCGATGGTCTCGTAGGGCGTGTCGTAGTCGACGCCGCGGGCTTCGGCGGCCTCGGGGATGACGCCCGTGACGCCGTGGTCTTCGACCAGCGTGCGGACCCCGCTGATGTGGTCGGCGTGGATGTGCGTGTCGACGGCGTACGTCAGTTCCGCGCCGAGCGCCTTCGCGTCGGCGACGTACTCGTCGGCGAAGTAGCGAAGCGGGTCGACGACGGCGGCCTCGTCGCCGTCGACGACGAGGTACGCCAGACAGCCGCTGGAGGGGCGCTGGTACTGCGCGACGAGCGCGTCGCCGTCGGTCTCCAGTTCGGTGTACTCGTAGATGCTCGCCCAGCCGTTCATGCCGCGTTCGAGCGCCACGGCGTCGTAGCCCTCCTGAATGAGCAGTCCGGCGACGTACTCCGAGGAGTGGCCCTTCGCACAGAGGACGACGAACTCCTCGTCTTCGGGCAGCTCTTCGAACAGCGACTCGTCGAGCTCCTCGTCGAGGAACTCGAAGTAGGGGATGTTGACGTGCGAAACGTTCTCGCCGTCGATGCGCCAGTCCTCGTGTTCCGAGGGAACGCGGTTGTCGAGGATGGTCAGCGCCTCGCCCTCGTCGATGCGGGCTTTCAGCGCCTCGGGTTCGATGACTGGCACGTCGACGTCGAGTTCCGGCAGGTCTGGAACGGTCATGTATGCATCACCCACTATCGGGTGGTTCGACTTAAGCTTTCGGATGGTAGTTTGTATTTCGTGCAATATTCATCTCGTGGAGACCGGCCGGGACTAGTGCGATTTCGCACCTACGGGAGCACACAATGGCTCTACTACCCAAGAAACGCCGGTTTCAACGCCTATCGACGATTCCGATAAGGTATTGTGGTGTCTCCCCAAGAACCGACACACTTTTACGAAGCACCCTTATATTGTGGAATACACCCAACATAGGTGACCTCGAAAATGAGTACATACGAACCCACCGAGACCCTCGACGTGAAAGGACTGTCCTGCCCGATGCCCGTCGTCAAGACCCGCGGCGCGGTCGACGACCTCGAAAGCGGCGAGATTCTGCAGGTCGTCGCGACCGACTCCGGCAGCATGAGCGACCTGAAGGGTTGGGCCGACGCCACCGACGGCGTTGCCATGCTCGACCAGGAAGAGGCCGAGGAAGACGGCGACGCGGTCTTCCGCCACTTCATCCAGAAGGAATGAGCTCGGACGCCGACGCGCCCGTCGACGCGGGAGCCGCCTCCGTCGAAGACCTCCGAGCGCGGGTCCAAGCCCTGCAAGAAGAGGTCTCCGACCTCCGGGAGGCGACCGACGACGACGGCCAGAAGTCGATGACCATCATCGCGACCAAAGGCACCCTCGACATGGCGTACCCGCCGCTCATCCTCGCCAGCACGGCGGCCGCCTTCGGCTGGGATGTCGTGGTCTTCCACACGTTCTGGGGACTCGACATCCTCCACGAGGAGAAGTCGAAGAACCTGAAGC
This sequence comes from Haloferax sp. AS1, assembly GCF_014530665.1. NCBI lineage: Archaea > Methanobacteriati > Methanobacteriota > Halobacteria > Halobacteriales > Haloferacaceae > Haloferax > Haloferax sp. AS1. Next base: position 1,334,457 of record NZ_SPSA01000001.1, read on the forward strand.
TCAGCGCGGTCGGCAACCCGAGCATGCCGATGCCGAACGCCGTCGCCGCGTTGCCGTTCATGGACAACGTCGCCACGAGCATGATGGAAAAGAAAATCAAGGAAAACGGGACCGCGACCGTCGAGGAACTCATCGAAACCTCCCTCGACATGGGCGTCGACCTCCAGGCCTGCCAGATGACCATCGAGCTGATGGGCTACGACGAAGCCGAGTTCTACGACGGCGTCACCACCGGCGTCGGCGCGGCGACGGCCCTCCAGCACATGGCCGACGCCGACGTGCAACTCATGATTTAGGCCGGCCGTCGTCTCCACCAGCCATCCAATCCCCCTCCTTCACCCACTCCACCCCACCATCCCCTGCGGTTCCCGTTTTGTTTTTCGACGCGACGAGAGCTGTCGCTGTCACCTGTTCGGCGGGTGAGTCCGAAAATCAGAGCCGACCGCGTCGACCGCGCCGTCGTCCGATTCAGACGTTCCAGCCGTCGCCAAACGACTCGAAACGGGCGAGGTCGTGGCCGAACAGCACGTCGCCGCCGGTCCGGCGTTCGAGTTCCTTCACCGTCTGGAGGCTCTCGAACCAGTCGCGCTCGCTCCACAGCAGGCCGGGGCCGAGCGGCACTTCGTCCGTGTAGTTGCCCTCGACGTAGCACTCGTCGCCCGCGACGAGCACGTCGCCGTCGGGCGTTTCGATGTGCGCGCCCAGCACGCCGGGGGTGTGACCCGGCAGGTGAACGAGTCGGAAGCCGTCGAACAGCGTGTGTTCGTCGCCGTGGACGACGTGCCAGTTCAGGTCGTGGTCGAAGTCCGAGGCGAGGTACGCGATGGAGCCCTCTGTCGTCTTCGCCGAGTAGTAGGCGAACTTCAGTTCCTCCTCGTGGACGTATATCGGCACGTCTGTGCCCGCGAACTCGACGAGGCCGCCCGCGTGGTCGAGGTGCAGGTGGCTCATCACCACCGCGTCGATGTCGGCGGGGTCGTAGCCGACCGCGCCGAGGTCGTCTTCGAGCGTGTGGTCCGCGGCGTCGACGTGCGAAAACGCCTCGTACAACGGGTCGGGCCAGTAGCCGTCGCCGGCGGCCGGGTTCGAGCCGGTGTCCCACAGCACCGTCCGGTCGGGGCCGTCGACGACGGCGTTCCAGACGACGAACTCGCTCATCTCGTGGTCGGGGTTCGGATTCGACGCGCTCCCCATGGAGTAGCCGTCGAGGACGTAGCCGGTGTCGGCGTGGACGCGGCCGCGGTCGACCAGGTGGACGCTGATATCACCCATATTCCGGGGTTAGGACGGAGCCGGCATAACCGTTCAGGCAGTCAATATATCTTCGTCGGGCACTAGAGATACGCGTCGTTCCGGCCCGCGCCGTGTCGGCCCGCGCGGCGAACGCGGTCGACGAGCGACGGTGAAAACCCGGAGCGAACGGTCGCTACGCTACTGACCGGGGCCGACTTCCTCGAACGGTTGGACGATGACGAAGCCGCCCTCGCCCGCGAATTCGAGCTGGTAGGACTCGCCCGACGAGCGGCCGAGCAGCCCCTTGATGTCGATGTCGCGGTTCGACGAGGGCGAGACGTTGCCGCTCCACGCGACGGTCGCGTTGGGGTCGGTCTTCGCCGGCGTCTGGAGGACGATGGGTTCGCCGTGGGTCGTGAGGGCGACGTGGCCGGGGCCTTCGAGGAAGACGTTGAACAGGCCGCCCGAGGAGGTGCCGGCGACGCTCGTCAGCATCTTGATGTCCCAGTTCACGCTCGACTCGAACGCGAGCACGTCGTTGCCGTTGACGCTCAGTTCCTCGCCCGCGTCGAGTTCGAGAATCTGGACCTCCTTGGCTTGGTCTGCGAGATAGAGGTGGCCGGTTCCGGTCGCCTGCATCATGACGTCGCCCTCGCCCGTGGCCTTCTTCTTGAGCATCCCTTTTAGGCCGCCGGCGGACTTGCGCTCGAAGGAGATGTCGCCGGTGTAGCCGACCATCGACCCGGCTTTCGCCATGACGTTCCCGTCGAGGGCCACGTCGAGGAGCTTCGAGTTTTCGAGTTCGAAGGAGTCGCCGCCTTCGGACGGTGCGTGCGCGCTGACGAATTCGTCTAAGTCCATTGAGTCACCGAGTCGCGGCCGAAAGCGACTCTACCGGAGAGGCGACTGTCAGGGGTATAGTTCTGTTTGCCGCGAAAAATCGGCCCGAACGGTCGACGTGGTCAGTCAGTCCCGACGGCTTCGGTGGCCGGGGGTCCAGTCGGCGTCGAGCGCCTCGTGGGTGAAGGGGACGGCGTCCTCGCCGGCGTAGGTGGCGACCAACTGGCCGTCGCCTTCGAGGTAGTACTTGTAGGTCGTCAGCCCTTCGAGACCGACCGGGCCGCGGGCGTGAATCTTGCCCGTCGAGATGCCCACCTCGGCGCCGAGGCCGTAGCGGTAGCCGTCGGCGAAGCGGGTCGAGGCGTTGTGGAAGACGCTGGCGGCGTCGACGCCGGTCATGAACGTCTCCGCACGCTCGGCGTCGTCGGTGACGATGGACTCGGTGTGTTTCGAGCCGTGGGCGTTGATGTGGTCGACCGCGTCGTACAGGTCCGAGACGACCTTGACGGAGAGTTCGAGGTCGCCGTACTCGGTGTCCCAGTCGTCGTCGGTCGCGGGGTCGATATCGACGTGTTCGCGGGTCGCCTCGTCGCCGCGGAGGACGACGCCCTCGTCGCGGTAGCGCTCGACGACCGTCGGCAGGAAGTCGGCGGCGACCGACTCGTCGACGAGGAGCGTCTCGACGGCGTTGCAGACCGCGGGGTACTGCACCTTCGCGTCGAGCGCGATGTCCGCGGCCATGTCGAGGTCGGCCGCCTCGTCGACGTAGACGTGACAGATGCCCTCGGTGTGGCCGAGGACGGGAATCTGGGTGTTGTCCTGGATGTAGCTGACGAACTCCGAGGAGCCGCGGGGCATCACGAGGTCGACCATGTCGTCGAGTTCGAGCAGGCGGTCGACCTCCTCGTGGGCTTCGATGAGCGTCGCCCAGCCGTCGGGCAGCTCCTCGGTGGCGGACAGAATCGTCTCGTACAGCACGCGGTTCGACTCGCTGGCCTCGCTGCCGCCCTTGAGGATGACGGCGTTGCCGGACTTCAGCGCCAGCGCGGCGATTTGGACCAGCGCGTCGGGCCGCGACTCGAAGATGGTCGCCACGACGCCGATGGGGACCGAGAGTTTGTACAGTTCGAGGTCCTCGTCCAGTTCGCGCGCTTCCAGCGTCTCGCCGAGCGGGTCGTCCTGCTCGGCGACGGACTCGACCATCCCGGCGATGTCGTCCAACTTCGCCTCGTCGAGTTTGAGGCGGTCCACGAGCGCCTGCGTGTACTCGCCGGCGGCGAGCATCGCCTCGGCCTCCTCGACGTCCTCGCGGTTGGCCGCGAGAATCGCCTCGCTGTTGTCGCGGATGGCGTCCGCGATGGCTCCGAGCGCGGCGTCGCGGTCGGCCGCGTCGACGTTGGCGAGGCGGAGCGCCGCCGACTGTGCCCGTTCGACCTGCGCGGTCGTGTCTCGCTCAGTCATCGAGTTCACCATCGAGGGGGAGGAACATTGTTCCCACCGATTCGCGCTCGGCTATCTTCGCCAGCACGTCGGGCTCGGTCGACCGCGCGATGACGGCGGGGATGCCGTACTCGGCGGCGTCGCGTGCGCCGCGGACCTTCGTCTGGATGCCGCCGAAGCCGCCGGTCGAGCTCGCGGTGACGATGTCCTCCACGTCGCTGTAATTGTCGCCGACGACTTCGATGCGCTCGGCGTCGGAGTCCTCCTTCGGATTGCCGGTGTAGACGCCGCCCACGTCGGTGAGCGTCACGAGCAGGTCGACGCCGATGCCGACCGCGATGTCCGACGAAATCATGTCGTTGTCTCCGATTTGGAGCTCTTCGGTGGCGACCGCGTCGTTCTCGTTGATGATGGGCACGACGCCCCACTCCAGCAGCGTCTCGACCGTGTTCCGGAAGTTGGTGAAGCGCTCGGGGTTCTCCAGGTCGTGCTGGGTGATGAGTATCTGGGCGACCTTCCGGTCGTAGCGCTCGAAGCTCTCGGTGTAGCGGTGCATGAGCAGGCTCTGGCCGACCGTCGACAGCGCCTGCGACGCTTCGAGAGTGTCGCGGTCCGCCGTGGGGTGGTCGAGCCGTCCGATGCCGGCCCCGACCGCGCCCGAGGAGACGAGCAGCACCTCCTTACCGCGCGAGAGCAGCGACTCAATGTCGTCGACGAGCTTGTCGAGTTTGTCGTCGTCGAGGTTGGAGTCCTCGTCGGTCAGCGAGTTGGTGCCGGCCTTGACGATGACGCGGTCCGCCTCGGCGGCGGCGTCGCGGGCGGCGGCGACCGCATCGGGGTCGACGGCCGCAGTCGACTCGGACGCCTCGGACGCCTCCGCCGTCTCGCTCAGTTCACTCATCAGCGAACTCCTCCGCGAGTTCCTTCGACCGACGCTCGGCCGCGACGACCGCCTCGGTGACGGCGTCGTCGGCGTCGCTGTCCCAGAGGACCTCCATCCCCTCGATGGTCGTCCCGTTCGGCGAGCAGACCGCGTCGATGAGTTCGTCGGCGGTGCGGTCGTCCTGGACGACGGTCTCGGCCGCGCCCTTGAACGTCTGAGCGGCGAGAATCTCGGCGTCTTCCTCGGAGAGTCCGCCCGCGATACCGGCCTGCGTGACGGCCTCGATGAGATAGAAGACGAAGGCCGGCCCGCTGCCGTTGACCGCGGTGGCGATATCCATCTGGGACTCTTCGACCTCGACGAACTCGCCCACGTCCGAGAGGAGTTCGCGGACCTCGTCGGTCAGGTCGCCGGTCGCCGCCGCCGCCATGTCGCGGGTCTCGGCGGCGAGGTTCGGCATGATGCGAACGACGCGGGCGTCGGTGTGCGCCTCGACGAACGCGGTCGGGACGCCCGCGGCGATGGTGACGAGAGTCTGGTCGGGAGACAAATCGAGTTCCGAGAGGACGGCCTCGACGATGTCGGGCTTGACCGCGACGAACACCACGTCGGCGTCGGCCGCGCGCGACACGTCGTCCGTCGTCTCTTCACAGTAGTCGGCGACCGCGGCGAGGGCGTCGGGGTCGAGGTCGCAGGCGACGACCGAGTGGCCGCCCGCCTTCCAGAGCCCGGTGAGGAGGGCGCTCCCCATGTTTCCGCAGCCGATAACGCTCGTGCGTACCATTGGTGCTGACTCAAGGTACGACGCTCAGATAGTAACTGCGTTCCGGTCAAGCCATGCCAAACCGGAAAACGAGTTGTCAGTTCCGGGGGCCGTGCCGGGGCCTGCTCACAGCCCGCCCTGCCGGTAGATGAGGTTGCGCTGAATCTCGTTTGCGCCCTCGTAGATGACCGGGATGCGCGCGTCGCGGTAGACCCGCGAAATCTTGTACTCGTTGAGGACCGACCGGCCGCCGTGGAGCTGCATGCCACGCTCGGCCACGTCGACCGCCGTCTCGGTCGATTTCGTCTTCGTTGCGGCCGCCCAGAAGCCGGCGTCCTCGCCGTTCGCGACCTTCTCGGCGGCGCGCCAGTTGAGCGCGCGGGCCGCCTCGAACTCCATGCGCATATCGGCGAGGATGTGCTGGACCGCTTGGAACTCCGAGACGCTGCGCCCGAACGCTTGCCGGTCGTGGACGAACTCCCACGTCTCCTCGATGGCGGCGGCCGCGAGGCCGAGGCTGTGGCCGCCGACGATGACGCGGCCGTGGTTGAAGAAGTCCGCGAGCATGTAGAAGCCGCCGCCCTCGGTGCCGATGAGGTTCTCCTCGGGCACCTCGCAGTCGTCGAAGACGATGTGGCCCTGCTTGGAGGCGCGCATACCCATCTTCTCGGGGATGTGTTCCGCCTCGTAGCCGGGCGTGTCGGTCGGCACGATGAACATCGAGTAGTTCGAGTAGCGGTCGTCGGTGTCGGCGGTCTTGGCGTACACCGTCAGCCAGTCGGCCTCGACGGCGTTGCCGACCCAGTACTTCTCGCCGTTGAGGACGTAGCCGTCGTCGGTCTTCTCGGCGGTCGTCTCCATGCCGGCCATGTCGGAGCCGGTCTGCGGCTCGGAGACCGCGAGCCCCGAAAGCTGCTCGTTTTCCGCGACCGGGCGGAGCCACTTCTCTTTCTGTTCTTCGCTGCCGTAGTGCTCCATAATCTCGCAGCCGAACGAGGCGAGCTGGAGCGTCAGCGCGATACCGGCGTCGGCGCGGTAGAACTCCTCGGAGATGGCGAGCATCTGCTGGAGGTCGAAACCCTTGCCGCCGTACTCCTCGGAGATGTCCTGTGCGACGAGCCCCGCGTCCATCCCCGCTTGGAGCACCTCGCGGGGGTACTCGCCGGACTCGTAGTAGTCCGCCGCGACCGGTTCGATGTGCGCTTCGGCGAACTCGCGGGCCTCCTGCTTGAGGTCGCGGGCGTGTTCGGGCACGATGGAGTCGTCGAGAAGTTCCATACCACGCCATGGAATCGTACAGTAAAAATAGGCATGGAACCAGTCTAAACTTCAAACTTGTTTTTTGTTAAAATAGCCGTTGCCCGACGCTCATTCGTCCGACGGAGCCTCCGAATCGGGCGTCTTGCCCTCGATGAGCGACGAGTCGTCGTACCGGTCGCGGAGCACCTTCTTGTCGAACTTGCCGGTCGCGGTCTTCGGCACCTCGTCGATGAACACGACCTCGTCGGGGGCCCACCACTTCGGGAACTCGTCTTCGACGCGCGCGACGAGGTCGGCCTTGAGCGCGTCCTCGTCGACGCCGCCCTTCGGGACGATAAAGGCCACGGGGCGCTCCTGCCAGCGTTCGTGGGGGACGCCAATGACGGTCGCCTCGGCCACGTCGTCGTGGGCCATGATGCTGTTTTCGAGTTCGAGCGACGAAATCCACTCCCCGCCGGATTTGATAACGTCTTTCGCCCGGTCGACGATTTGGACGTAGCCGTCTTCGTCCACCGTGACCACGTCGCCGGTCTTCAGCCAGCCATCCTCGTAGTCCTCCTCGTTCGCGTCGGGGCGCTCGAAGTACTCGGTCGTCACCCACGGGCCGCGGACCCACAGCTCGCCGAACTCCTCGCCGTCCCACGGGACCTCGTTCCCGTCGTCGTCGACGACGCGCATCTCCAGCCCCGGCGCGAGCAGGCCCTGCTTGGCGCGCTTTTCGTACTGCGCTTCGGCGGGGAGGTCCTCCATCCCCGGCTTGAGGTGGGCGACGGTCCCGACCGGCGACATCTCCGTCATGCCCCACGCGTGGAGCACGTCCACGTCGTGTTCCTCGTCGAACCGGCGGATGACCGACTTGGGCGCGGCCGACCCGCCGATGATGATGCGTTCGAGCGACGAGATGTCCGCGTCGTGCTCGTCGAGGTAGTCGAGCAGGCCGAGCCACACCGTCGGCACGCCCGCGGTCATCGTCACGCCCTCCTCTTCGATGAGTGTCGCGAGGTCCTCGGGCGTCGGCGACGGGCCGGGGTAGACGTGTTTCGCGCCCGCCGCGGTCGTCGAAAACGGCAGGCCCCACGCGTTGACGTGGAACATCGGGACGACCGGCATGATGACGTCTTTCGCGCCGATGTCGAGGCCGGATTCGGGGAGCGTCGCCATCGTGTGCGCCCACAGCATCTGCTGGGAGTACTCGACGCCTTTCGGCTGGCCCGTCGTCCCCGAGGTGTAACACATCCCCGCCGGCTGGTCCTCCGGGAGGTCCGGCCAGTCGTACTCGTCGGGGTGGTCAGCGATGAACGACTCGTAGTCCGTCACCGGGGACAGGCCCACGTCGTCCGGTACCTCGGAGGCCATCACGACGAACTGCTCGACGGAGGCGAAGGCGTCCTCGTCGACCGCGCCGGCGAGTTTCGGCGCGAGCGACGGGTCCACGAAGATGATGCGGTCCTTCGCGTTCTCGACGATGTACTGGATGTGGTGGTCGGGCAGAAGCGGGTTGATGGTGTGCAGCTGCGCGCCCATCGAGGGGACCCCGAAGTACGTCTCGAAATGTCGGTTGTGGTTCCAGCAGAACGTCGCCACCCGGTCGCCGTCCCCGATGCCGGCGTCCGAAAGCGCCCCCGCGAGCCGTGCCACGCGCCCCTCGTACTCCGCGTACGTGTAGCGTTCCAGCCCTTCGGCGGTCCGAGAGACGATTTCGCGGTCCGGATAGAGCTTGCCCGCGCGCCACAGGAACGGCCGAAGTGTCTGGTTGGTAGCACCTACCATACTGTCCTCTTGTGGTAAAACGTAATGATTGTTTGGAAACGACTCGGCGTGGTGCGGGCTGCGGATTCGGCGTCACCCGCGGGCGCGTTCACTCACTCGTCGCGGTCGGGAACGAACTCATCACCACCGTCGCCGCCGTCGGTATCGCCGGCGTCGGCGTCTCCGTTGTCGGTGTCGCCTTCCGCGCGCTCGGCGTCGCCGCGTTCGGCTCCGTCGACGCTCGCTTCACTATCGTCCTCGGCCTCGTCTCCGTCGCGTTCCGCGTCCGCGACTGTCGCGTCGCCCTCGGCGTCGTCGATGGCGGCCTCGTCGGCGTCGCTCGCGGGCGTCGCCTCGCCGGAGTCGGTCTCGGAGTCGTCGGACTCGTCGTCGTCGTCGTCGTCACCGTCGTCACCGGCATCGTCGTCGGTGTCGTCGTAATCGGTCGCGTGCTCCGGTTCGGCCTCCGCGACGGGCTTGGCCGCGACCAGTCGCTCGCGGACCGCCTCGCGGTCGACGGTCCCCGAGACGGTCCGCGGGAGTTCGTCCGCGGTCGCGACCAGTCGCGGGCATTTGAACCCGGCGAGTCGCTCGCGACAGAAGTCGTCGAGGTCCTCGTCGTCCGGTGGGTTCTCCGGGTCCGCGGGAACGACGAGGGCGGCGACGCGCTCGCCCCACTCGGCGTCGGGGACCCCGAGCACGGTGGCGTCGTCAACGTCGGGGTGGTCCCGCAGGACCGCCGCGACCTCGCCGGGGTCGACGTTCTCGCCGCCGGTGATGATGCGGTCGTCCTTCCGGTTCAGGACGTACAGGAGACCGTCGTCGTCGCGGTAGCCGATGTCGCCGGTTCGGAGACCGGCGTCGCTGAAGGCGTCGGCGGTGGCCTCGGGGTTCCGGTAGTAGCCGGGCGAGACGGTCGGTCCCGACACGACGAGTTCGCCCGGCGCGCCGGGTTCGACGGGGGTTCCGTCCTCGTCGACGACCCGGAGGTCGGTGAAGTAGAGCGGCCGCCCGACGGTCCCCACGTCGTCGAACGCCTCCCGCGGGGTCGCGGTGGCGACCTGCGACGCCGTCTCGGTCATACCGTAGGTCGGGTGGACCGGCACCGAGTAGTTCCGACAGCGCTCGATGAGTTCGTCGGGGGCGGGCGCGCCGCCGAGGAGCACCACGCGGAGCGAGTCCGAGAGCGTCCCCCGGCTGTCGAGCATCCGCGTGAGCATCGTCGGCACGAGCGAGACGCCCGTCACGTCGTACTTGCCGATGTCGTCGGCCGCGCCGCCGGCGTCGAACCCCTCGCGGAGGACGACCGTCGTCCCGTACAGCGGGCCGCGGAGAATCGGGCCGATGCCGCCCATGTGGTGCAACGAGAGCGTGACGAGCCACCGGTCGTCGCGCGAGACGCCGAGTCGGAACGCCCCGGCGACGGCGTTCGCAAGCAGGTTTCCCATCGTGAGTTGCACCGCCTTCGGCGTCCCGGTCGTCCCCGAGGTGAAAAGCAGGAGCACCGTCTCCGAGAGCGACCAGCCCGCGGGTTCGACCCGCTTGGGCGCGATAGACGAGAGGTTGATGACGCCCTCCCACCGCGGGTCGTCCACGGAGACGACGGGCACGTCGGTCGTCGCCTCGACCGCCGTCGACTCGGTGGACTCGCCGCAGACGAGCGTGGTCACGTCCGCGAGTTCGACGTTGCGAGCGATTTCGTCGGCGGTGAGTCGGTCGCTGAGGGGCACGAGCACGGCCCCGAGCCGCGTCGCGGCGTGGATGAGTCGGACGTAGTCGACGCCGGGGTCGAGAACGACGCCGAGGTGGTCGCCGGCCTCGACGCCGAGGGCGGCGAGTTGGCCGGCGGTCTCGTCCACGAGCGCGTCGAGTTCGCGGAAGGTCCACGAGTCGCCGGTCGCGGCGTGGATAAGCGCCTGTCGGTCGGGCGTCGCGGCGACCCGGTGGGAGAGCCAGTCGCGCATCGGCCCGGCGAACCCGCGGGCGTCGGCGGCGGTTGCGTCGTCCTCGGTCGACTCGGAGTCGTCGCCACCGGCCGCGTCGTCGGGAGCGCCCGTCATCGCTCAGTGCGAGACGAACTCCACGAGGACGCCGCCCGTGGACTTGGGATGTAAGAAGGCGACCTCGTGGCCCCACGCGCCGGGGCGCGGCTCCTCGTCGATGCGGTCGACGCCGGCGGCCTCGGCGGTCCGGAGCGCGGCCTCGATGTCGTCGGTCTCGACGGCGACGTGGTGGATACCGCCGCCGCGCTTGTCGAGGAACTTCGAGATGGCACCCTCCTCGTGGGGTTCGAGCAGTTCGAAGTAGCCGTTTTCGAGTTCGAGGAAGACGACCGACATGCCGTCGAACGTCTCCTCGTGAGCCACGGGCGCGTCGAACAGCTCCGCGAACAGCGCGGCCAGTCCGGCGGCGTCGGGCGTGGCGATTCCGACGTGGTCGAGATGCATGCCTCCAGTTCGTCGGGCGCAACGGATAAACCCAGACGGTTCGATACTCCTGTCATGATAGTAACGACAACGGAGACGGTCGTCGGCCGCGACATCGAGGAGACGCTGGGTGCCGTCCGCGGGAACACGATTCGCGCCCGCAACGTCGGCCGCGACATCACGCAGGGACTCCGCAACATCGTCGGCGGCGAACTCAAGTCCTACACCGGGCTGATGGCCGAGGCGCGCGACGAGGCGACAGACCGGATGGTGGCGGAGGCGGAGGCGATGGGTGCCGACGCCGTCGTCGGCGTCCGGTACGTGACCGCCGAGGTGGCCCAAGGAGCGGCCGAGATTCTGGCCTACGGGACCGCCGTCACGCTCGTCGGCGGCACCGACCCCGACGCCGACGCGGAATCGGCGTCCGAGTCGAACGCCGACGTGGCGTGAGCCGACGGTGACGCCGACGACTCGGCGGGTCACCCGAGACCCGCGGCGACTCGCACGCGGGGTCGTCCGACTCGCCACGGACCGGGCCACAGTCGCCGTCTTCGCCGCGCTCGCGGCCGTGTGGGCAGTCGGCTTCGTCGGCGTGGTGCCGAGAGAAATCTGGGTCGTCGATTACCCCGCGCTGGTGGCCGCCTTCTTCTTCGACACGCTCGCGGCCAACGAGTTCGGCGTTCGCGAGACGGCGGTGTTCTACCCGGCGCTCGCCGTCTTCGGCTACCTCCAGGCAATGGTCTTCGTGGCGGCCGGGCGAGTGCTTCGAACTCGACTCGTCGGGGTCGGTGAGCGACGCGAAAGCGGGAAACGCGTCGAGAGTGGGGAACGAAAATGAGCGCAGGAGCGCGCGTCAAGAGCGGGACGCGAGGGGCGTGAAGTTCGAAGGTAGCGAGCGAGTCGGCGTGTGACTCACGGCGTCGGGTCGGGCCTCAGTCGCGGGCGGTCCGGGCGACCGTGACCTCGACGGGGACGCCGGGCACGTCGACCGTCAGCATCGAGCGGTCGACCCGGGTGACGACGACGCGGGCGACGGCGACGATGGCGGCGACGGTGACGGCGACCGCGAGCGACGCCACGGGGTAGGTGACGACCGCGACGACCGCGGCCATCGAGGTGAGCAGGGCGGCCTGCGTCGCCAACGAGGGCGCGGGTCGGTGATTCGAGGGGTGGTAGTCGGAGCCGGTACGACTGTCTCTGGAGCGTTGTCGTGACATTCGTCTGGTGAGGGGGACAATCGGATGCGATACCGGGGGCTCTCCGGTCGAAGAGCCCCGCAACGCGACGGCCGCCGCTCGAAAATCGAGCGACTGGTGGCGCGAACCTCGCGCCGACAGACGGCGGCCGGGCGTGTGACGGGTTTAGAACGCGATAAGCGGCATCATAAGCCTCGATTGTCTCCACTCGGGGGGTGATAATAAAAGTTGTTGGACGGGTGAAAGTATAGAATTAGTGACTCGTTGGCACGGGGCGCGGGGTGCGGGGCGGTCGCCGGCGCCGGTCGTTCGGGAGTGTAGGGGCAGCTCAGGCCATGCCGGGTTCGTACTCTCCGAACTCCTCGCGGAGGACGCCGCAGATTTCCCCGACCGTCGCGTAGGCCTTGACCGCCGTGACGATGAGCGGGAGGAGGTTCTCGTCGCCGTTCGCGGCGGCGCGGATGTCTTCCAACGCGGCCTCGACGGCCTCCTCGTCGCGGTCGTCCTTCCGGGCGTCGAGCGACTCGACCTGCTTTTGCTCTTCTTCCTCGGAGACCTCTTGGACCTCGACGGTCGGCTCCTCGTCCACTTGGTACTCGTTGACGCCGACGATGACGCGCTCGCCCTCCTCTATCTCGCGTTGGCGCTCGTAGGCCACGTCCTGAATCTCCCGCTGAACCCACTGGTTTTTCACGGCGTCGAGCATGCCGCCGCGCTCGTCCACCTCGTCGAGCAGGTCGAACGCCTCGTCTTCGATGTCGTCGGTCAGCGCCTCGACGTAGTAACTGCCCGCCAGCGGGTCGATGGTGTCGGCCGCGCCCGACTCGTGGGCGAGAATCTGCTGGGTGCGGAGCGCCGTCCGAACCGACTTTTCCGTGGGGAGTGACAGCGCCTCGTCCTTCCCGTTAGTGTGGAGCGACTGCGTGCCGCCGAGGACGGCCGCAAGCGCCTGATAGGCGACGCGGACGACGTTGTTCTCGACCTGCTGGGCGGTGAGCGTCGAGCCGCCGGTCTGGGTGTGGAACTTCAACTGCATCGACTTCGGGTTCTCCGCGCCGAAGCGCTCTTCCATGATTTTCGCCCACATCCGCCGGGCGGCGCGGAACTTCGCCACCTCTTCGAGGATGTTGTTGTGGGCGTTGAAGAAGAAGGACAACTGCGGGGCGAAGTCGTCCACGTCGAGGCCGGCGTCGACCGCGGCCTCGACGTACTGGATGCCGTTGCCGAGGGTGAACGCGACCTCTTGGGCGGCGGTCGAACCGGCCTCGCGGATGTGGTAGCCGGAGATGGAGATGGTGTTGAACTTCGGCGTCTCCGCCGCGCAGAACTCGAAGATGTCCGTGATGAGCCGCATCGACGGCTCCGGCGGGAAGATGTAGAGGTTCCGCGCGATGTACTCCTTCATGATGTCGTTTTGGATGGTTCCGCGAAGCTCCTCGCGGGGGACGCCCTGCTTGTCACCGAGGGCGACGTACATCGCCAGCAACACCGCCGCCGGGGCGTTGATGGTCATCGACGTGGAGACCTCACCGAGGTCGATGCCGTCGAACACCGTCTCCATGTCGTGGAGGCTGTCGATGGCGACGCCGGATTTCCCCACCTCGCCGGCGGCCATCATCGCGTCGGAGTCGTAGCCCATCTGCGTCGGCAGGTCGAACGCGAGCGACAGCCCCGACGAGCCGTTGTCGATGAGGTAGCGGAACCGCTCGTTGGTCTCGGCGGCCGTCCCGAAGCCCGCGTACTGCCGCATCGTCCAGAGCCGCCCGCGGTGCATCGTCGGATACACCCCGCGCGTGTAGGGCTTTTCGCCCGGGAAGCCAACGTCCTCGTCGTAGTCCACGTCGGCGTCGTCCGGGGTGTAGAGCCGCTTGACGACGTTGCCGCCCGTGTCGGTCGTGAACTCCTCTTTCCGCTCCCCGAAGCGGTCGAGCGTCGGCCCCAGCGTCTCGTCTTCCCACTCGGCTTTCGCCTCCCGAATCTCTTCGAGCTCGTCGGGATCAAACATGGTCGAAGATGTGGTTTGTCCCTACTTAAGCGTACGCGGGTCGGCGGATATCGGTCGCTGTCTCCGACCGTGAGCGCGCGACCGAGGGTGTGACGGTGTCCCCGCGAACGCGGCCGCGGCGACCGATTTTATGTCGCTCGCGCGCCCTGCTTCGCCATGGACATCCTGACCGACGAGACGCGGCGGTTCCTCGCGGCGACCGCGCCCGAACACGACGCGGTGCAGGCCGAGATGGCCGCCTACGCCGACGAGCACGGCTTTCCCATCATCGGCCCCGAGGCGGGCGGCGTGCTCCGCGTCCTCGCGCACCTCGCGGACGCGACGCGGCTGTTCGAGTTCGGCTCCGGCTTCGGCTACTCCGCGACGTGGTTCGCGGAGGGGATGGCCGACGACGCAGAACTCTTCCTGACCGAACACGACGCCCACGAACTCGACATGGCGCGGGAGTTTCTCGACCGGGCCGGCCTCGCCGGCCGGACGACGTTCCTCGAAGGCGACGCGCTCGACCTGTTCGAGGGCGTCGACGGCGAGTTCGACCTCGTGTTGTTGGACCACCAGAAACACCGCTACGCCGAGGCGTTCGACCTCGTCTCCGACCGCGTCGCGGTCGGCGGAGTCGTCGTCGCTGACAACGTGATGCGCGGCCCGGTCGATTTCGGCGCGCTCACCGACTGGAGCGAAGGCCGGGCCGAGGCCCTCGACGGAGCCGACGCCGACACCCGCGGCATCGCGGCGTTCCTCGACGCGGTCCGGGCCGACCCGCGGTACGAGACCATCGTCCTCCCGGTCGGCAGCGGCCTCGCGGTCAGCACGCGGGTCGAGTGAGCGCGCGACCGCCGGGACGCGCACCGACCGCCGCGCACCGACGTTCGCCACGCTTTTGAGCGCCCACCCCGACCGTTCGGGTATGTTTGGAGGCGGCGGGATGAACCCGCGAAAGATGAAGCAGATGATGAAGCAGATGGGCATCGACGTGACGGAGCTCGATGCCGAGGAAGTCGTCATCAAGACGGGCGACGAGGAGCTCGTCTTCAGCGACGCGCAGGTCACGCGCATGGACGCGCAGGGCCAAGAGACGTATCAAATCGTCGGCGAGCCCGAGACGCGCGAACTCGGTGCCGGCGACGACGGCGGCGACGAGTCCGTCGAGTCCGCCGAGGCCGCCGACGCCATCCCGGCCGACGACGTTGCCATCGTGGCCCAGCGCGCCGGCGTCCCCGAGGACGAGGCCCGCGAAGCGCTGGAGGCCGAAGACGGCGACCTCGCCGCGGCCATCGCGCGACTGGAGTGATACTCCTCGTCCACGGCGACCGGGAGTACCTCCGAGCGCCCGGCGACGAACTGCACACCGACCTCGGGATGCTCACCGTCCCCGAGGACGTGGAAGCCGGCCAGACGCTCGAAACCCACATCGGCGAGGAGTTCCTCGTCCGCGAGCCGCGCGGCCCGGACCTCTTCAACCACTTCGAGCGCACCGGCGCGCCGATGATGCCGCGCGATATCGGCCTCATCGTCGGCCACACGGGTATCGCGGCCGGCGAGCGGGTCCTCGACGCGGGCACCGGCACGGGCGTCCTCTCGGCGTACCTCGGCCGCCTCGGCGTCGACGTGACGACGTTCGAACGCGACGCCGAGTTCGCGGACGTGGCTCGCGAGAACATGCGTCTCGCGGGCGTCGAACAGCGCGTCGACGTTCGCACCGGCGACATCACCGACGAACTCGACGACCTCGCGGACTCGGGGTTCGACGCGCTCACGCTCGACACCGAGAACGCGCCAGAGGTCGTCCGCCACGCGCCCGACCTGCTCGTGACCGGCGGCTACGTCGCCGTCTACTCCCCGTTCGTGGAGGGCACGCGCGCGGCCGTCGAAGCCGCCAGAGAGGCGGGGCTCTCGGACGTGGAGACGTTCGAGACGATTCAGCGACAGATGGACTTCAACGACCGCGGGTCGCGCCCCTCGACCGCCGGCGTCGGCCACACCGGCTACCTCGTGTTCGCCCGCAACGAGTGAGCGAGTCCGACGCCGGCGGGCCAACCGCTCTTTCGGCCCGACTTCGTTCCCTCACCCGACGCCGCGAATCACGCGAAACAGCTCTTCTCTGAACCGCTCCGGGTCGATTGCCTCGCGGAGCGCCGCGGCCGTCTCCCCGTCGCCACCGCGGACCTCGCGGGGGTACGCGCCGCCGGTCAGGCGGAACTCGCCGTCGACCGGCGTCACCGCGAGGTAGGCGTCCGCGGCGAGTTCGACCCCGGCGAGTTCGACGGTCGCGGCGTAGCGAATCACGTCGGCCTCGGATTCGGTCGCGTCGTCTCCTCGGGTGTCGTCGTCTCGGCCGGCGTCGCGCTGGCCGTCGCCACCGCCGCCAACTCGTACCCGGAGCGTCCGCGACTCGACGCGCCGAACGTCCGAGAAGCCGCGGGCTTCGAGGCGCGACCGGAAGCCGGCGCTCGCTCGTTTGCCGACCAGTTTCGTCAGCGACTTCGACGGCGGTGTGTGCGGCCGGATTTCGAGGCGGCTGGCGAACAGAAAGCGCCACGGGCCGTCGGCGGTCGCCGGCACGCGCTCGCGGATGGCGGCGTCCTCGTAGACGACCGTCCGGGCGACGACGCTGACGGGGCCGAGTTCGAACGGGCGGTCCGTCGCGTCGTCGACGCGGACCCAACCCTCCAGCGGCGGGAGCGTCGGCGGGGCGGGCGCGTCGGCCATGCCCCGCGTTACGGACGGAGGGCTGAAAAAAGCGGGTCGCTCAGTGGTCGTCTTCGCGCCACTTGTGGTCGCACTCGACGCAGGTGAAAAAGCGCGTCTCGGACTCGTCGGCCGAGCGAATCTGCTTCATCTCGTAGCGCGCCACGTCGTGGCCGCACTTCGGGCAGATGGCCTTCGTCGTCGGGCCGATGTCGGCGTTGTCCACGTCGGACATGTCGACGACCTCGCTGGACTCCTGGCCCTCGGTCGTGACCATCGACTTCTCTTTTTCGCTGTCTCGGGCTTTCTCGTGGCCGTTCGGACAGACCCAGACGCCGTCTTGCGGCGTCATCAGGGACCCGCAGTCGTCGCAAAACTCCATGATAGTACGTCCTACCGCTTGAGGGACTTAAGCGTCAGGATTGCGCCGCGCTCGCGGGGTGAGCGCTGAAAAAAGCCGGTGCCGAGCGGGCGACTCAGGCGTCGCCGTCGGACTGCCCCGGTTCGCCGAGCGCCTCGATTGGCATCGCGTTGTTCAGTTCGTAGTACAGGTCCTTCGCGTCGGTGAACTCGCTCGTGAGGCAGTTCCGGACTAACTCACCGAGGTCGGCGTTCCCGTCGGCCATGAGCACCGTCACACCGTCGAAGGAGGTCGCGGCGTCCCGGCGCGAGACCGGGTACGACAGGTCTTCGAGGAGGGATTCGACGCGGGCGAGCGTGATTGATTCTTTCACGATTATTCATTATACATAGAGCGTATTAGCAGTTGTCGGAGCCGTGCTAGCACGGCTATGCGGGAGAATCGGTGACTCGAATCGCCCGAATAAACCGGAAACAAGAGCTCTCTCGGTTCTATTCGAAGTCGGGGTCGCGCTTGTCGAGGAACGCCTCCATCCCCTCGCGCTGGTCGTGGGTGCCGAACAGGCCGCTCCAGACGCGGGCTTCGAAGTCGAGCGCGGCGTCCCGCGGCGCGTCGTGGGACATGTTGATGGCGGCTTTCGCGCCCGCGAGGGCGTGCCGCGGCTTCGACGCGAGGTCGGCGGCGAGGTCTTCGACGTGCGAGTCGAGTTGGTCGTGGGCGACGACCTCGCCGACGATGCCGTACTCGTGGGCGTCGCTGGCGTCGATGCGCTCGCCGAAGAAGATGAGCCGGCGGGCGACCTCGTCGCCGACGAGCGCCGGCAGGCGGACGCTCCCGCCCCACCCGGGCATGATGCCGAGGTCGATTTCGGTCTGCCCGAGGAGCGCGCGCTCGGAGGCGACCCGGAGGTCGCACGCCAGCGCGAACTCCATGCCGCCGCCGAAGGCGTAGCCGTTGATGGCCGCGACGGTCGGCGCGGGGAACTCCTCCAAGCGCGTCGCGATGCGGTGGCCCTGCTCGGCGTAGTTCTGCGCGGCGGGCGTTCCGATGTCTTTCATGTAGCCGATGTCCGCGCCCGCGATGAACGCCTCGTCGCCCGCGCCGGTGAGGACGACCACCCGAGCGCCGTCGGCTTCGGCCTCGTCGAGGGCGTCTTCGAGCGCGTCGAGCGTGTCCGCGTTGAGCGCGTTCATCTGCTCGGGGCGGTCGATGGTGATGGTCGCCACGTCGCCGTCCCAGTCGAGTCGGAGGGTGTCCCAGCTCATACTCGGGGCGACGCGAGGCACAGGGATAATAATTAACGTTCGCCGGTCGCGCTGAAGAATCCAGAACAACGTTATAGCCCCTCCGTCGAATCCACCGATATGACGCTCTCCGACGAGGCGGAAGAACGCCTCGCCGACATCGTCCGGCTCCAGCCGACGAAGAACAAGGAGTTACAGAACCGCTGGGACCTCGAAAGCGGGAGCGAGGTCCACCGCTACCTCGAATCCGAGCTGAAAGACTACTACTACCGCGACGACAACAGCCTCATCCGCGCGACGGCCGAGGCGGCCGAACTCGTCGGCGTCGAACCCGGCGTCGAGGGCGACGACGAGGCCGAATCCGTGCCGAGCGTCATCCGCGTCCCCTCGCTCGAAGCCCGCGTCTTCGAGGTCGTCGCCGGCCCCGACGAGCGCTCCGAGAGCGTCGTCAGCGTCCTCAACAAGCTCCGCGACGAGTTCGACATCGACCCCGACGTTGACGACGTGCGCCGCGCGCTCCAGAGCCTCCGCCGCAAGGGCGTCATCGAAGTCGTCTACCGGACCGTCCCCACGTTCCGCCTCGCCGTCGAGCGCGACGAGGTCGACGTGGAAGTCGTCTAACCGCCCGCCTCCGCGGTCGTTATTCGCGCCGCTCGAACACCAGCGCGTAGTGGTACGGCGGGATATCGAGTTCCGCCGTCACAGCGAGGTCGGTCGCCTCTTCGACCATCGCCGCGGTCTCCTCCGGGCCGAGCCGCAGGTCGGTCGGCGGGCCGCGCGGTTCGCCAGCGATGGTCGTCTCCGCTCGGGGGAGCGGCCGCCAGTTGACGACGACGAACCGGCCGTCGTCGTCGAGGACCGACTCGACTTCCGTCAGGAACTCCTCGGGGTCGTCGACGCCGTGGAACGCGTTGGCGAACAGCGCCACGTCGACGGGGTCCGAGACGTGCGCCGAAAGCTCGCGGGCGTCGCCGCGGACCGAGACCACGTTGTCGATGCGTTGCTGGGCGGCGAGGTGGCCGAGTTCCGCGAGGAGGTCGTCGTCGAGGTCGACCGCGTACACCGTGGCCGGCGCGACGATTCGCGCCGCGGGGAGCGCGAAGTAGCCGTTTCCGCACCCGATTTCCACGACGGTGTCGCCCGCCGACAGCCCGAGGTCCCGAAGCGTCTCGCCCGGCGTCGGCCAGAGCTTCCCCCACCAGTCCCAGTCCGGCAGGCTCGTGTTCTGGAATCGTTCCATACCGCTCGGTCGGCGGGGCGCGAAGTTAGGCGTTCTCACTGCCGCGCTCGGCGCGGTCTCGTTCGCGCTCGCGCCGCGCCTCCAGAATCCGGCGGACGCCCTTGCCGGGGCCGCCCTCGATGGGCCAGCCGTTCATCCGCCACGCCGGCGGCTCCGGCTCGAACGACGGACACGAGTGGGCGCACTCGCGCTGGCTCTGATAGCAGTCTTTCGCGGCGCACCGCGGGACGAGCGCCCGGCCGCGCCGGTCGAGTTCGAACTGTCGGCAGTCGGGTCGCATCGTGTCCACGTAGTTGCGCCAGCCGCGGTCGAAGGCGCGCTCGGCGAGGACGAGTCGCCGCCGGGCGTCTTCGGAGTCGGGCGAGAGCGAGCTCGGGTGCCACAGCACCTCCGCCGAGTCGCCGTCGACGCCGAGGATGCCGACTTCGACCGGCAAGTCTTCAAGCAGGGCGGGTTCGACCCGCCGGCCCGTCACCTCGGTGGCGACCCAGACCTCGTCGGCGAGCGCCCGCGACACGTCGTGTTCGAGTTGGTCTGCGAGCGCGCGGGCGGCGCTGGCGTCGAGGTTCGGCTTGTTCTCGATGGCGACGACGCGCTCGACCCAGTCGGGGTACGGTGCGGTCCGGCGGTACTCGACGCGGTTCCGCGAGCCGCGGCGTTTCTCGACGAGGCCGAGCCCCGCCGCGCGGTGGACCGCGGGCACGACGTGTCGCCACGGGAAGTCGGGTTCGGGGATGGCGTCTCTGTACCACGCCCACTCGGCGGGCGCGTGGCGGACGACGCGCAACAGGTCCGAGTCGAAGCCGTCGGTCGAGAGGGCGCGCCGGGCGGCGAACGCCTCGGGGTCGACCTCGACGACGACGGTGTCCCAGCGGCGCTGTCGGGTGCCGAGCTGTCGGGCGACGAACGCGGGGCGCGGGCCGTCGGGATGCCACGCGCGCTCGGCCCAGCGACAGACCCGGAGCTCGAAGGCGAACTCGGGGTCACGGTCGCGGTCGCGGTCGGCGGCGTCGCTCACGACCGGGAGTTGCGGCGGGAGGCCGAAGGCGTTTCGGTCGGGGGGCTTCGGCGTTCGGCCCGACGATGACGCAGATGATACCGCGGCTGTCGCCGCCCGCGCCGCCCCGCCGACGCGCGGCGCTGTCGCTCGCTGGCGTCGCGTCTCGGGCGTCGGCCGGTTCGGCCGACGCTACTTCAGGTACTTGTGTTCGCCCTCGTTTTTCGCGGCGAGGTCGTCGAGGAACTCGTGGGCGCGCTCGAATATCTCGCGGGGGCCGTCCTGCGTGATGGTGTTGATGGCCTGCTCGTAGTCGCGCCACTGGAGGTCGCGGTGCTCCGTCGAGAGCTCCGCGGACGCCTCGAACGACCGCGCGATAAAGAGGTGAACCGTCTTGTGAATCGTCGTCCCGTTCGCCTCGAAGACGTAGCTGTAGTCCTCGCGGAAGCCGTCGATGAGGCGGAAATCTTGGATTCCCGCCTCCTCTTTGACCTCCCTGATTGCCGTTTGCTGAAGCTCCTCGTCCCCTTCGACCCCGCCCTTCGGGAACTCCCAGTCCCCGGGACGGCTCTTCAGGAGTAAGTACTCCCTCCGGCCGCGGGTGTCGCGGAAGAGAATGGCTCCAGCGCTGACCGCTTCGACTGCCATTACCCGAAATAAACGTGCCACCCTTTAAGAGGGTATCGGAGGATGTAGCGCGTTCGCACGGTTTTTCACTCGGGATTCGGGGTGAGGAGCCCGAAGTCCCCGGTTCGTGTAGATGCGCTTTTACCGTCGGAGCGTGCAACAAGGAGTAGTACCCAGCTATGGCCTTCGTCACGAAACTCACCTTTCAAAGCGGTGATAAGGCGGTCCTCGACCGAGTGGTCGACGACCTCAAGCAGTTCATCGAGCGGAAGGGCGCGGAGTGCCGCGGCCCCCACTCCGACCAGCCGAAACAGGTGAGCGTCCCGCAGTACCGGACGCTCCAGCCCGGCGACCAGTTCTCGTCGTGGTCCTACCCCGTCTACACCCGCCGGCTCGAAATCCACGGCGCGGACCAGATTGCCCGCGAAGTCGGCCTCAGGGAGTTCCCCGACAGCGTCCACGTCGAAATCGAAGTCGAACAGAAAAAGCCGCTGGGCCACCGTCGCTGACGGCGGCGACGGCACGCAAAAAGAGACGCGGGCTGCGTTTTTTCGTCCCGGTTTTTCGGCCGCTCAGGCGTCCGGTCCGAGCACCTCGACCACGTCGCCAGTGCCGACGTGGTTGGTCGCGTCGAACGACGTGACCTTCAGCCGAACCTTGTCCTCGACGGCCGCCCCTTCGCCGTCTTCGACCCGGATGACCGAGTCGCCGATGCGGACGGTGAGGCCGTCGCCGTTGCGCTCGCTGACGTAGGCCGTGATGACCTCGCCGGGTTCGAACGTCGGCGTCGCGGTGCGGAACGTCCAGCCGGCCAAGAGCTTGTCGAGGCGGCTCATACGCGGCTCACCTCCTCACTCGTGCGGTCGGAGACGTACTCGCGGCCGTAGCCGGTCCACGCGGCGAGCAGGAACACCGCCACGAGGAACCAGCCGTGGAACACGTAGGGGAAGACCGACGCGGGGTTCACGAGCATCTCGGCCGTGAACCACGGCGTCGCCTCGCCGCCGACGAGACCCTGCATGGCCCCGTAGCCGGCGAGGAGGCCGCCGCCCCACGGGAAGATGTAGCCGAGCGCCGAGGTGTTGGCGTCGAGGATGTTGGCGCGGCGGTAGCCGTTGATGTTGAAGCGCTTGCCGAGCGTGGCGATGTACGGCGCGATTGCGATTTCGGCCGCCGTGTTGATGGTGACCGTCGCGTTGACGAGCGCCGTCCCGACGACCATCGTGGTCTCCGCACGACGGACCGTCGTGGCGACGCGGTCGATGACGAGTTCCTGAATCGCGTCGAAGCCGCCGCCGGCGCGCATGATTTCCGCGCCCGCGACGAGCAACAGCGTCAGGACGATAAGCGGGAAGAAGCCGGCCGCGCCGGAGTAGACGCTGCCGCCGACGCCGACCTGTCCCGCGGGGACGGTCTCGACGACGGCACCGAGGAGCGGCAGCGCCTCGACCGCCTGCGTCAGGCCGTTCTGCGGCGCGCTGAACAGGAGCATGCTCCCGGCCGACACGTCCACGAGGTTCGCCGCGCCGAGCGCGACGTTGAACGCCGCCGCGAGGAGCAGCCCCCACGAGACGGCCTCGATGATGTGCCGCCCGCGGACGGCGAGGGCGATGACCACGGCGATATCGAGCAGGTGGACGAGCCCCCACGGCGACACCGACGCGGAGACCTCGCCGGCCACGTCGACGTGCGGCATGCCGCCCCAGACGCCGGGGATACCGAAGCCGGCGACGAGGTACGCCGCGATTGCGAACGCCGCCGCGACGACGGCGTACTTCACGCGGGAGGCGACGACGCCGCCGATGTCGGCGTCCTGCGTGACCGCGGAGACGATGGTCGTGTCGCTGACGGGCGCGAGGTTGTCCCCGAACACCGCGCCGGAGAGAATCGCGCCGAACAGCAACACGGGGTTCGCGCCGAGGAGCAGCCCCGCCGGGAAGACGAGGCTCGTGAAGGCGATTGCGGTGCCGTAGCCGGTGCCGATACCGGTCGCCAGGAGCGCCGCGAGCAGGAACGTCACGGCCGGAAACAGCCCCGGGCCGACGTTCAGGACCGTGGCCGCCCAGACGAGGCCGTCGACGAAGCCGCCGACCTGAATGGTCTCTGCGAACATGCCCGCCCAGAGCCACGCGACGACCGCCGTCGCGGCGACCCGGCGGGTCATGCCGGCGAAGATGACGTCCGCGTAGTCCTTCCAATCTCCCCGGACGAACAGCAGTCCCGCGATGAGTCCTGTCAGCATCCCCGCGACGAGGCCGGTCGTATCGCCGATACCGAGGATACCACTCTGGAAAATCGCCCACGCGATGAACAGGGCGATGGGCAGGGCGCTCACGAGGCGCCCGCCACGGAAACTGAGCTCGATGTCCGGTTCTTCTGGCATCGTTTGTCAGAGCTTGACTGGGATATATAATAGGCACGAATTTCCTCCAACTATTTCTTCCAAACTTGCGTTTCTTGCCCACGAAACGTCGGGAGCGTTTATCATCGCCGGGGGAAAAGAGTCCAGACATGAGCCACCGAGCGACGATGGACGACCTCGTCTCGCTTCGACGCGACCTGCACCGCCACCCCGAACCCGCGTGGTGCGAGTTCTACACCACCGCCCGCCTCGTCGACGAACTGGAGACGCGCGACCTCGACGCGCTCTACGTCGGCCCCGAGACGCTCGACGCCGACGAGCGCATGGCCGTCCCCGACGACGCCGAACTCGACGCGTGGGTCGAGCGGGCCCGCGAGGCCGGCGCGCGCGAGGACGTACTCGACCGCCTCGCCGGCGGCTACACCGGCGCGGTCGCGGTCGTCGAGCGCGGCGAGGGGCCGACCGTCGGCCTCCGCGTCGACATCGACGCGCTCCCCATCCCCGAGTCCGAGGCCGACGACCACCTCCCGGCCGCCGAGGGCTTCCGCTCCGAGAACGAGGGCTTCATGCACGCCTGCGGCCACGACGCCCACGCGACAATCGGCCTCGGCGTCCTCGACGCCGTCATCGACTCCGACTTCGAGGGGACGTTCAAGCTGTTCTTCCAGCCGAGCGAAGAGCAGGTCGCCGGCGGCAAGGCCGTCGCCGAGGGCGGCCACCTCGACGACGTGGACTACCTGCTCGCGCTCCACGTCGGTCTCGACCACCCGACCGGCGAGGTCGTCTGCGGCATCGACGGCTTCCTCGCGGTCTCGCACTTCCGCGCCGAGTTCACCGGCGCGCCGGCCCACGCGGGCGCGAAGCCCGAGGAGGGGAAGAACGCGAACCTCGCGGCCGCGGCGGCCACGCAGAACCTCTACGGTATCTCCCGGCACTCGGACGGCGCGACCCGCGTCAACGTCGGCCTGATGGGCGGCGGGACCGCCACGAACATCGTCGCCGAGGAGGCGTTCATCGAAGGCGAGGTGCGCGGCGCGACGACGGAGCTCATGGAGTACATGGAAGACCGCGCTCACACGGTCATCGAGTCGGCCGCCGCGATGCACGACTGCGAGGTCGAAATCGGGGTCGAGGGCAAGGCCCCGAGCGCCCGCAGCGACGACGCGCTCGCGGCCATCGTCGGCGGCGTGAGCGAGGGCGTCGAGGGCGTCACCTCGATTCTCGACCGCGACGACCTCGGCGGCAGCGAGGACGCGACCTACCTCATGCAGCACGTCCAGGACCGCGGCGGGCTGGCGGCCTACGTCGGCGTCGGCACGGACCACCCCGGCGGCCACCACACCCGGACGTTCGACGTTGACGAAGAGACCATCCGCATCGCCGTCGACGTGCTCGCCGCAAGCGTCGACCGAATTGCGACCGAGCGTCCCTAAGACGGTCCGAGCGCGTCGTTCGAGCCATCTCGGGCCGCGTTACCGCGTCGGAAACGGCGCACGGCCGGCCGAACAGCCCGCGACGAACCGCCAGCGGTTATTTGTCCCCCCCGTGCATAGCCGGCAGCGATGGGGTTCCTCGGCGGTGAATCGACCGAAGACACAGACCTGCGTCCGGGTCTCGCAGTCGTCGGCATCGCCGTCGGCGTCGCGGTCGTCCAGGTCGCCGTCTTCCCCCACAGCTCCGAGGTCTACTGGCTCCGGTTCGCAGTCGAACTCCTCTTGATTCCGATTCCCGTCGCCGGCGCGTTCGTCGTCGGCGGCGTCCGCCACGTGCCGACGGTTTGGCGGCCGCTGTACGCCGGGACCGCGCTGTTCGCCGTCTACGCCGTCAGCGACGCGGTCGACGAGGTCGTCGCCCAGCCCGAGGCGGTCACGCTCGTCTTCGAGGACGGGACGCTCCTCGTCGGGTCGGTCGCGCTCGCGGTCGGCGCGGTCCGGTGGTCGACCCACCGCGACGCCCGCGAGACGGAACTGCGCCGCCGCAACGACCGGCTCGACCAGTTCGCGTCGGTCGTCACCCACGACCTCAGGAACCCGCTGAACGTCGCCCAGATGCGACTCGAACTCGCCCGCGAGGGGCACGGAACCGAACACCTCTCGACGGTCGCTGACGCCCACGACCGGATGGAGGCGCTCATTCAGGACGTGCTCCAACTCGCCCGCGTCGGTGAGGAGGTCGGCGAGGTCGAACCCGTCAGCCTCGCCACCGTGGCCGCCGACGCGGTGACGAACACCAGTCTCGGGGCGTCCGGACTCACCGTCGAGGCCGACGCGAGGCTGCTCGCCGACCGGGGCCGGCTCACCGCCGTCTTCGAGAACCTGTTTCGGAACGCGGTCGAACACGGCTCGACGAGCCGCCGGGAGTCCCCAGACGAGACCGCGAGCCGCGACGTTCCGACCGAGACCCCGTCTCCCGCCGCCGACAAGAGCGCAGCCGACGCGAGCGGCCGCCGGGCGAGAGCCGACGCCGACGGGGGGACGCCTGGCGTCAACGTCCGCGTCGGCCCGCTCGAAGACGGCTTTTTCGTCGAGGACGACGGCCCCGGCATCCCGCCGGAAGAACAAGACCGCATCTTCGAGTCGGGATACAGCACCGACTCGCGGGGGACCGGTCTCGGTCTCGCCATCGTCGCCGGCGTCGCCGACGCTCACGGCTGGGAGGTGGCGGCGACGACCGGCAAAAACGGGGGCGCGCGGTTCGAGTTCCGGGGCGTCTCGTTCGCGGCGGAGTCCGAGGTCAGTACTTCGGGTCCGCGCCCGTGAGTTCGTAGATGTCGTCCATGATGCGGTCCCGCTCGACTTGCCACCCTTCGAGGGCGCTCGGCCGGCTCGGATAGCGGCCGTAGTGGGCCAACAGTTCGTCGGCCAGACGCTTGATTTTGAAGAACTCGTAAATCTGGCTCCAGTGACCGTAGCTCGACGCCGCGGTCTGCGCGAGGAGGACCGGGCCGAACGAGGTCGTCCCGGAGTAGAGCGCCTCGGCCAGTTTCTCGCCGGGGATGGAGGCGATGAGACCCATCAGGTCGTCCACGTCGACGGCGGTCGAGAGGATGTTGTACACGTCGAGGCTGGCGTAGCGACCGCCGAAGTGGTCCATGACGCGCTGGTTGTAGCGCCACAGCAGCTCCTCGCTCACGTCGCCCGCGTCGAGCGCGATAGCGGCCTGCTCGCCGGCGTACTTGCCGGCGTAGGCCGCGCCGGCGATGCCGCCGCCGGTCGTCGGGTTGACGTGGGCCGCGGCGTCGCCGACGGCCATGTAGCCCGGCGCGGTCGCAGAATCGTAGGGGCGGCGGGTCGGGAGGGCGGCACCGAGCTTGTCGATGACCTCCGCGCCCTCGAACTCGGGGCGCTCCCGGAGGTCCCTCTTCAGGTCGTCGACGAGCTTCATCGGCTCTTCGGTCATCTGGAAGCCGAGACCGGCGTTGATTTCGGTCTCGGTCCGCGGGAAGTACCAGACGTAGCCCGCGGCGACCTCGGCGGGTTTGAACACGAGCGCGTCCGACCACTCGACGGGCTCGGGGACCTCGACGACCTCGCGGTACGCCGACGAGAAGTGCTGGTAGGAGACGTTCGTGTCGAAGGTGGCGTCGGAGAAGTCCACCTTGTCCTGGAGGAGCGACAGCGAGCCCGCGCCGTCGATGACGATGTCGGCGTCGTACTCGACGACCTCGCCGTCGTGCTTGGCGACGATGCCGGTGACGGTGCCGTCGTCGTCCTGTTTCACGTCTTGGACGACCGTGTCGTAGTGGAGGTCAGCACCGGCTTCCTCCGCGCCCTCGATGATGAGCCGGCCGTACTCCCAGCGGTCGATGACGGCGAGTTCGCCGGGGACCGGGATGTCGAGGACGGTGTCCTCCTGCGGAATCTCGAAGCGGCCGTGGTCGACCTCGGTGTTGGTGAACGCCGGCTCGATTTTCGACTTCGGAATCGCCTCGGGGAAGGCGTCTGCGCCCTTCAGGGCGTCGCCGCAGGCGATGTGGCCCGCTTCCTCCTCGGGCTTTCGCTCGACGATGGTCACGTCGTAGCCCGCGTTTGCGATGGTGGCGGCGGCGTAACAGCCGGAGGTTCCCGCGCCGACGACCACCACGTCCACGGACCGGGTCCGTGGGCTCGCCGAGGAGTCCTCGGCGGTGTCGTTCTCGTCTGTGGACATGGTATCACCTCCATATCGCGGGCTGAAAACTCTTTACTCCCGCACCGACCGCGTGCGGCGAGTCCGAGGGCGGCGACCGCGACGAGACGCGGCGCTCGACGGGGGTTGAAAACGGGGAATCCGAGAGGTCGAGCGTCGCTCAGCGGTTGTCGTCGCCGGTGTCGTAGTGTTCGCCCGACGCGGCCGGGATGCGGGTGCGGCCGACGAGCGCGAGGACGACGAGCACCGTCACGTACGGAATCGTCTGGATGAGCGAGTCGGGAACGCCGTAGCCGGGCACCTGCTGGAGGCGAATCTGGGCGGCCTCCAGCCCCGCGAAGAGGAACGACGCGCCGAACGCGCCGACGGGGTTGTAGTTCCCGAAGAGGAACGCCACGATGGCGATGAAGCCCTTCCCGTTGACCATCGTCTGGTTGTTGCCGACGAACTGGCCGAGGCCGAGCGACAGCGCGGAGCCGCCGATGCCGGCGAGGAAGCCCGACAGGAGCACGCCCGCGTAGCGGACGCGGCTCACGTCGACGCCGACGGTGTCGAGCGCCTTGGGGTTCTCGCCGGACGCGCGGACGTGGCGGCCGAACGCCGTGCGGTTCAGGACGTACCACGACGCCGGGACCGCGACGAGCATCATGTACACCGCGGGGTCGGCGTCGAAGAACGCGCCGAAAATCGGGATGTCCGAGAGGACGGGAATCGTCCACGTCCCGAGCGTCGTCCCGAGGTTGTCGGTGTTGACGCCGCCGTAGTAGACGGTCGCCGCGAACGGCGCGAGGCCGAGCGCGATGAGCCAGACGGCGAGGCCGGCGATGATTTGGTCGGCCTTGAAGCGGATGCAGACCACGGCGAACAGCGCCGAGAACAGCACCGACGAGAGGATGCCGGCGAAGAAGCCGATCCAGATGGCCGGGAGGCCGACGACGGTCATCTCGGGGCCGACGATGGCCGTCGTGATGACCGCGGTGAACGCCGAGATGATGAGCAGCCCCTCGAGTCCGATGTTCACCACGCCGGCCTTCTCGGAGAAGATACCGCCGAGCGCGGCGAACGTGATGGGCACCGAGAGCCGCAGCGCCGACGAGAGCGTGCTCCGACTCGTGAGGATGGCGAGGAAGTTACCCCAGATACTGCTCGGGAACGCGAGGCCGAGCAGCGCGATGAGCAGGAAGACGCTCACCGCGCCGCCGACGAGGGTCGCTCTGTAAGACAGTTCGGTGTCGCGGAGTCGGTCGATGGTGGTCGTGCTCATTCGTCGTCACCTCCGAGGCGGCCGCCGTCCGTGGCCACGGTCTCGCGGTCCGGTTCGAGGTCGATGGCGGAGCCGAGCATGCGGAAGAACTCGGGCATCGCGACGAACAGGATGATGAGCCCGCGGAGGACGCCGACGAGCTGTTTCGGGACGCCGGTCCCGAACTGGACCGCGAGGGAGCCGGACTTGAGCGTCCCGAACAGGAGCGCCGCCGGGACGACGCCGAACGGATTGTTCCCCGCGAGGATGGAGACGGTGATGCCGTCGAACCCGAGCGAGGGGACGCCGGCCTGCCACTTGCCCATGACCATGAGCACCCAGATAGCGCCGCCCATCCCGCCGAGCGCGCCCGAGAGGAACATGCTCGTGACGGTCGTCCGCTTGGCGTCGACGCCGCCGTACTCGGCGGCCTCGGGCTGTTCGCCGCTCGTCCGGAGGTCGTACCCGAACGAGGTCTGTTCGAGCAGGAACCAGACGGCGACGACGAGCGCGAGGCCGAACGCGAGCGCGAGAAGCGAGAAGTCGCCGCCCTGCGGGAACGCCACCGGGAGGAGCGTCGCCCAGTCGGGAAGCGGCGTCGTCTCGACGACCTGCGAGTCGGGGTTGCCGAAGAACTCGCTGACGAGGACGAACGCGATTTGCGCCGCGATGAAGTTCAGCATGATGGTCGTGATGACCTCGTTGGCGTCGGCGTACGCCTTGAGCGCGCCCGGAATCGCCCCGTAGAGACCGCCGACGAGCGCGCCGACGATGACCGCGAGCGGAATCAGGATGAGGCCGCCGACGAGCCCGGACGGGAGCAGCGGCGCGACGAAGAACGAAAACAGCGCCGTGGCGAGGCCGCCGAGGACGAGTTGTCCCTGCGTCCCGATGTTGAACAGGCCCGCGCGGAAGGAGACGGCGACCGAGAGGCCGGTGAAGATGAGGAGCGTCGTCTCCTTGAGCGTGAGCGCGAACCCGAAGTTCAGCGGGTTCCAGTCGGGGTTGAGCGGTTTGAGAACTCCCGGGCTGTTCACGAGGAACGGCTCGCCGAGCGCCCCGTTGAACAGCACGAGATACACTTCGACGGGGTCGTAACAGAACCCGGTTCCGAACAGCGTCGTCGCCGCGGTCTGGCACGTCGTGACGCGGCCGGAGACGAGGATGATGCCAGCGCCGATGACCACGGCCATGACGAGCGCGGCGAAGCTGATGAGGATGCGCTCCGTCGCGGAGGCGGCCGTCAGCCGCCGGAGGACGGATTTCGCCGTTTCGGCCGCGCTCATTTGGCGTCACCCACGGGCGGTTCCGCATCGGTCGCGCCGGCGTCGGGGCGTTCGCCGGCCATGAGCAGGCCAATCTCTTCTTCGGTGGTGTCGCGTGGGTCTACGATGTCCATGAGTTCGC
The DNA here is from genome assembly GCF_014530665.1 of Haloferax sp. AS1. Classification (NCBI taxonomy): domain Archaea; kingdom Methanobacteriati; phylum Methanobacteriota; class Halobacteria; order Halobacteriales; family Haloferacaceae; genus Haloferax; species Haloferax sp. AS1. The sequence continues at coordinate 1,364,549 of NZ_SPSA01000001.1, forward strand.
CGTCGTGCATGACGCCGAGGCGGTCCGAGAGGCCCTGTACCTCGTCGAGCTTCGAGGAGATGAGGAGAATCGCCTTCCCCTCCGCTCGGAGGTCCAAGAGCCGCTCGTGGATGAACTCCATCGCGCCGATGTCCACGCCGCGGGTCGGGTGGGTGGCGACGACGAAGTCCGGGTCGCGTTCGAACTCGCGGCCGACGATGAACTTCTGTTGGTTGCCGCCGGAGAAGGACTCGGCGTCGGCGTCGGCGTGCGGCGGTCGAACGTCGTACTCGTCGATGATTCGCTCGGTGTGCTCGCGCGCGTCGGACCAGTGTATTCGGCCGGCGGCGGCGAACGGCGGGCTGTGCTGGCTGCCGAGGATACCGTTTTGGACGAGGTCGAAGTCCATCACGAGCCCGCGTTCGTGGCGGTCCTCGGGGACGTACGCCATCCCGTCGTCGATGCGGGACCGACGCGAGGCGTCGGTGATGTCCCGGCCCTTGTAGGAAATCGAGCCCTCGGTCGGCGTCCGCAGGCCGGTGATGGCCTCGACCAACTGCGACTGGCCGTTGCCGTCGACGCCCGCGATGCCGAACACCTCGCCCTCGCGGATATCGAACGACACGTCCGAGACGGCGGGCACGCCGCGGTTGTCCGTGGCCGAGAGCCGCTGCACCGAGAGCACCTCGTCGCCCGGCTCCTGCGGTTCGGCCTTCGGTTCGAGGAGGACTTCGCGGCCGACCATCAGTTCGGCGAGTTCCTCGTTCGACGTTTCGTCGGCCTTCACGGTGCCGACGTTCTTCCCGTTTCGGAGGACGGTGATGTCGTCGGCGGCGTGCATGGCCTCACCGAGCTTGTGGCTGATGAAGATAATCGTCTTGCCCTGTGCGGTCAGCTCCTCGAAGACGCGGAACAGCTCTTCGACCTCCTGCGGGGTGAGGACCGCGGTGGGCTCGTCCAGAATGAGGATGTCGGCCCCGCGATAGAGTGCTTTCAAGATTTCGACGCGCTGTTGAACGCCGACGCTCACGTCCTCGATGGCGTCGTCGGGGTTCACGTCGAATCCGTATCGGTTCGAGAGGTCGATGACCTCCTGGCGCGCACGCTCCCGGTCGACGGTCGTGCCGAACCACTTGCGCGGTTCGTTGCCGAGGACGATGTTCTCGGCGACCGTCATGGGGTCGACCAGCATGAAGTGCTGGTGAATCATACCGATTCCGGCGTCGATTGCGTCCGCGGGCGAATCGAAGTCCCGCGGTTTTCCGTCCACGTGGACGGTCCCCTCCGTGGGTTCGTAGAGCCCGTAGAGGATGTTCATCAACGTCGTCTTGCCGGCCCCGTTTTCTCCCAGAAGTGCGTGCACCGTGCCGCGCTCGACGGTCAGGTCCACGTCGTCGTTCGCCACGACGCCGGGGAACCGTTTTGTGATTTCGTCGAGATGAACAGCGGTGCTCATCTTGAGCCTTTTTTCGGGGGGGTTCGCTTAAACTCGTGGGATTCGACTCGACGCGGGAGTGGTCCACACGGAGCGTTGCGGCGGTTCTCGGGGAGTTCGAACCGTTCAACCCGCGAGCATATTCGACCGACTGCGGTGTGAAAGCGGCAACATTGTCCTCGAAGTTCGGGATTCCTGTCGCTCGGCGCGCGGCGTCGAAAAAACTGCGTGTGTCGAGCGTGGCGTTACTCGGTCGTCGTCGGAATCTCGATGTCGCCGGCGATGATGGCTTCGCGGGACTCCGAGAGCGAATCCTTCACGTCCTGCGGAATCTCGGACCCGAGTTCCGCGCCGTAGACGGCGGCGACGCCGTCCTCTTCGAGGCCGAGGGTCGTAGTGGAACCACCGTTGAACTCGTCGTTGACGACGTTCTCGACGGAGGTGTACACCGCCGACTCGACGCGCTTGACCATCGAGGCGAGGATGACATCGGCGTAGTTCGGCTCGGTCTGCGACTGGTCGGAGTCGACGCCGATGGCGAACTTACCCTGCTCTTTCGCCGCCTGGAAGACGCCGAGGCCGCTGCCGCCGGCCGCGTGGTAGACGACGTCCGCGCCGTTGTCGTACATCGAGGTGGCGATTTCCTTCCCCTTCGCGGAGTCGGAGAACGACCCGACGTAGGCCACGTCCACGGATATCTCCTCGTCCGCGTGCGCCACACCGGCCTCGTAGCCGGCCTGGAACTTGCGGATGAGGTCGGTCTCGGTGCCGCCGACGAAGCCGACGCTCTTCGAGTCGGCCGTCGTCGAACCGGAGCCAGCAGAGAACTCCTGGGTCGTGATGAGACCGGCGAGGTAGCCGACCTGGAACGAGCCCTGCTCCTCGCGGAACAGGTAGCTCGCCACGTTGTCCTCGTCGACAACGTCGTCGACGATCATGAACTGCTGGTCCGAGAAACTCGGCGCGGTTTCGGAGAGCGCGGAGCGCTGCGCGTAGCCGATACACGACACGAGGTCGTAGTCCGGGTTCGACGACTGCGCGAACCGGCGCTGGAACTGCGGGAACTCCTCGGCCGCCGAGGGCTGTGCCTCGTCGTAGGCGATGCCGAGTTCCGACTCCGCCTGTTCGATGCCGCGCTTCGCGGCGTCGTTGAACGACTTGTCACCGAGACCGCCGAGCGCGTAGACCATGCCGACGTTGGCCGCCGGACCGGATTCCTCGGTCGTCTGCTCGGCCGCGGTGGTCTCCTCGCCGCCGGACTCCTCGGTCGTCTGCTCGGCCGTCGTCGTCTCTTCGCTTCCCTCTGACGGACCGCCCGTACAACCTGCGAGGCCCGCGATACCCGCGACCCCTGCCGCTTTAACAAAAGAACGTCTGTCCATATCTATGAACTCCTATTGAGACAGGGGCCTCGAAAATTGCATAAAGGTGTCGTTTCGCGGTTTCAGCGGCGTCGCATCACCACGTTTGCACATCCCAGTCGAGGACCGTCGGCTCACGGTCGCGGGCGTCGGCCCCCGACTGTCGGCGGCGTCGACCGCGCCGAAGTCGCTCGGCGTCCGTCAGGCGGCCTCGATTTCGCCCTCGACGACGGCCGTCACCTCGTCGACGAGCGCGTCAACGTCGTCGGCCTCGGCGTACACCCGGATGTATGGCTCCGTGCCGGACGGGCGAACCAGCGTCCACGACGCGTCGGCAAACTCCAGTCTGACGCCGTACTCGGTGTCGACCGACTCGGGGGCCATCGCCTCGGGGAGCGAGGTTTCGAGCGCCGCCATCGCCGCCCGCTTGTTCTCGTCGGGGCAGGGGACGCTCACCTTGCGATACGGGCGTTCTGTAACCGGTTCGCGCAGGCCGGCCATGCCGGACTCGGCGGCGAGGCGAGCGACGAGCGCCGCGGAGGCGACGCCGTCTATCCAACCGCCGAGCGACGGGTGGACGTGCTTCCACGGTTCGGCCGCGAACACCACGTCGCCGCCGTCGGCGCGGGCGCTTGCGATGCCCTCGTGGAGCGCGCCGAGGCGGACGCGTTCGACGCGACCCCCGGCCTCGCGGACCCGCTCGTCGATGCGGCCCGAGGCGTTCGGCGTCGTGACCACGACGGGGTCCTCGGCGTCGGAGACGCGGACGTAGTGCTCGGCGACGATGGCGATGACGGTGTCCTCGTGGACGACCTCGCCGTCCCCGTCGATGATGACGATGCGGTCGGCGTCGCCGTCGTGGCCGATGCCGAAGTCGAAGTCGCCGTCGGCGACGAACGCGATGAGGTCCGCGAGCGTCTCGGGCGTCGGCTTCGACTCGCGCCCGGGGAAGTGACCGTCTATCTGCCCGTTGAGCGTGACGACGCGCGCGCCGAGGTCGCGGAGGACCTGCGGCGTGCCGAGCGCCGACATCCCGTTGCCGCAGTCGACGGCGACGGAGAGGCCGTCGAGGTCCGCCCCGTGCTGGCCCGCGAACTCGACGATTGCGTCGCGGTAGGCGTCGAGGACGCCGCTCGTCCCCGTCGCGCCCCAGTCGTCCCAGTCGGTCGGGGGCGCGTCCGCCCCGACCCGCGTCTCGATGTCGCGTTCGAGGTCGCGGTCGTACTCCTGCCCGTCGACGAACATCTTGATGCCGTTGTCCGTCGGGGGGTTGTGGGAGGCGGTGAGCATGACGCCGCGGCGACCACGCGAGGCGAACGCGAGCGCCGGGGTCGGGACGACGCCCACCCGGGTCACGTCCGCGCCGGCGGAGAGCAGGCCGGCTTCGACGGCGGCGGCGAGGCCCTGTCCGGTCGTCCGTCCGTCGCGGCCGACGACGAACTCGGCGGAGGCGTCCGATTCGAGCGCGGCGCGGCCGGCGGCGCGGCCGACGCTGAGGGCGAGTTCCGGCGTGACTCGCTCCGTCGCGCTCCCGCGGATACCGGCGGTGCCGAAGAGTTCCATAGTCCAGCGTTGACGGGGTCGTACTTAGATGCTGACGGTTCGGGGGACGCGTGCGAGGCGGCCGCACGGGACGGTCGGGGGGCGCTCCCGAGACGAAAATCGGCTCCCGGGCGAACCGCCGAATCGACCGCCCGAGGCAGCACGCCTTTGAGGGCGGGCGTCGAATCGGGAGCCATGAGCGAACACGGTCGAACCCGCGCGCACGTCTACGTCTCGGGACACGTACAGGGCGTCTACTACCGGGCGACGACCCGCGACACCGCCCGCGACCGCGGCGTCGACGGCTGGGTGAAGAACCTCTCGGACGGTCGCGTCGAGGCCGTCTTCGAGGGCCCCCGCGACGACGTGGAGGCGATGGTCGAGTGGTGCCACGAGGGGAGTCCGATGGCGACCGTCGAGGACGTAGACGTTACCTTCGAGGAACCGGACGGCGAGACCGGGTTTCGCATCGAGCGCTGACCGGAGGAACTCGACAACCGCGCGATAACATCAGCGAGACGGCCAAATCGTTCAAGCGGGGTTCGGGGGACGTGTTCCCATGCGCTTCCGGACCGACACGCGGGGACTCGGCGTCGCAAAACTGTTCTTCACGCTCGTGACGAGCGTCGGCCTCGGCCTCTCGATGGGCACGTCGTTTCTCATCGTCCGCGGGCCGTTCCTCGGCGGCCCGTCGCTCGACCCGTTTCCCATGATGGCGGCGCTGGCGGTCTTCATCGCCGGTATCGTCGTGCTCACGTGGGGGTCGACGCGGCTGTTCGGCGTGGGAACCGGCGCGTGAGCGGGGGCCGACTCACGCGGGTCGATCGACGCCGAGTTCGGCCATCGCCCGAACCACGACGTGGGCCTCCACGAGGTCGCGTTCCTCGACCATCGGGTCGTCGGCGTCGTCGATGACGGCGCGGGCCTCGGCGAGCAGACGGTCTTCCTGTTCGGTCTGGTCGGGTTCGTCGCGGGTGCTGTTCAGGAGCGCCTCGAAGTCCTCGCGGATGCTGAAGTCCGCGCGGGCGACGTTACACCGCGAGAGGGGGTGCATGCCGAGGTCCAACACCAACTCGGTGACGAGTTCCCAGTCGCTCTCGCAGAACTGGAGCGTCACGTCCCCGACGATGTCGCGCCACGCGATGGGGGCGGCGTTCTCCATGAGCGTCACCGCCCGCGGGGGGACCGCGATGCGAGCGACGGTCTTCGGGTCGTCGCAGAGACAGCAGGGCTGGTCCGTCCTGCCGGTGTACATACGCGGGGTTAGGATGGGTCGCAGATGTAGCTTCGGGCCGGAGAGCCGGGGCTCGAAATCGGGCGGGAACGGGCGACGCGCCGACCGAGGCAGCCGCTCAGTACGTGGAAACGGTCGGGTTCGAGCCCGGGGCGGGGTCGTCGAACCCGAGTAGAGGCAGCGGGAGGCGCGACCGACTGCGTGCTGGCACTGAATCACGCATTGGGCTGGGCTGGGTATTCTGTGGTGGCGGCAGCGGCCACGCCACCTATTCGATTGAACACTGCACATAAATATCTTCTCCTCCGAGAATACCACACACTATTGTTGACTATATACTAGTGTGCTTCCAGCTATCGTGAATAATTATGCATGGTTGTCAAACTCTGTTCGCGGAGGTGGCCCGTCCGTCGGGACGCGAATCGCCATCTCCAGTCCGACGGCATCTGTCGGCGGGTCGCTCGGGAGCGTTGCGAGCGGGCGTCGGGCCGCGGCGGCGAGGACGAGCGCGTCGAGCACGTCGTCGCGGGCCACGTCGCGGCGGAGCGTCCGGTCCAGCGTCTCGCGGTAGGCGCGCTCGGCGTCGAACTCCCGGTCGTCGGTCGCGTCGGCTTCCGAACCGTCGTCGCTGTCGCCATCGCCGTCACCGTTCCGACCATCGCATCCGCCGAACGCCGTCCCGAGCACGTCGAGGCGGCGGGCGCGCCCCTCGGGCGTCGACTTCGGTTCCGGGAGGGGGTCGCCGGCGAACGCGGCGAACGCGAGTTCGGGATGGGATTCGAACACTCGGCTTCGGGCGCGCGGCGCCTCGCGGAGAACGGCGTCGGCCTCGCGAATCTTGGGCACGAGGTGCCACGCCTGAATCGACAGTCCCGCTTCGGTCCGCTCGCGGTTGGCCGCGCTGGCCGCCTCGTGGGAATCGGCGTCGAGGACGGACCGAACGGGCGCGAAGAAGACGGTTGCGGCGCGGGAGCCGAGCCGCTCGCGGGCCGCCCGGTCGCACGCGCGGCGGTCGGATTCGGGCAGCCCGATGGGGATATCGACGAGCACCCGCCGGGCGTCTCGCTCGCGGGCGAGGTCCCAGACGGCGTCGAAGTCCGCGACGACTCGCACGCTGAGGCCGTCGCCGGCGACGGCGCACACCCAGCCGGCCCGACAGCCGTCGACGCCGACCGCGGGGGAAACGCATCGCTGTGGCACGGGCCGAGCTACGTCGTGGAGCGAGAGAAAAGCTCTGGGTTCAGGAGTCGAGCGCCACGGCCGACATCTGCCGACAGGAATCGCGGAGTTCGTTGAGCGTCACGTCGATGCTCGCGTCGAGCGAGACGAGCAGTTTCACGCCGTCTTCGAGCGGCACCCGGACGATGAGCGTGTTGTCGATGGCGAACGCGACGAGCTCCGGCCCGCCGATAGGCAGGTCTTCGAGCGGTTGGTCGATGGCCTCCTCGTTCGTGAGCGTCGCGACGAGCGTCTTGACGGTGTCCTCGTCGTAGCGGTCGAGAAGCGACTGCTCGAAGAAGCGAATCCGCGTCTGCACCGGCTCACACCACGCGACCGCTCGGAGTGCGTCCCCGTACGCCTCCTGTAACTCCGAGGTCAGTTCGGGCGCGGGAAACTCGCCGTCGTCGACGACGGTAATCTCGGCCTCCTGGTCGAGGGCGACCCGCTCGTAGGCGAGTTCACCGAGGTCCGTCAGCCCGTAGAGACGCCCTTTCTGTTGCGACTCGGGAACCAACAGTTCGACGATGCCCCGCTCCCGAAGTTCGGAGAGCGCCCGAGACACGTGCGGCTGTGCGAGGTCGGACTCCGCCGCGATTCGAGACGGCAGTCCCGACCCGTGCTCCGAGAGATATCGGCACACGGCCAGTCGGTACCGTGAGCTTGCGATATACCCCGCGGAATCCCACGTCTCGGTCATATACGAGACTCTCCGCTGGTCGTTTTCATCATGATTGACACGTCCCGCTTTGATATGCAATGGCAAGCGGGGTATATCTTTCGAGGGTCGGACAACGCTACCATATATGTACCATATACGGTCCGAGAACGGAACGTTCAGACACTCCCGAACCCCGAATGTGCCTCGACCGGAATGCACCGTCGGTTCGCAGCGCGCTGTTTGGCCCGCGGGTGACGCCGCCGTAACCGGCTACCTGCGCGGTTACCCGGTGACATGTATGTCAGCAAACACATATATCAGTTCGGTCTCGTACCAGGTAACGCAATGATAGTAGTACTCCGGACGACGGACCGCCGCACGACCGCCGACGCGACGGAGGTGCCGAGATGAGCGTCGCGCTCCAGTTCGCGTCCCCCGGCGCGGACATCGCGTTCCTCCTCGCGCGAGTCCTCTTCGGCGCGGTGCTCGCGTTCATGGGGCTCAACCACTTCCTGAACCTCGACCACATGACCGGCTACGCGGAGATGAAGGGCCTGCCGGCCCCCCGCCTCGGCGTCGTCGTCTCCGGCGGGATGCTCGTCTTCGGCGGCCTCGGAATCGCGCTCGGCGTCTTCCCCGCGCTCGCCGCCGGTGCCGTCGCCGTCTTCCTCATCGTGGGGACGCCGGTGTTCCACGACTTCTGGGCGGTCCCCGAGGACCAACGGGAGTCCGAGATGACCGGCTTCCTGAAGAACCTCGTCATGCTCGGCGGCGCGCTCGTCTTCCTCGCGCTCAGCGGAACGACGTGGTCCTACGCCATCGGCCTGACGCTGTTCTGACCGGGCCGAGCCGACGCCGTCCCACAGATTCATCGGCCTCCGAACCCACCACACACTCATTCGTGACCGACCCAAGACCGGATTCGACACGCCCTCGTCGCCCGCCGAATAGTCGACCACGCCCGCCCGCGGAGGTGAGTCGCTGATGGACGGCGCGCCCGACGCCTTCGGCTCCCCGTACCGCCTGCTTTCGGGAGCCGTCGTCCCGCGGCCCATCGCGTGGGTGAGCACCCGCGGCGACGACGCCGACAACCTCGCGCCGTACAGTTTCTCCACCGTCGCCAGCGTCGACCCACCGGTGCTCGTCTTCGCGCCGGTCGGCCGCGGGCCGTCGCTGAAGGACACGCCGCGAAACGCCATCTCGCGCGGCGAGTTCGTCGTCAACGTCGTCACCCGCGACCTCGTGGAAGCGATGAACGAGACCGCCGCGACGGTCCCGCCGGGCGTCGACGAGTTCGACCACGCCGGCATCGAGAAGGCCGAGGCCGTCCGCGTCGACGCCCCGCGCGTCGCCGACGCCAACGTCGCCTTCGAGTGTACCCTCTACGACAGCATGGAGGTCGGCTCCTCGACGCTCGTCCTGGGGGAGGTCGTCCACGCGCACGTCGCCGACGAGGTGCTGACCGACGGCAAACTCGACACGAGGAAACTCGATACGGTCGGCCGCCTCGCGGGCAACGAGTACGCGACGACGGACGACCGGTTCGAACTCGTCCGCCCGGACTGACCTGTTCCGACGAACCCGCTCCGACGAACCCGCTCCGGCTGCCCGCCCGTTATCGTGAATTGATAATGGGGCGCGAAGCTTTATCGCGGGATACGGAGTCTTTCGAACCAATGAGCGACGTGTCGTTGTCGAGCGTGCTTTCGTTTCTCGATACTGATGACGCGGCAACCGTCGTCGAGCGAGTCCGTGCGGCCCGCGGGGAGCGGACGAAACGGAGCGACCGCGACGGGCGGACGTTCCTCTTTTCGGCCCCCGGAGACGAGTCGCAACCGACCGAAGTCGTCTGGATAGACGTGGAAGCCGCGTTCGACGCCCGGAGCGTCGAGACGTTCGCCGAGCGCTGCGCCGACCGCGGCATCGACGGGACGCTCCTGACGACCGGCGACGAGGAGCAGGCCATGGAGACGCTCGCCCTCGCGTTCGCGGCCGACGACCAACTCGACGAACCCGACGAGGACGGCGACCGAGCGCTCCTCGTCGACCCAGACGAGGTCGAACGCCCCATCGACCTCGTGGCGCTTCCCGACCTCGTAGACGCGCTCGAAGACGCCGACCTCGACGAGGACGTCATCGACGAGTATCACGAGCCACACGAACCGGAGTTCGAGGAGATTCTCGACGAGATAGACGCCGAGGAAGCCCGCGCCGCGGCGGAGGCGGACGAAGCCGAAAACGCCGGCTCCGGTCGGGCGCTCGCGCTCCTCGTCGCGGCCGTCGTCGTGGTGGCGGTCGTCGCCGCGCTCGTCCTGTTCGGCCCGTTCTGAGTGGCTCTGGCTCGGTTTCGAACTCACGCGCTCCCGTGTTCTCGGCCCGCCTCACCCGCGAGCGCGCCGCTTCGCGAGTCGCTCGATTCGGCGCAGCGCGACCGCACAGACCGCGGCGTACGGCCCCGCGAGCACGGGAACTTCGAACGAAACCGAACATCGTTCGGGACCGACCGGGTCGACGCGGTGCCCCGTCGCCGGTACGCCGGCCACGCGCCACGTCCACCGACGGGACTCGTCGTCGCACGTCTCGATGCTGAACGGGACCCAGACGCCGGTGACGCGGACCTCGCCGCGACTCCCCGCCTCGATTCCTCCGTCGACGCCGCGGACGCCCGAGACGCTCGGTCCCCAGTCGGGCCAGTCTGCGACCGACACCAACACGTCCCACGCCGCCGCCGCGGGAGCCGAAATCCGCCGAGAGACGACCAGACGACGCCCGCCAGGCGTTCGCTCCACGCGCGTTCGGGTCCGACTCGACGCTCCCCTCATATCTCCTAGTATGCTAATAAGTCGTAATATAACACCGCCGAAATCTTTATCCACGAATCGTGGTAGCAACTACCAAGGCAACACATGAGCAACACAAGTGACCGCCCGAATGCGACGATGCGAGACGTCAGCCACACACCGCCCACAGGCGAGAGCGTCACGAACGTCTGGGAGCGAGGACACGAATCCGAGTCCACGGAATAAGCCGGGCAGAACCACTCGCACGACGACGAACAGCAACAAACCGACCGCATCGTAACGAACCGACTGCATCGTAACGAACCGACTAACCAACCAATCGGAGCGAATCCAGCTACTCAACCACGATACCGTCACCACGATACGACGACACACACACAACCGACCGACTGCATCGAACTCGACCGTCTCCCGCGGGAGAGGGAGACCGTGCCACCTTCCTGCGCACCGATTGCGACCGACCCGCGCCGGCCGTCCCGCCGGCGCGCACTCGATTTCCGACCGATTTTTACCGTGAGCCGCCGGAGCCGACGCCTATCGGGACGTTTAACCCCGAGTCCGACGGGCGTTCGAACATGAAGGCCACCGCCAAGGCCCACCCGATTCAGGGCCTCGTGAAGTATCACGGGATGCGAGACACGGAGCGCCGAATGCCGTACCACGACAGCATCAGCGTCTGCACGGCACCGAGCCACACGCAGACGACCGTCGAGTTCCGCCCCGACGCCGACGAGGACGTCTACGTCATCGGCGGCGAGGCAGTCGAGGGCCGCGGCGCGGAGCGCATCCAAGCCGTCGTCGACCGGGTCCGCGAGCTGGCCGGCTTCGACCACCGGGTCCGACTGGAAAGCGAGAACTCCTTCCCATCGAACATCGGCTTCGGGTCGTCGGCGTCCGGGTTCGCCGCGGCCGCGATGGCGCTTTCCGAGGCGGCCGACCTCGACATGACGCGCCCCGAAGTCTCGACTATCGCCCGCCGCGGGTCGGCGTCCGCCGCCCGCGCCGTCACGGGCGCGTTCTCGCACCTCTACTCGGGAATGAACGACACCGACTGCCGCTCCGAGCGCATCGAGACCGACCTCGAAGACGACCTGCGCATCGTCGCCGCGCACGTCCCCGCCTACAAGGAGACCGAGCAGGCCCACGCCGAGGCCGCCGACAGCCACATGTTCCAGGCGCGGATGGCCCACATCCACGCCCAGATAGACGACATGCGCGACGCGCTGTACGACGGCGACTTCGACGCCGCCTTCGAACTCGCGGAGCACGACTCGCTGTCGCTCGCGGCGACGACGATGACCGGCCCCGCCGGCTGGGTGTACTGGCAACCGCGCACCATCGCCGTCTTCAACGCCGTCCGCAGGCTCCGAAACGAGGAGGACGTGCCGGTCTACTTCTCGACCGACACCGGCGCGAGCGTCTACATCAACACGACCGAGGAGCACGTCGACCGCGTCGAGGAAGCCGTCGCGGACTGCGGCGTCGAGACCGACGTGTGGGGCGTCGGCGGCCCCGCCGAGGTGCTCGACGAGTCCGAGGCGCTGTTCTGAGCGCGCGGCCGACCGCCGCGTACCGCGCCCGCGACCGCCGTCACCCTCTTTTCTCTCGCGCCCGACGGAACAGCCATGCGTGTCCTGGTTCTCGGTGCCGGGTACGCGGGCCTCACGCTCGCCCGCGACCTCGAACGCCGACTCCCCGCCGACGCCGACCTGACCGTGGTGAACGACTCCCCGCACCACCTCGTCCAACACGAAGTCCACCGCGCGATTCGGCGGCCGGCGGTCGCCGACGCGATTCAGGTCCCCCTCGACGAGGCGCTCGACCGCGCCGAGGTCGTCGTCGACCGCGTGACCGGCGTCGACCGCGACGCGCGAACCGTCGAACTGGCCGCCGGCGACGCCCTCGGCTACGACTACTGCGCGGTCTGTCTGGGCGCGCAGACCGCCTACTACGGCATCCCCGGCCTCGAAGCCCACTCGGTCCCGCTGAAGCGCGTCGCGGACGCCGAAACCATCCGCACGCGCTTCTTCGACGACTGCGACGAGGGCGGCACCGTCGTCGTCGGCGGCGCGGGGCTGTCTGGCGTGCAGGTCGCGGGCGAACTCGCCGCGCTCCGCGACGAGGAGGGCGCGCACGCCGATATCGTCCTCGTCGAGCAACTGGACGCCGTCGCGCCGTCGTTCGACGCGTCGTTCCGGCGGGCGGTCCGCGACGAACTCCTCGACAGGGGCGTCGAGATTCGGACCGAGACGACCGTCGAATCGGTGACGGACGCGACCGTCGAGGCGGACACCGGCGACATCGACTACGACCTGCTCGTCTGGACCGGCGGCATCGCCGGCGACGACGCGATGGGCGGCGAGCGCCCCGCCGTCAGGGCGGACCTCCGTCTCGACCGGCGGACGTTCGTCGTCGGGGACGCGGCCCGCGCGGTCGACGCCGACGGCGAGCCCGTGCCGGCGAGCGCCTCCGCGGCGCTCCGCGAGGCGAAGACCGTCGCCGGCAACATCGCCGCGCAGGTCGAGTTCGAGACCGGCGGCGACGAAGACGAGTTCGCCCCGCGGCCCGACCCGTATCGCTTCGAAGTCCCCGGCTGGATTGTCTCGGTCGGTGACGGCGCGGTCGCGCAGGTCGGCCCGAGCATCTTCCGCGGGAAGGCCGCGAAGGCCATGAAAGCCACCGTCGGGGCGGGCCATCTCACCTCGGTCGGCGCGATTTCGCGGGCGGTCGACCTCGTCGACGAGGAACTGCACGCCTGACGGGTCGGCGGCGGGCGACCCGCTCCCGCGGTCCGCCGGCCCGACCCTGAGAAGTTCTTTATCCGATGCCGGAGTATCTCCAGCTATCACCGACGATACCGGGAACGACCGAGACTGCGCCGGCGAGGCCGCGATTCGCGACGTGACCGCCGAGCGAGGCGCTCGATGAACTGGCAGCACAGCGTGTACGCCTACCCGATGGTGTTCGCGGCGGTCGTCGCCGCCATCCTCTCGGGCTACGCGCTCCAGTCCGTCCGCCGCCGGGGGCGGAACCCGACGGTCGTCTCGTTCGCCGTGCTGACGGCCGCCGTCGCCTTCTGGACCGCGACGACGGCGGTCAAGCTGTTTCTCGTCGCCCCCGGCGCGAAACTGCTCGCCTACAAGCTCCTCCACGTCGGTGCGATGACGGCCGCGCCGGCGTTTTTCGTCTTCGCCCTCGCGTACACCGACCGGCGGGAACTGCTCGACCGGCAGGTCGTCGCGGCGCTGTACGTCGTCCCCGCGGTGTTCCTCGTCGTCCTCTTTACCAACCCGCTGGAACTCGGCTACACCGGCTGGGAGCTGTCGGCCGTTGACGGTGGGGTGACGCTCTCCGTCACCGACGGCCCGGTGAGCGTGTTCGGCCTCGTCTACGCCTTCGTGCTCCTGTTTCTCGGGCTCGGCGTCATCGGCCAGTACGCCCTCGAACTCGACCGCCCCTACCGGACGCAGGCGACGCTCCTCCTCGTCGGGATGGTCGTGCCGTCGGTCGTCGCCGCGCTCGAACTCACCGACTCGCCGCCGCTCGCCGGCGGCGTCAACCTCATCCCCGCCTCGCTCGCGGTGCCCGCGGTGACGTTCGGCATCGCCGTCTACCGCTACAAGCTCCTCGACATCCTCCCGCTCGCCTACGCGGCCGCCGGCGCGCACTCGACCGACGGGCTCGTCGTCCTCGACGCCGACGAGGTCGTCGTCCACGTCAACGACCACGTCCGGCCCCTCTTGGGAGCCGACGATCCGCTCCTCGGTCGCCCGGCGAGTGAGGCTCTCCCGAACTACGACGACCTCGCCGGCGACCCCCCGACGTGCGACGCGCTCGTCGCGGGCGAGCGCTACGTCGAACTGACGCGCATCCCGCTGGACCGCGCCGGCGACCCGCTCGGGTGGGTGGTTTCGGTTCGGGACGTGACGCCGCGGAAACGCTACGAACTCGCCTTGGAGTCGAGAAACGACGAACTGGAGGTGCTCAACCGCATCGTCCGCCACGACATCCGAAACGATATGCAGCTCGTGACGGCGTACATCGACATCGTCCTCGACCACGAGCCGCTGTCCGACGAGGCGCGGTCGCAGTTGGAGACTGCGCTCCGGCGGGCGCTCAACACCGTGGACCTCACCGACGTGCTCGGACAGTTGATGCGCGCGACGAACGACGACGAGCGCCGCCGCGCCCTCGACGTCGGTGACGCGCTCCGCGAGGCCGTCGACGACGTGCGCGAGGGCTATCCGAACGCGGCCTTCACGGTCGATAGCCTCCCGCCGGCGACGGTGTTCGCCAACGACCTGCTCGACTCCGTGTTCGCGAACGTCCTGAAGAACGCGGTCGTCCACAGCGACCGCGACCGCCCGTCGATTGCCGTCTCGGGCGCGGCGGACGACGAGTGCGTCACCGTCCGCATCGCCGACGACGGCCCCGGCATCGCCGACGACCGGAAGTCGGTCGTCTTCGGGAAGGGCGCGAAGGGGCTGGGAAGCCCCGGCACCGGCACCGGCCTGTACCTCGTCGACACCATCGTCTCGAACTTCGGCGGCGCAGTCCACATCGAGGACAACGAACCGCGGGGAAGCGTCTTCGTCATCGAACTCCCGCTCGCGACCGTCGAGGCCGCGGACTGAGCCGCCCCGTTCGACTCGGGGACCGTCGCCGCCGCGGTCGGCGTCGCTCGTGGACGAGGTTTTATCGCCGCCGCTCCAAGAGAGCGTGTGGCACCGTTCGACGCGATTCTCTTCGACCTCGACAACACGCTCTGTACGAACGACCAGAGCGGCGAGACCATCTACGCCGGCGCGTTCGACGCCGCCGGTCTCGACCGCTTCGGCGAGCCGTCGGACCTCTGGGCCGCCCTCGACGGCCCGCCGGACCACGACGACCACGAGGGCTACCTCGCCGACGGCTTCGAGCGCGTCGCGGCCAAACACGACCGCGAGGGGGTCGACGTTCGGGCGCTGGCCCGCGGATTCGTCGAGACGGTCGACCACTCGGCGGTCTCGTTTCGCCCCGGTGCCGAGGCCGCGCTCGCCGCCGCCCGCGACCACGCGTCGGTCGGCCTCGTCACCAACGGTCCCGAGCGGCGGCAGGCCGTCAAACTCGACGCGCTCGGCATCGCCGACGCGTTCGACGCGGTCGTCTTCGCGGGCGACATGCCGCGGCGAAAGCCCCACCCCGACCCGTTCGACCGGGCGCTTTCCGACCTCGACGCCGAGGCGAACGCGAGCCTCCACGTCGGCGACTCGCTGGAGTTCGACGTGGACGGAGCCCACCGCGCCGGTCTCGACGCCGCGTGGTGCCCGGTCGAGACGGGCGACGAAGGCGACCCGGACCCGACCTCGTACGCCCCGGCGTACGTCCTCCGGTCGCTCACCGAGTTCTCGACGATTCTCGACGGCGGGCCGTGACTCGGCTCCCGCGGCGTCGCCGTCGCCATCGCCATCGCCATCGGCCGCCGCGAGCCGTCCGCTGGACCTTTGTTCGCGTCACCCGTAGAGTGGTTCCATGAACCCCGTCGAGGGCGTGCTCGCCCGCGAGTTCCCCGAGCGACGCGTCGCGGCGACGGCTCGCGTTCCGAACGGGAACCACAAGCAAACCGCGGTCGCGACGTTCGCCGACGGCGGGGAAGTCGTCGTCCAGACGGCGGCCGACGCCGCGGCGCTGGCCGTCGAAGCCGCCCTCTCGCGGGCGGTCCGCGAGCGCACGTCGATTCCGGTCCCCCGCGTCCTCGCGTCGGGCGCGCTCGACGGGGCCGGCTACGTCGTCACGGAGCGCGCCGCCGGCGACGAACTCCACGAGCGGTTCGTCTCGCTCGATGCGACGGCCCAGCGGCGGGTCGCCCGGTCGTTCGGCGTCGGCCTCGGCCAGCTCCACGAACAGTTCACTTTCGACGGCTACGGTCGGCTTGCGGGCTCTCCTCGCGGCGGACAGCGAGCCGACGGTGGCGAAGCGACCGCGGGCGGAGCCGGGTTCGAATCGGAACCGGCGACCAACCGCGGATTCGACGCCGCGAGCGCCGACGACAGCGATTGGGAGGCGTGGTTCTCCGCCTACGCCCGCGAGGGAATCGCCGCGCTCCCGGCCGCGTTCGACGGGTGTCGAAAGCGGTTAGCGGACGCCGTCGCGGCCGCGTCGCTCCCCGCGAACCCGCCGGCGCGGCTCTATCCGTGGGACTTCAGACCGGGGAACGCGCTCGTCGAGGACGACCGGGTCTCGGCCGTCCTCGACTGGGGACAGCCGATGGCCGCCGCGCCGGGACTCGCCGTCGCCAAAGTCGAACACCTCGTCGCTGACTGGTACGTCGAAGACGGCGCGCCGCTCCGCCGGGCGTTCCGCGCGGGCTACGAGTCGGTCCGGCCGCTCCCGCCGGTCCCGCGCGCCTATCGGGTCGCCGCCGTCGTCCACTCGGCCGTCGATTCGGCGGGCGAGGTGACCCGCCCCGGCTACCCCGAGCGAACCGGCGCGGCCGCGGTCGACTTCCACCGAGCGCGACTCGACGCGTGGTTGTGAGTCGTGGGGGGAGTGGCGTCGACCGGGACGAACCGCCCCGTCGACGGCGCGCTGTGACCGTCGCGGCGACACGAACTACTAATTCGGAGTGCGTGGTATAGGCACGCATGGTACGAGAAGACGGCAAGCGAAACTTCGTCCTCGTCGAGGACGGCGAGGAGACGAGCGTGTTCAGCGGAACGTATCCCCGGCAGGCGGCGCTGAAGGCCGCCCGCCGGCTCCATCCCGCACCCAGCCCCGACGACATCGACGGGAAGGCGACACTCAGGCTCCGCGAGCGCGGCACCGACCGCGTCCACATCTACGAGGGTTGGGCGTGGACCGAGGAGAAAGACGACGACGCCCCCGAGTGGATGGACGACCACGTCACCCGGGCGAACGTCTCGAAGCAGGGCATCGAACATCTCGAAGCGTAAGCCGGGGGTTCGGCGGGGCCGGTGGACCCCGGCTTCGGTTTTTCGGGCTGTTTCGGTTTTTCGGGCGTTTCGGACGTGCGTCGCGCACGCGCTCCAACGGCTCAGTCGCCGGCCTGCGCCGCCTCGCCGTGACCGCCGTGGCCGTCATCACCAACTGACTCCGAGCGGTGGAGCCAGTAGAGGACGCCGAACAGGCCGGTCGCGAACACGTTCAACACGAGTTTGTAGTCGGCCTCGATGCTCACCTCCGCGATTTGGACGCTCTCGGGGGCCGGGATGAGCCCCGCGCCGAGGAAGACGAAGTGGATGACGACGCCCGTCAGGACCGCCGCCACGAATATCATCCCCGAGAGGACGGCCGCGAACGTCGTCCCGTAGTACTCGCGGTAGGCGTCCACGATGGGCGGGACGATGAGGTCGGCGTAGATGTAGCTCAGGACGCTCCCGAACGGCAGGCCGTTCGAAAACAGCACCGCCCCGAACGGGACGTTCCCGACCGAGCAGACGAAGGTGGCGACGCCGATGACGGCCCCGAGGACCGCGGTCCAGAAGACGTACACCGGGAGCCCGAACGTCGGCCCCGAGAACACCGAGGTCCACACCGCGTCGGGGATGAAGCCGGCGATGAGGCCGGCGAAGACGAAGCCGATGGCGATTTCGTCCCAGAGCATCCCCCACTCCTTCCACTGCTTGTCGGCCAGCGCCTTCCACCCCGACAGCGACGTGGCCCGCTCGCGAACCGTCGTGTTGGCCTCCTCGGGGTCGAAGCTCTCCTTGCACGACTTCGAGCAGAAGTAGAACGTCCGGCCGTCGCGTTCGACGCTGTACTCCGTCTCGTCGGGGTCGACTTCCATCCCGCAGACGGGGTCGCGGACGGTCTCGCTTCCCTCGTCTTGGACGTTCCGTCGGGCCTGTTCGACCACCTCGTCGGGCACGAGGTAGACGAAGCCGAACGCCATCAGCCCGATGAGGATGAACCCGCCGAGGATGTCGGCCACGAGGAACTGCCAGCCGAGCAGAATCCAGATGACCGCGCCGATTTCGATGACGAGGTTGGTCGAGGCGAACATGAACGCCCCGAGGGTCGCCGCCGCGGAGCCGCCTTTCTTAAAGAGGTTCTTCGCGGTGGCGATGGCGCTGTACGAACACGACGAGGAGACGAAGCCGAACAGCGAGCCGTAGCCGATTTCGCGCGGGCCGTGGCCCTCCAGTAGCTCCGAGACCTCCTCACCCGAGGTCCACGCCTCCACGCCGCCGGCGATGGCGAAGCCGACGACGAGCGCCCACCACGTCACCCACGCCATGGCCGCGGTGGTCGAAAGCGCCTCTCGGGCGCTCTCGACGAGGAACGTTCCCAGCGGTTGTGTGGTCGTGAACACGCCGAGTCCGACCGTCGCGGCTGCGATGACCGCGAGTATCGCGTATTCGCTCCGGTCCATGTGATTGAGTATGAGGGGAGCCGTACCTAACTGGGTTGTGCCTAGCAGAATCGGGGCTCCGGCGCGACGCGAGTTCTGATTGTGAACTCCGACGGGGCGGAGAGTTCAGAACGTGAGCCGTCGCGTTCGGCTCGCGCCGTCGGAGCGACCGAGCGTCACCGGCTCGAAACTCGTTCGGGCGTCAAAGTCCCGTAGGAGGCGTAATACGGCCTGTCTCTCGGGGTACCCAGAAAGTTAACTTCGAGCAGCACCTCCGTTTCTCCCGTGACTATCACTACGGAGATCGTTATTCGTTCGTCTGCGCTGCCGTTCGTCCGTCTCGCGAAATCGGTTCCGTCGAACCAGATCGAATGCGTACACGGCCTCTGCCACGAGGGGAACTCTCGGGTGTTCATGCTCTACGTCGACCCCGACGCGGACATCTCCGAACCCGACCTGTTGGCCTTCGACGAAGTCGTCGCCGTCGACGCGCTCGGGCGCGCGAGCGGTAAGGACGTCTTCCAAACCACCATCGAACTGGACGACGTCGTCTCGGAAGCGTTCGCCCCCGAGCGGTTCACCGCGACCCAGGTGGAACGGACGGTCGTCACGCCCGACGGCTGGTACGAAAAGAAGCTCTTTCAGAACTACAACGCGTTCAACGGGATGCGAACCCGCTGCGAGGAGTACGGTATCTCCATCGAGCTGATTTCTATCACGCAGAACCCCCGGGAACGCGACGAGTCGTCGCAGTACGGACTGACCGAGCGACAACAGGAGGCGCTGACGCTCGCCATCTCCCGCGGCTACTACGAGAGCCCGCGGCAGGTCTCGACCGAGGAACTCGCCGAGGAGATGGGTATCTCGCAACCCTCCATGTCGAGTCTCCTCCGCCGCGGCGAGCGCCAGCTTCTCACCTCCGCGCTCGGCTCGCAGTCGCAGGTCAACACGGTCAGCAGATAGCGGCGGACCCCAGCTTCGTGTTCCGATGGCCGTGACCCCGAACCGGCGACAGTATTTAAACACCCATTCCAGATAGCATCGAAACCAAGTCATACGACACCCAACTGAGAGGTGAGACAACCATGGATATCACCGAAGGCTGTGCGAACCCGTCCGTCGAAGGACCCGAGGAGTACTTCACGGGAGACGCCCGAATTGACCCCCTGTTCGACTCTCAGGGCGAGGCCCGCGCGGCGGCCGCGAGCGTCACGTTCGAGCCGGGCGCTCGCACCGCGTGGCACACGCACCCCCTCGGACAGCGACTGGTCGTGACGAGCGGGTGCGGCCTCGTGCAGCGCGAAGGCGGAGAGATTAAACAGATTCGCGCGGGCGACGTTGTCTGGTTCCCCCCGGGCGAGAAACACTGGCACGGCGCGACGCCGGACAACGCGATGACCCACATCGCCATCCAAGAAGAGCAGGACGGCGAGGCCGTCACCTGGTTAGAACACGTCACCGACGAGGAGTACGGCCCGGCGTCGGAGTAACCCGTCTGCCGACGGTACCGAACGCGGTCCAGCCCGAATCCGCCACCCCGACTCGTTTGCGACGCGGTCGTTACCTCGGAGCGGCGCGGTGACCGCACGGGCGGCGGTCGACACGCGTTAGTACTTAAATATACTTTGCAGATAGCGCCGAGTTCAGGGGGGCTCTACGCCTCCATTGAGATACGACTCGACCATGAAAGCAGTACGCATTCACGAGTACGGTAGCCCAGACGTACTTCGGTACGAAGACGTAGACGAGCCGGAACCCGCCGCCGACGAAGTGCGCGTTCGGGTACGCGCCGCCGGCGTGAACCCGGTCGACTGGATGACGCGGAAAGGCCTCGTCGAGCGAGACGAACTCCCGTGGACGGTCGGCTGGGACGCCGCCGGCGTCGTCGACGCCGTCGGCTCCGACGTGAGCGACCTGGAGGTCGGCGACGAAGTGTTCGGTCTCGTCGAGTTCGAGTACGGCGGCGGCACGTACGCAGAGGCCGTCACCGCGCCGGAAGACGAGCTCGTGCGAAAACCGGCGTCGCTCAGCTTCGAGGAAGCGGCCGGCGTCCCGATGGCCGCGCTGACCGCGTGGCAGGCGCTGGACGCGATTGACGTGGACGCCGGCGACCGCGTTCTCATCCACGCCGCGGCCGGCGGCGTCGGTCACTTCGCCGTCCAGTTCGCACGGGAGCGGGACCTCCACGTTATCGGCACCGCCTCGGGGTCGAACGAAGAGTATCTCCGAGAGCTCGGCGTCGACGAGTTCGTCAACTACCGCGAACAGCGCTTCGAAGAGGTGCTCGAGCCGGTCGACGGAGTTATCGACGGCGTCGGCGGAGAGACCTTCGACCGGTCCCTCGAAATCTTGAACGAAGGCGGTACCATCGACAAGCTCCCGAGTCCGCCGACCGACGAGCAACAGGAACTGGCGAACGAACAGGGCGTCGAAGCGATAATGACGAACGTCCGCTGGAACGGCGAGTGGTTCGAAGACATCACCGAGCTACTCGCAGACGGCACCGTCTCGGTGACGCTCGACACGGTGTTGCCGCTCTCCGAAGCGCGGGGGGCCCACCGGCTGAGCGAGGCGAAACACGCCCGCGGGAAGATTATCCTCACGCCCGGCGACGACGAGTCCGCATCGAACTAATCGTCGCATTCCACGTCGCCCGGCGTCGATTCGGACGCCCACGGACACACGGTGGGCGGTGAGCCTCTGCGAGAACGGCCGCGACCGGTCATGGGGCGGCGTTCACCGCTTTCTGACTTCGGCTGACCAGTTAAACGGGCTTTTCGTACAGCACTACGCTCAAGAGAGCGACCGACGTTATTCTAGCCGATGGCGACGAGACCAATCCGACCCACTGAAACGAGCGCCGGCCGTTGTCGCGAGGCGAGCACCGCACGCGAACAGCGACCGAGGGGGACGAGCGCCCGCCGTTCTCGGCTCCGCCGCCGTGGGACTGACGGGGGGGTTCGCCGATGACCGCGTGGGACGTGGCCGAACTGCGCGAAATCGCGGCCTCCAACGACCTGTACGTCGCGCCGTTCCGCGAGGACGGCGAGACGTACGGCACGCCGACCCGAGTCTGGTCCGTTCGGGTCGACGACGACCTGTTCGTGCGCGCGTACAACGGCCAGGACTCCAGTTGGTACCAGGCCGCAGTCCGAGAGAACGCGGGGCGAATCGAAGTCAACGACGAGGCCAAGGAAGTCGCCTTCGAGGCGGTCGACGGACCGATAAACGACCACATCGACGACGCCTACCGAGAGAAGTACGAGGGGAGTTCGTATCTGAGCGCGATGATTGGCGACCGCGCGCGCTCGGCCACGGTCAGAGTCGTTCCGCGGGAAGCCAGCGACTGACCGTCGCCTCCCTCGGTCGCAGTGCGATGTGCCCCCGTCGGCGAGGTGCTCGACGCTCCCCGCGTGGCGGGAGCGTGTGAAGAGCTTCGAAGCGCGTTACCGTTTTCGTTCGCTTCCCGATTCAAATCCTTCGGCTCAGATTTAGCTCGTCACTTCGTTCCTCGAAAAATCATGGGCGCTACAGGATTTGAACCCGTGGCAACTTGGTCCGAAGCCAAGCACTCTGTCCAGACTGAGCTAAGCGCCCTACATGACTTCGTCTGTCGTGGACTGTTTTAAATGGATTGATTCGGGGCGGCGACTCCGCGCGATTTATACGCGGTCTCCGAACAGTACGTGGTATGTCTCTCGGAACGCGGGCACGCGGGTTCGCGGAACTCACCCGGCCGGGAAACGCGGTCGCCGCGGGCGTTCTCACGTTCACCGGGGCGTTCGTCGCCGGGGCGTCACCGAGCGACGCGCTCGTCGTCGTCGCGGCGATGCTCGCCACCGTGTTCGCCACGGGCGCGGGCAACGCCATCAACGACTACTTCGACCGCGATATCGACCGCATCAATCGCCCGGACCGGCCGATTCCCCGCGGCGCGGTGACCGCGCCCGAGGCCAAGTGGTTCAGCGTCGCGCTGTTCGGCGGCGCGGTCGTCTCGGCGCTCGTCCTCCCGGTCGTCGCCATCGCCATCGCCGTGGTCAACCTCGTCGCGCTCCTCGCGTACACGGAGTTCTTCAAGGGTCTCCCGGGCGTCGGCAACGTCGTCGTCGCCGCGCTCACCGGCTCGACGTTCCTGTTCGGCGGCGCGGCCATCGGCGAACCGTTGGGCGCGGCCGTCCTCTGTGTGCTCGCCGCACTGGCGACGCTGACCCGCGAAATCGTCAAAGACGTCGAGGACATCGGGGGCGACAGAGAAGAGGGGCTTCGGACACTCCCCATCGTCGTCGGCGAGGCGGCGTCGCTGTGGCTCGGCGCGGTCGTCCTCGTGGTCGCCGTCGGCGCGAGCGCGGTGCCGTTCGTCCGGGGGGAGTTCGGACTGGCGTATCTCGGCGTGGTCGTCCCCGCCGACGCGCTCATGCTCGCCGCCACCGCGCAGTCGTTCGGTAATCCGGCCGCGGCCCAGCGCCGACTCAAACACGGGATGTTCTTGGCGGCGTTCGCGTTCATCCTCGGACGGGCGACGGCGCCAGCGGGAAGTCTCTTATAAGTGATCCTGGACGGACAATCGGCAAGTTCCCGGAGAACGCCCCGACGAGCCGGAACTGTTCGATCCTCCAATCAAAAAGAATATTACCGGCTCACTGTATCATCGTACTATCCGATGACCCCCGGCGAGCGGAAGCGTCACGCGAGCGCGTTCCTCGGAGTCGACGACATCGAGCCGAGGTACCTGTATGTATAATCTGGGCGCTGATCTCGACGTCGAGGTCGAACCGGGCACGAACCTCCTCCTCGTCGGACCGGCGTTGACCGGCAAGCGTTCGCTGGCGCTCGACATCCTCGCGGAGGGGACCCGGAGCGGTGAAGGGGCGGTCATCGTCACGACCAAAGACGGCGCGGACCGCATCCTCAACGACTTCGGCAAGCGACTCGACTACGAGGGCAAGCCCGTCGCGGTCGTCGACTGCGTCACGAAACAGCAGGGCGTCGGCGAGGTCCGCGACGACGACCGAATCCGGTACACGTCGTCGCCGGTCGACATGACCGGAATCGGAATCAAGCTCTCGGAAATCCTCCAGGAGTACTACCAGGACCGCGGGCTGCCGGAGAACCGCATCATGCTCCACTCGCTTTCGACGCTGCTGATGTACGCCGACCTCCAGACCGTCTTTCGGTTTCTGCACGTGTTCACCGGCCGCATCCAGAGCGTGGGCGGCCTCGGCGTGTTCACCATCGACGCCGACGCTCACGACGACCGGACGATGAACACCATCAAACAGCTGTTCGACGGCATCATCACGACCCACGAGGACGCGCCGCCGGACATCCGCATCGCGGACCACTAGCCGGTTCGGCGCGCGCGCCGGACTGGGGACTGGGACGGCGGCCGCGCCGCACAGCCGCCTGACGTTTTTATCCGCAGACGGCCACGTCGTAGGTATGCCCATCACCAGCGACGACGACATCCGCGCGCTGTTCGACGCCGAGACCATCGCGGTCGTCGGCTGTTCGGCCACGGCCGGCAAGCCCGCCCACGACATCCCGGCGTACATGCAGCGCCACGGCTACCGCGTCGTCCCGGTCAACCCCTTCCACGACGAAATCCTCGGCGAGACGGCGTACGACTCGCTGGCCGACGTGGACGAAGACGTCGACCTCGTGGACGTGTTCCGACCGTCCGAGGAGGCGGGCGACATCGTCGACGCCGCAATCGAGCGCGCCGCCGACCGCGGCGACGTGGAGGCGGTCTGGCTCCAACTCGGCATCCGCGACGACGACGCGGCCGCCCGCGCCGAGGAAGCTGGACTCTCGTTCGTTCAGGACAAGTGCTTCAAGGTCGAGCACTCGCGGCTCGCCTGAGCGCCCGCTGAACCGGCGATTCGACCGGAGTCAGCTTCTGGCCGGCCTGTTCTACCCTTCCCACGACTCGAAGTCGCCGTAGACGCCCTTCGAGAGATATCGCTCCGAGGAGTCGGGGAAGACCGTGACGACGGCGTCGTGCGGGAGGTCGAGGTCGCCGGCGGCGGCGCGCTCGGCCACGTCGATGGCGGCCAGCGAGTTGGCGGCGGCGCTCGACGCGACGAGGTGGCCTTCCTCGGCGGCGAGGCGCTGCATCTCGTCGTGAGTGTCGCGGTCGGCGATTTGGACGATTTCGTCCACCAACTCGGGGTCGAACAGCTCGTTCGTCGCGGGGTCGTGCGTGCCGATGCCCTCGGTCTTGTACGACGCCTCCGCCACGTCGCGGCCGTGGAGCCGGGCGTAGAGCGACCCCTCGGGTTCGACGGCGGTGACGAACGTGTCTTCGTTGCGCTCGCGGCCGTAGCGCGCCATCCCCATCAGCGTGCCCGCGGTACCGCAGCCGGCGACGAGCGCGCCGACCTCGCCGTCGAGCGCGTCGTACACCTCGGGCGCGGTCGTCTCGTAGTGCGCCTCGGGGTTGAGCGGGTTGGAGAACTGCTGGGGGACGACGGCGTCGTCGAGTTCGTCGGCGAGCTTGTGGGCGCGGTCGATAGCGCCGCCCATCCCGTCTTCGGTGGGCGTGTTCACCACGTCGGCTCCGAGCGCGCGCATGAGCGTCTGTTTTTCGACGCTGAACCGCTCGGGGACGACGAACACCGCGCGGATGCCGAGCTGTCCGGCCGCGACGGCGAAGCCGATGCCGGTGTTGCCGGCGGTCGGCTCGACGATGGTGCCGCCATCGGGGAGTTCGCCGGATTCGAGCATCCGTTCGAGCATGTACTTCCCGATGCGGTCTTTGACGCTCGCGCCCGGATTGAACGATTCGAGCTTCGCGTAGACGGGCACTTCGTCGGGCGACGCGTGGACCCTGACGAGCGGCGTCTCCCCGACGGTGTCGAGCACCGAGTCGAAGGGTTCGCGGTGCGTGGTCATACGCGGGCAAAAGTTGCCCCTGACCCTGAACGTTTTCATCCCGTTGTCTCCCCTTCGTCGGAGGTCGGTGCGTGGGTGAGTCGAGCCGAGTCGGTCGAGCACAGTCGTCTCTCGGGGACTCCGAGACGAGGCTAGGGCTGGGTGCGAAACCGACAGAAAACGGGGAGCGTCGGAGAGTCGGCGTGCTTACGCGTCGTCGGTGGTGGCGTCACTCGACGCGTCGGCATCGGCGTCGGCGGTCTCGTCGCCGGCCGCGTCGTCCTCGGCCTCGGAGATGTGCGCCTGCGCGATGGCGGCGTCGAGGTCGACGCCCTGTTCCTCCGCGATGGCTTCGAGAATCGCCCGCTGTTCGGCGTTCTCGGCTTCGAGCCGGTCGACGCGCGACTTCGTCTCGTTGACCGTCTCGCGGACCTCGACGACCTGCTCGCGCAGTTCGTTGAGCTTCTTGTACACGTCTTCGGCCATCTCTGCGACCTTCTGGAGCTTCTTCGCGGTGCCTCCGAGTGCCATGTGTCGCCTCTCGGACTCGGGGCTTGTACGACTTCCGGTGCGGTGTCGCGAGAAAACCGGCCACGAACACCGAGAGCGGGTGGAGACACCGGGTCTCAGCCGAGTTCGTTCGGGTCCACCCGGTCGACGACGACCCGGAGGCCGACGAGCGCGACGACGCCGACGAAGACGAGCCCCGCGACGGCGGCTCTCGCGCCGACGCCTGCGGTCCCGAGCGCCAGTCGCGCGGCCGTGTTCGCGGGGTTCAGCGGCAGCAACGACGTGCCCGCGAAGACGAGGAGCACGCCGATGGAGTACAGGAGCTGTGCGACCCGGCGGTCGGGCGACGTAATCGCCACCGCCGCGCCGAGGGTGACGACGACGGCCGAGAGCCCGGCGACCATGCCGAACAGCCACGGCACGCTCTCGATGGCCGTCCCGTTCAGGTGGAGGAGCAGCATCCACGCGACGGCCTGCACCGGAGCCAGTCCGCCGGCCGCGAGGAGCTTCCCGTCCACGACGGCCGCGAAGCTCACGGGCGCGACTCGGAGGAGTTCGAGCGTCCCGCGGGCGACCTCCTCCGTGAGCGAGTCGACCACCAGCGACCCCGAGATGAACACGGGCAGGAACAACAACAGCGGGACGAGCACGGTGTAGGTGAAGCCGAAGTACGGGCTCGACTCCGCCGCCGGCGGGAGGGAAAGCGGGTCCGTTTCGAGGAACGCGCGCCGTTCCGCGCGCTCGGTGCGCTCCAGTTCGCGGAGCGCGTCGCGGAGGCGGGTGACGACCGCCGTCGTCTCCACGCCCGTGTCGGGCGCGACCGCCGCGACCCGTATCCTGCCGTCCTCTCCCGCGGACGCCTCTAAGACGGCATCGACCTCCCGCTCGTGGAACGCCGTCATCGCGGCCGACGTGGAGGCGTACGGTCGCCCGCTGAGCCCGTCTTCGGTCCCGACGGCGCGAAGCAGGTCCTCGACGGCCTCCTCGTCGCCCGCGACGGCCACGTCCACCTGATAGCTCGCCGCGCCGGGGTCGTACAGCGAGACGAGGCCGACGACGAGGAACGACGAGAACGCCGCGACGAACAGCTGGATAGCCAGCGCCAGCACGATGGTTTTTTCCTTACGGAGACTGCCGAGTTCGCGCCGGGCGATGGCGAGTCGCGGGCTACCCAAGGGCGTTCACCACCTGAAGGTTGTAGCCGAGGTGAATGGCGATTGCACCCACGAGCGCGACGCCGTAGGCCGAGCGCCCCCGACTCGCCCCGAAGGCGGTCACGCTGGCGGTCACCGCGTGGAGCACGAGCGGCGCGAGGAACAGCCCGAGGACGACGAGGGCGCTCACGCCGGTGCCGCCGGCGATGCCGACGCCGGAGGGCGCGAAGGCGGTCTGGCCGAGCGTGAGCGACTGCAACCCGGCGAGTTGAGCGATGGCGGTGAACTTCTCGCCGACGAAGAAGCCGAGGCCGGAGAGCCCGCCGAGGACGAGCGACGACCGGAGCGTCCGCGAAAAGCGCGCCTTCTCGAAGGCGGCGAGGACGTGGAGGCTCTTTGCCAACTCCTCGATGACCGCGACCGCGACGAGCACCATCGGGACGGTCAGGTCCACCGGGAGGACGAACAGCACGGCGATGGCCAGCAGTTCCGCGATGAAGACGAACGGAATCGACAGCGCCGACAGGGTCGCAACCGAGCGCGCCCGCGAGATGCGACTGTCGAGCGCGTCGAGGAACTTCAGCGGGACCGGTCGCTGGGTGAACATGTCCTCCTCGCGGTAGACGCCGACGCCGAGGAGGAACAACACGGCCGCGGCGAGGAGAATCGGCCCGACGGAAAACAGGAACTCGCCGAGCGGAATCGACTCGCCCGCGAGGTCGCGCACGACGAGCGTCAGCGGCGAGATGAGCGCGATGGGCGTGACGTTCGTGAAGATGGCCGGGACGAACGTGTACGTCGTCAGGAACACCGACACCGTCACCGTGACGAACGTGAGTTCCTTGAACGAGCGGGCGAACATCGCGCCGACGAACGTCGACGCGAGGAACAGGAGGCCGACGGGGACGACCGCGGCCACCGAGACGACGCCGCCGCCGACCGCCGCCGCGATGGCGACGGTTATCGCGACCGTCCCGAGCAGGTACGGGAGC
Organism: Haloferax sp. AS1; assembly: GCF_014530665.1. Taxonomy (NCBI): domain Archaea; kingdom Methanobacteriati; phylum Methanobacteriota; class Halobacteria; order Halobacteriales; family Haloferacaceae; genus Haloferax; species Haloferax sp. AS1. Next base: position 1,392,656 of record NZ_SPSA01000001.1, read on the forward strand.
GTCTTGCCGGCGACGATGTCGCCCGGCGAGATGGGCGCGACGAGGAGCAGTTCGCCGCGGCGGTTGATGCGCTCGTTGAGGACGCTCGACCCGTAGGCCTGAATCACGAAGTTCATCGGCACGAGGAAGGCGAAGGCGAGGACGAGCGAGGCGAACGGGAACGGCGGGCTGATGCTCGCCGGCGACCCGCTGGTGTCGCCGCCGAAGAGGCCCGCCATCCCGCCGAGCGACGGGGCGTCGACGCTGCCGTCGTCGGCCGCCGCGGCGTCGGACGCGTCCGGGCCGCCGCCGGCTGTCCCGCCCGCACCGTCACCGGCACCGGACGCGCCGCTCCCGGCTCCGGTTCCGGCGTCGGCTCCGCCGCCGTCACCGGTTCCGGCTCCACCACCACCCCCGCCCGCGCCGCCGTCGACGCGGCTTCCGGCCGGGACGAGCGCGTCGCGCTCGCGGTACTGGAGGTCCACGACGACCGGGAACGCGGCCGACCGGTTCTCCTCGCGGGCCATCTGTCGTTCGTTGTACGACCGGACCGCGTCGCGGAACGCGGCGTAGGCGGCCCGGCCGGTCTGCGTGTCGACGACCGAGACGTGCGTCTCGCTGACGACGAGTTCGACGTTCGGGTCCGAGACGGGCCGCGGGTCGAGCGTGGATGACTGGTCGACGGCGTCGTAGTAGGGGCTGTCGCCGGCGATGCCGACGCGGTAGAGGTCGCGGTCGAGCGCGACCCCGCCGCCCGCCGCCCCGGCCGCGATGCCGCCGGCGACGAGGACGGCGACGAGACCGATGACGGCGGTCCGGCGGTCGAGCGTCCCCGCCGAGCGCGACACCTCCCAGCGGGCGATGCGGAGGATAGTCCGGGCGTGCGCGACGAGTCGGGTTCGGAGGTCGGTCACGACTGCCCGCGACCTCCGGCGACGCGCTGTTCGCGCTCGTCGTCGGCGTACTCGCGCTCGCCGTCAGCGGCCCGCCCGCGGCCGCCCTCGGCTTCGCTCGTCGTCGGTGCCTCGCGGGCGAGGCGGAGGAAGATGTCCTCCAGCGACGCCTCGTCGGTTCGGATGTCGGCGACGCGGCCGCCGGCGGCCTCGGCGCGCTCGCGGAGCGACTCGACGGCCGACATCTCGTCGACGACGGCGACGTGGCGCTCCTCACCGTCGATTTCGTCGTCGGCGGGCAGGGTCTCCGCGAGCGGGACGGTCGTGAACACGCGGTAGGTCGTCTCGCCGTGTTCCGCGCGAATCTCGGGGACCGTCCCGCGGGCGATGATTTCCCCGCGGTTCATGATGACCACGCGGTCGCAGATGGACTCGACGTGAAAGAGGTTGTGCGCGCTGAAGACGACGGTCTTGTCCTCGTCGCGGAGTTCGCGGACGAACTCCAAGACGACGTTCGTCGTCAGCGGGTCGAGGCCGCTGGCCGGTTCGTCGTAGATGAGCAGGTCGGGGTCGTTGACGAGCGACCGGGCGATGGCGACCTTGCGCTTCATCCCCTTCGACATGTCCCCGAGTCGGCGGTCGCGGTATTCGAGGTCGAGGCGGTCGAGCACCGCGCCGGTGCGCTCGTCGGCCACGTCGCGGGGCACGTCGTAGAGGTCGGCGAAGAATCGGAGATACGACCGCGCGGTCATGTCCTCGTACAGCGGCGACTCCTCGGGGAGAAAGCCGAGTTTGCGCCGCATCGCCGGCTCCTCGGGGTCGTATCCGAGCACCGACGCCGACCCGCCGGTCGGTTCGACGAGTCCGGCGAGCATCTTCAGCGTCGTCGTCTTCCCCGCGCCGTTGGGGCCGACGATGCCGAACACCTCGCCCGACTCGACCGAGAAGTCGCTTCCCACGACGGCGGGGAAGTCGCCGTAGGTCTTCCGGAGGTTCTCGACCGTAATCATTGAGAGAGTTTCACGCGGGACGGCATAAAAAGCGTTCGCGCAGGGTTTCAGGATTGATAGCCTTCCCCTTCGCGGGGCAACAGTTTCGCCGCCCCGCGGCCGGGAGTGAACGAATGCCCGCGCCGCCGAGAACCGACGCTCGTCGACTTAGTCGTACTCGTAGAAGCCCTTGCCCGTCTTCTTGCCGAGGTCGCCCGCCGCGACCTTGCGCTTGAGCAGGTACGCCGGTTTGTAGCGGTCTCCGAGCTCCTCGAACAGCGTCTCGGAGGCGTCCAGACAGATGTCGAGGCCGATGTGGTCCGCGAGGGTGAGCGGCCCCATCGGGACGTTCGTGCCGAGAGTCATGCCGCGGTCGATGTCCTCCTTGGAGGCGACGCCCTCGTCGTAGGCGCGGATGCCCTCGTTGAGCCACGGCATGAGGATGCGGTTGGTGACGAAGCCGGGCTTGTCGTCGGACTCCCACGTCTCCTTGCCGAGGGCCTCCGAAAAGTCGTGGGCGAACGCGACGACGTCGTCGTCGGTCTTCTCGCCGCGGACGACCTCGACGCCCTTCATAATCGGCACGGGGTTCATGAAGTGGAGGCCGACGACGAGTTCGGGGCGCTCGGTCGCGGCCGCGATGGTGGTGATGGAGAGCGTGCTGGTGTTCGTCGCCAGCACGACGCCCTCGGGGACGATGTCGTCGAGGTCGGCAAAGATGTCGCGTTTCACGTCCATGTTCTCGACGGCCGCCTCGACCACGAGGTCGCAGTCCCCGAGGTCCGCGAGCTCGGTCGTCCCCGCGACGCGCGCCTTCGCGGCGTCGGCCTCGTCCGCGGTCAGTTTCTCCTTCGAAACGAACCGCGAGAGGCTGTCGTCGATGGCCGACAGGCCGCGCTCGACGTACTCGGGTTCGAGGTCGCGCATGACCACGTCGTAGCCGGCCATCGCGGCCACCTGCGCGATGCCGTTGCCCATCGTTCCCGCGCCGACGACGCCCACCGTGTCGATATCTTCGGTATCGTACATATCGGGGTCTGCGCGAGGGAGGGTGGTAAAACTTGCCGATGCGTTCGGAATAGTGACAGACTCGTGACTGTCACGGGAAGACTCAAGTCGGGGGCAAGAATGGGGATATGCAACGGTGACTGGGGTGAACGACGCCGGCAGATACGACGAAGACGACGCGGGCGGGGACGGAGGGGAAGCCGTCTCGGACGCGCGCCCGAGCGACGCCGAGGGCGCAAACCGGGGGAACGGGCCGGACGAGGGGCCGAAAAACCCTGCTGAGGCGCTGACCCACCTGCTCAGACCGCGGGGCGACCGCGCGAGCGACGGCGTCCCGACCGAGTTAGAGGCCTTGAAATACGTCGGCCCGGCGACCGCCGACTGTCTCGCCGAGGCGAACATCGACGCGGCCGCTATCGTCGACGGCGAGGTGTGTTACCGGGACCTCGTCGCCGCCGGGACGAACCCCGGCGTCGCGGCGAAGATTCGGCGCTGGCACTCGCTTTCGTGGTCGTTCAACTCCGGCGACGACCTCGACCGCCGCTCCTCGCAGGTCCGCGGACTGGGCGACGACGAGCGCGCGTGGGTCGCCGCGAGTTCGGGCGACTGGGACGCGAGTGACGATGCCGACAGCGACGACAGCGACGGCGACAGAAACAGCAACACCGGCGACAGAAACAGCAACACCGGCGATTGGACCCCGGACGGCCGGGGCGAGGCGACGGAGACGAGCGGCCCGGCGCGAGACGGAGACTGGACTCCGTCGGAGTCGGGGACGACTACGAGACCGGAGAGCGAAGCGGACGCCCCCTCGGAGCCCACGGAGTCGGGCGATTGGACGCCGACCGGGCGGGGGGCGACCGACGCGTCGACCGACGGTTCGGGAGACGCGCTCGCGGCCGAAGAAGCGTGGCGCGAGCGGTCGAAGCCCGAACCGCTCACGACGCTCGCCGGGGTCGACGAGGCCGACGCCGAACTGCTCGCCGAGGCGGGCGTCCGCTCGGTCAGGCGACTCGCCACCGCCGACCCGGAACACGTCGCCGACGCCCTCCAAATCGACCCGACCGTCGTCAGCGCGTGGAAGGGGCAGGCGCGCGACGCCATGGAGTAAACCGCCGGTTCTGACTGCCGCCCGAATTTTTACTATCTGAGTAGTAATTTCTATTCGGACCGTGTTTTTCCGTAATATTTTGTTACGGCCCTCATAACGGCTGAATTCAGCAATATCTCCTAAACCACTCTAGACGCAGTTTTTATATAGGTAGTTACACCATTTTGAATCAGATGATGCCCGGTTCCGACACGGCCGTCGACTCCCCGCAGACGGTATCTCCCACCCCGACGACGCTCGGGGTCAGCGCTCGACTCGCCGACGACTCGCCGACGACCCGCCGACGCCCGGAGGGATGGGCCTGATGGCGACGACCGACGTCAACACCGCCGACACCGCCCGCGACGTGCGGACCATCGACGGCGTGGTCGACATCATCGCGAGCACCGCGCCCGAGATTCGAACCGGCCTCCCCGGTCGCCGCGTCACCGCCGAAGACGAGAACCCGAGCGGCGAGACGCAGATGGCCGCCGACGTGTTCGCCGACGACCTCCTCTGCGAGCGCATCGGCGCGCTCGACGGCGTCGGCGAGTACGCCAGCGAGGAGCGCCCCGAGTCCGTGGACGTGGGCACCGGCCGGCTGTCGGTCGCTGTCGACCCGCTCGACGGCTCGTCGAACCTGAAGCCGAACAACACGATGGGGACCATCTTCGCGGTGTACGATGGCCCGCTACCGGCCCACGGGCGCGACCTCGTCGCCGCCGGCTACGTCCTCTACGGCCCCGTCATGACGATGATTGTCGCCCGCAACGGCACCGTCGACGAGTACGTCATCCACGACGACGCGAGCCACGAACTCGTCCGCGAGGACGTTTCGCTCCCCGACGAGGGGTCGGTGTACGGCTTCGGCGGCCGCGTCCCCGACTGGACCGACGACTTCGAGGCGTTCGCCCGCGAGGTCGAACAGGACGCCTCGCGCAAGCTCCGCTACGGCGGCTCGATGATCGGCGACGTGAACCAGATTCTCACCTACGGCGGCATCTTCGCGTATCCGGCGCTGGAGTCCGCGCCCGAGGGCAAACTCCGCGTCCAGTTCGAGGGCTACCCCATCGGCTACGTCATCGAGACGGCCGGCGGCGCGACCTCCGACGGCACGAAGTCGCTCCTCGACGTGGACAAGGACGAACTCCACGCGCGGACCCCGATGTACGTCGGCAACACCGAACTCGTGGCGAAACTCGAAGCCGCGCTGGACTGAGCGAACCGAACCGACCGGGCACCTCGTTTTCTCCGAACTCCGCAGTCGATAGCGACCGGTCTCCAAACGGACGACGGCCGGACTGCCGCCGCCCCCGTTCGACCGACCGGCAAATCGTGCATGGAAAACCATTTTGAATACGGTGGTGCATCACCGAGTATGAAGGTCAGAATCGGTGACGGCGCGACCGGCGACGAGGCCGAGGCCATCGCCAACGCGCTGGCGCGACACCTCGGGACGGACGTGAACGTCTTCGTCGGCGACGGCGAGGAGGCCGTCGCGGACGCCGAACCACCCGCGGACACCTTCCCGCTGGACGACGACATGGGTCCCACCGAGCGCGAGGAGCAACTCCGCGAGGAAATCGCGGACATCCTCGGCGGCGGCCCCGAGAAGTACAAACAGCGCCTGCCGGAGTCGGGAAAGCTGTTCGTCCGCGACCGTCTCGAACTCTGGTTCCCCGACGGGCTGGCGTTCGAAGACGGCAAGTTCGCCAACTTCGACTCGTGGCACGAGAACTCTCCCGAGGTCGACGAGGCGGACCCGAACACTCGCCTGCCGGGCGACGGCCTCCTCACGGGAGCCGCCGAGTTCGAGGGCCGCGACCTCCACGTCATGGCCAACGACTTCACCGTCAAGGCCGGGTCGATGGCCCGCCGCGGCGTCGAGAAGTTCCTCCGCATGCAGCAGCGCGCCCTCAAGACCGGCAAGCCGGTGCTCTACCTGATGGACTCCTCGGGCGGCCGCATCGACCAGCAGACCGGCTTCTTCGCCAACCGCGAGGGCATCGGGAAATATTACTACAACCACTCGATGCTCTCGGGGTACGTCCCGCAGATTTGCGTCCTCTACGGGCCGTGTATCGCCGGCGCGGCCTACACGCCCGTCTTCGCCGACTTCACGGTCATGGTCGAGGGGATGTCCGCGATGGCCATCGCCTCGCCGCGCATGGTGAAGATGGTCACCGGCGAGGAGATTTCCATGCAGGACCTCGGCGGCGCGCGGGTGCACGCCGAGGAGTCCGGGAGCGCCGACCTCGTCGCCCGCGACGAGGCGCACGCCCGCGAACTCGTCTCTCAGCTCATCACCTACCTCCCCGACAAGGCCGGCGAGAAGCCGCCGCGCGCCGAGTCGAAACCGCCGCGGTACTCCCCCGACGGCATCGACGAACTCATCCCCGAGTCACCGAACCGCCCCTACGACGCCCACGACCTCATCGAGCGCGTCGTCGACGCCGAATCGGTGTTCGAACTGAAGCCCGACTACGGGAAGGAAATCGTCACCGCGTTCGCCCGCATCGACGGTCGGCCGGTCGGCATCGTCGCCAACCAGCCCACCGAGCGGTCGGGAGCCATCTTCCCCGACGCCGCCGAGAAGGCCGCGGAGTTCATCTGGACCTGCGACGCCTACGAGATTCCGCTCCTCTACCTCTGTGACACGCCCGGCTTCATGGCCGGGTCGCAGGTCGAAAAGGACGCCATCCTGGAGAAGGGCAAGAAGTTCATCTACGCCACGTCGTCGGCGACGGTGCCCAAGCAGACCGTCATCGTGCGGAAGGCCTACGGCGCGGGCATCTACGCCATGGGCGGCCCGGCCTACGACCCCGAGAGCGTCATCGCGCTCCCCTCGGGCGAAATCGGTATCATGGGCCCCGAAGCCGCCATCAACGCGGTGTACGCGAACAAGCTCGCCGACGTCGACGACCCCGAAGAACGGGCGCGGATGGAAGACGAACTCCGCGAGGAGTACCGCGAGGACATCGACGCCCACCGGATGGCGAGCGAGGTCGTCATCGACGAAATCGTCCCGCCGTCGACCCTCCGCGACGAGCTTGCGGCCCGCTTCGAGTTCTACGCCGACGTGGAGAAGTCGCTCCCCGACAAGAAGCACGGGACCGTCATCTGAGCCGAGTCGGGGGTTAATGCTCCGTTTTTCCGGCGGGTAATCTCACGGTAACTGACCTAAGCGGTTCGTACTGAGGACGGCGGGGGTGGTACGGACCCCATCGTCGGCCGACTCCCGCCCGTTCCGCCCATCGCGTCGTCACGTCTCGCCGCGACATCGGGAATCGTCGCTTGCCGATAGCCCGCCATGAGCCACGAACTTCCCCTTCCCGAGACGCCCCGCGCGGCACTCGCACACGCGGTGAGCGACGAGCACGTCCTCTGGACCGTGACGATGCTGGCGTTCGTCCTCGACGTGCTGACGACGCTCTACGGCCTCGGCCGGGGGCTGGCCGAGCTCAACCCCGTCGTTCTCGCGCTCATCCCCGTGTTCGGGCCGGTGGGCGCGCTCATCTCGTTGAAACTCGTCGTCCTCGCGGTCGCGGTCGTCGCGTGGCGCGTCCTCCCGAGTCGCTACCGCGGGGCGATTCCCATCGGCGTGGCCGTCCCGTGGGGCGTCGCCGGGCTGATGAACACGCAACTCATCCTCGTTACGGTGTTCGGGTAGGCCGCCGGAGCGAGTCGATAAGCACGGCCCACGCGAGCCCCGCCAGTCCGATGTCGCGGGCGAGCACGTCACCAAACAGGCCGCCTTCGACGACGAACACGACCGCGAGGTAGAGACACGTCGTCGACAGCGAGACGGCAGCGACGGCGCTCGCGGGGGCGGTGTAGCGGTCCGCGACGATGGCCGCGCCGAAGCCGACTTCGAGAACGCCGTTTGCGAGCACGAACGTCACCGGCGAGACGACGAAAAGCGGCGCGAGCCACGGGACGACGTACGCCGACCACGAAAGCGGGTCCAGAAGCTTGTGGACGCCCGCGGCGAACACCATCGCGCCGAGGCCGACCCGAGCGACGGTCGTGGGTTCGGGGGCGCGGGCGGCGACCGCGGCGGCCCGGTCAGCGACCGACGCGGTCCGCGCGGAGAGGCCGTCGAAATCCATGTCCGGCCTAGCGACGCCGGGGAGAAAACGGTGCGGGTGGGCGCGGAGACGCGGGGCGACGCGCCGTGGCACAACCCGACCCAGCTCAGGCGTCGTCAGCGTCGGCGGCGAACTCGCGTTTCAGCGACAGCGCCGTCCGCTCGAACTCGCAGACGAGGTCGTCGTCCTGGTTGAACACCTCGACTTTCATCGTCACCACGCCGCGCTCGCCGTCGGAGGTCTCGCGCTTGTCGAGGACGGTCGTCTGCGCCCGGAGCGTGTCGCCGTGGAACACCGGGTTCGGGTGGGACACGTCGTCGTAGCCGAGGTTCGCCACGATGGTCCCGTCGGTCGTGTCGGGAATCGAGAGCCCGACCGCGAGGCTCATCGTGTAGAGGCCGTTGACCAGTCGCTCCCCGAACTGCGAGTCGCCCGCGAACTCGGCGTCGAGGTGGAGCGGTTGCTGGTTCATCGTCATGTCGCAGAAGCGCTGGTTGTCCGACTCCGAGACGGTGCGGCGTTTTTCGTGTTCGATGGTCCGGCCGACCTCGAACTCCTCGTAGTACAGACCGGTCATGGTGAATCGTGTGATAGACCGTGATAAAATCGTGCCGGTCGACCGCCTCGTGTGACAACTATTGCCCCGAACGAAACTAGATAACAACCATTATAATTATCCACAATAGAGGATTGCGAAAGCGCCCGATGACGGCCGATTCGGTCGGCCGTTCGGTCGGTGATTCGGCCGTCACTGCGGGCGCGGGACGGCGCGTCTGTCCCTCGGCTCAGCCGGCGCTCGGCCGGCACGACCAATCATGGCATCCGCAGCACCATCCACCGCGACGGACGACGAACCGACCGAAGAGACAGCCCTCGAGACGGCCCGCCGACAGCTCGAACGCGCGGCGGCGCACCTCGACGTCGACCCCGGCGTCATCGAGCGGCTCCGACACCCGAATCAGGTCCACCGCGTCTCGGTCCCCCTCGAACGCGACGACGGTTCGACCGCGGTCTACACCGGCTACCGCGCCCAACACGACAGCGTCCGCGGCCCCTACAAGGGCGGCCTCCGGTTCCATCCCGACGTGACCGAAGCCGAGTGCATCGGCCTTTCGATGTGGATGACGTGGAAGTGCGCCGTGATGGACCTCCCGTTCGGCGGCGGCAAAGGCGGCGTCGTCGTCGACCCCAAGGACCTCTCGACCGACGAGAAAGAGCGGCTCACCCGCCGGTTCGCAGAGGAGCTTCGCCCCTTCATCGGTCCAACGAAAGACATCCCCGCGCCCGACATGGGAACCGACGCCCAGACGATGGCGTGGTTCATGGACGCCTACTCGATGCAGGAAGGCGAGACGAAGGCGGGCGTCGTGACGGGCAAACCGCCGGTCGTCGGCGGGAGCGAGGGCCGCGACACCGCGCCCGGACGCTCCGTCGCCATCATCGCCCGCGAGGCCATCGACTACCTCGGCTGGGACATCGAAGACACCACCGTCGCGGTACAGGGGTTCGGCTCGGTCGGCGCGCCCGCCGCGCGACTCCTCGACGACGAGGGCGCGACGGTCGTCGCCGTCTCCGACGTGAACGGGGCCATCTACGACCCCGACGGCCTCGACACGCACGACGTGCCGACCCACGAGGAGGAGCCGGAAGCCGTCATGAAGTACGACGCGCCGCGGAAGCTCTCGAACGAGGAACTGCTCGAACTCGACGTGGACGTGCTCATCCCGGCCGCCGTCGGCAACGTCCTGACCGCCGAGAACGCCGACGACGTGCGGGCTGACCTCGTCGTCGAGGGCGCGAACGGCCCGACCACGTCGGCCGCGGACGAGGTCTTCGAGACGCGCGAGATTCCCGTCGTCCCCGACATCCTCGCCAACGCCGGCGGCGTCACCGTCTCGTACTTCGAGTGGTTGCAGGACCTCAACCACCGCTCGTGGTCGCTCGAACGCGTCCACGACGAACTGGAGACCGAGATGCTCCGCGCGTGGACCGCCGTCCGCGAGCGCGTCGAGGAACACGACGTGACGTGGCGCGACGCCGCCTACATGGTCGCGCTCGAACGCGTCTCCGAGGCCCACGAACACCGCGGTCTCTGGCCCTGAGCCGGGCCGGCGACGAGTCGATATTTCACCGTCCACCTCGATACACACTCTATGCCCCGACGCAGCGTTCTGTTCTCCCCCGGCGACCGACCCGAGCTACTGCGGAAAGCCCCCGGCGCGGGCGCGGACGTGCTCGTCTTCGACCTCGAAGACGCCGTCTCGCCCGACAGGAAAGCCGAGGCTCGGGAGGCGGTCGCTTCGGTCCTCTCGGACCCCGAGTTCGACCCCGACGCCGAGGTCGCGGTCCGCGTCAACCCCGGCGAAGCCGGCCGCGACGACATCGCCGCCGTCTGCGCCGCCCACCCGCCAGATTCGCTCGTCGTCCCGAAGGCGACGAGCGCCGACGACGTGACGAGCGTCGCCGGCGCGGCTCGCGAGGTCGGCGCGGACTGCCCCGTCATCGCCATCGTCGAGAGCGCGGCGGGCGTCCTCGCCGCCCCCGAGGTCGCGGCCGCGCCCGACGCCGCCGCGGTCGTCTTCGGCGCGGAGGACTTCGCCGCCGACGTGGGCGCGACCCGGTCCGAGGAGGGCACCGAGGTGCTGTACGCCCGCGAGCGCGTCGTCGTCGCGGCCGCGGCCGCCGGCGTCGACGCCATCGACACGCTCCACGTCGACTATCGGGACGAGGCGGGGCTCCGCGAGGACGCCGCGTTCGGCCGGCGACTCGGCTACGACGGGAAACTCGCCATCCACCCCGCGCAGGTGCCCGTCATCAACGAGGCGTTCTCCCCCGACGACGAGGACGTGGCGTGGGCGAAAAAGGTGCTCCGCGCCCGCGACGAGGCCGCGAGGGAGGGTCGGGGCGTCTTCGGCGTCGACGGCGAGATGATAGACGCCCCGCTCGTCAAACAGGCCGAGAACATCCTCGACCGCGCCGGCGAGTCGTACTGAGCGCACCCGGACCGACGCGCCGGCGCGAGACCGGCCCGGCCCGATGCCGACTCGGCCGGACGCCCGACGACTGTCACCTTTTAGCAATGGGTGTGTGTCTCAATACTGTGGTATGCTACAATCCCCGCTACGCTTAACCGGATGCCCGGACCGTATTAGGGCATGGCACAAGAGGCGAATCCCTTCGAGAGTCTGCAGGAGCAAATCGACGACGCGGCCGCCTACCTCGACGTGCGCGACGACGTTATCGAGCGGCTGAAGAACCCCGAGCGGGTCCTCGAAACGAACCTCGCCGTCGAGATGGACGACGGCGACGTGGAGCTGTTTCGCGCCTACCGCTCGCAGTTCAACGGCGACCGCGGCCCGTACAAAGGCGGGATTCGCTACCACCCGAACGTCAGCCGAGACGAGGTGAAGGCGCTTTCGGGCTGGATGGTGTACAAGTGCGCCGTCGTCGACATCCCCTACGGCGGCGGCAAGGGCGGTATCGTCATCGACCCCAAGGCGTACTCCGAATCCGAACTCGAACGCATCACCCGGTCGTTCGCCAAGGAGCTTCGCCCCCTCATCGGCGAGAGCCGCGACATCCCCGCGCCCGACGTGAACACCGGCCAGCGCGAGATGAACTGGATTAAGGACACCTACGAGACCCTCGAAAACACCACCGCGCCGGGGGTCATCACCGGCAAGGCGCTCTCGAACGGCGGGAGCGAGGGCCGCGTCGAGGCGACGGGCCGCTCGACGATGCTCACCGCCCGCGAGGCGTTCGACTACCTCGGCCGCGACATCGAGGGCGCGACCGTCGCCGTCCAGGGCTACGGGAACGCCGGCTCCATCGCCGCGAGGCTCGTCGAGGACCTCGGCGCGTCGGTCGTCGCCGTCTCCGACTCCTCCGGCGGCATCTACGACCCCGACGGCCTCGACACCCGCGCAGTCAAGGAGTTCAAAAACGAGACGGGCACCGTCTCGGACTACGAGGGCACGGAGGCCATCACCAACGAAGAGCTGCTCACCCTCGACGTGGACCTGCTCGTCCCCGCCGCGCTGGAGAACGCCATCGACGGCGAACTCGCCCACGACGTGAAGGCGGACGTCATCGTCGAGGCCGCCAACGGCCCGCTCACGCCCGACGCCGACGACGTGCTCACCGAGCGCGAGGTCCACGTCTTCCCCGACATCCTCGCCAACGCCGGCGGTGTCACCGTCTCGTACTTCGAGTGGGTCCAGAACCGCCAGCGGTTCTACTGGACCGAACAGCGCGTCAACGACGAACTGGAGCGCGTCATCGTCGACGCCTTCGAGGAACTCGTCGACGCCTACGAGACCCACGACCTGCCGAACTTCCGCACCGCGGCCTACGTCGTCGCCATCCGCCGCGTCGTGGACTCCTACGACTCAGCCGGCAACTGGCCGTAGCGTCGGAGCCGGTCGTCGCCTCGGCGGTTTCGTCGTGCCGTCTCAGCGGTTTCGTCGTGCCGTCTCGCGTTTCGCCCTGCCGCCTCGTCGCCTCGTTGTTCGACCGGTTCGCCCCGCTTCTGTGTCCGCCGCGACCGCCGGCGCGGTCGCAGACGCTGCCGATTCTATGCATGGTGGTGAATATCACTCGAAGCGTCCGATGCCGGGGGATTCAAGTCGGTGTAGGTCGCGTCATTCATCGATGCGTCAGGACCACCTCATCTCCGCGTCGCACCTCTCGCGGGAGGACATCGAGGCGGTGCTCGACCGCGCGGCCGACATCGACGCCGACCCGGCCGCGTTCCGGCAACGACACGCCGGAAAGGTTCTCGGGCTCTGTTTCTTCGAGCCGAGCACGCGAACTCGGATGAGCTTCGACTCCGCGATGAAACGCCTCGGCGGCCAGACCGTCGATATGGGACCGGTCGAGTCGTCGTCGGTCAAGAAGGGCGAGACGCTCGCCGACACCGTCCGCGTGGTCGAGGGCTACGCCGACGCGCTCGTGCTCCGCCACCCGAGCGAGGGCGCGGCCACGATGGCCGCCGAGTTCGTCGACGTGCCGCTCGTCAACGCGGGCGACGGCGCGGGCCAGCACCCGAGCCAGACCCTCCTCGACCTCTACACCATCCGGGAGAACGCCGGCCTCGACGACCTCACCATCGGCATCATGGGCGACCTGAAGTACGGCCGGACGGTCCACTCGCTGGCCGAGGCGCTGACGAACTTCGACGCCAGCCAGCACTTCATCAGCCCCGAGAGCCTGCGACTCCCCCGAAACGTCCGCTACGACCTCCACGCCTCGGGCGCGCAGGTCAGAGAACACACCGAACTCGACGAGGTGCTCCCCGAACTCGACGTGCTCTACGTGACGCGCATCCAGCGCGAGCGCTTCCCCGACGAAAACGAGTACCGCAAGGTCGCGGGACAGTACCAAATCGACTCGGAGACGCTGGACGCGGCGGCGGACGACCTCACTATCATGCACCCGCTCCCCCGCGTGGACGAGATTTCTCCGGACATCGACGACACCGACCACGCGACGTACTTCGAACAGGCTCACAACGGCATCCCGGTCCGGATGGCGCTTCTGGACATCCTCCTCTCCCAAGACCGATGACAGACGACCACCAACTCCGCGTCTCGAAGATTCGAAACGGCACCGTCATCGACCACGTCGCCGCGGGGCAGGCGCTCAACGTCCTCGCCATCCTCGGCATCGACGGCACCAGCGGAGAGGCGGTCTCGGTCGGGATGAACGTCCCCTCCGACCGCCTCGGCCGCAAGGACATCGTGAAGGTCGAGGGCCGCGAACTGAGCCAGTCCGAGGTGGACGTGCTGTCGCTCATCGCGCCCGCCGCGAGCATCAACATCGTCCGCGACTACGACGTGGTCGAGAAGAACCGGGTCGTCCGCCCCGACGCCGTCGCAAGCATCATCTCGTGTCCGAACAGAAACTGCATCTCGAACGCCGACGAGCCCATACAGTCCCGCTTTACGGTCCTCTCGGACGGCGTGCGCTGCGACTACTGCGAGACCATCGTCCGCGAGGACGAAGTCGCGGCCAACCTCGACGTGAACTGACCGCGTTAGGAGTCGTCCGACCCGCTTTTTCGCGCGGCGCTCGCCGGACAGCGGTGGTCCTCGCCCGCGAACTCGACGCCCGCGAACTCGAATCTCGCGCCGCCTGTCGACGCCGATCCGACGGAGACCGACCAGCCGTGGGCCTCCGCCAGCGACCGGACGATATCGAGGCCGAAGCCCGTCCCCTCGGCCGAGGTAGTGAAGCCGCGTTCGAACACCCGCGTGACGATGGCGGCGTCGATGCCGGTCCCGTCGTCTTCGACCGCGACCGTCCCGTCTGCCGGCGACGCGGTAACGCGGACGGCCAGCGGCGAGGTTCGGCCGTCCGCAGTCCCGTGTTCCACGGAATTCCGAAACAGGTTCTCGAACAGTCGCTGGAGCCGACCGGGGTCGGCGTGAATCGTCGCGGTCGACTCGACGACGAGCGCCGCGTCGCCCGTCTCGACCGTGTCCCACGCGCGTCGGGCGACCGCCTCGACGGCGACGGGCGTGAACTCGACGACCGCCGTTCCGCGGCGGGCCGCGGTCAGCACGTCGTTGACGATGTCGCTGATGCGGGTCAACGAGGTCGCGACCCGTTCGAGATGTTCGGAGTCGTTGGTCTCTCGTTCGAGGTCGAGAAAGCCGATTGCGACGGAAAGCGGGTTTCGTAGGTCGTGCGAGAGAACTCGCGCGAACTCGCCCAGTCGCTCGTTTTGCTGTGCGAGCTGTTCTTCGTGCTGTCGGTGGGTCGTAATATCGCGCCCGACGCCACAGAAGCCGACGACCTCGCCGTTCGGTTTCGTGAGCCGACGGCCGGTGAGTTGGAACAACAGCATGCCGTCGTCGGTCGGCAACCGCGCTTCGACGACCGTCGTCCCCGTTCGGATGGCCTCCTCGACGGCGCGTTTGACCGCCGGACGGTCGGCCTCGTGGAAGAACGCGTCGGCCGACATCCCGGCGAGGTCGGCGTCCGTTAGGCCGGTGAGCTCCGAGAGCCGCTCGTTCCACGAGACGAGGTGTCCCTCGCCGTCGTAGACGTAGAACACGTCGTCGAGCGCGTCGAGCGCGTCCTCGATGAACCAACTCGCGTCGGCCGGGGGGTCCCCATTGAGCGCGTCGATGGCGACCCGCGCCTTGCGGTGTTCGCAGGCGAGTCGCCGGACGCGCGACCCGAGTTCGTCGTCAGGAGATGCGCCCGCGGGGGTGTCGCTGTCGGTGTCGTCGGTGTCGTCGGTGTCGTCGGTGTCGTCGCTATCGTCGCTATCGTCACCGTCGGCGCGCGCCGCCCTCCGCAGGACCGCCGCACGGTCGAGGTAGGCGTCGATACCCAAATCGACCAGTTCCGTCACGGCGTGGTCGGCGTCGCCGGGCGCGAGGACGACCACCGGGAGGTCGTCGTCGGTCGCGCGAACCTCGCGGAGCAGCGAGACGCCGTCGCCGTCGGAGAATCCTGCGCCGAGGACGAGACAGTCGTACGCGTCGCCGTCGAGGGCGCGACGGCCGGCGTCGAGCGTCGCGGCTTCATCGACGACGGCCTCCGAGACCGCCCGCTGGACGGCGCGGGAAATCGCGCGGTCGCCGTCGGCGGAGAGGACGCGAATCGAGGAATCGGGTTGCATCGGGCGGAAGGGGACGAACTGAACGACCGACAGGATGGTCTCTGATACCATAACGTTTCTGTGACAATTATCACTTAATCAACGCAAGTAGGAAACGTGTATCCAGTTTCCCGTCGGCGTCCGCGAATGCCCCGGTGTCGTAATCACTTAGTGCGGTGCGGTCGAAGTCCTCGGTATGTCCAAGAAGGCCAAACTGGTCCTGGTACTGGCGCTCGTCGCGGTCCTCTACACCGTGTTCTCCGGCAGCGGAGAGACCGTCGAAGTCGAAATCGAAGAGTAACCGCTTTTCGGCGCTCGGTCGCCACCGACCGAGTCAGCCCCACTCCCGCCCGTCCAGCGGCCGCGCCGGAGCGGGCCCCACGCCCGAGAGCGAACGACTTACCCGACGCCCGCGCGAAGGCGAAGCCATGTACGGGGTCGTCACGCGCAACGAGGAGGAAGTCGACTGGCCGGAGTTCGACCGCGGGTTCTACGAGGTCAAAGACGTCACCGGCCGGGCGGCCGAACCGCTTTCGAACGCCGTCAACATGATTTCGTGTTTCGGTGACAACGCCGCCGCCAACGAGAACCCCGAGTTGGTCCCCGTCGACGGCGAGGGGAACCCGGCGACGCGCGACCGCACGTACTTCGACTGGGCGTACATCTGCCCGACGAACGAGAAGTACCGCGCCGGCCTGCTCGAAATCGTCGAAGACGCCGCCGCGGCCAACGGCGACGTGCGCCTCGACGACGTGGGCTTCCCGCGCGACGAGTACTGCCTCTGTGAGCGGTGTACCTCGCAGTTCGAGGCGTGGGCCGACGACCGCGGCCGCGACGCCGACGACGAAGAGGCGTGGTTCGAGTGGCGCGCCGAGGTCATCACCGACTTCGTCGCCGACGCCGCCGAGCGCGTCCCCGGCCGCCTGTATCTCACGCTGTATCCCGACCCCTATCCGGGCCACCTCTATCGCCGCGCCGGCCTCGACATCGAGGCGCTTTCGGCGCACGTCGACGAGTTCGTCGTCCCGCTGTACGACACCAACTACGGGACGACCTACTGGCTCGAAACCATCGCCCGCGGCTTCGTCTCGCTTCTGGAGCCGTACGACGCCGACTTCTCGCTCGAACTGTACGCCGTGAACGTTGACGTCGACGACCTCATCCACGCTATCGAGGTCGCAGACGAGTACGCGAAGGACGTGCTGTTCGGCTACGACGCGAGCAACGCCGCCGCGACGCTCCGCCGGATGACCGCCGACGGGTCGCGCGGGAAGACCTACCACCCCGACGACGCGACCCGCTGAGGGCGGGGCTCACCGGCGCGGCGACCGGGCGATCGGGCGATCGGGCGATTGGGCGGCCGCCTCCGAGCGATTTCAGAACGCGCCGGCGAGGTAGCCGATGACGACGATGCCGAGGAGGAAGACGAGCGTCGCGAACGCGAACAGCGCGAACATGAGTCGCCGCTGCCCGCTCGTCGGTTGTGCCATGGACGTTCTCCGGACTGCACCCACTTATGATAGTCGGCGCTCCGGTCGGTCCCGCTGGGGGGTCCACCCCCGTCTCAGTCGAAGTCTTCGATTGGGTCCGCGTTGCCGAAGTACGGGTCGGGACCGTCGCCGGGGGCCGCCCACTCGACGGCGTTGTCGAGGACGGTCCGAATCTCCGCCTGCTCGTAGATTGGGTAGGTCTCGTGGCCCGGCCGGAAGTAGAAGACGCGGCCCTTGCCGCGGGTGTAACAACAGCCCGAGCGGAACACTTCGCCGCCCTCGAACCACGACGTGAAGACGAGTTCGTCCGGCGCGGGGATGTCGAACCGCTCGCCGTACATCTCGGCGCGGGGGACCTCGAACGACTCGGGAAGCCCGTCTGCGATGGGGTGGCCCGGCTCGACGACCCAGACGCGCTCTTTCTCGCCCGACTCGCGCCACTTCAGCGAGCAGGTCGTCCCCATCAGGCGCTTGAACGGCTTGGAGTAGTGCCCCGAGTGGAGCACCAGCAGTCCCATCCCGTCGCGGACGCGGTCGACAACGCGGTCAACGATTGCGTCCTCGACCTCGTCGTGGGCCTTGTGGCCCCACCACGCCAGCACGTCGGTGTCGTCGAGGACCGACTCGGTGAGTCCGTGTTCGGGGTCGTCCAGCGTGGCCGTCTGCACGTCGTAGCCGGCCTCGCGGAGTCCTTCGGCAATCGTCGCGTGGATGCCGTCGGGGTAGACCGCGGCGACCTCGTCGTCTTCCTTCTCGTGTCGGTACTCGTTCCAGACGGTGACGGTGACCATACTCCCGGCGTCGCCGGGTGGCGACAAGTATGCACCGAACCCGAAGCCGGCCCGTGGCGGTCGCCCGACGGCCCGGCTACGTCCCCTCGAACTCCGGTTCCCGCCGACTCGTGAACGACGCCACGCCCTCGGCGTGGTCGTCGGTCTCGAATATGACTGCCTGCGCCGACGCCTCGTGTTCGATGGCCGCCTCGATGGAGTCGTCGGGGCGGCGGAGCAGGCGCTTGGAGGCGGTGAGCGCCTTCGTCGGGCCGCCGGCGATGCGCTCCGCGAGGGCGGCGAGTTCGGCCTCGAACTCGTCTTCGTCCGCGACGCGGTTCACGACGCCGAGTTCCAGCGCCCGCTCGGGACCGAGTTCCTCACCGGTGTAGACGAGTTCCATGGCGACGTTGCGCCCGACGAGCCGGGGAAGGAGATACGACACGCCGGAGTCGACCGCGAGACCGACCCGGCGGAAACCGAAGCTGATGAAGGCGTCTTCGCGGAGGAGTTGGAGGTCGCAGGCGATGGCGAGCGCAGCGCCCGCGCCCACGGCCGGGCCGTCGATGGCCGCGACCGTCGGTAGGTCGCACTCGTAGACGCGGCGCACGCAGTCGGCGGTGTCGCGGACGACGTGGTCGACCGCCTCGGGGAGCGTCATCGCGTCGGCCTGGAGCTCACGCATGGCGTTCACGTCGCCGCCGGCGCAGAACGCGCCCGCCTCGTCGCTCCCGCGGACGACGACGCAACGCGCCGCGTCGGGGAGCGAGTCCAGCGCCTCGCGCACGCCCGCGGTCACCTCGACCGTCAGCGCGTTCCGAACCGCCGGGGCGTCCAGCGTCACCGTCGCCACGCCGTCGTCGAGCGAGAGCCGTACCGCGTCGGAGTCGAGTTCGACCTCGGTCATCTCCCGGTTCGACGTGCAGAATCGTGAAAAACGTTTGCCTCGTGGAGAGTTGATTGCCACTGCGCTCAGCGGAACAGCGCGTCCGCGTCGATTCCGAGGCCCGGACTCTCGGGGACGCGCATCCGGCCCTCGCGCACGGGAGCCGGGTCGGCCGCGAGGTCGGCGTCGAGGAGCGAGGCGGTCGCCAGCCCGTGGGCCCGGTCGCCGGGGAGCGACGCCGCGACGTGGAGCGCGCCGAGTCGGGCGACGACGGCGTCGATGGTGGTCGTGACGACGACCGCCACGCCGGCGTCGCGGGCGCGGGCGGCGAGGTCGCGGACGCGGTCCGGGCCGCCGAGCGCCATCGGCTTGCAGACGAGCACGTCCGCCGCGTTCGAGGCGATGGTCCGCTCCGGCGGGACCGCCGAAAGCGACTCGTCGAGCGCGATAGGCGTGTCGTGGAGTCGTCGGAGGACGGCGTGGCCGTCGAGTTCGTCGGCGGGAAGCGGCTGTTCGAGGTAATCGAGGTCGAGGCCCGACGCCTCGACCGCGTTCAGAAATCGGTCGGCGGTCCAGCGGTCCCACGCGGCGTTCGCGTCGGCCCGGAGCGCCACGCCGGGACCGACCGCCTCGCGGACCGCCCGCAGGCGCGCCACGTCGTCGGTCGGGTCGCGCGCGCCGACCTTCAGTTTGAGGCAGTCGTACCCCGATTCGACGGCGGTCTCGGCGGCTTCGACGGTCGCCTCGGGGTCGTCGTCGCCGAGGGTCGCGTTCACCGGAAGCGAGGTGTGTGGGTCGGTGGCTAGGGACGCGGCGAGCGGCCGGCCGGCGGCGCGAGCGCGGGCGTCAGCGACGGCGAGCGAGACGGCGTGTCTCGCGGCGGGCGCGTCCGCGAGCGCCCCGTCTTCGAGCGCCGATTTGGGGTCGCCCGCGGCAGCCCCCTCGGCATCGCCTTCCGTGAGACCGGCGAGCGCGTCGCGGCAGTCTTCGAGCGACTCGGTCCAGCCCGGAAGCGGCGTCGCCTCGCCGACGCCCGTCTCGCCCGTGACGTCGACCGCGACGAGGAACCCCTCGCGGCGCTCGATGTCGTCCGCGGCGGTCGAAAGCGGCGTTCGGAGGTCGACGGCGAACTCGCGGACGCGCATCGTCACGCGAGCACGAGGCCGACCGAAAAGAGGACGGCGTAGAGCGCGAGGAGTTTCCCCGTGTCTTCGAGCGCGGGGTTGAGCTTCTCGCCTTTCGTCTCGGTCACGACGGTCCGCGCGATTCGGGCCGCGACGGGCATCGAGAACACCGGCAGCAGGACGTACCAGTCGAAGCCGGCGCGGGTCCAGAGGTAGACGGGGACGGCGTAGGCGAGCGCGAGCATGGTGACGTACTCGGCGCGGGCGAAGCCGTAGCCGAACCGGACCGCGAGCGTCCGCTTGCCCGTGGTCGCGTCTTCCTCCTTGTCGCGGACGTTGTTCACGACGAGGATGTTCGTGGAGATGGCGGCGATGGGGAGGCTGGCGAGGACGGCGACGAGCGTGACGGTTCCCGCCGGAATCCCGACGGAAAGCGGGGCGGCGAGGACGCTCGCGGCCTGCACGTAGAACGTGCCGACGACGGCGACGAGGCCGAAGAAGACGAAGACGAACAGGTCGCCCAGACCGTGGTAGCCGAGGGGGTACGGGCCGCCGGTGTAGGCGATGCCCGAGGCGACAGAGAGCAGGCCGACGACGAGGATGGGCACGCCGCCGACGTAGACGAGATAGGTGCCGAGGAGGACGGCGGCGGCGAAGGTGAGATACATCGCCCGCTTGACCTCTGACGGAGGGATGAGCCCGCCCGCGGTGACGCGGGTGAAGCCCTCTCGGGCCTCGGTGTCAGCGCCCTGCACCGCGTCGTAGTAGTCGTTGGCGAAGTTGGTCCCGACTTGGATGAGAAGCGCGCCCACGAGCGCCGCGAAGGCGGGCAGCGGGGCGAACAGGTCGGCGTGGACGGCGACCGCGGTGCCGACGACGACCGGCGCGGCGGCCGCCGGAAGCGTCTGCGGCCGCGACGCCATCACCCACGCCCGCCTGCGAGAGATGTCCTGCGTGCTCATTGTCTGCATACGAGTGCCGGAGCAGTGAGTAAGTTCCTATCCGAAAGCGCGCGACGCCGAGGCGGTGGGTGGGAGAACACGGTGGCCCGGCGCGCGGCGCGACCCAGCGCGGCGCTCCCCGGCGTCAGCGACGACGTGGTCACCGCCGTCGGCCGACGGGGATGGAGGTTCCTCGCTACTCGGGACCGGCGTCGGACTCGGAATCAGAGGCGGGCCGGGCGTCGAAGCCGAGACGGGCGGCGAGTCGCTCGCGGCCCCGTTCGGCGCGCGCTTCGACCGCCTCCTCGGAGACGTACATCTCGCGTTGGCGCTCCACGTCGGCCTCGCGGAGTTCGCGGAGTCGCGCTTCGGAGAGGTCGCAGTCGTCGGGAACCCGGCTGTCGAACCGCTCGCGCCAGTCGTCGCGGGCGGCCGCGTCGCCCGCGAGTTCCGCTTCGGGGCGTATCCAGTCCCAGTGGCGCGCGAGGGCTTCGGGATACCCCCGTTCGAGGCGGTGGTCGGTGATGACCGACCGGCCGACTCGCGCGCCCTGTCCGGCCGACATGATGGCCTGAAGGTTGACCTCGCTCACCGGCGCGGCGACGTACAGCCCGTCGATTGCGGTCCGGCCCTCGATGTCGGCGTAGTCGCGGTCGAACTTCGTCCGCGTCTCGCCGTCGTGCTCGTAGGTGACGAACATCTCGTCGTCACCGAGCGGTTCGAGGAAGTCGCCGCCGTAGCGGGCCGCCGAAACGACCCGCCTCGCGGTGACGGTCTCGCCGCTCTGCGTCGTGACCGCGAAGCCGGGGCGGGTGGCGGCGGGGTCGTCGGCGTCCGGGTCGCCCCCGTCGCCACCGGCGGGTTCGACCGCCTCGACGAGCTCCGAAACGAGGTCGCAGCCGGCCGCCTCGGCGTGGTCGTGGATGAGTCCGTAGAACGTCTCGATGTCGACGCCGCCGGGGAAGCCGAGGTAGTTCTCCAGATACGCACAGCGCTGGAGCGACGACCGGCCGCGGTCGAAGACGACGGTGTCGAGGCCGTACCGGCCGGTGAAGACGCCCGCCGAGCAGCCCGTCGGCCCGCCGCCGACGATGGCCACGTCGTAGTCGAACGCCGCCGCTTGCGGCTCCGTCGCGGTCTCCGCCTCCTCGGAGCGCCCGGCGTCCGCCATCTCAGAACTCCCCGTTGACGATGTCCGCGACGCGCTGGCGGTCGAACAGTTCCGCGTCGCCCGTCACCTCACCGAACTCGTCGGGGAACAGCTGCTTCGCGGCGCGCTCGGTCAGGAACAGGTTGTGAATCGGGCCCTGATTGAGGTAGCCGCCGCGGTAGACTCGGCCGTTCTGGACGGCCGTCAGCTCGCCGCCGACGGGGTGGTCTTCCATGTACGCGAGGACGGTGTCGCGGAACTCCGCGGCCGTCTTGCGCTCGTGGCCGCGGATGAGAATCACGTCGGGGTCGACTTCGAGGAGGTTCTCGTAGTCGAGTTCGCCGCGGTTGGTCGTGCTGAGGTTCTCGATGTCGGTCCCGGTGAGCGCGTCGGTGACGCCGAGGTCGTTCCACTGCTTTTTGCTCGTGCCCTTGTCGTTGAGGCGGTACGGCGAGAACGTCTCGGGTTCGGTCGTCCCCTCGTAAGTGAGAAAGACGTTCGGGCGCTCGTCCGCCGGCGGCAGCCGCGACTGTATCTCCGCGATGAACTCGTCGTGGAGCGCCGCGAACGCCTCGTAGCGGTCCTCGCGCTGGAACACCTGCGCGACCTTCTCGAACGCCTCGTAGAGCGTGTAGTAGCGGTAGTCGTGCCAGCCGTCGGACCGGCGGAAGATGAGGTTGCCGACGAACGGGGCGACGTTCTCCGCGATTTCGTCCACGTCCTCCTGGTCCCAGTCGAACCAGTTGATGAGCATGTTCGGGTCGTAGAGGTGGACGTCGTTGTCGAGTTCGTAGAACTCCTCTTTCGTCCTGACCTCGGGGTACGCCTCGATTTGCTCGCGGTCGACGCTCACGCCGGGGAGTTCGTCGTAGACGTAGGTGTAGTACCGACCCGCGCCGCCGACGCCGGTCACCCCGTCGCCGACGCCGAGCGCGACGGCCATGTCCGCGTAGCCGCCGTCGTAGGCGGCCCACGACTCGGGAACCGAGTCGAACGTGACCTCGCCCATCGGCTCCATCGTCACCGAGTACGAGTCGGCCGCCTCGGCCGTGTCGGTCTCCGTCTCGGTGTCGGCCGCGGTGGTGGTCTCGGCGGCCGCCTCGGTCGTCGTCTCGGCCGCGGCGGTCGTCTCGTCGCTTCCCGACGAGTCCGACGCACAGCCGGCGAGCATCCCGGCCCCGAGCGCCGTGCCGCCGTACCGAATGTAACTGCGTCGCGTGAGTCCGTCGTTCCCGGTGGAGTTGTCGTCCATAGGATTTAGGCTACCCTAAACGCACAAGAGCGTTGCTATTTTTCGGCGTGCCTAAACATTGGCGGAGCGACGTGTTTCGGCGCTCCGACGGGAGGACGGTTCGCCGCCGGCGGCGTCAGCGCCTCAGTAGTGCCACGGGTAGTCGCGGAATCGCGGTTCGCGCTTTTCGAGGAAGGCGTCGCGGCCCTCCTGTGCCTCCTCGGTCATGTAGGCGAGTCGGGTCGCCTCGCCGGCGAACACCTGCTGGCCGACCATGCCGTCGTCGGTCATGTTGAAGGCGTACTTGAGCATCCGCATGGCCGTCGGGGACTTCTTCGTCATCTCGTCGGCCCACTCCAGCGCCACGTCTTCGAGGTCCTCGTGGGGAATCGCCTCGTTCGCCATCCCCATGTCGACCGCCTCCTCGGCGGAGTAGGTCTTCCCCATGAAGAACACCTCGCGGGCCTTCTTCTGGCCGACCTGCTTGGCGAGGTACGCGGAGCCGAAGCCGCCGTCGAAGGAGGCCACGTCGGGGTCGGTCTGGAGGAACTTCGCGTGCTCCTCGGACGCGAGCGTCATGTCGCAGACGACGTGCAGGGAGTGGCCGCCGCCGACGGCCCATCCGGGAACGACGGCGACGACGGGCTTAGGCATGAATCGGATGAGCCGCTGGACTTCGAGGATGTGCAGGCGACCGGCCTTCGCCTCGCGGACGAGCGGGTCGTCGGAGGCGTCGGCCTCGTCGTCGTCGCGGTACTCGTAGCCCGAGCCGCCGCGAACCGACTGGTCGCCGCCGGAGCAGAACGCCCAGCCGCCGTCCTTCTCGGAGGGGCCGTTGCCGGTGAGCAGGACGCACCCGACGTTCGCGCGCTTTCTGGCGTCGTCGAGCGCGGCGTAGAGTTCGTCCACGGTTCCGGGTCGGAAGGCGTTTCGGACCTCGGGGCGGTCGAACGCGATGCGGACCGCCGGCACGTCGACGGCGCGGTGGTAGGTGATGTCGTCGAACTCGTCGGACCCCGGGACTGGCTCCCAGCGGTCGGGGTCGAAAATCTCCGAGACCATACCGAGAGGCGGCGCGGGCGGCGCAAAAAGATTCGCTTGCGGCCGCGGTTCGGGGGACGGCCCGCCGCCTGACCGCCCCCACGGCCCGGAGCTATTTGTCAGTGCGTGAACGACTCTCGCGTATGTCGGCCGCGACCACCCTCCTCGTCAGACTCGTCCACGTCGTCGGAATGGCGCTCGTCCTCGGCGGCGCGGCGTTCGCGTGGGCGACGCTCAGAGCCGGCGGTCCCGGACGCGCGGACGCCGGCGGCTCGACCGCCTCTGGCGGCGACCAGACCCCGTTCGCAGCCCTCTACGAGTCGGTTTTCTGGGCGGCGATGGGCGCGATGGTCGTCACCGGCGTCGGCAACCTCGGCGCGCTCGGCCCGCCCGGACCCTCCGGGCGCTGGGGGTCGCTCCTGACCGCGAAACTCCTCGCGGTGACCGCGTTCGTCCTCGGGTCGTTCGTCCGGACGCTCGTCGTGTTCAGGCTCCGGCGGAGCGGCCCGACTGGTTTGGGGCGCTCGCTTCTCGCCAAGAGCTACGGCGCGACAGCCGCCGCGCTCCTCGTCCTCGTCGCGCTCGCGGAGGTGCTGGCGCATGGGTGAGGCCGCCGGCGGCGTCGGGCCGCGGGGGCGCTTCGAGACGTGGGTCGTCTCGTCGTTCAACCTCGTCGCGCTGAGCCTCGTCGGACTCCTCGCGGCCCACGCGAGCGGCGCGCTCGAAGGCGAACTCGCCAACTTCGGGACGCTTCCGGGCGTCGCCGTCTTCGCGTACCTGTGGCTCCTCACCGCGGCCGCGACCCGGTGGGCGCTGGCGGACGGCGGGCTGGCCGACCTGCGGAACGGCCTCAACGGCCTGTGGCGACTCGTCCTCCGCGGGTTCGCGGCGGGCGCGCTCATCGGGGCGGCGTTCCTCCTCGGCGTCGTCCTCGTCGGCGCGGTGCTGAACGGCGCGCCACTCGTCGCGCTGGCGCTCATCGCGCTCATCGGCGTCGCGGCCGCGAGCGTCGTCGGCGGTGTCATCGGTGCTCTGTCGGTCGTCCTCGACGCCGGCTGTTACTGGGCGGCCGGCCGGCTGGTCGGGCGGTGGGCGGAGTCGAACGGCTCGGGGCGGGCCGCCGACGGGGAATGAGTGAGGAGTCAGTCAGTCAGTCTGCCCCGAAGCGGCCCGCGCGGACTCGTCAGCCACGACGCCAGCCCGACGAGTACCGCGGCCGCGATGCCGACGAGGAAGGCGGTCCCCCCGGCAAACGACCCGTACGCGACGAGTCCGGTCCCGACGAACGCGGTGGCAAGCGACCGACGGCGACCCATCGACTCGGGGTAGCCGGTGGCCTTGAACCGCGCGAGACCCCACGCGACCACGGCGACGAGCGGAGCGAGACCGAGGCCCATGAGCGGGCGCTGGACGACGAACCAGAGGACGGGAAACGCGACCACGACTGCAACGAGCGCGAGCGTTCCGCGGCGGCCGAGCGCCGGAGGATAGCCGCGCTCAGCGATATCCGAGAGGAGTACCGC
Organism: Haloferax sp. AS1; assembly: GCF_014530665.1. Lineage (NCBI taxonomy): Archaea > Methanobacteriati > Methanobacteriota > Halobacteria > Halobacteriales > Haloferacaceae > Haloferax > Haloferax sp. AS1. Next base: position 1,418,468 of record NZ_SPSA01000001.1, read on the forward strand.
GCCGAAGACGACGGTGCCGCCGGCGAAGAACCCGGCGAGCGGTTCGTAGGCGACGACGGCCGCGTAGGCGAACACGAGGACGCCGAGGAATCCGGCGACGGCGTAGACGCTGCCGCGGTACTGGCGGAAGAGTCTGGAGGACATGTCGCCACGATTCGGAGCGCGGGAGAAAAGTCAGTCGGTCGACCGGTTCGGGCAGTCGCTCAGTCGGTCATTCAGTCGGTTAGTCGGACTCGGACAGTCGCTCTCTGGCGCGGTCGGCAATGCGCTCGCGCACGCGATGAGACGACTCGGCGTCGGTGCGGACCTCGATGACGTCGGTGCCGTCGGTGGCGACCGACTCGGCGTAGGCGTCGCGGAAGTCGTCGGGGTCGACGGACGCGAACGAGAGGTCGTAGAGGTCCTCGGTGGCCGCGAAGTCGAGGCCGTGGGGCGTCTTGAACTGGTCCGTAAACGGCGGTTCGTACTCCTCGATGGGGAGCATGTGGAAGATGCCGCCGCCGTCGTTGTTGACGAGGACGATGGTCGCGTCCACGCCGAGGCGACCGAGCGCGAGCAGGCCGTTCATGTCGTGGTAGTACGCGAGGTCGCCGGTCAGGAGCGTCAGGTGGTCGGTCGCCGCGGAGCCGGCTCCGAGCGCCGAGGAGACGATGCCGTCGATGCCGGACGCGCCGCGGTTGCCGAGGACCGTCCGGGACTTCGTCGAGGGGCGCGCGAAGCGGTCGAGGTCGCGGACGGGCATCGAGTTCGAGACGAACAGCGTCGACGGCTCGGGCGCGAGGTCGGCTACGTCGGCGGCGACTCGGCCCTCGAACGTGTCGGTCTCGTCGTCGACGAGGTCCCAGTAGGCCTCCTCCGCGTCGGTCCACAGCGCGTTCCACGACTCGTCGGGGCGGTTGCGGATGAGTTGCGAGAGCCGCCACGCCAGCACCGACGGCTCGGCCTCCACGAGGTCGGTCGCGCCGAACTCGGCCTCGCGCCAGCGACCCGTCGGGTCGACGAGATACTGCCGGGCGTCGGTGCGCGCGAGGTACTTCCGGAGCGCCTTCGAGGTCGGGGACGCGCCGATGCGGACGACGACCTCCGGGTCGGCCCAGTCGGCGGTGACGCGCTCGTCGAGGTAGGCGTCGTAGCCGCCGAGGACGGTCGTCGTCCGGGTGTGGCCGCCGAATCGGAGCCCCGAAAGCGGGTCGGCGACGACGGGGAAGCCGGTCGCGTGGGCGAACGCGGCGACGGCCTCGGCGTTGAATCCCGGCGGGTCGGCGGGCCCGGCGACGACGAGCCCCCGGTCGACCGCGAGGTCGTCGGCCAGCTTTCGGAGGTGGTCGTCGGAGAGTTCCGGCGCGCCCGCGGTCGTCTTGACGTAGGGGCGGCTCCCGCTCCGGCCGTCGAGCGCCTCGGGGTCGAGGTCGGCGGGCACGTCGCCCTCGACGTACGTCGGTTCGAGCGGCTTTCTGAAGGGGAAGTTGAGGTGGACGGGGCCGGCGTCGACGCCCGTTGCCTCGGAGACGGCGCGGGCCGCGGTCGTCCGGAGGCTCCGTAGTTTCCTGTCTGTGGCCTCCGGTTCGGGCATGTCCTTGTACCAGCGGACGGCGCCGCCGTAGAGCTTCTCCTGGTCGACGGTCTGGTTGGCCCCGCTGTCGCGGAGTTCCGGCGGGCGGTCGGCCGTGAGGACGAGCATCGGCACGCGGGCCTGCGACGCCTCGATGACCGCGGGGTGGAAGTTGGCCGCGGCGGTGCCCGAGGTGCAGACGATGGGCGTCACCTCGCCCGTGCGCCGGGCGCGGCCGAGCGCGAAGTAGGCCGCCGAGCGCTCGTCGAGGTGCGAGAACGTCTCGATGTCGTCGTGGCGGTCGAACGCCTCCGTGAGGGGCGTCGAGCGACTGCCGGGTGCGGTGCACACCGCGTCGATGCCGGTGCGTGCCAGTTCGTCGGCGAAGGTCCGTGCCCAGAGGGCGTTTCGGTTCGGTGCTGTCATCTCGTCTGTGTCGTCGTGGAATCCAGTCGGGGCAAATCGGAGTCGAGTCGAATCGAGTCGAATCGGAGTCGGTCGTCGGTCCCGAGCTCAGTCGTCGCGTTCGAGTTCGTCGAGGATGGGACGGTACTTCAGTTGCACCTCGTCCCACTCGGCGTCGGGGTCGGAGTCGGCGACGAGGCCGACGCCCGCGAACAGCGTCGCCAGCGTCTCCTCGACGATTGCCGAGCGGAGGGCGACCGCGAAACTGCCGTCGCCGTCGGCGTCGAACCAGCCGACGGGCGCGGCGTACCAGCCGCGGTCGAACGGCTCGGTGTCGCGAATCACGCCGAGGGCGGCCTCGGGCGGGAGGCCGCCGACCGCGGGCGTCGGGTGGAGCGCGTCCACGAGCGAGAGGACGTGCTCGTCGCGTTCGAGCGTCGCGTCGATGGGCGTCCAGAGGTGCTGGACGGTCGCGAGCTTCCGAACCCCGCGGTCACCGACGCGGATGTCGGCCGACAGCGGCGCGAGCTGTTCCCGAATCGTCTCCGCGACGAGTTCGTGTTCGTGGTTGTCCTTCTCGCTTCCGAGCAGTTCGTTCGCCAGCCACTCGTCTTCGTCGTCGGTGTCGCCGCGGCCGGTCGTCCCGGCGAGCGCGCCGGTCTCGACCTCGCGGCCGCGGAGCGAGACGAGTCGCTCGGGCGTCGCGCCGAGGAAGCTCGCCCCGCCGTTCGGCTCGACGAGGAAGCGGTGGCAGTCGGGGTACGTCCCCCCGAGGCGGGCGAGCAGGTCGGGCGCGGCGGCGGGGCGGTCGAGTTCGACTTCGAGCGCCTGCGCGAGGACGACCTTCCGAAGGTCGCCGGCCCGGATGCGCGAGACCGCGGCGTCGACGCTCTCGTGCCACGCCTCGACCGAGGTCGTCCGGTGGCGGTCCGAGACGCCCGGCGGCCCCTCGAGGGGCGCGTCGTCGAGCGATTCGAGCGTCTCGCGGAGGTCGTCGAGTCGGTCGTCGACGGTCTCGGCGTCGGCCTCGGCGTCGACGGCGGTGACCGTGAGCCACGCGTCGTCGCCGTCGAAGGCGACCTGCGCCTCGGGGACGACGAAGCGCGCGGCCGGGAAGTCGGCCCACGGGTCGCGGCCGGTTGCCTCCTCGTGGAAGGCGAGGCCGCCGAAGAATCGCGGGCGGGCGATACCGGGGCCGTCCACGTCCGCGCCGTCGAACAGCGCCGTGGCCGCCCGGCGGACGCGCGCGAGTCGCTCGGGACCGTCGGCCTCGACGGCCACGGCGACGCCGCCGCCGACGACGGTTGGCTCGTCGGGGGCGGTCCACAGCGCCCGCGGGCGCTGCATCGCCGCGAGCGACGCCGACACGGGCGGCGCAGACAGTCGAACCGACCTGCTGACGAGGTGGGTCCCCACCTCGTCGGTCCGCAACGGTTCCATCGACCGTGGCTCAGGACCGGGGACGCTTGAAACTCTCCCTTCTGTCCCGCACCCCGGTCGGGCGACTCCGGTGGGATGTGCACATCTGTCCACCGAGCGACAACGCTGGCGGACGGGACGCGAAGCGACCGCCGAACACGCCGAAAACGCAGCGTCGGCGGACCGAAAACTCAGCTCAGCTGTACCGCTCTTCGTTCCACGGGTTCGCCGTGTTCGAGTAGCCGCGTTTCTCCCAGTAGCCGCGTTCGGGTTCGGTGAGGAACTCGACGCCCGACACCCACTTCGCGCCCTTGTAGGCGTACTTGTGCGGGGTGACGACCCGGAGGGGGCCGCCGTGGTCGGCGGGGAGGTCCTCGCCGTCGTAGCCCCAGACGAACATGACCTCGTCGCGCATGCACTGGTCGAGCGGCAGGTTCGTCGTGTAGCCGTCCATCGCGTGGAACATCACGTGGACCGCGTCGTCGTCGACGCCGACCGCGTCTGCGAGCGTCGGGAACGTGACGCCCTCGAACTCGCAGTCAAACTTGCTCCAGCCGGTGACGCAGTGGAAGTCCTGTACCTGCGTCTCGGCGGGGAGGTCGCGGAACTCGTCGAACGAGAGGTCGAGTTCGGTGTCGACCGCGCCCCACGCCTCGAACGACCACGTCTCGGGGTCCCACGAGGGCGTGCCGCTCTTGGAGAGGACGGGAAACCGCTGGGTCTCGCGTTGGCCCGGCGGGAGCCGGTCGTCGCCGAACTCCTCGTAGAGGTGGGTCACGTCGTTGGCCATGCTCGAAGCTTCGGCCCGACGCACCTATCACTAACGACTCCGGACACCCGCAGGCGACCGGGGCGACGACCGCACTAACCGAACGTAAGCGGGAATTCGCGTTCGCCCGGACGACCTTCGGAAAACCCGATTATTCCCCCGGTAGAGTTATATACGGCCCTTCCAAAGCGACGGACGTTCAGATGCCCAAAGTAGAGATTACCGTGCCGGAACACCTGGAGATGCAGATCGTCCAACTCGTCGAGCAGGGCGAGTTCGTCAACCGCGACGAGGCCATCGAGGACCTGCTGTCGACCGGTATCCGCGCGTACAAGACGAGCGGTCCGATGTCCGACGAGGACCGCGCGTACGAAGACGACGGAATGATGGGCCACGAAGACGAGTACGTCTTCTGAGCCGAGTGACAGTATCCCCCAATAACGCTTAAACCGCCCTCGCACCTACCCAACGCTCATGCACAAGGACGAACTGCTGGAGCTGCACGAACAGATGGTTATCATCAAGGACCACTTCTCGGCCCGCGACCACGTCGATTCGAGCCTGTTCGACCCCTACGACGAGCTTGCGGTCGAGCCCTCCCACGTCCACAAATCGAAAAGCGAACACAAACACGCCGTGTTCGTGCTCGGCAACGCTCTCGCGACCGCGATGAGCGACGACGAGTTCTCCAGCGCGGGCCGTATCGGCAAGCGTATGGAGGAGTTGGCCGACGACGCCGAAGGCAAAATCTGAGCGGCCGTCGACCGCGACGCGCCTCCTGACCGACCGACGCGGAGTCGTCGATGACGGCCGCGTTCGTGTCGTTCGCTAGCACTACTCAAGCAGTTCTCCGCGGGTTTCTTTATCACCCGTTCGCACGACACAGGTAGCTCATGCTAGAGATACCGGGCTGGATACCGTTCCAGCGGCTCGCCGCGCTCCTCGCGCTTCTCGCGGCCGCCGTCGCGCTCGCCGTCGTCGACAGACCGAGTCGGCTCTCGGCGGCGCTTCGGCGGCGCTTCCTGTTCGGTCTCCCGCTCGGAACGCTCGCCAGCGCCGGCGGCGTCCTCCTCGTCTATCTCGTGGTGCAGGACGGCTGGTCGTCGTGGTACCGGCCCGTCGTCATCCCGTTCCGGGCGTGGTCGTACGTCTACCCGTCCGGGATGCTGACCGCCGCGTTCGCCCACTCCAGCCCCGGGCACCTCGTCGGCAACCTCGTCGGCACGCTCACCCTCGCCCCCGTCGCGGAGTACGCGTGGAGCCACTACCCGACGCGCCGCGGGTCCACGTCGTTCGGGTCGGCCCGCGAGAACCCCTACGTTCGGTCGCTCGTCGTCTTCCCGGCGGTCGTCTTCGGCGTGGGGCTTCTGACTTCCGTCTTCGCGCTCGGCCCGGTCGTCGGCTTCTCCGGCGTCGTGTTCGCGTTCGCCGGCTTCGCGCTCGTCTTCCGGCCGCTGGCGACCGTGCTGGCGTTCGTCTCCGGGCGCGTCGTCAGCCTGTTTTACAACGCGATGCTCTCGCCCGAGGTCGTCTCGTCGGCCCGCCCCGTCTTCTCGACGCCGTGGTGGTCCCAAATCGCCATTCAGGGCCACGCCATCGGCTTCCTGTTCGGCGTCCTCCTCGGTGCGTGGCTCAGTCACCGCCGCGGGGGTTCGAACCCGCCCGCGTTCCGCAGTTTCGCCGGCGTCCTCCTGTTTGCCGTCAGCGAGTCGCTGTGGGCGGTGTACTGGTACCGCGGCGGCGAGACCTACGTGCTGTTCCGCGCGGTCGGGTTCGCGCTCGTCGTCGCGCTCGCGACCATCGTCGCGCTGACGGTCGCGGCATCCGACAAGCCGCTTCGGGCGTACGCACCCGACAACTCGCTGTTTTCGGCCCGTCGCTGGCAGGCCGGCCTCGCCGTGCTCCTCGTCGTCGTCGCGGCGCTGTCGGGGCCGGCGATGCTGTACAACACGTTCACCGCGAGCGGCGACGACTTGCCGGGCGAGAGCGTCACGGTCAGGGACTACGAGGTGACGTACGCCGAGGACGTGCCGAACGGGCTGACCGCCGTCTTCGACGTCGAACTGTTCGGCGAGTCGACGACGACCAACACCTCGGGGGTCATCGTCAAAAGCGAGCGGCGCGGCATCTGGACGACGGCCGTCTCGACGAGTCGGCTGGCGTTCGACGGCGAGTCCGCGGTCAGAGTCGGCGGTCTCGGCTGGCGCGACCGGGTGACGGCGGTCCGCGACGGCTACGTCGTCACGGGCGCGGGGGTCGCCTACCGGGTGTTCCTCGTCGCCGACGGCGAGGCGCGGCTGGCGTACGAGACCGGTCCGGTCCGGGCCGAACCCGTCGTCGCCCGGCGGAACGTCTCGGTCGTGCCGACGCCGACGGGCTACGACGTGCAGGTGTCGTCCGACAGCGGGACCGTCAGGGGGCCGATGCCGACCGAGAACACGACGACGACGCTCGACGGGATTCGGTTCGTCCGCGAGAACTCCCTCGTCTTCGCCGAATCCCGGGGGACGAAAGTCCGCATCGCGCGACAGGAGACGTACAATTAGGGCGCGGTCGGCGGGCGATTCACGCGGTGTCGGCGGGCGGTTCGCGCGGTGAGTGGTCGGCGGCGCGACCGCCGGCTCACCACTCGATGCGGAACACTTCGGCGTCGAGCTGTCGGCGGTCCTCGTCGTGGAAGTCGAACTGGCGGTCGAGGTCGAACGTCGCCCGAAAGGCGTCGGTGAGGTCGCCGCCGGCGTCGGCGACGAACGACTCGACGAACTCCTTGCTCCCCTCGTTGTGGACCGAATAGGACACGTCGGCGACCGACGCGACCGAGTCGAGGAAGGCGCGGTCGGCGTGTTCGTTGCCCCGTTGCGCGCCGAACGGCGGGTTCATGAGCACCGTGACCTGCCGGTCGTCGGAGAGACAGAGCGGCAGGCGGGTGGCGTCGGCGCGAATCCAGTCGATGGGGGCGCTCGCGCCGACCCGGCGGGCGTTGTCAGTCGCGGTGGCGAGCGCGTCGTCGTCGAGTTCGACGCCGACGACGCGGGCGGGCGAGCGGAGCGCCGCGCCGAGTCCGAGCATCCCGGTTCCGGAGCCCAAATCGAGGACCGTCGCGCCCTCGATGTCGCCGCGGAGGTCCGCGAGATGGACGAGATGCGCGGCGAGGTCCGGCGGCGTCGGGTACTGTTCGAGCGAGACCTTCGGGTTCTCGAAGCCGGCGACCACCGCCAACTGCGCCTCCAGCGCGGCCTTGGTTGCCATCAGCCGTCGATGGAACCTCGAAGCTCAAAAGCGACACCCTCGCGCCGGGCGCGCTCGCCCAGCGCCGCGAGCGCCGACTCGGCGTCGTCGGGGCGACAGCACTCCGCGACGTCGACGGCGACGCGCCCGACGCCGAGGAACGCGGCGGCGCGCACGTACTCGCGGAGGCGGTCGGACTCCGACTGCACCGCGAGCGGGGCGTCGTCGCTGAAGCGGGCTTCGACGGTGAGTTCGGCCGGGAGGTAGCCCTCCTCGGCGAGTCCGGCCTTCAGGTCGCGGAGGTGCGAGGGAGCGGTCGACTCCAGACACGACGCGTCGAGGACGACGGGAGTCAGGTCGGCGGGACGACCGGCGGCGACGGCGGCTTCGACGGACGAGGATTCGTGCGTGCTCATGTTGCACATACATTTTCTCTAGTTATGTATATATCTTTGTAAATGCGCAGTAGTAATCTAGCGGGTGGATTCGCCGGTGGCCCGCGGATATCCCCGCGAACGTGACAACCTAGAGACTAATGATGGAAGGTGTCGTACCGCCGTTGGGGGGAGCACGCTCCACCCCCATTCCCCTTGACGCCGCGCGGGCGGTTCTCTCGGCCCCACGAGGTTCTACCTAGACAGTGTCTCCCCGAACAGCGGCTACTCGTACGTGTACGCGAGCACTTCGTCGCCGGTGGCGTCCCGAACCGTGACCGTGTCGCCGCCGTTGTTCCACACCGCGCCGCCGCGACCCCAGTAGACGTCTTCATCGGTGTCGGTTCCCGACCCCGTGTGGAGCGTCAGCGACGCGCCGGGGTCGAGTTCGGTCCCCCCGGCGAACGTGTAGGTCGCGCCCGCCGCGTCGGAGACGGTCCACCCGGAGAGGTCGATGGCGGCGTCGCCGTCGTTCCTGAGCGTGACGTACTCCTCGTTCAGATTGTCGTTGTCGTTGCCCGGCGCGTCGGCGACAATCGAGAGGGAGAGGCCGTCGTCGGTGGTCGCGTCCGCGCCGCCCGCGGCCGCGCCCTCGGTCGCGCAGGCCCAGAGGCCGACCCCGCGCTCTCTGGCGTCGCGCTCGGCGCGCTCGTAGCGCTCGCGCTCCTCGAACGAACTCTCGTAGAGCCGGGCGTGGCCCTCGGTGATGAGGTCGTAGTTGAACTCCGCGCCGTCGACGACGACGTACGCGAGGAGCCGGCCGTAGTAGCCGCGCTCGCCCGCCTTCCCGTCGTACCGGAGTTCGACGGTCCGGTCGGCGAGCCGGGATTTCGCGTAGGCGCTCGCGTCCTCGCCGGCCGCCCGGAGGCAGGTCCGCCCGGCCGCCGTCTCGGGGACGCCCTCGAACTCGTCGGGCGTGTTCTCGGCGTGGACCTCCGGCGTGTCGACGCCGAGGAGTCGCACCGTCTCGCGCGCGCCGTCCGGCATGACGACCTTGATGGTGTCGCCGTCGACCACCTCGACCACCTCGACTGTCACGTCGCCCGCGGCGGCCGCGGTCGCCGGCGACCCCGACTGCGACGTCGTCGCCGCCGTCTCCGTCGCGGTCGATTCGACCGTCGTCGCCGTCCCCGCGCCGCCCCCGCCGAGACAGCCCGCGAGGACCGCGAGCGCGACGACAACGAGTGTCGCGGTAGCACGTCTGACCATTCGATTCACCGTTAGTCAGGGAACTGTATAAGTAGGTGCGTCCCGATTGCCCGAACCCGAACGCGGCGAATCGACAGACAGCGACCTGTATCATATTTCTGTTACAAAGGTTTAAATTCACGCTCCACCAGAAACCTTTTAATGGAACGTCCGAGCCGGCAGCGTCAACGAGAGGAGGAGGCAACGGCACAAGAGGACGAGCAAGTCAACTGTCCGGAGTGCGGCTCTGACCAGATCGTCACGGACGCAGACCAGGGGGAGCTGGTGTGTGACGACTGCGGACTCGTCCTCGACGAGCGACAGATTGACCGCGGTCCGGAGTGGCGGGCGTTCAACCACTCCGAGCGGCAGTCGAAGTCGCGCGTCGGTGCGCCCATCACCGAAACGATGCACGACCGGGGGCTGACGACGACCATCGACTGGAAGGACAAAGACGCCTACGGTCGCTCGCTTTCGTCCGAGAAACGCTCGCAGATGCACCGCCTGCGCAAGTGGCAAGAGCGCATCCGGACCAAGGACGCCGGCGAGCGCAACCTCCAGTTCGCCCTCAGCGAAATCGACCGCATGGCCTCGGCGCTCGGCGTCCCCCGGTCGGTCCGCGAGGTCGCGTCGGTCATCTATCGACGCGCGCTCAACGAGGACCTGATTCGCGGCCGCTCCATCGAGGGCGTCGCCACCTCGGCGCTGTACGCCGCTTGCCGTCAGGAAGGCATCCCGCGCTCGCTCGACGAGGTCGCGGAAGTGTCGCGCGTCCCGCAGAAGGAAATCGGGCGTACGTACCGCTACATCTCGCAGGAACTCGGGCTCGAACTCAAGCCCGTCGACCCCAAGCAGTTCGTCCCGCGGTTCGCCTCCGCGCTCGACCTCTCCGAGGAGGTCCAGGCGAAGGCGACCGAAATCATCGACGTGTCCGCCGAGCAGGGCCTGCTGTCGGGCAAGTCGCCGACCGGCTTCGCCGCCGCCGCCATCTACGCCGCGTCGCTTCTCTGCAACGAAAGGAAGACCCAGCGCGAGGTCGCGGACGTGGCGCAGGTGACGGAGGTCACCATCCGCAACCGCTACCAAGAACAGATCGAAGCGATGGGCTTCCGCTGAGCGTCGGCCCGCAGACCCGACCCGCGACCCGGCTCGCCGTCACCGATTGAGACCGCCCGCGACACTCAGTTTTCCACGAACACCACGACCGGCCGCCCCCAGAGGCCGGTGTCGTACTGGTGTGCGACGTAGCCGTCGAGCAGCGGCGCGACCGTCCCGCGCTCGTCGGCGGGCGCGATGACCACCGGCGGCATCGACGACCGCGATTCGAGCGCCTCCGGCGTCGCCGCCGACGCGGTGTCGGCCCCGATTCGCTCGACGTACCACGCCATCGGGAGTCGCTCGCCCCACGACTCGGGCACCGGCGGGGAGTCGGCCGCGCCGTCGGCGACGTACATCGAACTCCCGTAGTAGAGCACGTCCGGCCTCTCGTCGTCGGTCGGCCCGACCCACGCAGAGAGGTTGTCGCGGAACGACGAGAACTCCGCCGACGGCTGGGCGAACTGCGCGAGTTCGGCGTCGCGGTCGCTCGGGCCGTACACCTCGCTCGACGCCACCGCCCCGGTCTGGACGACGAGCGCGAGCAGGACGACGACCGCGGCCGCGACGCGGGGCGCGTCCCGGCCGTCGAAGGCGCGCCGCCCCCAGCGGACGAGCGCCGCGAGGCCGATTCCCGCCGGGAGCGCGAGCGGGACGACGACGTAGACGCCGAGCCACGGCGCGGACACCTCGGTCAGCATGGGGACGAACACCAGCGACGCGCCGGCCCAGTACACCGCCGCCGACACCTCCGAGCGCGGCCCGCCGGCCGTGTAGCGGTCGACGAGGAACACCGCCGCGCCGAGGAGGACGACCGGAAGCGCCGCCAGCGCGAGCGCACCGAGGAGGTCACCGAGATAGGGGAGGTACTCGTGGGTCCCGTCGGGGTAGCGGTCGACGACGCGGACGCCGACGAACCGCCGGACCGAGTCGAACAGCGCCGCGTCGACTGCGCCGAGCACCGTCCCCGGCGTGTAGAGGCCCGCGCCGTCGGTGTCGCCCGCCCGCGGCGCGAACGCGAAGACGTAGACGGCGACGAAGACGAGGAGCGCGCGAGCCGCGGGGGTCGCCGCGCCGCGGACTCGGGCGGCGTACTCACCGAGGCGCATCGCGGCCGGGCGCGCCGACGGGAGGAGCGCCGCGTGGTCGAACACGAGGAACCCGGCGACGCCGAGACAGCAGAGTGCGACGACGCCGAGTCCGGACGAGGCGACGGCGAGCGCCAGAGCCGCGGCGAGTCCGTAGGCGTTGCGCCGCCCCGCGCCGTCGACGAGGCGGAGCGCGAAGCCGAAGGCGACGAGCGCGAAGCCGACCGCGAGCACGTCGCCGCGGGCGAACCGGCCGTAGTAGACGAGAATCGGGTTCACCGCGAGGACGGCCGCGAGCCCGAGAACCTCGTCGTCAGCGAGGCGGCCGCGGAAGAGGAGCGCCGCGAGCGGGAGGGCCGCGCCGAACAGCGCGAAGGGGAGGCGGAGCGCGAAATCGGTCGCGCCGACGAGCGCGAGCGACGGCCGCGAGAGGTGATAGACCAGCGGGCCGCCGGCGACGGGGCGGTACGAGAAGAAGCCGGTTTCGAGCGACCGGAGGCTCCAGTAGCCGACGCGGGCCTCGTCCCAGTGGAGCGGCCGGTCGCCGAGGCCGACGAGGCGGACCACGAGTGCCGCGGCGGCGAGCGCGACGACGGCGAGCGTCGTTCGGTCGGGTCGCCGCCCGGCGCGGGAGGGAATCATGGGGTGACGTGGCGCGCCGGGCGGCAGAAAGGTTACGACTTGGACGGCCGCCGGCCCGCCCCTTCGAAAGCGTCATCCCCGCCGACCGGTAGCACTCGGATATGTCGCTCATCGAGTCGCTGCCCGCTCGCCCGCTCGAACCGCAGGAACTCACGTCTTTGAACCGCGCCGACGCGTTCGACCTCGTCGTCGCCGTCGAGGACGACGGCCCCGCCCGCAGTCTGCTCGTCGCCACCGAGGGGTGGGTCAAGGCTATCGCCCACGAGGACGGCGCCGGCTGGTCGGTCGTCGAGACGGTCGCACTCGACGACGAGACCGAGCGAATCGACGGCCTGCAAGCGTGCGAGGAAGCCATTCTGTCGTTCCGAGACGACGGGAACGAGGAGTAGTATTAACCCCGTTCCGAACTAAGTATAATTTGTCATGTACCGCGAAATCCTCGTCCCGACCGACGGCAGCAAGGCCGCCGAACGCGCCATCGACCACGCGCTCGACCTCGCAGAGACCTACGGCGCGCGGATTCACGCGCTGTACGTCGTCGATACCAGCATCTACACCTCGCTCGACGCCGGCGCGGACGTGGTCATCGACGCCCTCGAACGGGAGGGCGACGCCGCGACCCGACACGTCCGCGAAGCCGCCGAGGAAGCCGGCATCGACGTGCAGGCGGAGGTCGTCACCGGAACCGCCTACCGCTCCATCCGGGAGTACATCGACGGCCACGACATCGACCTCGTCGTCATGGGTACCCACGGGCGCACGGGCCTGAGCCACTACCTGCTCGGGAGCGTCACCGAGCGCGTCGTCCGCACCTCACCGGTGCCGGTGCTCACCATCCGACTGGACGACGACGAAGAAAACGAGGCGGACGCCGCGGACGAAGCGACGGACGCCGACGCCGACGCCGAGGAGTAGGCCGACAGTTTCGGGGAGTCAAGACACAGCCTCGGCCGGCGCGGTCGGTGACGGGGTCGCCGCGGCTTTGATAAACAGTTTTGGTGCGGTCGCGCATACGCCGCGGTATGACCGAGTACACCGTCGAGTTCGTCGGCACGGGCGAGACCATCACCGTCTCCGACAAGCAGACCATTCTCAAGGCCTGCATCGAGGAGGGCATCGCACAGGAGTACTCCTGCCGCGTCGGGATGTGCCTCGCCTGCTCCGCCGAGATTCTCGAAGGCGACGTCACCCAGCCCGCCGCCCGCGGGCTGACCGAGGAGGAGGCCGAGCGCTTCGCGCTCACCTGCATGGCCCGCCCGCAGAGCGACCTCAAACTCGACCGCGGCGTCTACCCGCCGAGCATCGAGGACGACGCCGCGGCCGCCGGCACCGCCGCAGACGACGACTGACGACGGGTACTCTCCGGGGGCGGCCCCGCGGCCGCCGACCCACGTTCTCAGTTCCGCATCGCGCCGCCGAGCCGACGCGCTGGCCCGACGTAGTCGCTCGACCCGCAATCTGCCCGCGAACCGCGCCTCACGCCTCGCTCGTCGCCGCGCAGTTGTTCGGCCCCAACTCGACTTCGAACGCCTCCTCGTCGGTCAGCGAGTTCCGACCGAGATTCGTCTCGATGATGCGCTCGTAGTTGGCCGGCCGCGGCGGCATATCCGAGCAGACGAACGAGACGAACGCCGCCTCGTCCATCGAGAGCGCCCCGAGCCGCTCGCGGAGCGCCCCGAGTTCCGCGACGTACGCGCCGGTTTCGTCCGGGGCCGTCCGCGGGCCGTAGTGGGCGGGCGCGACCAGCGTGTCGTCCGCGAACTCGCCGTACCGCTCCGTGAGCGTCGCGTGGAGCCGTCTCGCGGCGTCGGGCGCCCCCTCGTCGCCGTCTTCGAGGTCCGGGCGGGCGACGCTCGCTAAAAAGAGGCTGTCGCCCGCAACGAGCAGGTCTCCGAGGCGGAACGCGGTCATCTCGGTCGTGTGCCCCGGCGCGTGGACGGCGACGAGTTCCGCGCCGCCGACGCCGATAGTCTCGCCGTCAGCGACGAGTCGCGCGTCGAAGTCGAGGCCGCGGTCGGCCGCGCCCGCCGGGAGGACGGGCGTCGCGTCGGTGCGCTCCGCGACCGCTCTGACGCCGCTGACGTGGTCGGCGTGGACGTGCGTGTCGACGGCGGCGACGACCTCAGCGCCGCGCTCGCGGGCGTCTGCGACGTATCGGTCCGCGAACGCCCGAAGGGGGTCAACGACCACGGCCTCGTCGCCGACGACGGCCAGATAGGCGAGACAGCCGCTGGAGGGGCGGTCGTACTGGAGCACCGTCGCGTCCCTGTCCCCGTCCGTGTCTCCGACGGGGAGGTCGCGGGCGCGGTAGACGCGCGCCCAGCCGTCCATGCCGGTTTCGAGGTTCTCGGCGGGGACGCCGGCCTCGGAGAGCAGGCCGGCGACGTGCGCGCTCGACCGGCCCTCCGCGCAGACGACGACCACCGGCGAGGGGGCGTCTCGGAACTCGGCGGCGAGTTCGTCGACCGTCCCGCGAATCTCGGCCTGCGTGAAGCGAATCGCCGGAATCTGGGTCGCGGTCACGGCCGCGCCGTCGACGCGCCACGCCGCGAACTCGTCGCGGTCGCGCACGTCGAGCACCGCCGTGGGGTCGCCGCGGGCGAGTCGGGTCGCCAGTTCCTCGGGAGTCATACGCACACGATACGCGCGCCGGGCGGAAGAACGCTCCGCGGGTCGGAAAGAGAACAGCGGCCCGAGCAGCGGCCCGCGCTACTCGGTCGTTCCGCCGTCGTTGCTCAGTCGGCCCGAGGGCGGTTCGTCGAAATCGAAGTCGCCGAGGACGCCCTCCGGTGGGCCGTCGACGCCGCCGGCGGGCGGGGCGTCGGCTCCCGTCTCCGGGAGCGTGTTCGGCCCGGTGGCGTCGCCCGTCTCGCCGCCGAGGCGTTCGGCCGCGTCGCGAATCGAAAGCACCTGCTCGGTCTGCGAGCGGTTCGCGTCTGCGATTTCGCCGATTTGGTCCGACACGGTGGTCGCGCGCTCCGTCGCGTCGTCGACCATGCCGGCAATCTGCTCGGCGCTTTCGGCCTGGTCGTCGGTCGCAGAGGCGACTTCGCCGACGCCGACGGTGGCCTGTTCGACCGCCGCAGAGATGTCCGAGAGACTCCGCATCACGTCCTCGCCGCGGTCGATGCCGTCGTAGAGTCGCTCGGTCGTCTGCGAGAGGCTGTCGATGGTCTCCTGGGCCTCGGACTGGATGTCGCCCACCGTGCCTTCGACCTCGGCGGCGCGGGCCTGCGACTCCTCGGCGAGATTCTTCACCTCGCTGGCGACGACGGCGAAGCCCTCGCCCGCGTCGCCGGCGCGGGCGGCCTCGATGGAGGCGTTGAGCGCGAGCAGGTTCGTCTGCTCCGCGATGTCGTTGATGGCGTCGAGCACCTCGTCTATCTCCGCGATTTGGTCGTGCAGTTGCTGGACGTCCTCCGAAGCCGTCTCCGCGGCCTCGCTCACGTCGCGCATCACGTCGATGGCCTCGTCGGCTGCGTCCTCGCCCTCGGCTGCGCGCGTTGCGGCGTCGGCGCTGGTCCGCTCGACCTCCTCCGCGGTCGCCGCAATCTCCTCGACGGTCGCGCTTAGCTCCGACACTTCGGCGGCGACCGTCGCCATGTCGTCGGCCTGCGCCCGCGCCGTGGTCTCGATGTCGTCGGTCCGCTCGGTGGCCTCCTCGGAACTCCGCAGGAGCGACTCGACGGGGTCGCTCACGTCGGCTTCGACCTCGTGTGCGAGGGCGCGCCGACGCTCGGCGGCCTCGCGCGCCGCCTGACTGTACGAGTGGATGTACGTCTCCATCGCCACCTGCTGGTCGAGCGACAGGAGCTTCAACACGGGGAGGAAGCGCTCGACGACCTCGTCGACGGCGGCTTCGACCCGGTCGTCGCCGCCGCGGAGGCCGCTCGAAACGCCGGACGCGCCGCCGAGAAGTCCCGAGAGCAGGCCGCTATCGGCGTCGGTATCGCCGGCCGCGTCGCCTTCGAACTCGGTGTCGGCGTCGCTCCCGACCGTGTCGCCGCCGGTGAACTCCGCTTTCACTTCGTCCGCGACGGCACCGAGAATGCCCTCGTAGTAGACCGAATACGCGCCGAGATAGAACTTCGGCCCGAGGTCTATCATATCGTGTAGCTTCCCGATACGCGCCCGCTTCGCGAAGTAGTCCTCGCCGTACTCGCCGCGACCGAGTTCGCGGAGGTAGGTCGCCTGGTCGGCCCGCAGCATTTCCGTGGTCTTCGTCGAGCGACCGAAGAACTTCGTCGTCGCGTGCTCGCCGAGGTGGTCGTAGAACTCCGCCGCGAACTCGTCCGCGAACTCGTCCAAGAGCGGTTCGAGGTCGCTCAGGCGGCGCTCGTCCGCGTCCGAGAGGCGAACGAACGATTTCCGGCGGTCGATTTCCGCCGCGTCGATATCCAACTGCGAGAGCAGCGCGTCTCCGTCGACGCGAGCTCGCGCGTTGGCGTCGACTTGCCCCGAGGAGTCTGTCATATACCTCTCTCAACAGACACCGGTATTTCAACCCTCTCCGCGGAGTATCACGAATGATAGAGCGGGGAGAGAGGGATAACCGTGAGAATCTCGTTCTCGTGGGCCGGACCGAACGTTCACGTCGCTGGCGGACCGAGAGGCGGTATGGACGCCGATTCGTTCCGCGAGTCAGTCGAGACGGCGAAGCGAACCCAACTCGACCGGCTCGGCTCGTCGAAGCTCCTGTTGGCGCTGACCGAGGCGGACCTCTCCGAGCCGGCGGTGCTCCGCGCCGCCGCGTACTCCGAGCACGCGGCCCGCGGGACGTTCGCGGCGTGGGCCGAAGACGAGACGGACGAGGAAGCGAGCGCCGCGTTCGAGGCCGCCGCGGCGCAGGAAGCCGAGCACCTCGACCGCGTCCTCGGCGCGCTCGACGAGGCGGTCGACCTTCCCGACGAACCCGGCGTGATGCACGCGTACCTCCGCGGTCGCGAGGACGCTATCGAGCGGGTCGCCGCCGGCATGGTCGGCCGCGGCCTCGTCTCGATTCGGACCCACACGCAGGTCATCGGCTTCTTCGTCAACGAGGCGGACGAGCCCCGCGCCGACCTCTTTCGCGACCTGAAAGCCGAGACCGAAGAGACGCTTGCGACCGGCCTCGACCTCTTGGCCGACCGCTGTGCGACCGACGACGACTGGGAGCGCGCCCGGATGGTCGCAGAGTACGTCGTCCAACTGGCGTACGACGACTACGCCGACGGCCTCGCCGAACTCGGCGTCGACCCGAAGCCGCTCTGCTGAGTCGACGCCGCGACGCCCGGCCCGCACTGCCCCGCACCGCCCAGCCCAGCCCCGCACCGCCGACCCAATCTATTCGTGTCCCCGAGTGGTAGCCGATGGTATGACTTCCGAGGTTCGCGGGCGCGTCGAGGCGCTCTACACCGCGCCGTCGAAGGGTGAGCCGATGGTCTCCCACGAGGCCGTCTCGGTCGCGCGAGGCGGCATCGAAGGCGACCGCTACTTCGACGGCGACGGCTTCTACTCGGCGACCGACGGCTGTCAGGTGACGCTCGTCGACGCCGCGGTGCTGGACGACGCGGCCCGCGAGTACGGCCTCGACCTCGCTGACGGCCAACACCGCCGTAACGTCGTCGTCCGCGGCGTCGACATCGACGCCCTGCTCGACGCGACGTTCCAACTCGGCGGGGCCGAACTCCGCGGGACGAAGCTCAGGCCGCCGTGCGCGTATCTCGCGGACCTCGTCGGCGACGACGACGTGGGCGAGGCGCTCCGCGAGTCCCGGGGCGGCATCTGCGCGGACGTGCTCTCTCCCGGCCGGGTCGCCGTCGACGACGACCTCCGCGTGACCGAGGCGAACCCGCGGGAGATGGGCCGCCAGCTAGCCGAGCGACTCCGCGGCGAGCGAGTCGAAGACGGCGGCGAAGCCGCGGCGAACCACGGAGAACGCGGAGACGACAACGAATGACCGGCGGCGGCGACGATACGGCCGCCGGAACCCCGGTCGAGCGCGCGAAGGCCGCGCTCGCGGCGCTCGGAGCCGACGGCGACGCCCCGAGTCGGCGTTCGCGGTCGACGACGGCCCCGACGGTCGCCGTCGCCCCCGGCCGCGTGAACCTCGTCGGCGGGCACACCGACTACAACGACGGCCTCTGCCTCCCGATGGCCGTCGACCGCCACGTCGCGGTCGCGGCCCGTCCCCGAAGCGACGACCTGCTCCGCGTCCGCGCCGCCGATTTCGACGAGACGGCCGAACTCGCCCCCGAAGACGACCCCGACGGCTGGGCGGCCTACGTCGCCGCGGTCGCGCGCGTCCTCCGCGAGGACGACCCAATCAGCGGCGCGGACCTCGCTATCGCATCCGACGTGCCGACGGGCGCGGGACTCTCCTCGTCGGCCGCGCTCGAACTTGCCGTCGGCCGCGCGCTCCTCGCGGTCTCCGGCCGCGACCTCCCCGCCGCCGACCTCGCGCTGGCGTGCTGGCGGGCCGAGCGCGAGGGCGTCGGCGTCGAATGCGGCATCCTCGACCAGTTCTCGGCGGCGCTGTGCGAGGCCGATTCGGCGCTCTCTCTCGACTGCCGGAGCCGCGAGACCGAGCCGGTCCCCCTCGGCGACGGCGTCGGCGTCCTCGTCATCGACACCGGCGTCTCCCACGAACTGACCGAGTCGGGCTACAACGACCGCGTCCGCGAGTGCGCGGCGGCGCTCGATACCCTCCGCGAGGACGCCGACCGCGACCTCGACTCCCTGCGCGACGTGGACCGCGACCTCCTCGACGCCCACGCCGACGCGCTGGACCCGGTTCACTTCCGCCGCGTCCGGCACGTCGTGACCGAAAACGAGCGCGTCCGTCGCGCCCGCGACGCGCTCGCCGCGGGCGACCTCGACCGCGTCGGCGACGCGATGCTCGCGGCCCACGACAGCCTGCGCGACGACTACGAGGTGAGCTGTCCGGAACTCGACGCGGCGGTCGAACTCGCCGCCGAGACGCCGGGCGTCTACGGCGCGCGGATGACCGGCGGCGGCTTCGGTGGAAGCGCGGTCGCGTTAGTCGATGACGACGCGCTCGACCGAGCCGAGCGCGCGATTCGAGACGCCGCCCCCGAGCGCGTCGGCCCCGACGCCGACGTGTTCGCCTGCCGCCCCTCCGCCGGCGTTCGACTGGTCGGTGAGGAGTGAGCGCGAGCCGACGGCTCCGCGCGGTGTCTCGTGAAAAATCGAACGCGGGGCCGTGAGTTCGGGGTTGGATTCTGCTTCGGCTTCCGCCTCGTCGAACGAGGTGAATCAGAGATTCACCGGCTCGCCGAAGCTTACGCCTCGTCGAACAGCGCAGCACGGAGTGCTGCTGGCTCGACGAGTCGTTTCACTCCTCGTCGAATAGTGTCGAGCGAAGCTCGACTGATTCGACTTCGGCTTACGCCTCGTCGAACAGCGTCTCGCCGTCGACCATGTGCTCTTCGACGGTGTCCATGTCCAGCGTCACGCCGAGGCCCGGCTTCTCCGGAATCTCGATGTAGCCGTCCTCGATGACCGTCTCCTCGACGAGGTCTTCCCACCAGCCCAGCTCGTAGGAGTGGTACTCGACGGCCAGCGAGTTCGGAATCGCCGTGCCGACGTGCGCCGACGCCATCGTCGCGACCGGCGACGAGACGTTGTGCATCGCGACCGGCACGTAGTACTGGTTCGCCACGTCCGCGATTTTCTGCGTCTCGCGCATCCCGCCGACCTTCGGCATGTCCGGCGCGACGATGTCAACGGCCTGGTTCTCGATGAGGCGGCGAAGCTCCGTCACGCGGTAGCGGTTCTCACCGACCGTGATGGGCGTGAGCGTGGACTTCGTGACCTCCTCCTGCACGTCGAGGTTCTCCGGCGGGACGGGGTCTTCGAGCCACCACACGTCGTAGTCTTCCAACTCAGCCGCGAGGCGCTTGGCGCTCCCGCCCGAGAACGTCCAGTGGCAGTCGAACGCCACGTCCGCCTTGTCCTTGACGCGCTCTGTGACCTTCTCGACGATTTCGGCCTTGTGCCGAATCTCGCCGGGGCGCAGGTGGCGGTTCGCGCGGTCCTTCTCGTGGCCCGAGGGCACGTCGAGGTCGAACTTCAGCGCGTCGTAGCCGAGTTCGTCGACCACGCGCTCGGCCTCGTCGGCGCACGCTTCGGGGTCGGCCTCCTCCTCGGTGTGGCAGTCGCAGTAGACCCGCACCTTGTCGCGGTACTTCCCGCCGAGAAGCTGATAGGCGGGGATGTCGAGAATCTTGCCCGCGAGGTCGTGGAGCGCGACTTCGATGCCGGCGATGGCGGTGACGGTGACGCCCTCGACGGAGCCCTCGCCGGACATCTTCTGAACGAGGTGCTCGTACAGGCGGTCGATGTCGAGGGGGTTCTCACCGATGACGAACGGCTTCATGCGCTCGATGAGTTCGGGCACGCCCGCGCCCCAGTAGGCCTCGCCGGTGCCGACGACGCCCGCGTCGGTGTAGATGCGGACGAGCGTCCACGGGAAGTTGCCGTCGACCATCGTCGTCTGCACGTCGGTGATTTCGACGTCGCGGCCGCCGCCGCGCTTCGCCGTCACGCCCATCGTCTCCGCCGACAGCTCTCGCATCGTGTACTCCGCGTTCGGGTCGTGTAAGTCCGCGTAGTTCTTACCCATGAAGGGTGGTTTACTCGGACGTTAGTAAAGTTTTCCCGACCGGGACAGCTCTCCGCTCGGGTCTCGGGGGGACGGGACGCGAAGTCAGACCGGTGCGCGCCGGTCGAGCGAGTCGCGGAACGTCGCTCTGAGGAGCGCGTCGAGGTCGGCGGGGAGTTCGAGTCGGCGGAGGTCGGTGTCGGGGTCCGTCTCGGGGTCGAGGTCGATTCCGCGGCGTCGGACCGCGAGGAGTCGCCAGAGATACGCGAGTCTGAGCAGGCGCATCGCGTCCGGCACGTCGGCGTCGCTTCTGACGCGGTAGGTCACCCACGCCGAGTCGGGTACCACGCGGTGCGGGTCCGCGAGGCCGTCGGTGAGGAGCGCGTCGCGGACGCGCCTCGTGAGCGCGAGGTCGACGACGCCGGCGTCGTGGACGTGACCGAGTTCCCTGCCAGCGACGACGAACGCCGTCCCTCCGAAGCGATGCGGCGCGGTCTCGACGCCGGGCCAACGCGAGACGCGCGAGACGATTCTGTCGATTGCGGCGGTCATTCGACGACTGTACGCGCTCCGAGAAGATAACGACAGAGCCGAAGCGGGTCAGACCCCCGCGAGAGACTGGCATTTGGGGTCGTTCGACATCGCGTACCCGGGCGATAACCACAGGCTTTCCGGACATTCAGTTCACCAAGAGAGTACGTCGAAAATAGACCCTCAGAGCGGCGCGATATTCGCGGATTAACACGGGTTAGGAACGCGAATTTTCGCATCCCGTGACGGGTTCCGACCGCGCAAGCACCGCGGGTGCTGGGTTCCGCGCGGAGCGCGTCGGTCCACGCCGGCGGCGAGCGGTAGACGAGTCGTAACGAAACCCTCGGGAGACGAACAACAGTTCGAACCATGTCTCTGACCCCCACGGATGTACCACTGCGGGGAATCGACCCCGACTCTCGGGAGGCCGACAGATGAATCTCGGCCAGCTCGGCGTCGGCGTCGTCGTCCTCGTCATCGTCGTGTTCGCGCTCCTCTCCGGCGGGGTGAACACGCCCGAGACGCCCGCCCCGGCCGACGACGCCGACAGAAGCATCGGCGCCGACGTGACAGAGCCCGACGCGGACGACGCGCCGCCCGAGGACTCCGACCCCGGAACCGAACAAGAGCCCGTCGTCGCTGACGACGACGGGGCCGACGACGCGGGCGACGACGGCACCGCAAACGAGAGCGGAAGCGAGAGCGGGACGTTCGAGACGGTCGAGACCGGCGACGGCGACACCGACTCGCCGACGAGGACGACCAGACCGCGTGGCAGTCCGGTCGGCGTCTCGGACTACAATGACGGTGACGACGGCTCGTCCGACGACTCGTCTTCGGACGATTCGACCGACGACTCCTCGACTGACGACAGCACCGACGACTCGTCCTCGGACGACTCGACCGACGACAGCACCGACGATTCGGGCGACGACGATTCGAACACCGATGATTCGAACACCGATGATTCGAACGGCGAAGACTCGAACACCGACGACACCGGCTCGTCATCGGACGACTCGACCGACGACGCCGGTGACGACACTGGCGACGACTCGGGCGACGGTTCGAGCGGTGGCGACTCGGGTGACGACATCGGGATGTGCACGGTGTAAACTCTGGACACCGTGGCAACGCGACACCCTCAGTCGACTAGGAGATTGAGGGCGTAGGCGGTCCGGAGCACCGACGCGGCGTCGCCGCGGGGAAACACCAGTTCGTCGGTCTCGCGGACGTGGTCGAGCACGCCCGGCGAGGAGTGCTCGGGAGCCGCCGCGAGCCCGCAGTCGTTTGCTGCTGCCCACCGCATCACGTCGAGGTCGGACTTCGAATCGCCCATCACGAGGACGAACGGGTCGTCCACCCCGAGCACGTCGAGCGCGGCGCGGACGCCCGCCGCCTTGTTCAGGTCGACCGCCGAGAGCTCCGCGGCGTCGGCGTGGTAGTACGCGACCGTCACGCGTTCGAGCGTCTGTGCGACGGGGTCCGGAATCTCCGACTCCGCGTCCGAGTCGGGAAGCGCGTCGCGGGCGTCGAGCACGTCGCGTATCTCCGGGTCGCGCGCCGCGAAGTACGCCCGCGCCCAGTCGGAGCCGGCGGGGTCGTCGGTGAGCGCCTCGCCGAGGAGGTCCAGCAGGTAGACGAGCGCGCCGTCGATGACTTCCTCGGCGTCGTCGCTGCCGGTCTCGAAGTTCGGCTTGAGCGTGACGTTGAACTCGTTTCCCTGCAAGTGGACGCCACCGCGGAGCGCGTCGGGGAGGTCGCGGATGACGCGTCCGCGGACCGATTCGAAGACCGACTGCACCGAGTCGTCGAGCGTCTCGTAGAGGAGGCGCTTCGTGTCCGAGCCGTGACCGGGCGTGAAGACGCCGGTGCCGGCCTCGTAGACGATGCTCACGTTCCCCGAGTGGACGAGTTCGTTGCCGAGTCCCTGAATTGCGAAGCCCTTGACGTTCTCCAAGGTCTGGCCGGTGCAGATGACGATGGGGACGCCCCGCTCGTGGAACTGCGTGAGGAGATGCAGCACCTCGCGGGGAATCTCGTTGTCCGTCTGGCCCGCAGAGCGCAGCGTCTCGTCCACGTCGAGGACGAGCGCGTTCACCGCCCGTCCGTACTTCGTGTAGAGGTCGAGGGCGGTGAACGCCTGGTCCCGCGTCGCACGCGCGGCGAGTTCCGCGTAGCGGTCGCCGTCCGAAAGCGCCCGGCGGATGCGGTCTTTCTTCTCCGCGAGTTCGTCGTCGACCTGCTGCCAGTGCGACAGCGCCACCGGCGAGCCGAGCGGCGGCAAGAGGTCGACGAAGTCCTGTGCGTCCCGGACCGCGTCCGCGTCGAAGTTCCCGTACAGTCTGTACAGGAGGTCGTACCGCTCCATGATTCGGGGTCGTCACCCAACCGCATTAAAGCCGCGTGAGAGGCGGGTCGCCTCGCGGCGGCTCGTCGGGGCGGGGTCGTCGGTCGGTCGCGGTCGTCCGCGGTCGGTCTGCCCCGCAACTCTGATACCGACCGGCCGACGACGTGTGCACATGGCACATTGGACCGACAGCATCGTCGGCGACCGGATGACGGTGGACCGCGAGTTCAACGAGCAGGTGACGAACTCCCGGTTCAACAGTCAGGAGTGGGGGCTCATCATGACGGCGACGGAGTTCGAAATCGAGAACGCGGACGACCCCGAGGCGGCGCGCATCGTCGCCGACACCGAGAAGGTCCCGCAGATTATCCCCGAACTCGACAACATCCGCAGTCAGATGGGCGCGATGGGCGGCGGGGGAGGCGAGTCGTCGTCCGACGGCGGCATCGTCGACTCCATCAAGGGCGCGCTCGGGATGGGCGGCGGCGGCAAGAAAGGCGAACAGGAGAAACTGGAGGCCGCGGAACGACTCACCCAAGAGTACGCCGACGCGCTCCAAGACCACCTCGAAAAGAAAGGCAAGTGGAACCAGGTCCGGGTCAGCTACCTCGAATAGCGGGGAACCCCGCCGGCGCACTGGTGCTCCTCGCGGGAGCGCTCGCGCGATGGCTCGGGTTGTAACGGGCCACCGCGACACCGCCAGAAAAACGCCCGAGCGTCGCTGCCGAGTCGAGTTCAGTACTCGTCGCCGGCGTGGAACAGCGTCCGTTCGCTCGCCTCGTAGATGTTCATCAGTTCGTTGATGAGGTCGTCGTACTCCTCGTCGTCCTCGCGGAGCGCGTCGAGTCGGGCGACCGTCTCGTCGTCGAGGTGAATCTGCGGCATACCTACACCCACGCCGCGTGACGCCTTAAGCGACGTGGGGGCGTCGGATTCGACCCCCTCATCCCCGAGAGCGTCGCCGCTGGGGGAGACGTACGAAACGAAAAACCGGCGGTGTGCCGGGTGGAGACGACGGCCGGTGTCGGCCCGCGATGCGGACGCGACGAGCGCTCGACGGTGAATGAGTCACCGTCCGCGCGGCGTTACTTGAACAGCGACTGGCCGGCGCTGCCGGAGACCTCGGTCAGGTCGGCGTGCACGTCGGCGATGCGCTCGCGGATGTCGCGACCGGCGACGCGGGGGTCGAACACGTCCTTGTTCGGCGACCAGTCGGTCTCGTTGAAGAACGTGTCGCGGGCGTCCGCGACGCCCTCGGGCGGGACGATGGCGTTCGGTTCCTCGTTGTAGCGGTCGTACGCGGTGCGGGTGTACTCGTACTGGTAGCGGGTGTCCTTGTTGACCTTGCAGATGCCGTGTTTGAGCATCTCTTGCAGTTGGTCGGGCTGGACCCCCGAGGAGCCGTGGAGGACGAGCGGCGTGTCGAGGCCGTGGTCGCGCAGGGCTTGCCGGATGTCGTTGGCGAGGTCCGGACGGAGTTCGAGGTCCTTGCCCTTGGCGACGCCGTGCTGCGTGCCGACGGAGATGGCCAGCAGGTCCGCGCCCGTCTTGTCGACGAACTCGACGGCCTGTTCGGGGTCCGTGTAGAACGCCTCCTCGGCCTCGATTTCGTCCTCGACGCCCTTTATCTGGCCGAGTTCGGCCTCGATGAGCACGTCGGAGCCCGCGGCCTCGACCATCTCGACGACCTCGCGGCTCGTGGCGACGTTCTCGTCGAACGGCTCGTGGGACGCGTCGATCATGATGGACGACGGGATGTCGAGTTCGATCTGTTGCTCGATGAACTCGAGGTCCGTCTGGTGGTCCATGTTGAGGAAGACGCCGATGTCGTACCGCTCGGCGATGGTCTCGATGTAGTTCCCCATGGCCTTCAGACCCGCGACGGCGTCGCCGTCGCCCGCGAACCGACAGGCCCCGCCGCTCATCTGCAACAGGAGGTCCGAGTCCATCCGGTCGGCCCCCTCCATGAGACCCATCATGATGTTCGGCTCCGCGATGTTACTCGCGATGAGGCCGAATCCTTCGTCGAGCGCCTCGTCGTACACTGTGGCGAGTTCCTCCCCGCCGTAGAACGGCATTATGCGTTCACCTCGGTTTCGACAACGACTGCGAGACTAATAATGTATGGGAAGCGAGTTTCGATTCTGCACGTTTTCGTTTGTTCGCGTTCGAGTTAATTTTCATCGACCGACCGAGCGCCGCCGCTCGGAGACGGGAGAAAAAAGGGAAAACCGTCGGCGGGCGTTACGAGAACAGCTTCTTCAGGCGGGCGAACAGCCCCTTTTCGGGGTCGCCGCCGCGGCGCACGGGTTCGTCCGATTCCGCGGCGTCGCCGGCCGACTCGTCGGTGCCGGACTCGGCGTCGGCGTCCTCGCCGTCGTCGCCGCTCCCGAACGTGACCGAACCCGTCTTGCCGGCCTCGGCGAGTTCGACGGCCTTCTCCACGACGGCCTCGGCGTTGTTCACGCCGTCTTTGACCGTCCCCTTGAGGACGAGCTTGCCGTCGAAGCGGTCGCGGCTGACAGACGTGTCCGAGGTGATGATGACCGCGTCCGCCTCGGCGATGGCGTCGGAGGCCAGTTCGTCCTGCGTGCCCATCGCGCCCTGAACCTCGACGTCGATGTCGTGGCCGAGGCGCTCGCCGGCCTGCAAGAGGTTCTCGGCCGCCATCTGGCTGTGTGCGATTCCGGTCGGACAGGATGTGACTGCGACGAGTTTCATTGGTCTAGTGTAAGGATTTCCGCGACTTCAGCCTTCGTGTCGGCCTGGAGGACGCGCTCCGCGAGGTCGCGGGCGTCCGCGGTGTCGGTCTCCGCGACGGCCGCCTTGACCTGCGGCACCGTCACGGCGCTCATGCTCAGTTCGTCGAGGCCGAGCCCGACGAGCAGTTCGGTGAGGTCCGGGTCGCCCGCCATCTCGCCGCACATGCCGACCCAGCAGTCCTCGCCTTCGGCCGCCGAGACGGTGGCGTCGATGGCGCGGAGGACCGCCGGCTGCCGGTAGTCTCCGAGCTCAGAAACGCGCTCGTTGCCGCGCTCGGCGGCCATCACGTACTGCGCGAGGTCGTTCGTCCCGATGCTGAAGAAGTCGACGTGCGGCGCGAACTGGTCGGCCATGAACGCCGCGGCGGGCGTCTCGACCATGATGCCGAACTCGGGCAGTTCGTTTGCGACGCCCTCGGCGTCGAGGTCGGCGGCGACCGACTCGAACCGCTCGCGGCCGGCGCGAAGCTCCTCGACCGTCGAGACGAGCGGGAGCATCACCGACAGGTTCGCGCCGTCGGCGCTGGCCGCCGCGCGCAGGAGCGCGCGGACCTGCGTCTCGAAGAGGTCCGCGTCCGGGCCGAGCGACCGGCGGATGCCGCGCTCGCCGAGGAACGGGTTCTCCTCGTCCGGCAGGTCGAGATACGGGACCGGCTTGTCGCCGCCGATGTCGAGGGTTCGGACGACGACGCGCCCGCCGTCGAACGATTCGAGCGCCTCGACGTACGCCTCGTACTGCTCGTCTTCGTCCGGCGGCGACTCGCGGTCGAGGAAGAGGAACTCGGTGCGGAACAGGCCGACGCCGTCGGCCCCGCGGTCGACGGCCGGCCCGAGGTCCGCCAGCGTACCGATGTTGGCGGCGACCTCGATGTCGACGCCGTCTGCGGTCTCGACCGGCTCGTGTCGGATGTCAACGTCGGCGGCGGCCGCGGCGGCCTCCTTGCGCTCGTCGCTCGGGTCGACCACGAGGTCGCCCGACTCGCCGTCGACGACGACCTCGGTGCCGTCCTCGACGGACTGGAGCTCCTCGCCCACGCCGACGATGGCCGGCAGGGCGAGCGAGCGCGCGAAGATGGCCGCGTGGGAGGTGCGGCCGCCCGTCACGGTGACGAAGCCGGCGACGCGCTCCGGGTCGAGTTGCGCCGTGTCGCTCGGCGTGAGCCGCTCCGCGACGACGACGCTCCCCTCCGGCAGCGACGAGAGGTCGACGCGCTCGCCGTCCGAGAGGACGCGCACGAGTCGGTCGCGCACGTCGCGGAGGTCGTCGGCGCGCTCGCCCATGCGACCGCCCATGTTCTCGAACTGCTCGACGAACTCGGTGAACGTCTCCTGAACGGCGTGTTCGGCCGGGAGCCCGCCCTCGATGGCGTCGGAGACGCCGTCGGTTATCTGCGGGTCGTTGAGGAACTGGACGTGCGCGTCGAACACCGCGGCCTCCTCCTCGCCGACGCGTTCTGCGGTCCGCTCGCGCTCGGCTTCGAGTTCGTCTTCGGCGGCCGCGCGGGCGTCCTCGAAGCGGGCCAGTTCGGCCTCCGCGTCCACGTCTGCCGGGGCCGGCGGCTCGGGGAGGTCCGCGTCCGGGCGGTACCAGACGACGGTGCCGACGCCCGAAAGCGGTGTCACGCCGATGCCGGAGAGGGTTCGTTCGGTCATAGCTTACTGTTTGACTTCAGGCGTGGAAAGGATATCCTCTAGGGCGTCGAGTGCCGCTTCCGCGTCGTCGCCCTCGGCGACGAGTCGGACGGACTCGTCGTGGCCGACGCCGAGGCCGGTGACGGCGAGCATGCTGGCGGCGGGGACGAGGTCGTCCTCGTCGGCGCGGCCGAGCTGTACGTCGGCGTCGAACTCGTTTGCGGTCTCGACGAACTGCGAGGCCGGGCGGGCGTGCAGCCCGTCTTCGGGGACGACCGTGACGGTTCGCTCCATCACTCGACCACCTCGGCGAGCACGTCCTGGACGGTCTGTTTGCTCTCGGCTTCGAGGAGCTTCTCGCGCACGTCCTCGTGCATGAGCGACCGCGAGAGGGCGCTCAGAATCTGCAGGTGGTCCTCGCCGCCCGCCGCGGGGACGAGAATCATAAAGAGGAGCTTCGCCGGCTTGTCGTCCATGGCGTCGAAGTCGATGCCCTCGGTCGAGCGAGCGAAGGCGACCGTCGGCTTCGAGACGGCGTCGGTCTTCGCGTGCGGGATGCCGATGCCGAAGCCGACGCCGGTCGTCGCCTCCTCCTCGCGTTCGAGGAGGGCGTCGAGCGCGGCGTCGCGGTCGTCGACGCGACCGGCGTCGACCGCGAGGTCGAGGAGGAACTCGATGGCCCCCTCCTTCGTCGCCGGCGGCTCTTCGAGCGATATCAGTTCGAGCGGTGTGATGGTGCTGATGTCAGTGACGTCCATTGTATTGTGCTTCGTTCGAGTCTGGAAAGATTAGTTCGGTGTGGTCAGTCGTCGGAGCTCTGGGCCGCCATCTTGGCGTCGAAGTTCGGCTTGATGGCCGTCGCGATGACGGCGGTCACGATGGAGCCCAGCAGGATGCACGCGATGAACATGAACGGCTGGTTCGACAGCGGAACCACGAAGATGCCGCCGTGCGGAGCCGGCATGTTCACGCCGAGCGCCATCGAGGCCGCGCCGGCGACGGCGCTCCCGGCGACGACGCTGGGAATGACGCGGGCCGGGTCGGCGGCCGCGTACGGAATCGCGCCCTCGGTAATGAACGAGAAGCCGAGGAGCACGCCGCTCTTGGCGTTCTCGTACATCTCGGCCGCGTACTTCTGCGGCGCGATGAAGTTCGACAGCGCGAGGCCGATGGGCGGGACCATCCCCGCAATCATGACCGCGGCCATCGGTGCGGTGACGCCCTCGGAGATGAGGCCGACGGAGAACACGTAGGCGACCTTGTTGACGGGGCCGCCCATGTCGGCCGCCATCATCGCCCCGAGGATGCCCCCGAGGAGAATCGCCTGTCCGCCGCCCTGCATATTGCTCAGGAACTCGGTGAGCCCCGCGTTGGCGATGGAAATCGGAACGCCCAGCACGAACAACATGACGGGCGTGAGCACCGCCGTCGTCGCCACCGGAATGAGAAGCACGGGCATCATCGGTGCGATGAACTCGGGCACGTCGCGCTGCTTGAACCAGCGCGCGACGACACCGGCGAGGAAGCCGGCGACGATAGCGCCGAGGTAGCCCGCGCCGGCGGAGCCGCCCTGGAGACCGATGACGTCACCGGCCGCTTGCAGGACGTTGCCCTGCTGGATGATGTACGACAGGATGAAGCCCGGTGCGAGCCCCGGTCGGTCGGCGATTGCGTACGCGATGTACGCGCCGAGAACCGGAACCATGAGCGTCAGCCCGGCGCTCCCGATCTGCGCGAGGAACCAGCCGGCGGTCCCCGTGCTGTTGAACACGTCTTGTACGTTGTTCGAAAGCGAGGCTACCGCGTAGCCCAGCGCAAGGAAGATTCCGCCGATGGTCACGAACGGAATCATGAACGATACCCCGGTCATCAGGTCCTCCTTCACCGAAGTGAGGTAGGACCGAACTGCGTCTTCTGCGTCGTTTGCCATAGTGTTGCCACCCCTACGAAAGAACGTACGCAAATGTGCTCAAAAACCCTTTCGAATATGAACGTTACTGCGTGTTTCGGTCGTTAACAAACGTTCATCCGAGAGTCACCGGGTCCGAACGGTCGCCACCTCGACGTGCGTCTCGTTCGTCAGCACGTCTTCGAGGTCCGGGACGCGGGTCCCGGCGACGCCGACGACGCGGGACGCGGTCAGCACGCCCATTCGGAGCGCGTCGGCGTCCGAGAGGCCGTGTTCGCGCGCGGCGAGGAAGCCGGACATGACGGCGTCGCCCGCGCCGACCGTGTCCACGACCTCCACGTCGAGCGCGGGCGCGGAGAGCACCTCGTCGTCGGTGACGAGGAGCGCGCCGTCCGCGCCGAGCGACGCCAACACGTACTCGAATCCGCGCGCGTGAAGCTCCTCGGCGGCCTCGACGGCGTCGGCTTCGGTCTCGACGGTCCGGCCCGTCGCCGCCGCGAGCTCAGAGCGATTGGGTTTGCAGACGTAGTAGTCGGCGTCCAGTTCCGCGAGGTACTCGCCGCCCATGTCCACCGCGATTTTCCAGTCGCCCGCGCGGGCGAGCCTGTCCACGTCGGAAAGCGACATCCCCGGCGGGAGACTGCCGCCGACGAGGAGCGTGTCGGGTTCGTTCGCCTGCGCGGTCTCGACGAGTTCGTCCACGTCGGCTGCACGAATCTGCGGGCCGTTGTGATTGAGTTTGTACTCGCCGTCCTCCGCGAGCACGGTCGTGTTCAGCCGCGTGTCCGCGTCGATGGTGACGAAGTCCGAGGCGATGCCGTCGGCGTCGAGTCGGTCGCGGACGAACTTCCCGAAGTGGCCGCCGAGAAAGCCCGAGGCGGTCACGTCGGCGTCGAGCGCCGAGGCGTACTTGGCGACGTTGATACCCTTGCCGCCGGCGGTGAACACCGCGTCGTCGGTCCGGTGGACGACGCCGGTCTGAAGCGGTTCGTCGAAGTGAATCGTGTGGTCGACTGCTGGGTTCGGGGTGACTGTGAGAATCATCGTGCAACTCCGTCGACGACGGTGACGCCCGCGCTCTCTATCTCCTCGCGCGAGTCGGCGTCGAGCGTCCCGTCGGTGATAAACAGGTCAATCTCTTCGAGCGATGCGAACTGGACGAAGCTCCGTCGACCGAGCTTCGAGAGGTCCGCGACGAGGACGACCTTCGCGGCCTTCTCGACCATCAACTCCTTCATCCGCGCCTCGTCCTCGTTCGGGGTCGTGAGGCCGGATTCCACGTCTAAGGCGTTCGTGCCGAGGAACAGCAGGTCGAAGTTCGTCCGCTCCATGAACGACTCCGCGGTCGGTCCCACGAGCGCCTTCGTCCGCCGGCGGAGCGTCCCGCCCGTGAGTTTGACCTCGTTGTCCTCCTCGTTCAGTTCGATGGCGAGCCGCGGCGAGTTGGTGACGCCGAGTATCGTCCCGTCCTTGGGGACTTTGCGGGCCACCTCCATCGTGGTCGTCCCGGCGTCGAAGAACACGACCTGCCCCTCGGCCAGTTCCTCGACCGCGCGGTCCGCGATTGCGCGTTTCCCTTCGAGATTCTGTACTTCCTTCTGCCCGTAGGTCTGCTCGCGCCCGACGGAGGTCACGGGGACGGCCCCGCCGTGCGACCGCTCGATGAGCCCACGGTCTTCGAGTTCGCGCAGGTCACGACGTATCGTCGCCTTCGAGTAGCCGAGATGGTCTGACAGCGACTCGACCGACCGACCGTCCGAGTCGGAGACGAGTTCGACGATGCGGCGTTTGCGCTCTGCTGGTAACATCGGTGGCGATTCCTCGTTACGAGGAAGGTAGGTCGGGGAGTAGTGTTAATTGTTTATGTTGGATTCCGACCGTATCTGCTCGAAACAGCCGAATCCCACACAGGAACGAAAACGGGGTGTTCGTCGATGAGAAAACGATCAGAAACGAAAACGAGCGTGTTCGAAACGAGCGTCGAATCGCCGGTTCGGCGGGTCGCCGGCGCTCAGAGTCGGTCGAGAATCGCGGCGGTCACGTCCTCCGTGGAGGCGTCGCCGCCGAGGTCGGGCGTGCGCGGCCCGTCGGCGAGGACGCCTTCGACGGCCGACCGGACGCGGTCGGCTTCGGCCTCGTGGTCGAGGTAGTCGAGCAGCATCGCCGCGGACAGAATCGTCGCGGCCGGGTTGGCGATGCCCTCGCCGGCGATGTCGGGCGCGGAGCCGTGGACCGGTTCGAACAGCGCGGCGTCCGGGCCGATGTTCGCCGAGGGGAGCAGTCCGAGGCCGCCGACGAGGCCGGCGGCGAGGTCGGACAGCACGTCGCCCGCGAGGTTCGGACAGACGATGGTGTCGAACTGCGTGGGGTCGAGACAGACGCGCGTCGCGAAGGCGTCCATCAGGACCTCCTCGGTCTCGACGCCGCGCTCGTCGGCGACGGCGACGACGGCGTCGCGGAAGCGACCGTCCGTCTCGCGCATCACGTTCGCCTTGTGGGCGACCTGGAAGCTGCCGCCCTCGCCGCCGACGTAGTCGCAGGCGTACTCGGCGAGTCGCTCGGACGCCGAGGTGGTGACGACGCGCGTGAGCGTCGAGAGGTCCTCGGAGAGGCGGTCCTCGTGGCCCGAGTAGACGCCTTCGGTGTTCTCCCGGAGGAACACGAGGTCCGTCTCCGGGCGGAGCGCGTCGACGCCGGGGTAGGCCTTCGCCGGGCGGACGTTGACGAAGGAGTCCACCGCGGTCCGAAGCGGCAGGATGACGTCCGCCGCGGTCTCGCCGGCCGCGCCGAACAGCGTCGCGTCGGCCTCGGCGGCGAGGTCGTACGTCTCCTGCGGGAGCGCCTCGCCGGTCTCTTCTTTGACGTGGTCGCCGGCGTCGGCCTCGACGAACTCGAAATCGCCGACGGCCTTCAGCACGTCAACCGCCGCCGGGATGACCTCCGCGCCGATGCCGTCGCCGGGGATGACGACGATTTCCTCAGTCATCGACGTAGGGCAGGGCGGCGGCTTTCTCGGCGACCGCGTCGGCGTTCGACTTCATGAGCGCCGTCGTGTCCCAGACGCCCTCGGTGAGCGCCTTCCGTTGTGCGTCGTCGACGGTCACGTCCACGGTGGTGTCGCCGTAGGTGACCGTCTCGTTTTCCACGTCCACGTCGATGTCGGCGTCCGGGTGCTCGTCGACCCAGTCCTGGAGTTCGGTGACCGTCTCGTGGTCCGCGGTGACCGTCGGGATGCCGAGCGCGAGGCAGTTGCCCGCGAAAATCTCCGCGAACGACTCGCCGACGATGGCGTCGATGCCCCAGCGCATGAGCGCCTGCGGGGCGTGCTCCCGAGAGGAGCCACAGCCGAAGTTGGCGTTGACGACCATGATGGACGCGTCCTGGAACTGCGGCTCGTTCATCGGGTGGTCCTTGGGTTCGTCGTTCTCGTCGTAGCGCTGGTCGAAGAACGCGAACTCGCCGAGGCCGTCGAACGTGACGACCTTCATGAACCGCGCCGGGATTATCTGGTCCGTGTCGATGTCGTTGCCGCGGATGGGCACGCCGGTGCCGGACGCGGAGTCGATTTCGGGGATTTCGTCGGTCATACCGTGGTCACCTCCTTCAGTTCGCGTACGTCAGTCACTTCCCCGGTGACGGCCGCCGCGGCGACCATGCGCGGGTTCATCAGGACGGTGCGGCCGTCTTTCGACCCCTGCCGGCCGATGAAGTTGCGGTTCGACGAGGACGCGGAGGCCTCGTCGCCCTCCAGTTGGTCCTCGTTCATGCCGAGACACATCGAACAGCCCGCCTCGCGCCACTCGAAGCCGGCGTCCTTGAATATCTCGTCGAGGCCCTCCGCTTCGGCGGCGGCCTTGACGCGCTGACTGCCGGGGACGACCATCGCGCGGACGCTGTCCGCGACCTGTCGACCCTTCACGACCCCCGCCGCGCGGCGGAGGTCGGGCAGGCGAGCGTTCGTACACGAACCGAGGAACGCCACGTCGATTTCGTAGCCCTCCATCGTCTCGCCGGGCGTGACGCCCATGTGTTCCTGCGCCATCCGGGCGGTGTCCTGCTTCTCCTCGGGCAGGTCTTCGGGGGCCGGAATCGGCTGGGTGATGCCGACGCCCTGTCCGGGCGTGGTCCCCCACGTCACGACGGGTTCGAGTTCGGAGCCGTCGATGGTGACGACGTCGTCGTACTCGGCGTCCTCGTCGGAGCGGATGGACTCCCAGTACGGCTTGAGTTCGTCGAACCGCTCGGGGTTCTCCTGGAAGTACTCGGTCTCTTTCAGCCACTCGTAGGTGGTCTCGTCGGGGTTGACGTAGCCCGCGCGAGCGCCGCCCTCGATGGACATGTTACAGATGCTCATCCGGCCCTCCATGTCGAGGTTCTCGATGGCCTCGCCGGCGTACTCGTAGACGTAGCCGACGCCGCCTTCGGTGCCGAGGCGACGGATGATTTCGAGGATGACGTCCTTCGCTTCGACGCCGGGGCCGAGTTCGCCCGTGACCTCGATTTTCCGCACCTTCTTCTTCTCCATCGCGACGGTCTGGGTCGCCAGCACGTCGCGAATCTGGCTCGTCCCGATACCGAACGCGAGCGCGCCGAACGCGCCGTGGGTCGAGGTGTGGCTGTCGCCGCAGACGATGGTCATGCCGGGCTGAGTGAGTCCCTTCTCGGGCCCGATGACGTGGACGATACCCTGCTCGCCCGACGTGGGGTCCGAGAAGTTGATGCCCGCTTCGCGGACGTTCTGCTCCAGTTCGGCCATCATCTCCTCGGCGGCGTCGTCGCGGAACGGCCGCGACTGGTCCGACGTGGGGACGATGTGGTCGACCGTCGCGTGCGTCCGGTTCGGGTAGGCGACTTCGAGGTCGCGTTCCTGCAACATGCCGAACGCCTGCGGACTCGTCACCTCGTGGATGAGGTGCAGGCCGCAGAACAGCTGCGTCTGGCCGGTCGGCAGCTCCGAAACCGTGTGTTCCTCCCAGACCTTGTCGTACAGCGTTCCCTCACTCATGTCCGTCACCCGGTACGACGCGGTCGTCGCGGCCGCGTTCCCAGACCTGGTTCGCGCCCTCGCCGTTGCGGGGCGTGTGGTCCACGTCGCCCATCGTCTCCGTCTCGGTCGACTCCGTGGTCGCGGGCGTCGCGTCGCTCCGACCGCCGTCGGTGACGGCCGGGCCGCGCTCGTAGACCGTGGTGAACGTCTCGCCCGTATAGGGGTTGGTGTGGCTGATGTCTCGCATTCGGTCGGTCGTGTCGTCGCGTGTCATTGGTGTCGTGTTCAGTCGTCCGCCGGCGCTTCGGCTTTCTCCGCGTCCGCCTCGTCTTCCTCGTCGGCCCACGCGAACAGGTCGCGCAGCGGCGCGCCGACCTGTTCGATGTGGTGGTTCTCCTCTGCGTCCTTGAGCTGGGAGTACGACGGCCGGCCCGCCTGGTTCTCCAGAATCCACTCGCGGGCGAAGGTGCCGTCCTGGACCTCCTCCAGAATCTCCTCCATGTTCTCGCGGGCGTGCTCGTCGACGACGCGGTCGCCGCGGGTCAGCCCGCCGAACTCGGCGGTGTCGGAGACGGAGTGCCACATCTCGCCGAGCCCGCCTTCGTACATCAGGTCGACGATGAGCTTCAGTTCGTTCAGGCACTCGAAGTAGGCCATCTCGGGGGAGTAGCCCGCGTCGACGAGCGTCTCGTAGCCCTGCTTGACCAGCGAGGTGACGCCGCCGCAGAGGACGGCCTGCTCGCCGAACAGGTCGGTCTCGGTCTCCTCCTGGAACGTCGTCTCGATGACGCCCGCGCGGGTGCAGCCGAGGCCGTGCGCGTAGGCCAGCGCCTCCTCCTTGGCGTCGCCCGTCACGTCCTGGTAGACCGCGATGAGACCCGGCGTCCCCTCGTTGGACTCGTAGTTGCGGCGGACGAGGTGGCCCGGCGACTTCGGCGCGACCATCGTCACGTCGACGTCTTCCGGGGGCCGAATCTGGTTGTAGTGGATGTTGAATCCGTGGGCGAACTGGAGCGTGTCGCCGGCGTCCAGCGAGTCTCGAATCTCCTCGAACACCGCCGGCTGGACGGTGTCGGGGACGAGCACGGAGACGATGTCGCCCTCGGCGGCCGCCGCGGCGGGCTCTTTGACGCGGAGGCCGTCGGCTTCCGCGGCGCTTCGGGACGAGGAGTTCGCGCGCAGGCCGACGACCACGTCGACCCCGCTGTCCGCGAGGTTCTGCGCGTGGGCGTGGCCCTGACTGCCGTAGCCGATGACGGCTACGGTCTTGTCGTCGATTTGGGAGCGGTCGGCGTCGTCGTCGTAGTACACTTCGGTGGTGAGTTCTGTCATTGCGTGTTGGTGTTGGGTTTGGTGGGTTCGCCGGAGGTTCCGGGTTCCTCTCCGGGGACGGTCTTCTTCGAGCCGTGGGCGAGCGCGGTCTGGCCGGTCCGGGCGATTTCGATGATACCGAACCGTCGGAACGCGTCCACGGCGTCGTCTATCTTGCGCTCGTCGCCGGTGAGCTGGACCGTGATGGTCTCCGGCCCGGCGTCGAGGGTGCGGCCGTCGTACATCTCCGTGATGGCGTGGACCTTGTCGGGGTCCTCGCCGCGGACCTTCAGGAGGACGAGTTCCGCGCGGACGGCGTCGTCGTCCAGCTCGCCGACGGAGATGACGGGCTTGAGCTTCGCGAGCTGTTTTTCGATCTGGTCGATGCCCGGTTCGGGCTCCTCGACGACCATCGTGATGCGGGAGTGGTCCTCGACTGTCGTCGGGCCCACGGTGAGGCTCTCGATGTTGAACTGACGGCGGGCGGCGAGGCCGGCGACGCGCGAGAGCACGCCGGGTTCGTCCTCGACGATGGCCGAAAAGACCGCGCGCCGCGGTTCGTGTTCCGATTCCGCTTCGGGGTCGATGCGGATGCCCTGCGCGTTGCGGCGGCCGTCGGGGTGCGGCCGCTCGTCGGGCGCGGGGCCTTGCAGTCCTGTCCGATTGTCGCTCATAACTGGTCCTCCGAGAGTGCGAATTTGCCGTTCGCGCCGCCCGAGGAGACCATCGGATAGACGTTCTCCGCCGGGTCGACGTGGAAGTCGATGACCGAGGGGCCGTCGTACGCGAGCGCTTCCTCGATGACGTCGGGAACCTCCTCGTAGGAGTCGACGGTCCAGCCGCGCGCGCCGAACGCCTCGGCGAGCTTGTCGAACTGGGGACACCAGTCGTAGCCGGCGGCCATGCGTCGGCCCTCGAAGAAGGCGTCCTGCCACTGGCGGACCATCCCGATGTACTCGTTGTTCAGGATGGCGACCGTGATGTCGAGGTTCTCGCGGACGGCGACCGACAGCTCCTGAATCGTCATCAGGAACGAGGCGTCGCCGTCGACGCAGACGACCGTCTCGTCGTCGTCGGCCGCGACCCGCGCGCCGATTGCGGCGGGCAGGCCGTAGCCCATCGTGCCGAGACCGTGGGACGAAACCCACCGCCGCGGCTCGGTGAACGTCCAGTACTGGGCGGCCCACATCTGGTGTTGACCGACGCCGCTCGTGACGATGGTCTCGTCGGGCGTGGCCTCGTCGAGCGCCTCGACGACGAACTGCGGCTTCAGCGGCTCGTTGTCCGGGGCCGCGTAGTCCATCGGGTAGTCGTCTTTCCACGCGAGACACTGGTCGACCCACTCGCGCGCGTCGGGACCCTCGTCGAGTTCGGCGTCGACGCGCTCGATGGCGCGGCCGGCGTCGCCGACGACCGGGTAGTCCGCGTGGACGTTCTTCGAGATTTCCGCCGGGTCGATGTCGATGTGGACGACTTCGGCCTCGGGCGCGAACGTGTCGATGCCGCCGGTCAGGCGGTCGTCGAACCGCGTGCCGACCGCGATGAGGCAGTCGGTGTGCGTGATGGCCATGTTGGCGTAGCCGGTGCCGTGCATCCCCGCCCACGAGAGGCAGAGTTCGTGGTCCTCCGGCATCGCGCCGATTCCGGGCATCGTGGTGACGACCGGAATCCGGTGCTCGGTCGCGAACTGCCGGGCCACCTCGGTCGCGTCGGCCTTGACGACGCCGCCGCCGAACAACAGGAGGGGCTTCTCCGCGCGCTCGATTGCGCGCGCGGCGGCCTCGACCTGCGAGTCGGCCGGGTCGGTGCGGGCGCGGCACGTCTCGGGGGGCTGTGCCGGCCCCGGCTCGGTGTCGGTCTCGTTGAGCGAGACGTCCTTCGGGAGGTCGACGAGCGTCGGGCCGGGTCGGCCCTCGGCGGCGAGCGCGAACGCTTCGCCGACGGTGTCACCGACGGTGTCGGGCGACGAGGCGAAGTAGTTGTGCTTCGTGATGGGCGCGGTGACGCCCGTGGTGTCGGTCTCCTGGAACGCGTCGGAGCCGACCATGTCGGACGGGACCTGTCCCGTGAGCGCGAGCACCGCGTCGGAGTCCATGTTCGCGTCGGCGATGCCGGTCACGAGGTTGGTCGCGCCCGGACCGGACGTGGCGAGACAGACGCCGGGGTCGCCGCGAACGACGCCGTACGCGTCGGCCGCGTGCGCCGCGCCCTGCTCGTGGGCCATCGTCACGTGACGGATGTCGGAGTGGTACAGCGCGTCGTAGATGGGCATTATCGCCCCGCCCTGCACGCCGAAGGCGGTCTCGACGCCGGCGTTTTCGAGGGCGCGGACGACGGCCGTCGAACCCGAGGTGACTTCGGTCGGCGTCTGGGCCGCGTCGTCGGCGGCGTCGGTCGCGTCGGGGTCGGTCGTGGCTGCGGTTCGTTCGCTCATGTGTGGGCTCCGTGGTGTGTGGTCGGTCGTCGATACGGGCTGTCTGGTGACTGCGTGTGGTGCTGGTGCGCCATTGTAGGGACTGCGGACGTGTCTGAAAACGGTGCGAATACGCGGGACGGAGAGATGGTGTGGTAGGGGGCTATGCCCCTACAATAATGAGCGACCGAATCGCAGCGACGGCGGCGGCGCTGGCCCCGGCGTCCGGGGTCGCGCGAACCGCGTGTTCGTCGTGCGAGGTCATCGTATGCAACACGTCCGTCCCGTCGGTAATAATGTTTTCGCGGCGGGCAACGATTGCACGCCGGTCGGGAGGTCGGACGCGTGCAGGGCGGTCGCCCCGTAGGGCCACAGCCCGGCGCCATCAGGCCCGGACCTCCTCCTCCGTGTCGTCCTCGTGGGTGATACCCACGTCGCGGGCGAACACCTCGAGCGTCGAATCGTCGACGCGTTCTTTCTCCGCGCCGTGGTCTTTGACGCGGCGGGTGACCTCCCGGACCTCGGCGTCCGAGGGGTCGAACCCGATGTCTGCGAGGCGCTTTCGCACCGAGTGCGTCCCCGTGTGCTTGCCGAGTACGAACTCGCGGGTCGCGCCGACCATCTCCGGGGTCATGACGCCCGGTTCGAACGTGTCGGCGTTCTCGATGACGCCGGCGGCGTGGATGCCGCTCTCGTGAGAGAAGGCGTTGCGGCCGACGACCGGCTTGTTCGCCGGGACCGGGATGTCGGACGCCGCCTCGACGACGCGAGCCAGCTCGGTTATCTTCGTCGTGTCGATTCCGGTGTCGACGCCGTAGAGGGATTCGGCCGCCATGACGACCTCCTCGTAGGCGGCGTTGCCGGCGCGCTCGCCGATGCCGTTGACCGACACCTGCGCCTGTGCCGCGCCGGCCTCGAAGCCGGCCATCGCGTTCGCCGACGCCAGACCGAAATCGTCGTGCGCGTGCACGTCGATTCTCGCGTCGGTGTGTTCCCTGACCGTCGCCAC
The DNA here is from genome assembly GCF_014530665.1 of Haloferax sp. AS1. Lineage (NCBI taxonomy): Archaea > Methanobacteriati > Methanobacteriota > Halobacteria > Halobacteriales > Haloferacaceae > Haloferax > Haloferax sp. AS1. The sequence continues at coordinate 1,457,794 of NZ_SPSA01000001.1, forward strand.
CATGCGGGCGAAGCGAGTCGGCGTCGCCACGCCGCAGGTGTCCGGCAGGTTGATCCAATCGACGCCCGCCTCGGAGACGGCTTCGACGACTTCGATGAGGAAGTCCTCGTCCGTCCGGGTGGCGTCCATCGGTGAGAACATTACTTCAACGCCCGCGTCGCGGACGTGTTCGACACTGCGGACGGCCCGCTCGACGGCTTCCTCGCGGGAAGCGTGCATCGAGTCGGCCAACTGGACGTCGCTGGTGCTCACGAACGTGTGCACCATGTCCACGCCGGAATCCAGCGCGGCTTCGATATCCTTGTCGACGACGCGGGCCAACCCGCACGTCGTCGCGTCCGTCGAAGCAGCGATATCTGCGACTGCTTCGAACTCCGCCTCCGAGTTCACCGGGAACCCGGCCTCGATGACGTGGGTACCCATGTCGTCGAGGGTCTCGGCGATGTCGCGCTTTTCCTCGTAACTGAACGAGGTTCGCGGTGACTGTTCGCCGTCGCGGAGTGTCGTGTCGAAGATTCGTACGTCTTCGATTTCAGATTGTTGGGCTAATGTGCCCTGGAAGAACTCGACCCGCCGGGGAACCCGACGAATCCTCCGTGTCTTTGTGAGACATCGTGTCAGTCACGTGCCCGAACTCCTATTTAAACGTTTCTCCCCGACAGTATCACGAACGTTCAGTGGGTGTTACGTGACAACCTCTCTCGGGGGTAATCGCAGTACCTAAACGGCCTTATATGATTTCATGACATATATTGACTTGATATGTGCGCTCACCGTTCGATAGCCACGGAACGATAATACAACCAAATAGAGTTTAGAAACAAAATTTAGCACCCGGTGCGCGCACCGACGACTGGACAAACGTGGATCGAAACGCGACTGTCGTGTGAAACGTGATACCAATGATCGCTTTGCGCACTCGGAGGCGAACGCATGCCCCGACCGAACCCTTTTCTCGTCGCTCGACAACCGGGCGGGTATGGGCGATTTCAATCTCAACTTGCAGACGGCCGAAGAACACCTCGACGAGGACGACGCCGAGGGTGACGTCGTCCTCGGCGTCCTCGACGGCTCGACCCCGCCGGAGGAGTGGGTCCAGTCCGTCGCCCGCGGCAACGTCCTCTTTCTCGCCATCGAGGGCGACCTCAACAAGCTCGCGTCGGGCTTCGCACGCGATATCAAGGATATGGACGGCCAGTTGATGCACTTCCGGAAGTTCCTCGTCGTCTCCCCGCCCGGCGTCGATATCAACACCGACAACCTCTGACCGGGCGGCCCGTGTTGCGGTCGTCGCGGCCGGCCAGCAATCGGCAATCGGCAATCGGCTACCGGCTACCAGCGACTGACGACCGGCGACCGGCGAGGAGCGGCGCGAGAACCGGGCGCATCGGCCGCGGGGAGAGTCCTTATGCGCCGCGCGCCCCAGCATACTGGCATGCCGATGAAAGGTCAGGGCACGTCCGACCTCCGCGAAATCGACCGATGGGACCACGGCGTCGGCTGGCTCGCACACCCCGACGAGACCATGCAGCGCGCCAGCCACGCCGTCGAAATCGACGGCGACGTGTGGGTGTTCGACCCCGTCGATGCCCACGGCGTCGACGACCTGTTCGCCGAGTTCGGCGACGTGGCCGGCGTCGTCGTCGGACTCGACCGGCACAAACGCGACGCGGCCGCCATCGCTAACCGCCACGAGGTCCCCGTCTACGTCGCCTCGTGGATGACCGACGTGGCCGACGACCTCGACGCGCCCGTCGAGCGCTTCGGCGCCGACCTCGCTGATTCCGGCTTCGAGGCGTTTCGCATCATCGACCGCGCCGTCCCGCCGTGGCAGGAAGTCGGCTTCTATCACGACGCGTACGACCTGCTCGTCGTCCCCGAGTCGGTCGGCACCGTCGACTACTTCTGCGCCCGCGGCGAGCACCTCGGCGTCCACCCGATGGTCCGGCCGTTCCCGCCGCGGCGCGTACTCTCCCGGTACGACCCCGACCGACTGCTCGTCGGCCACGGCGCGGGCGTGCCGGTGGACGCGGGCGACGAACTCCGGACCGCCCTCGGGAACGCCCGCCGAAACCTCCCGAGCGCCTACGTCCGGGCGTTCTCCTCGATGCTCTCGAACTGATGCCCGACGAGACGGCCGACGACGACGAGAATCCACTGGACGCGGAGGCGACACCCGAGCGCACGACCGAAGGAGAGACCGCCGAACCCCGACCGAGCGAGACCGCCGAACCCGAGCGCCGACGAGTTCACGTCACGCGCGGACTCGTCGACCTGCTGCTCGATATGGCCGAAGACGCCGAGCCGTCGTCGGTGAACCTCGTGCTCGCTCCGACACCCGCGGGCGAGTTCGACGCGGACCTCGGCCTCGACCCTGAGACGCCCGTGCTCACACACTTCTACATGGCCGAGGCCGGCCAGTCCGTGAGCGCCGTCTTCGGGATGGACCTCGGAACGCCCGCCGGGCGCGGCCGCGCCCGCTTTCTCACGCACCCGCAGGGGCCGTTCGAACTCACGGAGCGCGACGACCTCGCGGCCGTGGTGCTCCTCGCGGTCCCCCCGTGGGAGCGGCGGACGCTCGCCGCGTTCGACCGCGCCGGTCGGAAGTTAGAACTCGCCGTCCTCGACGCCGAGCCACCGCAGGAAGAACTCGACTGAGCCGACCGCGTTCCGCTGCCCGGCGCTGCCGGCCCGCGCGCGGCGGCCGCTCGCCTCGGTCGACTACCGCAGGTAGCCGAGGTCGGTCAGTTGCTCCGCGATTTCTTGGAACTCCGCCTCCGAGAGATCGCCGCCGGAGCGCTCGTGCTGGATGACGATGCTGCGCAGGAGGAACCGGACGAGATCGCTCGTGCTCGAGAAGGTGGTTCCTTCGATGGTGTCGTCGACGCGAGCGGCCAACTCCTTCGGAATCGAGACCGTCGTGTACTCGGTCATGGGTCGACCGTGGCACCGGGCGAGGTTAACCCCAACGGTGGCGACCGGGACCGTCCGGCGCGGTTTCCCGGCGTTCACTGGCGATTTCGCCGGAGGTCGGGGGTTTTTCCATGCGGGGCGTACTATACACGTTCGATGGCCGCGAGACCGCCGCAGAACGATACGTCGGAGCCGGACTCAATCGAATTCGGTATCGCCGCGCTCGCCGATGACGTCGACACCGCAGACATCGACTACCCGGCAGACGCGACCGAGATCACACGGGCGCTCGACGACGTTTCCGTGCCGATTGACGCCGCGGGCAATACGGTCGCGATAAGCGACGCCCTCGCCGCCGCGCCGAAAGACCGATTCGACTCTCGCCGGGACCTCTTGGAGACGCTTCACCCGGTGTTCGAGGAGTTCCGCGCGAAGGCCTCGAAGAGCCTGATGGGTCGGCTTCGTTCGCTCGTCCCGTTCTGAAGGCGGTCTCGGTTGGCGTCCTCCAGTCCCGACGGCCCGGTTCGAACCGACTCACTCCAGTTCTTCGATTCGTTTCATCTGCTCGCGGTGTAGCGAGAGGATGAGATCCGACAGCACGCCGAACATCAGCAGTTGTACCCCGAAGAGAATACCTGCCATAGAGACGACGGCGATGACCTCGTGGGAAATCGAGCGAACGACCCACTCGTAGGCGACGTACAGGGCGAGCCCGAGCCCGGTCGCGGTCGACGCAAACCCGACGCTGCCGAAGTAGAAAAGCGGGTTGTTGGTCTTGGCGCGGCGATACAGTTCCAGGAAGATGATACCACCGTCGCGGATCGGGTCGAGATTCGTATCCGAGCCGTCGGGCCGCGGGTAGTAGGTCGTGGGCACGACCGTCGTCTTGATACCACGCTTCGCGCACTCGACGGCCATCTCCGTCTCGATGCCGAAGCCGTCGGAAGTGAGCGTCATGTCGAGAAACGACTCGCGGGTGAACGCCCGGTAGCCGCTGAGGATATCACGAAAGTCCTGACCGTGAATAAACGCGAACGCCCGGTTGATGATGCGGTTTCCGACTCTGTTGAGCCGCGTCATCGCGCCCGGCCGCATATCGGCGAATCGGTCGCCGATGACGTGGTCGTACCCCTCGGTGAGCGGGTCGAGCATCTTGGTGGCGTCTGTCGCTTCGTAGGTCCCGTCGCCATCGAGCATCAGGACGTACGGCGCTTGAATGTGGTCTTCAACGGCTTCTCTGACAGCCTGGCCTTTTCCGGACCCCGACTGGACGACGACATGAGCACCGGCGTCTTCGGCGAGTTCCCGTGTCCCATCTGTGGAGCCGCCGTCGATGACGAGGACGTTGGCGAATCCCTCATCTCGGTAATCTGAGATGACATCAGCGATTGTTTCCGCCTCGTTGTAGGTGGGGATGAGGATACAGACGGCATCGGGGGTGGGCATTAGTCTCGATATGATTGTGCTGAATAAAATAGTCTATCGTTTGGTCCACACAGTTGGTGATAATCAAATGTGGACTGATATTAGTCTATCAACTCACGGTGAGATACAATCAGATTGTCCCATTGACAACTATAATTATCAGACTACAACCTCTCGATTTGGACTGCACTATCGGTTGATTACGTTGAGCAGAGGCATCATTGAAACAGACATCCTACTATCCTTCTCTCAAAATATGGTTGACTGTTCTATAATTCGTACGTAGGCAGTTACACAACAGTCCACGAAAGACTCACATCAGCGCGCAACACAATAACATACAACAACTGTGCCGAGACTTAGACAAACGCCGATTGAGGGAGTCACTAACTAGATAGTGTATTTAATCATTTTGTCTGCGACCAATAACAAAATCCTCATCGCGATTTAATTTGGTAATCTCTGTGGAGAGTTTTGCCTCGGAGAGTAGTTTTGTCACGTCTTTCGGGTCAACACCAGCGTGAATCTCAACTATTACAAAGTTAACTGACTGCAATGCATTGGTCATACCTTTCAGAACCTCTAATTCGTGACCCTCAACGTCAACTTTCACAACATTTGGTTTCGGAACCTCTCCACTCTCAACTAACTCATCTCCAGAGATTGTTTTGATAGTCATAGATCCTTCAGTCGATACTTTGTGTGTCCCGTTCGCTGCAATTGGGGAGGGCTCGAATGAGATATCCCCAGAAGAACTAGATAATCCATATCTCAGTGGTATAACCGTTCCTGGAGCACGGTCCGAATTTTCTGTTAGACGATCAAACGTGTCTGGGTTTGGTTCGAAGGCGAACACATTGGCTTTTGTGGAGCAGATACATGCGTGAGTCCCAATATTGGAACCAACATCCCACAGAACATCGTCTTCTTCAGCCTCCTCAAGGAGCAACCGAATAACATCTTGCTCTCCTCGAAGATCCCTGATCCTCCAGATTTCTTCCACACTTTGAACAGTAAACCTGGCAGCATATCCACCAACTTCGGCAATCATTGGGGACCTGATGGCACCTGTCTTGAGTGCAATCCAGTCGCGAAGACGCGCCACTTTTTTAACTATTGTCATATATTTAAGATGAAGACTGATTGTCTCTGGTCTGTATACCTGTCGTACATCCTCAAATATTAAATCTGCGAGTCATTTGTCAATAGTTCGTCTTCTTTGTTGTTAGTCAAGATATATCTCGTAGTCATCTAATCGGGTTGCTTCGTATAACCGTGCAGCATGGGTCTGTTTATCATCAGTTCCTCTCGTTAGCAAGCTGGCATTGGGGTCAAAAGAGTGCTGTATCTGTTCATTTACCCACATCTCTCGTTCCTTATATGAACCCACGCTAAATGTCTCCATCGCCGCAGGCACTTCGAAACCAGGAGGATTGTATGGATGCGAGAACTTGTTATCCGTAGTCGCTTCTCGAAACTCCTCGGAGAGAGTATACTCAAGGATATCCGAGAGCAGGTCAGTACTCCAGACCGAATGAGACGGAAATTCTCTTGCGAGTATTGCAAGAGCATAGAGGTTAAACGAATGGTAGCCCTCAGCTTTGTTCCTCAGACGTCGTTTGCTTCTGGGTGGTCGGAGATAATGAAGGAGATGGTTTCGAACCATACTACGGTGGACATCATGAGTCACTGACTCAGCGAGTTCGCTCAGATCCATAGATGGTCGAAGAGGATGTCTGATCAGTCCGTTTTCGTATATATCGATAGTTGAAGGAAGACTATCTAAAAAGTCACGAACACGTTGAGAAACCTCCTGGGGAGCAGTATGTGCAACAAGTCCTCCAGAGGCCGCAAACCAAAGCTGATGGTTGAACGTACGGTCAAAACCTAATATTGTCCCATCGGTATCAACACGTTGCCACAATTTGAGCTTGTCACAGAATGGGTGTGATAAGAACACATCTGCGGCGACAGCAGCAGCACGTTCGTTGTCAAGTGCTCTAGCTGCAAGCGCAAGGGCCTCAAGTGACCATGCCTGTCCCATCAGGCCATTGCATCGGTCCTTCGTATCGTTTTGTCTGTGTTCAAACGTATGGCCATGTGGTCGTGCCTCTTCACTCAATAGATAAGAAACCGCATCTGAAGCAGCTTGTCTAAATCTATTTTCATCCGTAAGTTCGTGGGCCTTCAGAAATGTTACTAACCAGTGAGACGTGTTTCGAACAGGTGTTTCAGGATCATGGTACGGGCCGTTGTGTCCTGCTGGCATTGAACCATCTGATCGCTGGAGTGAGAGTCCAGCCTCTGCACTGGAGGCAAGAATGTCAGAAAGAGAGGTCATTGTTCCTCCGATCTTAGGATATAAGAAAGACGGCCAGCATTCTCTGCGAGCCGACAACACCACGCAACCACAAGTATTCTGACGAACATTGCTTTCGTCACTGTCTGTCCAGTCCGTCGTAAATCTTGGGAGAGATAGTGTGGAGGTTTCGGGAGAAAGCCAACGAGAATCCACAATGCCAACGCAAATACTCGCCTCAGAGAAATTCTGTCTAACATCCACACCTGTATCTGACCTTTGCCAACTCTGAATTGCTTCTTCAACAGTTCTCCGAACGGTCGAGCAGGATGACAACCAATCGCGTCGTGTGCGAAAGTTAATGAATACCCTGCGTCTGTAGCTCTCTTCGTCCAGTGGACATCACCACCAGAGATAAGATGGTTTGGAAACGGACCAACGTCCTCAACGACATCCTGTCTAACAAAGAGATTTACCGTCTTCGCCACGTTTCGTTTAGATATGCTCTCTTTCATTTGCATATTAGTAAACGAGTCGTACCGCTCAGCTGCGGTTCCTCCATTTGGATACGTGAATTCCACGTTACCTCCAACGAGGTCTACTCCTGTACCGGTGATTGTAGACACGCCGCGTTCAAGCCACTGTTGGTGTGGAGAACAATCCCCATCTAAAAAAGCAAGAATAGCGCCGCTAGACTGCTCAATACCAGTATTTCGGGCAGCATAAGACCCTTGTTGTTCATCCTCAATCAGAATTTCGAGATTGTCGTAAGCAGTGCTAAACTGACGAGCGATCTCTTTCGTACCATCCTGTGATCCATTATCTACGACGAGTACTTCATACTTTGACTTGGGGTACGTCTGTGATGTTACCGCATTGAGGCATTTTTGAATATTTTCAGCCTCATTATAGACTGGAATGATGACAGATACAAACGGTAGAGTCGAAGTCATTAGTAGTAGGTGATAGTATCCCAAGCGAAAGTACTTGCGACCTAGTCATACCTCAACCAAGACTTTCAGATAGCAACTGTTGAACTCGTTCTCGAAAGTTCGACGAGAGGCTAAGAAGGACAAAGCCGTACGTAGTGGCTCCAGCAAGGACGTATAGGACAACTTCTATCGGTTGACCAATTGGCCGGTAGTTGAGAATTGTGAAGAGTACAACAGCCATCGCTCCCGCACTCACAAACTGGCTTCCGATAGCAGATACTGGGGGCAGTGTTTGAACGGCCTTCGGTAGTGCACGGACAGCGAGTATGCTACCTAGAGTCATTGAAAGGAGGGTAGCGATAGCCGCGCCAATCACACCGAACATCGGTATCAACGATACGTTAAGTATAATATTAGTCGTGATGAAGATAACTCCTATTCTAAATGTCCTGTCAGGTAGATCTAAAGCATTGAGTGCTTGCATTACTAGCGTCTCGTAGCACTCAACAAGTCGTACGACAGAGAGGAATACTAACACAGATACAGCAACACCAACAGAGGAGACTGACGGACCATACAATGCAAGGACGTCACCTCCTACAAGAACTGAACCCACTAATCCAGGAATAGCAAGTACACCAGCCACTGAAAGCCCACGGGTGAGAATCCGACGAACTTTATTTAATTTGTCAGTATCTCTTAGAGAACTAATTGTTGGGAATGTCGATTTACTGATAGCTGTTGGGAGGAGAACGAATAATGCCGAGATCCGCCATGCTACTTCGTAGATACCGACCAACGATGTTGAGACAAAAAAGCCGAGAATTATGGTATCTAACCAAGAATATGACATCCGTTTCAAATTATCTAACCATCCATACCGTGCCCAGGAATAGAGGCTTATTGCAGCACTCCGTGTGGGAGACACAAATGAAATATTGAGTGAATATACACCAAAAATACCGATGACAATGCTAGAGGTAATCTCTCCATAGAAAAGTGCATCTACACCCACGCCTGTGTAGACAAGAGCCAACTTCACAAGTGAAGATAGGATTCCCCAAAGAGCTTCGTAGAGACTAGACATCTCGACTCGGTTCTCACCTCGAAGCCCTCCTAAGACTAGCCGGAACGAAACGTTCGAGACGAACATACCACCCACCAGTTGTGTACCGCTGTAATCAAGGTACTGTTCAACGAAGGGAGAGTAACCCAAAAGGGCGAGAAGTCCAACTAGTATGATTGCTCCCGTGAGGACAGACGCGGTGGTGAAATACTCGCTTGGGGAAATGTCGTCACTTTCGTTCATTCGTGTTATTACCGCACCACGGATACCAACAGCCGGAATAGACGCCCATTTCACCAAAGCTGCAGAGAGCGCAAAAATCCCGAAGGCACCAACGCCGAGTTCATTGATCACGTAGATTGTGATAATTGCTCCAACGAATGTCTGCGTAACGTTGGCCCCGAACTGCAGCGCAGAAGCGCGTGCTAATTTGGCCATAGAGTAGTTGTGACTTTGCAATTGATAAATTATAGTTTCTAGCAGAGATCTAGTTAATCACCTGAGTTAGCACTCGTCTGTTGAGCGTGCTTGCAGTTTCGCAGTGCAGGAATCAAGTAACAGGGGAAACAGCAGAGTTATTCTATGTTGCTAATAGAGAGCCAAGTATGATGAAACGATTAGCAAAAGCAGCATTCAGTCAAAATTCATTGACTGCCCCGATAGTCTCTACATTTGTTTATCTTATTTCTGTTGTACGTGTTGTTCTCAATGGAAATTGGCCAGTCACCTCATCAGATACAGCAATGTTTCAGCATATAGGATGGATGGTTTTCAGTGGAAAGAGATATTACATCGATGCATGGGACCCAAAACCACCACTGACACTCGAGCTTGCGACAATCATCGCTTATATCTCTAATGGGGATCCGCATCTTCAACACACTCTATCTGTCGTAAGTACAATAGTAGCAGGGATCTTGCTAACATATTTAATCTCCCACATCACCTCAGAAATCACTGGGAATCAGTTCGCGGGTCTACTTAGTGGCATTGTTTTTATTACATTCCCAGTTATTCATTATTCACCAGTCTTTGGGTATGAGCCAAAATATTTTGTTTTTCTTTTCGGACTAGGAAGTATTTATCTTTCCAGAAACCCGAAACCAATACTATCTGGGGCCGCAGCAGCAGCGTCAGCAGGCATGTGGCAATTTGCGATTATATTCCCAATCATATCATTCGGGATTATTTCACGGCAAAAAAGCAAAGATCTGATTCTCAAATATGTTTTTGGGGCCACAATTATTGCTTTTATTTCTCTTCTCCCAATTTATCTACAGGGTGGGCTAGTTGCAATGACTGTTGAAGTGATAATTGCCCCGTTGTATGCAGGTGAGACACAATCATTCTTATATCGGTTGGTAAAAGGAGTCACTCATCTAAAATTAATGATCCCGATAGCACTTCTTGGAATGGCCGGTATATTACTAGGCTTTCTAGACGACATTCGAGAAAGGTGGTGGGTCGTAGGGCTTTTGCTGTGGTTCTGTATCCAAATATTCATCTTGGATTACGATGGTGCAGACGATTTATTTCTTGGGATTATTCTAGTTTCGATGGGTATCGGATTTGCATTCGAAAAACTATCAACCAAGTATGAGTCTGAGAGAATTAATTCGATAGTAACAGCCGTTGTCGTTTGCATGTTGATTTGGCAGGTAGTGACCTTGGGTGGCGTTGGCGTCATTACGAACCCATACTCTTACTCAGGGGATGGCCCCGATCAAGCCATTCTCGAAAGTGGGATTCAACAGTTTGCTCATTTGTCTGGATACACAGAATACACAATAGGTGGATCACCCCCAGATGAACAATACAATGTCAAATCCAGGTATGGTCCAGACAAGATAGAAGAATTGTTCTTTACATCAACAATCCCCTCGACATGTCATTACAGACTTAGTGGGATGGAACTTGAATGGATGAATCTAACAGAACAGTCATTCACAGAGGAAAAGTGTGGAAAATGGAGGTTACCTTGATAACCGCAGGACACCAACCCAAATTGGCCATATATTAACTTATACTTTTCTTGTGAACAACCGGTATAGGGTGGACAACTATCGCAAAGGAGACGTTAAACTCAAAGCCTATCACCAGTCTTTATATCCAACTCATTTTATATACTTGGCCTCGATGACTCTCTTACTATGCAAGCTGTTGTCCTCGCCGCCGGTAAAGGAACCCGTCTTCGACCACTCACTGAAGACAAGCCGAAAGGAATGGTCGAGGTCGACGGAAAACCGATTCTCACCCACTGCTTTGACCAACTCGTCGACCTCGGTGCGGAGAAACTTGTCGTCGTTGTCGGCTACAAGAAGGAGATCATCATTCAACACTACGACGACGAATATCGTGGCGTCCCCATTACCTACGCGCATCAACGTGAGCAGAAAGGTCTAGCACACGCCCTCCTCACCGTCGAAGACCACATTGACGAGGACTTCATGCTGATGCTTGGCGACAACATCTTCAACGCCAACCTCGGCGACGTCGTCAAGCGACAGCGAGAGGATCGGGCGGACGCCGCCTTCCTCGTGGAAGAAGTCAACTGGGACGAAGCTTCCCGTTACGGTGTCTGTGTAACCAACGATTACGGTGAAATCACAGAAGTCATCGAGAAGCCCGAAGAACCGCCGTCGAATCTCGTGATGACCGGGTTCTACACGTTCACGCCGGCTATCTTCCACGCGTGTCATCTCGTCCAACCATCGAACCGCGGCGAGTACGAAATTAGTGAGGCAATCGACCTTCTCATCCGCTCTGGGCGAACTATTGACGCGATTCGTATCGACGGGTGGCGGCTGGATATCGGCTACCCAGAAGACCGTGACGAAGCAGAACAACGACTACAAGAGGAAACGACACAGGCGACCGAGTAGACGTCTAATCACGTGTGCTTTTTATTAGTGGGAGTAAACCTGATTTCAATGGCTGATTCTCCGTTTCCTTGTGTTTCTGTAATCGTTCCAGTTTATAACGACCCCACAGGTATACGTGACACACTGACTGCGCTGACCAAACAGACGTACCCGACGGAGAGAGTAAACATACTCCCCATCGACAACGGGTCGACAGACGAGACGCGCGACGTGATTCGTCAGTTCGAACGCGAGCACGAGAACGTCACACTCGTCGTCGAAGACGAAATCCAGGGGTCGTACGCGGCCCGAAACGCTGGCATAGAACAGGCGACGGGAGAGATATTTGCGTTCGTCGACGCCGACATGTACATGGACGAGTCGTGGCTCGAAACGGCGGTTGACGCGATGGACGAGGCAGCGTACGTCGGGTGCGACGTCGAACTGGTTACCAATGGGGAAGACACGCTCGCAGCAAGGTTTGACGCACAGACCGCCTTTCCCATAGCGCAGTATATTCGTCAGCAGCAGTACGCCCCGACGTGCGGGCTCCTCGTCAGTCGAGAGGTCGTCGACGATGTCGGTCCGTTCGACGAGCGTCTCGTGTCGGGCGGTGACTCGGAGTTCGGCAGTCGAGTCGCAAACGCCGGGTACAGGCAAGCGTTTGCACCGGCGGCGACACTGTACCACCCAGTTCGAGATTCGTTCTCGTCGCTGGTGAAAAAAGAACTTCGCGTCGGCCGCGGCTTGTGTCAGCGGCAAGAGTACTACGCCGAGCGGTTCGGCCGTCCCGGGATTCCGCCACGTCCGAGTGGCGTGAAATCGCCCGATGAGGAGTCGTCCGGTCTCGATTTCGAGCGACTGCTCTTCGGCGTTCTCTCGGTAGTGATGACAGGAGTTCGCGCCCTCGGGTATTATCGTGAGTACGTCCGATACGTTCGCGGGAACACCCGCTGAAACGCCAACTAATTATTCGTCTTCTCCACGAGGTTCGGCGTCAACAGACCGTAGACGTATCCAAATCCAACCGCCGCAGTGAAAACGAAGATAGCGATCAATTGTTGGACCTGCGCCAGCGACGGGTCTTCGACGAGATTCTTGAGTCGGTCAACAACGTAGACGAGCATCAAGTCCTTCAGATACGCGTTTTTATCGTCTGACGCTTGTGGATACAACAAGTCCATCACGCGCTTCGAGTAGCCCTGCCAGAACGAACGAAAGACGAGCCAGTCAAACTCAGTTCGATATTCGAAGAGTTTGTGATTCACGCGCGCTTGTTTGTTATAGATGACGCGCTCGCCCGTCTGTTCGTAGATACGAATGCAGACGGGTGCTTCGTGCGCCTGGACGTGTTTGTCTCCTTTTCGACCGGTGTTCGTGTCGTAGCCGCCCACTTCGAGAAAAACGTCGCGCTTGAAGGAGATGTTCGAGCCGTAGGTGTTCCGAACCTCCTCCATGTGCTCGCCGAACCCACGTTCGTCACACCCGACGAGCCAGTAGAATTCTTCTGGAAAGAACTCTGGTTTGCGAGCGACCCAGTCGGGGACGACGGTACCGCCGACAGCGACCGCATCCGGATTGTTTTCATAGGTGTCGACGAGCGTCTCAATCCAATCGGGTTCTGCCGTTGCGTCGTCATCAATCATCGCGACGACGTCGCCGGTTCCGAGCTCAGCACCTTTGGTCCGACTGTACGAGATACCGCGGTTCTCGTCGTTACAGTGCAGAACGACATCGTCGATGTCACCGAAGTCGTCTTGCACGCGGTCGAACACCTCTTCGTTTCCATCGACAACGATGACGAGTTCGAGGGGTTCGTAGGTCTGTGCGAGGACACTCTCGACGGTCTCGGAGAATGACTCGTACCGTTCCATCGAGTACGTACAGACCACGACGGAGACTTTCATAAGTCGGAGTTACCGAGGAGTCCCGAATAAGCATTGTCCTTCGATTTGTAACTAGCTATTTCTACCGACACAGACTATCACAAGGCTTATGAACGGCTTGGCGGTTGTTGGTCACAATGAGTGACGAGCAAACAAAGTATTCGCCCTCCATAGCGGATCTCGCTCGCGACTGGTATCACATACCGGTCCTCTCGACTATTATTCTCGTCATGCTGTGGATACGCCTCCGCAGTTATGACGCATTCATTCGAGAGGGCACAGTGTTCTTCTCAGGAAACGACGCCTGGTATCATCTTCGCCAGGTGGAATACACCGTCCGGAACTGGCCCGCGACGATGCCGTTCGACCCGTGGACCGAATTCCCGTTCGGCCGGACCGCAGGTCAGTTCGGGACAATTTACGACCAACTCGTCGCGACCGCGGCCCTCGTCGTCGGTCTGGGAAGCCCGTCATCAGACCTCGTAGCCAAGTCGCTTTTGGTCGCGCCGGCCGTCTTCGGTGCGTTAACCGTTATCCCAACCTACCTTATTGGGAAGCGTCTCGGCGGCCGTCTCGGTGGGCTCTTCGGTGCGGTTATTCTGATGCTTCTCCCAGGAGCGTTCCTCCAACGTGGGCTCGTTGGGTTTGCAGATCACAATATCGTAGAACCGTTCTTCATGGGCTTTGCCGTCCTCGCGATCATGATCGCCCTCACGGTTGCCGACAGAGAGAAACCCGTCTGGGAACTCGTTGCGGCACGCGACCTCGATGCGCTCCGTGAACCCCTGAAGTGGTCCGTTCTCGCCGGTGTCGCAACGGCCATCTACATGTGGTCGTGGCCACCGGGAATCCTTCTCGTCGGTATCTTTGGCCTCTTTTTGGTCCTGAAGATGGCTTCCGACTACGTCCGCGGTCGGTCGCCTGAACACACGGCGTTCGTCGGTGCCATCTCGATGACGGTCACCGGCTTACTGATGTTCATCCCGATCGAGGAACCGGGATTCGGGGTGACCGACTTCGGCTTCTTGCAGCCGCTGTTCTCACTCGGCGTCGCCCTCGGTGCTGTGTTCCTCGCCGCACTCGCCCGGTGGTGGGAATCGAACGACGTCGACGAGCGATACTATCCTGCGGTGGTTGGCGGAACCATGCTTGTCGGGATAGTGCTGTTTTCTCTCGTCCTTCCGAGTGTTTTCGATTCGATCGCACGCAACTTCCTCCGTACGGTTGGGTTCAGCGCCGGCGCTGCGACCCGAACCATCAGTGAAGCCCAGCCGTTCCTCGCAGCAAACGTACTCCAGTCGAACGGTCAGACTGCTGTCGGCCGTATCATGTCCGAGTACGGCTTCACCTTCTTCACAGGTGCTCTCGCGGCAGTGTGGCTCGTCGCGAAGCCGCTTGTCAAGGGTGGAAACTCGCGGAAGATCGGATACGCTGTCGGGAGTCTCGCCCTCATCGGAGTACTCTTCTTGATACCGGCGCTTCCAGCAGGAATCGGCAGTGCCCTGGGCGTCGAATCGTCGCTCGTTAGCCTCACCATCGTCACCGCACTCATCGTGGGCGCAGTGATGCAAGCCGACTACGAGAGCGAACGTCTGTTCGTCCTCGTGTGGGCAGCCATCATCACGTCGGCAGCGTTCACGCAGGTTCGTTTCAACTACTACCTCGCGGTGGTCGTCGCGGTGATGAACGCCTATCTCCTCCGAGAGGCCCTCGGAATCGACTTCGTCGGCCTCGCGAACGTCGAGCGCTTCGACGACATCTCGTATGGGCAGGTCGCAGCAGTCGTGATTGCCGTCCTCCTCATCCTCACGCCCGTTCTCATCATCCCGATTCAACTCGGCAACGGCGGCGTGTCTCAGACCGCCATGCAAGCGTCCCAGACCGGTCCAGGAACGGTCACTCAGTGGGACGGGAGCCTCACCTGGATGCAGAACAACACACCCGCAGAAGGTGAGTTCGGCGGCGAATCGAACCGGATGGAGTACTACGGGACGTACGAGTACACGGACGACTTCGACTATCCGGACGGTGCGTACGGCGTCATGTCTTGGTGGGACTACGGTCACTGGATCACCGTCCTCGGCGAGCGCATCCCGAACGCGAACCCGTTCCAAGGAGGTGCCACCGAGGCAGCGAACTACCTCCTCGCCGAAGATGAACAGCAGGCTGAGTCGGTTCTCACCTCGATGGGTGACGACGGCGAAGGCGACCAGACCCGCTACGTCATGGTCGACTGGCAGATGGCTTCGACCGACGCGAAGTTCAGCGCGCCGACCGTCTTCTACGACGAGTCGAACATCTCCAGGTCGGACTTCTACAACCCGATGTTCCGCCTGCAAGAACAGGGCGAGCAAACGACTGTCGCCGCCGCGTCGAGCCTCAAGGACCAGCGGTACTACGAGAGCCTGATGGTCCGGCTCTACGCGTACCACGGCAGCGCCCGCGAGGCGTCGCCAATCGTCGTCGACTGGGAAGAACGTACGTCCGCCGACGGCTCGACCACGTTCAGAGTGACGCCCTCGGACGGGCAGGCGGTCAGGACGTTCGACAACATGAGCGCCGCGGAGGAGTACGTCGCGAACGACCCGACCTCCCAGATCGGCGGTATCGGTACGTTCCCCGAGGAGCGCGTGTCCGCCCTCGAACACTACCGCCTCGTGAAGTCCTCGAACAGCTCGGCGCTCCGCTCGGGGCCCTACCAGCGGTCGCTCATCAGCGAGGGCAACACCTACGGCCTCCAGCCGCAGGCGCTCGTCCCCAACAACCCCGCGTGGGTCAAGACGTTCGAGCGCGTCCCCGGCGCGACGGTCGACGGCAGCGGTGCCCCGGCCAACACGACGGTGACCGCGCGCGTCCAGATGCGCGACCTGACGACTGGCACGAACTTCACCTACACGCAGCAGGCCCAGACCGACGCCGACGGTGAGTTCACGATGACGCTCCCGTACTCCACGACCGGCTACGACGAGTACGGCCCGGACAACGGCTACACGAACGTCAGCGTCCGCGCGGCGGGCGGCTACGCGTTCACCGGGCCGACCTCGGTCACCGGGAACAGCACCATCGTCAGCTACCAGGCGGAGAACGTCGCCGTCGACGAGGGCCTCGTCAACGGTGCCGAAGACGGTACCGTGCAGGTCACCCTCGAACGGAACGAACAGGAACTCGACCTGCCGGGCGATTCTTCGTCCGAGGATAGCTCGTCCGAGGACGGCACGTCCGACGACTCGCAGACGAACGAGTCGGCGTCGACATCGACCTCGGCGTCGGTCGACGCCAGCGCGGTCTCGGCCGCCGCGTAACACGAGCCGAGACGGCGACGACTCTCGCGGTCGCAGTTTCATTTTCCACACGGAGTTCAGAACAACCGCCGACGGTCGAAAAGCGAGTGCCGAGCGAAAGCCGCTCGGAAGCAGTCTTCGGCTTCGGTTCCGGTCCGGCTCCGACTCCGGTTCCGGCTCAGACGAGCGACTCGTAGTCGAGACCCTCGCGGCGGGTGACGATGCGACGGCCGTCGATGACGATGCGCTCGCGCATGGCGTCGAACTCGTCGTCGAGCGCCGCGAACTCGTCCCAGTCGGTTGCGACGAGCGCCGCGTCGGCGTTTGCGAGCGCGTCGGCGGCGGAATCGGCGTAGTCGATGTCGGGGAACCGCTCCCGCATGTTCTCGGTGGCGACGGGGTCGTAGCCGACGACGTCGGCCCCTGCGTCGAGGAGCACCTGAATGAGTAAAATCGCGCGGGATTTCCGGATGTCGTCGGTGCCGGGCTTGAACGCGAGTCCGAGCACGGCGACGCGCTTGCCGTCGAGGTCGAATCGCTCGCGGAGGAGGTCGAGCATACGCTCCGGTTGGCCGTCGTTGACGTCGACGGCGGCCTGCAACAGACGCGGTTCGTAGCCTTGAGCGCGGGCGGCGGCGATGATGGCGGCCGTGTCCTTCGGGAAACACGACCCGCCCCAGCCGAGACCCGCACCGAGGAACGCCGACCCGATACGGGAGTCGAGGCCGATGCTCTCCAACACTTCCGCGGAGTCGACGCCGAACTCCTTGCAGATGTTCGCGAGGTCGTTGGCGAGGCTAATCTTCGACGCGAGGAAGGCGTTGTTGGCGTACTTTATCATCTCGGCTTCGCTGATACCGGTCTTGACGACGGGTGGGTTCCCGGCGCGTTCGACGAGCGGGGCGAAAATCTCGGCTAGCGTCTCGTACGCCCGGTCGGTCTGCGCGCCGAGGACGATTTTGTCCGGCGAAAGGAAGTCGTCGACGGCGGTGCCTTCGCGGAGGAACTCGGGGTTCATCGCGATATCGAACCCGTCGCCGACGCGTTTCCCCGAGGCCTCTTCGATTCGCGGCCCGATGACGTCGACCGTCGTCCGCGGAACGACCGTGCTCTTGGTGACGACGAGGTGCGAATCGTCCTTCCGGGCCAGCGTCTCACCGAGCGAGGTCGCCGCGGCTGTCATCGCGCCGAGGTCGATGCTGCCGTCGTCGTTCGACGGGGTCGGCAGGGCGAGGAACGTCGCGTCCGTGTCGAGAATCTCGTCGTAGTCGGTCGTCGCTCGGAGTCGGTCTCCCGCGTACCGTTCGACGAGCTCGGCCAGTCCGGGCTCGTGAATCGGGGCCTGCCCATCGTTGAGTGAGGCGACGACGTCTTCGTCGATGTCCACGTTGACGACGTCGTGTCCGAGTTCAGCGAAGCACGCCGCGATAGTCGTGCCGACGTACCCACTCCCGATGATACTGAGTTCCATTGGTAGAGTTGTGAATGCCAGGTGGTTTGATTCTTTCCGAGTCCCGTAGTTCACTGAGGAAACAGCCGGAATCACGTAGCGGTGGACTGATATCCTCCCCGAGAGAGGGTCCGACAACGAAATGTCGAGGAACTCAGACGGGGACGCTCCCCGGCTCTCGTGGCTTCTCATCTACCTGAAGGGCGTCTGCATGGGTGCCGCCGACGCCGTGCCGGGCGTCTCGGGCGGCACAATCGCGCTTATCACGGGTATCTACGAGCGGCTCATCAGCGCGGTGACGGCCATCACACCCGGCCGAATCAAGCGCGCCCTCGGCGTCGTCGTCCCCGGACGCCGGGCCGACGCGGTCGCGGCGATGCGCGAAGTCGACGTCGGCTTCCTGCTCGCCCTCGGCGCGGGTATCGCCACCGCAATCGTGACCGTGATGCGCGTGCTCCACATCGCGCTCAACGACGCGCCGGTGCCCACCTACGGCTTTTTCTTCGGGCTCATCGCCGCGTCGGCGGTCGTGCTGTACGCCCAAGTCTCGCTCGACGGCCCGCGTCAAATCGCGGCGGCCGTCGCCGGGTTCGGCCTCGCGTTCGTCGCCTCGGGCGGGAGCGGCGGCGCGTTCGGACACTCGCTGCCCGCGATTGCGGTCGCCGGCGGCATCGCCGTCAGCGCGATGATTCTCCCCGGCGTCTCCGGGTCGCTCATCCTGTTGATTCTCGGGCAGTACGAGTACATGAACGCGGCGCTCAACGCGTTCATCGACAGCCTCCTCGACGTCGCCGGCGGCGCACCGCTGTCGGTCGTCGTCGAACCGGGGACGGTCGTCGTCACGTTCATGGTCGGAGCCGTCGTCGGCCTGTTCAGCATCGCGCACGTCGTCCGCTGGGCGCTCGAACACTACCGCCGGGCGACGCTGGCGTTCCTCGTGAGCCTCATCGTCGGCGCGCTCCGCGCGCCCGTGGTGGAGAGCACCGCCGCGCTCGTCGACGCGGGACGGTCGTGGACGACGGAGCTCTACGCCTCGTTCGCCGTGGCCGCGGTCGTCGGCGCGGCGGTCGTCCTACTCGTCGACCGGTACACGGACGTCATCGAGTCGTGAGCGCGCATCGGAGCGGCGCATCGAAGCGGGGTGCTCCGACGCCCCGTGAGAAGGAAGTCGGTCATCGTCCGAATCGATGACGTGCGGAATCGCGCGACTCGCGCCTCACTCGCGGGCGACGGCGATGTTTCGAACCGACCCGCCGCAGTCGGGACACTCCGACAGGTGGCTCGCGCTGACGGTCCGAGTCCGACAGGAACGACACTCGTAATACCCCTCGGTCGGGTGATAGTCGTCGATGACTGAGTTATGTAACACCATGATATACTATACCATGGATTTCGTGGTAAGCGTTGTCCTGATATTCACCAAATTACTCTAGTACATTAATATTCTACGCCGGTATGGACACTCGAACGAGAAGCGAATCAACTTCGGCACGGCTCACTGTTCAATTCTAACGGGGTCACTTCACGGGTTCGTTCGCGTCAGCGCCGGGCGACGCAGACGAACGTCTCGCGTCGGGTCTCGCCGTGGGTGACGGTGAAGCCGGCCGCTTCAAGCGCGGAGACGGCGTCGCCGAGGCCGAATCGCTCGTCTCGCGGCGGGCCGTCTTCGCCCGAGCCGGATGTGGACCAGTCGACCACGACCACGGTGCCGCCGGGACGGACGACGCGAGCGAGTTCGGCGAGCGCCTCGTCGGTGGCGAACTCGTGGTAGGTCATCGTCGAGAAGGCGGCGTCGAGGTGGTCGTCGTCGAACGGGAGCGACGCCACGTCGGCCGTGACGAACTCGACGTTGTCGGGCGCGCCCTTCTCGCGGTAGTAGTCGTGCATGACCGCCTGCACGTCGACTGCGTAGAGCGTGCCGACGTGCGGGGCGACCTCGTCGGTGAAAAAACCGGTGCCGCTTCCGAGGTCGGCGACGACGCGTTCGGGCGCGACGCCGAGGTGCGAGAGCAGTTCCTCCCGCGAGACGAACCGGAATCTCGCGGGGTCGTCCAGTTTCGCCGCCCTGTCGGCGTCGAAGGTGTGAAAGCCCATGCGATTCACTCCGCGTCCCGAGCCGTAAGTCCCATCGGTTCCTCCCCGAGTCGTGTTTGTCTCGTGCATAGCCGCCGGTGAGTCAGT
Source organism: Haloferax sp. AS1 (assembly GCF_014530665.1). Lineage (NCBI taxonomy): Archaea > Methanobacteriati > Methanobacteriota > Halobacteria > Halobacteriales > Haloferacaceae > Haloferax > Haloferax sp. AS1. Next base: position 1,478,088 of record NZ_SPSA01000001.1, read on the forward strand.
CCGCCACCGGATCGAAGCGGGTCGGCGCGAGTCGGCGCGAGTCCGAGCGACCGCCCGCGAAACTGCCGACGGCGATGGGCTTTTTTGCCCGGCAGTCGGTCTCACAGGTATGGAACCCCAACTTCGACGGCCGACGCGACGCGCCTGCGAGCGCTGCGGTCGGGTGGAACGCTGGGACGACGACGCCGCGACGTGGCTCGTCGCCGAGACGGACGGCGAGAAACGGGTCGGAAGCCCCTACTGCATCCACGAGTGGGACATCAACGGCCGCTTCGCTCCCTTCGAGGAACCGGCCTGAGACGCCGACGAGCGGCGCGCGGTCGGCGGTTACGCCGCGTCTTCTTCCCGGAGCGAGTCGAGCACCGACAGCGTGCCGTCCATGTACGACCGGTCGAGCACCGTGTCGGCGGCCTCCTTGGCTACGTCGTCCGCGTTGGCGACGGCGTACGACCGCCCCGCGACCCGGAACGTCGAGGCGTCGTTGACGCTGTCGCCGACGGCGACGAAGTCCTCGGGGTCGTAGTCCATCGTCTCGCAGACGCGTTCGAGGCCGACGCCCTTCTCGACTCCCGGCGTCTTGATGTGGTAGGCGAAGCCGGTGTCGATGACCTCGACGTCGAACTCGTCTGCGACTGCCCGGAGGAGCGCCTCGTCGGCGTCGAGACGGGCGATGATTTCGGTCTCGCGCCAGCGGTTCGCGGTGTCCGCGGCGTCCCAGCCGAGGTCGCCGCCGCGGGCGACGAACTCGTCGGCGGCGGCCTGCGCGGCCTCGCGGTCGCCGGTGAACGTCACCTCGCCGTCTGCGAGGACGACCCCGCCGTTCTCCGCGATGACGGTCTGTGGGAGGCCGAGATAGTGACACAGCGAGACCGGGTACGGAAACGCCTTGCCGGTGGCGAGGATGACGGGCGCGTCCCACGCCGGGAGCACCTCGAACGCGCGGGGGTCGAGATGTCCGTCCGCGTCGGTGAGCGTCCCGTCGATGTCGAGTACGAGCGGCGGAACCATACCCGGAGTTGGGCGACGGGGGAAAAAGGTTCAGCGGTCGGGGAGAACCGCGCCGCGGCCTGCGCTCTCGACGCCGACGACGAACTCGTGGCGGCGAGCGCCGACGCCTCAGCGCTCGGCGTCGTCCAGCCCGCGGAACGCCAGCGTCGAGAAGTTCGGGACGGGTCGCGTCGCCGGTCTGCCCGGGCCGTCGGTGGAGTCGGAGTCCGAAACCCGGCGCACGATGCCGAGGTCCGAAAGCTCGTAGAGGACGCGCCGGACGGTCGCCGGCGACAGCGACACCCGCGGCGACGCGGCGATGTGCTCGGTTGCCGTCGAGACCGAGGCCGTCTCCTCGTCGTCGAGCGCGACGAACGCCCGGAGGACGCGCCGGCGGCTCTCTGGGAGCGCGAACACGCGACCGAGCGAACAGCCGTCGTCGGGGACGGCGTCGATGCCGGCGCAGACGTACTCGGTGTCGATTGTGTCCGCGCCGTCGGCCGCGGCGAGCGTCGCCGCCCCGTAGAGCGCCGACAGCGCGTCGTGGGCGTCGCCGTCGGCCCACTCGGCCACCTCGCGCGTCGCCTCGTGCGGGAGCGCGTTGCGGGCGACGCCGTCCGACGCGCGCGCGACGAGGATATCGACGAGGCTGTGGCGCTCGTAGGCCGAGACGGCGATGGACGCCGCGTCGGTTACGTCGGTTACGTCGTCGTCATCACCGGCTTCGGTCGCGTCGCTCCGCGGGTCACGGCCGACGGTGAGCACCGAGACGTGCGGCGACACCGAAGAAAGCGTCTCGACCGCCGTCGCCGCGGAGACGGTCTCCGGCTCGCCGACGTGGTCGACGGCGACGACCGCGTGTTCGTCGTGGGCGACCCGCGCCGTGAGCCGCTCGCGGAGCGCCTCGACGCCGACGCCCTGCGAGGGCACCGGCTCCTTCGAGAGCGTTTCGAGCGCCGCGTGAAGGAGCGCGAACTCGGTCGGAGCGTCCCGAGCGTCGACGTAGGCGAACGAGGTCGTCGGCGTGGCGGCGGTCCGCGTCGCGGTGTGGATGACCGACCGTCGGGCGGGGAGGGCGCTGGCGAGGTGCTCGAACAGCGCCGCGACGACCGCCGACTTCCCGACGCCCTTCGGCCCGTGGACGTGAGCGTCGGGCGGCAACTCGCCGTCGAACACCGGGTCGAGATGGTCGAGAATGCGTTCGAGCGTCGGACCGCGGCCGGTCGGCTCTCGGGGATGAGCCGTCGGGTCGAGCGCGCTCAGGTCTCGGACGAGCCGCCGTCTCTTCCCGCCGCGTCGACGCCGCCTGGTGATTCTGTCTTCGAGGCGCATGGCGTGGAACGTTCCGTGGCTGACGGTATCCGGCGCACGCCTAAAAACCGACCACTACCGACAGCCGCCGTGTGGAATGAGAACACGAAACACTAAAATCGGCCGTTCGGAGCGCTTCAAAGGCAGTTGAGAGGTTCGTGACGACCGCCGAGCTCGAAGCAATCGTAACTAATAGTAACAATAATTTTGAATTATTGCCGTCGTTTTGATTCGGCGTAGAAACGCCGAGATACGGTATTCTACGACCACTACGATGGCACTCCGGTCTGTGAAGTGGTCCGTTCTGTGAGACGAACGGGGCGCGAGACGAGTGAAGGTAAAATAAAGTGCCGTCGGTCCTACCTCACGAAAGACAGATGAAAAAATCGCCGAGCGTCCTCGTCATTGGCGGGGGGTCGACCGGCACGGGCATCGCGCGCGACCTCGCGATGCGCGGGCTGGACGTGACCCTCGTCGAGAAGGGGAACCTCACACACGGGACGACGGGGCGGATGCACGGACTCCTCCACAGCGGGGGCCGGTACGCGGTGTCGGACCAGCCGTCCGCCAAGGAGTGTATCGAAGAGAACCGCGTCCTGCGGCGTATCGCGGGCCACTGCGTCGAGATGACGGGCGGGCTGTTCGTCCAGCGCCCCGAGGACTCCGACGAGTACTTCGAGAAGAAACTGGAGGGCTGCCGCGAGTGCGGTATTCCGGCCGAAGTGCTGTCCGCCGAGGAAGCCCGCGAGATAGAGCCGTACCTCGCGAAGGACATCAAGCGCGCCATCAAGGTCCCCGACGGCGCGGTCGACCCGTTCCGCCTCTGCGTGGCGAACGCCGCGAGCGCCGTCGAACACGGCGCGCGCATCGAGACGCACTCCGAGGTCACGGACGTGCTCGTCGAGGGCGGCGAGGTCGTCGGCGTCGAGGTCACCCACCAGACCGGCACCGGCCCGTACGTCCACGGCGAACCCGGCGAGGTCGAGGAAATCCGCGCCGACTACGTCGTCAACGCGACGGGCGCGTGGGCCGGCCAAATCGGTGACCTCGCGGGCGTCGACGTGGAGGTCCGCCCGTCGAAGGGCGTCATGACCATCATGAACACCCGGCAGGTGGACACGGTCGTCAACCGCTGTCGGCCGAAGGGCGACGCCGACATCATCGTCCCCCACGAGACGACGTGCATCCTCGGGACGACCGACGAGGAAGTCGAAGACCCCGAGGACTACCCCGAGGAGGGCTGGGAAGTCGACCTGATGATAGAGACGCTCTCGGAGCTCGTGCCCATGCTGGCCGACGCGCGGACGATTCGCTCCTTCTGGGGCGTCCGCCCGCTGTACGAGCCGCCGGGCACCGGCACGGAGGACCCGACGGACATCACCCGCGAGTTCTTCCTGTTGGACCACGCCGACCGCGACGACCTGCCGGGCATGACGAGCATCGTCGGCGGCAAGCTCACGACCTACCGGATGATGGCCGAACAGATTTCTGACCACGTCTGCGAGAAGCTCGGCGTCGACGCCGAGTGCCGCACCGCCGACGAGCCGCTACCGGGCAGCGAGGACTTCACCGTCCTCCGCGACTACATGGACGACTTCGGCCTGCGGTCGCCCATCGGCCGCCGGTCGGCCCAGCGCCTCGGCTCGCGCGCCGACGAAGTCCTCAACAGCGTCGACCCCAACCCGGTCGTCTGCGAGTGCGAGGCCGTCACCCGCGCGGAGATTCAGGACGCCCTCGACACCGCGGGCACGGACCTCAACTCCGTGCGCATCCAGACGCGCGCCTCGATGGGCAACTGTCAGGGCGCGATTTGCTGTCACCGGATGGCGAACGAACTCGCGCCCGAGTACGACGAAAAGACCGTCCGCGCCTCCCTCGACGACCTCTATCAGGAGCGCTGGAAGGGCGAGCGCCACGCCATGTGGGGCACGCAGCTCTCCCAGACCGCGCTGAAGCACATGCTCCACGCGGCGACGATGAACCGCGACGAGGACCCCGCCGCGGCCGACGCCGACATCGACTTCGCCGCCTTCGACGACGGCGGCGCGTCGGAGGGCGACGCCTCGGGCGTCGCGTCCGGCGGCGCGGTGGCAGACGGCGGCCGCGAACGGGCCGCGGACCGCGCGGACGACGACGCGCTCGGAGGTGCAGATGGCGATAACTGACGACGTGCTCGTCATCGGCGGCGGCATCGCCGCCTGCACGGCCGCGCTCTCGGCCGCGGAGACGGGCGCTCGCGTGCGCCTGCTCGCCCACAAGAAGAGTACGCTCCGACAGGCAAGCGGCCTCGTGGACGTGCTCGGCTACGCCGGCGGCGACGGTCCCCTCTCGGACCCCTACGCCGGCCTCGACGCGCTCCCGGAGGGCCACCCCTACCGCGTCGTCGGCGAGGACGGCGTCCGCGCCGGTCTCCGCATCTTCGACGAGGCGGTCGGTGACGCTTACCGCGGCGGCCACACCGATTCGAACGCGCTCGTGATGACCCACGGCGGTGCGGTGAAGCCGACCGCTCGGTATCCCGCGTCGGTCGCGCCCGGCCTCGCCAGTTCGTCGGGCGACACGCTGCTCGTCGGCTTCGCGGGTCTCACGGACTTCGACGCGCCCGTCGCGGCCGACCACCTCGCGGCCGCCGGCGTGCCGTTTTCGGCCCGCGGCGTCACCGTCGAGTTCCCCAAGCGGTTCCGCGCCGACGCGAAGGTGACCCGGTTCGCCAAGGCGCTCGACCGCGACGAGGACGTGGACGGCGGCACGGTCCGCTCCGTCCTCGCTGACACCGTCGCCGACGAGTTAGACGGCGAGTCGCGCGTCGGTTTCCCGGCGATGCTCGGCGACGACCACGACGAGGACGTCCGCGCGGAGCTTTCCGACCGACTCGGCGTCCCCGTCTTCGAGGTGCCGACCGGGCCGCCGAGCCTGCTCGGACTCAAGCTCGAAGACATCCTGTTCGACGCGCTCGACGAGGCGGGCGTCCGCATCTCCGCGGGCAACCCGGCGGTCGACTTCGAGGCCGACGCCGGCCGCGTCGAGACCGTCGTCGTCGACCAGAAGAGCCGACCGACGCCCTACTCGGCCGACCAGGTCGTCCTCGCGACGGGCGGCCTCGTCGGCAAGGGCCTCGACTCCGACCGCGAATCGGTCACGGAGCCCGTCTTCGGCTGTCACGTCCCGCACCCCGAGGACCGCTACGACTGGTCCGCCCCCGAGGCGTTCGGCGACCACGCGTTCGCGCGCTTCGGCGTCGTCCCCGACGACGAACTCCGACCGACCGACGAAGACGGCGAACCGCACTTCGAGAACCTGCGCGCCGCGGGCGGCGTCGTCGGCGGTGCCGACGTGGCGCGCGAGAAATCCGCGAGCGGCGTCTCCTTGGCGACGGGTGCCGTCGCCGGCCGACTCGCGGGCGAGGAGGCAACCAGATGAGTGACGCAGAATCCCCAGGCAACCCGACTTTGACCCCCGACGCACAGACAGACGACTTCGAGGCCGTCGAGGTGTTCCCCGACAGCACCGATATGGACCTCCGTCCCGGCGCGGACAACTGTTACAAGTGCACCGCCTGCGACGTGTCCTGCCCGGTCGCGGAAGTCGACGACGAGTTCCCCGGGCCGAAGTTCCAGGGACCGGAGCAGTGGCGGCTCAAGCGCAAGGAAGACGAGGCCGTCGACGACTCCATCATGTCGTGTTCGAACTGCATGCGCTGTGACGACGCCTGTCCCTCGGGCGTCCCGCTCAGCCAGATGCACAACACGGCCCGCGGCGAGTACGTCGACGAGCAGATGGACAAGCTCTCGCGGGAGTACATCCGCAACCGCATCCTCGCCAACTACGGCACGCTCGCCCAGTTGGGCAGCATGTTCCCGCGGCTGGCGAACGCCGTCATGGGCAACTCGGTCGTCCAGCGGATAAACGAGAAAGTGCTCGGCATCACGGCCGAGCGCGACTTCCCCGAGTTCGCCACCCAGACGTTCCGCGAGTGGTGGAACGAACGCGGCGGCCCGCAGGTCCGCTCCGAGGAAAAGCGCGTCGCCTACTTCCACGGCTGTTACTCCAACTACAACACGCCCGAGGTGGGCAAGGCGATGGTCCGCGTCTTCGAGTCGTTCGGCTACGAGGTCGTCGTCCCCAAGCAGCGCTGTTCCGGGACGCCGATGTTCGCAAACGGGATGCTCGACGACGCCAAGCGCGCCGCCGGCATCAACGTCGACAACTTCGCGGGGCTCATCCCCGAGGGCTACGACATCATCGCGTCGTGTACCTCCTGTTCGATGTCGCTCCGCCAGGAGTACCCCGAACTGTTCGACATCGACGGTATCGAGGACCTCTCGGCGCACACCTACGAGGCGCTGGAGTACCTCCGTATCCACGAGGACCTCGAAGGCGCGGTTCGCGAGGCCTCGGTCGACGACCAGGCGTTCGCGTACCACGCGCCGTGTCACGGCCGCAATCAGGGCCTCGACCGGCAGGCGGTCGAGCTGTTCCGCCAGCTCGACGGCGTCGAAATCGAGGACGTGGGCGACTCCTGTTCCGGCATCTCCGGCACCTACGGCTGGAAGGAAGAGAAGTACGACAAGTCGATGCAGATCGGCGCGGACATGTTCGACCACATGGAGCACGCCCAGGGGAGCGTCGGCATGACCGAGTGCCCCACCTGCTCGATGCAGATGGAACACGGCACGGGCTACGACATCAAGCACCCGCTCCAGCTCCTCGAAGAGGCGCTGGTCTGACTCGCGCGCACAACTGACGGACGGGACGCGTTCGAGCGCCGCACCACTCGGGCCGCGTCGCGCTCGGCGCGCGCGCCGGTTCGGCGGCGGTTTAGAGGACCGTGTTGCCGGTTAATCGCCGTTTTTCCCCGTTAATCGGCGGACGCGGTCGTTCTGTTCGCCGGACCGACCCGATGGTTAAAACGGTCGAAAAAAGCGCCCGTGTGAAATAAAACTCCCGAATACAGTGGGTACAAGCCCTCTACCCCGAATACAAACGCCACAGTATGCGGGGCAGTAGTAAAGAAACATTTATCATATAATTTGTACACGTTTGTAGTGGTAGGACTCTCACACCGAGAGTTCGTATCGAGGTTGGTTAGAAATGTCAGGAGAAACTTACGTCGGTGCCATCGACCAAGGTACCACAGGCACGCGGTTCATGGTGTTCGACCACGACGGCAAGGTGGTCGCCAACGCCTACGAGAAGCACGAACAGATCTACCCGGAGCCCGGTTGGGTCGAACACGACGCAAACGAGATTTGGGACAACACGAAGCAGGTCATCGACGCGGCGCTTTCGAGCGCCGGGCTCGACGCCGAGCAGTTAGAAGCCATCGGCATCACGAACCAGCGCGAGACGACGCTCGTCTGGGACCGTGAGACCGGACAGCCGATTCACAACGCCATCGTCTGGCAGGACCGTCGGACGACCGACCGCATCGAGACGCTCGAAGCGGAGGGCAAGACCGACGACGTGCGCGCGAAGACGGGGCTCGAACCCGACGCGTACTTCTCTGCGACGAAAGCCGAGTGGCTGCTGGACAACTCCGACCCCATCAAGCTCCAGCGCTCCCGACCCGAAGATATCCGAGACCGCGCCGCCGACGGCGAACTCGCCTTCGGGACCATCGACACGTGGCTCATCTACAATCTGACGGGGAACCACATCACGGACGTGACGAACGCGTCGCGGACCATGCTGTTCAACATCCACGACATGGAGTGGGACGACGAACTCCTCGACGAGTTCAACGTCCCGCGCGAACTCCTCCCCGAGGTCCGCCCGTCGTCCGACGACGACTACTACGGCACGACCGACGCCGACGGCTTCCTCGGCGCGGAAGTCCCCGTCGCCGGCGCGCTCGGTGACCAGCAGGCCGCGCTGTTCGGCCAGACCTGTTTCGACGCCGGCGACGCGAAGAACACCTACGGCACCGGCTCGTTCATGCTGATGAACACCGGCGACGAGGCGGTCATGTCCGAACACGGCCTCCTCACCACCGTCGGCTTCCAGCGCTCCGGTGAGCCGGTCCAGTACGCCCTCGAAGGCTCCATCTTCATCACGGGCGCGGCTATCGAGTGGCTCGAAGACATGACGCTCATCGACAACGCCGCCGAGTCCGAGAAGCTCGCTCGGTCGGTCGAATCCACCGACGGCGTCTACTTCGTCCCCGCGTTCACGGGCCTCGGTGCGCCCCACTGGGACCAGCGCGCCCGCGGTACCATCGTCGGCATGACCCGCGGCACCCGCCGTGAGCACATCGTCCGCGCGACGCTCGAATCCATCGCGTTCCAGACGCGCGACGTGGCCGAGGCGATGGAGTCCGACAGCGACATCGACCTCTCCAGTCTCCGCGTCGACGGCGGCGCTGTCAAGAACAACTTCCTCTGTCAGCTCCAGTCGAACATCCTCGACACGGAAATCGTCCGCCCGCAGGTCGACGAGACGACCGCCCTCGGCGCGGCCTACGCCGCCGGCCTCGCCGTCGGCTACTGGGAGACGCTCGACGAACTCCGCGAGAACTGGCAGGTGGACCGCGAGTTCGAGCCGAAAGACCCACAGAACGTCGAGCACCGCTACGGCCGCTGGAAAGAGGCCGTCGACCGCTCGCTCGACTGGGCACGGGAGGAATAACACGTGTTCGAAGCATTCGCACTCCAGATTCCGGTCATCGGCGTCAGTACCGAGCGGTTCATCGTCCTCCTGCTCGCGGCGTTCGCGGGCGGCATGTTCGGCGCGGCGCTCGGCGCGCTGCCGTCGTTCATCTTCACCGGCTTCGTCGTGCTGCTCGGCGAGACGGCGGGCATCGTCATCCGACAGTTCGAAGGTGCCGACCTCGTCACCGCCGGCGAGCTCGGCACGGGTATCACCGGCAGTATCGGGTTCGGTCCGTTCGTCGGCCCGCACATCGCCTTCGCCGGCGGTGTCGCCGCCAGCGCCTACGCGGGCAAGCGGTACGCCGACATGAACCCCAGCGAGGGCGGCTACCACTTCGGGAAGGACATCACGTACGCCTTCGGCACGAAGCCCGACATCCTCGCCGTCGGCGGCCTGTTCGGCGTCCTCGGGCTCCTCATCTCCCGGGTCGCCGGCGGTATCGGCCTCCCGCTCGACAGCGTCGCGCTGTCGGTCATGACGACGGCGCTCATCGCACGCGTCGCCTTCGACTACCCGCTCATCGGCTCGCCCGCCGGCAGCGGCCTCCTCGACATGTCGCCGTTCGAGAAGGGCGAGATGCGCGGCGACGGTAGCGGTCGGCCCGCGACCGAGCCGTGGCTCCCCCACCAGTACAAGTGGGTCAACATCGTCGTTATCGGCCTCGGGGCCGGTATTCTCGGCGGCTGGGCGTGGCTCATCACGGGGAGCTTCTTCCTCGCCTACGGTATCTCGGCGGCCAGCCTGCTGTTCTTGAACCTCGGCGTCGAGAAGATTCCCGTCACCCACCACATCACCCTCGGTGGGTCGGCGTTCGCGGGCGTCGCCGCGCCGATGGTCGGCGGTAACGAACCGCTCATCATCGTCGCCGCCGCGGTCGGTGGCGTCATCGGTGCGCTCCTCGGGGAACTCACCCAGCGTATCGCCTACGCGCACTCCGGGACGCACGTGGACCCGCCGGCGATGTCGATTACCATCTATTCGCTGCTCATCGGCGTGCTGTTCCTGCTCGGGGTCATCCCGAACTCGGCGTACCTCGGGCTCTAAACCCGGACGCCTCCGGCCCCGCACCCGTCGTTCACGATTTTTCTGCGCTGCGTTCCGCAACCGGTAGCGATAACGCTCCGCGGTCGATACCCGACGTATGGAACGCATCGTCACCGTCGTCCCGAAAGACGGCCTGCACGCACGTCCCGCCTCCCAGTTCGTCGAGACCGCGAACTCCTTCGACGCCGACGTCCAACTCGGCCGGGCCGACGAGGACGACCTCGTCCCCGCCGCCAGCATGCTCGCCGTCACCGGCCTCGGCGTCGGCCACGGCGAGGAGATTCGCCTCGTCGCCGACGGCGACGACGCGGAGGCCGCGCTCGACGCGCTCGAAGCAGTGCTCTCGACGCCCGAATCCGGCGACGAAGAATAAGAACCGACGGCCCGCCGCTCCCGCGGCGGTGTTTTACCGGCACGAATCGACGAACCGACTCAGTTCGGCCGGTTCAGCGCAGATCAGTTCAGCTTCCGGTAGTCGCGGGCGTCCTCGGCGCGCTCGACGACCGAGTCGAGCGTCGCCTTCTTGCTCGTCGTCTCGACGGCCGCGTTGAGCGTCCCCTCCAGCACCGGCGCGTCCGCGATGACCGCCTCGGAGTCCATCGCCATCTCGATGGCGAGCTCCGCGTTCATCACGGCGCTGCCGAGGTCGACGAGGACGACGACGCCGTCGCCGTCGTCCGCCTCCTCGATGCCCTCGCGGATGCGGTCCGGCGAGGTTCCGATGCCGTCTTCGTCGCCGCCGGCGGGGACGATGCGGGCGTTGCCGCCGCCCATCTGCGCCGCGACCTCCGCGATTCCCTCGGCCGCCTTCGCGCTGTGCGAGACGACGACGAGGCCAATCATTCGCCTCTCCCGACCGCGTCTTCGGCCCGCGCGTCGCGGTCGACCTCGCCGTCGAGGTACTCCTCGGCCGTTTCGAGGAGCTCTTCGAGGATGAACAGCGTGCTCGTCGCGCCGGGGTCCTGATGGCCGACCGAGCGCCAGTCGAGGAACGACGCGCGGCCCTTCATCGCCTTGATGGGGACGGTGAAGGCGACGCCGCGCTCGGCCGCGTCGACGGCCTTGGCGAGGGCTTCCAGCGGCGGGAGGTCGTCCTGCTCGATAGACTTCTTGTAGGTGTGGACGGCGGGCACGAGCGCGTCGACCATCGTCTTCGCGCCGACCTGCGCGCCGCCGCGGTCCTTGACCTTGTCGAGGTACGCTTCGGCGAACGCCACCGACGACTCGGCGGTGATGCCGTCTTCGAGCTCTTGGCTAGCGAACATGATAGAGCCGCCGTAGAGGGGGCCGGAGGCCCCGCCGACGTTCGAGATGAGCGTCGTCCCGACGTTTTTGACGACCTCGTTCGGCTCCATCTCGACGAACTCCTCGCGCTTGTCGGCGGCCTTGCCGAAGCCGCGTTCCATGTTCGCGCCGTGGTCGGCGTCGCCGATGGCGGAGTCGAGGTCCGTGAGATACTCCCTCTCCTCGGCGAGGCGCTCCGCGACGTTGTCGAGCGCGTCCAGCACCGCTTCGCGTTGTGTCTCTGCGTCAGCCATGGCTGACCTTCGTCGGCCGGGGGTTAATCCCTTGTCCCGCGGGACTGTTCTGCCGCGAAAAATCGGTGACGTGTCGGGGGTCGCCGGCGCGAGTTCGCTGCGACCGACGACGCGGCGCGTCGCTTACTCGGTGACGGTCAGGCCGGGCGTCTCCGCGGGCGCGCCGAGCAGTTCCTTCAACTCGTCGTCGACGCGGAGCACGGAGACCGAACAGCCCATCATGTCGAGCGAGGTCATGTAGTCGCCGACCCACGCGTCCCACGTCTCGACGCCGCGGTCGTCGAGGATGGACTGGAGCTTGCGGTTGACGATGTACAGCTCCGACAGCGGCGTGCCGCCCATGCCGTTGACCATCGTCACGACCTCCTCGCCCTCGTCGAGGTCGAGGTCGTCGAGGACGTTCTCGGTCAGGTGTTCGGTAATCTCGTCGGCGCTCATGACGTCGGCGCGCTCGGTGCCCGGCTCGCCGTGGATGCCGATGCCGAGTTCGATTTCGTCCTCGCCGAGGTCGAACGTCGGCTCGCCCTTCTCGGGCGTGACACAGGAGGTGAGCGCCATCCCCATCGTCCGCACGTTGTCGACGACCTTCTCCGCGACCGCCGTGACCTCGTCGAGGTCGCCGCCCGCGGCGGCCTTCGCGCCCGCGCACTTGTGGACGAAGATGGTGCCCGCGACGCCGCGGCGACCCGAGGTGTACAGCGAGTCCTCGACGGCCACGTCGTCGTTGACGACGACCTGCTCGACGTCGACGCCCTCCATGCCGGCCATCTCGGCGGCGGTGTCGAAGTTCATCACGTCGCCCTCGTAGTTCTTGACGACGCAGAGGACGCCGTCGCCCGCGTCCGTCGCCTGAATCATCTCGTTCAACTGGTCGGCCGTCGGGGAGGTAAAGACCTCACCGGCCGCCGCGCCGTCGAGCATTCCGTCGCCGAGATAGCCCGCATGCGTCGGCTCGTGACCCGACCCGCCGCCGGAGACGACCGCGACCTTCCCCTCGACCGGCGCGTCGTCGCGGACGAGAACGTTCGTGCCGTCGAGCCGGCGCAGTTCGGGGTGCGCCGCGACCATCCCGTCGAGCATCTCGTCTACGACCGCTCCGGGTTCGTTGATGAGTTTCTTCATGACTCACCGTCCCTCACGTTCGATGAGGCCAAAAGTGTTGGTCAGTCGGAAGTCGAGGCGGTCGCCGTCTGCGAAAAATCGGTGGTAAGCACCCTCCATTTCGCGGGTCGCGGCGGCGGCCGAACGCCGGCGGCGACCGGGGAGGGACGGAAACGCGCGACCGCCTCAGTCGAGTTGGGTGACCGCGATAGTCACCGACACGTCTTCGACGTCCCACGTCTCGACCGTCTCGCCCTCGGCGCTTCCGAGGTCGAACTCGCGGGCGCGGACCTCCTCGGCGATGAGGTCGCTGTTCTCCTCGACGAAGCCGGCGACGCGCTCGTCGTCGACGGCGAGCGACACGTCGATTTCGGCCTCCACGTCGAGGTCGAGCTGTTTGCGCATCTCCTGAATCCGGCGGATGACGTCGCGGGCGTAGCCCTCGGACTCGATGTCGTCGGTGAGTTCGGTGTCGACGTAGACCGTGCCGCCCTCGAAGTCGGCACCGCTGACGTGTTCCGGCGGTTCCGCGCGGTACGAGACCATCTCGTCGGTGAGGTCGTACGTCTCGCCGTCGACTTCGACGCCTGATTCGACCGCGGCGCGCGAGAGCCCCTCGACGGCCTCCATGATTTTTTGCGCCTCAGCGCCGAACTCCGGCCCGATAACGCTCATCTGCGGCTCGGCCGTCTCGACGAGTTCGTCGAAGATCTCGACGACCTGCACGTCGCGGGTGTTCACGCGCTCCGCGAGGAGGTCCGAGAGGGCGTCGACCGCCTCGGCGACGTCCTCGTCGTCGGATTCGACGACGATTCGCGAGACGGGCCAGCGGAGCTTGCGGCCGCCGAGTTGGCGGGCGTGCGCCGCGGCCTCCTCCACGTCGCGGAGGACGGCCATGTTGGCCTCCAGTTCCTCGTTTCGGAGCTCCTCGTCGGCCTCGGGGTACGACAGCATGTGGACGGTCGTCTCCGAGCCGTCGAGCCGCTGGTACATCCGCTCGGCCATGTAGGGCGCGTAGGGCGCGATGAGCCGGATGGACTCCGAGAGCACCGTCGAGAGCGTGGCGTACGCGCCGAGCTTCGACGCCGAATCCTCCTCGTCCCACATGCGCTCGCGGATGGCCTTCACGTAGAAGCGCGACACGTCCTTCGTGATGAAGTCGAGGAGCGTGTTGAGCGCGGTGGAGACCTCGTAATCGTCCCACGCGTCGGCCATCTCGGCCTCGACGGTCTGGAGCCGCGAGAGCACCCACTCGTCGACGACGGTGAGTTCGCCCGCAGAGAGGTCGGCCTCGGCGGGGTCGTAGCCGTCGAGGTCCATGTACGGAAGCGGGAAGCGGAAGACGTTCCAGAAGATGTTGAGCGTCGACTGGGTGTCCGCGAGGCCGTCCCACTCGAACGAGAGGTCGACGCCCTGCTGGTCGTGGCTGAGGAGGTAGGCGCGGAGCGGGTCGCGGCCGGCGCGGTCGATGGCCTCCTCGGGCGTCACGATGTTGCCGACGGACTTGGACATCTTGCGGCCGTCCTTGTCGTTGGCGAAGCCGTGCATGATGACCTCCTTGTACGGCGACTCGCCGGTCGCGGCGGTGCCCATACCGAGCTGCGACCAGAACCAGCCGCGGGTCTGGTCGTGCGCCTCGATGATGAGGTCGGCGGGCCACAGTTCGTCGTAGGCGTCCGTCTCGCCGGGGAAGTCGAGCGTGCCCCACGTGGCGACCGAGGAGTCTATCCACACGTCGAACACGTCGGGGACGCGCTCGTAGGTGACGCCGTCTTCGGTGATGGTGATGGGGTCGACCGAGGGCCGGTGGAGGTCGACCGTCTCGGGGTCGATATCCTGGTCGGCGCGCTCGGCCAGTTCCTCTCGCGTGCCGACGACAATCATCTCCTGTGCGTCCTCGGCGTCGGCGTCCTGCGGAACCCAGATGGGAAGCGGGATGCCCCAGTAGCGCTGCCGGGAGACGTTCCAGTCGGGCGCGTCGCTCACGAAGTCGCGGAAGCGGTTGTCGCGGGCCCACTGCGGGTGCCACTCGGACACCTCGATGTTGTCGAGGAGCTGTTCTTTCACGTCGGTGACCGTGATGAACCACTGGTCGGTGGCGAGGAAGATGATGTCCGTGTCACAGCGCCAACAGTGGCCGTAGCGGTGGTCGTGCTCGCCGGCGTGGAGCAGGTGGCCGAGTTCGTCGAGGTCCTCGATGACCTCCGGGTTGGCGTCGCGGACGAAGGTGCCCGCGTAGTCGCCGCCCTGCTCGGTGAACTCGCCTTTGTCGTCCACGGGGACGAACACGTCGAGGCCGAGTTCCTGCCCGCGGGCGAAGTCTTCCTGCCCGTGGCCGGGCGCGGAGTGGACGAGGCCCGTGCGGTCGGCCTCGACGTAGTCGGCGGTGTACACCTGTCCCGCGCCCTCGAAGTCGGCGTACTCGTCGACCACGCCGTCGAGCGGGTGGTCGTACTCCCAGCCGACCATCTCCTCGCCCGTGACCTCCGAGAGCACCTCGTAGTCCTCGTAGCGGCCCTTCTTCAGGACCTCCTCGACGCAGGGTTCGGCGAGGTACAGCACTTCGCTCTCGCCGTCCTTCTCGGCGCGGACCTCCTGATACGTCATCTCGCCGTCGACGGCGACGAACGTGTTCGCGGGGATGGTCCACGGCGTCGTCGTCCAGATGACGAGGTTGCCCTCGCGGCCCTTCAGGGGGAACTTGACGTAGATGGACGGCGAGGTGATTTCGTCGTACTCGACCTCGTTGGCCGCGATGGCGGTCTGACAGCGCGGGCAGTAGTTGACGCTACGCTTGCCCTGTTCGACGAGTCCGTTTTCGGCGACCTTCGAGAACGCCCACCACGCGGACTCCATGTACTCGGGCGACAGCGTCTGGTAGGGGTTGTCCCAGTCCATCCACGCGCCGATGGACTGGAAGTCCTCGTCCATCGCCTCGCGGTTGCGGACGGCGAACTCCTTGCACTTCTGGATGAACTGCTCCATGCCGAACTCCTCGATGTCGCGCTTCGAGGTGAAGCCGAGTTCCTCCTCGACTTTGACCTCGATGGGGAGGCCGTGCATGTCGTAGCCGGGACGGTCCGTGACCTGATGCCCCGTCATGCGCTTGTGCCGGATGACGGCGTCCTTCAGCGTCTTGTTCCACGCCGTGCCGAGGTGCATCTGGCCGGACGTGTACGGCGGGCCGTCGACGAAGAAGAACGACGGGTCGTCGGCGTGTGCCTCCTTCGTCGCCTCGTACGCGTCGTTTTCGTCCCAGTACTCGCCGACCACGGACTCAACGTCCGACGGCGTGTACTGGTCTGCGATGTCTTCCATACCCCGTCCTTCTCGCGGATATATATCAAAACGGCGGGTCTGGTCCGCGTCGGCCGGGCGTTCCGCCGGGTCGGACTCAGACACGGGAGACCCTCCGCTGTCGGTGGTCTGTTGGTCGCTGTCGATACGCCTGTCGGGTGTGGGTCGTGCGTCGCTCCATGTTGGGTTCCGGTGGTCGTGGTCACACCGGACGGGAGACCGCTGTCGCTCGGAAGTCGATACGGGCGGGAGTCGAGGATGAGAGATGTGCGAGGCTACCGCCCCGCAATAATGGGCGACGGGGCGACGACCGAGCGCCGTGACTGGCCGACCGCGGGCGGGCGGCGCAGAGTCAGGAGTCGTCGCATGCTGTTCGAACGAAGTCTCGGAATCGACATAACGCTTACTCCGACGCCGACTCGCGGCCCGACGCCACCGCCACCACCGACGCCGACGCTATCGGTCCGCCCAGCGACCGACGCGGTAGGTCGCCACAGTCTGTTCGGGGTCGGACCCGTGGGTCGTGCCGGACTCGTCGTCGCGCTCGAACACCCGGAGCGCGGCGTTCGTCGGGGCCGCCCCCCTCGCAACGTCGAACGTCGAGAGGTGGGTGCAGACGAGCGTGTCGGCCTCGAACGGTTCGAGGTCGGCGGGCGGCGACCGCCGAATCGGGATGTCGGCGTCGCGCCACCCGGTCCACGACGGCGACTGCGCGACGTTGTAGAACGCGGCGTCCTCGCGGGGCATCCGGACCTCGAACAGGAGGACGAACGAGTCGCCGTCGGCTTCCAGCAGGTCGTTCGAGTACTGCCCCTGCATCGCGCGGTCGGTGAACACGTCCCGCTGGTCGGCCGGCGGGTCCGAAAAGAGCCACCCGCGGAAATCGGCGTCGTCGGGGAACGACCCGGTCACGTACCGCTCGTCTGCCGGATGGAGTTTCGAGTGGCCGGTGTCGGCGTGGATGCGACCGCTTGTGGTCCGTCGGGCGTCAGCGAGACAGCCCGAGAGACCGGCAAGCGAGAGCGCGGCGGCGCTCGAAAGGAGGGCTCGGCGGTCCATGCAAGGAGGCTCGGAGGCCTCCGGGTTAACGTTTAATCCCACGTAATCCACAGGAGGACCCCCAGCGCGACCGCTTGGAGGACGTGGATTCCCATCAGCACCCGCCACGCCGCGGCGGGGACGGCCGTGGCGAACCAGACCGACAGCGTCGGGTCGACGAGGTAGTAGTAGAGCGCGAAGAGGCTCTGTGCGAGCAGAAAGACGCCGAAGACGACGAGACCGAGCGCGTGCTTCGACCGGAACAGCAGGTAGTTCCGCGCCCAGATGCCGAGCATGACGACGAGGAACGTGACGCTCGCGCCGAGCGAGAGCCGCGCGGCGTCGACCCAGACGCTCATGGCCGCCGCTGGGCGCGCGGCAGTCCGAATCGTCGGGGTCGTGTCGTCGTCATTCGTTGGAGAGGAGGTCGCTCGGAGGGGAAGCGTGGGGCTGAGCGAGGCCGACCGCCGGGCGGTCGGATGACTCGCCCCGGCTCAGTTGTCCGCGACGACGCTGAGGTCGAACGCGGCGTCGGCTGGCTCGTCGTCCGGCGTCAGGTAGCCGAGCGCGATGGCGGTGTAGGCGCGGCCGCCCTCGACCGCGACGTCGAACTCGGCGGCCACGTCGCCGTCGTTCGACTCCGTGTCGCCCCGAATCTGGAGCGTGTACTCGCCCGCGGGGACCTCGACGGTCGCGGCGTCGCCGAAGGCCGCGCCGTCGACGAGGGCGTCCCCGGAGCCAGCGACGGTCACGTCGACTGCGGGCGCGTCGGGAGAGGCGTGAAGCACCCGGACGCGGGCCATGTCGTCCGCGGGGGCCGAGCGGTCGTCTTCGAGGAGCGAGACGGCGAAGCCGTTTTCGGCCGCCGAGTCGAGCTCGCCGAGCGCCGCGGCGGTGTACGCGCCGGCCGCGAGGTCGAGCATCTCGTCGAAGACGACCGTGTCGGGCGCGTCGGTCGCGCGAATCGTCACTTGGTGCGAGCCGGCGGTCAGCGCGAGGTAGTCGCTGACCGCGCCGAACGGCACGTCCGAGAGCGCGACCGCGCCGTCGACGAGCACGTCGACGTTCGGCGCGTCAGGCGAGAGGTGCGCGGCGCGGAGCGACACGTCGCGCTGGACGAGTCCGCCGCCACCGGAGCCGGCGTCGACGGCCGCGACGGGCCGGAAGCCCGCGTCGGCTGGCTCGTCATCGGGCGACAGGTAGCCCGCCGCGAACACGGTGTAGACGGTGCCGCCGGCGAGTTCCACGTCGAACTCGGCGACCGCGTCGCCGTCGTTCGACTCCGTGTCGCCCCGGACCTGAAGCGCGTAAGTATCGGCCGGCACCTCGACGCTCCCGGACTGGGTGAAGGAGACACCGTCGAAAAGCACCGTATCGCCGGCGGTCACGTCGACGGCGGGTGCGTCGGGCGAGGCGTGGACCACCCGGACGCGGGCCGTGTCGTCGGCCGGGAGCGACACGTCGTCTTCGAGGACGAGCGGTTCGAACGTCTCCTCGGAGAGTTCGCCGACCGCGGCGACGGTGTAGGTCGCCTCGGCGACGTCGAGGTCGCCCTCGAAGGCGACTGTCGACTCGTCGCCGGCGGCGGTCACTTTCACCGTTCGGGTCCCGACGGGCACCGAGAGGTAGTCGCTGACCGCGCCGAACGGCACGTCCGAGAGCGCGACCGCGTCGTCGACGTACACGTCGACGTTCGGCGCGTCCGGCGAGAGATGCGCCACGCGGAGCATCGCCATTTCCGGCTCCGGCGTCGGCGTCGAGGTCGGCGTCGGCGTCGGCGTGGGGGTCGCCGTCGTGGTCGTCTCGGTTTCGTCGTCGGCCGTGCCGCCGCCCATACATCCTGCGAGTCCGCCCGCGATGGCGACGCCACCGAATCCACGGAGCACGTCGCGGCGTTTCATGTTCGTCATAGCGACAGGAGATGAGAGCGGCGATTGGGACATCACCGTTTTCCCAAATCTGACCAGAATATCCCCATAAATAAGTACGTTCGACGGGGATATCACGAATAAAAGAATATTCCCAACGGTTTTCGGAGGTCGTGAGAGGCCGTGCCAAGAAAAACGACGGACGGGGAGAGATGCGGCGACTCAGCCGAAGTCCGGCAGGTCGTCGGGCGCTTCGTACTCGGACTCCCAGTCGATGTAGTCGTCTTTGAGCACGTCGCACACGTCCTGTCCGAGTTCGGTGAGGCCGGCGTTGATGGACGACACCTCGCCCCACGAGGTGAGTTCGGGGTGGAGTTCGCGCTCCTTCCAGTCCTCGGGGATGCCCGGCGCGTGGTAGCCGACGCGGTCCGCGAAGTCGTCCCAGAAGAAGTCGAAGTGGGAGAGGAGGTCGAGGTCGAGGACGATTTCCCACTGCGCCTCGGTGACGGGCGTCTCGGCGGCCCACGCCTCGAAGGCGTCGGCCCACGCGCCGGCTTCGAGGAACTCCTCCAACTCGGCGCGCTTGAAGTCGGCGTCGGCCGCCACCTGCGCGTCGTCGTACTGGTTCGGGTCGACGGTCGGGAGCGACGGCGGAGCCGGGACGGGAACGTCGAGCATGGTCGCCAGTCGGTCGCCGCGGGGGAAAAGAGTTCGGCGCTGTCGTCGGTGGGAGTGTCCGCCCTACTCCATGCGCTCGATGACGGATTCGAGCTGGTCGGCGCGGGCGGCGACCGCCTCGGCGCGGAGTTCCTCTTCCTCGTCGGTCTCGCAGACGAGGCGGGGCACGGGCGTCGGCTTCCCGTCGTCGTCGAGCGCGACGAACGTCAGGAACGACGTGGTCGTCTTCCGTCGCTCGTCGGTCTTCGGGTTCTCGGCGTGCACGTCGACTTTCACGTCCACGCTGGTCCGACCGACGTTGAACACGTACGCCTCCATGACGGCCACCTCACCGAGGTCGATGGGGCTGATGAAGTCGACGTGGTCCATCGACGCGGTGACGCACTGGCGGTTCGAAAAGCGCATCGCTGCGATGGCCCCGCAGATGTCCATCCAGTGGAGGACCGCGCCACCGAGGGCTCGCCCGAGGTTGTTGGTGTCGTTCGGCAGGAGGAGTTCGGTCATCTCGGTGCGCGACTCGTCGAGCGTCGCGGTGGGTTCGCTCATGCGAGCAGGGTCACGCCGAGGGGGCTTGAAATCGTGGGGCGCGGCGGCGACGGCCCCGGGTCACTCGTCGAAGTCGGCGTCGAACGCCTCGGGCGACTGGCCGGCGGCGTCGAGCACTTCGTCGGAGACGAGAATCGGGCAGTCCACGCGGATGGCGAGGGCGATGGCGTCGCTCGGGCGCGCGTCGAAGACGACCGACCGCGCCTCTCCGTCGTGGTAGCGCTCGGCGTCGACCTTGGCGAGGAACGTGCCGTTCGAGAGGTCGTCGATGCGGATGCTGTCGATTGCCCCCCCGAACTCCGTCACCATCTCGACCAGGAGGTCGTGGGTCAGCGGGCGCTCGAACTGCTCGCCGGAGAGACCGAGTTGGATGGCCTGAGCCTGGTCCGACGTGATGACGATGGGCAGGAACTCGTCGCGCGCTTCAAGGACGACCGCCGGGACGTTCGAGCCGTCTTCGCCGACGCCGACCCCGATACCGCGGACCACGGCACGGTGTTTCATGCTACGTTGTAGTTGGGGGGAGTACGAATAGTTACCCCAGCGCGAATGGCCGGCCCGGTCGCCGTCGGCCCCCGCGGGGCCTCACCGTCGGGCGAACTGGACGGCCGCGACG
Source organism: Haloferax sp. AS1 (assembly GCF_014530665.1). Lineage (NCBI taxonomy): Archaea > Methanobacteriati > Methanobacteriota > Halobacteria > Halobacteriales > Haloferacaceae > Haloferax > Haloferax sp. AS1. The sequence goes on from NZ_SPSA01000001.1 coordinate 1,498,760, forward strand.
ACGAGCAGGATGACGAGGCCGCCGGCGAAGAAGGCGAGCCCCGGCGGGACGACCTGCGCCGCCGCGGGCGCGGCCTCCGCGGCCATCGTCGAGACCGCCCCGGCGTCGGCGGACTCCGCGGCACCGCCACCGCCGCCGAGGACGCCGACCCCGCGCGTGGCGACCCACTGGACGAGCGCCGACAGCAGCGCCAACACGGCGACGCCCCCGAGCAGGCTCGTCAGCATGGACGCCAGCCCCGTCCGGGTTTCCTCCCCCGCGGCGACGACGACGAGCGGCCTGTCGGCGGGCGCGTACACCTTCATCTCGCGGCCCTTCTCGGAGTAGACGGTGTCGACCACCTCGACGAGGCCCGCGTCGTCGAGCTTTCGGAGGTGGTACTGGACGTTCTGGAGCGACGTGTCGACGCGTTCCGCGAGCTCCGCGGCGTTCGTCGGCTCCTCGTGGAGCGCGGCGAGCACGCGGCGGGCCGTCCCCGACGAGAGCGCCGACAGGAGGTCCGACGCCTCGTCGTCTTCGAGTCCGATGACCCGCGGGGAGGACTCGTCCGCGGCGGAGGTGTCGGGGGTGGAGGGCAACAAACCGGCCATGGCGTGGAGTACTCCGCCGGAGGATACAAACCTGTTGTCCCGCCAGCCGAAAATCGCCGGCGCTCAGACGCCCTCGCTGACCACGAGGACGCGCAGGTCGTTGACGTTCGTCCCCGTCGCGCCGGACTCGACGAGCGCGCCGGCCTCTCGGAGCACCGGGAGCGCGTCGTTTCTCGCCAGCGCGGCGTGGGCGTCGCCCGCGGCGACCGACGAGGCGTCAACGACCGCGCCCGCGACCTCGGTCCCGCCGTCTTTTCCGTCGCTGTCGATGCTGGCGAGGACGGTCCCGTCGGAGAGTTCCGCGGCGGCCGCGAGGCAGAATTCGAGGTTCGGCCCGCCGTCGCCGTCGCCCCGGACCGTCACGGTGCACTCGCCGCCCGAGAGGACCACTGCGGGCGCGGTGATCGGATTTCCGGTCGCCAGCGCCTCCTCCGCGACGGCGACGTGGGTCTTCGCGGCCTCGCGCGCCTCGCCGCGCACGCGGGAGGAGAGGATGAGCGGGTCGTACCCGCGTTCGTCGGCCACCTCGCGGGCGGCGTCGAGCGCGGTGAACGTGTCCGCGAGGACGTGGTTCGTCACCCGGTCGAACACCGGGTCGCCGGGCTTCGGCGTCTCCGGCACGTCGCCCGCGGAGCCGCGGGCGAGGCGCGTGCGGACCGGTTTGGGCACGTCGAGGTCGAAGCGGTCCAGCACGTCGAGGGCGTCGTCGTAGGTCGTCTCGTCTGGCGCGGTCGGGCCGGAGGCGATGACGCCGAGGTCGTTTCCGACCACGTCCGAGAGGACGAGGCCGACGACCGTCGCGGGCGCGGCGAGTCGCGCGAGACCGCCGCCTTTCAGCGTCGAGACGTGCTTTCTGACCGCGTTGAGGTCGTGAATCTCCGCGCCGCTTTCGAGCAGTCTGTCGGTCGTCTCCTGCAACTCGGCGAGCGAGATGCCCTCGGCGGGGGCCGGGAGGACCGCGCTCGCGCCGCCCGTGATGGCCGCGAGGACGAGCGTCCGGTCGTCGAGGTCCGAAAGGAGGTCCACGAGTTTCCGGGTACTCTCGACGCCGCGCGCGGAGGGGACCGGGTGGTCGCCGGGGAGTCGCTCGATTCGCCCGTCGGGGCTCGGCGTCGGGTCCGGCGTCACCACGACGCCGTCGTCGATGCGGTCGCCGAGGACGGCTTCGAGGGCGTCGGCGACGCCGTCGCCGGCTTTGCCCCCGCCGACGACGAGGATTCGGTCGTAGGCGCTCAGGTCGTAGGTCTCGTCCGCGACGGTCAGCGCGTCGCCGTCGAGCGACACCGACTCGCGGACGACGCGGTCGGGAAGGACGGCCTCGACGCCGGCGCGGAGGCAGTCGATGGCCGTCTCGTGGGCGGGCGTCGGGGTTCGCGCGTCGAACTCCTGCATAGTTCGTGGGAGATGCCGACACGGATAAAAACCGTGGGGCGGTAAACCCGGCGATGAACGATTCGTCGCCCGGCGAGGGCCACGTCCGCGTCGTCGGCACGGCCCACGTCTCGGCCGACAGCGTCAGAGAGGTCGAAGAGACCGTCAGAGAGGAGCGTCCCGACGTCGTCGCGGTCGAACTCGACGAGGGGCGCTACCGACAGCTGAAGGGCGGAACGCCCGACGACATCGAAGCGCGCGACCTGCTCCGCGGCAACACCGTCTTCCAGTTTATCGCCTACTGGATGCTGTCGTACGTCCAGTCGCGGATGGGAGACAAGTTCGACGTGAAGCCCGGCGCGGACATGCTCGCGGCGGTCGAGACCGCCGAGGAAGAGGGTCTCGACGTGGCGCTCGTCGACCGCGACATCCAGGTGACCATCCAGCGCTTCTGGCAGCGGATGGGCACGCTCGAAAAGATGCGCATGGCCGGCGACCTCCTGTTCGGGGTCGCCGACGCCCGCGGGGTCGGCGCGGTGTTCGGCATCGCCGTCGGCGTCGTCCTCGGGCCGCTCGTCGGCCTGTTCGGGGGCGCGGTCGGCGTCACCGACCTCCTGTTGACGCGCACGGCCACGGCCGCAGTCTTCGGTGGCGTGGCCGCGTATCTGCTCTACACCGTCGCCTCGTTCTCTCTCGACGGCGACGACGCGATTCTCGCCGGCCTCGGCGGCGGCGCGGCAATCGGTATCGTCGCCGGCTTCGGCCTCGGAGTCGGTACCGGCTTCGTCTCCGGACTCCTCGGGAGCCTCGGCACCGCCATCGTCGGCAGCCTCGTCATCGGCGTCCTCGCGGGCGTCGTCGTGGGCGTCACCGTCGGCGCGGTCCTGAACGCCTTCGGCCTGTTCGCGCCCGTCGAGGGCGACGCCGACGCCGACTACGAGGAGTTCGACATGGCCGAACTGACCGACGGCGACGTGGTCTCGGCGATGATGGAGGAGTTCCGCCGGTTCAGTCCCGGCGGCGCGGAGGCGCTCATCGACGAGCGCGACGCCTACATCGCCCACCAGCTCGTCGCGCTCCGGCAGTCCGGCCGCCACGTCGTCGCCGTCGTCGGCGCGGGCCACCGCGAGGGCATCGAGAACTACCTCGAACACCCCGAGACGCTCCCGCCGATGGAGTCGCTCGTCGGCGTCGCGGAAAAAGACGGCTTCCCGTGGGGCAAGCTGCTCGGGTTCGGCGTTACCGCCGTGTTCGTCGCCTTCTTCGTCCTCCTCGCGATGGCCGGCGTCGGCAACGAACGACTCCTGACCATCTTCGGCGCGTGGTTCCTCATCAACGGCGTGTTCGCCGCCGCGCTCGCCAAGGTCGCCGGCGCGCGGTGGACCTCCGCCCTCGTCGGTGGCCTCGTCGCGTGGATGACCTCCATCAACCCGCTTCTCGCGCCCGGCTGGTTCACCGGCTACGTCGAACTCCGCCACACGCCGGTCAACGTCGGTGACATCGGCACGCTGAACGAACTGCTCGACGACGAGGAGACGCCCATCGTCGAGCTCGTCGGCCAGATGTTCGACGTGCCGCTGTTCAAGCTCATCATGGTCGTCGCCATGACGAACATCGGGAGCATCGTCGCGAGCTTCCTCTTCGTCACCTACGTCATCCCCGTCATCGCCTCCGACCTCGGCGGCGTCGCGGGCGTGACGAACCTGATGTTCGAGGGCGCGCGCAACAGCGCCGACCTCATCTGGAGGTCCCTGACGTGAACGTCTCGTTTTCCTCGCGCGAGCTCCGCGACCTGCTCGTCGCGTGGGTCGCGCTCGGCCTCGCCTTCGCCATCTTCTTCGCCGGCGGCGGCAACCGCACCATCCAACTGCTGACGAACGGGTCGTTCGGTCTCGCGCTCGTCGTGAGCCTCCTGACGGCCGGCGTGGGCTTTCTCCTCCACGAGGTCGCCCACAAGGTCGTCGCCGTCAGGTTCAATCAGGTGGCCGAGTTCCGCGCCGACTACGGCATGCTCGCGGTCGCCATCATGAGCGCGCTCGTCGGGTTCATCTTCGCCGCGCCCGGCGCGGTCTATCACCGCGGCGTGCTCACGGAGCGCGAACACGGCCTCATCGCCCTCGCGGGACCGGTGACGAACCTGCTGCTCCTCGTCGCGTTCGCGCCGGTGCTCGTCGTCGGCGTCCTCGTCGGCTCCGACGTAATCCAGCTCGTCGGCTCGCGCGGGCTCATCATCAACGCCTTCCTCGCGGCGTTCAACATGCTCCCGCTCGGCTCGCTCGACGGTAAGACGGTCCAGTCGTGGAGCACGCCGGTGTTCGCCGGCGTCCTCGTCCTGTCGATTCTCCTCACCGTCGGCCTGTTCCTGTTCGTCGGGTTCTGACCCGACCGGCGGGCGTTTCGGACAACCCCAATCGCGCTATTTCTGGCTCGTCTCGTTCTCGAAGTCGCGAGCGACCGCTAGCGTCGGACGGGAGAACAGAGAGCACTCGAAGGACTCGGGGCGCAGTCGGTACTCGGGGCGCTACGAGGACGAATGCGGGGAGAAGGGGACCGCACGAGTGCGGCGGGGACCGGTCGTCGAGGTCGAGATTCGGGGACGCTTGCGGCCGTGGAGTGCAGTTCGAGACGCGGGGTTGGATTGGGCTGTGTCTGATGTGGGCAGAGGTTGGCTGAAGTTGGCAGGGGTGAGTTGGGGTGGGCAGAGGTTGGCTGAGGTCGGTGTTCGGGTCGGAGTCGGGCAGGTGGACTGGTTTGCGGGCGGTTCGCGGTCGGGCAGGGGCAGGCGCGCCGTGAGAGAGGCCTGCGTCGGCGGGGAACCGAGACGAATCCGGGTTGGTCGTCCGCGTCGAGGACCGCGGTTTACTGCTGGCCGTGGTCGCGCCCGAGGACGAGCGCGACGGCGTGGAGGGCGATGAGGCCGACGAAGAGGGGGAGTTCGCCGGTCGAGAGGCCGCCGCTGAGGACGGGCAGGTACGCGAGGGGCAGCGCGACTGCCGACCAGAAGGCGACGGTTTCGAGGGGGGCGTACGCGAGGCGACCGACGGTCGATGCGAAGTCGAGCGCGATCGAGTCGTTCGTGGAGGGGATTCCGGACATCGTCACTTCTGCATACGACAGGGACCATAATATAAGGGACCGAGCGTTACCGTGAATTCGGGTCCTTTTTCGACCGTTCAAGGCCGGGTTACGGGAGACATTCTCTTTTCGTAACGTTTTACAAACGTCTCAAATCGCCCGAGAATATTTATCCGCTCGTCTCGTGCTTTTTCGCAAATATTGCAATAGCTGTCTATTATTCAATAACAATAGCTCGGAAGCGGGCGGTTAGGAGGGTCGTAGCGGGGGGCGTCTCGGAGCGCGCACGCTCGGCAGGAAGTGGGTAACCGAAGGGGGCGACGCCGGCCCACCGTCTATCCGTCGTCGGTCGGGTCGCCGGCGAACGCTCATCTATGCGAGAACGTGTATGATTCGTACCCTGTGATTTTATATTTCGGCCTATCTCGTACACGAACATGACGAACGACGACTCCGACGGGATGACCTACGCCGACGCGGGCGTCGACATCGAAGCGAGCGAGGCCGCGACCGCCGCGCTCGTCGCACAGGTCGGCGGCGGGTCGGGCGACTACGCCGGCCTGCTCGACATCGGCGACCGCTACCTCGGACTCGCCACCGACGGCGTCGGCACCAAACTGCTCGTCGCCGAAGCGCTCGACGACTACTCGACGGTCGGCATCGACTGCATCGCCATGAACGCCAACGACCTCGTCGCGGCCGGCGTTCGGCCCGTCGCGTTCGTGGACTACCTCGCGGTCGACGCCCCCGACGAGACGTTCGCCGAGCAGGTCGGACAGGGCCTCGCCGCGGGCGCAGAGGAGGCCGACATCGAACTCGTCGGCGGCGAAACCGCCGTCATGCCCGAGGTCATCAACGGCCTCGACCTCGCCGGCACCTGCGCGGGACTGGCGAAGAAAGACGCCATCTTCCCCGGCGAGGCCGAGGAAGGCGACGCGCTCGTCGGCTTCCCGTCGTCCGGCATCCACTCGAACGGTCTCACGCTCGCCCGCAAGGCCGCGACGGCCGACGGCGACTACGACGACGACTGGGACGGCGACGACTACGACACCGTCGGCGAGGCGCTCCTCGAACCGACGCGGCTCTACACCTACCTGCTCGACGACCTGCGCGCCGCCGAGACCAACGCCGCGGCCCACGTCACCGGCGGCGGGTGGACCAACCTCGAACGCATGGGCGAGTTCCGCTACGTCGTCGACGACGCGTTCGACCCCCAGCCGGTGTTCGAGTTCGTCCAAGAACGCGGCGGCGTCTCCGACGAGGAGATGCACACGACGTTCAACATGGGCACCGGCTTCGTCGCCGCGGTTCCCGAGGAGAACGCCGAGGCGCTCGTCGAGGCGACCGACGGCCGCGTCATCGGGCGCGTCGAGGCGGGCGACGGCGTCTCGATTCGCGGCCTCGACCTCTGAGGCCGGACCGAGCGCCGAATCGAACTGTTCGATGAGAAGCACTATTTTATCGATGTTCGCCATAGTGGTGGTGTGACTTCACCGCCACCGACTCCGAGCGGCCTCCCGCTCGTGGGCCACACCGTCGGCTTCGCGGCCGACCCGTTCGGCTTCGTCGCCGACCTCCTCGCGGACCACGGCGTCGAGGACGCGGTCGGACTCGACGTGGTGGGGATGGACGAGCTGTACGTCCTCGCCCACCCCGACCATTTCGAGCGGGCGTTCGTGACCGACCGCGACTCAATCGTCAAGGGCGGCGAGTTCGAGGCCGCCTTCGGCGACGCCGTCATCGCCGCCGAGGGCGACGAGTGGCGGCGACAGCGCGACGAGCTAGACCCCTTCTTCTGCTGGGACCGGGTCGACGACTACGCGTCCGTGATGCGCCGACAGGTCGAGCGCCGCCTGCGGACGTGGCCCGACGCGGGAACGCTGTCGCTCGAATCCGAGATGAAGGCGGTCACCTTGGACATCATCTTCGCCACCATCCTCGGCCGGGAACTCGACCGCGACGGCGACGAGCGGATTCGGTCGGCCGCCGACGGTCTCAACGGCCGCTTCGCGCCCGCGTCGTGGGTGCTGCCGTCGTGGGTGCCGACGCCGAGTCGACGCCGGTTCGACCGCGCCGACCGCGTCCTCCGCGAGGAGGTCCGAGAACTGGTCGAGACCGCCGCCGACGAGAGCCTCACGCGCCGCCTCGCCGACGCGCTCGGAACCGACGCAGACTACCCGACGACCGTCGAGTCGCTGGAGAACCAGCTCGTGGGCATGATTTTCGCCGGCCACGAGACGACCGCGCTCGCGCTCACCTACGCGCTGTACCTGCTCGCGACCCACCCCGAGACCCGCGAGCGCGCCGCCGCCGAGGTCGACCGCGTCGTCGGCGACGGCCCCGTGACCGCCGAGGCGACCCGGGAGCTTCCGGTGCTCGAACGCATCATCAAGGAGACGATTCGGCTCTATCCGCCGGTCCACACGCTCCCGCGAGAGACGGCGAAGCCGTTTCCGACCGGCGACCGGGTCATCCCGGCGGGCACGGACATCCACCTCTCGATCATCCGCATCCACCGCGACGAGCGGTGGTACGACGACCCGCTCGCGTTCCGGCCCGAGCGATGGGACGACGACACCGACCGACCCGCCTACGCCTATCTCCCCTTCGGGGCCGGACCGCGGAGCTGTCTCGGGCGAGCGTTCGCGCTCACGGAGGCGAAAATCGTGCTCGCGACCGTCCTCCGCGACTTCGACCTCGACTGGGGCGGCGACGGAGCGTTAGCAATCACGCCCGAAATGACGACCCAGCCGAAGGGAGAAACGCCGCTCGTCGTCCGGCGGCGGTGAGTCCGCAGCGGCGGGCTGTCGGGGACCGACCGTCGGTTCGGGGCCGCCTCAGATGTGGGCCGCGATGTCGGCCTCGGTGATGATACCGACCGTCTCGCCGCTTTCGACGACGATGATGGCCGAGTTGTGGTCGAGGTAGACGCCGATTTCGTCCAGCGTCGTCTCGGGTTCGACGGTCGTGACGCCCTCGGACATGACCTCGTTGACGGGACGGTCGGTGACGTCGTCCTCTTGGACGTGGCGGATGTCGGCGTTCGAGATGATGCCGAGCGGGCGGCCGTTCTCGATGACGGGCAACTGCGAGAAGCCGGCGTCGAGCATGATGTCGCGCGCCTCGCGGACGGAGTTGTCGGGGGCGACGCTCCGGACGGTCGTGTTCATGATGTCTTCCGCGCGCACGATGCGACCCTCGGCCTCGTCCAGCGCCTCGACGATGCGCCGGAGCGTCGAGAGGCGCGGGTCGACGTCGCCGCCTTCGATGCGGGCGATGAGCGGCTGTGAGACACCGGCCATGTCGGCGAGTTTGCTCTGCGTCAACTCCAAGGAGTTCCGCCGTTCCCTGAGGTCCTGCGGCGTGGGGAGTTCCATGCCGGAGTGATAACCCGTAGTTATGAAAAAGTGTTCCGGTCGCCCACCGGAGATGGGAGTCGCCGCGTTACTGCTCTTCGTCGGAGTCGAACTCGCGGATGTCGATGACGTCGAGAGGAACGTCGCGGAGCGCGCCGCCGACCTCGCTTTTGGCGATGCGGGAGGCGTGCTTCTCGCCGTCCGCGTTGAAAATCTTGATTTCGAGGAGCAGGCCGACGAGCGCGGTGTTGGCCGCGATGAACGCGGAGTCGAACGGTTCGCCACAGGCGGGACAGGGCGTCGCGCCGACTTCGACCTCGACGTACTCCTTGTCCTTCTGGTTGAGTCGCTTGCCGGCCTCGCTGACCGCGACGCCGATGGCGTCGTCGATGTCTTCTACGTCCCGGACCAACCAGGCCGCCTCCATCGCGACGAGATAGTTGCTCATACATACGTTACGCGCCGGTGGGGTTTCGTGTCTTGTGGTTCGAGTATCGGGGCGCGTGGGATTCACACGCCCGACGCGCGCACCGACCGCGACGCGACCGAATCCGCGATGCGTCCGAATTCGCGACGCTCCCGCCGCCCGACCGGGGCGCGCACGACCCGCGCATGCCACGGTGATTATCGCTATAACTTATAGAAAAGCACTCCGCGGGTCACGCGCGACCCACGCCGAATAGTCGGTCTAGTTGGTCTAGAGACAAGTTCGCTTTAATCGACAGACAGCGTCGGGGTGCTCCGCGTCGGATTGAGAGAAGATTTATATACTGGCACCGCCCGAGCCTCGACTGAGGACACGGTGATGATTCCCCGCCTAACCAAGTACGTCCTGTTCGCCGCCTACCAGCTATCGGTCGCGATGGGCATCGCGCTGCTCCCCGTCGCGCTCGCCGCCCGTCGGATGGGCGTGACCCTGCCGATTCGCCGGCTCGTGGAGACGACCGGAACCGCCTACGAACGCGCCGCGGCTCGCTAACGCGACTCGGGCGACTCCCTCCTTCCGACGCCGCTCACCGCGAGCGACCGCCTCGCGCGGCCGCCGCCGACACGCGTCTGACGCTTTGGCACCGGCAACGGAGAGGTGAAGGGTTGCATTTATCAGCGCCGAAGTGCAATCGCTGACAATGCGTACCCCGACTCACGACGAGTTCTCCGGCCGTCTCGACTCGCTGAACGGCGACCGCTCGAACGTGTTCGGCCCCGAGCTCGGCGAGTTCTCGAACGCCGACCGCCGCGCCGACGAACTCGGTGACAAAGAGACGAAGACCGGAACGACCACCGTCGGTATCAAGACCGAAGAGGGCGTCGTCCTCGCGACCGACATGCGCGCGAGCATGGGCTACATGGTCTCCTCGAAGGACGTCCAGAAGGTCGAAGAGATTCACCCGACGGGCGCGCTGACCATCGCCGGCTCCGTCTCGGCCGCCCAGTCGCTCATCAGCTCCCTCCGCGCCGAGGTCCGCCTGTACGAGGCTCGCCGCGGCGAGGACATGAGCATGCAGGCGCTGTCGACGCTCGTCGGCAACTTCCTCCGCTCGGGCGGGTTCTACGTCGTCCAGCCCATCCTCGGCGGCGTCGACGAGACCGGCCCGCACATTTACAGCATCGACCCCGCCGGCTCCATCCTCGAAGAGGAGTACACCGTCACCGGCTCCGGCAGTCAGTACGCCCTCGGTGTGCTCGAACAGGAGTTCGAAGACGGCCTCAGCATCGAGGAGGCGAAGGGAGTCGCCACGAAGGCCATCCGCTCGGCGGTCGAGCGCGACCTCGCCTCGGGCAACGGCATCAACATCGCCGTCGTCACCGAGGACGGCGTCGACATCCAGCGCCACCAGAACTTCGAAGGCCTCGAATAAGTCGCCCGCAGTCGGCGGTTTCTCTCCATTTTCGCGATTCGTGACCGGCGGGACTGGCCGGAACTCCCGCGGTGGGAGCCCCGCGACGAAACCGCCGTAACGGAGCCCGCGACGAAATCCCCGCGGCCGAATCCCTCGCTCAGTCGCCGCCCGGAAGCGGCCGCAAGAGCCCGTACCACGCCCGGTAGACGACCACGCCGAGGACGCGCCCGAAGCCGAGGCTGTACGTGAACGACTCGGTGCGGGGAAGCAGTCGGCGCTCGACCGCGAGGCCGACGAGGCTGACGACCAGCCCGCGACGCCGATTCGACCGAACCTTCCAGCAATCGCGGTCGTACGCCCACACCTGTCCGACTCCCCACGCTCCGCCGACGGCCAGTCCGCCCGGCGACAGCGGCGTCGGCTCGTGGGACTCGTCGTCACTGGAGCGGAGCAGACGGCGCATCGACACCATCCAGAGCGCGGTGAGAACTGCGATACCGAGTTGAGCGACCGCTTTCGTCCGACGGGAGACCATACGCGGTCTTCGCGGGACGCAGTAATAGTTATTTCTCCGACAAGACGTGAGAGCGTCGGCGGCCGGCGAGCACGGCCGCGAGCGTCGTCGCGGACGCGGGCGCTCGCGCCGTCAGAACCAGTCCGAGAACGCGCCTTCGAGCAGCGATTCGGACTGCCGTTCGACGTACTCGCGTTGCATCTCGCGGAGCGCCGCCCCGAAGTCGCCGCCGCCGTCGAGGGCGTCGCGGACGCGGGCGCGCTTCCAGTCGGCCGGCGTGACGCCCGTCTCGACGCGCTTTCGCAGGGGTTCGAGATAGTAGTTGGCCTCCTCCTCGGAACAGCCCGCGAGCCGAAGCCCGTCGCGGGCGTGGACGAGCAGGTCCTCGTAGAGCTCCGCGCCGGTCACGTCGTCGCCGTCGACATCTATCCACCGTAGGTCGCCGTGCGGCCCCTCGCGCATCGCGGTGTAGAAGTTCTCTTCGGCGGTCTCCCAGTCGAGGCCGATGACGGGATGGTCGAGTCGAGGGAGCCGTTCCATGAGCCCGGCGAAGGCCGCCTGGAACGCCACCGAGTCGCGGACGGTCGGCTGGCCCGCGATGGGTCGGAACTCGATGCGGGCGTTGGCCGACGACCGGGACGCGCCGTCGAACACCGGGCGGACCCACCGCCAGTAGGTGCCGTGTTTCCGGCGGAGCGTGGCGAAGTCGTCGTCGAAGCGGTCGCCGCGTTCGACCGACATGGGGACCATCGTGGAGTCCTCGACGACGCGGTCGACCGCGTCCTCGACGGTGTCGAGGTCGCCGGGGAAGGCGACCTTCTCGTGGTCGCCGGAGTTGAGCACCGACTCGAACACCGCGATGCGGTTTTCGTCCCACCCGTCGTCGAGAATTTCGTCGGCCGTCGCGTCCTCGTCGTAGAGGTCTGCGGGGAAGAACGGGGAGTTGACGCCGAGCGCGAGCAGCGGCCCGGCGACCCGCAGCGCGTAGTTGAAGTGGTACGGCAGGTCGTCGGCGTGCGGGACCTGATAGTGCGGCTGGATGGACGTGATGAGCGCCTCGGGCATCACGGTGTCCGCTTTCAGCGAGACGTGCGGCGCGTCGAGCGTGAACGACGCCGGGGCGGTCGGCCCGTTCGCCATCGCGTGGTAGCGCACGGAGTTGCTCATGTTCGTCGCGAGGCGGACGCCTCCGTCGGTGACGGAGTCGGTCAGGTACTCGCGGGCGCTCTCGCCGGCCGGCGGGATGCTCCACATCCCGTCGGAGACGAGGCGCATCCCCTCGGCGGCGGCGCAGTCGAGCGCGGCGTCGAGTCGGGCGCGGACCTCGGATTCCTGCGCGCGGAGGCCGTGGGGGTTCAGCGGTTGGGGGCTCGTGGTCATCTCGGCGTTGTGGAGTCCGAGTTCCTTCTCGAAGCCCATGAGGCCGAGCAGGCGGCGCGGGACCCGCATGAGCGCGTGCACGTCGTCTTCGCTCGCGGACCAGCGACCGTCGGAGACGGCGTAGAACTCGTACTCCAAGCCGACGATTGACTGGTGGTTATCGAAGGTCCCCTCGCGCAGTTCGCGCTTGAGCACCTCGGCGTCGGCTTTCGCTTGCGCTTCGAACTCGGCCGCGTCGACCGCGAGCACGTCTTCGACGCGCTCTGCGAGGTCGTCGCTCATACCCGGCGTTCTGGCGTCGAACGCCTTCAACTTCCCGGCACTCCGGACGTTCGACAGCGAATCACATCCCCGACGACTGTCGAGACGCTTTTGCCCCGCGCGGCGATACCCACGGACGATGCAGTTCGCCGAGTTCGCCGCCCGCGCCGCCGAGATAGAAGCCGAGCCAGCGGACCTCGCGGTCGTCTCGCTCCTCTCAGACCTCTTTTCCGACGCCGGCGACGACCTCCCGACGGTCGCCCGGTTCGTCCAAGGTCGCGTCTTCCCGGCGTGGGACTCGACCACGCTCGACATCGGCCCGCGGCTCTGCCACGAGGCCATCGCCCGCGCCGCCGGCCCGAACGTCTCGGCCGACGACGTGGAGGACCGCCTCGCCGACCGCGGCGAAATCGGCGCGGTCGCCGCGAGCTACGACTTCGGCGGCCAGCGCGGCCTCGCCGCCTTCGGCTCGGGCGAACAGGACGGCCTGACCGTCGCCGAAGTCGATTCGGAGCTCCGCGCCCTCGCGGCCGCCTCCGGCTCCGGCAGCGAGGAGACGAAGCTCAAGACGCTCTACGGCCTGTTCAACCGGACCGACCCCGACGAGGCGCGCTTCCTCGCGCGGCTCGTCCTCTCCGAGATGCGCATCGGCGTCGGCGAGGGGACCGTCCGCGACGCCGTCGCGGAGGCGTTCCTGGTCGCCCCCGCGGACGCCGCCGCCATCCGCGACGACGACGCCGACTCGGAGACCGAAGCCGCCGCCCGCGAGCGCAGAAACGAGGCCATCGCCGCCGTCGCCCGCGCCTTGCAGGTGTCGAACGACTACGGCATGGTCGCCGGACTCGCCCGCGACGAGGGCGAAGCCGGGCTCGACGGGGTTCGCCTCGAAGTGGGCCGCCCCGTGCAAGCGATGCTGGCACAGGCCGGCACCGCCGCCGACGCGCTCGACGAGTGGGGAACCGCCGCGGTCGAGACCAAGTTCGACGGCGCGCGCGTGCAGGTCCACCGCGACGCCGACGGCGAGGTGTCGCTGTTTTCGCGCAACATGGAGGACGTGACCGACGCGCTCCCCGAGGTGGTCGAGTTCGTCGCCGGCGCGGTCGACGACCCCGTCATCCTCGACGGCGAGGTCGTGGCGATGGACGACGGCGGCGAGCCCCTGCCGTTTCAGGAGATTCTCCGTCGCTTCCGCCGAAAACACGACGTGGGACGGATGCGCGAGGAGGTCCGGGTCGAACTCCGGGCGTTCGACTGCCTGCACGCCGCCGGCGACGACCTCCTGGCCGACCCGCTTGCCGCCCGCCACGACCGACTGACCGCGCTCCTCGGTGACGACTCACCGGCCGTCTCGGACCTGCTCCTCTCGGACGACCCCGACGAAATCGCCGCCTACGAGGCCGACGCCCTCGACGCCGGCCACGAGGGTATCATGCTGAAGAACCCCGACGCGCCGTACTCGCCGGGCGACCGCGGGAAGAACTGGCTGAAGCGCAAGCCCGACGTGGAGACGCTGGACCTCGTCGTCACCGGCGCGGAGTGGGGCGAGGGTCGCCGCGCGGAGTTCCTCGGGACGTTCCTGCTTTCGGCCCGCGTCGAAGCCGAGTCCGGGGACGACGCCTTCGAGACCATCGGCAAGGTCGCCACGGGCATCACCGACGAGGAGTTGGCCGAGTTGACCGACCTCCTCGAACCCGAAATCGAACGCGAGGCGGGCAAGGAGGTCGACATCCGCCCGTCGGTCGTCTTCGAAGTCGGCTACGAGGAGATTCAGGCCTCGCCGACGTACTCCTCGGGCTACGCGCTTCGGTTCCCGCGGTTCGTCACCGTCCGCGAGGACAAGACCGCCGAGACGGCCGACTCGCTGGACCGCGTGGAGCGACTGGCCGACTCGCAGTGAGCGATGCTCGCGGCGGGTCGCGCCCAAAGAGATATACTGTGCTAAAATCCACAGGTTCACACAAATGCCCTCCACGGACGTTAACGCCCTCCTGAAGCCGCTCGCGCTCTATACGGGGCTCCTCGGGCTGGTTACTGTCGGTGCGGTGTATCTCGCCACGCACTCGGGGCTGTACCTGCTGGCGTTGACGGGGGCCGGCGTGCTCCTCGTCGTGCTCGGCGGCGGCGCAGTCGGGCAGATGGGTCCGAGCAACGTCGAACACGCGGGCGAGAAGGGCGGGACGAACAGGGTCGTCTCGAACGCGGGGCTGTGGTCGCCCGTCGAGACGGACACGTCGCTCCGACTCGCCCTCCTGTGCTACGGGGCCGGCGTGTTCCTGTGGAGCCTCGTCGTGTTCGGCGTCCTGCGCGACACGCTCGTCTGAGCGGGACCCCGCGAATCCGCCACTGTCGCTCGCCACCCGTCACCCGCCACCGCCACCCGCCGCCCGTCCGCACCGGCCGACTCTCACCGAGAGCCGCGCTTTTTACCCCTCGGTCCGAGGTATCGCGTATGACCATCAAACACGACGGCCTCGACGTGTCGTGGCTCGGCTACGCGACCGTCAGAATCGAGTCGCCCGACGGCTTCGTCGTCTACTTCGACCCCGGCCGCTACGGCGTCCTCGACGACTACTACGCCCGCGACGGCGACCTGATTTTGGTCACGCACAACCACCACTACGACTCCGACGCCATCGAGCAGGTCGCAGACGCCGACGCGACCGTCGTCGCGTTCGAGGGGGTCGACGCGGCGACTATCGACCGCGACGTGGTGCCGGTCGAGGACCTCCCCTACGAGACGGTCCGCGTGGACGAGGAAGCCCACCTCACCGTCGGTGAGGTCGACGTGTGGTCGCTCCCGGCGTTCAACGACCCCGACGGCCCGCATCTCCGCGACGGCGACGTGGTTCACCCGCAGGGGTTCGGCTGCGGCTTCCACATCTCGATTGCCGACCGAACCGTCTTCTGGCCCGGCGACTCCGACGTGCTCGAAGGCCACAAACATCTCGAAGTGTCGCTGTTTCTCGCCAACATCGGCGGCTCGGTCGTGATGGACCGCCGCGAGGCCGCCGACCTCGCGGAGACGCTCGACCCGGACCTCGTGCTTCCGATTCACTACGACACGATTCCGCTTCTCGAAACCGACCCGGACGCCTTCGTCGTGGACGTGGCGAACCGCGGTATCCCGGTCGTCCTCGACGACCCCGACCAGGTCTGAGGCGGCGACGGCGGGACCGACAGCCGGGCAGACAGACAACCAGACGGACTGGCGAATGGACCGAACGATTTTGCCGCGTCGGGCCGTCGGTTCGCGTATGGACCTCGACTACGGCATGCTCGGCGGCCGGCGGCCCTACTACCGCTTCGGTGACGCCGACGCCGACCCGCTCGTGGTGCTTCCCGGCCTCTCCGACGCCTTCCAGCGCATCGACCCGAACCGCGGGACTGCGGCGGCGCTCGCCGGCCTGTTCCGCGAGTTCGACGACCGCGACGTGTGGGTGGTCGGCCGCCCGCGACACCTCCCGGTCGGCTCGACCACCCGCGACATGGCCGCGGGCTACGCCGGCGTCATCGACGAACAGGACCTCTGGCCGGCCGACGTTATCGGCGTCTCGATGGGCGGCCTCGTCGCCCAGTACCTCGCCGCCGACTACGGCGACTACGTGGACTCGCTGGCGGTCGTCGCCGCCGGGACGCGACTCGGCGGCCACGGCGAGAACGTCGTGACGCGCTGGCGCTCGCTGGCGGGCAAGAGCCGGTGGGCCGAGGTCGTCGCGGACGCGGAGCGGGAGTCCGCGACCGGCCTCGAAGCGACGGTCGCCCCGGCGCTCATCGAGGCGGCCGGCCGGGTCGTCGACTTCCGGCCCGCCGTCCCCGCCGACGCGGTCGTCTCCTGTACGGCCTGTCTCGAACACGACTCCCGAGAGATACTCGGTGACATCGACGCGTCGACGCTCGTCGCCGCCGGGAAGGCAGACCGACTGTTCCCCGAACCGCGGATTCGAGAACTCAAAGGCGGCGTCGCGGACGCGACGCTCGCGCTGTTCTCCGGGGCGGGTCACGACCTCGCGACGAGCGAGCCGCGAACACTGAACGGCGTGGTCAGACGCTATTTCGACGGATTCCGCGGCGACGGGCTGTATCCGTAAGCGCGAACCGCGAGCCGCGACGCCACCGAACCGAATCCGAACCCTCCGCGCGGCGACAGGCTCATACAGCGGGCGACCGTCGAACCGCCATGCGCGACGCCCTCCGGTCGAGCCCGCTTTTCAGTGTTCGTCGGCTCTTCATCTGTCTCGCCGCCACGCTCGTCGTCCTGACGACCGACGCGCTGTTTTTTCACATCAAACCCATCCAAACCACCGCGGGGTTCGCGACCGAGCTGGCGATTCACACCCTCGGCTTCTACGGCGGGTTCACTATCGTGGCGCTGTTCAATCTGACCGAAACGAGGTAGAAAAACGGCGACCGGGAGTGAGCGGGGTTAGATGATACCCATCTCGTCGAGGCGCGTCGGCAGGTACTCGTCGGTCACGAAGTCGAGACCGCGGGAGGCAAGCGCCTGCTGTTCTGCCTTCTTGCCGATGTCGAGTTGGAGCTCTATCTGCTCGGTCCAGTAGTCGCCCATGAACCGCGGGTCCTCCAGTTCGGACTGGAGCGCGTTGATGTCGGAGTCCGCGAGCGGGTCGGTCGGGAGGTCGTAGTCAACGATGTCCTGCGGCTGGATGCCGACGAACTTCGCGTCGGGCGTGGCGAGGTACTCCGAGAGGTGCGCGGATTTGATAGAGCCGTAGGCGACCGAGCCGAAGATGCGGTAGGACCACGGGTCGCCGTCGGTGAAGACCACGACCGGCAGGTCGAGTTCGTCGTGCAGGCGCTTCGTGATACGCCGGGTGGCGCGCGCCGGCTGGCCGCCGAGGTGGACGACGAGCGCGTTGTAGTCGTCGTCGAAGCCGTTCTCGACGAGGCGGTCGCGCATCCCGCCGGTCTCGACGCACATGACGAACTCGATGTCGTGTTCGAGGAACTCGATGGTGTCGGGGTTGTTCGGAATCTGGTAGCCGCCCTGTCCCACGTCCAACTGGCAGTGAATCTCGCGGTCGCCGCGGTTCGTCTGCTCGCGGATTTTGAGGGGACCCATGAGCTTCGCGCCGGACTCCTCCGGGCGCATGTGGAAGTCCTCGCGCTTGACATCGCTGACGATTTCCAAGTCCTCGATGAGCTTGTTTGACTCGTCTTGGTCGGAGAAGTGCGCCTCCTCGTTGTCCCACGACTCGGAGATGTAGTACAGCTCACGCAGGGTTGACGAGCGGTCCTCGTCGAGTTGGCGCGCGAGGAACTCGATGGTGTAGGCGGCCTTCAGGAGCTTTCGCGCGCCCCGAACGCTGTTCGCAGAGCGCTTCGAGGTCCGGTCGCCGTACACCCAGACGTTGGCGTCCTCGTCGTACTCGATGTTGCTTTTCGTCCGCGTCGGGAGCGTCATGTGCGGAATCTCCCCCGCGTCGAACTGGTCGTAGAACTCCGCCGCGAGGTCGATGAGACGCTCGCGGGCGCGTTCCTCGGATGTCTGCTGGTCGGATGCCATTATACGTTCACCGTGAGTTTCTCCGTCTCGACGCCGTCGACGTTGATGTCGAACGACGCGTCCTGTGCGACCGAGTACGTGAGCGTCGCCGTCTCACCGGACGACACCTCGGGGTTCCACTTGACGAACCACTCCCCGTCGAGGTCGACGACCGTCGCCTCGCCGTCGAGACCGCCCGGCTCGGCCGAGACGATATCGGTGATGTCCGGCGACTCGTTCGTGTTGGAGTGGTTCGTCACCGTGAGCGTCACCTCGCCGTCGTCGACGGCCCGCTCGACGGTCAGGTTGTTCATGATGCGGCCGAGCGCGCCGTCGATGTTGGGCTCGGGTCGCCCGGTGACCTCCGAGAGCTTCGTCGCCATCTGCGGGAGGATGCGGCCGAGCACGTCCTGTTTCTCGCGGCGCTTCTGGAGCGACCGCCGCTTCGACAGGTAGGATTTGAGGTCGCGGGCCGCCTCGCGGATGGCGAGTTCGACCTCGTCTTGAATCGCCGGCACGTCCGCGAGCGCGTCCTTCGACTCGCTCGTGAAGGGGACGTTCGTGGAGGCGACGTGGACCATCAGAACCGCGGGGCCGTTCGGCATGCCGCTGCCGCCCGGCTGGTCGAGGCCGTAGTTCCGCCAGCCGATGTCCTTGACGACGTGGGTGATGGTACACGCGCCCTGCTGGTAGACCAGCGGGACGCGGTTGGCGAAGCGGAGCAGGTCGATTTTCCCCTCGGACTTGAGTTCGCCGCCGTAGGCGATGCCGGCTTCGACGATAAAGGGGTCGCCGCCGTGGACCTCGGCGTCGCGGGTCGCCGCGGCGTAGAAGTCGGCGTCGAACTCCTTTTTCAGGCCGGCTTCGACGAGTTCCGCCGAGATGGGAGACAGACAGTCCGTCGGCGGCGCGAGGATGTCCGTCTCGCGCATCGCGTCGAGCAGGTCGCGGGCCACGTCGCGGTCGTCGGCGACCTCGCGGACCTTCGGTACCTCGTCGGAGACGGTTCGCATCCGCGACCAGATGGCGTCGGCGATGTTCTCCTGTGCAGTCTCGCCGTAGGTCTCGTCCTCGCGCTCTTTGGTTCGGTCGGCGGCCCACGAGACGAACTCGGCCACGTCGTCGCGGGTGGCGCGGTCGGCCGGGCCGGTCGTCTCGGCGAACTGCGTGGCGATGGAGCGCGCCATCGACAGCTTGCCGGCGTCGTCTTTCTGCGTGGTGGTCACGTCGTCGACGATGGCGTACGCGTCGCCCTCGCGGTCGTCGGTGAGGGCGGGCCACAGCGCCTCGACGACGTTCTCGCGGACCGTCTCACCGAACGAGGTGTCGGTGTCCTCACCGGCCGTCTCGGCGGCGTTTTCGACGATAGTGACGAGTTCGCCGTGGGCGATGCGGTCCTTGCCGACGACGATATCGACCAGTTCGTCCGCGAACGCCGCGGTCGCCTCTTTGCCCTTGTTGGCGACGGCGTCCTCGACGACGGCGACGAGGTCGTCGGCCTCGGACGCGTCGGGCGTCCGCCACGTCATCTCGCGGCCGAAGTGCCGGTCGCGGAAGGCGTCGTGAACCTTGTCGGAGGTCTTCGCGCCGACGCGGGTGAACTCCTCTTGGAGGAAGCCGGACACGGAGTACGACTCGGTCGCCGAGAGCATCTTCAGGAGCGTCCCGAGTTCGACGCCGTGGGGGTGCGGGCGAATCTCCTTCGTCTGTTTCGGAAGCTGGTCGGTCGCCCGCTCGAACTTCATCGGCTCGTCGAGGCCGGGTTCCCGGAGTTCGATGCGGGCGTGGGGGTTGACGACCGCCGTGTGGAGGATGTAGTCGTGAAGCTGCTGGCGGGCGCGCATGTTGGCTTCCATCTCCAACTCGATGCGCGTGCCGTGGGGGCGGTCCCACGAGGTCGTCTTCTCGGTGCGAATCTCGGGTTCGTTCTGGTCCGTGTTGATGACGAGTTCGAAGTACTCGGCGTCCTCCGAGCCCTGCGTCCGGCTCGTCACTTTGGCGGGTTTCCCGCTCGTCAGCTGCGAGTAGAGGACCGCCGCGGAGATACCGATACCCTGCTGGCCGCGGGACTGTTCGCGCGCGTGGAAGCGAGAGCCGTAGAGGAGCTTCCCGAACACTTTGGGCACCTGCTCTTTCGTGATGCCCGGCCCGTTGTCCTCGATGACGAGGCGGTAGTAGTCGCCCGCCTCGGCGATTTCCACGTAGATGTCGGGCTGGATGCCCGCCTCCTCCGTGGCGTCGAGCGCGTTGTCCACCGCCTCCTTGACGGCGGTGACCAACCCGCGGGCTCCGCTGTCGAAGCCCAACATGTGCTTGTTCTTCTCGAAGAACTCGGCGATGGAGATCTCCCGCTGGCCCTTCGCCAGCTCCTCTGCGATCCCCGGCTCGTCACCGAGTGTCGACTGGAACGAGGTCATTTCCTGATGCGCATCTACCCAGTCCCGCGTTAAGTACTCACCGGCAGCGGAGTGAAAGTGAACTCGGGGCGTTGACGCGCTTCGAGGGGCGTTCGCGCCGGAACGCCGGATCATGATACACAGAGTCACCCACGAAACGCGGGTCGGTCGGTCGGCGTCTCCGATGTCGGAAACCGCTACGCGGGACTCCAGTAAGTAGTACGCGCCCGCGCGTGCGAGCCTTTAAGGGACGGGCTATCCTAGGCCTGTTCAGATGTCTCAGGATAACGAGTACGGGGCCGGACAGATTCAGGTCCTCGAAGGGCTTGAAGCCGTTCGAAAGCGTCCGGCGATGTACATCGGGTCCACCGATTCTCGCGGGCTCCACCACCTCGTCTACGAAGTCGTCGACAACTCCATCGACGAGGCGCTCGCGGGCCACTGCGACGCCATCGAGGTCGCCCTCCACGAGGACGGCTCTGTCAGCGTCACCGACAACGGCCGCGGGATTCCGGTAGATACGCACGAACAGTACGACCGACCCGCGCTGGAGGTCATCATGACCGTCCTCCACGCCGGCGGGAAGTTCGACAACAAGTCCTACCAAGTCTCCGGCGGCCTCCACGGCGTCGGCGTCTCCGTCGTCAACGCGCTGTCGAGCGAACTCGAAGTCGAGGTCAAACGCGACGGCGCGGTGTGGACACACCGCTTCGAGGTCGGCGAGCCGCAGGTCGAGGAGTTCGAGCGCGTGCGCGACCTCGAACCCGGCGAAGACACCGGAACGACCATCCGCTTTTGGCCGGACGACGGTATCTTCGAGACGACCGAGTTCGACTTCAAGACGCTCGAAAACCGCCTGCGAGAGCTCGCGTTCCTCAACTCTGGGGTCGAGATTTCGCTCTCCGACGAGCGGACCGACGAGTCGAGCACGTTCCTCTTCGAGGGCGGCATCCGCGAGTTCGTCGAGTACCTCAACGAGACCAAGACGGCGCTCCACGACGACGTCATCTACTACGACGACGAGTCGGAGGGCATCGAGGTCGAAATCGCCATGCAGGCGACCGACGAGCTCCAGGGGTCGATTCACGCCTTCGCCAACAACATCAACACCCGCGAGGGCGGCACGCATCTGACCGGGTTCAAGACGGCGCTCACCCGCGTCGTCAACGACTACGCGAACAGCCACGATATGCTCGACGACCTCGACGGCGACAACCTCCGCGGCGAGGACGTTCGCGAGGGACTCACCGCCGTCATCTCCGTCAAGCACCCCGACCCGCAGTTCGAGGGGCAGACGAAGACCAAGCTCGGGAATTCCGAGGTCCGCGGCATCGTCGAGAGCGTCACCCACCAACAGCTCGGGACGTTCTTCGAGGAGAACCCGGACACGGCGACGGCCATCATCTCGAAGGCCGTCGAGGCCGCCCGCGCCCGCAAGGCCGCGAAGCAGGCCGAGGAGCTCACCCGCCGCAAGTCCGCGCTCGAATCCACCTCGCTGCCGGGGAAGCTCGCGGACTGTCAGAGCCGCGACCCCTCGGAGTCCGAACTGTTCATCGTGGAGGGCGACTCCGCGGGCGGCTCGGCAAAGCAGGGCCGCGACCGCAAGTTCCAGGCGATTTTGCCCCTCAAGGGGAAGATTCTGAACGTCGAGAAACACCGCCTCGACCGCATCCTCGAAAACGACGAGATACGGGCGCTCATCACCGCCATCGGCGGCGGCGTCGGCGACGAGTTCGACATCGAGAAGGCGCGCTACCAGCGGCTCATCCTGATGACCGACGCCGACGTCGACGGCGCGCACATCCGGACGCTGCTGCTTACGCTTCTGTACCGGCACATGCGCCCGCTCATCGAGGCCGGCTACGTGTACGCGGCCCAACCGCCGCTGTACCGCGTCCGCTACCGCGGCAACACCTACGACGCGATGGACGAGGCCGAGCGGGACCGCATCATCGAGGAGGAATGCAACGGCAACCCCACGCAGGTCCAGCGGTTCAAGGGACTCGGTGAGATGAACCCCGACCAGCTGTGGGACACGACGATGAACCCCGAAAACCGCGTCCTCAAGCGCATCACCGTCGAGGACGCCGCCGCCGCCGACCGGATGTTCAACATCCTGATGGGCGACGCCGTCGGGCCGCGAAAGCAGTTCATCAAGGACCACGCGAACGACGCCGAATGGGTAGACATCTAATATGAGTTCTGACGCACCAGATTCGTTCGAACCGGGCGCGGGTATCGCGGCCGAAGTCAAGAACGCGCGCATCGAAGACGAGATGGAGCAGTCGTACATCGACTACGCGATGTCGGTCATCGCGGGGCGGGCGCTGCCCGACGTGCGCGACGGCCTGAAGCCGGTCCACCGGCGCATCCTGTATGCGATGCATCAGGCCGGCGTGACCTCCAACTCGTCGCACCGCAAGTCCTCGTCCATCGTGGGCGAGACGATGGGTGACTACCACCCCCACGGCGACTCCGCCATCTACGACACCCTCGCGCGCATGGCGCAGGACTTCTCCATGCGCTACCCGCTCGTCGACGGCCAGGGTAACTTCGGCTCCGTCGACGGCGACCCGCCGGCCGCGATGCGCTACACGGAGGCGCGGATGTCCCCCATCGCCGAGGAACTCCTCGACGACATCGACAAGGACACCGTCGACTTCCAGTCGAACTACGACGACCGCAAGCAGGAGCCGACGGTGCTGCCGTCGTCGTTCCCGAACCTGCTCGTCAACGGGTCGTCCGGCATCGCGGTCGGGATGTCCACGAACATCCCGCCGCACAACCTCGGTGAGGTCGTCGACGCCACCGTCGAACTCATCGAGAACCCCGACGCGACCGTCGCGGACCTGATGGAACACATCAAGGGGCCGGACTTCCCGACCGGCGCGAACATCGTCGGCCGCAACGCGGTCCACAAGGCGTACAAGACGGGTCGCGGTCGCGTCCGCGTCCGCGCCGACTACGACGTGTTCGAAGAGGAGGGCCGCATCGTCATCAACGAACTCCCGTATCAGGAGAACAAGGCCCGCCTCATCGAGCGCATCGCCGACGACGTGAACGAGGGCAAAATCGAGGGCATCCGCGACATCCGCGACGAGTCCGACCGCGACGGCATCCGCGTCGTCATCGAACTCAAGCGCGGCGCGATGGCCGAGGTCGTCAAGAACCAGCTGCTCGACAACCACCTCGAATCCACGTTCGGCGTCATCAACCTCGCGCTCGTCGACGGCCAGCCGCAGGTGCTGACGCTCAAGGAGACGCTCGAACACTACCTCGACCACCGACGCGACGTGGTTCGCCGGCGCTCCGAGTACGAACTCGCCGAGGCCGAAGACCGCGCGCACATCCTCGACGGCCGCCTGAAGGCCCTCGACAACATCGACGACGTGGTCGAGACCATCCGCAACTCCGAGAGCCGCGACGACGCGAAGGCCGCGCTCCGCGGCGAGGTCGAAGTCGAAGTCGACGGTGAACCGCTGCCGACGTTCGACTTCTCCGAGGAGCAGGCGAACCACATCGTCTCGATGCAGCTCGGGTCGCTCACCTCGATGGAGGCGGCCGAAATCGAAGCCGAGTACGAGGACGTGCAGGCGACCATCGAGCGCCTCGAAACCATCCTCGGCGACCAGTCGGAACTCGACGCCGTCATCGAGTCCGAACTGCTCGACATCAAAGACGAGTACGCCGACGACCGGCGGACCTCGTTCGTCGCCAACACCGGCGAGGTCACCCGCGCCGACCTCATCCCCGAGGAGGACGTGGTCGTCGTCGTCAGCGAGGACGACTACATCAAGCGCATGCCGGTCTCCCGGTTCCGCGCCCAGCACCGCGGCGGCAAGGGCATCATCGGGACGGACCTCAAGGAAGGCGACAACGTCTCGTCGGTGTTCGTCACGAACACCCACGACGACCTGCTCTGTTTCACCAACCACGGGCAGGTCTACCAACTCAAGGCCTACCAGGTCCCCGAGATGTCGCGGACCGCCCGCGGGAAGTCGGCGGTCAATCTGCTCGACTTCGACGACGGCGAGGAGATTACGGCCGTCGTCAACTGCGACGACCTCGAAGATATCGAGGGATATCTAACGATGGTGACCCGGAACGGCTACATCAAGCGGACCGGCACCGACCGCTTCCAGAACATCCTCTCGACGGGCATCATCGCCACCAAACTCGACGAGGGCGACGAACTCGTCGACGTGGAGGTCACCGACGGCGAAAGCGACCTCGTCATCGGCACCGAACGGGGAATGTCCATCCGCTTCGACGAGGACGAGGTGCGCGCGATGGGCCGCTCGGCCCGCGGCGTCCGCGGCATCAAACTCGAAGGCGACGACGTTGTCGCCGGCGTGGCCGCCATCGACGAGGCCCACCACAGTTGGATTCTCACCGTCACCGAGAACGGCTACGGGAAGCGCACGGACCTCGACGCCTACCGCACGCAGTCCAGAAACGGCAAGGGTCTCATCGACATCAAGGCAAACGAGCGGAACGGCCCGGTCTGCGCCATCAACACCGTCGGCGAGGGCGACCACCTCGTCGTCATGTCCGACGAGGGGCAGATTCTCCGGACCCCCGTCGAGGATATCTCGACGGTCGGCCGCAACACGATGGGCGTCATCGTGATGGACCTCGACGAGGGCGACGACGTGGCCTCCGTCGACGTGATTCCGGCCGCGATGACGACCGAGGCCGAGGAACTCGACGACGCGGACAGCGTGGAAGAGGACGCGGAAACCGACGCGGACGACGAGTAACGGCTCCCCGCGAGACTTTTTTCGCGGACTCCCGCCGGAGAGCCGCGGCTCCGACCGTCGCTCCCCGAAGACATTTATCTCGGCCGGAGGTCCTACCGGTATGAGCGTGCGACCGCGGTCGAGAATCGTCGGCGTCTCGGCGCTCGCGTTCGTCGTCGTCCTCGGCGGCCTGACCGCGCTTCGGGCGTGGAACCTCGAACCGCCGACGGCCGTGCAGTCGCTCGTCGTCGACGCGGGCGCGGTACTGGTCGTCGCCGGCGTCGCGGCACACGTCGCCCGCGGCGAGAATATCGGCACGCGCGCCGGCGAGGGTATCGTGCTCGCTTTCGGGCCGTGTCTCGGATTCGCGGTCAACCTGTTCGTCCCGGTGTCGACGATGGAGTCACCGCTGTGGGTCGCGTATCCGCTCGTCGGCGGCGCGGTGCTCGCCCTCGTCGTCGGCGGTGTCGGCGCGACCGTCGGCTACATCGGTCGAGTCGCGCGGAAAAGCGGGACAGCCAGCGGTCGAACCTCGTAGTCGGCTACTTCTCCACGTCCGAGGGTTCTCTGGTCAGGTCGTAGGTGTAGTGTCGCGGCTTGCGGTCCCGGAGCCAGTCGCGGAGCGGTTCGACCCGCGGCCGGTAGGTGAGCGTCGACCCGAGGGCGGTCAGCGGGAGGAACTTCGCCGCCTCGATTTCGTCGTCGGGGTCGCTCGGCGACGGCGTCGGATCGTCGGCGACGGGCGTCGCGTGGTAGAACCGCTGGAGATAGATGCGGTGGTCCGGAGCGCGAATCTCGCTCGTGAAGGCGAGCGACTGGATTTCGACTTCGACGCCGGTCTCCTCTGCGGCCTCGCGGGCGGCGGTCTCGAAGAAGAACTCCCCGGGTTCGGAGCCGCCTTTCGGCAGTCCCCAGCGGTCCTTCTCGTAGACCGCGAGCACGGAGTTCTCCCGGAGGACGACGACGCCGGCGGCGAGGTCGTGCGGCGCGGGGGCTTCTCTCGGCGTCGACATCAGAGGATGCGCTTGCCGAAGGCGCTTGCGGCGAGTTCGGTCGCGAGCGTCGCGGTCTCGTTGTGCTCGTCGAGGATGGGGTTGACCTCCACGAGTTCGAACGAGCGCATGGCTTCCGAGCGGGCGACGAGTTCCATCGCCGCGTGGGCCTCGCGGTAGGTCACGCCGCCGCGGACGGGCGTCCCGACGCCGGGGGCCTCGCGGGGGTCGAGCCAGTCGAGGTCGAGGCTGACGTGGACGCCGTCGGTGCCGTCGGTCGCCACGTCGAGGGCGTCGTTCGTCACCGCGGTGACGCCCCGCTCGTCGATATCCGACATCGTGTACACCGTCACGTCGCTGTCGCGAATCGCCTCGGCCTCCGCGTCGTCGACGGAGCGCAAGCCGACGATAGCGACGTTCTCCTCTTTGAGGCCGGCGGCGTTCGCCCACTCGACGCCCGCGAAGTCACCGATGCCGAGCGCGGCGGCCAGCGGCATGCCGTGGACGTTGCCGGACGGCGAGGTGCTCGGCGTGTTGAAGTCGCCGTGAGCGTCGAACCAGATGACGCCGATGTCGGCGTCGCGGGCGCTGCCGACCAGCGAGCCGATGGCGATGGAGTGGTCGCCGCCGAGCGCGAGCGGGGTCGTCCCCTCGGCGAGCGCGGTCGAGACGGCGTCGGCGAGGCTCCGCGTCACCTCTTCGACTTCCTTGACGTGCTTCGCGTTCGTCGCCCCGGCGTCGGCGTCCCGCGTCGCGTGGTGCGGCACCGCGAGGTCGCCGGCGTCAGTCGGCGAGACGCCCGCGGACTCCAGTTCCCCCGCGAGTCCAGCGTATCGAATCGCGGAGGGGCCCATGTCCACCCCGCGTCGATTGGCACCGTAGTCCGTCGGTGCACCCAGAATTCTGACGTTCCGTTCCATAGATGACCCACTCGTTCGGGCCGTTTAGTGGCATCGGAAAAACACCCTTATTGATAATGCTATCTGTCGCCTCGGGGGAGGCCGTCGTCCGGCGGAACGCACGGGCTACTCGTCGAGATACGGTTCGCAGACGCGCCGGAGACCCTCCTCGAAGGAGATTTTGGGTTCCCAGCCGGTCGCCTCGCGTATCTTCGTGCAGTCGGCTTTCGTGTCGTGGACGTACACGTCGAGGGGGTTTTCGATGTATTCGGGTTCGACGTCGGTGCCGAGCGCCTCGTTTATCATGTCGACCATCTCGTTGAACGAGTAGCTCTCGCCGGTGCCGAGGTTGTAGATGCCTTGTAGCCGGTGGTCGGCGGCGAGTTCGATGCCGCGAACGATGTCGTCGACGTGGGTGAAATCGCGGGTCTGGGTGCCGTCTCCGAACAGCTCCGGCGACTCGCCGGCCGCGATTTTGTCGGTGAACTGCGCGACCGTGTTGGCGAACTCGCCTTTGTGTTCCTCCGCGCCGCCGAAGCCCTGATACACCGAGAAAAACCGGAGCCCGGCCGTCCGCATATCGTAGTGGTGGTGGAAGTACTCCGCGTAGCGCTCCCGGGCGAGTTTCGACGCTTCGTAGCCCGTGCGCGCCTCGACCGGCATCTCTTCCGGCGAGGGCTCGGTCCGCGAGCCGTAAATCGAGGAGGTTGAGGCGTAGACGACGGTGTCACAGCCGTCGTTTCGCGCCTGCTCGACCGTGTTCACGAAGCCTTCGACGTTGACGCGCGCGCCCTTCGTCGGGTTCTCCTCGTGCATCTTGTACGACGACAGCGCCGCCAGATGGAACACCACGTCCACGTCGTCGGTCGGGAGGTCGTCGTCAAGCACGCTCGCGTCGTGGAACTCCACGGCGTCGTCGAGATTCTCGGGCGTGCCGAGGTAGAGGTCGTCGACGGCGACGACCTCGTTTTCGTCGGCGAGATGGTTCGCGAGATTCGAACCGATGAAGCCGGCACCGCCGGTCACGAGGACTCGTTTCCCGTTCATGTGCTACCGGAGTCTCGTGAGCCGTATAGTGCTATCGACAGCATCGAGGCCGAATCGAGGTTCGGAATGAACATTCATGAGTGTGATACGGTTACAAAGTAGACGAACGGCAGATTCGAGGCGTCATCCATCGGATTTAAGGACGTATGTAGCGAACCATTCTCCATGTCATCAATCGAGCTCACGTCGAGTCAGAAAACTATCTTGACTGCACTCATCAACCTCTATCGGGACTCCGAAGACGCCGTAAAAGGTGAGGATATCGCGACCGAAGTCAACCGAAACCCCGGCACCATCCGAAACCAGATGCAGAGCCTGAAGGCGCTCCAGTTGGTCGAGGGCGTCCCCGGTCCGAAGGGCGGTTACAAGCCGACCGCGAACGCCTACGAGGCGCTCGACGTGGACAAGATGGACGAGCCCGCGTTCGTCCCCCTGTTCCACAACGACGAGGAAGTCGAAGGCGTCAACGTCGACGAAATCGACCTCTCCAGCGTCCACCACCCCGAGCTGTGCCGCGCCGAGATTCACGTGCAGGGCTCGGTCCGCGAGTTCCACGAGGGCGACAAGATTCGCGTCGGTCCGACGCCCCTCTCGAAGCTCGTCATCGACGGCACGCTCGACGGCAAGGACGACACGAGCAACATCCTCATCCTCCGCATCGACGACATGCAGGCACCCGTCGGCGAACCCCAGCACTAACCACGCTTTACTTTCCGTCTTTTTCCGGGCACTCTCCGCGCACTCCGACCGGCGGGACCGGCGTTCGGACGGCGAAGCGGTCCGTTCGGCTTGGTGATACGGTTCGCGCCACCGATTGACCCCGGCGAACGGCGACGCGACTCGTCAGTACTCGGTGAGTGCGACAGAGCCGGAGAAATCGAAACCGAGTCGACGAGCGTCGGGCGGCGGGTGCCGCGTCACCCGGCGGTCGGGCGCGTGTTCCGAGTTAGAGGTCGTTCCAGGCGGAGAGCGCGCGCTTCGGCGACGTGACGTCTGCAATCCAGTTCGCGGCGATGCCCTTCTTCAGCGTCCGCGCGAGCGGGCCGCCGAAGACGTTGACGGGGAACTCTCCGAAGACGGGGAACTTCACGCCGTGGGCGACGGCGTCGTGGCCGATGGAGATGACCGTCCCCTTGTCGGTGAACGTCCAGCGCTTGAGCGGCTTGCCGGCGATGGCGCGGGCGATGTTCTCGCCGGCCACGTCAGCGGCGTCCCAGGCGGCCTGCGCCGTCGGCGGCGCGACGTTGTCGGGGCCCTGCTCGACGAGGGCGCAGTCACCGACCGCGAAGACGCGGTCGTCGCTGGTCTGGAAGTCCTCCTCAGCGAAGAAGCGATGGGAGCGCTCGTCCTGTTCGAGCTCCACGTCGGACGCCTCGGGCTGGCCGGTGATGCCGCCGGTCCAGACGAGCACGTCGTAGTCGAGTTCCTCGGGCGCTTCGTCCTCGCCGCCGCCGATGAAGACGGTCTCCTCGTCGACCTTCGAGATGAAGTCGCCGGTGAGGATGTCGATGTCGAGGTCTTCGACGCGACGCCGGAGCGCGCCCTGCAGTTCGGGGTCGTTTCCGGGGAAGATTTCGTCCATCCCCTCGACGAGCTTGATGTCGATGGGCGCGCGGTTCGTGTCGCGGTACTCCGCGACCTCGGCGGCGGTCTGGATGCCGGAGAGACCCGCGCCGCCGATGACGACCTGCGCGGGGTCGTCGCGGGAGGCGTCGGCGGCCGCCTCCTTGATGTCCTGGTGAATCTCGCGGGCGTCGTCGAGACCTTTGAGCTGGTGGGCGAACTCTTCGAGACCCTCGATACCGAAGAAGGCGGTCGAAGAGCCGATGGCGACGAGCAGATAGTCGTAGTCGACGGTGTCGCCGCCTTCGAGCTCGACTGCGCGCTCGTCGACGTCCACGTCGGTCGCGCGACCCTTGACGAACTCCGTCGAGTCGTCTTTGATGTCGTCGACCGGGATGGTGATGCTGGACTCGACGCTCGGGTCGCGGATGCAGCGGTGGACCTCGTGGAGGACGAGGTGGTAGTCGTGTTCGGCGACCCACGTGAGTTGCGCGTCCGGACCGAGCTCTTCTTCGAGGGTTGTAACCGCGCCGGCCCCGGCGTACCCCGAGCCGAGAACGACGACCTGCGTGCTCATGTCGTCGGATGCGCAGTCATCCGATAAAGGGGCTTTGAAACCGTCTCCACAGCCGGGGTAATTTTGGCCGCTACGCCCCCAGAGCGTCGAAATCCGGATTCGACGGTTGTCGGATTAGTCGAGACTGAGGCCCGCGTGCCAGCGGTCGACGCCCGCCTCACGCTTGACTTCGTCCATCTTCGCGAGGAGGTGGACCGCGAGGCTGGCGGTCTCGGCCGCGCGCGATTCGCCTTCGGTGCGGAACTCGCCGGTGACGCGGTTCGCGTACACCGAGCAGACGGCCCCCGCGCGGAGGCCGTAGACGTTGGCGATGGTCAGGAGCGCCGCGGCCTCCATCTCGATGTTCTTCACGTTCGCCTCGCGGAGTTCCTCGACCAGCGAGTCGGAGCCGGCGGCGCGGAAGCCCTCGAAGCCGGGGCGACCCTGCCCCGCGTAGAAGGAGTCGGCGCTCATCGTGAGGCCGACGTGGTAGTCGTAGCCGAGTCGTTCCGCGGCCGCGACGAGCGCCGAGACGACCTCGTGGTCGGCGACGGCGGGGTAGTCCTCTCGGACGTACTCCTTGGAGGTGCCCTCCTGTCGGACCGCGCCCGAGGTGATGACGAGGTCGCCCACGCCCATCTCGGGCTGAATCGCGCCGCAGGAGCCGACGCGGATGAAGGTGTCCGCGCCGACGCGGGCGAGTTCCTCCACGGCGATGGCAGCCGAGGGACTCCCGATGCCCGTCGAGGTAACCGAAATCGGCGTCCCGTCGTAGCTGCCCGTGGCGGTCCGGTACTCGCGGTGGGAGGCCTTCTCCTCGTGGTCGTCCCACAGCGCCGTCACCTTGTCCACGCGCTCGGGGTTCCCCGGGAGCAACACCGCGTCGGCGAGGTCCGCGGGACCGACTTCGAGATGGTACTGGACCTCGTCGTTCGGGTCCTCACTGTCGTTCATGGCACTACTCGCGGGCCACCGATGGAAATTCTTGCGTTCTCCGAGGGGTCATCGCGGGCGTCGTCGCGTTTCCCGCCGTCTCGCCCGCGAGACCGCGCCACGCCCGGTCGTCGGCGGGGTCGCCGTCGCGGAACGGCGGCGGGAGGTCGGCTCTCTCGTCGGCCGCAAACAGGTAGCCGAGTCCCGCGCCGACGTACCAGTCGACCAGCGACGGGGCGAGGTCGGCGTCCACGACGAGGTCGCCGCCGGTGTACCACTCCAGCGCCGCGTCGTCGTCGGCGTCGACGCCGGTCCGCCGCCAGCGCACGCCAGAGCCGCCGTCGCGGAACGCCGACACCGAGAGCGTCACGTCCGCCATCTCGGGGTTGGAGACGCGTTCGAACGAGAGGTTCGCGGGCGCGACGCCGTCGGCCCCGCCCTCGTAGTACGACAGCGCGTGGTCGATTTCGGCCTCGTGGGTCGCCCGCTCGCCGGGCGAGACGTTCGAGAGGTCGACGTGGACCGCGACGGTTCGCTCGCGGAAGGGCGACTCCCGCTCGGCGGCGTCCGGTTCCGGCAGTCGCGTCGTCTCGACGCGCTCGGACAGCACGGGAAACGCGTCGGCGTCGTCGTGGGTCAGCCCGAGTAGGTGGCCGAACTCGTGTTTCAGAACCATCTGGGTCGTCTCGTCGTCGTAGCCGGCGGCGACGACCACCGTGACCGGCTCCGTCGGCGCGGTCGGGTCGTCGCCGTCCAAGAGGGGCGCACAGCCGACCGCGTCCGCGCCGGCGTCGTCGCCGCAGCCGTCGATTCGCTCGACGACCGAGACGGTCACGTCCGGGTCCGAACTGTTCGGTCTCACGACGAACGCCGGGTCGTAGGCGACCGCCGACGCGTTCGCCCGCCAGTAGTCGACCGCCGATTCGACGAGCGAGGCGTAGTCGCGGCCGTCCGCGGGCGCGTCGACGCCGACGACGACGGGCGCGTGCCCCCACGGGTTGTCGGCGGTGTCGGCGGGGCGCGTCTCCGACGCCGACGACCCGGTTCCGCCGACGGCGGCCGAGACGGCTCCGTCGTCGCCGTCGCTCGCGTCGGCCGACGGGGCACCGAGAGCAGCGTCTACGACCGGCGGTGACGGCGATGAGGACGTACACCCCGAGAGTACCACGAGCAGGACGAGCGCGAGCGCGAGCGGGGCGATTCCGCGGTCGGCGGCGGGCGACACGTTACTCGTCGGCGTCGCGCTTCGCCGCGGCGGCTTCCAGCGTGTCCAGCGAGATGGTGTTCGGGAGGAGTTCGCCCAGCGTGTACTCGGCCACGTCGTCGCCGCCGAGGTCGCAGACGACCGGGAGGTCCTCGTCGCAGAACTCCGCGAGCGTCTGGCGGCACATCCCGCAGGGGGTGACGCCGTCGCGCGCCCCCGAGGTGACGACGAGGCGGTCGAACTCGGTGTGACCGTTCTTCACGGCCTCCGCGACGGCGACCTCCTCGGCGTGGAGGCTGTTGGAGTAGTTCGCGTTCTCGATGTTACAGCCGACGTAGACCTCGCCGTCGGCGGTCCTGAGCGCCGCTCCGACGGTGTACTCAGAGTAGGGAACGTAGGCGTTGTCGAGCGCTTCGCGGGCGCGTTCGACGAGTGCTTCGGGCATTGGGCGCTCATTCGCGTGGGGTGGCTTAGTTCGTTCGGCTCCCCGAGACTGTCGCCTCGGCCGGCAGACGCTGGCGGCGGCTCCGCGGGGCACCGCCAATCGCGTCGTCCCGCAAGCGACTATACGGCGCGGCCCTAACGCGGCGTCGTGAACGACACATCCGGCGGACGACGAATCCTGCTCCTCGTCGGCGCGAGCGTCGTAGTCATCTCGGGCATCCTCGGCCTCTTCATCGGTGAGAACGGCGGCCAAGTCGCCGCCGAGATATCGCTGTTCGGCGTCCTCTCGCTGCCGACAAGTCCCCTCGCCTTCAGCCTCTACGGGATGGTGCTCTCGGCCGCTCTCCTCGGGGTGCTGTTCGGACTCGTCGAGTACGCCTCGCGCGTGGAGAACGCGCGGTAAGTCGGCGTCGCTCGCCGCGGACGCGGGGGCGTATCGACCGTGGAACCCCGACCGGAAGGCGGACCGTTTTTGCTCGTCGGGCCCCGACGGACCCGCATGGACGCGCCCTCGTCGACCTCGACCTCGGACGCCTCGGCCGGCGACGCCTCACCCGGCCCGCTCCCGGAAGAGACGGGCGGCAAGAACCGCAAGCGCGCCGCGCTGGCGACCGCGCCGTTCCTCGCGCTCGGACTGGCCGACGTGGTACTCATCCTCCTGCAAGGGCTCGAACCGCTCTGGGGCTTCGCCATCCTCCCGCCGATTCTGTTTTGTAGCGTGCTGACCTGGATCGTCTTCAGCACCGACTTCCTCGACGACCGGACCTGAGTCGGACCCGGCTCAGCGCCGGAGATTCGATTCAGCGCCGGAGATTCGTCGAGTACTTCGTCGGCGTCTCCTCGTCGTAGCCGAAGTCCTCGGCGGTCAGTTCGGGTTCGGCGTCCCCGGCGCTCGCGGGCGCGGCGGCCTTGAACCGCTCGCGGAGGCGCTCGGGCATCGAAAACGCCTCGCGGTCGAGTCGGAGCGCGATGGCGTCGCCGTCGGCTTCCCTGACCCGGTCGAGTCGCTGCCGCGGCCCCTCGGGGAGGTCCTCGGCGTCGACCGCCTCGAAGCCGAACTGCGCGCAGTAGCCGTGGTCCGAGGTGAAGCCGTAGACGGTGTCGAAGTCTTCGGCGGCAGCGCGGTCGACCAGTCGCTCGACGACGTGCGCGCCGACGCCCTGTCCGCGCCACCGCTCCGAGACGCCGACGCAGGTGAGTTCGCAGAACGGCTCGTCGGTCTTGTGGACCCGGATGCGCCCGAAGCCCGCCTTCTCGCCGGACTCCTCGTCGAGCGCGATGACGTAATCGCGGGACCGGAAGGAGCCGTCGTCGAGTCCGAGTTCGTCCAGCGAGTCGAGCAACCAGACCTCGTCTCGGTTCTTCGCGTCTCGGACGTACATGTCTACTCCTAGCACACCGGCCGACAAAAACGCCTCGGGCCGGGCCGCCGATGGCCGTCGCGTCCGTCGAACCCAACGAAAGAACAGTAAAGATTCATGGTTCCGGTCGCGGTAGCTCGGTTCATGGACGTACCCGACACCGACACCGTGGTGCACGAACCGGACCCGGCGTTCGTCGAGGACGCCAACGTCACCCGCTTCATGCGGGAACACGACATCGAGGACTACGACGAACTCATCGAGCGAACGACGACCGAGGTGCCGGGCGTCGGTGCCTCGGGCGTCGAGTGGTTCTGGGACGAGCTCGTCGACTACCTCGACGTCGAGTTCTACGAGGAGTACGACGCGGTCCGCGACGACTCGGAGGGGCCGCAGTTCTCCCGCTGGTACCCCGGCGGCGAGATAAACGTCGCCCACAACACCCTCGACCGCCACGCCGCGGTCGGTTCCGGGAACCGGAACCGCGTCGCCTGCATCTGGGAGGGCGAAGGCGGCGAGGTCGTCCAGCGGACCTACCACGACCTCTACCGCGAGGCCAACCGCGTCGCCAACGTCCTCGAATCCTACGGCATCGAGACCGGCGACACCGTCGGGCTCTACATGCCGATGGTCCCCGAGGTCATCTCTATCCTCTACGGCTGTTTCAAGGTCGGCGCGGTAGCCGTCCCCATCTTCTCCGGCTTCGGCGTCGACGCCACCGCGACCCGCCTCGAAGACCCCGAGTGCTCGGTGCTTTTCACCGCCGACGGCTTCTACCGCCGCGGCTCCGAGGTCCGACTGAAACCGACCGCCGACGAGGCCATCGAGGAAGCGGGCTGCGTCGAGAACGTCGTCGTCTACCGGCGGTTCGGTGACGAGGGCGATGAGAGCGACGCCGACGTGCCGTGGACCGAGGGCCGCGACGAGTGGTGGGGCGACACCGTCGGCGCGGCCGACTCCGAGTACGAGACCAAACGCCTGCCGTCGGACGCCGAGTCGATGCTGCTGTACTCCTCGGGAACGACCGGCAAGCCGAAAGGCATCGTCCACACCCACGCGGGCGTCCAGATGCAGACCGCCAAGGAGATTCACTTCGGCTTCGACCAGAAGCCCGAAGACCGCTTCTTCTGGGTCTCCGACATCGGCTGGATGATGGGCCCGTGGACGCTCATCGGGAACCACACCTTCGCCGGCACCATCTTCATGTACGAGGGCGCGCCCGACTACCCGAACCCGGACCGCTTCTGGGAGATGATAGAGCGCCACCGCATCACCACCTTCGGCATCTCGCCGACGGCCATCCGAGCCCTGCGGAAGTACGGCGACGAGGAGGTCGAGAAACACGACCTGTCGAGCCTCCGCCTGCTCGGGTCGACCGGCGAGCCGTGGGACCCCGAGTCGTGGCAGTGGTTCTACGAACACGTCGGCGGCGGCGACGCCCCCATCATCAACATCTCCGGCGGCACCGAAATCTGCGGCTGTTTCCTCATGCCGATGCCGACCCAACCGCTCAAGCCCTGCTCGCTCGGCGGCCCCGGCCTCGGGATGGATATCGACATCGTGGACTCCTCGGGCGAGTCCATCGCCGACAGCCACGAGCGGGGCTTCCTCGTCGCCCGCGACTCCTGCCCGTCGATGACCAAGAGCCTCTGGGAGGGCGACGACCGCTACCTCGACACCTACTGGTCGTCGTGGGACGACCTCTGGGACCACGGCGACTGGGCGCAGAAAGACGAAGACGGCTTTTGGTTCCTCCACGGCCGCGCCGACGACGCGCTCAACGTGGCCGGCCGCAAGGTCGGCCCCGCCGAGGTCGAAGGCGCGCTCATCGAACACGACGCGGTGAACCAGGCCGCCGCGGTCGGCGTCCCCGACGATACCACCGGAACGGCCGTCGTCGCTTACGTCGTCCTGGAAGACGGTATCGACGAGAACGACGACCTCCGCGAGGAGCTTCGGGGCGTCGTCGGCGACGAGTTGGGCAAGCCGTTCCGCCCACGGGAAATCCTGTTCGTCGACGAGTTCCCGAAGACGCAGTCGGGCAAAATCATCCGCCGCGCCATCGCCTCCATCTACGCGGGCGAGGACCTCGGCGACATGAGCAGTATCGAGAATCCCGAGTCGCTCGAAAAGATAGAAAACGCGTCCTGAAGCGGTTTTTCCGCCTTCGTTCAGTCGGACAGCGCCGCGCCGACGCCGTCGTTCCACGCGTCGGCGGTGAAGTCGACCGCGTCGTTCCACGTGGCGACGACCGTCGTCACCGCGAGGTCGCCGGTCACGTTCACCATCGTCCGGATGCGGTCGAGGATTGGGTCGACGCCGGCGACGAGCCCCACGATTTCGAGCGGCAGGCCGAGTTGCGTCAAGACGAGCGTGAGCATGATGAGCCCCGACCCGGGCACGCCGGCGGTGCCGATGCTCGCCAGCACGGCCACCGCGACGACCGCGAACTGGTCGACCAGAGAGAGGTTCACGCCGACGATGTTCGCCGCGAAGATGGCCGCGACGCCCTGGTACATCGCCGTGCCGTCCATGTTGATGGTCGCGCCGAGCGGGAGCGTAAAGCCGTAGATGCGCTCTTCGATGCCGAGGTTCTCGTCCGCGTCGGACATCGTCACCGGGAGCGTCCCGGACGACGACCGGATACTCAGCGCGGTCACCATCGCGTCGCGCGCTCCGGAGAGGAACGCGACCGGCGACCGCCCCGCGACGCCGACGACGAACGTGCCGAGGTAGACGAGCCCGATGTGGACGACGGCCGCGAGGAGCATCGTTCCGATGAGGAGCGCGAACGGGAGAATTGCGTCCACGCCGGCGGTGCCGAAGACGTTGGCCATCAGCGCGAAGACGCCGAGAACGCCGAACTCCATCGCCCCCCAGACGACCTTGTACATCGCTTCCGCGCCGGCGTCAGCGAGGTCGAAGAACGTCTCGATGCCGCGTTTGACCTGCTCGTCGTCGGTCTCTTCCCACGCCAGCGTGAGGCCGAGGCCGAACACGACGACGAAGAAGATGGTCGGCAACACGCCACCGTCGGCCATCGCGCCCACGGGGTTCGTCGGGACGACGTTGAGGACGACTTCGACGGCGTCGGGGGCCTCGGCGCTCTGTGCCTCGGCACCGGCGAGCAGTTCTTCGAGCCCGCGGGAGCCGGGGGAGACGAGGTTGCTCACCCCGAGTCCGATGGCGACCGCAAACGCGGACGTGAGCGCGTACAGCCCCACGACCTGCGCGCCGACGCGACCGAGCGACGACGGCGAGAGCTGCCGGACGCCCATCAGGAGCGTGAACACCACGATGGGGACGATGAGCATCTCCAGCAGTCGGACGAACAGGTCACCGACCGGTTTCAAGGCCGTCGCGGGTTCGCCGACGACGAGGCCGACGAGCGACCCGAGGACGAACGCGACCCCGATTCGGTAGACGATGCCGACCGAACGATACCGGTTCCAGAGAGATACGATGCCAGCCTGTGACATGTAACGTGTTTGCACTAACGATACAGCCGGACTATAAATATAGCGGTGAAAATCCCGAATTTAACACCGAGGTAGAATTCAATCTCAAATCCGAATTAATAGTTGGAGCGTTCGGTGACGTCTCTCCACCCTACGCGTCGTGGTCACCACACGTCGTCGGGCGCGAGCGCGACCGACTCGGGAACCCCGTTACCGACTGCGAGGGCCGCTTCGACCGCCTCGTCGTCCACGGGAATCCGAACCGTGCCGCCGGCCAAAAGCGGCGCGAGCACGCCGGCGACGACGGTTCCGGGGTGAGAAAGCGACGACCGGACCGCGACCGTGTCGCCCGCTTCGAGGTCGAAGTCAGCGACGACCTCGCGGGCCGCGTCGAGCAGGTCGCCGTGGGTGAACTCGCGGTCGTCAGCGACGAGCGCCGGGTCGGCGGGCGAGACTACTTCCGGGTGGACCGCGGGGTTCTCGCTCCAGACCTCCTGTTCCCAGTGGGTCGTCGCGGGCGAACTCGGCGGGCCGCCGAACACGGCGAGTTTCTGCCCCGGCGGCAGGTCCTCGAATGCTTCCTCGCTGTCGACGGGAACGACGGTCGCCCGCGCCTCCACTGCGGGGTCGAACGCCGTCACCGCGCCGAGTTGGGCCGCCCCGAGGAACGTCAACAGCGGTTCGGGGAGCGGCGCCGGGTCGACCGCGACGCGAGCGCCCTTGCGGACGCCGAGGTAGCGGAGGACGTTCCCGGCCTTGTACGAGGTCGTGATGAGGTCGTGGTACGTGTAGGTCCGGCCGGGGCCGTCGACCCGGAGCGCGAGTCGGTCGCTCCGCCGGTCGCGGGCCATGAGGTCACCGATAACGTCCATGGCCGGTCGTAGGGAGTCGGCGCGAAAAAAGCCCCCGAGGCGTGCTCGCGGTTCGAGAACGCGTGGGGAGTCCGGGCGAGCAGCGCCGAGACGACGCCGGCGCGACGACTCAGGGCGCGCCCGCGATGACGAACGTGCTCTCCTCGGGGCCGTTTCGGAGTTCGCGCGTGTCCTCAGGCGAGACGCGCACGGCGTCGCCGGGTTCGAGGTCGAGTTCCTTGTCCTCGACGACGAGCGTGGCCCCGCCGGAGACGAGGTAGTACACTTCCTCGTGGCCCTGTTCGGCGTGGTCGTGGGGTTTGCCGGACCAGTCGGGGTCGGCCTCCAACACGCTGAAGCCGAGTTCGACGCAGTCGAGTTCGTCTCGCAGGAAGTGGAGCCCGCCGCCGACCGCGTCTACGTCCTCGTAGTTCGCTTTCGTGTAGGACATCGGCCGAACCGACGGCCGCCACACACGAGAGCGTGGCGGTGTCGGAAATCGCTCACAGCGAGTTCTTCAGTTTCTGGAAGAGGCCCTCTTTGACCTCCTCGCCGCCGGCCTCGGCGAACTCTTTGAGCGCCTCGCGCTGCTCGCTGTTGAGGTCCTCGGGCGTGACGACGTGGACCTCGACGTGCAGGTCGCCGTGGCCCCGGCCGTCGAGGTGGGGCATCCCCGCGCCGGAGACGGTGAACGTCGACCCGCTTTGGGTGCCCGCGGGCACCTTCAGTTCCTCCTCGCCGTCGAGGGTCGGCACCTCGACGGTCGCGCCGAAGACGGCCTGCGGGAAGGAGATGGGATGGGTGTACCGGAGGTCGTCGCCGTCGCGCTCGAACTCCTCGTGGTCGCGGACGTTGACCTCGACGAACAGGTCGCCGTTGGGACCGCCGTTCTCGCCGGGTTCGCCCTCGCC
The DNA here is from genome assembly GCF_014530665.1 of Haloferax sp. AS1. NCBI lineage: Archaea > Methanobacteriati > Methanobacteriota > Halobacteria > Halobacteriales > Haloferacaceae > Haloferax > Haloferax sp. AS1. The sequence continues at coordinate 1,538,005 of NZ_SPSA01000001.1, forward strand.
GCGGTAGCGGAGGCGCTGGCCGTCGCGGAAGCCGGCGGGGATGGTGATGGTCACGTCGCGAGTGCGACGGACGCGCCCGCTCCCGCGGCACTCCGAACAGTCCTCGCTGTACGTCTCGCCCTCGCCGCCGCAGGCGCGACAGGTCGTCGTCTGCTGGACGCGGCCGAAGGGGGTCTGCTGGACCGTCGTCTGCTGGCCCGAGCCGTTACACTCCGAACAGGTGTTCACGTCGGCGTCCTCGGGATGACCCTCGCCGTCGCACTCGGGACAGACCTCGCGGCGGCGAATCGTCACGTCGCGCTCGACGCCGTGGTAGGCGTCTTCGAGGTCGATTGAGATGCGCTGGGCCACGTCGCGGCCCTGCTGGGGACGGTTGCGCTGTTGGCCGCCCGCGCCGCCGTTGAACAGGTTGTTGAAGATGTCCTCGAAGCCGCCGCCACCGCCGCCCATGCCGCCGAACGGGTTGCCGCCGCCGAAGGGATTGCCCTGTCCGCGGCCGCCGCCACCGCCGCCGCGTTTCTGGGACTGCTGGAAGCGCTCGTGGCCGACTTGGTCGTACATCTGCCGCTTCTCGTCGTCCGTGAGCACCTCCTTGGCCTTCTGGACCTTCTTGAACTTCTCCTCGGCGTCGTCCTCGTCGGAAACGTCGGGGTGGTACTTCGCGGCCTTCTTGCGGTACGCGTTCTTGATTTCGTCTTTCGAGGCGTCCCGCGAGACCCCGAGTACGTCGTAGAAGTCCTCGCTCATCAGTTGCTCTCTTGTAGCCGGTGAAGGTATTTGAAAAGTCCGTCTCTCGTATCGCGGCGAGCGCGAACGGGGTCAAACCGGGGGTTTCGCCCGGATTCGACCGCCGGCGTCGGGTCCCTCGGCGACCCGACCGTCCACCTGTGGTTAGTTGTCCTCGTCGTCCTCGTCGAAGTCCGCGTCGGCGTCGACGAAGTCCTCGGGGTCCGCACCGCCGGGGCCGCCCGCCGCGCCCGCACCAGCGCCAGCGCCGCCGGGACCGCCGGCCTGCGCCTGCGCCTGCTGTTGGTACATGCGCTTGCCGATTTCCTGCAGTTCCTTCGAGAGCTCCTCGGTCACGTCTTCGAGTTCGTCCGTGGAGGCGTCGTCGTCTTCGAGCACCGCTTCCACGTCCTCGACGGCGGCCTCGATGTCGGCGCGGAGTTCGTCGTCGACGTTCTCCTCGTTCTCTTCGAGGAGCGTCTCCGCGCGCTGGACCGCGCCCTCGGCCTCGTTGCGGGCCTCGACGGCGCGGCGGCGCTCTTTGTCCTCTTCGGCGTGCTGTTCGGCCTCCTGTTGCATGCGGTCGATTTCGTCGTCGGAGAGCCCCGCGCCGCCCTCGATGGTGATGGACTCGGCGTTGCCGGAGCCTTTGTCCTCGGCGGAGACGTTGACGATGCCGTTCTCGTCGATGTTGAAGCCGACTTCGATCTGCGGCGTGCCCGCGGGGGCCGGCGGGATGCCGGAGAGCGTGAACTCGCCGAGGAGTTCGTTGTCCTCGGCCATCTCGCGTTCGCCCTGGAAGACGCGGACCTGCACCGTGGTCTGGTTGTCGGCCGCGGTGGTGAATATCTTCGACTCCTCGGTCGGAATCGTCGTGTTCTTCTCGATGAGGCGCTCGAACAGGCCGCCTTTGACCTCGATACCGAGCGACAGCGGCGTCACGTCGAGGAGGACGATGTCGTCGACCTCGCCGCCGAGGACGCCGCCCTGAATGGCCGCGCCGAGCGCGACGGCCTCGTCGGGGTTGACGGACTTCTTCGGCTCGGAGCCGAGCAGTTCTTCGACCTTGTCGCGGACCTGCGGCATCCGGGTGGAGCCGCCGACGAGGATGACGTCGTCGATGTCGCCTTTGTCGTAGCCGGCGTCTTCGAGCGCCTGCTCGGTCGGCTCGACCGTGCGGTCGATGAGGTCAGCGGTGAGCGACTCGAACTTCGCGCGGGTCAGGTCGTATTCGAGGTGGACCGGTCCGGAGTCCGTCGCCGTGATAAAGGGGAGGTTGATGGTCGTCTCCTTGCGCGAGGAGAGTTCGATTTTGGCTTCCTCGGCCGCGTCCTTGAGACGCTGGAGCGCCTGTCGGTCCTCGCGGAGGTCGATGCCGTGGTCGTTTTCGAACTCGGTGGCGAGCCACTCGATGATGGCTTCGTCCCAGTCGTCGCCGCCGAGGTCGTTGTCCCCGTTGGTGGCGACCACTTCGTAGACGCCGCCGCCGAGGTCGAGGACGGACACGTCGAAGGTGCCGCCGCCGAGGTCGTAGACGAGCACGGTCTGGTTCGACTCGTCGTCGAGGCCGTAGGCCATCGACGCGGCGGTCGGCTCGTTGACGATGCGCTCGACGTCGAGACCCGCGATTTCGCCGGCGTCCTTCGTCGCCTGCCGCTGTTTGTCGTTGAAGTACGCGGGGACGGTGATGACGGCCTTCTGGAGTTCGTCGCCGAGGTAGTCCTCGGCGTCGCGCTTGATTTTCTGGAGAATCATCGCCGAAATCTGCTCCGGCGTGTACTCCTCACCCTCGATATCGACGGTGTAGCCGTCCTCACCCATGTGGCGCTTGATGGACCGAATCGTGCGCTCCGGGTTCTGGATGGCCTGGTTCTTCGCCGGCTTGCCGACCAACCGCTCACCGTCGTCGGTGAACGCGACGACGGAGGGGGTGGTTCGGTCGCCTTCTGCGTTCACGATAATCTCCGGGTCGCCGCCCTCCATCACCGCGAACGCGCTGTTCGTGGTGCCGAGGTCGATACCCAGAATCTTGTTGCTCGCCATCTTGCCCGCAAATACCGTCTTTTGCCGGTTAAAGGTTACTAGATACTGCGACACACGGCGTGCACCGAGGTCGACGCCGTCTTGCGATTTTCTATTCTCGCGTCGAAAAGAGGTCGGTCGATTTATGTAGAACCGCCGACCGCGTCGCGGCGACGCTCCGAGCGTGGTCGCCCGGCGGCGACCCGGCACCCGACCGACCGTGCGACCTCGTTGCTCGTCAGTCCGTCGGCTGCGGGCGTTCGGTTCCGTCGGCCGAGTCGGCCGCGTCAGCGCCGTTCGCCCGGAGCGACGACGCGTCGGCCCCGTCAAGGGCGTCGAGCACCGTGGAAAGCGTCCGTTCGCGGCCCTCGCTGGCGAAGAACTCGTGACCGCCGTCGTACGGGACGAGGTTCGACGCCGGCGTCCGGTCGCCGATTGCGCGAACGTCCACGACCCGGTCCGAAAGCGAGGCGAACACCACGTCGTCGGGGCGGAACGGCGGCAGCGACGCCTGCGCGCCACGAATCATGCGGAGAAAGGCGGGCGAGGCGTTAGCCGGGACGTCGGCCAGTTCGGCGGCGAGTTTCAGTTCGCCGAGGTCCTCGCGGGAGATGCCGGACGGGACGATAGGTTTGGTCGTCGGCAGCCGACTGACGAGGGGAAACAGGAGGGCGGCGAGCCCCGAGACGGCCGTTCCCCACCACGGGCTCAGAAAGACGTTCCGAACCGCGAGGTCGAGGTGGGCGGCGACGAGGCCGCCGGTGCTGTGGCTGAGCACGAGGTCGATGTCGCGGTCGACCGCGTACGCCCGCACCGGACTCACGTACTGGCGCTCGAACTCCCAGCCGTTCGTCGGCAGTTCGACGGCGTGGACGTGGTAGCCCTCGTAGGTGAGGCGGTCGAGGAGCCACTCGACGCTCCGGTGACCCGGCTCGTTGCCCCACCCGAGGACGAAAAGCAGGTCGTCGTCGCCGGGGTCGCCGTGTTGGGTGACGCGCACGGTCGGCCGCCGCCGACGGGAACGAAGTCGCATGGCGTAGTGATAGCGAGGTGAGAACAAAAGTCCTCGCCGGGTCGGGGAGGCGAGACCGCTCCCGGCGACGGCGAGCGCCCGGTCGACGGCGCGCTATTCGCCCTTACTGACCGTGATTTGCGCGGCGCGGATGACCTTGTCGGCCATCTCGTAGCCGGGCTGGAACACGTCGGCGACGGTGTCCGCCGGCTGGTCGCTGTCGACGCGCATCATCACTTCGTGGCGGTTCGGGTCCACGTCGGTCCCCGGTTCGGGGTCGATGATTTCGACGTTCTCGTCTTCGAGGATGCGGTCGAACTCCTTGAGCGTCGATTCGAGGCCGCCGCGGATGTCGGCGTCCTCGTCCTGGTCGAGCGCGCGAACGAGGTTGTCGCGGACGGTGACGACGCGCTCGACGAAGTCCTCGGTGGCGCGGTCTTTGATTTGGGACTGCCGCTTCTTCGCGCGCTTCTTGTAGTTCTGGAAGTCGGCCTGCGTCCGCTTGAGACGCGACTGGAGTTCCTCGGCCGTCGCTTCCGCCTCGTCGCGCTCGGCTTCGAGGTCGTCGACGCGGGCTTCGAGCGCCGCGACCTCGGCCGCGAGGTCGTCGTCGTACTCGGCGACGCGGTCAGCGACGGTCGGCCCGTCGCCCGTCGCGCCGGATTCCTCGGCCGCCGACTCGGCGCTCGACGCCTCGCCGTCGGCGTCCGTCGCCGCGTCTTCGGCCGTCTGCGCCGCTGCGTCGGATGCCGCGTCAGTCTCGGCGTCTGCGTTCGCGTCCGTGACCGACTCGGCAGGGTCGTCGCTCATGGGCGGGAGAAGTGTCCGACGCGGCTTAAACGTGTAGACTGCGGGTCGGCCGAAACGCTTCTCAGGGCGGAACCGTCGCGCGGGCCGAGACTCCCCGCGACCGACGGCCAGCGCCGTCCACTCCGCTTACTGGTACATCCCGAGCGGTCGCGCCTGCGTGCTCTCCTCGTCGGACTGCTGCATCCGCCGGGCCAACTGCTCTTTGGCCTGCCGTATCTCGGTGGCGCTGTTCACGAGGTCGTCCACGGGCACCTCGATACCGACGAGCGGTTCGATGCCGTGTTTGATGACGACGCGGGCCGCCTCGGGGTCGGGGAACTGCGGGTCCGACTCGACGACCAACGCGAGCGCCGGCCGGCCGACCGAGACGGCGTTGCTCAGGAGCGCGCCCGTCGGCCCCGAGACGAGGCCGGTCTCCGTCGGACTGTCGATATCGGCGGCTTCGAGCCGCGGCGCCGCGCCGTCGGTGCCGACGCCGTAGAGCGCGGGCACGTCCTCGGACTTCTCTCGGGCGATGCCCGAGAGGAACACGGGGAGCACGTCGAGTTCCTCGAACCACGGGCCGAGGCAGGTGGCGAGTTCGGTCGCCGCCTCGGGCCGGATGGGGATGTCGCTCTGGAGGACGAGCAGGTCCCGCTCCGCGTCGGCGTAGAGCCTGACCGGCGGGTGCAACGCCGGGTCGTCCTCCATGTAGACCGCGACCTTCGGGACGCCCTCGCAGAACACGTCGGCGTAGTGGGTCATGTCGAACTCCGAGACCAGGTGGTCGGCCGCGATTTTGCCGACCAATCCCACGCCCGGCAGCCCTTCGACCAGCGTCGGCGACTCCAGTTCGTCGGTGAGTTCCTCCGCGAGGACGCGAATGCGTGCCATACGTGAACATGGTCGCCGGGGCGAGGTAAATCCGACGGGCGACTGTGCGGTCATCGCCTGCCGGCCTCGCCCCGGCGCGATTGCTTCGGCGGTGGCGTCTCCCGGCGACGACGCCTGCGACCCCGCCGGCGACTCCGAAACCGACAAGCGCGCCCGCGCGGAATCGAGTGTCATGAACCCGCTCCAGCGGTACGCGCCGCTCGTGGACGACGAGGAGGCCTTTTTCGCGGCCTGCGAGCGGCCGCTTCCCTCCGTCGTCCGCGTCAACACCATCAAGACGACGGTGGCGCGCGCCCGCGAGGCGCTCGACGACGAGGGCGTCGCCTACGAACCGACCGACTGGCATCCCGGCATCCTCAAGCTCGAAGACAGCAGTCCGGGGACGAACTGGCCGTACTTCCACGGCTGGCTCCACGGCCAAGAGGAGGTGTCGGCGCTCCCGGCTATCGCCCTCGACCCGCAGCCGGGCGAGCGCGTCTGGGACACCTGCGCCGCGCCGGGGTCGAAGACGACCCAGATAGCCGCCATGATGGACGACGAGGGCGTCCTCGTCGGCAACGACAACAACCTCGGGCGGCTGTCGGCGCTCCGCCACAACGCCGAGCGCCTCGGCGTGACGAACCTCGTCGTGTCGAATCAGGACGCCCGCAACTTCTCGATGAAGCCCTACGGGGAGCGAACCCCCGAGAGGGACGCGTCGTTCGAGCAGTTCGACCGCGTCCTCGTCGACGCGCCGTGTTCCTGCGAGGGCACCTGCCGGAAGAACCCCGACGTGCTCGACGAGTGGACGATGAACCACGTCAAGAGCGTCGCCGGCATCCAGAAGGGCATCCTCCGGCGGGCCGTGCAGGTGACGAAAGCCGGCGGCACCGTCGTCTACTCCACCTGTACCTTCGCGCCCGAGGAGAACGAGGCCATCCTCGACTTCGTCCTCGAACGTGAGGACTGCGAGGTCGTCGAGTGGGACGTGCCCGACGGCTTCGAGACCGCGCCCGGCATCACCGAGTGGGAGGGCGACGAGTACGACCCGTCGGTGACCAAGGCTCGCCGCGTCTACCCGCACCACAACGACACGGGCGGCTTCTTCACCGCCAAACTGGAGGTGACCGCATGAGCGACGACACCGCCCCCGACGAGAACTGGGGCCAGCAGTTCGACCGCCTGCCGCCGACGGCCGACGACCGCGTCGTCGAGGGGCGGCCCTCCCGCGAGGAGGTCGTCGACTGGTGGGACGAGCGGTTCGGCGTCGACCCCGCGGTCTTCGACGGGTACACGTTCTGGGAGAAGGGCGCGGGCAAGATTTGGGCGTTCCACGGCGAGGTCGTCGACCCCATCGAAGTCGAGGGGCTCGGGATGCGCATCCTGCGGACCCGCCAGCGCCACTGGAAGCCCTCGACCAACGCGGTCCAGCGCTTCTGCGGCGACGCGACGAAGAACGTCATCGAACTGAGTCCGAGCGAGGCGCAGGCGTTCGTCGACGGCCACGACCAACAGCTCGACCGGTGGGAGGGCGACTGGGGCTACCTCACCGCCGCCCACGAAATCGCCGGCGAACTCGAACCCCTCGGCGTCGGTCTCTACCTCCACGGGGAACTCCGCTCGACCGTCCCCAAGGGTCGGCAGGAAGACCTCGTCAAACCGGAATAGCCGGCAGCGACCGGGTCGCGGTGCTGCGCCCCGCTACTTCTCTCTGACCGCCCCGCCGGTCAGTCCCTCCCACTCGACCCGGTAGCCGAGCCACGAGAGGACCGCGCTCGCGTCGTCGAGGCCGCGGTCGGCGAGGGCGGACTCGGCCGCCGACAGCGACATTCCAGCCTCGATTTCCCCGGCGACCGCGTCGAGGACGGCGGGCCGAACTAGCGTCCGCCCGACGAGTTCGTGTTCCGGGAAGGCCACGTCGTCGAGCGCGTCGACCGAGACGCCGCGGGCGGCCGCGAGGGCAGACAGCGTCACCACGTCGTCGTCGGGCGCGAGTTCGGCGGGGAGCGACGACGCCGCGTCGGCGACGAGGTCGGACTCGTAGTCGCGCAGCACGTCAACCACGTCCTTCACGCGCACGGAGCCTGCGTAGGGGACGGCGCGGTGGTCGCGGGCGGCGATGTCCTCGCCGACGCCGAGCGACTCGTCCACGGCGACGACGAGTTCCACGTCCTCCACGTCGGCGAGTTGGCCCAGTTTCTTTTCGACGTACTCGGGCGTCCAAAAGCCCATAATCTCGAAGAAGACGCGGAAGTCGGCGTGCGCGTAGTCGAACGCGAAGTCCGGAATCATCACGCTCGTCCCCGTTTCGAGGGGTTCCGGCTCCCGGACGAGCGACCAGTCGAGGTCGAGGCCGCGGAAGCGGGCGGCGAAGTCGGCCTCCACGCCGCTGTCGAAGCCGGGTTCGGCCATCGGCTCGACGCCCGGAACCGACACGTCGTCGCTCGTGAGCGTCATCTCGCGCTCGGTCCCGCGGTCGTCGATAGTCGCCGCGAGTCGCCAGTCGCCGGCGGTGGCGACCGACCGGAGCAGGCGGGCGAAGGCGGTCCCGTACCGCCGGGTTCGCTGAAAGAGCGCGTCGGGGCCGGTGACGACGACCTCGCGGCCGGCGTCGGTCTTCCGAATCTCGTACATCAGGCGGAGGCGCTTGACCGCCGAGACGACGGCCTTCGGGTCGGAGCTTCGGACCCGGACCTCGGTCGCGTCGAACAGGGCGGTCTGGGCGAGCGAGAGGTTGTACTGCGCGAGCAGTTCGTCGGGCGTCCACCGCGGGTCGAACTCGGAGAGCACCTGTTCGACCTCGCGGTCGGCCGTGAGCGACTCGTCGACCGCCGCCGGCGACGACCCGAGCGAGGACGCCGCGCGGTCGAGCGCCGCGGCCCGTTCCTCCTCGGTCGCCACGCCGCCGACGCTCATCGCGGCCTCGAACGCGGCGCGTCGGGCGCGGACCGGCGGCAGGGGAGCCGCCGTCTCGAACACCGCCTCGCGGTCGAGGAGCGACGCGAACCCGCGGGCGAGTTTGAAGTCGTCGGCCTCGGCTTCGAGGTCGGCGAGGGCGTCGTCGAGGGGGGCCCGCGCGTCGCCGACGTGTCGCCGGAAGACGCCGATGGCCTTCGCGGCCAGCGGGCGGTCGCCCCGGTCAGCGAACTGCGGGTGGTAGCCGCCGCCCGCCCGCGACACCCGAAGCAGGTCCTTCGTCAGCACGCTCGCAACGAGGGGGTCGCGGGACAAAAGCGACTCGGGCGGCGGGGAGACGCGCGCGCGACGGTGAGTGAGACGCGACCGACGACGCGGACGGCAAGGTTCATTGCGTCCGCGGCGGACGCCACCGTATGGAGCGACGACGCCTCCTCGGACTGGTCGCGGTCGGCCTGTCGTCGGGTTGTCTGGGGTCGCTACCGGGCGCGACGGGGCCGCGAAACCCACCGGCGGCGCCGGCGGGCAACCCCCGGGACACGCCCGAGGTCTCCCCGGTCCGCATCGAAGATATCGACTACGAGGCGACCGACGACGGCCGTCTCCGGGTCTTCGGGTCGGTTCTCAACGACGGCGGGGCCGAGCGACTCACCACGGTCGAAGTCCGGGTCAGCGTCGGCGGCGAACGCACGACGCAGTCGCGGGAACTCACCGTGCCGGCCGGCGGGACCGCCGACTTCGAAATCGAGTTCGACGTCGAATACGACGCCTTCTCCGACGACGGCGACCTGAACGTCTCGCTGGTCTGAGAGGGGTTTCCGCGTCACCGACGCCGGGCCGCCACCCGTTCTTCCGCCGTCTCGACGCTCACGAGTTCGTAGAGCGTCGCGGTCGAGCCGTCGGTCTTCGGCCGGAGGATACGGCCGAGTCGCTGGGTGAACTCGCGTTCCGACCCCGACCCCGAAAGCAGGATGCCGACGTTGGCGTCGGGCACGTCCACGCCCTCGTCGAGCACGTTGGCCGCGACGACGGTGTCGTAGGTCCCGTCGCGGAAGCGGTCGAGGATTTCGCGGCGCTCTTTCGTCCCGGTCTCGTTGGTTATCGGCGGGACGAGGAAGCGCCGCGAGATGCGGTAGACGAGGTCGGTCGAGGCGGTGAAGACGATGACGCGGTCCTCGCGGTGCCGCGCGAGCAACCGAGCCAGTTTGTCCACCTTCGCCTCGGAGTTCATCATCACGTCGCGGGCGCGCTGCTTGGCGAGCAGTGCCTCCCGCGCCCGCGGGTCGTTGCCCGACCGCATCACGAGCTTCTGGTAGTCGCTTCCCGACTGCATCGACAGCCCCGAGGTGCGCAGGTAGTTCACGAACGTCTCCTGTGCCTCGTCGTACGTCTCGCGCTCGTCGGCCGTCAGTTCGACCTCGATGCGACGGACCTCGTAATCAGCGAGGTGGTCGCCCGCCAAATCGTCCACGTCGAGGCGGTACACCCGCGGGCCGACGAGTTCCTCGACGCGCTCGTGCGCGCCGTCCGGTCGCTCGAACGTCGCCGTCAGGCCGAGGCGGGCGGGCGCGGCGAGGAACCGCGGGATGTCCCGGTATCCCTCGCCGCCGAGGTGGTGCACCTCGTCGAAGACGACGAGGCCGAAGTCGCCGCCCACGTCGTCGGCGCGGAGGTACGCCGAGTCGTACGTCGAGACCGTGATGGACTCCTGCGTCTGTTCGCCGCCGCCGAACCGCCCGACCGGCACGTCGAACTCGGTTTCGAGTTCGCGTATCCACTGGTCCTGTAAATCGATGGTCGGCACGACGACGAGCGTCGGCACGGAGCGGGCGACCATCGCGGCGACCGCCAGCACAGTCTTGCCCGCGCCGGTCGGGAGTTCCACGACGCCCGCTGCGTCTGCATCGAGCCACGCGTCGAGGGCGGCGCGCTGGTAGTCGCGGAGGTCGTAGGTCGTCGAAAGCGAGAGCGGAGAGTCGAGGGCGGCCGCGACCCGGTCGTCGGAGTCGACGCCGGCCGCGTCGAGCGCGTCCCGAACCGCGGCGTACCGAATCGCAGGGGCGCGATAGCCGCCGCTTCGGGGGTCGGCTTCGACGCTCGGTACGTCGGCGAGGGCGGCCCGAACGTCGGAGTCGTCGCCCGCAGCGCTGTCGCCGTCAGTGCCGATGTGGACGGTTCCGTCCTCGAATCGGAGGGTCGTCACTACCGGCGCGTTGGCGGGGCGCGGTGATAAATCGACGGTCCCGCGGTGGACACGCGGGCCGAGCCGGGCGGGAGTGTCGCGGGGTTCCGCCCCGCCGCCCGCCGCCCGCGGGCCGAAGGTTCAAATCCGATGACGGGGCTACGGACGTGTATGAGCGACGACCTCGACGACGCGGTCGCACAGTTCCTCAGCGACTACAACAGCGCGATGAAGGAGTACGAGAAGGGCTACGTCGACGCCGACGCGACGCTGTCGGTCATCGACGCGCACATCGACGAATTGCGAGCGGCGCGGGAGTAGTTCAGTACCACAGCGAATCATCGCTACACCCGGTCCCTTTGAGTTTAATCTCCGCGTCCGTGGAGATGACGATGTACATGCTGGGTGTTGGTGAGTCGTACCCGGAACAGTCGGGCAGGTACGTGAACTCTCGGTCGCCGATATTGTGGCTCAGGGCTTCGATGCGGACGATGTACGGCCGAGCGGGAGCAACCGCCGGAAAGTTCAGTCTCGGAACGTCCCCGTCCTCGGGTTGCGCCTCGATGTCGATATACTCCATCCACGCGAGTCCTTCGCTCCACTCGTCGGCACCGCGGCGAACGAGTTGCACGGTCACGGAGTGCGGTTGGTCGTGGAAGTTCATCACCGAGAGCGACAGCTTCGGCCTGTGTTCCTGATACACCGCGTTTCCGACGAGGCCGATGCCACCGAGTCCGGCAACTGCGCCAGCGACCATCTGTCGTCTAGACATCATAAACTGGGCTACCGAACCGGGGGCGAAAAACTTACTCCCCGATGAGCCCGCGAATCCGCTCGACGTACGCCGCGAACTCGCTTTCGGTCCGCTCGCGCGGGCGGTCGATATCGACCGAGACGATTTCGCGGACGCGACCGGGGTTGGCGGCCATGACGACCACGCGGTCTGCGAGCGTGACCGCCTCCTCCACGTCGTGGGTGACAAAGAGCACCGTCTTGTCCGTCTCCGCCCAGATGTCGAGCAGTTCGCCGTGGAGCATGTCGCGGGTCTGCGCGTCGACCGCGCCGAACGGCTCGTCCATGAGGAGCAGTTCGGGGTCGACCGCGAGCGCGCGGGCGATGCCGACGCGCTGTTTCATCCCGCCGGACAGCTCTTTGGGATAGGCGTCGGCGAAGCCGTCGAGGCCGACGAGTTCGAGCATCTCCGTCACGCGCTCCGAGCGCGCCGGCTCCTCGACGCCCTGTTCTTCGAGCCCGAAGGCGACGTTCTCGCTGACGGTCCGCCACGGGAACAGCCCGTACTCTTGGAACACCATCCCGCGGTCGGTTCCGGGGCCGGTGACGGGCGAGCCGTCGAGGGTGACCGCGCCCGAGGTGGCGTCTTCGAGACCGGCGATGATGCGGAACAGCGTCGTCTTGCCGCACCCCGAGGGGCCGACGATACAGACGAACTCGCCGTCCTCGACGGCGAACTCCACGTCCGACAGCGCCTCGACCGTCCGCCGGTCGGACGCGTAGGTCTTGCCGAGCGAGTCGACGCTGACCGTCGCGGCCTCGTCGGAGTCGGCCGCGGTTGCGCTCGTGTCCCCGGCCGCACCCGCATCCGCGTTCGCGTCGTCGCTCATGCTCTCCACTCCAGCACCCGCCGTTCGACCCGGCGGAACAGGCCGTCGCTCACGAGGAAGACGATGCTGATAACGAGCATGTAGGCGACCGACACGTCCATCGCGAGGTTCTGCGCCGTGTTGAGAATCTCGTAGCCGACGCCGACGCCGACGATGAGTTCGGCCGCGACGACGATCATCCAACACTGGCCGATGCTCGTCCGGATGCCGGTCATGATGGAGGGGCTGGCCGCCGGGATGACGACCTTCCGAATCATCGTCCAGTCGTCGTCGACGCCGAGGGTCGCCGCGACCTCCTTGAGGTCCTCGGAGACGCCCTCGACGCCGCCGTAGGCGCTGTAAAAGTTAATCCAGAAGGAGCCGATGGCCACGATGAACGTCGCGCCTTGGTGGTTGACGCCGAGCCAGATGACTGCGAACCCAATCCACGCCAGCGGCGGAATCGGCCGGAGCAGGCGCGTGACCGGCGTGAAGACGCTGTCGACGCGGGTGTTCCAGCCCATGGCGATGCCCGCGAAGACGCCGAGCGAGGTCCCGATGAGCAGGCCCGGCACGTAGTGGTAGAGACTCTGGACTAATTTGACGAGGAGCCGCGTCGCCGGGAGTTCCGCGCCGGTGAAGGGAATCGAAAGCGACGCCGGCGCGGTGAGTTCGACGACGAACGCCGCGAGCACCTCGACGGGCGAGGGGAGGAGGTACGTCGGCTGGAACAGCGCGGCGACGTGCCAGACGGCGAGAAAGCCCGCGAAGCCGGCGACCGCGAGCCCCGTCCGTTCCGAGGAGAACCCCGCGAGCCGGTCGAGCAGTCGCTCGTCCGCCTCGGTCTCCGAGAGGGCGACGCCGCTGCCGACTTCGTCGTTGCTCATAGCGAGTCGTAGATACCGTAGTCGAACATCTCGTCGACGGTCAACTGCGCCTCCGTCTTCCCGAGCGTCTGGGCGTAGTCGGCGAATATTTCAGCGCCGCCTTCGATGTCGTGGGGGTCTGTGATGAAGTCCGAGGCGGGCGAATCGAGCGCCGCGCGGGCGGTCTCGACCGGGAGCGCGCTCTCCCCGATGACCGTGCTCGCGTGCTGGGCGGCCGTGTCGGGGTCGTCGTCGACGAAGTTCGTCGCCTGCCGGTGGAGTTCGACGAACTCCGTGGCGAGGTCGCGGTTGTCCTGCCGGAGGCGGTCGTGCATGAGCGTGACCGCCGCGGGCTGGCCGGGCATGAAGTCGCCCGCCCACGCGATGGACTGGAACGGCGCGTCGTTGGCGTCGATGACCGTCGGCACGGGCTCCATGATGCTCGTGCCGTCGACGTTGTTCGAGAGGAGCGCCTGCTGGACCGCGGCCGCGCCGCCGAGGCCCTTGATGTTCACGTCCTCCTCGGGGTCGAGCCCGAGCGTGTTCTGAACCCAGTAGCGGAGCAGGATGTCCGGGACCGACCCCGGCGGGAACGTGCCGAACGTGAACTTACGACCCTTCTCCGCCTCGAACTCCGCGAAGGCGTCCGAGCCGTGTTCCTCCCACAGCGCGGCGAACTCGTCGGTGGCGAGAATCTGCATCGCGTTCTTGATGTTCGCGGCGGTAATCTTCGCGGGGATGCCCTTGTCCATGACGATCATCGCCGGGACGATGCCGAACATCATCACGTCGAAGTCGCCCGTCGCGGACGCCTGGACGATGCTCGGGCCGTCGGAGAACTTCTTGCCCGAGACCGGGACCGAAAGCTGGTCGAACAGTCCCTCTTCTTCCAGCACGAAGTACTGCATATCCGGGTAGATGGGCATGTAGGCGACGTTGAGTTCGTCCAGCCCGCTTCCGCCGGACCCGCCGAGACAACCCGCGAGGCCGGCGGTCGCTGCGAGGCCGGACCCTTGCAGGAATCGTCTACGGCTAATCGACGTCGAACGTGGTGCCTCTGTCATTGCCCTCGTTACGAATCAGCGCCTTATTCGGGGCGCGTACCCGGTAACGATAGACGCGGTAGATGACGCATTGAAACCGAGTTATTCCCGTTCTACGACCGTATTCGAGGTTTGAACGGTCGGTTTCTCTGAACTGTTGACTCCGAGATAGCGGCATGAATGGCCGCTAAACACCGCCAGTCACGTCACCGAGCCGATTGGTCGACCGCGGCCGTGCGTGGGAAGAACTATCCCGAACGGCGACACCGGATAGGATATGACGCAGTTCTCCGACCGGGTGGAGCGCATCTCCATCAGCGGCATTCGCAAGGTGTTCGAGGCGGCTGGCGAAGACGCTATCAACCTCGGGCTGGGTCAGCCCGACTTCCCGGCCCCGGACCACGCCCGGCAGGCGGCCGTCGAGGCCATCGAAGCCGGCGAGGCCGACGGCTACACCGGGAACAAGGGCCTCCCGAGCCTGCGCGAGGCCATCGCCGAGAAGCACCGCCGCGACCAGGGCGTCGACCTCGACCCCGACGACGTCATCGCAACGGCGGGCGGGAGCGAGGCGCTCCACATCGCCATCGAGGCGCACGTGAACGAGGGCGACGAGGTCATCATCCCCGACCCCGGCTTCGTCTCCTACGACGCGCTCACGAAACTCGCCGGCGGCGAACCGGTGCCGGTCCCGCTCCGCGACGACCTGACGCTCGACCCCGCGGCGGTCGAAGACGCCATCACCGAGGACACCGCGGCGTTCGTCGTCAACAGCCCCGGCAATCCGACGGGCGCGGTGTCGCCGCCCGACGACATCGCGGAGTTCGCCCGCATCGCCGACGAACACGACGTGCTCTGCATCTCCGACGAGGTGTACGAGTACACCGTCTTCGAAGGCGAACACCGCTCGCCAATCGAGTTCGCCGAGACGGACAACGTCGTCGTCGTCAACTCGGCCTCGAAGCTGTTTTCGATGACCGGCTGGCGACTCGGCTGGGTGTACGGCTCCACCCGCCGGGTCGAACGGATGCTCCGCGTCCACCAGTACGTGCAGGCGTGCGCCTCCGCGCCGGCGCAGTTCGCGGCCGAGGCCGCGCTCAGCGGCCCGCAGGACCGCATCGAGGAGATGACCGAAACGTTCCGCGAGCGCCGCGACCTCGTCGTCGAGGGACTGGAGGACATCGGCCTCACCGTCCCGTCGCCGGGCGGCGCGTTCTACGTCATGCCCGAGGTGCCCGAGGGCTTCGTCGACGAGTGCATCGACCGCGGCGTGATTATCGTGCCGGGCGAGGCGTTCGGTGAACACGGCCACGGCTACGCCCGACTGTCGTACGCGACCGACACCGAGTCGCTCCGCGAGGCCATCGAGATAATGGGCGAGGCGTACGACGCGGTCGTCTGAGCCCGCAACACGCCCGCAGTCGGTCGATTCGTTGCCCGAACTACGACAACTCACGGCATCCGATACGTCTTATTCTCGGCGTTCGAGTTGAAAACCCTTAAATTTGGGAGCCAGTGACGAAACGTTTGTCATGCCCGCAGAGACGCATGGAGTCATCAGCCTGCTGCCGGCGCTCTTCGCAATCGTGCTGACGCTGGCCAGTCGGCAGGTGCTCCTCTCACTGTTCACCGGCATCTGGATCGGTGCGACCATCCTGGTGGGATGGAACCCAATCGGCGGGGCGGCGTACTCCCTCCAGTTGGTCATCAACAACGTGACCGAGTCGTTCAACAGCAAACTCCTCCTGTTTACCTTCCTTTCGGGCGCGATGCTCGGGATGATATTCCTCTCGGGCGGGATGAACGCGCTCGCACAGCGCATCATCGCCCGCATCAAGACCCGTAAACAGGCCGCGCTGGGGACGAGCGTCCTCGGGATGCTCATCTTCGTCGACTCCTACGCGAGCACGATGATTACGGGCTCGGTGATGCGGCCCATCACCGACAAGTTCGACATCAGCCGCGAGAAGCTCGCGTACCTGCTCGACTCGACCACCTCGCCCGTGGTGAGCGTCGCCGTCGTCTCGACGTGGGTCGGCTTCGAGGTCGGTCTCATCCGCGAGCAGTTCGCCTCGCTCGGCATCGACCAGAGCGCCTTCGTGGTGTTCCTCCAGAGCATCCCGTTCCGCTTTTACAGCCTGCTCGCGGTCGCCCTCGTGTTCATCCTCGTCGTGATGGACTGGGACTTCGGGCCGATGCAACGCGCCGAGCGCCGCGCGAAAGAGGAGGGGAAGGTCCTCGGCGACGACGCCGACCCCCTCATCGAGACGCGCGAGGAGGACATCGTCACGCCCGACTACGTCGATTCGCGCTGGTGGTACTTCGCCGCACCCATCGTCACGCTCGTCGCCGTTACCGGCTTCGGCCTGCTGTACTCCGGCGGCTGGCCCGGGCAGGTACCCGTCGAGGCGCTGAAGGACGCGGCCACCGCCGACGCCATCCTCTGGGGCGTCTTCTCGGCGTGCGCGCTGCTGCTCGCCATCCTCGTCGGCCACGCCCGCGTCGAACTCGAAGCCGTCAGCGACGCCATCTTCGAGGGCTTCAAGATGGTCATGTTCCCCGTGGCCGTCCTCTCGCTGGCGTGGACCATCGGGAGCGTCAGCGAGGCGCTCGGCGTGGGTCCGTTCGTCGTCAGCGTCGCCCAGGGCGTCATCACGCCCGAACTCCTGCCCGCGGTCGTCTTCCTCGCCGCGGCCATCATCTCGTTCTCCATCGGCACGTCGTGGGGGACGATGGGAATCATGTTCCCCGTCGCGGTGCCGCTTGCCTACCAGCTCGGCGCGCCGCTCCCCGGTGCCATCGGCGCGATTCTCACCGGCTCGCTGTTCGGTGACCACTGTTCGCCAATCAGCGACACGACGGTCCTCTCGTCGATGTTCGCCGGCGCGGACCACGTCGACCACGTGAACACGCAGATTCCGTACGCGCTGCTCAGCGGGACTGTCGCCACGGGACTGTTCCTTGCGGACGGCTACGGCGTAAGCTCGCTCACAGTCTCCGGCTACGGCGTCGGACCGCTCGCGCTCCTCGGCGTCGGCGTCCTCATTCTCTTCGTCGCCGCCTACTACCTCTCCCAACACGCCGACGTGAGCGTCCCGAACGCGTTCGGGTCGTCGTCCGACTAACCCCGACCGACCGCGATTTTTCATCGACTGACGAACCCCGCGACCAGCACCGTCGCGTACGCCAAGAGCAACAGCCCCCCGAAGAGCCCCGCGGCTTCGAGGCCCATGTTCGGGTAGACGACCGAGAACAGCGCCGTCGAGACCGCGTCGACGAGCATCCCGGGAACGACGAGCAGCACCGCGGCCTCCCGCCGCGCGCCACTGGACAGCCCGCGCCACCGGAAGATTCCGACCGCGAGCGCCCACATCGCGGGGACCGTCAGCGCGAACACCGCGGCCGTGACCAGCGGCCGGGAGGGCACCAACACGAGTTGGCCGACGACGCGAAAGACGAGACCGGCGACGAGGGCAATCGCCAGCCCGACGCCGAGAAGCACCCGCGTCTCCGACAGTGGGAGCCGACGAGCGCCGGCCTCGGAGACTTGTGGACTGATTGTCATGCCTCTCGTACGCGGGCAACGCGTATCAGCGTTCGTGCCGGCCACAGGATATTATGTCATCCCGGTATAACGATTGGTCGAATGTCAGTTCTCTCGACCGCCGACGAAGGAAAGTTCCTCATGGACGAGGAGGCCGAACAGATCGGAATCGTGACCGAAGTCGACACGGACGCCCAAATCGCGTACGTCGAACCCGACCCCGACATCGCCGAGGCAGTCCTGCAGGGCCTCGGCTTCGGTGACGCCGACGGCGACGACATCGAGGTGCCGGCCGAGTCGGTCGAAACGGTCACCGACTCGGAGCTTCGCGTCGCCAAGGACCTCTGAGCCCCGCCTGCGACGAATCGCTGTTTTCCGCCGCAAATCACGACGCGTGAGTCGCACGACAGTCGACCTTGCGGCGCGATTCCGCTTTCTGTGTTCGTCCTCTCTCGGAGAATGTGAGCGGACTAATTCTGTATAGCGAATTTTGGTTTACGTGTGGCGTGGCGGACGGATTCCTGACCAATCGAAAGCAACGAGAACGCGCGGAAAAGACGAACTTCTGACAGCTACTTCGCCGTCGAGACGATTTTGATGACGTCGCCCTCTTCGAGTTCGTGGTCCTCGGCGATGCGGCGTTTCGCTCGCGCGTCGACCGCGTGGAGGTAGCCGTCACCGATGTCCGAGTGGACCGCGTACGCGAGGTCCCGCGGCGTCGACCCCCGCGGGAGGAGGAAGGCGTCGGGGAGGACGTTGCCCGTACCGTCGGTCCATTTCGACTCGTTTTGGACCGGGTAGACCGTGATGCGGTCGAGCACGTCGTAAACGGCGGTGTCGATGGCTTCCTGCGTGCCGGTGCCGCCGTGGTCGTCCATCAGGTCGCGGATGCGTTCGAGGCCCTGCTCCTGTGCGCCGCTCACGTCGCCGACGAGTTCGAAGTCGTCGTCGCCGGGGTGGTAGTCGATGATGCCCGCCTCGCGGGCCCGCCGGAGCGCGAGTTCGCCGTCCGCGGTCGCGGCGATGACGGGCTTTCCGGTCTCGGCGAGTCGGTCGAGGTTCTCCGGCGGTGCGACGTCGACCTTGTTGGCAACGAGGACGATGGGCTTGGTCCGCTGGCGAATCGCGCGGGCGAGTTCGACGCGGTCCGCGTCGTCCCAGTCTCGTGGGTTCGGCGAGTAGTCGAGCTGTCGCAGGACCGCGGCGATGTCGTACTCGCTCGCGCCGACGCCCGTCAGGAGGTCCGAAAGCGCGTCGTCCATGTCGAAGTCGGGCGACCGCGACTTGCGAACCACGGACTCCCAGTTCTTGTGGACGATGCCCGCGAGCCACTGTTCGAGTTCCTCCTCGATGAAGTCGACCTCCTCGACGGGGTCGAAACTCCCCACCTCGACGGGTTCGCCCTCGGCGTTCGTCCCCCCGGAAGCGTCGACGACGTTGACGATGGCGTCGGCGTTCGTCAGCTCGTCGAGGAACTGGTTGCCGAGGCCGCGACCCTCGTGCGCGCCGGGGACGAGCCCCGCCACGTCCACGAGTTCGACGGCGACGTAGCGGATGCCGTCCTCGCAGTTGCCGCAGCGCTCGTCGCGGTCGAGACAGGGACAGCGGGTGCGAGCGTGCGTGACGCCGCGGTTCGCGTCGATAGTCGTGAAGGGGTAGTTCGCCACGTCGACCTCGGCGAGCGTCGAGGCCGTGTAGAACGTCGATTTGCCGGCGTTCGGCTTGCCGGCTAACGCGAGAGAGAGCATGGGTCGACGATGGTCGCGGACGCGGAAAAACGCTCGCGTGTGCGGAAGCGGGAGCGACGACGGAGCGGCGGGCGAGACGAGGTCAGTCCGTCAGTCGCCTGAACGCGGCGCGGCTGGCGAGCACCACCCCGCTCCCGAGAATCGCGAGGAGGCCGCCGAAGACGACGAGGTACGGGACGGCGTAGGCGACGGCGACGACGAGCGCCCGGAGGGCGACGAACGCGCCGTTGACCGACTCGGAGAACGCCTGTAAGACCGGCGTGTCGTACCACTGCGCCGGGCCGGGCGGTCGTTCGGACAGCGAGACCCGGACGGTCGAGAGGGCGACGCGGTCTTCGAGCGACTGCTTCTGGGCTTCGAGTCGCTCGATTTCGGTCTGGACGTCCGTCAGGCGCTCTTCGACCGCGAGCACGTCCTCGGTCGTGTTGGCCGACTCGTAGAGGTCGCGCAGGCGGTCGCGCTGGGCGCGGAGATTGCTCAGTCGCGCTTCGATGTCGACCAGTTGGTCGGTCACGTCTTCGGAGTTCGTCTCGACGCGCTCGACCTCACCGAGGGCCTTCATATCGGTCATGAACGCCGAGAAGTCCTCGGAGGGGACGCGCACGACGAGTTGGCCCGAGCGGTAGGTGCCGCCGCTCCGGCGGTTGACGTACTCGTTGGAGTCGCTGACGTAGCCGCCGTAGGATTCGGCGGTCGATTCGACCGCGTCGCGCGACTCGTTGAACTCGTCGACGGTCAGTTCTATCCGGCCGTTCTTGATGACCGCCCGCCGCTGGGCCTGCGGGAGGTCGTCGCCGCCCGTCTGTTCGGCCTCGGCGGAACCGGACGCGTCGGCGGTGAACGAGACGCTCTCCGCACCGCCGGCGCTACCGGCACCGCCGTCCGCCGCGCCGCCGGAACAGCCGGCGAGGACGACGAGGAGGGCGACCGAGAGAAGTTTCAGTCGGTTGTCCATAGACGACACTCTCGACGTGAAGGATTAATCGTTGGGTAAGCACAAACGGCGACTGTTGCTATCGCGGCGCGCGGGTGGTCGCGGTCGCTCGGTCGGGCGGGCGGTCGGACGCGACGCCGACTACTCGGCCTCGCGTGGGAGGTTGTCGCGGTGGATACGCATCTCGCCGCGGGCGCGCATCGTGCCGTCGACGTGCGCGCCGGCTTCGAGCACGAGGTCGTTGCAGGACACGTCGCCGAGGACGCGCGCGCCCTCGTGGATGCGAACCTCGCCGTTTCGGGTGGTCACGTCGCCGTGGATGCGCGTCCCGCTCCCGACGACGATATCGTCGCGGGCGCGGAGGCTCCCGAAGACGTTGTTGTCCTCTGTGAGGTCGATGGACTTCGCGCGGATGTTGCCGTGAATCCGGCAGTCCGAACCGACGTGCGCGGGCGTCGAGACGCGCCACGCGTCGTCGGAGACGGTGGCGTTCCGTGGAATCACGAGCGGGTCGTGCGGCGACTCGCCCGCGAGGGTCTCTGCGAGTTCGTCGGCCGCCTCGTCCTCACCGAGTCGGAGGAGTTGCGAGAGGACGATAAAGTAGAACACGAGCGTCGGAATCGGGTTGCGGATGACGATCCAGCCGTTGGCCTCGAACCCCTCTTCGATATCGACGTCGTCCCCGATGTCGAGGTCGCCAGAGACCATCAGGCGGCCGGCGATGTGGACGCGCTCACCGAGGTAGGCGTCGTTGCCGACGAGGACGTTGCCGGCCACGTCGTCGAGCATGTCGAGTCGGCAGTCGGCCTCGGCCTCGATGTCGCCGCCGAAGGTGACGCGCTCGCCCGCGAGGACGTTCCGCCCGCGGACGCCGAACTCGACGGTGCTCTGCCCGCCGACGACGACGTCGCCGTCGGTGACGAGGTCGTGTTCCTCGACCGTCGTCCCGTCGGGGATTTCGAGCGCATCGAGCGGGTCCGTACCCAGTGACACGCTCCGAACCAACACCCGTGCCGTAATAAACCGTCCGCAAGACAACCGTCAGACACGACGGGGCAGTCGGTTTCCCGGTGACGACGTGTATTTAACTACTCGCGGGAAACAACGAGAGGTATGACGATTCTCTCTTTCGACGACGACGGCGTAGACGTGGTCTACGAGGGAACGGAGTTCCGCCTCGAAAAGGCCCTCATCGAGGAGGCAATCGGGAAATCCTACCCCGACGTGACCGACCACGAGGTGCTGAAAATCGTCGAGAAGCAACCCGCGCTCTCCGGCGAACCCCGGCGCGTCCGCGACATCCTGAACTCGTCGTAATCGCCGCCCGAAACAACGACCGAATCCCTCGTTTTCCCCGCGTATCGCCCTCGAATCACGCGCGCTCGCCGCGCGACCGACTCCCTCAGACTCTTCAGAACCCGCAGCCCCGGCCGCCCGGTCAGGACCCGTGTATCTCCGTCTCCGGGTTGAAGTCGGCCCACGCGAACCAGAACATCGGCGAGCGGTCGTTCGCGCGCGTCAGGACCGCGCCCTCGTGGGGGCCGTCGAGCGCGCGGCCGGTGAGGAGGTCCCACCGCGAGCCGGCGGCGACGAGCACCGACCCGTCGCGGTCGAACTCGACGGTCTCGCCGTCGACCCGGCGGACGTAGGCGACGAGACTCCCCTCGGCGGAGGTTGCCACGACGACC
Organism: Haloferax sp. AS1; assembly: GCF_014530665.1. Taxonomy (NCBI): domain Archaea; kingdom Methanobacteriati; phylum Methanobacteriota; class Halobacteria; order Halobacteriales; family Haloferacaceae; genus Haloferax; species Haloferax sp. AS1. The sequence goes on from NZ_SPSA01000001.1 coordinate 1,559,946, forward strand.
GGCAGGTCGCCCACCGTGTCGTTGACGACGCCCGCGCGTTCGACCGCGTCGAGCGGGTAGGCGCGGGCGACCCCGTCGGCGGCGACGCCGACGACCGACGCTTTCGGATGGAGTCGGTCGTCCGCCGCGTCGTTGAAGCCGATACCGATGTCGCTGGACTGCTGATAGCTCGTGTAGGGGTTCACGTCGTACCGGCGGGTCTGCCGTCCGCGAATCGTCCCCGAGACGGGCGGCGGGACCAACACCTCGGTCTCCGGGTGTGCCGCCCGCCACTCGCCCCACGTGGAGATAGTCGAAGGGAGGAGCGACAGCGTCTCGCCGGTCAACTCCCCGCGAATCGCGGTCGCGAGCACCTGGCTCCACAGCGAGTTCGTCCGGTCGTCGTACATCACGAGGTCGGACATCCACAGCAGGCCCGAGACGCCGAAGTACGTCGGTTCGCCGCCGGCGAGCCTGTCGGCGACGACGGCGCTCCCGCACAGCGGGCAGTAGGTCACGACCGCGGGCCGGCCGTCGAACTCGTCGTTGACGATTTCGTGCCAGTTCAGGACGGCGAGCGGGTAGGCGCGGGCGACGCCGTCGAGTCCGACGCCGACCACCTCGTCGCCGTCGTCGAGCGTCGCGTCCACCTCGTCGAACCCGGTCCAGTCGTCTGCGAAGACGGGGGCGGTGATGGCCGGAATGGCGTCTCTCGGCGCGCCTCGACGCAGTTCGCCCTCGGGGACCGGAAGCTCGAACGGTCCCGAGTAGTCGCCCGCGGCGGCGTCGGTCGAGTCGGCGGGGGCGGCGGACTCGGCGGACTCGGGCGCGTCGTCGGCTCTCGCGGCATCGTCGTCCGCGACGGGTGGCTCGCTCCCGAGACAGCCGGCGATGGCAGCGCCGACGCCGAGCGCGAGGAAGCGACGGCGGTTCGTGGTCGAAGCCATGCCGGATATTCGGCCGAGCCACGTATGAGCGATGTGCGGTATGGTATCGAAGCGCACGACCGTCGGGAGCCACGTCGGTTCGGAGTCAGAACGGCGGAGAAACCGAACGAACCGCCCGGTCAGAGTCGGAGCCGTTCTTCCAGGCAGACTTTGACGATGGATTTCCCGATGGCCGCGCCGCCGGCGAAGGGGTCGAGTTTCGTCTCGCCGGCGCGCTCGCGGTAGGGGATGGGAACCTCGGCGATGTTGTAGCCGCGCATCGCGGGGCGGATGAGGAGTTCGGCCGACAGTCCGGTGTTCTCCGTCCACTCGATGTCGTGGAGGAGTTCGCGGCGGTACGCCCGCATGCCGGTGGTCGTGTCGTGGACGGTCGCGCCCATGAGGAAGCTGGCGAGGCGGGCGAACGCGATGTTGCCCGCGCGGTTGAGTCGGGGCATCGTCTCCGCGCCCTTCGTGATTCGGTCGCCGGAGACCACGTCGTAGCCGTCGTTGATGAGGTCGAGGAACTTCGGCAGATACTCCATCGGATAAGTGTCGTCGCAGTCCGTGGTGACGACGACCGGGCGGTCGGGCGCGAGCACCGCGGCCTCGACCGCGACGCCGTACCCCTGCGGCTCCTGTTCGATGACGCGCGCACCCATCTTCCGGGCGATTTCGGGCGTCCGGTCGTCCGAGCCGTCCACGCAGACGACTTCGGCGCGCCCGTCGGTAATCCGGTCGATGTCGGCCAACACGGACCCGATGGCCTGCTCTTCGTTGTACGTCCCCATCACGACCGCGAGGTCGTCGAAGGTGTACTCAGTCATTGGACGGGGTTATTGACGGCCGCTCTTGAACTTTTAGGTTTACCAAAACCGAGGAGAGGGACGCGAGCGCCGGAGTTAGCTCAGTCCGCGGCTGTCGGGTTGGTCTTCCAGCTCTTTCGCGTGGTCGACGAGGTAGTCCATGAGGCGGGTCGCCGACGCCTCCACGTCGTCGAGTTCGTCGCTGGACTGCCCGCTGACGCGGACAGAGAGTTCGTAGAGGTCGAGTTCGACGTGCGGGACGGTCTCGTCGCCGTTTCCGTTACCGTTGTCGCGCTCGTCGGTGCCGCCGTCCGCCGCTTCGACGGTCGCGTCGGCGTCGACTGGCTCGTCGCCGTCGGTCGCCTCGGTTGCCTCGGTCGCGTCGTCGGACGACGGGGTCGAATCGGCGGAGTCGTCCGCCTCGGGGTCGGCGTCGGGGTCGTCGGTCATGTGCGGCGCGTCGCTTCGGGGGATGAAAAAAGCGCGGGGTTCCGGCACGCCCGCACGAGTCGGCGGCGCTCGCGCGGGCGCGGGGTCAACTTCTCGCTCGACTCAGGCGAGGTCGGCGTCGAGACCCTCGCAGGCGCGGTCGTGGAGTCGGCCGGTGACCGTCTCCATGAGGCGTTCGAGGTTGACCGCGTCCTCGCGGTTGTAGGAGACGAGCGTGTCGAGCGCCGACTGGTCGCCGCGCTCGTATTCCCGCCAGAGGCGGACGGCGTCGCGCCCGGAGATGTCGGGGCGGTCGCGGTCGATGCCCACGTCTTTCTCGATTTCCTTCAGTCCGCCAGTGAGGTCGAGCGTGCGGCAGGGATACATGAGGTCGACGTGCGGCACGTCGATGGAGACGTCGAACGAGGTTTCGAGGAAGGGCACGTCGAAGCGCGCGCCGTTGAACGTCGCGATGAGTTTCGCGTCGACGAACTGCTCGCGGAGGGCGTCGGCGGTCAGGTCCTCGCCGCTGACGAGCGTCGTGGTCTCGCCGTCCTGATAGAACGAGACGGTCGTCACCGAGTCGCGCTCGGGCGAGAGGCCGGTCGTCTCGATGTCGAAAAAGCACGTCTCGTCGCGGAAGTTCTCGTAGAGTCGCCAGCGTTCGCCCGAGGGGAAGCAGTCGTCGAAGAACTGCGAGTTACCGTCGTCGAGGTGGGCGGCGGCGTCGGCGATGAACGTCTCGATTCGGTCGCCCGTCTTCGCGCCGACGAGCGAGGCGTCGAACTCGTCCCAGTGGGTCGCCCCGGCCCGCCAGAGGTTCCGCTCCGTCCGCTCGCCCACGCCGCGGACGGGGATGAAGCTGTTCTCGATTCGCATGTCCGACAGGGGGGCGTCGGCAACCCTAAATGCGTCGTCGTGGGCCGGCCGCCACGCTCTCAGAACGCTTCCGCACTTCCCCCGCCGCGGGCGTTTTACCCGCAGAGCGCGAAGCCGGAGATATGTGCGGCCGCTACACGCTGTTTACCCCACCCGAGGAACTCGAAACGCGGTTCGACGCGACGCCGACGCGCCCGCTTTCGGCGCGGTACAACTGCGCGCCCGGTCAGGAACTCCCGGTCGTGACCAACGACGCGCCCGAGGAGTTCCGCTTTCTGAAATGGGGGCTCGTCCCCTCGTGGGCCGACAGCGCAAGTGTCGGCAACGACCGAATCAACGCCCGCGCGGAGACCGTCCGCGAAAAGCGAAGTTTTGCCGAGGCCTACGAGGCCCGCCGATGTCTCGTTCCCTCGGACGGCTTCTACGAGTGGGTCGACCGCGGCGGACGCAAACAGCCCTATCGCGTCGCCTTCGAGGACGACCGCCCGTTCGCCATGGCCGGCCTCTGGGAGCGGTGGACGCCCTCCACGAAACAGACCGGCCTCGGCGACTTCGGGAGCGGCGGCCCCTCGCGCGAACAGGAACCGCTGGAGACGTTCACCGTCGTCACGACCGAACCGAACGACCTCGTCTCGGAGCTCCACCACCGGATGGCGGTCGTCCTCGCGCCCGAAGACGAGCAGACGTGGCTCCACGGCGACCCCGACGAGGCGGCCGCGCTCCTCGACACCTACCCCGACGACGAACTCACGGCGTACCCCGTCTCGACGCGGGTGAACAGCCCCGCCAACGACGGCCCCGACCTGATAGAGCGAGTCGAAGCGTAGCGCCGGGTGAAGTCGTTGGCATCCGGTCGTCTCAGTGACTTCGACGCGAACCGGCCGGGTTCGACGGGACCTCGAATTTCCCGAGCTCGGTCGAACCCGAGAACCAGAATTGTATATAGCGAAATACAATATACGAGTCTCGAATCGGACAAACCGCCAGCGACCGAAGCGTTCAGAGAATCGGGGATTGAGTCGCGCTAACGAGGAAAATCGGAGTTCCAAGGGACGATAGTGCTTGGGTCGTCAACGCCGCAAGTGACAGCCACGTCGCGCTCGCGGCTCGGGTGGTTCGTATCGCAGTCGGAAGTACAGCGGTTGCGGGGACGCGGCCGCGAGTCCGGTCGTGCAGACGGAGTGCGGCGTCGCATTCGAAATTCGAGACGGTCCGCCCGAGCGAGCCGCCAGCCGAGAGATGGTTCCTCGAACGGGTCGTCACCGCCGAGCGAGTGAGTCGTCGGCATCCGGCCGTGAGCGAGACACCGAACCCTCGGATTCACGCAATCTCGTCAGGACGGCCACAGCGCGCTTGAGCGCCGCTCCATCTGAGCGGGGGCCACGCCCCGAGTGACGGTTCTCACCGCGAAGACGAGGGCTGTGAAGGCGTCAACAGAGGCCGAATCGAGCCGCCAAAGACCTCAGTTGGTTCGTCTTCGGGTGGGTTCGGAACGGAGTCACCCGGGTGGTTGCGTGTTCGAATCAGACAACATTCATCAGAGTTCTTCGAGACGACGCCCCACATAATAACAGACAGAGCCGATTCGAAACGAAACTCCGTCCGGCGACATATATTCAGAGATGAATGGCTGATATAATCAGTGAAAATACCGAGTTAATTTGGGTTGAAATATAGCCGTTCGAGAGAACACGGATGGTGCGTCGCTCCGCAAATATATTTCTGTGAAAATAGACAGAAATATATGGGTGAGTATTCACACTATGACGGGAGAAATAAAGTGGAGACAAAATCACCGTCATCGAGTTTTTATAATAATTCAGTAACATCAGTTGTGAAATAACGAAACCCGTGTAAGTGGGTTCTCCATGCATTACTCCGGGAGTAATTGGTTGGAGGAGTACCATCCAAAAATCGGGCGTCATCACAGAAAAGAGACGGTACTGCGTGATATTCGACCTCTCGAAAGCGACAGAAATTGGCCGAGTCTCAGATTCGCTCGAAACGGCCAAAATCGGCGTTCTCCGGGGGAATCTAATATTCTGAATACTGCATGCAAATTGCCAAAAATACGATTGCAGTATTCGGGATAACTCAGACTCGCCGCCGAAAATCCGCATGCACTGCTCAGGATAACTTCTCTTATTCTGGACTGTGCCGGTAGATTGAATATCGACCCCCGTGTCGACCCGTTCATGAGCGACGAGGTCGACCGTGCGACGGTGCAAACCTACCTCCCGGCCCACCAGAAGGCCGTCTGGAAGGACCACGCGGACCGACTCGGGATGAGCCAAAGTGAATTTGTCAGGACGATGGTACAGGCCGGTCGGCGGGATTTCGACGTTCCGTCGAGGGGCGACGAAGCGGCGACAACCCCGGGGGTTGACGGGGGGAAGACGGGGGTCCAGAACGACGGTTCAAATCAGGAGGGTGGGAGTGAAAATAACGGCGGGTTCGAGGGCCGAATCGTCGAGGCGCTCGCGGCCGATTCGCACCGGTCGTGGGACGACCTCGTCGCGGCGCTGACCGACGACATCGAAGACCGCCTCGAATCGACGCTTCAGGAGCTCCAATCGAAGGGCCGAGTCGTGTACAGCGGGCGACACGGCGGTTACACGCTGGCGGAGCGCGATGGCCGCTGAGCGACCCGCCGACGCGGAGGACCCGGTCGGGTATTTCCTGCAGGATATGACCTATCACGGGAAGACCGACCGGACCCGCGACGCCTACGAGCGCGTTCTCCGAGCGTTCGAGTCGTTTCTCGGCGACCCCTCGCGGAACCCCGCCGGGACGGCCCGGTCGGTCGACGACGCGACTCACCGCGACTGCATGGCGTGGATACACACCCTTCGAAACCGCGATGTCGCGCCGAGCACGGTGGCGACGTACGCCTCCTACCTCCACCGGTTTTACGCCTACATGGCGCAGGTCGGCGCGTTCGACTCCAACCCGATGAGCCTCGTGATGGAGGAGATGGACGAGCGCATCGACACCAACCCCGCTCGACGTGAGCTTTCGGTCCCGCAGATGCGGGGATTCGTCCGCGGAATCGCCCATCCGCTGGACCACGCGCTGGTGGTCACCCTCCTCAAGACCGGGATGCGCGTCGGCGAACTGTGCAACCTCGACCTTCGAGACGTGTCGTTGTCGGTGGATACACCACTGGCCGATGTATCGACCCGCGCCGCCCTCGACGGCCGCGGACCGTCGATATACGTCGCCGCCGACCCGAGCGTCGGAAGCGTCACGAACGGCGAGGAGCGAACCGCCTCGAACAAGCGAAAGCGGTCGACCGTCGTCCCCGTCGACGACGAGTTGGAGGCCGTCCTCCTGCGCTGGCTGGCGATTCGGCCGGATTCGCCGTCGCCGGCCGAACCGCTTTTCGTCGGCACCGCCTCGGGGTGGGGCCGGCGACTGGAACCCGACGCCGTCCACCACGTCGTCACCGCCCACGCCGCCGACGCCGGCTGGTACCGGGCGGGCGGCGACCGCGAGGAGAACGTCACGCCCCACTACTTCCGGCACTTCTTCACCACCCACCTTCGGGACCGCACCGGCGACCGCGGCATCGTCAAGTACCTCCGCGGCGACGTTGCCGGCGACATCATCGACACGTACACCCACAACTGGGGCGACAGAGTGCGCGAAACGTACGAATCCAACATTTACTCGCTCCGCTGAGAAGCGTGGCCGCTGTTCGGAGCGCGACTCGTAAACTGTATCTCGCTATATTGAATCTGCGTGTGCGCGACCTATCGTTTGACGCCCGTCGCCTCGATTTGGACGGCGGCGTCGTTCGGGAGTTCGGAGACGCCGACGACGGTCATCGCCGGTCGCCGGTCGTCGAAGTAGGCGTCGTAGGCCGACTCGACGGCGTCGATTCGGTCGAGGTCCGTCGTGTAGACCGTCGTTCGGAGCACGTCGTCCAAGTCGAGTCCCGAGCGGCCGACGGCCGCTTCCACGCGTTCGAGCGCGTTCATCGTCTGGCTCTCGACCGACGGGCGGTCGGCCGCCGTCGGGTCCGGTTGCGGGTACTGCGCGTCGAAAAAGACGAGTTGCAGGTCCCGCTTCCGGGCTCCGAAGCCGGCGGTCGCCTTGTAGTGGTCGCTCTCGTATCGGACCGCATCGCCGTTCATCGCTGTGCCTCCGCGGGGTTCGTTCGAATCTGGTTCACAGTCGTACTACTCCGCGAGCGGCCATCGCCGTGTCGCTAGCATGTACTAATCTACACAGACGTTCGTTCTGCCCGACGGAGCGAGGCTCAAACGGGCGCTTGACTCATACCGCCCTCTTTATCCGTAGCGCGAGAACGACGGTCGAAACCGTGAGTTCGTTGCTCCCGTTGAAACCCGCCGCCGCATCGGTTCGAGACCGGGGGCTGAGCCCGCTTCTCGTCGCACTCGACGACGACGACGCGGACGAGGTCCTGTCGGCGCTGTCGTCTGCCACCGCGAGGCGGCTCCTCGCCGCCGTCTACGACGATCCGCGCCCCGCCTCCGAACTGGCCGACGCGCTCGACACGACGCTCCAGACCGTCGGCTACCACGTCGAGCGACTGGTCGACGCCGAGTTGATAGAGCCCGTGACGACGTGGGTCTCCGCGCAGGGCCGCGAGATGGCCGTCTACGGCCCGACCCGCTCCGCCGTCGTTCTCTTCGCGGGCGCGGAGCGAACCGAATCGAAGCTCTCCTCGGGGCTTCGGACGCTCGTCGCCGGCGTCGGTGTCACGCTAGTCGGAAGCGTCGCCGTGCAGACGCTGTGGACCGCGCGACGGCCACAGGTCAGGTACGCCGCGCCGGCTCCGACCGGTCCCGCCCCCGAACCGGGCGTCGCGGAGTTCGTCTCCGCCTTCCTCGCCGGCCCCGGCGCGCTCGTGTTCCTCGTCGGCGTCGCCCTCGCCGTCCTCGTGAGCCTCGGCGTCGCCTGGACTCAAAGGCGCGCTTGAGCCACACACAGGCGAAAGTGACCCCGACGCGTTGGAGTAGGTGTGCACCGACGAACCCTCCTCGCCGCGGCCGGAACCGGCCTCGCGGCGGCGCTGACGGGCTGTATCGCGAGTGCCGGCGACGGCGCTGACGACGCTGACGACGGAAACTCGACGACCGAATCGACCCCCGACCCGACGCCCGAACCGGTGGATACCGTCTCGGTCGCATCCGGCGAGCGACTCACGACAGTCGTCGGCGACGGTCCCGCGGGCGACGGCGGGGCGCTAAAACCCCACCACATCCGCCTCGAAAACCCGACCGGCGAGTCGTGGACCGCTCGTATCGACGTTTCGCGCCCGCTCGGCGCGGGCCACGCGGAGACCTACGAACTCGACGCCGACGCGACCGTGAACGTCTCGCTCCGCGTTCCCGCCGCCTACGAGGTGACCGTGACCGACATCGACTCGGACGCCGTGGCGACTGAATCGGTCGCCCCCGACGACTTCGACTGTAACCGCTCGTGGACCGCGTTCTCGCCCGGCGACGGCGGTGTCTCGGTCTCCGGCGGGTCGACCCGAATGGCCTGCGGTTCCCACGTCGTCGACGCCGACGACGCGGTCACGGTCGCGCTCGGCGACGGGTCGCTCCCCACCGAGGCCACGAAGCCCCACGGTCTCGCCGTCGCGAACCCGACCGACGTGGCCGAAGTCGTCGAGTTCGCCTACGAGACGCCCGCGGGCGCGGTCGCCTTCGGCGGCGCGTACCGCCTCGAACCCGGCGCGCGGGTCGGTGCATCGCTGACCGAGGTCCGCGAGGTCACGCTTCGCGTCGCTCGGCGGGACGAATCGGGCGAAGGGACGACCGAGGCGGTCACCGTCGACAAATCGCAGTTCGACTGCAACGCGTCGAACACGACCGTCTCGCTCACCGACGACGGCGGCTTCGAGGCGCGGACGCTCTCGACGCTGCTGTTCTGCGGCGACGCGGAGCGGAAAAACGAGTCGTCGGCGGAGGGCGTCGGTCGGCAGTCAGACCTTCAGTTCGGTCTCTAACTCGGGCGACGCGATGGCCCGCTTGACGATTTCGGCGGCCGGCGTCGCCTCCGCGACGTTCTCCATCAGGACCGTCTCGCTCGGGAACAGGTGTTCACCGAGCACGAGGCCGTGTTCGCGCGCGGTCGACCCGGTCATCGTGAGGTAGACGCCGATGCCGGTCTCCGCGATGGCGGCCTCCTCTTCCGGCGCGTCGTCCGGGTACGCGAACGTCACGTCGTCGAGACACCGCGTCCCGAGGACCGCCTCCACGAGGCGCTCGTAGCGCGGCGAGATACACAGGTCGCCCGCGTAGTCCGCGACGAAGTCGCGGTCGAGTTCGGAGCCCGGCGGGAGGAGTTCGGGGTCGGCCATGAGCGTGTGGTAGACCGTGTCTCCGAGGCCGGAGACGACCCGCACGTCGGTGTCCATCGGGTCGATGCGGGCGTTCACGTCCTCGATGCTCCCGAGCCCTTCGGGGCGAAGCTTGACGACCTCTTCGAGCACGAGGTCGGCGCTGTCGAAGCCGAGGCCGAACTCGTGGGTCCGCAGGGCGCGGAACGGCTCCTCGCGCCCGACGAGGTGGATGTCGACCCCGTCGATTTCGAGGACGACGCTGTCGAAGACAATGCGCCGCGGCATCCCGTCCCGGTCGTCGCGCAGGAGCGTGTACTCCGGCGCGGCCGGGTCCGAGAGGTCGCTGTAATCCGCGAGTCGCTCGTACACGTCGTGTTCCGGCCGGGTATGGCCCTTCGTGACCGACTTCTCGTATCGGAGCGTCGAGGTGATTTCGTCCGCCACCTCGGCGATGCTCTCGGTCGTGGCGAACCGTTCGAGCACCGCTTCGAGGGGGCGACCCTTTCGCGGAACAGCGACGCGCACCGTCTCTGTCATCATCGGAACGTCGGGGCGGCCCGCTAAACAGGTTGCGCTTCGGGAAAACGTCTCTCGGGAGCGCGCTCGGTCGGACTACTCCGCCTCGTCGGTGTCGCCGTCGCCGTCGTCGCCGGCGGCCGGGCCGCCGCCCATGCCGGTACCGAAGGCTCCCGCGAGGCGCTCGCGGAAGGTTTCGAGTTCCGCGACGGTGTCGTCCAGTTCGCGGATGTCGTCGCGCAGCGCCTCGATTTCCTCGTCGGCCGCGGCGTCTTCGACCCGCGATTGAATCTCCGCGAGGCGGTCGTCGAGGGCCTCCCGCGTCTCCACGATGTCCCCGTCGAGGTCGGCGATGTCCTCGCGGATGTCCCCGACTTCGTCGTGGAGCGTCGAAGCCTGCTCTGTCGCTTCGGCGGCGCTGGATTCGGCCCCTTCGAGTCGGTCGACGGTCTCGTCGAGCCGACCGGCGATGTCGTCGAGGCGTTCGCGGACCGTCACGAGTTCCTCCTCGCGCTTGGCGAGCGTCTCTTCGACGCTGTCGAGGCGGTCGGAGCCGGCGTCGATGTTTCGCGAGGCGGTCTCGAGCCGCTCGTCGTGGTCGTCGAGTCGGCCTTCGACGGTCTCGAACTGCTCGTTGTGGGATTCGAGCCAGCCGTGGTAGTCGTCGAGGGTGTCTTCGGCGGTGTCGAGGTCGGACGCGAGGCCTTCGAGCCTGCCGTCGTGGTCGTCGAGGCGGCTCTCGGCGTCCGCGACTCGGGTAGCGACGCGGTCGGAGCGGTCGTCGACCGCGGCGATGGTCTCTTCGGCCGCGTCGAGCCGTGAGGTCGCGTCATCGACCGACTCGACCGCGCCGTCGACCATCGAGTCGAGGGCGTCGAGGTCCTCGCGGAACGCGGTCATCTCGGCGCGGAACTCGGAGACGAGGTCGCTCCCGGTCCCCTCCTCGTCGATGAACTCCGCGAGCGCGTCGGAGTACGCCGCGAGGTCCTCCATCTGCGACTGGAGGCGGCGGATGCGAACGTCGGTACTCCGTCGCGTCTCGGCGTCGACCGCCTCGCGGATGACTTCGAGGTCGTCTTCGTCGGCCGCGCCTGAGCGAATCTCGGCGGCGAGCGCCCCGACGAGGCCGTCCGCGTCAGGTGCGGGCGCGCTTCCGGTCGCGCCGGTGTCGGCGTCCACCTCGGCATCGGCGTCTTCGGCGTCTTCAGCCTCGGCCTCGACATCGACATCGGGCTGTTCGAGGTGCGCGGTCACGGCCGGCGCGGTGTCGGTGGCGACCGCGCGCGGGCCGGTCGATTCGGCGGACTCGTCGTCGGCTTCCCCGTCATCGGCTTCCCCGTCGTCGCCGAGCACGTCGTCGTCGGGCGAGGGCGTGGAGACCGACTCGTCGCCGTCGTCGGCCGCCTGCGCCTCGGCCGCCTCGGAGTCGGTCTCCCCGTCGTCTCCGCCAGCGAAGGCGGCCGCGAGGTCGCCGTCACTCGGCTCGTCGCCGGCGGCGTCTGCGGTATCTGCGGCGGTCGCGTCCGTCTCGGCGGCGTCGGCTGCTTCGGCCTCCGAGTCGGGGTCGGCGGGCGCGTCGAGGACGACTTCCCCCTCGTCCTCTGGGTCCGCGTCGTCGGCGTCCGACTCGTCGCGGGGCGGGTCGCGGTTGCCCGCGAGCACGTCTCGAACGATTTGACTGCGGTCTTCTCCGAGGATGTCGTCGATGTCGTCGGGGTCGATGCCGCCGTCGACCGGGATGCGTTCGAGCGCCGGCTCTTCGAGGAAATCCGTCTGGTCGTGGCCGTCGGTGATGCGGATGCCGTAGACCGTTACGAGCTCCTCGCCGGGGTCGAGCGTCCGCTCGTACTCGACGCGGTGGTCCTTGTAGGCCGTCCAGTTGTCGCTCTCGAAGTCGGGGTGGAACCCGACGCTCTCCATCGGGAACGACTCCGGGATGCGGTCGATGACTCGGATTCGGGTCGCCTCGTCTCGCGTCGAACTGATGACGAACTTGATGGCGGGAACGGGAAACTCGTCGGCTGCGAAGGTCTTGTCGACCGTGACCTCGCCGTCGGAAACCGATGTAACCCCTTCGGACTCGCGGCTCATGGCCGCCACTTTCCCGACATCCATTATAAAACAACCGGGGCCGCGAAGTCGCCTCGCCGTCGTCTCCCGATTCGACGGTTTCGATGCGGCGGCTGTCAGCCGGCGATGACCGGCGCGGAACGGCCGCCCCGAAAAGGCGGCTCGAACGCGACCTCAGAGGTCGACGCGGTCACCGATTTCGACGAGGTCGAGCGAGCGCGGGGCCTCGAAGCTCTTGGCGTGGTGGTGCAGCACCTTCGGGTCGGCGGTCATGCCCTTCCACATGTCCCAGTGAGTCGGGACGAGGCGGTCGAGGTCGAGGTCGCTCGCGGCCTCGATAATCTGGTTTTCGTCGTTGTACCACGTCGTGCGGACCGGCTCGCCCGTCTCCTTGTCGGGGATGTTGCCGACGGTTCCGAACGCGAGGATGCCGAGGTCGAGGTCGTAGCGCTCCCCGATGCCGGCGAACTCCTCGGCGGGCTTGGTGTCGCCGCCGTGGATGAACGTCCCCGACTCGTGTTCGAAGACGTAGGCGACCGGATGGGACGCGTCGGGGTCGTAGGCGGGTTCGACGTGGACGGTGAACTCACCGATGTCGACGCTGTCGCCCTCCGCGACCTCCTCGAACTGGTCCTCGGAGAGGTCGTAGTCGTCGAACCACGCCTCGTCGTCGTAGGCGACCGAAAGCGAGTCGTCGGGGGCGACGAACGTCGCGCCCGTGTTTTCGAGGATGGGCGCTTGACTCGGCCCGTGAACGTGGTCCGTGTGCTCGTGCGTGGCGAGGACCGCGTCGGCCTCGGTCACGTCCTCGGGGTCGAACGGGACGGGAATCATACGGACCGTCCGCGGCGGGTCGCCGATGCCGACGTACGGGTCGACGAACAGCGTCGTCCCCTTGCTACCTTTGATGACGAACCCGTTGCAGCCCAGATACCAGATGGCAACCGTCTCGGGGTCGGCCGACTCGACCGCGCGCGGGAGCCAGTCGCTCCAGTCGCTGACTGTCATAGAGACGTGTCCTCCCGCCGGGGGACTAAGCGTTGCGCTCTCTCGTCCGACGCGTCCCGACGACCCGACAACAACGACTAGCAATACGCAGACAACCCGCGCATATTTGTGGACGAAATTGTAGCCTACAATAGAAAATAGAGACATATGTGGTGTATAAGGTGTTACCCTGACAAGATATTTAATGCACCAACTCATGTTACCAGATACCATGTCAGGAACCCACAAACAAACGGCGAACTTCTCTTCGATGGCTCGGACGATGCGCGCGTGCGGCGCGTGGGAAGCGGTTTCCCCGCTGGACGACGACTCGCGGCGACCGGACGAGTTCTGACGCAACTGAGAACGGCAGTCCGGCTTCGGTCGGGCGATGCGGCCCCGCACTTATCATCTTCGACGCGGTCCGATACCACATGAACACAGACGCCAGTCTCGGTCGCGTCGAGTGCCGAGGCGACACCACAGCACGCCGAGGAGTGACTTCGCCGTGCGCGTGAGCGTCGTCGGCGGGAGCGTCGTCCCCGACCCGGTCGAAGCCATCGCCGAAGACCTGGGTCGCCTGCTCGCCCAGCGCGGCCACACGGTCGTCTGCGGCGGCCTCGGCGGCGTCATGAAGGCGGCCTGTCGCGGCGCGAAAGACGCCGGCGGCACGACTATCGGCGTCCTGCCGGGCGAGGACCGCGAGGATGCGAACTCCTACGTCGACATCCCTATTGCGACCGGGCTCGGCCACGCGAGAAACGCGCTCGTCGCGATGAACGGCGACGCCGTCATCGCCGTCGACGGCGGCGGCGGGACGCTCTCCGAAATCGGCTACGCCAACGTCTTCGACCGCCCGACGGCCGGCATCAGAACCCAACAGGTCGGCTCGCTAGAGGGCTTCGAGCCGTGCGACTCGCCGGAAGCGGCCGTCGCGTTCGTCGAAGACGCGGTCTGAGCGGGCGGTCGCGCCGCGCTACGCGTCCGCGGCGCCCTCGTCGCGTTCGACGCAGTCGCGGAGCAGGTCGTCGATGACGGTCTCTCGGAACGACTCCCAGTCGGTCGTCGACGCCCAGAGCCGACCCGCGTCCGTGGGTTCGAGCGCGTCGCGGCCGCGTTCGCGCTCGCGCGTCGTGACGAATCCGTTCGCGGTGAGTCCCTCGACCGCCACGTCGAGCCGCGGAGCGAGCGCGTTCGAGAGTCGCTTTTCGAATCGGTCGCCCGCCACGCTGTCGCGAGCGACGCCCACGCAGAACGAATCGAACGCCGACCACGTCTCCTCGTCGCGCGCGCCGGCGACGATGCCGTGGTGTTCGGCGCGCTCGCGGAGTTCGGCGGCGACCCCGCGGCGCGTCCGCGGGCGAGAGCGCGGCGGCCCCGCAGCGAGGACGGACAGCACCGCCGCTTCGAGGTCGCCCAGCGGCGAGAGCGCGTGCCCGTCGAGTTCGAGGGCTGACTCGCCCGTTGCGGGACCGGAATCGTCGAGGGCCGAGAGGCTCGTCGCGGCCTCGGCGGCCCGCTCGGAGAGTTCGGTCGTCCGCTCGGCAACCGGGCCGGCAGCGGCCGAAAGCTGCGAGCGAGCGTCGAGGTAGGCGTCGAGGTGCGCCTCGAAGCGGTCGAGCGACTCGAACAGCTCGACGGTCGCTCGGTCTTCGAACTTCCCGAAGCGCGCCTCGCAGCTCGTTCGGAAGCGGGCGACCAGTTCGTGGGGGTCGTCTTCGACCGACGCGAGCAGGCGACTCTCGCCGTCGAGCCACACGTCGAGCGCGTCGAGGACCGCGTTCGGGTCGCGAGTGTCTTCGGGGTCCGGGCGGGGGTCCTCGGACTCGACGAGGTCCGCGAGCTGTTCGCGGGCGCGGCCGACGTAGGAACTCATCGCGCCGAGCGGCGAGTCGCTGCCGGAGCGCGCCCCGCGAGCGCCCGCGGTGCGGCCGGTGCGGGAGTTCGGACGGGACTCCCCGCTGGCGTCGGCGAGCGCGTCGCGCAGGTCCGACAGGGCGATACGGAGCGGGCGGGCGACGGCCGCGGCCGCGGGGCCGTCGGAGACGCGGCGGAACTCGTCGAACGCGTCGGAGGCGGCCTCGACATCACCGACGAGCGACCGGAGGTCGTCGATAGCGGCGAGGTCGGGGCGGTCGGTCGCGGGGATGGTCAGAAGCGAGACGGTTCCACGGTCGAGTTCGCCGCCGTCGACGAGGGCGGTCCGCGCGGCGTAGAACGCGGCGGCGACCTGCGGGGGCGCGCCCGCGAGGTTCACCTGTACGTCGCCGTCCGCGGCGGCCCCGCGGAGCAGGTCGGTCGTCGCGGCGTACAGTTCCTCGAAGGAGGCGGTAAACGGGAGTCGTGCTTCGTCGACCGCGTTCCGGCCCGCGAGCCGTTCGGTGACGGCTTTCGCGGCGTGAGCGCTCGCGCGCGGCACGCCGGGGGCGCAGTCGTCCGGGTCGCGACCCTGCTCGGGGTCGGCCTCGTCGCGGACCAGCCGAACCCGGTCGGCGTCGGCGACAGCGGCTTCGAGCGGGGTGACGACCCGCTGCACGTCGAGTCCGAGAACGGAGAGGTGGGTCGTCGACATCTGTCTGACCAATTCGCTACCTGTGCCCTGAATGTTGTGGTGCTCGTGAGAGCCGCCCGTCAGTCGCGCCGACGCGGCGTCAGGTCCACGAGCGGACGAGGTTGCGGCCGACGACGCCGAGGCCGAGCATGTCGACGACGAACAGGATGACGCTACCGAGGATGGGGACGAGCGACAGAATCGCCGCGACGAGCGCGCCGACCGCGACCGAGACGCCGAGCGGGGGCGACCCGCCGGGGTCGTCTCGAATCTCGGCGATGGCGTCTCTGGTGTACGCTGGGGCCACGGCGACGAGGATGCCGCCGACGACGAGGTCGATGAGGAAGCTCCCGCCGGCGCGGAACACCGGTGAAAGCTGCGGTGCGGAGTCGAAGTTCTGCGCGGCCGCGGTTCCCGCGAGCGCGAGGACGCCGAGCAGACTCAGGAGGGCAGTTCGTGTTCGTGGAGGGACCATACGTGTCCGTGAACGGGCGGCCCGTATAGGTATTCTGGGGCGACAATCTAGAAATCGAACATATCCGAGACGAGGCGCGACGAGAGCATCGAGACAGGACGCGACACGCGGCGGGGTCGCGCGGGGCGTTCACGGGGGTCGTGGAGCGACTCGGCTACTCGGCTTACCAGGTGCCGTGGAACGTGTCGAACTCGAGGGCGTCGAGGGGTTCGTCGCCGACGGCGATGCGGTACTCTTGGGGCGTCAGCATCGGCTTGTGGAACCGCGGACCGTCGTCGGTCGTGATGCGCGGGCAGCCGGTGTTGACGAACGCGTCCATGTCGAAGTTCCGGAGCCGGTCGGGCGTCACCTCGTCCATCGTGATGAGGTAGGCGTTCTCGTTGTCCTCCAGAATCTTCTCGGCGATTTCCATGCGGCCCTGACCGATTTTCGTACAGAAGATGACGCCCCACTTCTCGGCGTCCATCGCCTTGTGGACCGACGCGTAGCGCTGTTTCATGAACTTCCGCGTGTCGGCGATGGTGACGACGTTGTTGACGGGGTCGGCGATGACGACGTTCTTGTCGGGGTGTTCCATCGCGAGGCCGAGCGGGTGGAACTTGCCGCCGCCGACGTAGAGCACGTCGTCCGCCGGGATGTCCGCGGAGGCGTAGTTGCAGCCGAGGACCTGTCCCTCGTAGGTGAGGCGGTCGTCGCCCTTGCGGGTCTGGACGGTGTAGCCGCGCTCTTCGAGCCAGTCGCACATGTCCTCGAAGCGGTTCATGTGCTGGGCGGTGGTGACGAGGCCGACCTCGTCGCCCTCGATGTCGTCGAGCGCGTCCTCCATGATGGGGAACGGGTCGACGTTGGAGAACAGCGGGACGTAGATGATTTTGTCCGACTCCTTCATCGGCGAGTGGCCGAAGTGGACGAACACGTCGGTTCGGCGCATGAGGTAGGTGTCGAGGTCGCACGCGCCGTAACACGGCTGACCGGAGAGCATGAACGTCACGTCGTCGTCGCAGAGCTGACGGAGGTCGTCGGCGACCGCCGGGCCGCGGCGCTTCAGCCCCTCGGGGAACTGGAGGCCGACGCGCTTGGCGTCGCGTTCCTCGATGGCTTCGACGATCTGTTCGAGTTCGTAATCCCACTCCCGGTCGTGCTTGAGCGACATCCCGGTGTTTCGAAGGTCTCCCTCCGAGGTGGCGTCCTGGCTCATTGCCCCATCGTTGCGGACGGAGCCGTTTAACCACCGCGCTTCCCCACGAGCGAGCGTCACACACCCACACGCGAGTCGACCGGCGGTGCGGCGCCCGCGACGGTGTCACCCGGTTACCCGCCCGTCACTCGGGGATTCAAGGCTCGCGGCGGCCTACCGGTGTCCATGTCGGACATCCCCCTCGAACACGTCCACGTCGAACCGTCGGAACCGGGCGACGGGCCGGCTCCCGCCGTCGTCTTGCTCCACGGCCGCGGCTCGAACGAACAGGACCTCCTGTCTATCGCACAGGAGTTCCCCGACCACGTCCACGTCGTGAGCCTCCGCGCGCCCGACCGTCTGCAAGGCGGCTACACCTGGTACGAACTCGACCTCTCAGGGGGCGGTCTCCACGAGAGCCAACCCCACGCCGAGCAGTTCGAACGCTCGCGGAATCTCGTCCGCGAGGCCATCGCCGGCGCGGTCGAAGCGTACGACATCGACCCCGACCGAATCGGCCTCCTCGGCTTCAGTCAGGGCGCGATTACCAGCCTGTCGCTCCTCCTCGACGACCCCGACGACTACGCGTGGGTCGTCGCGCTCCACGGCTACCTCGCGGACTCCCACGCCGACCTCGACCCCGACGGCATCGCGGGCAAACCGGTGTTCGTCGGCGGCGGGTCGATGGACCAGATCATCCCGACTTCGCGGGTCGAACGCGCCGCCGAGCGCCTCCGCGAACTCGGCGCTGACGTGACGGCGAACGTCTACAACGCGCCCCACGGCGTCGGCCCGGACGAACTGCAGGACGTGGCCGCGTTCGTCGACGCCCACGTCTGAGCGCGCCTGACGCTCGAAACGCTCGCACCGTTGCCTTCCCCGTTCGGCAGGTTGAAACCGCTCGCACCCCAACGCGCGGCTATGAGCACGCAGACGACGCGGCTCGAAGAACTCGGGCGCGAACTCGGCGAAGCCATCGCCGACCATCCGAAGTACGAAGCCTACGAGGAGGCGAAAGCCGCCGTCGAAGCCGACGACGACGTGCAGGAGCTCATCACGGAGTTCAACCAGCTTCGCGAGGAGTTCAACGTGTCCCGGCAGATGGGGGAAGCGACCCAAGAGGGGCTCCGGAAGGTCCAAGCGGCACAGGAAGAGCTCCACTCCGAGCCCGTGATGGAGGAGTACCTCCTCGCGCAGGCCGAACTCGTCGGCGAGTTAGAGAAGATTAACGAGGCCATCTCGGAGCCGCTCGCGGTCGACTTCGGCGGCGAGGCCGGCGGTTGCTGTAACGACTAAGTTCGGCTCGACCCGGCTCGCTCGACTCGTTTTCGCCGCAGGTTCAAGTACCAAGCCGGGGCCAGCCTCGGCTATGTTGGCAATCGCGGGCGGCAAGGGCGGCAGCGGGAAGACCACGACGACCCTCGGACTGGCGAGCGCGCTCGACGGCCCGGTGCTCGCCGTCGACGCCGACAGGGACATGCCGAACCTCCACACGATGGCCGGCGTCGGACGACCGGTGGACGCCGCCTCTGGCGCACCCGTACGGGAGCCGTCGGTTCGGTCGCATCCGACCGACTCGACCGTCTCCGTGCTGCCGGCACCCGCCGGGACCGACGACGACGCCTTCGAGCGGTGGCTCCGAACCGCCGCGGGCGACGAGCGGCGTGCGGTCGTCGACTGTCCCGCGGGAGCCGGCCCCGACGCCGCCGTCCCGCTCCGCGTCGCCGACGGCGTGGTCGTCGTGTCGCCGCTGTGCGCGCCGGCGCTCCGCGACGCGGCGAAGACGGCCGCGATGGCGCGGGCGCTCGGCACCCCGGTCGTCGGATGTGTCATCTCTCGGTCACGAGTGGCTCCCGAGGCGGTGTCCGACCTCGTGGGCGCGCCGGTGCTCGGGACCGTTCCCGAGGAGTCGTCGCCAGTACTCACTCGGCCGACAGTTCGGGCCGCGTACCGTCGGATAGCCGACAAGATACCGGGGAAGAAGTAATATGAGCGACCCCCTTACACACGGTTATGTCTCGACTGGCGACGGGAATCGACGTGCTCGACCGCCAACTGGGCGGGGGCATTCCCGCGGGGAGCATCGTCCTCCTCGCCGCCGACCCGGCCAGCCAGTCAGAGCTGTTTTTACACGAACTGACGACCACGCGAGGGACGCTGTGGCTGACGACGATTCGCTCCGCCGAGGCCGTCTCCGACGCGCTCGACCGAAGTCCCGGACCGACCGGAACCCCCACGGTCCGCGACGTGGGCGGCGACGCGCCGCTCGACACGGCGAACAGCCTGGTCCGTGACCTGCCGGAGGGCGCGAATCTCATCATCGACGTGGCGGACGTGCTCGAACGCAACGAGAGCGCCCGCTACCGGAAGTTCCTCAACGACCTCCAGACCCACATGGTCAACACGCGCGGCCTGACCGTCCTCCACGGGCTGAAAGGCGAGTCGGTCCCGGACAACCGCGACCTGACAGAACACATGGCCGACGTGGTGTTCGACCTCGACACGAAGATAGACGGCTCGGAAATCGTCAATCGGCTCGCGGTCCCTAAGTTCCGCGGCGGCCGCGCGCTCGACGAGACCATCAAACTCCGGCTCGCGGAGCGCGTCAGCGTCGACACCAGCCGCGACATCGCCTGAGCGTCGCATCGGCGGCGAGTCGGGTCGGGTCAAGCCGGGTCAAATCAGGCCGGACGGCGGGCGGTTAGAACACGAAGAAGCCGAACGTGCCGAGCGTGACGACCGCAATGAGCGCCATCCACGTTCGGGCGGACAGCGCCGCCCCGCGGGAGAAGACGTAGGCGAAGTACGGTGCGAGCGGCGAGAGGCGGTAGACGAACGGCACCTCGATACCGGCGCCGTATTCGAGCGAGAGCGTCAGTGCGACGGTGCAGACCCCGGCGACGAGCGCGACTTTCACGTCTGTGAGGTCGCGGAACTGGTCCGTCGCGGCGTCGTCTGGCGAAGCCATGGCTACGAGGCGGTCGGAAGGCGAGTATCAAGAAGCCGCCGATTCGCCGGGACGGCGAGGGCGGCGGAGTCGCTTACTCTTCGTCGGCGTCGAGTTCCGCGGCGAGTTCGTCGGCGTCGATGTCGACGTCCTCGATTGCCTCTTCGATGTCGGCGCCGCCCGCCCCGCCCATCATGCCGCCGAGGCCGCCCATGCCGCCCATGCCGCCCTCGATGGTCTCCTGGACGATGACGCGGTCGATGTCCAGCCGCTGCATGATGTCCTGCGCAATCTGCTGCTTGGAGAACATCCACTGCTGGTTCATCGTCATCTGCGGCGTCGCCTCGATGTAGAGCGTGTCCTTCTCGACGGTGACGGTCTCCGTCTCGGGTTCGGCGTCTTCGTCCTCGTCGTCGTCGGACTCGACGACCTGCTCCTCTTCGACCTCGTCCGTCTGAATCCAGACTTCGGGGGCCTGCTGGAGGTACATGCCGAGGAGGCCGGAGGCCTGCTCCTCGCGGTCGTCGACGAGTTCGAGCACTTCGTACTCGTATTCGAGGTCCTCGCCGGCGAGGGGGTGGTTGAAGTTGACGCGGGCGCGACCGCCGATGATGGTCTCCAGACGGCCCTGGTCGCCGTCGATAGTGACCTGCGCGCCGGGGTAGCGGTCGTCCTCGTCGATTTTGTTGGCACTGACCGTGCGCACTTCGTCCTCGTCGTACTCGCCGAAGGCGTCGACCGCCGGAATCTCGACGGTGTCCTCGTCGCCCGCCTCGGCACCGATGAGAGCCTCGTCGACCTCGGGGAAGACGTGGCCGGCACCGACGATGACGACGCGGGGCTCGAACTCGTAGCCCTCGACGTCGATCTCGGCCTCTTCGGCCACTTCTTTGTCCGTCGTGTCGACGACGTCGCCGTCCTCGATCGTTCGCACCGTGTACGCGAGGCGGACGAAGTCGCCGTCCTGAATACCGGACTCGACCTCTTCATCGACCTGCTCGGCCTCCGCCTGCTGTTCGTCGCTCATACACGCTACGTGACTCGTGCGACCCTTAAGAATCACGTTTCGCCGTCGCGACGCGTTCGAGGCGGGCGACGACCGGGAACTCGACCCCGAGGGCCGCTGCGGGGTCGAATCGCTTATATCATTGTCGATAGTTATAGAAAACGAGGCGTGTTCACATGGCACAAACTGGCTTGTTCCTCGGGTTCGTCCTCGGCGTCGCACTGCTGGCGCTCACCGTGTTTCTGACCGGACGCGGTTGGCGACAGTACTCCGTCACGAGCGTTCCGACGCCGACCGGTGGCGGATCGTCGGGGAACGCGGGCGAAAGCGAGCGCGAGCGCGGGAGCGGGACCGCCGCGCGCCGCTGGGCCGACGACCCGACGGTGCTGTCGCTCGTCTTCCTCCTCGCGGCGCTCGGCTTCGGCGCGGTTGCGGTGCTGTTCGTCGGCGGCAGCACTATCCCCGAGGGCGTGTCGGACGCCGCGGGGCCGGTGCTCGTCGCCGGGACGCTCACCGTCGTGGTCACGTACCTGTTCTACGGGACGTACCACGCCGCGCGGGGGCGCGGGCTGGAGCGGTCGCAGGCGGCGCTTCTCGGGTCGTGGGTGCTCGGCCTGCTGTTCGTCGTCGGCGTCGCGCTCAGGTTGGTGGGCCTCCTCTGAGATGGCGACCTCGTACGCGGGGCGACTCGACCCACGGCACGCGCCGCGGCTGTGGTGGCTCGCGGCGCTCTGCTGGGTCGAGGCGCTCGCCGTCGGGGCGTACCTCTCCGCCGCGCCGGAGCGCGTCGAGAGCCTCCGGTACCTGTTCTATCCGTTCGTCTGGATAACCGTCGGCGCGGCGGCCGTCCTCTGGACCGAGCCACCGCGGGCGAGCGCCCGGGCGCGAGTCGTCGCCGGCGCGGTCGCCGCCGCGTACTTCCTCGTCCTCGCGGCGCTGGCCGGGTTGGTGTCCGTGGACTTCGTCGCGCTTTTCGGCGGGAGCCACGGGCACGCCGCCGCGCACTATCCGACCGGCTGGCAGTTCTCGCTCGCCGCGCCGGGCTGGGGGCCGCGAGTGGGCTACGCCGGCGACGCCGTCTCCGCGACGTTCGTCCCGTACCGCGTCGCCGGCTCCCTCGCGCTCGCGTACCTCGTCTACGCCGCCGTCCTCGACGCGGCGAGGCGCGCGCTCTCGGGAGCGCTCGGACTCGTCTCCTGTGTCGGCTGTACCGTCCCGCTCGTCGGCGGCCTCACCGCGGGCGCGGCCGGGGGCACGGGCGTCGTGAGCGCGCTCCGGGCGCTCTCGGTCGACATCTCGACGCTGGTGTTCGTCGTCGCCGTGGCCCTGCTCGCGTTCGGACCGTCGCTGGCGGCGCGGGCGCGGCGATGAGCCGACGCGCCGGAAGCATGGTCGGTTCCGCGGTTCGGCGCGGTGCAGTCTGGTTCGCCACGTTCGCGGTCGCCTCGGTCACTTTTTCGACTTCGGCGCTCGCGCACGCCGGCTCGCTGGCCGGGTCGCTCCGCTCGGTCCCGGCCCCGTTCTGGCTCGTCGTCGTCTCCGGCGGCGGCGTCGTCTGCGTCTCCTTTCTGCTGTCGGCGTTCGTCACCGACGACGAGACGCTGGACGCCTTCGAGCGCGCGGGCGTCCGTATCGGAGGGCTCGCCGGAGCCGTCGCAACCGCGGAGGCCGCGCTCAAGCTCCTCGGCGTCGCCGCGCTCGTCCTCGTCGTCGCCTTCGGGCTGTTCGGGCCGCCCGTCGGCATCGCCAACCTCGGCGTCCTGCTCGTGTGGGTCGGCTGGTGGGCCGGGTTCACGATGGTCACCTACCTCGTCGGGAACGCGTGGCCGCTGGTGAATCCGTGGCGGACGCTCGGCGCGGCGCTTCGGGGTCGATTCGCGGCGGGAGGGAGGCTATCGCGACCCTACCCCGACCGACTCGGGTCGTGGCCCAGCGTCGCCGGTCTGCTCGGACTCGTCTGGCTGGAGGTCGTCAGTCCGCTCGCGGCGAACCCGCGGGCGCTCGCCGTCGTGGTCGTCGCGTACAGCCTCGTCACCGTCGGCGGCGCGGTCGTCTACGGCGACGCGTGGTTCCGCCGCGCCGACCCCGTCGCGCGGGTGTTCCGATTGTACGGCCTGCTCGCGCCGGTCCGGCGGGGCGACGGCGGCGGCCTCTCGATTTCGGTTCCCGGCGCGGGGCTGACACGCAGCCGCGAGCGACTCGGCGCCGACGACGTGGCGTTCGTCGTCGCGCTCCTCTGGGTGACGACGTTCGACGGCCTCGTCGTCACCGTCGCGTGGGGGGGCGTCCTCGCCGCCGCGGCTCCGGTCCCCGCGTGGCTCGCGAACCTCGTCGGAATCGTCGCGGGCTTTCTCGTCTTCCTCGGCGGCTACCGACTGGCCGCGAGAATCGCCCGCGGAACCGCGGACACGTACGTGACCGTCGGCTTCGTCGCCGGCTGGTTCGCGCCCGCGTTGGTCCCCATCGCCGCCGGCTACCACCTCGCGCACTTCCTCGGCTACGTCGTCGGCCTCGCGCCCGCGCTGGTCGCGGTCGCGGCCTCGCCGCTGTCGCCGCCCGCGAACCCCTCGGTGCTGGCCGTTCCGGCGTGGTTCGGCGGCCTCCAGTTGGCGTTCGTCGTCCTCGGCCACCTGCTTTCGGTGTGGGTCGCCCACGCCCGCGCGTTCGACCTCTTTCCGGGTCGCCTGCAACCGCTCCGGAGCGAGTACCCCTTCGTCGCCGTCACGGTCGGCTACACGATGGCGAGCCTGTGGGTCGTCGCCCAACCGACGGTCGGAGGTGTCGCCGGATGAGTCGCAGAGCGAGTCACGGGATGAGCCGCGAAGCATCCGTCGTCGTCCCCGAAACCGCCGTCTCCGACGGCGAGACCGCGGCGGCGACGTGTCCGTACTGCGACCGCCCGTTCCGCCGGGAGCGACTCCGTGACCTCCACGTCGGTGACGCGCACGAGGACCTGAGCGACGGCGAAACCGCGGCGTACGAGGCCGCTGTCGAGGCCGAAGCCGAAGACCTGTTCGTCTATCACCTGAAGGTCGCCGGCGCGCTCGGCGTGGTCTTCACGGCGCTGTTCCTGCTCGCGGTCGTCGGTTTTAGCCTGTGAGAGGAGTGCGGACGGGGCTCAGGCTCAGGCGTGGTCGCCGCCGTGTTCGCCTTCGCCGGGGTCAGACAGACGCATCACGACGCCGGTGAGCACGCCGACGCCCGCCAGCGCGACGACGCCGCCGACCACGACGAACGATTCGCTCGCGCCGACGGCCTCCGAGACGAGGAGGATCGCGAGTCCGAGGACGACGGCCCCGAAGGCGGCCACGAGGGCGACAGTAGTCCGATTCATGCGTACCGTTACCACACCGAAGTCAAAGAAGGTACGTGCGAGTGCGGCGGCGGAAAGAAAGACGCTGTTGAAGCCCTCAGTTACGGATGGGGTTCTGCGGTCGGACTGAATGGAGTGCGCGAATACGGCACGAAGTGAGACGTTGCGAGCGATTCCACCTCGACTGACCCGTACCCGCCTACCGTGAGGTCTCAGTCGGAGCCAAACAGCGCTTGCGTGAGTGCGCCACCGTAGGCGAGTCGCGAACCGAGCCAGAGCGCGCCGAGGGTGACGCCCACCGCCACGAGGTAGGGACCCGGCTCCGGGAGGCGACCGCTCGCCACGCGAGCAAGGCGGTCCGCCAGAACGATGCCGCCGAACCAGACCACCAAGAACGCGACATGTTGGTGCAGGGACTTCCGTCGGCGTGCGTGACGGTAACCGACGACGAGGAAGCCCGCGAGCAGCAAGATGCTGACAGCCGCGAGGGCGAGAAAGCGGAGCCGTCCGCCGAGCGCAAACACCGAGGGGATGCCGATTACCACCGCGAGAACAAAGATGGTCTGGACGACCAGTCCAAGAGACGGTTCGGTGTTGGAGGGCTGTTCAGACACAGATTGCGGTCACGGACGACGAAGCAATGAATCTTCTCCACGGGACCGGAGACCGGTCGTTCGGGTTGGCGCTACCCTACTTACCGGCCGAACCATCTCTCGTGACGCTCGCCGTTATCCCAGATACTTCGCTGGATACACCCTCCCGCCTCACACGGATTCTGTCAGTTTCTAACGGATTCACAGGGCCTCAGAAGGGGACGAACAACGTTCCAGTTAGGCCGCGTTCTCGCCGGTCGTCGCGGCGGCGACGACGAGCGCGAAGACGGCCACCGCGAGCACGAGACCCGGACCGACGACGAGCGGGTCTGTGAGCCTGCCGGGGGCGACGCGGGTCATCATGACGGTCACGCCGACGCCGACGGGGACCGAAAACAGGAGCGCGTAGCCGACCGCGACGAGGGTTTCGCGGGAGCGCCAGCGGGGATGGGAGTCGGCTCGCACGGTCAGAGGAGCGAGTACGACGCCGCGAGCGTGAGCGCCAGCGCGGCCGCGAGGCCGATGCCGACCAGATACGTCAGCGACCGCGGCTCGAACCGGAGGTGCTGGAAGTACGCCGCGACCAGCACCGCCTTCGCGGCCGACAGGACCATGATGACGCCGAAGGCCAGCCAGTAACTCAGCCCGGCGAACTCGACCAGCACCTGGACGGTAGCCGAGACGAACAACACCGCGTAAATCGCCGTATAGAGTTTCGTTGATACCATCTTTGTCACCTCACAGGATGTAGAACAGCGGGAACAGGAACAGCCAGACGATGTCGACGAAGTGCCAGTAGAGGCCGAAGTACTCCACCGAGCGGCTGTCTTCGAGGTACGCGCCCCGCCAGGCGCGCGCGGTCAGGTACAGCGCGATGACGAGCCCCGCGATGACGTGGGCGGCGTGCAGGCCGGTCGTGAGGAAGAACGTCGAGGCGCGGACGTTCGTCGAGAGCCACAGCCCCTCGTGGAACAGGTGCTGCCACTCCAGCCCCTTGTTGACGAGGAAGCCGATGCCGAGGACGAACGTCGCCCCGAGACTCGTCACGAGGCCCCACTTGTGTCGCTTCTCGGCCGCGACGAGCGCGAGGACGACCGTGAAACTGCTCGTGAGCAGGATGTACGTGTTCACGAGTCCGGGAATCGGGTCGGACGGAATCGGCTCCCAGCCGGTCCAGCCGAAGGCGACGCGGGTGAACACGTACGCCCCGATGAAGCCCCCGAACAGCACCACGTCGGACGCGAGGAATATCCACATCCCGACCTTGCCGTTGTCGATGCCGGCGAAGGGCCACGCCTCGCCCTCCTCGAAGACCGGGCCGTGGAACGGTTCGAGCCCCATGGCGACGAGCGACCCCAGGGTGACGACGCCGCCCGCGACGGCCGTCGTCGCGTAGGCGGCCCCGACCATCCCCGCGGGGAACGCGGCGTCCTGAAGCGGCGAGAGGCCGAGGAGGACGAGGAACGCGCCGGCGGAGAGGACGAACGGCCAGATGCTCGCGTGGCTCGGCCCCCCGACTTCGGTCGCTTCGGCGGTCGGGAGCGCGGACGAGACCGCCGTCGTTGCCGACGCGGTGACGCCGCCGTCGGAGACGGCCGCGCCGGTCGGCCCGCTAGAGCGGTCCTCGCTCGGCGCGGCCTCGCCGGCGTCGAGGAATTCGAGGTGACCGTCGCGGTAGGTCGGCGTCCCGTCGAAGTTCTCCAGCGGCGGCGGCGACGGGACGGCCCACTCGGCCGTCGTCGCGTACTCCCACGGGTTGTCTGGCGCGGGGTCGCCGGCGAAGGCGCTCTTGAACAGGTTGTAGAACATGATGAGGAACGACAGCCCGAGGACGAACCCGCCGACGGTGGCGAGCTGGTGCCACGGCGCGAGTTCGGGCGCGTAGTCGAACACGCGCCGGGGCGTCTCCCACGCGACGAAAAGCGGGAAGTACAGCAGATTGAAGCCGACGAAGTAGACGGCGAAGTGGAGTTTGCCGAGGAACTCGTCGTACATCCGGCCGGTCATCTTCGGGAACCAGTAGTAGAGGCCGCCGACGAGCGCCGTCACCCCGCCGACCATCACGTAGTGGAAGTGGGCGACGACCCAGTAGGTGCCGCGGAACTCGTAGTCGAGGACGACCGCGCCGAGGAAGACGCCGGTGATGCCGCCGATGATGAACAACAGGAGCGCCCCGAAGACGAACAGGAAGGGCGTCGTGAAGCGTATCTTCCCCTTCAGCATCGTGTAGATGAGCGCGAACACCATCAGGTCGAACGGCAGGGAGATGCCGATGGTGGTAATCATAAAGAGCGTCTTCACCTGGAGGTTGATGCTCGTCAGGAACATGTGGTGCATCCAGACGGCGAAGCTCTGGATGGCGACGAGCACCATCGCGAGGATGAACCACTTGCGGCCGACGATGCGGCGGCCGGTGAACGTCTGGAACACCTCGGCCATGACGCCGAGCGCCGGGAAGAAGACGATGTACACCTCGGGGTGGCCGAAGAACCAAAACAGGTGGGTCCACAGGAGCGCCCCCGCCGGCGACTCCATGGCGAAGTAGGTCGTCCCGAGCAGGCGGTCCGACGAGAGCACCAGAAGCGCCGCCAGAAGCGCCGCGAAGGCGAACAGCATCATCCACGCGGTCAGGAGAATCGTCCAGCTGAACAGCGGGAGGTTCCGGAGCGTCAGCCCCTCGGCGCGCATCCGGTGCATCGTCGTCAGGAAGTTGACCGACGAGACGGTGACGGAGGCGACGAACAGCACGAGCGCCAAGACGGCCGTCGACGCCCCCACGTCCGGCGTGAACGTCGGGACGTTCAGCGGGGCGTACATCGTCCACCCGCCGGAGAACGTCCCCCCTTGGAAGAACGAGACGCCGAACAGGATGCCCGAAAAGAGGTAGAGCCAGTACGACAGCGCGTTGAGCCGCGGGAACGCGAGGTCCTTCGCGCCGAGTTGGAGCGGGACGACGTAGTTGGCGAAGCCGAACGCGAACGGCGAGAGGAACCAAAACACCATCAACAGCCCGTGGGCCGAGACGGCCTGATTGTACGCGACGGGCGAGAGAATCCCCTCGCCGAGCGCGCGCGGAGCGAGCAGTTGGACGCGCATCAGCCACGCGAGGACGCCGCCGAGCACGAGGAAGAAAAGCGACGTGACGACGTAGAGGATGCCCACGTCCTTGTGGTTCGTCGTGACGAACCAGCGCTTGATGCTCCCCGTGCCGGGGAAGTCGTGGCCGTGGTCGTCGCCGCCGCGAGCGACCTCGTGGCCGCCGTCGGCCGCGGCGTCCCGTTCGGGAGACGCGTCGGTCATGGAACCACCGCCGGTCGGAGGTTCGATTGCGCGGCGACCGATTCATCGGCGCTCGACTCGTTCGCTGTCGCGTTGTCCGCGGTCGCGTTGTCCGCGGTCGTGTTCGCGTACCACGCCTCGTACTCGTCGGGCGGCATCACGACGACCTCGGCGGACATGTAGGAGTGGCCGGCCCCGCAGAGTTCGTAACACTGCGCGGTGTACGTCCCCGGTTCGTCGGCGGTGAACCACGTCTCCGTCTCCTGACCGGGGATGGCGTCGGATTTGACGCGTAACTCCGTGACCCCGAAGTTGTGGAACACGTCCGCCGTGGTAATCGTCAGTCGGACGGGCCGGTCGGCGGGGACCCGGAGCACGCCGTCGGTGGTGTGGCCGTTCGGGTAGGTAAAGCGCCAGCCGAACTGGTAGCCCTCGACGGCCACGTCGAGCGACTCGTCGTCGGCGGGGCCTTCCTCGACGTACAGGAGCGTCAGATACGTCCACGAGACCAGCGAGACGACGATGACCATGCTCATGAAAAACGAGGTGAACAGCTTCCGGCCCCCGCCGCTCCCCGACGGGAGTTCACCGAGGACGAGGCGGTCCCCGTCGTCGATGTGGCCGTTTCCGGAGCCGGAGCGATACTTGTACGCGTTGTAGAGCATATACCCCACGACGACGACGCCCACGAGCGTCCCCAAGAGCAGGAACACCTCGAAGATGCTCTCGAAGACGAACGCGCGGGTCCCCCGCGGAACCAACCCCGACTGGAGCGGGAACGCGGCCGTCAGTACGAGTTCCGTGACCATTGATAACACCACCCAAATAAGATAATTAACGTTCGTGATGATTATTGTTTCGGAGCAATCGGGGAAAGCGGCGTCGAACGGGCGGTTCCGGTCGGTCGCAGGGCGAAGCGGGGAGCAAAACGAGCGAAGTCGCGGGCGACGACGAGTGATGGCGGGCGGCGGGCGGGCGGCGGACGACGGCGACCGCGTCTGCGGCCGCGGTGACGCTCAGACCTCGTGTTGCGGGATGTCCGCGAACAGTTCGAGCAGGTAGCCGAGCGAGAGGCCGTACACCCAGTGAGCCAGAAGCGAGAACACGAGGAACGAGGCGATGACGAACGCGTCCGCGGGCGGCCAGAACGCCGGCACGAACCCGACCCAGTAGAGCGTCGCGAACGACACGCCGCGGAGGTACTTCGGTGACTCCGGCGGGAGGAACGCGCCGACGACGACGAACGTCACCGGGAGGACGACGACCCCGCCGATGCCGAAGAGGAACGCTCCGAGGACGAGCGTCGGTTCGTAGCCGAAGAACGCCCCCATACCGGCGAACCGCGTAATCGGCTCGGTCGTAAACAGACCGAGGAGTTCGGGGATGCCGACGAGGACGGGCAGCATCAACACCGTCCCGACGAAGCCGCTTGCCATCGCAGTGAGGATGACGTTCCCCGTGATGTCGTAGTCGGCGGTCTCGCCGGCGCGCTGTTCGACCGCGGTAGCCGGGTTCGGCGTCTCTTGACTCATACTCCCGTCATACTACGGGTTCTTTCATGATAAAAGGTAACAAATGCCGTAGTGTTGAGGGGTCGCCGGCGCGAGTCACCGAGGTTTTTGCCCTCCGGACGCGCCCGTGAGTGCATGTACGAAGTCGAGGTCAAGGTCCGCGCGGACCACGGCGCGGTTCGCGAGCGACTTGACGCGGCCGGGGCCGAACAGGTCAACCGCGTCGCCCAGACGGACACCTACTACGACGCCCCGCACAGGGATTTCGCAGAGACCGACGAGGCGCTCCGACTCCGCCGGGAGTCGCGCTACGAGGGCGGCGAACTCGCCGACGAGGAGACCGTCGTCACCTACAAG
Source organism: Haloferax sp. AS1 (assembly GCF_014530665.1). NCBI lineage: Archaea > Methanobacteriati > Methanobacteriota > Halobacteria > Halobacteriales > Haloferacaceae > Haloferax > Haloferax sp. AS1. The sequence goes on from NZ_SPSA01000001.1 coordinate 1,590,063, forward strand.
GGACCGCTCGTGGACGAGTCGTCGAAGACCCGCCGGGAGTACGAGACCGGCGTCGAAGACGGTGAAACGATGAACGCTATCTGCGAGGCGGTCGGCTTCGAACCCGCCGCGACCGTCGAGAAAGAGCGCGAGCGGTTCGCCCTCGACGGCTACACCGTCTCGCTCGATTCGGTGTCCGGACTCGGCGAGTTCGTGGAGGTCGAAATCGAAGTCGAGTCCGGCGTCGACGACGCCCGCGACGGGGCGTTCGCCGTCCTCCGGGACCTCGGCCTCGACCCCGACGACCAGATTCGGACCTCCTACCTCGGGATGCTGCTCGGGTCGCCCGAAGAATAGACGGACTATCGACCCCCGCGGGCGTCCGCAACCTCGGCAGATACTGCCCGAGCATACTCTCAGGTAATACGAGTGTGGCCAAAGGTTTCCGCAAGTTATAGAACCGCCCGCCGGGTACGTCCCGCCAATGAACGACCGAAATATCCGCCTCGAATCCGCCGACAAGCGCGCGGTCGAGGACCAGGAGGTCGAAATCGTCGAGCGAAAGGGTATCGGGCACCCCGACTCCATCTCCGACGGCATCGCCGAGAGCGTCTCCCGCGCCCTCTCGAACCTCTATCTCGACCGCGTCGGCAAAGTGCTGCACTACAACACCGACGAGACCCAGCTCGTCGCCGGCACGGCCGCGCCCGCCTTCGGCGGCGGCGAGGTCATCGAGCCCATCTATCTCCTCATCGTCGGCCGCGCCACGAAGGAGTACGACGGCGAGAAGATTCCCGTCGACTCGACGGCGCTCCGGGCCGCCCGCGAGTACCTCAACGAGAACATCCCCGGGCTCGACGTGGGCACCGACATCATCGTCGACGTGAAACTCGGCGAGGGCTCCGGCGACCTCCAGGACGTGTTCGGCGAGGAGACCCAGCAGGTCCCGATGGCCAACGACACGAGTTTCGGCGTCGGCCACGCCCCCCTGACCGAGACGGAGCGAATCGTCCTCGAAGCCGAGCGCGCCCTCAACGGCCCGGCCTACGGCGACGACCACCCCGAACTCGGACAGGACATCAAGCTCATGGGCAAACGCGAGGGCGACGTCATCGACGTGACCGTCGCCGCCGCGATGGTCGACAAACACCTCGACGACATCGACGACTACGTCGCCGCCGTCGACGACGTGCGCGAGTTCGTCTCCGACCTCGCCACCGACTACACCGACCGCGAGGTCAACGTCGAGGTCAACACCGCCGACGACTACGACGAAGGCTCCATCTACCTCACGACGACCGGCACGTCCGCCGAGCAGGGCGACGACGGCTCCGTCGGCCGCGGCAACCGCGCCAACGGCCTCATCACGCCGAACCGCCCGATGAGCATGGAAGCGACCTCCGGCAAGAACCCCGTCAACCACATCGGGAAGATTTACAACCTGCTTTCCACCCACATCGCCGAGACGGTCGTCGACGAGGTCGACGGCATCCGCGACCTCCAGGTCCGCCTGCTCTCGCAAATCGGTCGCCCCATCGACGAACCCCACGTCGCCGACGCGAAGGTCATCACGGACGACGGCGTCACCATCGCTGACATCGAAGACGAGGTTATCGCCATCATCGACCGCGAACTCGCGAACGTGACCGACATCACCCGCCGGACCATCGAAGGCGAACTCAGCACGTTCTGAGGCGTCGCCTCGCGGCGGGTCGAAACCAAAACAGAACACCGACCGCCGCGTCGCCGGCGCGGGCGACGACGCTACTCCTCGCCGTAGTACTTCTCGACCAGTCGCGCGGCCGCCTCGGCCGTCTTCCGGTAGTCGCGGTCGCCGTCCGGCGTCCGAACCGCGTACTCGTAGTGCCGACTGCTCGGCACGTACCACTTCTCGGGGAAATCGTCGAGGACGTGCCGCGGGTCGCCGTTCGTCGGCGCGCCCGCGCCCGATTCGACGGCGGGGTCGGTGCTCTCGTCCTCGTCACCTTCCTGCGTCTCTGCCTCGTCTCTGGGAGCCATCACGGACGGGTCGGACTCCACGAGGAGCGTCTCGGGCACGTCGGGATGCGACGCCGAGATGCCGCGGTGGACGCCGGGCGTGTTCGACGCCGCGAGCGTCTGGTCCATCAGAATCTTCTGCATGCTAATCTCGTGGCCGTCGCCGGGGTCGCGCTGGTCGTAGCTGCCGTCGGCGTTCATCTCCCACGCCTTCCGGTTGTCCGCGAAGCCGAGTTCGAGGACGAACCGCAACTGCTCGCGGATGTCGGGGTCTTCGACGGGGGCGATGGCCTCCACGCGCTTGTCGAGGTTGCGGGTCATCCAGTCCGCCGAACCGACGTAGTAGTCGGGGTCGCCCGCGTTCTCGAAGTAGAAGATGCGGGAGTGTTCGAGGAAGCGGTCCACGACGCTCCGGACCGTGACGGTCTCCGAGACGCCCTCCAGACCGGGGCGGAGCCGACAGATGTCGCGGACGAGCAGGTCGATGTCGACGCCGGCCATCGACGCCTCGTACAGTTCCTCGACGATGCCGGGGTCTTCGAGGGCGTTCATCTTGGCGACGATGCGGGCGTCGCGACCGGCGCGGGCGTGTTCGGCCTCCCGCCGGATGCACTTCGTGAACTCGTTTCGCATCGTCACGGGCGCGATGAGGAGCTTCCGGAACTCCTCGTCGAGCGAGGGGCCGGTGAAGAAGTTGAACACCTTCACGAGGTCCTGCCCGATGTCGCGGTCGGCGGTGAGGACGCCGAGGTCGACGTATCCCTTCGCGGTCCCGGAGTGGTAGTTCCCCGTGGCGACGTGGGAGTAGAGGCGGACGCCGTCTTCCTCCTCGCGGACGACGAGCGCGGTCTTCGTGTGCGTCTTGAGGCCGATGGTTCCGTAGGCGACGTGGATGCCCTCCTCTTCGAGGCGACGGACCCATTCGAGGTTGTTCTGCTCGTCGAACCGCGCTTTGAGCTCGACCATCGCCGCGACCTGTTTGCCGTTGTCGGCGGCGTCGATGAGCGCCTCGATGACCTGCGAGTCCGAGGCCGTCCGGTAGATGGCGGCCTTGATGGCCAACACGTCGGGGTCGTTGGCGGCCGCGTCGAGGAACTGCTGGACGGTGTCACCGAACGAGTGGTACGGATGGTGCAACAGCACGTCTTTGCGGCGAATCGCGTCGAAGATGGTGTCGCCGTCGTCGCCGGCCGCCTCGGGGGACGACGCGCCCGAGCCGAGCCCCGCGTCGGCCGCGTCGAGGTCCGAAAACCGCGGGTGCGGCTGGGGTGTCCACGACTCCAGCGAGAGGTCCGGGCGGTCGAGGTCGGTGAGGTCCATCAGTTCGCGGTAGTCGAGCGGCCCGCGGAGTTCGAACACCTCGCGGTCGTCGAGGTCCAACTGCTCGACGAGGAGGTCCCTCGCGGCCGCGGGCGCGTCCGCCTCGATTTCGAGGCGGACCACGGTGGCGAAGCGGCGCTGTTCGAGCACCTCCTCTATCATGTCGATGAGGTCCTCCGCGACCTCCTCGTTGCGGCGGACCTCGGCGTTTCGCGTCAGCTTGAACACCGCGGTGTCGACGACCTCGACGTTCGGGAACAGCAGGTCGAGGTTGGCGCGGATGACCTCCTCCAAGAGGACGTACCGGACCTCGTCGCCGTCGGTGTCGACCTCGACGAGCCGCGGGCGGTTCTGCGGAATCTTCACCCGGGTGAACGTCTGGTCGCCGTCGTCGTCGCGGGTGACCACCGCGAGCGACAGCGAGAGGTTCGAGATGAACGGGAACGGGTGGGCCGGGTCGAACGACAGGGGCGTCAGCGTCGGCAGCACCGAGAGTTCGAAGTAGTCCCGCATCTCCGCCCGCTGGTCGGGCGTCAGGTCGTCGTAGTCACAGATGTGGATGCCCTCCCCGGCGAGCGCCGGGCGAATCTCCTCGCGGTAGCACTCGGCCTGCCGCTCGAACATGGGCCGGGCCTTGTCGATGGCCTCCTCCCACTGCTTGAGGGGCGTCCGCCCGTCGGTCGTCCGCTCTGTCACGCCGGCGTCTATCTGCTGTTTCAGGCCGCCGACGCGCTTCATGAAGAACTCGTCTAAGTTCTTCGTGAAGATGGACAGAAATCGGACCCGTTCGAGAAGCGGGTTCCGGTCGTCGAGCGCTTCGTTGAGCACGCGGGACTGGAACTCAAGTTCGCTCAGCTCGCGGTTGAGATAGTACTGCGGGTCTGCGAGGTCGATGTCGGCTGGCAACTCGTCGGTCATTGGCATCGAGTGGGCATCGAGTGGGGTCGGGCGAACGTCGGGCAAGCGTCGGGCGCGACGACGGGTCGTTCGGTGGTTGTACGAGTCGAAAACGGCGTGAAATCTATTAAGCGGTTTATATTGTTTCGCCGTCTGTCTACGGTTCAGTAAATTGTACTATTTACAAATATATAACACTAATAGCAGCGGAGAGCGACGTGCCGTGTCGGGCGCGGACGCCCCTCGAAACGAGACGCTGAAGGGTGCCGGCGGAGAACGTCGACCGTGAATCAGACGGCGCACGTCGTCCTCGTCGGCTACGGCGAGGTGGGCACGAAGAGTTCGAGCGTCCGGGCGAAGATGGAGGCCAGACTGCGGACGAACCTCCAGGCGGTCCTCGACGACCGCTCGCTCCCGGGCCGCGTCGAGCGGGAGTGGTCCCGCCTGCTCGTCCGCGACGCCGCCGACGCCGAGGCCGTCGCGGCCGCCTGCGCCGAGGTGCCGGGCGTCGTCTGGGCGCGCCCCTGCGTCGCCTGCGACCCCGTCCTCGACGACATCGTCACGGTCTGTCGAAGTCTCGCGTCCGACCACCCCGACGGGGCGGCGTTCGCCGTCGACGCCGACCGCGTCGGCGACGCCGACCAACACGCGTTCACGAGTTCCGACCTCGAACGCGAGGCCGGGAGCGCCGTCGTCGAGGCGACCGGCGCGCCCGTGGACCTCGACGACCCCGACCGGACCTACCGCATCGAGTGCCGCGAGGAGACGGCGTATCTCTCCGTCCGGCGGTTCGACGGCCCCGGCGGCCTCCCGCTCGGAACGCAGGGGCGGGCCGTCTCGCTCGTCTCCGGCGGCATCGACTCGCCGGTGGCGACGTGGGAGCTGATGCGCCGGGGCTGCGAAATCGTCCCCGTCTACGTCGATTTGGGCGACTACGGCGGCGCTGACCACCGCGCGCGGGCCATCGAGACGGTGCGGACCATCGCTCGCCGCGCCCCGAACGCGGACATGCGAGTCCACGTCGTCCCCGCCGGCGACGTGGTCGAGCGACTGATGGAGTCCGTCGATGACACCCGGATGCTCTCGCTGCGGCGCGCCATGCTCGCCATCGCCGCCGAGGTCGCCACCGACGAGCACGCCCACTCAATCGTGACCGGCGAGTCGCTCGGTCAGAAGTCGAGTCAGACCGGCGAGAACCTCGCCGTCACCGAGGCCGCGGTCGACTACCCCGTCCACCGCCCGCTTTTGACCCGCGACAAGACCGACATCGTCGCGGCCGCCCGCGACCTCGGCACCTACGACGACTCGACGCTCCCCGTCGGCTGCGAGCGCGTCGCGCCGAGTTTCCCCGAGACGAACGCCTCGCTGTCGGCCGTCGAGGCCGCGGAACCCGACGATTTGTTCGACCTCGCAGTCGAGGCCGCCCGCGAGCGAGTCGTCGTCTCGCCCGACGGCGAGTGAGTGAGTAAGTGAGTGAGTGAGAGAGCGCGGGAGAGGGAACGCGAGACGACGGCCGACTGCGAGAAAGAACGCCGGGGCGACCCCTCCGAGGTGCGGTACCGACGCCCACACGAACAGTGCAAACCACCATCACAGTCACGATTCTTCAAACGTTTAGATCCGTTTCGGATGAACAATTGCACAAAAATGGCTTTATTTACCGTGGGCGCTAGTGTTCTCCCATGTCGAAAACATCGCATCCCGGTCGCGGACACCCCGGCCCCGAGTGGCGCGTCAGCCACCGGGCGTCGCGGACCGACTGGAGCGACGCCGTCGAGCGGTGCGCGGCGTGCCGCGCCCGCGTCGACATGAGCGAAGCGCACTACCAGGTCCTCCTCGAACGAGACATCGACAAGCCCGGCAAGATAACGCTCGAACGCGAGCGCGTCGTGTTCTGCGACGAGTCCTGCGCCGCCGAGTGGGAGTCGACCGCCTGAGTACCGGAACCGCTTTACCGAATCCGGTCCCTCCCTCTCGACGTGACGCAGGTCTGTATCGTCGGCGCGGAGGACGTCCACCTCCAGTACGAACTGCTGTCGCGCGACACCGCGCGCGCGGCGCTTTCGACCTACGATATCTCCGAACCGTTCGACAACTCGCTTTCGGTCGACACGGTGAGTCTCGGCGCGGCCGTCTCGCTTCTCAACGACCTCAACTGGTATCTCGTCCGGTTCGCCGACTTCTCGTTGGTCCGCGAGCCCTCCGTCTCGGCCGACGAGTGGCTCTCCCGCGACCTCGCCCGACGGATTCGAGACGGGAAGGTTCAGCCCGAGGACACGGGCGACCACCTCGCCATCTACGGCGTCGAAGACGGCCGCCTCGTCGAGCCGATGTTCGTGACGCGGGTCGACGGCTCGGTGCCCGACTACGACCTCAGAGACGTGGAGCGAACGCTCGTCGTCAGAGTGGGCGAAGACGAGTTCGGTCGGTGAGCGCCGCCCCGGGGCGACCGCTATTCTTCGGCGTCGAACATCCCGGTCGACATGTAGCGCTCGCCGGAGTCCCAGAAGACCGTCACCACGAGCGGCTGGTCTTCCTCGTCGGCGTCGGGGGCGGCGAGCCGCTCGGCGACGCGCTTGGCGGCGAGGAGCGACGCGCCGGACGACTGGCCGACGAGGATGCCTTCCTCGCGGGCGAGGCGGCGACACTCGGCCTCGGCGTCCGCGAGTTCGACGATTTCCACGTCGTCGAGGAGGTCGGTGTCGAGGTTGGGGCTGACGAAGCCCGGGCCCATCCCCTGGAAGTCGTTGTTTCCGACCTCACGGCCCGAGAGGACGGCGCTCTCGGCGGGTTCGACGCCGACGACGCGCATCGAGGGGAACTCCTCGACGAGACGGCGGCCGGTGCCCGAAATCGTGCCGCCGGTGCCGATGCCGGCGACGAGGGCGTCGATGCGGCGGTCGCCCACCTGTTCGAGAACCTCCTCGGCGGTCGTCCGGTAGTGCGCCTCCGGGTTGGCGGGGTTCTCGAACTGTCGGAGCTGGTACATGCCCTCGGCTTCAAGTTCGTCCGCGCGCTCTTTCGCGGCGGAGATGTCGCCGTCGACGAGCTCGATGGTCGCCCCGTAGGCGCGCATGATTTCGCGGCGCTCGGGCGACATCGAGTCCGGCATGACGATGGTCAGGTCGTAGCCCTTCGCCGCCGCGACGACCGCGAGTCCGATACCGGTGTTCCCGGACGTGGGTTCGACGAGGCGGTCGCCCGGCGAGATGTCGCCCGCCTCCTCGGCCGCCTCGACCATCGCCAACGCGGGGCGGTCCTTCGCCGACCCGCCCGGGTTCTTCGACTCTATCTTCGCCGCGACCGTCGACCCCTCGGGGGAGTCGACGCGGACCAGCGGCGACCCGATAGCGTCGAGGATACTGTCGTCCATCGACCCTCCGTTGACGGTGCGACACTAAACGACTGGCGGAGGCGGACGATACGGCCACCGTCTCGGGGGGAGACAGCGACGAGCGCGGGCGGCGAGCCCCGCCGCGAGCGCACCCGTTAAATCCGCGCGGCCGGTACACCGGCGCATGGCCGAAGCCGAGACGCTCGAAACGATGCAACCGAACCCCGCGTGGGACGCGGCGTCCTACCCCGACGTGGTCGACACTCTCGCGGCCGCGGACTACACGTTCAAGGTCTGGGGCGGCGACTGGTGCGGCGACTGCCGCGGACAGCTTCCCGACTTCGCGGCGGCGCTCGACGCCGCCGGCGTCCCCGCCGAGCGAATCGACCACTACCCCGTCGAGAAGGCCGACGACGGCTCGAAGGTCGGCCCGCTCGTCGAGGAGTACGACATCGAACTCATCCCGACGGTCGTCGTCGAACTCGACGGCGAGGAGGTCGCCCGCTTCGTGGAAGAAGAGGACGTTCCGATTGCGGTCTACCTCGCGGACGAACTGTCGAACTGAGCGCCGACGCCGATTCTCTCGCAGTCGCTCCCGCCGTTACGCACCTTCGCCCGCCGTGAACCACGCCAGCGCCTCGTCGAGGTCGTGGGTCGGCGCGGAGCAGGTGAAGTTCTCGCAGGCGTAGACGGTCGGCTCCCCGTCGGCGGCCTCGCGGCCGGCCCAGATTGGCGGGGCCTCGTCTAATCCGAGTTCGTCCAGCCACGCGTCGAGTTCCGCGTCGGTGCCGGGGCGACGGGAGACGACGAGGCCGGGGAGGTACCGCGAGGCGAGCGTCGCGCGCCACTCGTCGGGAACCTCGTCGGCGGCGACGGTGAGTTCGGGGACGCCGCTGGCGGCCTTCTCGGCGGCGAGCGCGAGCGAGACGTGTTCGAGCGGACTGCCGCGGACCCGGTTGGCGAACGACCCGAGGACCGCGTCCGCGACGTCGCCGAAGCCGTCCTCGGGCGCGAACTGTTCGAGGTCCAAGAACAGCGACGTGGCGACGCCGAGGCTCGACGGCGTGGACTGGTCGGTCGGCTCCTGCGGGCGGGTGACGAGCGACTCGCCGCTTTCGGGGGTGAAGTAGAGCGTGCCCGCGTCGGCGTCGTAGAACTCGCGGCGGGTCGCCCGCGCGAGGTCGAGCGCGAACGAGAGCGGCGCGAGGTCGCCGGTCGCCTGATAGAGGTCGAACGCGCCGCGCGCGAGGAAGGCGTAGTCTTCGAGGTAGCCGTCGCCTTTCACCTCGCCGTTCATCACGCGCCGCGAGAGCGTCTCGGTCTCGTCGTCCCAGAGGCGCTCGCGCACGAAGTCGAGGGCGCGGCGGGCGTCGGCCGCGAGCGAGTCGTCTTCGAGGACGACCGAGCCCTGCGCGAACGCCGAAATCATCAGGCCGTTCCAGCCGGCGATCACCTTCTCGTCGCGGGCGGGCCGCTCGCGCCCCTCGCGGGCGGCGAACAGCGCCTTCCGGGCCTTTTCGAGTCGGTCCTCGACCTCGGACTCGTCGAGGTCGTACTCGTCGGTGAGGTCGGCGGTCGTCGCGGAGACGTTCAGGACGGTCGTCTTGTCCTCGAAGTTGCCGCCGGGCGTGACGCCGTAGCGGTCGCAAAAGAGGTCGGCGTCGAGTTCGGGGAGGAGCTCGCGCACGTCGTCGGGCGTCCAGACGTAGAAGGTCCCCTCCTCGCCGCCGGACTGGGCGTCGAGGGTGGCGAAGAAGCCGCCGTCGTCGTGGGTGAGTTCGCGGCGGACGAACTCGAACGTCTCGGCGGCGACGGTCGCGTACGAGTCGTTGCCGGTGAGTCGGGCGGCGTCGAGATACCGCGAGGCGAGGCCGGCCTGGTCGTACAGCATCTTCTCGAAGTGCGGGACGGTCCACTCGCGGTCGACGCAGTAGCGGTGGAAGCCGCCGCCGAGGTGGTCGCGGAGGCCGCCGTTGGCCATCGCGTCGAGGCTCTGCCGCGCCACGTCGAGCGCTTCGCGGCGGCCGGAGACGGCGTAGCCGCGGAGCAGGGCGTCGATGCGACCGGGTTGGGGGAACTTCGGTCCGTCGCCGCCGAAGCCGCCGTGGTCGCGGTCGGCGCCGCGGAGCGCGGCCTGTACGGTGGTGTCGAGGATGTCCGAGCCGGGAGCCTCGCCGGGCGTGTCGGGCGTCTCCTCCAGTCGGTCGGTGATGGCGCTCGTCCACTGGTCGGCGCGGTTCTCTATCTCGTCGCGGTCGGTCCGCCACGACTCTGCGAAGCTCTCGACGACATCGCGGAAGCCGGGCGCGCCGCGGCGGGGTTCGGGTGGGAAGTACGTGCCGACGAAGAAGGGCTTGCCCTCGGGCGTGAGCCAGACCGAAAGCGGCCAGCCGCCGCCGCCGGTGACCTGTTGGCAGATGGTCTGGTAGATGCGGTCGAGGTCGGGGCGCTCCTCGCGGTCGACTTTGACCGGGACGAACTCCTCGTTGAGCACCTCGGCGATGTCGGGGTCCGAGAAGCTCTCGTCGGCCATGACGTGACACCAGTGGCACGCCGAGTAGCCGATTGAAAGAAAGATGGGCTTGTCCGCCTCGCGGGCCGCTTCGAGGGCCGTTTCGTCCCACGGCTGCCAGTTGACCGGGTTGTCGGCGTGCTGGCGGAGGTACGGGCTCTGCTCCTCGTCGAGTCGGTTGCGTCCCACCGGGTCGGACATGCGTCGGAGTCGGCGCTCCGGGAACTAAAGCGGCGTGGAGACGGCCGTCGTGGCCGACTCGGGGTGTGGCGCGGGGTGTGGGTCGGACGGCGAGTCACCCTCGCTGGCGACCGTCTATGACCACAATCGTGCCTATTTCGTCGAAGATAAAGAGCAATCTTTACACTCCCGTGCGCATGGTATGCGACCATGAGCGAGACCGTCCTCCTCGTCGGCGGCGGCGGCCGCGAGCACGCGATTGCCCGCGCGCTGGCCCCCGACTGCGACCTGTACGCCTGCGCCAGCAACCGAAACCCCGGCATCGCCGCCCTCGCGGAGGGCTTCGAGACGATTTCGGAGACCGCCGCCGAGGACATCGTCGCCTACGCCGAGTCCGTCGACGCGACGCTCGCGGTCGTCGGCCCCGAGTCCGGCCTCGCGGCCGGCGTCGCCGACGCCCTCGACGAGGCGGGAATCTACACCTTCGGCCCGCAGGCCGCCGAGGCGCGCATCGAGACGGACAAGGCGTTCCAGCGGCAGTTCATGCGCGACGAGGAGATTCCGGGCAACCCCGACTTCGCCACCTTCGACGACATGGAGGCCGCCTGCGACTACATCGACGACTACGACGGCGACCTCGCGGTCAAGCCCGCGGGCCTCACCGGCGGCAAGGGCGTGAAGGTCATCGGCGACCAGGTGACGCCCGCGGAGGCGAAGGCGTACCTCCGCGACTCGGACTACGAGCGCGTCGTCCTCGAAGAGCGCCTCGTCGGCGAGGAGTTCACGATTCAGGCGTTCGTCGCCGACGGCGAGTTCCGCGTCAGCCCCGCCGTGCAGGACCACAAGCGCGCCTACGAGGGCGACGAGGGACCGAACACCGGCGGCATGGGCAGTTACACCGACGTGTCTCCCTCCCTGCCGTTCATGGCCGACGGCGACTACGAGGCCGCCGTCGAAGTCATCGAGGCCGTCGTGGAGGCGCTGCCGGAGTACAAGGGCATCCTCTACGGCCAGTTCATGCTCACGACCGAGGGGCCGAAGGTCATCGAGTTCAACGCCCGCTTCGGTGACCCCGAGGCGATGAACACCCTACCGGTCCTCGAAACGCCCTTCATCGACGTGCTCACCGCAGCCCGCGAGGGCGAATCCCTGCCGGAACTCGACTTCACCGAGGCCGCCACGGTCTGTAAGTACGCCGTCCCCGAGGGCTACCCGACGGACCCCGAGGCCGGCGCGGAAATCACGGTCGAAGTGGACGAGGACGCCGGCGCGCTGCTGTTCTACGCGAGCGTCGACGACCGCGAGGACGGCCTCTACACGACGACCTCCCGGTCGTTCGCCGTGGTCGGCGTCGCCGACAGCATCACCGAGGCTGAGGAACTCGCGGAGGACGCGCTCGCCGACGCCGGCGAGGGTTTCCACATCCGCCACGACATCGGCACGGCGGCGCTCGTCCAGCGCCGCATCGACCACATGGCCGAACTCCGCGGCGAGTAAGCGGGACGCGGTTCCGCGACCCCGCGTTTCTGTTTCTCTCGTCGCCCCCGCGCCGAGGGCGCTTTTACCCCCGCGGTCCAATCGGCGGACGTGACCGACGACGATGCCGCACCGGCGGACGCGGAGGCCCGCCGACACGACCGAATCCAGCACCACCCGACGCCCGGCCCGCGGAACTCGTTGCAGTACTGGACCGACGCCAAGCCCGTCTGGCGCGTGATGCTCAACTACGTGTTCGTCCTCGTCGCCCGCATCGCGCCGTCGCTTCGGGTCCGAAACTGGGCGCTCCGGCGCATCGGCGTCACCGTCGGAAGGGGGGTCTCGTGGGGCCTCGAAGCGACGCCCGACGTGTTCTGGCCGGAACTCGTCACCATCGAAGACGACGCTATCATCGGCTACGACGCGGTCATCCTCTGCCACGAGTTTTTGCAGGACGAGTACCGGACCGGCGAGGTCGTCGTCGGCGAGCGCGCCATGATCGGCGCGAAGGCGACGATTCTCCCGGGCGTCCGCATCGGCGAGGGCGCGCAGGTCGCGGCGAACTCGCTCGTCACGCGCGACGTGCCCGCGGGCGAGACGGTCGCCGGCGTGCCCGCGAGACCCATGTCCGGCGGCGAGACCGACGGGCAGTAATCGGTCGTCGTAGTGGGCGGTTCGAGACGCGGCGACCGCCGGCCCGGCACCGAACCGCACGGAATCGGTCCGAACGACGACAGTGGCCTCGGTTCCGAGCGCCTACCGAACGCGCCCGACGCCCTTGTCGAGGACGCGCGCGTTCGGAATGACGAACTCCGTATCCTCGGATTCGACGTGGGTGACGAACATATCGAACTCCTGGACGACGCCGCGAACCTCGCCGACGACTATCTCGTCGCCGATGCTGTACGGTTGAGTGAACAGGAGATACGTCCCCGCCGCGCCCGAGCGAAGGAGGTCGCGGAACGCGACGGCACCGAACACGATGAGTCCCAGCAGGTACGCCCCGAGGAGGACGATGAGCGCGAGCGTGGCGACGCGGACCTGCGAGAGCGCGACGAGGGTGGCGAGAAAGAAGACGGTGTATTTCGCGAGCGCCGGGAGGATGTTTACCTGCGGGAGTTTGACCGCGCGGAGTCGCTCGGCGACGAGCAGTTCGACCTTGTCGCCGACGACGACCCCGATGATGAGGACCAGAATGGCGATGAACAACTGCGGGAGGATGGCGATGACGAGCCCCCAAAACCGGTCGGCGTAGTTGACCCCGGCGAACGAGAGGGTGGCGAAGATGCTGATGCCGAGGACGAAATACCGCGTCAGCCACGACAGGATTTCGACCGTCGAGGTGTCGAAGTCGCGGGCGGTCCGCTCGAACGCGGTCCCCTCGATGGCCTCCGGGACGCCGACGCTGACGAGCAGCCGATGGACGAGCGTCCCCGCGACGTACGCGAGCACCAGCCCGAGGAGGAGGATGGCGAGCACGCCGAGAAACCGGAGGCCGGCGATTCTGACGATGTCGTCGACGACGCCGCCGACCGTCTGAAGCGGGGCGGTAGATGCGGACGCGGACGCGGATGCGGATGTGAGTGCGGCTGTGGACGCGGAACCGACCGACGAGTGGATGAGGGACGCCGAAGCGAACCCCGGCATCTCAGTACGCCTCCGGGTCGATTTCGAGAATCATCTTGCCGCCCTTGAACGCCCGGACGAGCCCGTCGGACTCCGAGAGGACGATGGCCGTGGCGTTGGTGTCGCGGGTGATAGCGCCGCCGGCCATGTGGCGCGCGCCCAGCCCCTTCGGGATGTCGACGCCCTCCGCCGAGGGTTCGAGGTAGCGGTACGCCGAGACGATTTTCCCCGAGTCGGAGATGACGAACGCGCCGTCGAGCCGCGAGAACTCCTTGAGCATCACGTTGACGATGGGGTCGCCGACGTAGACGTGGGATTTCTCGAAGGGGTTGTACGACAGCGGCCGCGACTTGTTCATCACCTTGCCCGCGTCACCGACGATGAACAGCGCGCCGACGGGTTCGCCTTTCTGCCCTTTCTTGCCCAGTTCGATGGCCACCTCGAACACATCGCGGATGACGCCGGGGTCCGCCCGCGAGTTCGCAAAGAGGTCGTAGATGCCCGACCGCATGTTCTCCTCGACGCGGACGCGGACGAGCGAGTCCGGGTCGCCGCCGAAGATGCCGACGTTGCAGGCGATGGTGTCGCCGGCCTCGACGATGCTCTGTTCCATCGCGCCTTCGACGCCGAAGCGGATGCGGTCTTTGACGTTCTGGAACTGCAGGGGCAACTCCACGAACGTCTCTGCTTCGACCGTGTTCTCCGGCGCGATGACCACCGTCGGAACGTCCGTCTCGGCGAACTGCTCGTAGTGGGAGCTGCTCGGCGTGAACAGAAACAACCCATCGACGTCCGCCACGAGGTCGCCCAATAATTCGGATAACGCCGCCATTGGTGGAGAGAGACACCGGGTGAGAAAAAGGGTTGTGTCGCGTCTGACGCGTGGCGTGCGCGATTCGGCCGGTCGAAACCGGCGACTGAGTCTCCCGGAAGGGGGTCGAACGGGACCTACTGCCCCAGAATCGGGGCTCTGAGCGCGGCGACTTCGTCGAGAATCGCGTCGGCGTCTTCCGGGGCGACGCCGTTTTCGTCGAGCGCGGCCGCGAGGTGCTCGGCGATGGCGTCGAAGTCCTCACCGGAGAGGTCGAGGTGGTCGTGGGCCGCCCGCATATCGGCCCCGTCGTACTCGACGGGACCGCCCGCGACGGCGCTGATGAACTTGACCTGATGGGCGCGCTGTTCGACCATGTCGATGTCGTCGAAGTAGTGGGCGACCGAATCGTCCGCGAGGACGCGGTCGTAGAAGTCCGAGACGACTGCTTCGACGGCCTCACGGCCGCCGATGCGAGCGTAGAGTGACTGCGCAGGCATTCGTCGGGGAGTTGGACACCACGACGGTAAGGTTTCCTCCGAACGTATGCGGGGTGTTTAAGAGTGGATTGGAAGTTGAAGTGGGAGTACGTGAAGTTCCGGTAGTTCTGTTTGAATTCTCCGGAGATGGGTCTGAGTCCGTAGAATCAAGATACTACGTCGAGTTCCGGGATACGACCGGGGACAAATTTATAGCACAGTTGTCAGTATCTCGGGCGTGAACACTACGGCGAGATTCGCTGTTATCGCGGGGGTCGCTCTCATCCTCTCGGCGCTGATTTACACCCCACTGTTTACGCCGGGTCCCTTTCGCCTCTCTGACTATTTCCGACTCGAACTCGTCGTTTACATGGCACTCGGGTGGGTGTTCCTCGTAGTCACGTTCGCAGCCATCGAAAAATCAGAGATCGATCTGGCGCGTAGCGGCCGATAAGCGTTGGACGGAGACCGTCAGTCCCGAAACACAGCAGACGATGTATTGAGAGGTATCCGCCACACTAAGTTCTTGCTCGCTAACAACAATCAAGTCGAACTAAATTCGACGATTACGCGGAGGGAAGTGTCCTGAACGGCCGAACGGTTGATCGACTCAACACCCAACAAATCCGGTAATCTCGCCTGAACACAGGTCCGTGCTGTTCTCAGAACGCAATGAGTAGTAATGGGAGTGGGCACGTATTTGTATTCCCAATTAGTAATGTCAGACAATGTGTTCAGGTTCGGGTGATTCAAACAATACACAGGATTCTGAGCTATATAACATGTCCACGGATGAATTGCGAAATACTTTGGAGAATATACTTGATTCCCATCACGAGATCAGTCAGCGTGCCATAGATTTAGTGAAAATCAATATACTCTCTTTGAGTGTCATCGTTACAGGAGTCTCATTCGCGGGGTTAAATGTTAGCTTGACTCTTGCAGCAGGTTTCGTCTCATTTTTGTACTCTATTTGGTCTTGCATTCAGGTCTACCACCCTCGAGAGTTTAACCGTGGGATTGGAAGAAAAGGAGGCATCGACATGGACAAAGCAATTTCAAATGGCATATCAAGTAGCGAATTTTATCGGAAAGTCTTGTATTCCTACACAGACGCGATACAGAAGGCCGAAGATGCACATGAACATGAGAAGTCGTGTTTTCAAAACGGGTTGTGGGCTTCAATTGCAGCAATTCTGTTCTTTTCTGTTGCTGGAATGATTCACATCTCCGGCGGGATTTCGTTTGAGCTTGAGTACCCACTACTAATTGTCATTCCTGTGCTAGTTCTTTGGGGAAAAGATAATACACTGGAGTGATTATTTGTCGACATGACTGACGAAGAAAACGATAAGGAGGAAGTTGAGAAGCCTGAAGACGCACCTGATGGCTTTGAAATGACTGCACTATCTGATAGTGCTGATGATGCCACCGAATCCGACAGAGATTCTGAAGAAGATTCCGATGAATAAATAACGTCATATCTCGGCTGCCGGCATTTGTTGGTTCTAATACTCCAGTAATCACGATTATTCAACTCGCATTGGTCCTTGCGGACGATTTACGATTTACGCGTTTGACCATACCCGAGACAAACGCGGGAGACAGATTCGAACCACAGTCAAGAATCACGGGGACAGGGTTCGAACCACGGTCGCAACGCTTCGCGTTGCTCCCTGATTCGAACCCTTCCGTCGCGATTTTCGTCCTCGCTGTCGCTCACGGCTTCGCCGTTCGCGTCCGCGTCGGACAGAAAATGCGCGGGACAGGGTTCGAACCGGGCCGAGACTCGCGGTGCTCGTCTCGTAGGGTTCGAACCTGTCTGCTCCCTCGCTCACTTCGTTCGCTCAGTGCGCGGGACAGGGTTCGAACCTGCGAAGGTCTACACCACAGCGTCCTAAGCGCTGCGCCTTTGGCCACTTGGCTACCCGCGCGCAATCGGGCGACGCCCGCCCTTCGACCGCACATTTCCCGCAACGATATATAAACGTCACGAGGGCCCGCCGCGGGGATTATGCTCCCGCGGCCGCAACGACGACCATGTACAGCGCCCGAGACCAGCGAGACAACCGGGAGTGGCTGGCCCGCATCGACGCCGCCGCCGACGGCCTCGAACTCGGCAGCGAGGCCCGCTCGTACGCCTCGGACATGTTTCTCACGCAGTTGCCCGACGAGGAGCGCTCGAAGAAGGCCGTCGCCGCCGCCAGCCTCTACGCCGGCGCGCTCATCGCCGGTGAGGAGCGCTCACAGACCGCCGTCGCCGAGTCGATGGACGTGTCGCGGCTCAGCATCCAACAGCGCTGGAAGGACCTCCTCCGGGAGGCCGGCTTCCGACCGCCGAGCTGGTAGTTTGGAGGCGCTCACTCCGAGGAGCGCGCGGGAGCCATCCGACGAGTCAGGACCGCGTAGGTCACCGCGGTGGCGACGACGCCGGCGGCGACGCCGGCCGGAATACCGACGAAAAGCGAGAAGAATATCCACCGCGAGGCTACCTCGGTGACGGCGATGCCGACGAGCGCGGCGACGACGCCGACGGCGAAACTGGCGAAACGCGCGTGTCGCATGGGCGGCGATACGACCGTGAGCGTGAAAACTATTCGTCGCTCGGGGGCGTCCGACCGCGGCCCTCGCGGTCGGGCGTGAGGTTGCCGTGGCGGTCAATTTCGCCGGAGACGATGCGCGTCGAGGAGATGCGCTCGCCGTCCTCGGCGGGGACGTGTTCGACGACCTCGATACGGAGGGGTTTGAGGCCCTTTTCTTCGCGAATCTCGTTGACGCGCTCGCCGCCACCCCGCGTCTCGGGCGAGACGATGAGCACGTCGAAGCCTTCCTCGGTCGCGATGCCGGTCGGTTTGTCGAGTTCGCGGACCTCGAACTCGCGGTCGTACTCCTCGGCGAGCGGTCGGAGTTCGGCTTCGAGGTCGGCCTTGCGGTCGTCGAAGGGCCGGACGTAGCGGTCGACGTGTCGCGTCTTCGGCGCGAGTTCGTCGCTCGTGAGTCCGACCGTGACGGCACCCAATTCGAACGCCCGCTCGAACAGCGCGAGATGTCCATCGTGGACAGGGTCGAACGTCCCGCCCAACGCGACGTGCATACTCTCGGGGTGGGTACGGCGCGACTTAAGCGGGTCGGGTTAGCCTAACGGCCCAACGCCCGCGGCCAGCGGGGGCTCCGAGGGTGCGCGAATCGTCGCAGCAGTCGGGACGCCGCGCTACTCCTCGCGGACCGTAATCGTGACCGGTTCGGTCTCGTCGGAGCGGTCGGTGCCGAGGTGTCGGTCGAGGTTGAACACGGCGTTCAACTGCGCCTGCACCTGTCCGGAGACGCCCTTCACGAGGTCGCTCGGCGCGATGGCGACGTACTCGTAGGGGTTGTTGCCCGCCCCGGAACTCTTCCGCTTGCGGCGCTCGACCGTCTCGTCGTCCGCGAGCTCGGCCAGCGCCTCCCGAACCGTACTGGGGTAGAGGCCGGTCCCCTCGGCGACTTCCTCGCTCGTCGAATGTGGGTGCTGTCGGAGGTGGACGTAGATTCGCGCGCGGGTCTCGGTATCGAGAATCCACGCGAGCAGGTCCACCAACCCGTCGTCGAACTCGGAGACGGCGCAGTCGGCCGCGCCGCCCGAGTCGTCTTCGTCCGTCGACTCCGCGCTCCCCTCTGTGCTCTGGTCCGCAGACATTTGTGCTACGGCAAAGGTCAAAACTGGGGCGCTAAAAAATGTTTCCTGTCGCGCGTCGGCGTGCGACTCAGTCCAGCGTCAGGTGTTCGCACAGGCCGTCGAGCCCGGATTCCTCGTGAATCCGCCGCTGGACGGCGGTTCCGGATTCGGCGTCGAGAAGCGACCGGAGGCCGTCGACGCCGAGGCGGTCGGACTCGGTTTCGACGAACGAGTCGAGGCTCACCACGCCCTCGGAGTCGGGGGCGATGAAGTCCGTGTCCCGGCCGTAGCGGGTCGCGCGCCACTTGTTCTCGTCGAGGAGTTCTCGGCGGACCGACGTTCCCGACTCGCCGGCCTCGTAGCGGTCGGCGAGGTCCAACACGAGCGCGTGGACGTACTCGACGAAGTCGGTGACGCGTTCGGGGTCGGTCTGGGCGTCGGGGGTGCGGATTTCGACCGTCCCGTGGCCGGTGTGGGGGCGCACGTCGTACCAGAGTTCGCCCCGGTCGTCTATCGAGCCGTACTCGACCATCCGGCGCTCGAAGCGTTGGAAGTCCTCGAAGTCGTCGAAGGCGGTCGGCATGCCGGTGTTCGGGAGGTTCTCGAACACCTTGGCGCGGGCGGAGGCGAGACCGGTGTCGAAGCCGTTCCAGAAGGGAGAGTTCGCAGAGAGCGCGAGGAGCGGCGCGAGATACCAGCGGAGTTCGTTGGCGACCCAGACGGCCTTGTCCGCGTCGTCGACGCCGACGTGGACGTGGAGGCCGGCGGTCGTGTTCCGGTGTTGCGGGTACTGAATCCGGTCGAGTTGCGCCTGATACCGGGGTTTGGTCGCGTGGTCGAGTTCGCGCCACTTGGCGGCGGGGTGGAGCCCGGCCGCGGCGATGCGGTAGCCGTGGGCCGCGGCGTGGTCGACGAGCGCCTCGCGGACCGTCTCGACGGCCGCGCCGGCCTCGTCGGGGTCCTCGATGAGCGGCGTCTGCGTCTCGATAGTGAACTGGAACAGCTCGTGGTCGAGCCGTCCGGCGAGCGGTTCGGGAGGTTCCGGTCCGTAGACTAAGTCGTCGATACCCGAGGTGGGGCGGCCGTCGGCATCGACGATGTAGAATTCCTCTTCGACGCCGAGCGTCCCCATTCGGTCGAAGGCATCCGCCGACCCTAGTTCCATCGCAACGGCGTAAGTTGCGCCGAATTAAAAACACCGTGGGAGCCGGCGAACGCGTCGCACGACCGCCGCCGGTCGAATCCGACGACGTGACAGCGACCGAATGGTTCCGCGGACGCCCAACACCGGCGGCGACCCCCGTGATTCGGGGAGCCAGCCGGCGGCGGCGACCTACTTCGGCCGGGCGACGATACCGAGGTGGTCCGCGTGGAAGCGGTCGAGGCGGGCGGTTTCGAGGAGTTCGTACGCCGAGTCGAGTTCAGCGACCACGTCGTCGAACACGTCGTCCGGCTCCGCAGTCACGTCCTCGCTGCGCGCCTTGACGGCCATCAGGAGTCGGCCGTCGTCCGCGAGGAACTGTCGGTTGCGGACGGCGACGGTCGCCTGCCCGCGGGTCGCCACGTCCATGACGAGGCAATCGATGCCGGCTTCGACGACGTGCGCGTAGGAGTCGGGGTCGCGCGCGTCCTTCAGAAGCGGAAAGAGGTTGTCGCGGTCCTCGGCGACGCCGACGAGGTCGCGGACGGGTCGCGGCGCGAACTCCACGGCGTAGGTCGGCCCGGCGAAGTCGGCGACGTGCGAGACGGTCGTCCCCGAGGCGGCCCCGAGGTAGAGCACCGACTCGCCGCCGACGAGGCCCGTGTCCATGCCGAGTTCGAGCATCGCGCCGAGCTTCGAACGCCCGGCGTCCCACGCGCGCCAGCCGTCGGAATCGACGGGTTCGCCGTAGACCGGTTCGCCCCGCGTCGAGAGGCGCTCGCGGCCGCCGAACGTCCGGCGTTCGACGCCGTCGGGGAGGCCACTGTCGTCGCTCATTCGTCGCCCCCCTCGTCGGCGCGGGCGCGAATCGTCTCCATCCGGTCGGTGAGTTCGGCGTGCAGGTCCGGCCGGTAGTCGCCCGAGTAGTGGTCGACGCGGGCGGCGATAGCGAGTTTCCCGGCGAGCGCGCGGGCGGCGGACCCGCGGTCTTCCGGGCGCGTCCCGCGGACGTACTCGTGGGTGAAGATAACGCCGTGTTTGGGCGACGTGGCGCGGCCCTTCAGGTGGGCGAACAGGGCGTCTTCGGCTCCGAGCACTTGGACCGTCCCGCTCGGCTTCTTGGCGAGGGGTTCGAGGCCGCCCGCCAGCGCGATGAGCCGCGCCGCGAGGACCGGCCCGGCCATCTCGGCGAGGTTCGGCGCGGTCGTGGGCGCGCGCTCCTCGATGAACGCTCGGAGGTCGTCGCGCTCGTCGAGCAGGTCCACCGCGCGGGTGGCGTAGGAGACGACGCGCTCTTCGGCGGCGGTCTTCGGCTCGCGGGCGGCGATATCGCGGACGCCGTCGAGGCCGCGCGGAACCTCCTCGTAGAGCGTGCCGGCCCACTCGACGACCCGCTCGGCGAGTTCGTTCGCGGTCCGTTCGGCGTCGTCCATCGCGCGCACGGCGTGGGCGAGCTGCACGTCGTCGGCGCGCTCGCGCTCCGCGACGGCCTCGCTGGCGGCGGCGAGCGTCGCCGAGCGGAGTTTGGCGTAGTAATCGCTTTCGTCGGCGGCGAACCCGGCGTCGACGGCCTCGGCCGGCCAGTCGGCGGGGGCGGAGGCGCTACCCGTTCGGACTCGCGTCGCCCCGGGTTCGGGGTCGTCGGGGTCCGCGCCGGCGAACCATGCGTCTGTCATACTGGCGGATTGCGCCCCGTTCGGGTAAAAGGGCACGGACCCGCGGGCGCGGGCCGCCGTCCGGTCGTTCTGTGGTAAGTTTTAACACACCATGTCTCGTACGAATGCTCGATGGAACGCGCTTCGTACGTCTGTCGTGAGTGTCAAACGACCGTGAGCGCCGCGTCGTACCGTTCGACCTGCCCCGAGTGCAGCGGCGAACTGCGGCCCACGTCGATGACGAGTCGCCGGCGCGCCGGAGATTGAACGGCGCGCGCGGGTCGTCCGACCCGACCGCCGTCCGCTCGCTCGCAGTCACGACCGACGACCTCGTGACCGCCTTGGAGGCGAACCGCAGAGGCGACGACCCCGTCGTCCTCCGCGTCACGCCGCCGTTCTACGGGCGGATGCGGGCGCGCATTCACCGCACCGGCGGCGAGGCCTCGGACTACGCCGACCCCGAGCCGATACACCTCCAGCCGCGGATCTTCGTCGCTGACGACGCCCCCGCGTTCCCCGAACCCGACGAGACGCGACCGGACCCGTACGAGGTCGAAGCGCACCACGAGCGCCACACGGAGGCGGTTCGAGCGTGGCGCTCGGCGGTCCGCGACCACCTCCGCGAGGCGGTCGCGCTCCCGACAGACGACGGCCCGCACGAGGTCGAGGTCAAATACCTCGGCTGAGCGAACCACTTTTTCCCCGCGGGGGACACCGTAGCGACATGAGCACCGACGAGTACCGCCGCGGGACGGCGGTCGAGCGCGAGCGACAGCGGAAACAGCGTCCGGCGCGCGGCCGCTACCGTGGGGTGCTGCCGGTCATCTATGCCATCGGCTTCGTCATGTTCACCGTCGTCTCGCTGTACATCGGGCCGGAACCGGCGTTCGCGGTCTACCTCGTCACCCACGTCTTCTACGCGGGGCTGATTCGCGCCGATATCAGGTCGCTCCGCGGACAGGGCATCGACTGGGGCGCGTCCCGACATCTCTGGTTCGGCGCGGCGTTCGCGCTCCCGTTCGTCGCGCCCGCCTACTACGTCCACAGCGGCCGCGTGATTCGCCGCGAGAACGAGTCGCGGGACCTCGACGGCTGAGGCGAAACCCGCAGCGTTCGACGCGGGCCGCACCACGCCGAAGACCGACCCGTCCGGCCACCGAACTTATGCCGGGTGCGGGGAAATGGCGGGGCAATGAGTTCCAGACGCGTAGTCGCGGTGCTCGCGCTCGCCGCACTCGTGCTCACGAGCGGTTGTATCGGCTTTCTGACCGGCGAGGAGACGCTGACGTTCGAATCCGAGCCGGCCACGGCGGACGCGACCGTCGCCGGGAACGCCGGCTACGAGACGAACGGGACCGAGACGTTCGCGGTGAACCGCACGCTCTCGTTCGGCGGACAGGAGCGTCAAATCGCCGCCAGCAACCACATCACGACGTACGAGAAGACGCTTGACCTCGGCTTCTTCGGTGAGGCCAAACTCGGTTCGTTCAGCGTCATCTCGACGCCCGCGGTCGAGGTCGCCGGCCAGCCGCGGAGCCCCATCGGCGACTACTCGAACGACGACCTCATCCGCCTCGTCGACAACCGGTATCAGGGCCTCAGCGACGTCGACCAAGTCAGTTCGCGGAACGTCCAGATGCTCGGACAGACGGCCAACGTCACGAAGTACAGCGCCACCGCACGGTTCGGCGGGGACGAAGTCGACGTGTACGTCCACGTGACGAAGGTCCAGCACAACGAGGACTTCGTCGTCGCAATCGGGCTGTACCCCCAACAGCTCGACGGCGAGGAGGAGAACGTCTTGGAACTGATTCGCTCGGTCGAACACCCGTCCGAAGCGTAGGTCGCTCTGGCGAGTCGCCTCGGGGGAGCCTTTTTCTCGTCGCCGCGGGTCGGTGGTTCCATGACTCGCGTACGGACCGCAGGTATCGCGGTGACGGCGCTCGGCGTCGTCGGCTACGGCGTCGGGACCCTCGCCGCCTATCCGGGGCGGGCGTTCTCGGTGACGGCCGTCATGGTCGGCATCACGCTCTGGGCCATCGGGGGTGACGTGCGGTGATTTCGGCGCTCGTCTACCGCGACGACGGCGCGTCGGCCTACGAGGAGACCGCGCTGGACGCGGCGCGCGACGCCGACGGGACGACGTGGGTTCGCGCGACGACCGGCGAGGAGTTCGACCGCGTCGCCGAGGCGTTCGGCATCCACTCGCTTTCGGTCGAGGACGTGCGGAACGACGCCCGACCGAAGACCGAGGAGTACGACGAGTACACGTTCGTCCTCGTCCGAATGGCGACGCTCCGCGCCGGCGAGCAGGTGTTCGAAGAGGAGGTCCAGACCAGACCCGTGGGGCTCTGCTTCGGTGACGACTGGCTCGTGACGCTGACGCGCCGGGAGTTGGAACCGATAAACTACGTCTGGAACGCCATCGAGCGCGAAGAGCCGCGGATGCTCCGGTTCGGGCCGGACTACGTGGGCTATCGCGTCATCGACCGCATCGTCGACGAGTACTTCGGGCTGTTGGACGAGGTCGGCGGGGAAATCGAGCTCATCGAGGACAGCATCTTCGAGGGGCCCGACCCGGAGGTGCTCGAAGGGCTGAACGCGGTCCGGCGCGACCTGCTGTCGTTCCGAAAGACGGTGTGGCCGACGCGCGAGGCCGTCGGGGTGCTCGCCCGCGGCGACCCCGACTACGTCCGCGAGGCGACGGAGAAGTACTACCGCGACGTGTACGACCACCTCGTCGAGTTGGTCGACCTGACGGAGACGTACCGCGACCTCGCGCGCGGCGCGCGAGATATCTACCTTAACACCCTCTCGCAGTCGACGAACGAGGTGATGAAGACGCTCACCGTCGTGGCGACCATCATCCTCCCGCTCACGCTCGTCGTCGGCATCTACGGCATGAACTTCGACCCCGGCGCGTCGGCGTTCAACATGCCCGAACTCGGCTGGGCCTACGGCTACCCGGCGACGATGCTCGGGATGGCGCTCGTCTCCGTGGTCCTCCTCGTCTACTTCCGCCGGGAACACTGGCTCTGAGCGACGAAAGAGCTATACTATCCCATTAATCGCGCGGAACCCCGATTCCCGTCGGCGAGGTGACGACAAAGCGCCCACATCGTGCGATTCACCCGCACAGTAGCGGCGAAAACTTTATAAGGCTTTCGAACTTACTGTTGGTAAGGCCAGTCCAAGCCGGATTATTCTTTCGTCTTCTGAGGTCTTCCCGGCCGAGACGTATCCGCGCCTTCCACCCCACCATGAGCGACACGATAACCACCCGAACGTACAGTGCCGACGCAAAGAGCAGGGACGTCCGTCCCCGCGAGTCAGAGCGAGACGAAACGCAGGTCTGCCCCGAGTGCAGCGGCCACCTCGTCACCGACGAGGAACACGGCGAGACCATCTGCGAAGACTGCGGCCTCGTCGTCGAGGACACCGTGGTCGACCGCGGCCCCGAGTGGCGCGCGTTCGACTCCGCCGAGCGCGACAGCAAGTCCCGCGTCGGCGCGCCCACGACGAAGATGATGCACGACAAGGGGCTGTCGACCAACATCGGCTGGCAGAACAAAGACGCCTACGGCAAGTCCCTCTCGCCGCGGCAGCGCGAGCAGATGCAGCGGCTCCGCACGTGGAACGAGCGGTTCCGTACCCGCGACTCCAAGGAGCGCAACCTCAAGCAGGCGCTCGGTGAAATCGACCGCATGGCCTCGGCGCTCGGCCTCCCCGAGAACGTCCGCGAGACCGCCTCGGTCATCTACCGCCGCGCGCTCAACGACGACCTGCTCCCGGGCCGTTCCATCGAGGGCGTCGCCACCTCGGCGCTGTACGCGTCGGCCCGGATGGCCGGAACTCCCCGGTCGCTCGACGAGCTGGAGAAGGTCTCGCGCGTCGATAAGATGGAGCTCACCCGGACGTACCGCTACATCGTCCGCGAGCTGAAGCTCGAAATCAAGCCCGCCGACCCCGAGCAGTACGTCCCGCGGTTCGCCAGCGAACTCGGTCTCTCCGACGAGGCCGAGCGACAGGCCCGCCAGCTCCTCCGCGACGCGAAGGAGACCGGCATCCACTCGGGCAAGTCGCCGGTCGGCCTCGCCGCCGCCGCCGTCTACGCCGCCGCCCTCCTCACCAACGAGAAGGTAACCCAAAGCGAGGTCTCGACGGTCGCGGACATCTCCGAGGTCACCATCCGCAACCGGTACAAGGAGCTGCTCGAAGTCCAAGACGGCACCCTGCTCGCGTAAGCCATCGGTGGGCGCGCGGCGCATCGTGAGCCGTGCTTTTTCTCGGCCGTGCTATCACGCAACAACATTTATCCGCGCTCCCGGAGCATATACCGGGTATGGTTGAAGCGTTCGTCCGCCTGTTGTGCCCCGAGTGTGGAAAGGACTGGGAGACGAATCCGACCGAACTCCCCGCTCACCGCGACAACTACTCGTGTCAGAGCTGTGGCGCGACGCGGCGCACGGCCGAGTTCATGCGGACGGAGCGCGACCTCCAGACGCTCAAGCAGTTCGAGTAGCGAGAGAACAGAGCGCTCGTCTCTCGGACGGGGCTGTCCCCGCAGGACGTTCGTTTTTACAGATCGGGAATCGTTGAGAGCGCGCCGCACGCGTCGCACTTCAGCACGTCGGCACCCCGCTGGGTGGTGAGCTTCGTATCGGGAGACCCGCACTCGCTGCACAGCACGAACGACTCGACGTACTCGTCGAGCGCGTCGGCGATGCGGCGCTGGCGGAACTCGCCGGTGAAGCGCGCGCGGCCGCGGTCGTCGATTTGGGCGCTCGTGCCCAACTCCGTCTGGAAGAACTTCAGGACGTGCGTCGCCTCGCGGGCGAGTCGGTCGTGGGTCGCCGCGAAGTTCTCGTAGACCGTGACGTTCCCCTCCTGGCGGACCGTCGGCTCCGGG
This sequence comes from Haloferax sp. AS1, assembly GCF_014530665.1. Lineage (NCBI taxonomy): Archaea > Methanobacteriati > Methanobacteriota > Halobacteria > Halobacteriales > Haloferacaceae > Haloferax > Haloferax sp. AS1. The sequence goes on from NZ_SPSA01000001.1 coordinate 1,616,035, forward strand.
ACGCTGAAGCGGTCGTCGCCTTCCGCGACATCCGGGGACGCCGAGAGCGCGCGGTCCAGTTGGTCGTCGTAGTCCATGCGCGACAGTACGCGCGCGGCGGCGTAAAATTCTCACGACCACCCGACGCGCGCGACCGACGCTCGGCGCGCGGGCTACATAGCTATATAAACCACTCGTGATATTCGGCCGTCGTTCACTAGCGACGGGGCGAAACAACAAACCAATTGAAAACGGTCGAACACGAAATTTCCGCTGAGACCCCCATAATCGGCGGTTTAAGGGAGTCGGATGCTAACGTGACTCAAGATAATACTATATCCCTCCGGTCTCAAGCCGTGGTTGCTCATGAAGAAGCAGGAACTCATCCACCTGCACGGTCTGCTCGCAGAAGTCCACACCCAGATTGAGGCCTGGGAGGACGAGGAAATCAGTCTCGTCGAGTACAACGAACTCGGCGTACGACCGACATCCATCCACAAGTCCAAGACGGACCACAAAGCAGCCGTGTTTAAACTGGCGAAAGGAATCACCGGAGCGATGCGCGAGGCCGAACCAGAGCCGCTCGCACCGCAAGCCGACTGAACCGAGAAAAGAAACGCGTTCTCCTCTACGACCCTACATCCGAGAGCGACCGCGCCGTGCTCTCCCGCGCGACGACGCTCCCGAGCGACCGCCGTGCCGAGAGTGAGTGAGTTCCGCACGCGAGCAGAAACTGTGAACGGGGCTGCGGCGTCGCCGCAGCGACGACGATAGAACCGACGCCTCAGCGGCCGTCGACGAGGTCGTCGAAGTCGACGAGCGTTTCGTCGGGGTCAGACGCGCCGGTTTCGGTTCGGGTGCCGCCCTCGCCATCGGTCTCGACCGACTCGTCGTCGACGCGGTCGACGGACAGCACTTTCAGCGGGATGTTTTCGAGGCGTTGGCCGATTTCCTTGCGCGCGATGCGCGAGGCGTGTTCCTCCTGTTCGACGTTGAAGACGGTCATCTCCAGTTCGAGGGCGACGAGCGCCTCGTCCGCGGCGATAAAGGCGGGGGGAAGCTCCTCGCCGCCGGGCGAGGTGCGCGCGCCCATGCTAATCTCGACGTACTTCAGGTCGGGATTGAGCATCTCGCCGGTCTTCGAGATGGCGATACGAATCGCCTCGTCGACGGTCTCCACGTCGTACACCGGGACCGCGGCCTCGACGACGACTCTGCAGTCCATGGATACGAGGAGGTTGTGTGCCGAAGGCTATCAACCTTCTTGCCAGTCCGTCTCGTGGCGCTCACTCCCCGCCTGAGCGAAGGTAGTGAAACACGTACGTCTGGGTGTAGCCGGCGTAGCGACCGCCGAGGCGCTCGCGGATGGCCCGCGAGGTGTCGGCGTAGTTCCCCCGGTCGCAGTCGGGGTAATGTTCCTCGATGGCCGACCGAATCCACGTGTCGAGCGGGACGGCTTCGAGGTAGTCGAGCGAGAACAACAGGACGCAGTCCGCGACCTTGTCGCCGACGCCGACGAACGTCGTCAGGAACTCGCGGGCGTCCTCGTAGTCGCGGCCGCGGGCCTCGGCGGGCGTCGCCTCGCCCGTGGCGACCATCTCGGCCGTCCGCCGGACGTACGGCGCGCGGTAGCCGAGGCTGAGGTCGCGCAGTTCGTCTTCGGTGGCTTCGGCCAGTCGCTCGGGGGTCGGGTACGCGAAGTACGTCTCGCCGTCGAACTCGACGCGCTCGCCGTAGGTCTCTCTGAGCCGCGACTGCATCCCGAAGATGCGGGAGACGCGCATCTGCGCCGAGCAGATGAACGAGACGAGACAGCCGAACGGCGGGTCGCGGACGAGTCGCATCCCCGGGTACGCCTCGTAGGCCCGCCGGACCAGCGGTTCGTCGGGCATCTCCGAGACGATGGCGTCGAGGTCGTCGTCGAGGCGGAGCAAGTGGGTGAGAAGCGGGACGGCGTCGACGTTGGACTCCCACTCCAGCGCGCCGTCGGTCTGGCGGACCCTGACGACGGCGGACTCGTCGGAGACGCCGTCGAGCGGCGGGACGACCGTCTGGTACCACGCGTCGCCGCCGTGGGCCGCGTCGCGCTCGTACATCCGGCCGTCGGGGCGGTCCCAGAGGTACGACTGGCCGCTTTCCAGCGTCGATTGGAGGTCGAACGCTCCGTCGAGGCTCCCGAGGTCGATGACACCCGTCTCCATCGCTTCGACGTTGGGCGCGGGGGATTTGCGGGTTTCGATGCCGGCGGGCGAGGCGGGGTGGCGACGAGGCGGGGTGGCGACGAGCGAGGCGCGCCGCGTCGCGCCACGTCGAACCGCGTCGCGCTCAGCGGTTGCGACTCACCGGGAAGCTAACGCGGTCCGGGTGGTCGCCCAGTCGGTCGAGGATGCGCTCGTACAGCCGGTTTTTGACGTGCTGGGCGCGGGTCGGCGGGACGAGCACGCGGAGTCGGAAGACGACCCACGACTCCTCCTGTGCGACGTTGACGGTCGGGCCGTCGGCCACATCGAGGTCCAGCGGCGACTCGCGGAGCCTGTCTCGGTAGCGTTTCATCGCGGCGTCCATGTCGTCGCCGAGCTCCTCGTCGGCCACGTCCAAGAGGAGTCGGCGGACGAACGGGAGGTCCGTCTCGTAGGACACCTGCACGGGTATCTCGGTCCAGACGCGGTCGAACAGCGCGCCGTAGTTGACGACCTCGGAGGAGAGGACCAGCGAGTTCGGGACGGTGACGGTCCGGCCGGTCGGCTGGTTCGACGCGAGGGGGCCGCCGGTCTCCCAGAGCGTCGTGACGAGGAAGTCGATTTCGGCCACGTCGCCGGAGACCGAGCCGATGTTGACGCGGTCACCGACCGCGTAGGGGCGGCTCACGAGGATGTAAAACCAGCCGATGAAGGAGAGAATCGGCTGTTGGAGCGCGAAGGTGACGGCGAAGCCGATGACGCCGAAGGAGACCAACACGCCGAGCCACTGGTCCGTGAACGCCCCGAGGACGCCGACGAGCGCGATTCCGCCGACCCCGAGTCGCAGGACGTTCCGCACGTCGTGGGCGCGGCGGCGGTCCGCGATGCGCGCGACGAGGAACGCGGTGAGAAAGCGGTAGACGCCGTAGGCGACGAGCGCGACCGCGGCGGCCGACAGCCCGGTCGAGAGAAACAGGTCGGCGTTGGGTACGTCGAACTCCGAAAGCGGGGTCGTCGCGCGGACGAGCGCCGAGAGGACCGCGGCGAGAAGCCCGGCGGCGAACGCGCCGAGGCCGAGGCGGCGAGACATACCGTTGCCGTCGGGTGGACGATTGAAAAAGGTGCAGTCGAACCGAGGCGAGAGTCGCCGGCCGCTTCAGTTGCGGATGTGGAGGTCCGTGAGGCTCGCGAGGCGGTCAGCGACGCCGTCGTCGAGGCCTTCGCGGGTGACGCGCCACTCCCAGTTACCGGTCTGCGTGCCGGGGGTGTTGAACCGGGCGCCGGAGCCGAGCCCGAGGAGGTCCTGCGTGGTTGTGAACGCGAGGACGGACGCGGAGTTCCAGACGGCGTCGATGATAGACCAGTGAATCTCCGAGCCGTCCGCGCCGATGTTGTAGTGAAGGCAGTCGCGGGTGCGGTCGTCGAGGTCGCGGTAGTAGCCGACGAACGTGTCGGTGTCGTGGGTCGAGGTGTAGGCGACGGAGCTCTCCGGGTAGTGCATCGGCTGGTACATATCGCCCTCGCGGCACCAGTCGGCGTACTGCGGGACGCGCATGCCGGGGAAGGCGAACCGGTCGCGGAGGTCGACGAGCGAGGCGTCGAGGAAGCCGAGGTCCTCGACGATGAACGGGAGGTCGCCCAGTTCGCGCTCGACCGTCTCGAAGAAGTCGTGGCCGGGCGCGTCGCGCCACTCGCCGTCGCCGGGGTCGTCGGAGTCGGCGTCGATGGCCCAGAACTCGTCGAAGCCTTTGAAGTGGTCGATGCGGGTCACGTCGACGAGGTCGAACAGCCGGCGGAGGCGGTCGAGCCACCAGCCGTAGCCGTCCTCGCGGAGCGTCTCCCAGTCGTACAGCGGGTTGCCCCAGCGCTGGCCGGCGTCGTCCGGGTTCGGCGGGACGCCGGCGACGACGGCGGGTTCGTTCGACTCGGTGAGGTCGAACGCCTCGGGGGCGGCCCACACGTCGGCGCTGTCGAGCGCGACGTAGATGGGGAGGTCGCCGACGAGGGTGATGCCCTTCTCGTCGGCGTAGTCGGCGAGGGCGCGCCACTGCTCGTCGAAGCAGAACTGGACGAACTCGCGGTAGCGAATCTCGTCGGCGTACTCGGCGCGGGCGTCGGCGAGCGCGTCGGGGTCGCGGGTCTTCAACTCGGTCGGCCAGTCTATCCACGCCCGCCGGAACTCGTCTTTCAGGGCGGCGAACAGCGCGTAGTCGTCGAGCCAGCCGGCCTCGCGCTCGCGGAAGGCGTCGAGGGCCGCGCGGGCGTCCTCGGTGGCCTCGGCCTCGAAGCGGTCGAAGGCGGCGCGGAGCCGCGAGCGCTTGTACTCGCCGACGCGCTCGTAGTCGACCGCGTGAGGGTCGAAGTCGGGGACGGGTTCGAGGTCGGCGTCGGTGAGCCACCCGCGGTCCGCGAGGTCGGTGAGGTCGATGAGAAGCGGATTGCCGGCGAACGAGGAGGTCGACTGGTACGGCGAGTTCGCCATGGCGGGTTCGGTCGGCCCGAGGGGGCAGAACTGCCACATCGACTGTTCGGCGTCGGCGAGGAAGTCCACGAAAGCGCGCGCGCCGTCGCCGAGGTCGCCGATGCCGTGGGGCCCCGGGACCGAGGTGACGTGCATGAACACCCCGCTCTGTCGAGAAAGTCGCATACCCACAGGGTCCGCGGGCGACCCAATTGGTACTTTGGGTCGAAACGGCGAGCCGACGACGAGGGCGCGACCGCGGGGGCGGGAACCGAGTCAGGCCGCCGACGCCGCCACAGTTGTGCTAGCAAATCGCACGAAACCGGCCGCGAGCGGGCGTCGAACGCGCCCGTCTCAACAACACTTATTCTCCCCCGTCCGTTCCGTGCGCGTATGAGTGATATCGCTGTCATCCTCCCCGACGGGACGGAACTCTCCGTCGAGGAGGGTGCGACGGTGCGAGACGCCGCGTTCGCAATCGGCCCCGGCCTCGGCAAGGACACCGTCGCCGGCGTCGTCGATGGCGAACTCGTGGACAAGGAGACGCCGCTCCACGACGGCGCGGACCTCGTCATCGTCACCGACCAGTCCGACGAGTATCTGGACGTGCTCCGCCACTCGGCGGCCCACGTCTTCGCGCAGGCCCTCCAGCGGCTCCACCCCGAGGCCAAGCTAACCATCGGCCCGTGGACGGACGACGGCTTCTACTACGACGTGACGAGCGTCGACCTCGAACAGGAGGACCTCGAAGCCATCGAAGACGAGATGCGCGACATCATCGAGGAGGACCTCGACATCGAGCGCGTCCTCGTCGACCGCGAGGAGGCCCTGGAGAAGTACGCCGACAACCCCTACAAGCGCGACATCCTCGAAGAGGAGGCCGCCGGCGACGACGAGCTCTCGTTCTACCAGCAGGGCGAGTTCGAGGACCTCTGTAAGGGTCCGCACGTCGAATCGACGGGCGAAATCGGCGCGGTCAAGCTCCTCAACATCTCCGCGGCCTACTGGCGCGGCGACGAGGACAACGACACGCTGACGCGGGTGTACGGCACGGCGTTCGAGTCCGAGTCCGACCTCGAAGAGTTCCTCGAGATGCGCGAGGAGGCCAAGGAGCGCGACCACCGGAAGCTCGGCCAGGAGCTGAACCTGTTCGCCATCGACGAGACGACGGGGCCGGGTCTGCCGCTGTACCAGCCCAACGGCAAGCGCATCCTCGACGAGCTCGCGGACTACGCGAAACAGCTCAACCTCGACGCGGGCTACGACCCCGTCGAGACACCCCACCTGTTCCGGACGGAGCTGTGGAAGAAGTCGGGCCACTACGAGAACTACGTCGACGACATGTTCCTCCTCGACGTGAACGACGAGGAGTACGGCCTGAAGCCGATGAACTGCCCCGGTCACGCGACCATCTTCGACCAGCAGTCGTGGTCGTACCGCGACCTGCCGGTGCGCTACTTCGAGGACGGGAAGGTCTACCGGAAGGAACAGCGCGGCGAGCTGTCGGGCCTCTCGCGGGTCTGGTCCTTTACCATCGACGACGGTCACCTGTTCGTCCGCCCCGACCAGATCGAGGACGAAATCAACCTCATCATCGACAACATCCTGACGGTGTTCGACACGTTCGGGCTGGACGCCGAAGTCGCGCTCGCCACGCGTCCCGAGAAGTCCGTCGGCAGCGACGAAATCTGGGAGCAGGCGGAGACGCAACTGCGCGCGGTCCTCGACGACAGCGGCATCGACTACGGCATCGAGGCCGGCGACGGCGCGTTCTACGGGCCGAAAATCGACTTCGCGTTCAAGGACGCCCTCGGTCGCAAGTGGGACGGTCCGACGGTCCAACTCGACTTCAACATGCCCGACCGCTTCGACCTCACCTACACGGGCGAGGACAACGAGGACCACCAGCCGGTGATGATTCACCGCGCGCTCTACGGCAGTTACGAGCGCTTCTTCATGGTCCTCATCGAGCACTTCAACGGCAAGTTCCCGTTCTGGCTCGCGCCCGAGCAGGTCCGCATCCTGCCCATCTCGGACGACCAGATTGGGTACGCGAAGAAGCTCCAGTACGAACTCAACGACTTCCGCGTCGACATCGAGGACCGCTCGTGGACGCTCGGCCGGAAGATTCGCGAGGCCCAGACCGACCGCGTCCCGTACATGGTCATCGTCGGCGGCGACGAGGAAGAAGACGGAACCATCTCCGTCCGCGACCGCAAGGAACGCGAGGCCAAGGACGTGAGCGTCGAGGCGTTCCGCGACCACCTCCGGAGCGAATACGACGAAAAGCGCACGGAACCCGACTTCCTCGCCGACGAGGAGTGAGGTCCGGCAGTCGGCTCAGGCGGTAACTGATTCTCTGTTTCGGCGGTCCCGCGCCGCCGCGTCCAACTCTCGCCGGACCGTCGTTCGGAACGATTCGTCCCTGATGAGGTGTGCGAGCACGCCGAAATGTCCGCAGTCCCACTCGCGGCGGTTCGGCCGCGGGACGCCCCACTCGTCGAGGAGCGCGCGGGCCGTCGAGGCGGGAGCCATCTCGTCGCGGCTGCCGACGAACGAGAAGACGCGTTCGGGCGCGAGACACGGCGTTTTGGGTGGATTCAACAGCGGCGCGAACTCGTGGAGCGCCGCGCCGGTCCAGCCGGCCGCGTCGAGCGCGTCGTCGATGTCGAGCAGTTTCGTGAGGCCGCCCGCGAGGAGCGTCTGGTCGATTGCGCCGGGCATTCCCACGGGGAACAGCAGGTCGGGGCGCATCGACTCGGGCCAGTCGCCGCACCGGCCGCCGACGTGGAGCGCGACGGTCCCGCCGAGGCTGACGCCGCCGACGCCGACAGCCGGCGCGCCCTCGGTCCGCGCCCAGTCGATGAGGACGGCGGTCTCCAGCGCGGCCGCCGAGTAGAGCGTGAACAGGCCGACGGGCGCGCGGGCGATGTAGGGCTCGCCGCTGTATCGACCGAGTAGCTCGCGGCGGCCGTGCCACGGCGCGTCGGGGAGGATGACCCGGTAGCCCTCCGGGGCGAGCGCGCGGGCGACAGACTCCTCTTCGGGCCAGTAGGTGAGTTGGTCGTCGAACATCCCCCAGCCGGAGTGGAAGACGAGCGTCGGCAGGTCGACGTCGCCGTCTGTGTTGGCGTCGATGTCGACGGGTTCGTACACCCGCGCGGTCGCCCGGTCGCTGAGGTGCGGCGAGGGCGACCGGAAGCGAAGCAGGTACTCGACGGTTCCCGGCCCGCGGACGGTCGCGGAGCGCTCGACGCGAGGGAACTCCTCGGCCGCGCTGGACTCGACGAAGCCGTAGAGCCGCTCGGGTTCAGCGAGTTCGTGGTGCCAGCGGGTCCGCGCGTCCTCGGGCGGGGGTGTCTCGAACTTCACCGGCGGTACGAGGTGTTCCTTCGAGAGGAAGCCGAAGATGTCGGTCGGTTTGGCCCGCCGTTCCGACACCTCGCGGCGCTCTCGCTCGACGGCGACGCGCTCGTCGGGCGTCGACTCGCCGTCGCCCCAGAAGACGCGCTCCCAGCGGTCCATCGTCTCGTCGTACGCGCCGCGGAGGCGGGCGTACCGCACGAGGGCGCGTTCGATTCGGTCGTGGAGGTGCGGCGCGGGCGGCGCGCCGACCTCGCGGAGGAACGCTTCCGGGCCCTCCGAGAGCGCCACGTCGGCCGCGGCGCGAGCGCGGACGACGCCGAACTCGCGGGGGAGCGAGCGGGTCTTGAACGCCTCGAACGGGCGCGAGGTCAACAGTCGGCCGGCGGGCGAAGTGAGCAACCGGTGTACCGCCGGGGTTTCGAGGTGGTCCATACCGTGTGATACGAGTGACACGATAATGACCCTAGGCCCGCCTGTCGGGGAGTGGGAACGGGCGGGGAGAAGTCCGGCCGGGGCAGAATAAATCAGATACCACGATACAAAACGCACGAAGTCCTACCACGCCGTGAGCGCGTCGGTCCCGTGGGACCACGTCAGGGCCGCGAGGAAGGCGAGGACGCCGGTGATGGCCGTCGCGCCGCCGACGAAGAACACCCACTCCATGCCGACTTCGGCCATGAGGTAGCCGCCGAGGAGGGGCGCGACGACGCTGCCGGGTCGCCAGAGGAGTTCGCGGATGCCGAAGCTACTGGCGACGCCCGCGCCGCCGGAGCCCTCGTCGGCGAACAGCGCCATGCTGGCCGGTTCGCGGAGGCTGTCGGCGACGCCGAGCAGACCCGCGAGGCCGACGAGCGGGAGGAACGCGGGCGAGAGCGGGCCGAGGACGGGGAACGCCGCGGGGAGCGCGAGCGCCTCGCCGACCGCGGGCGAGAAGGGGACGGCGAGCGCGATGAGGCCGTAGAGGCCGCCGCCGACGAAGACGAACCGCGCGCGGCCGTAGCCGTCGGAGATGCGGCCGGTGTAGGGCTGGCAGAGCATGTTGGTGAACTTCTCGGCGACGACGGTCGCGGCGACGGCGATGCCGCCGTAGGCGAGACCGCCGGAGGCCGCCGACACGCCGGCGTAGATGGGAACCCACGTCCGAACGAGGGTGACGGCGACGGCGTACTGGACGCGGAACGTCGCCATCGTCAGGATGCGCTCGTTGAGCGCGAGGTCCGTGAACGGAAAGCCGCGAATGCGGGTCTCGTCCGGCGGGAGAAACACCCAGATGGCGACGACGGCGGTGGTCAGGAGAATCGTGATGACGATGAAGATGGGCGTGAAGCCGAACAGGTCGTAGAGGATACCGGCGCTGACGCTGCCGAGGATGGAGGCCGCGAAGCGGGCGGCGTTCGCCTTCCCGATGTGGTTCGCGCGCGTTCCCTCGCGGGCGAGTTCGCCGACGAGCGCGAGCGACATCAGCCCCGCGCCGGTGACGGCGACGCCCTGTGCGGCCCGCGCGAGGATAAACGAGAGACTGGAGTCGACGAGCGGGAACGCGGCGTAGACGACCGCGCCGAGGCCGACCGTCCCCGCGAGCACGAGGCGTTTGTCGTAGCGGTCGCCGGCCCACGACAAGGGCACGACGGCGACGGTCTGGGCGAGCGTGAAGCCGGTGGTGAACATCCCGATGACGAAGCCACGAGAGAGGGAGAACCCGCCGAGCGCGAGCCCGCCGAGCGCGAGTTCGGGGACGGCGACCGCACCCGGGTCGAGTTCGTTGATGTACTTCGGGAGGAGGGTGACGAGCGTGATGAAGCCGAACCCCCCGGCGAACCGAGTGAGATACAACGTCCAGAATCTGAGACGGGTGCGGTCCATGGGCTGTGTGCGGCCAACCGGCGAAAAGAAGTTCCGGAACCGGCCGTCGCCGCGGACGGCCTAAAGCCCCCGCGAATAACGGCGGTGAGCTTTATCACTCACGACGAGAGATATGTTAGCATGGAGCTGGTGGGTGGAAAGACGGCGGCGAGAGGTGCGGAGACGCGCCTCGTCCGCGTCGAGCGGGAGATGAACGACCACGGCGCGATGACCGTCCGCGTGGTCGAAACCGGAGAACTGCGAACCGTGGTGGGGTGTGCGAGTTCGGGCCTGCGGGAGCGACTCGCCTCGGCGACGACCGAGTCGGAGTTCCCGCTTCGACTCGCGCCGTCGCCGGGCCGCGGGAACTCGTGGGTCGCGCTCGGGCGGTAGTCAGGAGTCGAACAGCAGTTTCGCACCGACCGCGAGACCGCCGAAGAGCGCCACGAGCACCGCGCCCGCGACGACATCGGCCCCGAACAACACCCCGAGGTCCGGGGTGAGCGCGGCGACGAACCGGTCGGCGTCGAAGCGGTCCCCGATGCCCATGGCCAGGCCGAAGACGATGGCGACGAGAAGCGTGATGAAGACGAGGACCAGTTCGGTCCTGTCGCTCTGGTTCATAGTCGGTAGCGTTCGGAGCGGGGCATAAAACACCCGAAGGTGCGAGCGAGTCGGCTATCCGACACGAACGGTCGAGACGGAGTTCCGACTACCGGAGTGAGTCTGAGGTGAAGGAATGGGCCGGACGCGATTTGAACACGCGACCGTCTGATTAAGAGTCAGACGCTCTGCCTAACTGAGCTACCGGCCCTTGCAATCTCTCGTAACTGCCGGTAGGTAAAATGACTTTCCTTTCTGCACGACGACGGCAGGGACGCACACGCAAGAAACAACGAACAAACGGTGGGTGTTAAGTGTCGGCCGACCGGAGTAGCGGGCAACGATGAGTGCAGGGGTCAGCATTTCCTCGATGTCTACGTACGCGATACTCGGCTGCGGGAGCGTCGGGCACGCGGTCGCCGAGGAACTGACAGACGAGGGAAAAGACGTCCTCATCCTCGACAAGGACGAAAGCCGCGTCGAAGCCCTGCGCGATCAGGATTTGAACGCGCAGACCACGGACATCGCCGACCCGGAGCTCGCCGACGCCGTCGTCGGACGCGACGTGATTCTCATCCTCTCGTCGGACGTCGAGGCCAACAAGGCCGCCGTCTCGACCATCCGCGACCGCGACGAAGACCAGTTCATCGTCGTCCGCGCTTCGGACCCCGTCTCCGAGGACGAACTGACGAAGCTCGGTGCCGACGTGGTCATCAACCCCTCCGAGGTCATCGCGGACTCCGCGCTCCGAAGCGTCGAGTCCGGCGAACTCGAATACAAGGCCCGCCAACTGGCCGATATCCTGCGCGACACCGACCACGGGATGGCAATCCTCACCCACGACAACCCCGACCCCGACTCGCTCGCCTCGGCGGTCGCCCTCCAAGCCATCGCCCGCGAGTACGACGTCGAGGCCGACATCCTCTACTCGGGCGATATGGGCCATCAGGAGAACCGGGCGTTCGTGAACATCCTCGGCATCGAACTCACCCCGCGGAGTGACTCGAAGCCGCTCCAAGAGTACGGCGCGGTCGCGCTCGTCGACCACATGAAGTCGGGAATGCCCGACCTCGGCGACGCCGACATCACGGTCTTTATCGACCACTTCGAACCCGACGACGGCATCGACGCCCGCTTTACCGACGTGCGACCGAACGTCTCGTCGACCTCGACGATTCTCACGAAGTACATCCAGGAGTTCGACCTCAGCCCGTCGCAGGCGGTCGCCACGGCGCTCCTCTACGGGATTCGCGCCGAGACGCTCGACTTCAAGCGCGACACGACGCCCGCCGACCTGACCGCGGCGGCGTATCTCTACCCCTTCGCTGACCACGATACCCTGGAGAAAGTGGAGTCGCCGTCGATGTCGCCGGAGACGCTGGACGTGCTCGCCGAGGCCATCCAGAACCGCGACGTACAGGGCTCGCATCTCGTCTCGAACGCGGGGTTCATCCGCGACCGCGACGCGCTGACGCAGGCGGCCCAGCACCTCCTCAATCTGGAGGGCATCACCACGACGGCGGTGTTCGGCATCGCCGACGACACCATCTACCTCGCGGCGCGGTCGAAGGACATCCGCATGAACATCGGGAAGATTCTGAGCGACGCCTTCACCGGCATCGGTGAGGCCGGCGGCCACTCCACGCAGGGGTCGGTCGAGATTCCGCTCGGCATCTTCACGGGCATCGAATCCAACGACGACAACCGCGACACGCTCTTGCAACTCACCGAAGAGGCGGTGAAGCGCAAGCTCTTCCGTGCGATGGGCGTCGAGGGCAGCGAGAGCGGAAACGGGAGTTAGAACGTCAGGCGACCAGCGACTCTTCGTCTTCTTCTGGGTTCTTCAGGCGTTCGATGACGTCGTTGATGAGGATGACGTCGCCGACGGCGCGGACCCACCGATACGGGATGAGAACGCCCTTCCCGGGTTCGATCTGGTTACGGAACAGTTCGTCGTTCAGCGCCGTCAGCGCGAGGCCGGTGACCGTCTCGTGGTCCAAGTCGAGGCGGACGTCTTCGACCTCGCCGACGAACACACCGTTGTTCGAGTAGACCTCTCGGCCTACGAGCGTCGTAATCTCTTCGGGCGTCCCGTCCATATCCGCCAACATGGGATGCCGGGTCTTAATTGTTCGTAGCCCGCGAGTCGGGGCGCAGACGCGCGGCAGACGGGCGTCCGACGCCGGCGAGAAATCACCGGACGAAGACGTGTTGGTCGGTTGAGAAGACGGGGAAAGGGCGTCGCGGCCGACGGCCGAGACCGGGGTCGAGACGGGGCGCGTTACCGCCGCGGCGCGACCAGTTGAATCGGGTGTTGCGTCGGTCGGCTGAGGAGCGAATCGAGCTGTTCGAGACAGGAGGTGCCGCTGGCGACCACGGTGCGGTCTCTGTTCTCGTCGGTCTGGAACTGTCCCCGTAGCTCGGAGCCGACATCGACGCTGAGTTCGTAGTACTCGGATTTGTAGCCGAACGAGCCGGCCATGCCGCAGCACTCCACGTCGGAGGTGGCGACGTCGTAGCCGAGGTCCGAGAGGACGGCCTCGGTGTGGCCTTCGAGGCCGAGGGTGCGCTGCTGGCAGTGGCTGTGGTAGGCGATTTCCTCGCCCGCGCCCGCCGACAGCGCGTCGGCGTCAGCGCCGTTGTCCAGCAGGCCGAAGACGTACTCCATGACCTCGTAGCTGGCCTCGGAGATGCGCTCGAAGGACTTCTCGGGGAGGAACTTCTCGTACTCGCTTTGGAACATCGCCAGGTCAGAGGGCTCGATGACGACGATGTCGCGGCCGTCGTCGATGTGCTCCGCGAGGCCGGCATACACGTCGTGAGCGTGGTCCTCCGCGGTCGCAATCATGCCCTGCGAGAGCGGCGCGCGGCCCGACGAGCGAACGTCGGGGACGACGACGTCGACGCCGAGGGCTTCGAGGGCGCGGACGGCGGCCTTCCCGCGTTCGACCTGCACGTGATTCGTGTACACGTCGGGGTAGAGCACGGCGGTGCGGACCGGGTCGTCGACACGCGAGGTGCGGCTCTCGAACCAGTCTTTCAGCGTCTCGCGCTGGAATTCGGGGAGTTCGCGGCGGGCGTCGATACCGAGGAACCGCTCCATGAGGTCCCGAGAGACGCCGAGGCCGGCGGCCCAGTTGGAGACCGGGGCGAAGAAGCTCCCGACCTTCGCGGCCGTCTCGAAGTTGCCGAAGAAGCGCTTCTGGAGGCTGACGCTGCCGGGCTCCTCGTCGGGGGTGAGCCCCTCGACGAGCCAGTCGAGTTCGGACACCTCGCCGCGGTTGACCCGGTCGCGGACGACCGTGTTAATCCACGGAATATCGATTTCGACCGGACAGGCGGTGGTGCACCGGCTACAACCGGTACAGAGGTCGTTGAACTCGGCGGCGCTGTCGAGGCCCTCGACGCCGGCCTCCCAGCCGGTGCCGATGCCGCCGGAGTAGGTCTCGCCGCCGAAGGCGTGGCCGCCGACGTGCTGGAAGTTGGCGCAGACGTTGGAACACGCCGAACACCGGATGCAGTAGAGCGTCTCGCGGAGTTGGTCGTCCTCGCGCATGTCGAACCGCCCGTTGTCGATGAGGACGAGATGGAAGTCGCGGTCCGTCTCGGTCTCCGAAAGCGGCGTGTCGGGGGCGTCGAAATCGACGGTTGGCGACTCGACCGGCGGCGTCAGAAGCGAGATGTAGGAGGTGATGTCCTGACCCGTCCCCGACTTGCCGATGAGTTCGACGAAGGGCCGGAGGTCCTCGACGGTCGGGATGACCTTCTCGACGCCGGCGACCGCGACGTGCGTGTCGGGGACGACGGCCGTCTTCCGGGCGTTGCCCTCGGAGGTGACGAGCGCCATCGTGCCGGTGTCGGCGGTGATGAAGTTCGCGCCGGTCATCCCCACGTCCGCGCCCTCGATGAGGTCGCCGAGCTGTTCGCGGGCGAACATGGTGAGTTCCTCCGCGGTTTCGAGGGGCTCGTCGGGCTCGAACGTCTCGTTGAACAGGTCGGCGATGGCCTCCCGCGACTTGTGGATGGCGGGCGCGACGATGTGCGACGGCGACTCGTCTGCGACCTGCAAGACCCACTCGCCGAGGTCGGTCTCGACCACGTCGATGTCGGCGGCTTCGAGGTCCTCGTTGACCTCGATTTCCTCGGATGTCATCGACTTCGACTTGACGACGCGTTCGGCCTCCTTGTCCTCGCAGACCTCGCGGACGTACCGATTCGCGTCGGCCGCGTCGTCGGCGATGTAGAGCGTGCCGCCGTTGGATTCGACCGTCTCGCGCAGTTGGTCGATGAGTTCGGGGAGGCGTTCGATGGCATCTTCCTTGATAGCCCGCGCTTCGGACTTCAGCCCCTCGTAGTCGTCGAGCGACCGGACCGACTCGTAGCGGCCCTCGTTGAACCCGCGGGTGCTCGTGCCGACGGCGTCGCCCTCGGTCTCCATCAGCTGTCGAATCTTCGCCGCCTTGGCCTCGCGCGCCTTACTCATCGAGAATCACCACGTGGACGTCCTTCGGGCCGTGCGCTCCTTTCACCAGCGCGCCCATGTCGGCGGTGGCGCTGGGACCGGTGGCGATGATGGCCGAGGAGTGGCCCGTGCGGAACTCCTCGCCCAGCCAGTCGAACGCCTCGGGCATTCCGGGGACGATGTCCGACCGCCGGAGAACGGCGATGTGGAGGTCGCCGAACAGGCTCACGGGTTCGATGCCGTCGGGCGTGCCCTGCACGACGACGCTCCCGTAGTCCGCGATGCCCAGACCGGCCGCCGTGACGCCCGCGTTCGCCTCCCGGAGGTCCGCGGGGGTCGGGTCGGTGTTCACCCAGTCGGGGAGGTCGACGCCGTCGTACGGGAGTTCCACGCCGACGGCCGGCTCCGGACAGCGTTCTTCGAGTACGTCCGCCAGCCCGTCGGGCGACGCGTGTGTCCAGCCTACTTCGAGTCGTTCGAGCGAGTCCTCGAACGTCGCAACCGTGCCGGTTGACATACGTTGAGCTAGCGCGTTCTACATAATCGTTCTTCGGGTTCGAGCACCATGCTGTCGGTTAATTATGAAGGATAGAAGTCAGGAGAACCGGCCGACCGCCTCGTCCGCGTCGGCGACCGTGCCGGCCGCCCCGCGCTTTCCGGCGGCGGACTTCGCCACCGCGTAGGCCTGCACGGCGAAGTAGCCCGCCCAGAGGAGGTAGCCGCCGGTCCCGCTCCCGATGACCGTCGGGACCGTTCGGAACGTCGCGACCCCGAGGCCGTTGAGCCACGTCCCGATGAGGAGGACGCTGAAGTAGCCGTAGAAGCCCGTCGCCCACCACATGCCGACGACGCGCGCCCAGCCGGGCTGGACGTGTTCGGGGAGCCGCGTCGTGTTCATCACGAGGACGAGCGCGGTGTAGGGCCACATCATCACACCGGACATCGCGGCCCCGACGACGAGGAAGAAAAACGGCTCTTGGCCCTCGAACGGCGAGCTAAACAGGAGGATGATGACGACGCCCCAGACGCAGAAAGCGGTGAGGAGCCGCCAGAACAGTTTCGGGAGGTCCCAGCCGGCCTCGCGGCCGTAGGACTCGTAGAGGGCGTCGGCGCTGTTGCGGACGAACGACTCGACGATGGCGTACTCGGTGGTAAACAGCGCGACGAAGAGGACGGCGAAGACGAGAAACGAGCCGACCGGGCCTAAAAGCGGGACGACGTCGCCGAGCCACATCTGGATGGCGTTGGCGGTCGACCCCGAGGCGTAGCGCATGGCGACGCTCATCAGCGCGGGGGCGACGAGGAGCAGGCCGAACGCGAACGTGAGCAGGTGTTCGAGTTGAACGACGCGCCACCAGCCGCGCCAGCGGCGGAGGTTCGTTAGCGTCGGGCGGAACGCGAAGCCGTCGCGCTCGATGGGTTCGGGGTCGTCGCCGCGGAGCGGGTTCTTCACGCGCCCCTGATAGTTGCCCATGCCGTAGCCCTTCTCCCGCATCCAGAGGCTCTGGGAGAGGTTCAGATAGCCGCCCGCGCCGGCGAAGGCGAGGCCGCCGAGGAAGACCGCGATGTCCAGCCCCTCGGGGAGCGTTCCGACCGACCCCGCGGCCGCGGGGAGGTCAGCGAACTCGACCCACGAGCCGGTAACGGCGACGAGGAGCAGGGCCGCGCCGATGGCGACGAACAGGAGGCCGATTTGGAACACCTCGACGGCGTTGTACATGACCGACGACACCTGGTACGAGAGCCAGATGACGCCCATGAGGGCGGCGGCGACGAGTTTCCACGTCGCGAGCGACGCGCCGAACAGCGCCACCGTCCCGTCGAGTCCGAGCGCCGTCGTGGCGACCTGCGCCGCGCCGGCGGCCCACCCGGGCCAGCCGAGGCTGATGAGCCCGCCGACGAGGAACGCCCACGGCCAGTACGACCCCACGCGTGCGAACGCGCGGAAGATGCTCTCGCCGGTGGCGAGCGTCCAGCGCTGAAGCTCCGTGTTGATGAGGAACTGCGTGAAGACGCCGACGACGAACGCCCAGAACACCGCCCAACCGTACTGCGCGGTCAACACCGGCCAAAAGAGCGTCTCGCCGCTCCCGAGCGACGCCCCGAGCATGATGGCCGAGGGGCCGACGACGTGGCCGACCCGCGGGACGCGCGGGAGGTCAGCGAGGCGGAACGACCCGCCTTCGCCCGATTCGGGGTAGTCGTCCGAGTCGTCGGACTCCTCCAACTCCTCGTAGCGAAGCGGGAGATACCACGTCCCGCGGTACTGTTTTCCCTCGACTTCGGAGGCGTAGACGTCGTCGCCGCCGGCGACGCTCGGCTCCGTCGAGGGCGCGGACGCCGAGGGGTGCGTGTTAGACTCGTCCGAGTCGTCCGAGTCGTCGAGCGCGTCCGACCGCGCGGACCCGTCGGCGTCGGAACCGGGGCGACCGTCGCTCACGAGACGAGACCCCCCGGAACGACACTATCGGACGGCGAATCGCTTGACATCGATGCGTTTGCCGGAATTGTGGCCCGATGGTGTATAAATTCGTAGGGTGGCTGTCGCGTTCGAAAACCGGACTACCCGCCGAGGAAGTGCCAGATGTGGCCGCGCTCTTCCGGCGGGTCGACGCCGGGCAGTTGCTTGAGCGCCGGCTGAATCGCGTTCCACCAGCCCTCGGCGGACTCGAAGCCGGCGGGGTAGTCGTGGTACACGTCCCGCAGGAAATCCGCCTTCTTCGCCTCCGGGTGGTCGGTGAGGTACTGGTACGCCGCCGACAGCGCCTCGCGGCGAGCGTCGAGCATCGGGCCGCTCCCCGGCAGGTCGGCGCGCTCGATGGCCGACGAGACGGCGGGCGGGTGGTCGAGGTCGTCAGAACCGTCGGCCTCCACCTCGTCCGTGGCCGCGGTTTCGGCGGTCGAAGCCGAGTCAGTCGAGTCGGCGGCCCGCCCCGCAGTCGGCTCCCCGCGGGCGGGCATCGGAATCCAGAACACCCGGCTCCGAGCGCCGACTTTCCGGGTCGCGAGGTCGCCGCGTGCTTCGAGTTCGTTCAGTTTGTTGTGCGCGGTACGCCGCGAGCAGTCGAGCGCCTCCATCACGTCGGTGGCGGTCAGGGGGCGAGCGGCGTCGTCGCGCGCCTCGAACACCTCCAAGACGGCGTCCAGCGAGATGCGTCCCACGTACTGTCCGTGCTCGTTCCGAGAGCGCGCGCGAGACTCATCGCCCATGAGAATCCCTTTTCACACGACTGCATAAGCCTTTACACACGAGTGAATTACCAGTTCATTCGTGTGTTGTAACCGTGAAACACGTATGTAGTGGCTATTTCGAGAATCGGTTTCCCAAAATCGACTCCGAACGCGAACCGACAGGATAGACCATGTAGAACACGGATTCGGCGTTTAACCGCGTATTTGACCGAATATCCACGAGTGTACCGGGTTGTGTACTCCGAGTAAGGCGGCCCCAACCGATATGCCATGAATAGCGACGAACGATAGATATATATCACAAAAGTTGTGTAGCGGATGCCACGATGCACCGCATCAGGCACGAATCTGGAACGGCACAGGCTGGAACGAACTGCGGAGGTGTGCGGCATGGTTAGCGCGACGAACGCGCTCATCGCACTGCTCCCGCTCATCACCATCGCCTATCTGATGGTCGGGCGGTACTGGCCCGCGACGCGGGCGATGCCCGTCGCGTGGGTCGTCGCAATCGGAGCCGGCGTCCTCGGCTGGGGCATGACGCCGCAGTGGATTATCGCCTCGACCATCAACGGCTTCATCACCGCCTCGAACATCCTGTACATCGTCTTCGGCGCGATTCTGCTCCTGTACACGCTCAAGCAGACGGGCGCGTTCGACGCCATCAACAACGGCTTCGCCTCCATCAGCGAGGACCGCCGCGTACAGGTCGTCCTGCTCGTGTTCCTCATGGGCTCGTTCATCGAGGCGGCCGCCGGCTTCGGCACGCCCGCGGCAATCGTCGGCCCGCTCCTCGTGGGCCTCGGCTTCCCACCGCTCGCGGCCGTCGTGGTCGCGCTGACGGGGAACCTCATGGCCATCACCTTCGGCGCGGTCGGCACGCCGCTCATCATCGGGATGATAGACATCTTCGACGACGTGCCGGTCATCACGAACGCGCTCGACGCGCAGGGCATGGGCGTCGAACAGTGGGTCTCCGAAATCGCCGTCTTCGCGGCGATGAACCACGTCGTCGTCGGCGTCGTGCTCCCCTTCATCGGCGTCGCCATGATGACGCGCTTCTTCGGCGAGGAGCGCTCCATCAAGCCGGCGCTCGAAGTGCTGCCCCTCACGCTGTTCGCGTGGGCGTCCTTCTCGGTGCCGTACTTCCTGACGGCCTACTTCCTCGGCCCGGTGTTCCCCGGCCTCGTCGGCGCGATGGTCGGACTGCTCCTCACCGTCTCCGCGCTCAAAGCCGGCTTCTTCCACCCCGACGAGGAGTGGGACTTCGCGCCGCAGACCGAGTGGCCAGACCACTGGGTCGGTGACATCCAACCCGGCGAGACGAGCCAGCGCGGCGGCGCGGTCGCCGCCGACGGCGGAGCCGTCCAGCAGATGTCGCTGTGGAAGGCGTGGACGCCGTACGTCCTCGTCGCGGCGCTCCTCGTCGTCACCCGCGTGTTCGACCCGCTGACGAGCTTCCTCACGTCGAATCTCGTCTTCGAGTACGCGGACATCTGGGGTACGGAGTTGGCCGGCGACTTCCAACTGCTCTACCTGCCCGGCGCGGTGTTCCTCGTGGTCCACGCCGTCACCATCGGCCTCCACGACATGGACGCGAGACAGGTCAAAGCGACGTGGGCGGAGACCGTCGAGAAAGTCACTCCGGCGGTCGTCGCGCTGTTGTTCGCGGTCGCGACCGTCCAAATCATGCTCCAGTCGGGGAACGCCACGGGCACCGACAGCATGCTCATCGTCCTCTCGGAGGGCATGGCCGGCATCGCGGGCGGCGTCTACCCGTTCTTCGCCGCCTTCGTGGGCGCGTTCGGCGCGTTCCTCGCGGGGTCGAACACCGTCTCCGACATCCTGTTCGGCACCTTCCAGTACGGCGTCGCTGACCAAATCGGCACGCCGAAGACCGTCATGCTGGGCGCGCAGGCGGTCGGCGGGGCCATCGGCAACCTCATCGCCGTCCACAACGTCGTCGCCGCGCTCGCGGTCGTCGGCCTCGTCGGCGAGGAGGGCCGCGTCATCCGCCTCGAACTCATCCCGCTTCTGTACTACGGGACCGCGACCGGCGTCCTCACGCTCCTGTTCAGCTACGTGCTGTTCCCGGGCGTGTTCTGACCGGTCGGCGCTTTCGACCCGGCCCGACCTGACTCGGTTCGGCTGAGCTACCTCGGTCCGAACCGACCAGACGTGACTCGGGCCGACTTGCCTCGGCCCGACTCGACTCGATTCGGGCCGCGAATCGACTCGCAAACCACCCGCGCGCGACCCGGAGCGACGCCCGTCACCGGGTGTCTTTATCCGTTCACGCAAACCGACATACGACAGAGCTAATCAATGGCATCCAACACGCACGAACCGGCCACCGACCCCGCGCTCGCTGGCGATTACGACTACGTCAGCGACGACGTCGAGCGGCCGGGGCTGGTCGAAGACCTCGAATCCCTCGTCGAGGGCGACGTGCGCTTCGACACCTACACGAGAACGCTGTACGCGACCGACGCGTCGGCCTACGAGCAAGTCCCCATCGGCGTCGTCATGCCGACCTCGACGGCCGACGTGGCGGCGGTGATGGAGTACTGCGCCGACCGCGAGATTCCCGTCCTCCCCCGCGGCGGCGGCACGAGCCTCGCCGGCCAGACCGTCAGCGAGGCCGTCGTCCTCGACCTCGTCCGCCACATGGGCGGCGTCGAGGAAATCGACCCCGAAGCGCGGACGGCCACGGCCGAAGCGGGCGTCCGCCTCGGCGAACTCAACGAGGAGCTCGCCCCCCACGGCCTGAAGTTCGCGCCAGACCCGGCGTGGGGCGACCGCTCCGCACTCGGCGGCGCAATCGGCAACAACTCCACCGGCTCGCACTCGCTGAAGTACGGCAAGACCGACTACTACATCGAGGAGTTGGAACTCGTCCTCGCGGACGGCACGGTGACGACGTTCGGAGAAGTGAGCGTCGACGAACTCCGCGAGTCCGGCGACCCCGACGGCGACCTCGAAGCGCGCGTTTACGCCGAAGTCGCGCGGATACTCGACGAGGAGGCCGACGAGATTTCCGAGCGCTTCCCCGACCTGAAGCGCAACGTCTCGGGCTACAACCTCGACATGCTCGTCGACGAGATGCGCGGCGAGCGCCGCACGCCGGACGATACCGGCATCGACGAGGACTGGGAGGCCGGCCGCGTCAACCTCGGTCGGCTCATCGCCGGGAGCGAGGGCACCCTCGGCATCGTGACGAAGGCGACCGTCTCGCTGGAGGAGATTCCGAACACCGCGTCGGTGGCGCTTCTCACCTACGACGACGTCATCGACGCGATGCACGACGTCGCGCCCATCCTCGAACACGAACCCGCGGCCGTCGAGGTGATGGACGACGTGCTGCTCGACCTCGCTCGGGACACCGCCGAGTTCGCGGACGTGGTCGGGATGCTCCCCGAGGGGACGGACTCGACGCTCCTCGTGGAGTTCTACGCCGACTCCGACGAGGCGGGCAAACAGAAGGTGGCGAACCTCATCGAAGACCGCGTCATCGACCCCGACGGGACCGAGTTCACCCCCGACGAGGGCTCGGCCTCGGTGACCGAAACGGAACGCCGCGCGACCGACTTCATGGAGGCCCACGACGCCGACACCCGCGCGAAGTTCTGGAAGATGCGCAAGTCGGGGCTGCCGATTCTCCTCTCGCGGACGACCGACGAGAAGCACATCGCGTACATCGAGGACACTGCCATCCCCGCCGAGAACCTTCCGGCGTACGTCTCTGACTTCCAAGACATCCTCGACGAACACGACACCTTCGCGTCGTACTACGCCCACGCGGGGCCGGGCGTCCTGCACATCCGCCCGCTGGTCAACACGAAGACCGCCGAGGGCGTCGAGACGTTCGAGGCCATCGCCGACGAGGTGACGGACTTGGTCGTCAAGTACGGCGGCTCCGTCTCGGGCGAACACGGCGACGGCCGCGCGCGGACCCAGTGGAACCGCAAGCTGTACGGCGACCACCTCTGGAACGTCTTCCGCGACCTCAAGACCGCGTTCGACCCCGACTGGCTCCTGAATCCGGGGAACATCTGCGGCGACTACGACATGACCGAGAACCTCCGGTTTTCGCCCGACTACGAGTTCGACGCCGGCTTCGAACCGGCGCTGAACTGGGACAACGACAACGGGTTCGAGGGCATGGTCGAACTCTGCCACGGCTGTGCCGGCTGTCGCGGCCAGCAGTCCACGGTCGGCGGGGTCATGTGCCCGACGTTCCGCGCCGCCGAAGAGGAGATTCAGGCGACTCGCGGCCGCGCCAACATGCTCCGGCAGGCCATGAGCGGCGGGCTCCCGGAAGACGAGATGTTCACCGACGAGTTCGTCGACGAGGTGCTCGACCTCTGTGTCGGCTGTAAGGGCTGTTCGAAGGACTGCCCGAGCGAGGTCGACATGGCGAAGATGAAAGCCGAGGTCGTCCACGAGTACCACCAGCGCAACGGCTCCAGCCTCCGCGACAAACTGTTCGCCAACATCGACTCGCTTTCCAAACTCGGGTCGGCGTTCGCCCCGCTCGCCAACGCGGCGACGAAAGTTCCGGGCGCGCGGACGGTCATGGAGAAGACCGTCGGTATCGCCAAGGAGCGCTCGCTCCCGACGTTCCACTCGACGAGCTTCGTCGACTGGTTCGAGAGCCGCGGAGGAGCCGGCGTCCCGAAGGCCGAGGCCGACCGCAAGGCGCTGTTGTTCCCCGACACCTACACGAACTACAACCACCCCGAGGTCGGCAAGGCCGCCGTGAAGGCGCTGGAGGCCGCGAACGTCCACGTCCGGATTCCGGACGGCGTCGCCGGCTCCGGCCGGCCGCCGCACTCGAAGGGCTTTCTCGACAAGGCCCGCGCCGACGCCGAGCAGAACGTCGAGGCGCTCGCACCGTCCGTCGAAGAGGGCTGGGACATCGTCCTCTGTGAGCCCTCCGACGCGGTGATGTTCCAGTCGGACTACCTCGACCTGCTCTCCGGCGACGACGTGGAGGCCGTTTCGGCCAACGCCTACGGCGTCATGGAGTACGTCGACGCGTTCCGGCTGGACGAGTCGCTGTCGTTCCGCCCGCAGGACGACTCCCTGACGTACCACGGCCACTGCCACCAGAAGTCCACGAAGAAGGACCACCACGCGGTGGGCGTCCTCCGCCGCGCCGGCTTCGAGGTGGACCCGCTGGACTCGACGTGCTGCGGGATGTCCGGGTCGTTCGGCTACGAGGCCGAACACTACTCCATGTCGAAGGCCATCGGGGACATCCTCGAAGGCCAAGTGGCCGAGAGCCCCGGCGACGTGGTCGTCGCCCCCGGCGCGTCGTGTCGGACGCAACTCGAAGACATGGACGGCGCGACCGACGACCCGCCGCACCCCGTCGAGGTGCTCGCGCGCGCCATCGACGCGTAGGCGACGCGTAGGCGACGCTCCGACGGCGCGGCACTGCGGGCCCGACTCGGACGCGACGCGGGTCGCAGTCTTCCCTCGTTTTTCGCCGCAGATACGTTTAGGACGCTCGGCGGCCAACCGCGGAACGACCGAGATGCGAGGGAACCAGCCATGACACCGATGGAACTCGACGACGTGCGCGTCGACGCGTACATGACGACCGGCGTGGAGACGGTCGGGCCCGACGCGTGGGTCACGGACGTGGTCGACCGACTCAAAGCGGGACCGCAGTACGGCGGGCTCCCGGTCGTCGACGACGAAGACCACCTCCTCGGGTTCGTCGGCGCGATAGACCTCTTGGAAGTCCACGGCGACGTGCGTGTCGAGTCGGTGATGAGCCGCGACCTCGTGGTCGTCCGCCCGGAGATGACGGTGAAGAACGCCGCGCGCGTCATCTTCCGCACCGGCCACCAGTTCCTGCCCGTCGTCGACGACGACCGAGTGCTGCTCGGCCTGTTTTCGAACGGCGACGCGGTGCGGAGCCAAATCGAGCGGACGACGCCCTCGAAGGTCCAGAGCACCCGCGAGATGCTCGAACGGACCCACGACACGTCCATCGGCGTCGGCGAGCGGGAAGTCGAGGTCGGCTCGCTGATTCCGACCCAGCGGGAGGTGTACGGCGACGAGCTCGAAGGCCGGAAGTACGAACTCCAAAACGGGCTCGCGGAGCCGCTCATCGTCGTCTCTCACGGCTCCGAGACGCTGCTCGTCGACGGTCACCACCGGGCGATGGCCGCGAGGCGACTCGATATCGACCGGATGCTCGCGCACGTGCTCACGGTCTCGCCGGAGGACGTCGACGAGTTGGGCCTGCGCCGGATGGCTCGCGTCGGGGGCCTCCGGTCGCTCGCTGACGTGGAGGTCAACGACTACCTCCAACACCCGCTCATCGAGAAGACCGAACAGTAAGAAACGCCGCGTTACTCGTCGAGGTCGTCGAGCGCGTCACCGAAGGCTTCGAGGCCGGTTTCCATCGCCTCGGGGGCGCCGCCCAGCGAGATGCGGAACGACTCCGGCGCGTCGAAAAATCGGCCGGGAACGACGAGGACGCCGCGGTCCCACGCGGCGTCGACGACCGCGTCGCCGTCGGCAGTGGCGTGGTCGAGGAAGGCGAACGTCCCGCCGGCGTGGATGCGCCCGTCGAGTTCGTCGCGGTCAGCGACGAACGTCGCCAGCAGGTCGTGGTTGGCCGAGAGGTGTTCGCGGGCGGCGGCCTCTATCTCGTCGCCGTGGTGGAGCGCGCGCCGGGCGAGTTTGGTGCTCGGCTCGGCGACCGCGGGCAGGTACATCGACGCCGAGCGGGCGCGCTCGACGACCTCCTCGGGGCCGATAATCCAGCCGACGCGGAGGCCGCCGAGACCGTAGAACTTCGTCAGCGACCCGGTGACGACGGTGTTGTCGAGGCCGGACGCCGTGGTGCCGCCGAAGGGACCGTCGGCGGCGGGGTCGACGAAGGGCGCGTACACCTCGTCGACGAGGAGGTAACCGCCGGCGGCGGCCGCGGCCGACGCGACTTCGGCGAGTTCGGCGCGCGGCGTGAGTTTCCCCGACGGGTTGTGGCGGTTAGTGACGATGGCGTAGGCGAAGTCGTCGGTCGACGCCCCGTCGAGGCGGTGCGGTTCGAGTTCGTAGTCGTACTCCGGCGGCCGGACGAAACGGTCGACGCGCGCGCCGAGCGCCTCCGACGTGGCCACGAGCGGCTGGTAGCCGGGCTTTTCCACGAGCACCTGCGGGCGCGAGGCGTCGGAGTCGTCGTCGCCGTCTTCGTCGTCGCCGGACGCAAGTTCGAGAAGCGCGCAGGCGGCGAGGAAGTTCGCGTTCGTCGCGCCCGCGGTGACGAGGACCGACGACTCGGAGACGCCGTAGCGCGCAGCGAGCTGACCGCTGAGCGTCGCGTCTTCGGGGTCTGAGCGACCGGCGAGAACCGGCGGGACGAGGTCGTCACCGCGCCGGGAGGAGCCGAGGTCGCTCGTCGCGAGGTCGTGGGTGGCCTCGTCCACCCGGTCGACAATCCACTCCAGATAGGGGATTCCAGGAAACGTTGCCGTCATTGGGACCCCTTCGCGGCCGCCCCCGTAAGTCGTTGGGGTCTCGGGAACATCGGCTGCCGGCGGCGGGTCGTCAGGGTTCGTCGCCCGGCGGCCGGGGGAGCGGCGAGGCGTCCGACCGCCAGTCTTCGATGCGCCGGCTGGCCCACGACACCGCCGGCCGCGAGTCGTTGTAGATGACGCCCGCGAGACCTCGCTCGGAGTACGCGACCAGGAACGCGACGGGGCCATCCGGGAGGTCCGAAACGACGAGGCCGTACGGAAGCGCCGCGGTCGACCGAAGCGAAAAAGAGTCAACCGACCACGCCTCGGCGAGTTGCGGTCGGTAGGCGGTGACGAGGCGTTGGACCACGTCGTCGGTGGCGACGATGTCGACCGGCGTGCCGTCGTCGACGACGGCCCGATAGTAGGCGTCGACCTGCGAGGGGAACGCTCCCCGGACGCACCCGCGGACCGACTCCGCCTCCTCGACGAAGGACGTGAGCTTCGAGAGCGCGGGCCCGGGGCCGCCGTCGGTGACGGGGACGACCTCGCAGCCGTCGAGGAACACCGGCGCGAGCGGCGCGTCCGAATCGAGCGCGTCGAGCACCGCGGCGGCGGCGTCGATGTCGTCCAAGCACTCGACGAACTGCGAGTACGTTTCGAGCGCCATGCGGCCGGCGAGCGTCGAGTAGTGGACGGCGTCGCGCGTCTCGACGAAGCCCGCGCGCTCTAGCTCGCGGAGGCCGCGGTCGACGGTCGACCGCGACACCGGGAGGTCGCTCGCGAGTTCCGCGGTCGTTCGAGACTGTCGAACGACGGCCTCGAGCACGTCGGCCCGCGACGCGAGCACGTCGAACACCCCGGCGACCTCGGACCGAACCATGTCGAACTGCATGAACGTGTCACTACTTAAGTCACAGGAGAACCCGCCATCAGCATATAAACAAACGAATCGTTTTTATACTCGAAATCACTGACTGAGTGAGTGATGCGATGGGTGAAGTAAAGCGTGTAGCCGGAGTATGGAGGTACGCCGGGGTGCCTCTGACAACCGGCTTATCGTTCGAACCGGGGTGCCCGGTCCGGTTCGGACGTCAGAAGGGGAAGACATTCCCCTTCACATTTTGCTTCGAAACGCTGCTTCGACGAGCGGCGTCACCGTCTCGACCGAGTCGCCGCGCGCGAGGTGCGCGTCGCACGAACAGTCCGACGAGCCGAAGCCGTCGATTGGGGCCGAACCGAGCGACGACGCGAGTTCGGTCGCGACCGCACACTCCACGTCGCGGTCGGTGACGCAGACGACGCGCGCGAGGTCGACGGCCGGATGGCCGCCGAGGTAGTCGACGTGCCAGTGGCGGGCGTCGTGGTCGCCGGCCGCGACGCGCCGGTGGCGGCGGACGCGGCGTAAGCCGCCGGTTCCGAACGCGCTCCCGACGTAGACGTACGCACCGGCCGGAAAGCGGTGTTCGCCCAGCGCGCCGACCTCGACGGTCGCCTCGGGCGCGTCGAAAACGAGCGCGTAGGTTCCGACGGGCGACCGAGAGCCGAGCGCCAGCGGGTCGTCGTCGGTGCCGAGGGCAGCGGGGTCGAGGGAGTGTATCGTCGGCGCGTCGTCGGTGGAGTGGTTCGGTTCAGTCATCGGTCGGAGTGCGTCGCCCCGGCTACGAAAGTTCGGCGGGTCGTGGCTCGGCGTTGTCGAGGAGGGGCGCAAACAGGGCGGCTGCGTCGGGTTCGAGGTCGTAGACGCTGTGGACGTCGTCGGGGTCGCGGCCGCGGCCGCTGGCGACGCCGACGACCTTGGCGATTCTGTCGTAGTTGTCGCGGACGAGACTGCCGAGGAGTCCGGGCATTCCGGCTCGGTCGGTGAGTTCTTTGGCGGCGGCGCGGCCGGCGTACACGCGCCCCTCCCGGCGGTCGACGAAGACCATGGCGAACGGCACGTCCGCGAACTGGGCGTCGAGAAACGCCTGCGCCGCGTCGTCGTACCACGAGATAGCTTCCACGTCGTCGAGGCGCTTCAGCGCCGACGCGGCGACGGAACAGTAGGCGCACTCGCCGTCGTAGATGAGCACGGCGGCCGCGGACTCGTTCATATCTTCCGTCGGGACGCGAAGAACAAAAACGGCGCGGCGGGCGTGCCGTGTGCTATCAGTTACGGCCTGCGACAGCGTTAGGGCGACCACGTCCGCAGTAGACGTGTGGACGACCTCATCGAGTGGCTTCGGACCAGACCGTACTACGAGGGGCAGATTCGGTCCCGCCGCCGGTTCGAGGCGCGCGCGCCGGCGTTCGCCGGCGTGGACCTCGAACCGCGGTTGGCGTCGGCGCTCGAAGACCGCGGCATCGACCGGCTCTACCGGCATCAGGCCGAGGCGGTCGAGGCGGTCCGCGACGGGGACAACGTCGTGTTGGCGACGCGGACCGCGAGCGGCAAGAGCCTCGCGTACACCGTGCCGGCGTTCGAGCGGGCGATGGACCACGGCGGGCGGACGCTCTATCTCGGCCCGCAGAACGCGCTCGTCGCCGACCAACTCGACACGCTGTCGGACCTCGCGCGCGGCCTCGGCTTCGGCAGTCGCGTCTCGGTCGACCAGTACACCGGCCGGCTGTCGAAATCGGAGAAACGCGAGGTGAGAAAGCGGATGCCGACGGTGCTGCTTTCGAACCCCGACATGGTTCACTACGCGCTGCTCCCGCACGCCCACCGGCTGTGGGAGTGGTTCTTCTCCTCGCTGGAGACGGTCGTCATCGACGAAGTCCACGGCTATCGCGGGGTGTTCGGGAGCCACGTCGCCCTGCTCATCCGCCGACTCAAGCGCGTCTGCGAGCGGTTCGGGGCCGACCCGCAGTTCGTCTGCTGTTCGGCCACCATCGGCAACCCCGTCGAACACGCCGCGCGCATCACGGGCGAGCGGGAGGACTCCTTTACGCTCGTGGACGAGGACACGAGCGGGACCGGCGAGACCAACTGGCTCCTCTGGAACCCCCCGGAGTACGAGAACCCCGACGCCGGCGGGTCGGGGCGGCGGCGCTCGGGCCACGTCGAGACGAAGAACCTCTTCGTCGACCTCGTCGCGCGCGGCCACCAGACGCTGGCGTTCACCCGCGCCCGACAGGCCGCCGAGCGGTACGCCTCCGAGAGCGCGAGCGACCTCCGGAGTCGCGGCGAACACGACCTCGCGGGCGAGGTGGCGGCGTATCAGGCCTCGCTGACCCACGACCGACGACGGGAGATAGAGGCCGGCCTCCACGACGGCGACATCGCGGGCGTCTGGAGCACCAACGCGCTCGAACTCGGCGTCGACGTGGGCGGCCTCGACGTGGTGCTCATCGACGGCTACCCCGGCACGCGGATGTCCGCGTGGCAACAGGCCGGCCGGGCGGGTCGCGGCGACAGGCCCGCACTGGTCGTCCTCGTCGGCGGCGAGGACCAACTCGACCAGTACCTCATGAACCACCCCGCCGAGTTCTTCGACGGCGACCCCGAACGCGCCGTCTCCGACCCGGAAAACGACCATCTCCTCCCCTCGCACGTCGCCTGCGCGGCCGCGGAAAACTGGCTCTCGACGGAAGACGAATCGAAGTTCGGCGCGTCGTTCCCCGGTATCGTCTCCGACCTCGAAGCCGACGGGACGCTGGCGCGCCGGGAGACGGACGACGGCCTCCGGTGGACCCACGACGGGGGCGAGAGCCCGCAGCACGCGATGAGCCTCCGGACCATCACCGACCGCGAGGTGCAACTGATGGACTCGCGGAACGACGAGACCATCGCTACGCTGGCGTTCGACGACGCGCTCCGGGACGCCCACCCCGGCGCAGTCTACCACCATCAGGGCCAGACGTACGAGGTCGCGGAGTTGGATTTGGACCGCGACGTGGCCCGGCTCCGGCCGACGTGGGCGGACTACTACACCCGCGTCCTCCACGACAAACACATCACGGTCGAGCGGGACATCCTGTCGAAACCGCTGTCGGCGCGGTCCGACGTGGAGGTCCGGTTCGCGGAGGTGACGATGCGAAAGCAGATAACGGGGTTCGAGCGCCGCGACCCGAAGCGGGGGACGACCATCGGCCAGCAGCTACTCGACCTCCCGGAGACGAGCCTGCGGACGAAGGCGCTGTATTTCACCGTGCCCGGCGACGTGGAATCGGAGATGCGCGAGCTATCGAGCGACCGCGCGGAGGGCCGCGACTACGGCTTCAACGGCGGCATCCACGCCGCCGAACACGGGATGATTTCGCTGTTTCCGCTCCGACTGCTCTGTGACCGCGGCGACATCGGCGGGCTCTCGACGCCGTACCACGCCCACACCGACCAGTCGACCATCTTCATCTACGACGGCCACCCCGGCGGGGTCGGCATCACGCGCGCCGGCTACGACATCGTCGAGGGGCTGATGCGCCAGACGGCCGAGTTGATTTCGGACTGCGACTGCGAGGACGGCTGTCCCTCCTGCGTGCAGTCGCCGCAGTGCGGGAACGCGAACGACCCGCTGGCGAAAGCCGAGGCGGTCCTGCTGTTGGAGTCGCTGACGGGGACGCGAGCCTAAAGCGGGCGGTCGGGCGTGAATCGCCCGCCTTCGTCGGCCCGACGGAGTAATTATCACTACATCGGCATTTCAGGGCCGCTATTTCGAACCAACAGCTATTTTTGGGTTGCCTAAATCCATAGGAGCAATGAACGCGGATATCTGTGTTATCGTCCCGACTATCCGGGAGTACGAGTGCATGCGGGCGTACTTCGACAACGCGCGGGCACACGGTTTCGACCTCGACCGGCTGTTCGTCCTCCTCGTGACCGAGGACTTCTGCGACACCGAGGGGATGGCGTCGATGCTGGACGACGAGGGGATTTCGGGCGCGGTTTTCGACGGGACGGCCCGCGAGGAGTGGTACGACGACCACGACATCTCGGAGTACTCGCATCTCGTTCCGGCGGCGAGCCACGCCCAGACGAGCTTCGGCCTGCTGTACATGTGGGCGCACTCCGAGTTCGACTACGGCGTCTTCATCGACGACGACACGCTCCCGCACGACGAGTGGGACTTCTTCGGTCGCCACATGGCGAACCTCGACCGCACCGACGAGGTGGAGTCGGTGTCGAGCGACGAGCGCTGGGTGAACGTGCTCTACCAGAACGCCGACGAACACGGGCTGTACCCCCGCGGGTATCCCTACTCCGCGATGGACGAGACGGTCGAGACCGGGACGCGCGAACTCCGCGACGTGGTGGCCTCGCAGGGGCTGTGGACGAACGTCCCCGACCTCGACGCGGTCCGCATCCTGATGGACGGCGACCTCGAAGGGCAGGCCCAGACTCGGACGGACTTCGACGACTTCGACGGCGACTTCGTCGCCGAACCGGGGCAGTACCTCACCGTCTGCTCGATGAACCTCGCGTTCGAGCGCGAGGTCATCCCGGCGTTCTACCAGCTCCCGATGGACGACAACGAGTGGGAGGTCGGCCGCTTCGACGACATCTGGTCGGGCGTGTTCCTCAAGCGCGCCGCCGACGTGCTCGGGAAAGACATCGTGACGGGCTACCCGCTGTGCGAGCACAACAAGGCCGCGCGGCCGACGTTCGACGACCTCAACAACGAGGTACCGGGTCTCGAACTCAACGAGCACCTCTGGGAAGTCGTCGACGCGGTCGGCGGGGACGCCGACAGCTACGCCGGCGTCTTCGAGGCGATGGCCGACGCCCTCGCCGACGGCGACTGGTCCGACTACCGCAACGGCGACTTCTTCAACTACGTCGGCGAGCACATGCGCGACTGGCTGGACTGCCTCGACGCGCTCGCCGCACCGCGGGCCGCCGCGCCGGCCGACGACTGAGTGAGCGACGGCGAACGCCACCCCGCGCCGCCGCGGGAGAAAGCTGACCCGTGGCCCGCGATTCGGCCGCTTCGCCCGACGAATCGGTAGGTATAAATGGTTTAGGGAGACCTAAATTCACATATGCACGAACGCGACCGAGAGCCTCGCGGCCACAGTCGTCGGCGGTTCATCGCGACGACGGCGGCCCTCGGGGTCGGCGCACTCGCCGGGTGTACCGGCGGAAGCGACGAGGAGACGGAAACGACGACCGAATCAAGTACGAACGAGTCGGTCGGGCAGATTGGGTCCGGGCGCTCGCCGTTCGGTGACCGCGACATCACCGGCGGCGTGTCCGTCACGGAGATGCCGGACCTCTCGGGCGAACTCACGCTCTACTCCGGGCGCGGGCAGGCGCTCGTCGGTGAGCTTATCACCTTCTTCGAGGAGTACTACGACGACTTCACCATCCGCCCGCGGTACAACTCGGCGGCCGAACTGGTCAACCAGATTCAGACCGAGGGGCAGAACAGCCCCGCGGACGTGTTCTTCTCGGTCAACGCCGGCTCGCTCGGCGCGCTGAAGGACGCCGGTCGCACGCAGGACCTCCCGAGCGAGGTGCTCGACCTCGTCCGCGACGAGTTCCACGACCCCGACGGCCAGTGGACCGGGACCTCCGGTCGCGCCCGGACCGTCCCGTTCAACACCGACCAGTTCGACGAGTCGGGCATCCCCGACGACATCATGGCCTTCCCGGACACGGAGGCGTTCCGCGACAACATCGGCTGGGCACCGACGTACTCCTCGTTCCAGGCGTTCATCACGGCGATGCGCGTCCTCGAAGGCGAAGACGCCACGAGAGAGTGGCTCCAAGGGATGCAGGACCTCGGCGTCACGGAGTACAACAACGAGTTCCTCGTCTCGCAGGCCGTCGCGGACGGCGAAATCAACGCGGGCTTCGCCAACCACTACTACATCCAGCGCATCCTCGCGGGGCGGCCGAACGCGCCGCTTTCGACCGCGTTCACCGCGGGCGACGCCGGCTCGATTTTCAACGTCGCGGGCGCGCTCGTCCTCGACACCGCCGACGACACCGAGTTGGCGAGCAACTTCGTCCGCCACCTGCTTTCGGCCGAAGCGCAGGACTACTTCGCGCGGACCACCTTCGAGTACCCGCTGGTCTCGGGCGTCGACCCCATCGGCGAACTGCCGAGCATCGACGAACTCAGCCCGCCCGAGGGGCTCGACCTGACGCAGCTTTCGGACCTCGAAGGAACCGTGGAACTCTTGCGTGAGGTGGGCGTTCTCTGAGGTAGCTCACTCATGGCGACCGAACAGCAGACGGGGACCGGTGGGGGAGACGACGAGCAACCGCTCGGCCTGACCGTCGCCAGCGGGGCCGTCGCCGCCGCGGTCGTCGTCCCGCTGTTGTGGCTCGTCAGGACCGCGCTCGACGTGGGGTTCGCCGAGGCGGTGGCGCTCGTCACCCGGCCGGCGACCGTCGAGGTGTTTCTGAACAGCGCCGTCCTCGTCACGCTCGTCACCGCCGCGTGTATCGGTCTGGGCGTCCCGCTGGCGTATCTCACCGTCCGGACCGACCTGCCGTTCAGACGCTTTTGGACCGTCGTCGTCTCGCTCCCGCTCGTCATTCCGAGCTACATCGGCGCGTTCGCGTTCGTCTCGGCGTTCGGCCCGCAGGGCGCGTTTCAGCGGCTGTTAGCTCCCCTCGGTATCGAGTCGCTCCCGGAGATTTACGGGCTACCCGGTGCCGTTTTAGTGCTGACGCTCTACACGTACCCGTACGTGTTCATCACCACCCGGGCCGCGCTGAAGTCGATGGACACCACGCTCATCGACGCCGCGCGGACGCTGAACCACAGCCGCTGGGAGGCGTTCAAACGGGTGACCGTCCCCCAGATTCGCCCGGCGGTCGCCGCCGGCTCGCTCCTGGCGGCGCTGTACGTCCTCT
The DNA here is from genome assembly GCF_014530665.1 of Haloferax sp. AS1. Taxonomy (NCBI): domain Archaea; kingdom Methanobacteriati; phylum Methanobacteriota; class Halobacteria; order Halobacteriales; family Haloferacaceae; genus Haloferax; species Haloferax sp. AS1. The sequence goes on from NZ_SPSA01000001.1 coordinate 1,649,375, forward strand.
CGGACTTCGGCACGCCGGCCATCATGCGGTTCGACGCCTTCACCCGCGTCATCTACGTCGAGTTCGGGACGTTCGGCCGCGACACCGCGACGCTCCTGTCGCTCCAACTGGTCGCCGTGACGCTCCTCATCCTGACCCTCGAATCGAAGATTCGGGGCGACGAGCGCACGACGACCGGCGGGCGCTCGGGAGCCCCGATGCCGCTCGGCCGCTGGAAGTACCCGGCGCTCGGCTTCGCGGCGCTCGTCGCCACCGTCGCGCTCCTCGTCCCGCTCGGCATCCTCTTTACGTGGCTCGCGCAGGGCGTCGCCGCGACGAGCGGGTCGCTCGCGTTCCAGCCGGAGTACGCGCTCAACTCGGTCCTCGTGGCGGCCGCGACGGCCGGCGCGGCGACGCTCGCCGGCCTCCCCGTCGCGTACCTCGCCGCCCGGCACCCCTCGCGGCTGAGTTCCGTCTTCGAGCGCGCGACCTACGTCGGCTACGCGGTGCCGGGCGTCGTCCTCGGGCTGGCGCTCGTCTTCTTCGGCAGTTCGTACGCGACGCCCATCTACCAGACGCTCTACCTCCTCGTGTTCGCGTACGTCATCCGCTTTCTCCCGCAGGCCATCGGGTCGCTCCGGGCGTCGTTCCTCCGGGTCGACCCCGCGCTCCCGGAGGCGGCGCGGACGCTCGGCGAGACCCCGTCGGGGGCGTTCCGTCACGTCACGCTCCCGCTCGTCGCGCCCGGCCTGTTCGGCGGCGCGGCGCTCGTCTTCCTGACCACGATGAAGGAACTGCCCGCGACGCTCCTGCTTCGCCCCTCGGGGTTCAGCACGCTCGTGACCCACATCTGGACGGCCTACGAGCAGGGCTACTTCGGTCAGGCCGTCGTGCCCGCGTTCATCCTGCTTTTCGTCTCCGGGCTCTCGATGCTCGTCATCATCACCCAAGAGGGATACGATGTCAAATAGCACACTCTCGACCACCGACCGCTCGAACCGCGCGGAAGCCACCGACTCCGAGACCGACGACGCGGACGCCGGCGGCGTCCTCGAACTCGACGGCGTCTCGAAGTCCTACGGCACCGAGTCGGTCATCGACGACCTCTCGCTCAGCGTCGAGGAGGGCGAGATTCTCACGCTGCTCGGGCCGTCGGGCTGCGGGAAGACGACGACGCTCCGGCTCATCGCCGGCCTCGACCGCCCCGACGGGGGCGAGGTCCGGCTGAACGGAAACGTCGTCTCCGGCGGCGACACCTTCCGCGCGCCCGAAGAGCGCGGCGTCGGCGTCGTCTTCCAGGAGTTCGCGCTGTTCCCGCACCTCACCGCGGCCGAGAACATCGCGTTCGGCCTGAAGGACCTCAGTGAGTCCGAGCGCGACGAGCGCGTGGCCGACCTCCTCGACCTCGTGGGGCTGGAGACCCAAGGCGACAGCTACCCCGACGAGCTCTCCGGCGGCCAGCAACAGCGGGTCGCCCTCGCCCGCTCGCTCGCGCCGGAGCCGGCTATTCTGCTCCTCGACGAGCCGTTCTCGAATCTCGACGTGGACCTCCGCGTCCAGATGCGCGAGGAGGTCCGCCGCATCCTCAAGGAGGCCGGCGTGACGGCCGTCTCCGTCACCCACGACCAGGAGGAGGCGATGTCCATCTCCGACCGCGTGGCCGTGATGAACGACGGCGACCTCGAACAGGTGGGCGAACCGGAACAGGTGTTCCAACACCCCGAGTCGCGGTTCGTCGCCGGCTTCCTCGGCTACGCCGGGTTCCTGCCGGGACGCATCGCGGGCGACGCGGTCGAGACCGAACTGGGGACGGTCGACCGCGACCAGATTCACGGCCTCGCGCCCGAGTACGACGACACGGACATCGACATCCTCGTCCGCCCCGACGACGTGTCGGCCCATCCCTGCGACGGCGGCGGCGACGGCCACGGCAAAGTCGTCGGCAAGCGCTACCTCGGGCCGACAATCCTCTACGAGGTCGAACTTCACGGCGGCGACAATCTGCTGTGTATGCACAACCACGACGAGACCGTCCCGACCGACGGCTGCGTCGAGGTGACGCTCGACGCCGGCCACGAACTCGCGTGGTTCCCGCGCGAACAGCGCCCCGAGAGCGGCCTCTACTCGGACTGAGGATGGGCCGGCGAGACTCGAACACGGGCGGCTCCCTCCCGCTTGGCGAACGCGTGCGAGCCGCAGTCCGCGGACTCGCATTCGATTTTGACGGTACCATCGACATCGACCGAACCCGGACGCAGCGGCGACTCGCAGCGCTCTGTGTCTCGCTTCTGGTCGGGCTCGTCGTGACGTGGCTCGCGGTCGACCTCTTTCCGTACCACACCGTCAACGACGACGAGGGCGTCTACCTCACGCAGGCCGCGATGCTCCTCGAAGGCAAGCTGTTTCTCTATCCCGGCCGGCTGACCGAGGCCGTCAGGCCGTGGTTCTTCGTGGTACAGGAGACGCCGAGCGCCCCCGGCGGCGTCCAGCTCTACTCGAAGTACTCGCCGGCGGTGCCGGCGCTGTTCGCGGTCGGCCTCGCGGTCGGGCTTCCGAACCTCGTGTTGGGCGCTATCGCCGCGATATCCGCCGCGCTGGTCTACGCGCTCGCGGCCGACGCGTTCGACCGGACGACCGGCGTCGTCGCGGCGGGCCTGCTCGGCCTCTCGCCGTTGTTTCTCCTCACGTCGTCGACGTTCCTCGCGTACGCGCCGACGACGATGCTCAACCTCGGGTTCGCCGTCTGTTACGTCCGGGCCGCCCGCCGCGACTCCTCGGGCTACGCGGTCGTCGCCGGCGCGCTCGTCGGCGCGGCGTTTTTCGCCCGCCCCTACACCGCCGTGCTGTTCGCGCTGCCCTTCATCGCCCACTCGCTGTGGGCGCTGGCGACCGCCCGGCGCGCGGGGACCGGCTGGGTCGTCTTCCGTCGGTACGCCGCCATCGCGCTCCCCGGCCTCGCGTTCGTCGGCCTGACGCTCGCGTACAACGCCGTCGTGACGGGCGACCCGCTCACGTTCCCCTACATCGCCTTCGCCCCGCGGGACGGCATCGGCTTTGGAGAGCGGGCAATCCTCGGCTACGAAGTCGTCTACACGCCCGCGATGGGCGTCGAGACCGCCGCCGAGGCGCTCGACCTGCTCGTGACGCAGTGGGGGCCGATGGGCTGGCTCGGCACCGTCGCCGCGGTGGTCGGCCTCGGCGTCACCGCCCGCCGCTGGTGGGGCCACGAGACCGGCCGGAACCTCCGCGGGAGCGCGAGACGCCGCCACCACGGCCTCGGCGGCCGCGACCGCGCGTTCACCGAACTCTCCGACGACGCCCTCGCCTGCGTCGTCGCGGGCGTGTTCGCCTCGGTGTTCGTCGGCAACGCCGCCTTCTGGGGGACGCACAACGGCCTCCGAAACGGCCTCATCGACCTTCTCGGCCCGTTCTACCACTTCGACGCGCTCGTCCCGCTCGCGGTGTTCGGCGCGGCCGGCGTCGTTGCCGGCGCTCGCCTCCTCCGTCGGCTGGCCCACCGTCGCTTTTCGGCGTCGGAGGCCCGCGGCGTCGTCTTCTCGGTGCTTCTCGTGTCGGCGCTGTTCGCTGGCGGCGTGACGGTCGGCGCGGTCGAAGACCCCTACGACGAAAACCGGCTCCGAACTGAGAACCTCGCGGCGACCTACGAACCGCTCCTCGACGCCGGCTTCGAACAGCCGCCGCTGACCCCGTCCGTGCCGGGCGTCGATGCCGGCGGTCTCGGGGGCGGTGACGACGGTCTCGGCATCGGCGGTGGCTCGGCCGCGCCGGGCAACGAGACGAAGGCGCTCGTCTTCCACCCCGACCCGTACGGCGACTGGTCGGCCCATCCCTTCCAAGCGCTCCGCAACGACCCCGGCTTCGACGGCCCGGTGATGTACGCCATCGACGGCGGGGCCGAACGGGACCTCGCGGTCCTCGACGCGACGAACCGGACGCCGTATCGCTTCACCTATCGGGGGACGTGGACCGGAGCTGTTGACCCCGTCGAACCCGAACTGACCCGACTCGACGTGCTCGCCGGCGAGCGGGTCGACGCGACGACGACGCTCGGCGCGCCCGAGGGGACGAACACGGCGTCGGTCCGCGTCGAGACCGACGAGGGCTACGCCCGCTACGACGCGACGACGGCCGAGAACCTGACCGTCGAGTGGTCGGTCTCGTCGGCGGGCGTGGCCGTGACGAACCGCCCGCTGGCCGCCGGTCCAGAACGGTTGTCGGTTCCGGCGGGCGCGAGCGAGGTCGACCTCGTGGTGACCTATATCGGCGACTTCGGTGAGACGGTTACGTACCGACAGACCGCGACGGTCGAGCGCTCCGGCGACGAGGTGCGCGTCGTCTGGCCGCCGGAGACCCGCGTCTGCCGGCTGACCACCGACTGCGGGAACGAGCGCGAGTGGGTCGGCCCCGACGGCGACTACCTCGACGGCGTCTCGGTCGAGACCGACGCGCGCGTCGCCTGAGGCGAGCGTCGAAAGCCGGCGGCTCGCGGGCAGTCGGGCGGGCGAAAAAAATGAAACGTCGCAGTCGCGGTCGGCGGCTCAGTCGTCGGCCGGGCCGGTCGAGCCCGACGAGCCGAGGAAGCCGTCGACGGTCGCGCGCTTCGCGATGTGCGGGCGGTACACCCACGCGTTCAGGAGGACGATGGGAACCATCGTCGCCGCGACGAGCGCGTAGCCGACGTGCAGGTTCGGCAGGAGCACCGACGAGTAGACGAGCGGGTAGGTGATGCCGCCGATGGTGCCGACGCCGCCGACGACGCCCGCGACGGCCCCGGAACTGTTGGGGAACATCGCGGGAACCTGCGCGAAGATAGCGCCCTCAGCGAACGCGCAGGCCATGCCGACCATGAAGCCGGCGGCCACCGCGACGAGGACGGTCCCCGAGAGGCCGGCGAGCGTCATCACGAGCATGGAGACGACGATGAACGAGAGCGCCACGAACGTCCACTGTTCGCGGTAGCGACCCTCGAACACGGGCAGGATGTCCATCTCCTTGCGCGCCAGCACGTCGCTGACGTAGCCGCCGATGGGCCGGAGCAGGCCGGCCGCGATGGAGAACGTGGCCGCGAATGTGCTCGCGAGAACGAGGTTGTCCGTGTTGAACGCCTCGCGGTAGTAGGTGGCGAGCCAGCCGTTCATCGAGAGTTCGAGGCCGAAGCTCATGACGTAGGCGAGCGCGAGCGCGACGGTCCCGTACCGGGTCGCGGTGTGGACCCACTGCTTGAGCGTCGCGTTGTCGGCGGTCGCCTGCCGGCGCTCCTTGCTCGACGCCGCCTCGCCGAGGACGTAGTAGGCGATTGCGAGCAGAATCGAGACGACGCCGGTGTAGAAGAACGCCGCGCGCCAGTTGCTCTGGAACAGGGGGCCGCTCCAGTCGGCCCCGAACACGCGGGGCAGGATGAGCGCGCCGCCGGCGGCCCCGGCGTTCCCGATGCCGGCGTAGATGCCCTCGGCCATGCCGAGGTTCTCCTCTTCGAACCACTCAGAGACGTGCTGGATGCCGATGACGAACGTGATGCCCGCCGTGGCGACGATGAGGCGCTCGACGAAGAACACGGTATAGCTCTCCGCGAAGGCGCTCGCCATCGAGAACACCCCGACGTAGCCGAGGACGATGGCGAACACCACCGGCGCACCGAATTTATCCGAGAGCCAGCCGGTGAGGATGCGGCCGAAGGGCGCGAGCCAGATTGCCGCGCTCGCGAGGATTCCGATTTCGGCCAGCGAGAGGCCGAACTCCTCCGCCATCGGCCCCGTGAAGGGCGCGAACGAGAACCAGATGAGAAACGAGAAGTTGAACCCGATAGTGGCGAGAAGCAGCGTCCGCCACTTGGTCATCTTTACGAGTCCCATACGCTATCCCCCGAAGAACCTACACAATCGTGCACACTTCTACCATTTCCTTGCATTGGTTTGGACATCATGTAGCGAAACGCACAGGGCTATCATAGAAAAGTGCTGCCCACAATGAGCCATAAACACCTACCGAATGTTTAGAGAAATGAACTAGATAAGGAGAATATTATCGATATTACCCGATAATACACCTCGTTACGAGGTGGACATGCGTCCAAAAGTTTTCTGGGCGTATGAATCTGGTGGTGAGGGCCGCTCCGACTGGGGCGGTCCGTCAGCGAGCGGGCGTCAGGCGAGCGGGCAGACGACCACGTCGTCGACGCGGATACCGCCCTCGGCGGCGACCGAGTCGCCGGAGACGACATCGGTCGCGTCGACCGCGAGGTCACCGACATCGACCGTGGTCGCGCCGGGCGCGAAGTTGAGCGCACAGAGGTACGAGCCGTCGTCGTGGTCGCGGACGAAGGCGATGGCGCGGTCGGTGTCGGTCTCGTAGTCGATGCGGCGGAACGTCCCGTCGTACCGGAGCGCGGGCGTCTCGTCGCGGACCTCGATGAGTCGCTCGTAGTGCTCGCGGATGTCGTCGCGGGCGTGGTCCCACGCGAGGGCGTCGCGGCGGCCGCGCTGGCCGATTTCCTGGCCGCCGTAGACCATCGGCACGCCGGGGAGCGTAAACAGCGCGCCCGCGGCGGCCAGCGCCTCGTCCTCGCCGCACTCGACGATGTAGCGCGTCTCGTCGTGGTTTTCGAGGTAGAGCATGAACGCCGCGTGGTCGGGGAAGCCGACCTGCGTTCGCTGTTCGATGGCGTCGAGGATGCGTTCTGCGGGCTCGTCGCCGCGGCCGACCTGCCGGAGCGTGAAGTACAGCGTCGTGTCGAAGTGCATGTCGAACATGCCCTCGTGGAAGTCGGCGATGTAGGGGATGGTCTCGTCCAAAAGCAGGAACTCGGGGTCCTTCGCCTTCACGCGGTCCCGAATCTCCTGCCAGAACGTGTCGGGGACGGCCCACGCCATGTCGCAGCGAAAGCCGTCGACCACCTCGGCCCACATGTCCACCGCGTCGAGCAGGTAGCGCCGGACGTCGAGGTTCCGGTGGTCGAAGTTGGCGATGTACTCCCAGTCGAAGTACGTTCCCGGCTCGCCGTCTTCGCGCCACTCGTACCAGTCGTAGTACTCGGAGTCGGGGTTCTTGTAGGCGTCCTCGAAGAAGGGGTGGTCCCGCGCGGAGTGGTTGAGCACGAGGTCGAAAAGCACCTTCATGCCGCGGTCGTGGGCGGCCTCGACGAACCGCTCGTAGTCCTCGCGGGTGCCGAGGTCCTCCGCGATGGAGTAGAAGTCCACGATGTTGTAGCCGTGGGGCGCGTGGTCGTTCTGGAGGACGGGCGTGAGCCACAGGCAGTCGATGCCGAGCGATTCGAGGTAGTCGAGGCGTTTTTCGAGCGCCTCGAAGGTGTTGTCGGCGTCCTCGTCGTCCGAGGCGTAGCCGCGGACGTAAATCTCGTAGAGCGTCACCTCCCGAGACCACTGCGGCGGGTCGTTGGGGCGGGAGACTGACGCGCTCCCCGCGCCGGAGCCGTCGGCGTGGCTCGTCACGTCGGTCTGGACCGCTTCTGTCTCCGCCTCGGCGAATCCGCCGTCGGCAACGGCCTCGCGCTCGACGGTCACCGCGTCGGGGACGCTGTACGTCTCGTCGAGGGCGACCGCGTGGACGCGGAGTCGGTCTCCGACCGCCGAAAGCGGGACGCGGAGTTCCCAGCCGTCGGTCTCGACGGCCGCGTCGTCGACCTCGTCGCGGTCGTCGACGACGAACTCGACGACGAGGTCGTCGCGGTCGGTGTCGCTGTCGGGGTTCGGTTGCGGGTCGGCGCGGACGACGACCACGCCGTCTTCGACGGTCGCGTCGAGCCTGATGCGCGGGCGACCCCCCCGTCCCCGGTCGGCGTCCCCGATGGCGCTCCCGGAGCCGGACGCGCCGCCGCTGAATCCCGTCGGGCGCGCTGAGCCGCTCTGTCCGCTGTACCCGCTCATTCCGCTCATTCCGCTCGCGCCGCTTCTGGCGGAGCCGGCGGGCAGGTAGGAACCGGGGAAGACGCGGACGGTGAGCGTGTACGTCACGTCGGGCGCGTCGAGTTCGACCACGTACTGGCCGGCCGCGTCGGGCGTGAACTGCACGACTGCCGTGTCTTCGTCGAGTTCGAGGCTACTGGCGACCGGCGCGCTCCGAACCCGCCACGAGTAGTCGGCGTCGGGGTCCGGGTCGCGAGGCGCGAGTTGTACTGACTCGCCGACAGCCATGAACTGCGGCGGTCCTGGGTGTTGCATACTCACAATCAACGTGCCGGGTGACTTTGAGTTTACCCCTGGTGGGACCGGCGTTCCGGTGAGAGACGGGTTCTACCGAGTCGCCTCGGCGTCTCCCGAATTCGTCGGTTCACAGGCATAACCGATGGCAAACGGGCGGCCAATACTTATGGTTCGGGACCCTCGTCTACCTCTATGCGACTTCGGACCGCGTTAAACGAATACAAACGCGACCGGGGCGGGCGCTTCCCAGAGGAGTGTCGGACCTCGGACGGCGCGTTTTCGGGTCACGGGGACCGACTCGTCTACGTCGGACTCGACGGCTCTCTCCGGGATTATTCCGCTCCGCTTTCGGGTCTCTACGGTATCGACCGCTCTCGGTTCGGCATCGAGACGGACGGCGAGACGCACTGGTTCGACGAGTTGGAGTCCGTGCGGCAGCACTACTACCGGGAGACGAGCCTCGTCGAGACCGAGTACGACGCCGGGGAGTACACCGTCCACCAGTACGACCTGACGCTCGGTCGCGCCCACGTGACGCACGTCGAACTCCGCGGTGCGATTCCCACCGACGCCCACCTGACCGCCTTCCTCACCTTCGCACCCGAGGGGCGAGAGACGCGAGTCGGCCGGCTCATCCACGAGGCCGGCGGCCCGAACGACACCCAAGCGGTCGAGGTGTTCCACCGAAACGAACACGACTACGTCACCGCGTCGACCGGCCTCACCGACGTTCGCGGCCAGATTCCCGAGCGATTCGACGAGATTCTCTCCGACGACACCTTCGACTTCCCGCGGGAGGCCGTCCTCGACCGCTACGAGGACACCCATCTCTCGGGCGACGTGGTCGTCAGCGCCCCGCTCGAACAGGAGGGCCGCGCCGCGCGGACCACCCTCGTCACCCAGCTTTCGGACCACAACGAGATGGCGCGGACCGACGCCCTCGCCGACCTCCGACACTGTTCCGTCCAGCACGCCACCGCCGACGCGCTCCGCGATGCCGCCCGCGAGCAGGCCGAGGTGTTCGTCCCCGACGGGACGCCCCGCGAGCGAATCGTCCGCGCCGACCTCCGGGCGCTGTCGCTCCTGACCGCCCCCAGCGGCGCGCGCATCGCCGGCCCCGAGTTCGACCCGTTCTACGCCCACTCCGGCGGCTACGGCTACACGTGGTTCCGCGACGACGCCGAGGTCACACAGGCGCTCGCGCACGCCGACGACGCCTTCGGTCTCGACCTCGGAGACCGCCTCGCGACGAGCGCCGAGTTCTACTGTCAAACCCAACTCGAAGACGGCACGTGGCCCCACCGGGTCTGGGCCGTCGACGGGAGCGTCGCCCCCGGCTGGGCACACGGCCGCGTCGAGGGCACCGGCGACGAGGAGTACCAGGCCGACCAGACCGCGAGCGTCGTCGCCGCGCTCGCGTCGCTCCTCGCCGAGCGCCGCGACGAACTCGACGACGAACTCGTCGGGCGGCTCCGCTCGACCGTCGCGGCGGGGGTCTCGGGACTCGACAGCAGCCTCGAATCCGACGGACTCCCGAAACCCTGTCAGAACGCGTGGGAGAACATGAGCGGCCGGTTCACGCACACGGCCGCGACGTTCCTTCAGGCGTACGCCACGGTCGCCGCCGCGCCCGTGAACGACGACCTCCGCGAGCACGCCGCCGAGCAGGCGACCGCGGTGTACGAGGGGCTCGACGAACTCTGGTCCGAGGAACGCGAGGTCTACGCCCTCCGCATCGACGGAAACGGCGGCCTCGACGACCGCCTCGATTCGGCCACGTTCGCCCTCGTCGACGCCGTCGACGCCTACGCCGACATCGAAGACGTCGACTCGCAGACCGCCAATCGGCTCGTCAAGCACATGGCCGCGACGCTGAAGGGGCTCTACCGAAATCCCCGCGGCGGCGTGGCCGGGTTGGTCCGGTTCGAAGACGACTACTGGCGCGCCGAGGGGCAGGACGGCGAGAAAGTGTGGTCCGTCTCGACCGCGTGGGGCGCGAACGCCGCCGCGAAGTTCGGCGTCCTCTGTGACCGCCTCGGGAAGGACGGCCGCCGCTTCGTCGAGCGCGCGACGAACCTCTACGAACTGCTCCAGCCCGACGGCCCCTTCACGACCGACGCGGGCTACCTCGCGGAACAGGTGTTCGACGACGGGCGCTTCGACAGCGCGACGCCGCTGGGGTGGCCCCACGCAATCCGCATGGAGACGACCGCCATCCTCGCAGATATCGACGCGCTGCCGGCCCCGAAGCCCGCGCCGACCGGCCCGGAGAACCGGCCGCGGTGGACGACCGGCGAGAAATACGGCATCGGCACCGTCGCGGACCACTACGCCGAGGACCCCTCGCGCGTCTGGTTCACCCTGACCGAGGGCGCGCTGACCGAGGTCCGCTTCCCGCGGGTCGACCTGATGAACCTCCGGACGCTCGACTTCCTCGTCGTCGACGCCGACCCGGACGACGAGTACACGGCGCGGACCCACAACGAGACCCGCCGCGACGACCACGCGGACACGGTCGAGCGCCGGGCCGAAATCGTCGACGACGACGCGCTCGTCTTCCGCCACGTCGTCACCGAGACGGGCGACGGCCGCGGCCACGAGTGGGAACTCACCGTCGAGTACGTCCTCGACCCCGAACACGACGCGATGCTCGCGGACGTGCAGTTCGAGTCCATCGACGGCGACGAGTACGAACTGTACACCATCGCCGACACGGCGCTGGCGAACACCGGGACGAAAGACCGCGGCATCCGCCTCGGCCAGCTCGGGAGCTACCACCTCGTCGCCCGCGACGCGGGCGCGTTCGACGCCGGCGACGGCCACGAACCGCTCCTCATCGACCAGGACGGCAGGGAGTACAGCGTCGCAATCGCGCTCACCGCCGCCGGGCGATTCGAGTGGGCGACCGTCGGCGTCGCCGGCTCGCGGTATCTCGCGGACTTCTTCTCGAAGGGCGAACTCCCGAGCGCCCAAGAGCGCATCGACGACGAGAACGTCGTCCTCGTCGGGCGCATCGGCACGGGCGACGAACTCGGTGAGACGCTGGCGCTCGGCTTCGCGGAACACGCCGACACCGCCGCCGCGCTGGGCGAGGCGGCCGGCGCGCTCACCCGCGGCTACGAGACGGCGCGGGCGGCGTACGTCGACTCGTGGGCCGACTTCCTCGCCGACAAGGAACTCCCCGGCTCCGTCGCCGGCGACGACGACCTCGCCGCGCAGTACAAGACCGCGCTCATGAGCCTGCGGGCGGTCGAGGACAAGACCTACCTCGGAGCGGGGCTCGCCTCGCCGTCGGTGCCGTGGGGCGAGGCCGTCCCCGCCGAGGAGGCGAAGGGGTACGGCTACAACTTCGTCTGGTCGCGCGACCTCTATCAGGTCTTCACCGTCTTCGAGGCCGTCGGCGACGTGGAGACGGCCATCGACGCGCTGGAGTACATCTACACCTACCAGCAGGACGACCGCGGCTTCATCCCGCAGAACACCTACCTCAACGGGCGGACCCGCTGGGGCGGCGAGCAGATGGACAACATCTCGTTCCCGCAGGTGATGGCGTACATGCTCCACGAGCGCGGCGTCACCTTCGACGACGTGGCCTACGGCTACGAGAACGTCAAGTACTCCGCGGACTACGTCGCGCGGAACGGGCCGCCGACCGCACAGGAGCGATGGGAGGAGGAGGCCGGCTACTCGCCGTCGTCCATCGCGGCCGAAATCGCCGGTCTCGGCTGCGCGGCGGCCATCGCGCTCGACGAGGGCCACACCGACGACGCCCTCGTCTGGCTGGCGCTGGCCGACGACTGGGCCGAGCGCGTCGACGACTGGACCGCCACGCGGACCGGCACCGACCGCAACACGCACACGCCGTACTACGTCCGCATCACCCGCGACGGCGAACCCGACGCCGGACACCTGCGGACGCTGGCGAACAACGGGCCGACGCTCGACGAGCGCGAAATCATCGACGCCGGCTTCCTCGAACTCACCCGCCTCGGCATCAAGCCCGCCGACGACGAGATAATCCGCAACTCGCTGAAAGAGGTCGACGAGACCATCCGCGTCGACACGCCGCACGGCCCGGCGTTCTACCGGTACAACGGCGACGGCTACGGCGAGCGCGAACGCGACGAAGAGGGCGCGCCGTGGTCCGTCGACGCCAAGGGGAAAGGCCGGCTGTGGCCCATCTTCACCGGCGAACGCGGCGAGTACGAACTGCTCGCGGGAACCGAAGACGGCGACCTCGCACCGGACAACCTACTGCGGACGATGGCCGCCTTCGCCAACTCCGGCCGGATGCTCGCAGAGCAGGTCTGGGACCGCGAACACGCGACCGACTTCAACTGGGAGTTCGGTGAGGGCACCGGCAGCGCGACGCCGCTGGCGTGGTCGATGGCCCAGTACGTCCGCCTCGCCCACGGCGTCGACGCGGGCGAACCCGTCGAGACGCCCGCGTTCCTCCGCGAGCGGTACGTCGAGTCCGACCGCCCGACCGGACCCTCGCTCCGCGTGAGCACGCGCTTCAAGGGCGACAAGCTCGTCGTCTCGGGGCAGACCGACGCTCCCGTCGCCGCGGTGAAGACGCCCGGCGAGACCCGACTCGTCGAGCCCGAAGACGGGACGTTCGAGGTCGAAGTCGCCATCGAGTACGGCGAAAACCAAGTGACCGTCGCCGCCGCGACCCACGAGGACCTGACGAAAGCCGGCACGACCGTCTCGCGCTTCACGCTCTGAGGCGGCGCGACCGGCCGACTGCCGTTCCCGTCACCGTCCCCGACCCCGACCTCGCGGGCGGCGCTTCGACGACTTCTTTCGACCCGTTCCGCCAGCACCGCTTTTCCGTCTCCGGCCTAACGGTCGGTATGCCGGTCTACCAGCGTCGAACTCGTATCGCCGCCCCGCTCGAACGCGTCTGGGAGTTCCACTCCGACGTGTCCGGACTGGAGGCGCTCACCCCGGCGTGGATGCGCCTCGACATCGAGTCGGTCCGCGGCCCCGACGGCGACGACGACCCCGACGAACTCGTCGCCGGGACGGAAATCGAGATGTCGATGCGACCGTTCGGGGTCGGTCCCCGCCAGCGATGGACCTCGCGCATCCTCGACCGCGAGGCCGGGGAGACGACGGCGTGGTTCCGCGACGACATGGTCGGCGGCCCCTTCTCGCGGTGGGTCCACACCCACCGGTTCGTCGCCGACGGCGACGAGACGATAGTCGAAGACCGCGTGGAGTACGAACTGCCGTTCGGTCCCCTCGGTGACCTCGCGGGCGTCTTCGGCGGCGTCGGCTTCGAGGGGATGTTCCGCGCGCGACACGCCGAGACGAAGCGACTGCTCGAAGAACAGTAACCGGTAGCGCGGGAGTCGAATCGAGTCGAGTCGGAGCGTCGACGGCTCAGTCGTCGCTGAGCGAGAACCGCGGTTCGACCTCGGAGCGGACGCCGCCGATATCGAACTCGAAGCGCGCGCCGCCGAGGTCGGCCTCCGGGGCGGTCGCCTCGATATCCCAGCCGTGGGCCTCGATGATGCTCTCGACGATTGAGAGCCCGAAGCCCGTGCCGGAGTCGGACGTGGTGTGACCGTGTTCGAAGACGGTGTCGCGCTCGTCGGCCGGGATTCCGGGACCGTTGTCGGCGACGTAGAAGCCGGTCTCGGTGGGACCGACGCGGACGGTCAGCTCGTCGGTCGCGTCCGTCGGCGGCGACTCGGCGGACGCCGTCTCGTCGGCGGGCGCGTCGTCCGCGGCCGCGTCGTCACCGGAGTCACAGCAGGAGCCGCCGTGCTCGACCGCGTTCCGAAACAGGTTCTCGAACGCCTGTTGGAACCGGCCTTGGTCGGCCTGCGTGGTCCCGAGTCCGTCCTCGACGACGAGCACCGCGCCGTCGCCGGTGTCGACCGCCTTCCACGCCCGCTCGGCGACGTTCTCGATGGCGACAGAGCGCGTCTCACCGACTTTGCGGCCCTGTCTGGCCAGCGTGAGCACGTCGTTGAGGAGCGTGTCCATTCGGGTGACGCCGTCGAGCGCGCGGTCGAGGTAGGTCACGTCGTCTTCCTCGCGGGCGAGTTCGACGAACCCCTTGGCGACGTTGAGGGGGTTCCGCAGGTCGTGTGAGACGACCGACGCGAACTCTTCGAGGCGGTCGTTCTGCCGCTGAAGTTCGCGCTCGCGTCGCTGGCGGGCCAGCGTGTGCGTGACGTTGTTGCCGACAGAGCGAAGGAGGTCGACTTCGGTGTCAGTCCACGAGCGACTCGTCTCGACCACGTCGAAGACGACGAAGCCGACGAGCGCCCATTTCGACACCATCGGCACGGCGACGAAGCCGCCGGTCTCGGCGTCGGTGAGCACGCGCTTCGTGTCCGACGCCTCGGGCGGGAGGTCCGAGACGCGATGGAGACGGACGTTCTCGAATCGGTGGAGTCGTTCGAGCAGCCAGCGGGCGTCTTCGAGGGCGACGCGCTCGGGGTGCTCGCGTCGGCCGCCGCCGCGCCAGTCGTGCATCCGGGCGGCGACGGTCGTCTCGTCGTCGTAGAGATAGACCGAACAGCGGTCGAGGTCGGCCACCTCGCCGACGGACTGGAGCGTCCACTCGATTTTCGTGCCGATTTCGTCGGTCTCGGCGCTCATCAGCGACGTTGACGTGTCCAACACGGCGTCTTTCAGCCGCGTCTCGTAGCGCAGTCGGTTCCGCCGGCGTCGACGCTCGGTCACGTCCTGCAACGTCCCGATGACGGCGGGTTCGTCGTCTTCGGTGGGACGGAGCGCGAGGTGGCCCTCACAGAGGAGGTCGTCGTCGTGCGGGTACGCGGGGCCGGGCGACAGCACCGTCTCGAAGCGCTCCGTGTCGGGAGCGTTCGGGGAGACGACCCGCTCGAAGGCGGACAGAATCTCGTCGGCGGCCTCCGCGGCGAGGTCAGCGAACTCGCGGCCGATAATCGCCTCGCGGTCGTAGCCGGTGAGTTCGCAGAAGACGCCGTCGGCGGAGGTAAAGCGCCCCGCCGAGTCGAGCGAGTAGACGCCGCTGTCGAGCACCTCGATGGCGGTGCCGTACCGCTCGGAGGCCGCCTTCGCGCGGTACTGCGAGACGGCGTTGACGACGCGGTTGGCGAGGACCGTGTACTGGTCCGTGCCGGTGTCTTTCTGCATGTAGTCGGTCGCGCCGACGCGGAAGGCGTCGCGGGCGACCTCCTCGGAGCCTTTGCCGGTAAAGAGGATGAAAGGGAGGTCGGGGTGTTCCGAACGGACCGCGCGGAGGAACTCCAGCCCGTCGATGTCGGGCATGTCGTAGTCCGACACGACGCAGTCGACCCGTTCCTGTCGGAGTCGTTCGAGGGCGTCCGCCCCCGAGTTCGACGTCGAGACCGACAGGTCGACGTCGCCGGCCTCGCGTTCGAGGTAAATCGACACGAGGTCCGTCAGACTGGGCTCGTCATCGACGTGGAGAACGCGTACGTCCGCCCCCGGCCCGTCGTCCATACGATGTAGCGACCGCTCACCGTAATGAGCGTTGTGACGCGGTTATCAGGGCCGATAACGGATTCGGAGCGGGAGACGAACCGACGCGTCTTCGGACGAGTGTCCGGGTTCGGAACCGCCCGTATCGGCCGGGACAGGTCAGGACGCGCTGACGTAGATGCCGCCGAGGACGACCGCCCCGCCGAGGACGGTCGGGAGCGTGGGAATCTCACCGAGGAGAAAGAGCGCGAGAATCGTGCTGCCGACGGGTTCGCCGAGGAGGGAGACGGAGACGACGCTCGATTCGAGGTGGGCGAGCGCCCAGTTGATGACGGTGTGGCCGAAGACGCCCGGGCCGACGGCCATCCCGAGAAACAGGAGCCACTCGCGGGGCGGATAGCCCGTCAGCGGGTCGCCGCGGCCGACCGCGACGACGAGGAGCGCGGCGGCGCAGACCGAGTAGACGACGACCACGTAGGGGACGAGGGCGACCCTGCTGCGGACGCTCCGGCCGGTGAGGACGTAGGCGGCCGCCGTCACGGCCCCGACGACCGCCAGTCCGTTTCCGAGAAGCGGCCGCGGTGCGCCGCCGGCGGTGAGGAAGTCGGAGACGGACATGAGCGCCATGCCCGCGAGCGCGACGCCGATGCCGATTGCGGTGCGGCGGCTCACGCGCTCGTCGAGGACGGCCCACGCGCCGACGGCGACGAAAAGCGGTTGGGACTGCACGAGCGTGACGCTCGCGGCGACCGTCGTGTGGTTGAGGCTCTCGAACCACGACGCGAAGTGGGCCGCGAGCGCGACGCCCGCACCCCCGGCCGCCAGCAGGTCCCGCCCGGAAATGGTCGCCAACGCGTCGCGGTGGCGGACGAGCGCGACCGGCGCGAGAAGGGCAACAGTGAACAGGACCCGATAAAACGCCTTCACGAGGCTGGGCGCGGCGCTCCAGCGGACGAGAATCGCGCTCGTGCTGACCGCGAGGACCGCGATGCCGAGCCCCGCGAGCGGCGAGATGGGGGCGTCGGAGTCGGGCGTTGACACACCTCCACGTCGCGGGGGGTCCGCTTACCGTTTGTGGGTCTCGGCGGGTCGCGGATTCGAGGCGGCGACTCTGCTCACCTACTCCGTTCGCGCTCGAACCAGCGCCTTCGGGTTGGCAAAGGAGACGACGGAGTCGCCGTCGAACTCCACGTCGAACAGTTCTTTCGCCTCCTCGGGCGCCTCGCGGAACCGACGTTCGAGTTCGTCTCGGTCGGCGGGCGAGACGTTCGTCCGCTCGGTCCACGGGTCGAACTGGAGACGTATCGCCGCGGTTTCGACCGTCTCGACCGACAGGCCCGCGGCCGCGAACCACTCGCGCCACCGCGAAACCGGGTGGAGTTCGACGTGAGTCGGGTCGCGGAGCACTTCGACGCCGTTGAGGAACGCGGCGAGGGCGGCGTCTTCGGGCGCGACGTTGTCCTCGAAGGCGAAGACGCCGCCCGGTTCGAGGACGCGCGCGACCTCGGCGACGAACGCCTCGGGGTCGGGGAAGTGGTGCGCGGCGATACGGCAGGCGGCCGCGTCGAAGACATCGTCCGCGAAGGGAAGGCGCTCGGCGTCGGCGACGACGCCCGCGACGGGGTACTCGCGAACCGCGGTGGCGACCATCTCCGGGGCGGCGTCGGCCGCGACGACCGAGGAGACGCCGGCATCGGCTATCGCGCCCGCGGTGTGGCCGGCCCCGGTCGCCACGTCGAGCGCGCGGGTCGCGCCGCGGCACCACGACGCGAGCGTCTCGCGGTCCGCGCCGAGGCGGTGGACCTCGCTGTCGAAGTACGACTTGGCGGCGCTCCCGAACTGGGCGGCGGTTCGGCGTTTCTCGTCGCTCATGACGCGGGGTTCGCGCAGGTCGGTGAAAAAGGGGCGCGAGGAGACAGGTCGGGACGCGGGCGAACTCTCTCCGTCACGTCGGCGCACGGAGCGCGGAGTGGTCAGCGTGCGGGGCGACGCTACGCCGCCTACGCCGCGTCGGGGTCGGCGTCGCCGTCCGCGTAGTCAGGGCGCTCGGCGTACGGAATCGGGTCGCGCTCGCCGAGGTTCTGGAACGCCTGCAAGCGGAACGCACAGGAGTCGCAGGTGCCGCAGGCCGGTTCCTCGGCGCGGTAGCAGGACCACGTGTGCTCGAAGGGGACGCCGAGTTCGAGGCCCCGGCGGGCGATGTCGGTCTTCGAGTCGTGGACGAACGGGACTTCGAGCGAGATGGTCGTGTCGGGTTTCGTGCCGACGTCGACCATGGCCTCGAAGGCGTCGAAGAACTCGGGCCGGCAGTCGGGGTAGCCCGAGTAGTCCTCGGAGTGTGCGCCGACGAAGACGGCGTCGCAGTCGTTCGCCTCGGCGTACGAGACGGCCATCGACAGGAGGTTGGCGTTGCGGAAGGGGACGTACGAGGTCGGGATGTCGTCGCCGTCCACGTCGGCGTCGGCGACGGCCATCGAGTCGTCGGTGAGCGACGACGCGCCGATCTGCTTCAGGTGGCTCGTCTCGATGTGGAGGAAGTCCCGCGCGTCGA
Source organism: Haloferax sp. AS1 (assembly GCF_014530665.1). Classification (NCBI taxonomy): domain Archaea; kingdom Methanobacteriati; phylum Methanobacteriota; class Halobacteria; order Halobacteriales; family Haloferacaceae; genus Haloferax; species Haloferax sp. AS1. The sequence goes on from NZ_SPSA01000001.1 coordinate 1,667,531, forward strand.
GTTCGTCGGCGAGTTCGCGGGCGCAGTCGTACTCTTTCGACTCGGTCTTCTGGCCGTAGGAGGTGTGGAGCGCGTAGAGTTCGTAGCCGCGTTGCGTTGCCTCGTAAGCGGTCGTCGCGCTGTCCATGCCGCCGGAGAGGAGGACGACGGCGCGTTTGTCGTCGGACGTGGGTTCGGTAGTCATCGTTATCGTGGAACGTTCGGGGTGTGTTTGGGGTGTGTTCGGGGTTCGTTTAGCGGGCGTTCGGCGGGGTTCGGCGGGATTCGAGGTTCGTTCGGCGGGCGTTCAGGTCTCGGGCGCGTCGTTCCAGAGGTCGACGTGGAGTCGCGGCGTGTAGCGGTAGCCGAACGACGCCGCGAGGTCTGCGACCTCGGTCCGGGTGCGGGCGAGCTGCTCGCGGGTCTGTCCCTCGGGCATGAGCAACACGTCGCTGTCGCGGATTTCGCGGTCTGCGACGCCGCGCACGTCGTCGACGAGCGACTCGATTTCGTCGAGGTCGTCGCGGCCGGTGACGACGAACTTCAGTTGGAACTCCGCCGCGTCTTCGACCAGCGAGGCGAGCGCGCCGAGGTCGACGCGGGCGTTCTCGTGTCGCTCGGTCCAGACGCCGGGGTCGACGTCGTCCGGGGCGTTGTCGGGCGTCGGCGTCGACGACGCGAGTTTGGGGCTGATACTGGCGAGGTCGACCGGCGCGTCGGTTTCGAGCGTCCCGTTCGTCTCGACGGTCAGGTGGTAGTCGTCGTCGAGCGCCGACAGGAGCGCGTCGGTCTCGTCGTGGACGAGCGGTTCGCCGCCGGTGACGACGACGTGCTCGGGGGACAGCGACTCGACCTCGGCGACGATTTCGTCGAGGCTCAGCCACGCGTGAGTCGGTTCCCACGAGGTGTGAAAGGAGTCGCAGAACCAACAGCGGAGGTTACAGCCGCTGGTGCGGACGAACGTGCTCGGGACGCCGGCGAGTTTGCCCTCGCCCTGAAGCGACGCGAACAGCTCGTTTATCGGGAGGCGGTCGCCCTCGGCGTCGGTGTCGTCGCGGGCGACGGTGTCGGAGACGGGCATCAGAAGCCGGCGCAGAGCTCCGACGTTTCGCTGACCGAGACCGAGACCTCGGAGACGGTGTCGGGGAGCGCCGCCAGCAGTTTCTCTTCGAGCACGACGGCCATCACCTCGGCCGTCGGCGGCGCGTCGAGGACGACCGTTCCGTCGGCGTCGCCGGAGCGCTCGAACGCCTCGACCAGCGGGTCGCCCGACTCGACGAGAAAGCGGTGGTCCCACTCGTCGATGACGTCGGTCACGACGCCCTTGTCGACGACCCAGCCCTCGTCGGTCAGGTCACCGACGACGCGGACCGAAATCTCGTAGTTGTGCCCGTGCGGGCGGCTACACTTGCCGTCGTGGTGGAGGAGACGATGGCCGGCGCTGATGCGAATCGGCCGGTCGCGTCCGATGTGGAGGACGCGTTCGCCTGCTCGGGACAGCGGGGTCTCGTCGTCGGCGTCCGCCGACTGTGCGCGTTCTAGTGTTCCCCGAGGCATATCCGAGGATTATCACGAGAGTATTTAATTCTCCTGTCTCGGCTCTGTCGGTCGAATAACCGGTGTCGTTCTAGGTCGCTCCAAGAGACAACGCGGTGCGAGCGGCGGCCGGACGCTACGGTTGGTCGGCGATTGCCTCGCGCCACTGGTCGGGAACGCGGGTCGGGCGGCCCTCGTCGTCCATCGCGACCTGAACCGTCTCGCCGGTGGCGACGACCTCGCCCTCGTAGGAGAGCGTGTAGTAGATGGGGAAACTCTTTCCGCCGGGCTCGCCGGCCTCGACTTCCACCTCGACGGTGCCGACGCCCTCGATTGGCGCGCGGTAGTCGAGTTCGAGGTGCGCGACGACGATGTGCGGGTCGGAAAGCGGGGTGTCCAACACCTCCTCGAAGAAGCGCACGCGGGCCTGTTCGCAGTAGGTCGCGTAGACCGCGTTGTTCACATGGCCGAACGAGTCGTGGTCGCGGAACCGGACTTCCACCTCGGCGACGAAGCTCATTGCGGTGCGCGACACGGGCGAGGGGTATAGCACCGACGGTTTGCCTCCGGTGAAGCCGGTGCGATAAGCCGACGACGCGGGAACGAGCGGCGGGCGAAAGACGGGGTCGCGGACGACTCAGTTCGCCGTGCGCGCCGACTGGTCGGCGGGGAGCGTCTGTCGGCCGTGCAGTGCGACGGCCTTCCAGACGTTCGAGCGCGAGCCGGCGCGAACCATCTCGACGGGCACGCGAGCGCCCTCGGAGAGCGACGCGAGCGCGTCGCGGATGCGCTCGGACTCGTAGGCCACGAGGTGGCGCGTTTCGTTCGTCTCGTGCAGTTCGACCGTCATCGTCTCGTGGTCGTTCATCTCGGCGCGGACGTTCACCAACACCGGCGCGGACGCGAGGGACACCATCACGCTCATCTACGAATCCGCCCGTCATAAGCCGTTATAATACTGATATCTTCGGGTATGGATTCTACATAGATGGCGGGAGAGCCGCGAGCGGGAGGGGTGGGCGAGGCGACTGGACGAGGGGCCGGTCCGAGGGGTACGCCCATGTCGCGTCGGCCCGAACGACCGACCGATGAGCGACCGCGAGCCCCGGGTTCGAACCGAGTGCGACCCGGCTGACTCGACTGTCACGGTTCGTGTCCGCGACACCGACGGCGACCGCGTCACCGACCTCGAAGTCGAACGCGGGACCGTCCTCCGCGACGCGTTGCTCGACGCGGGTATTTCACCGTACGCGCGGCTCACGAAGCGAGTGAACTGCGGCGGGCGCGGCCTCTGTGCGACGTGCGGCGTCCGGGTTCGCTCGGGCGAGCCGACGCCCGACCACTGGCACGACGACCTCGCGGCACGGTTCGGCTACCCGCGGCTCTCGTGTCAGCTTCGCGTCGACGGGCCGCTAACGGTCGAACTGGTCGAAAAGGTGGTGTGGGGCGGTCGGGAGTAGCGGAGTAAATCAACCAGTGCGAGCGAAGACGGGGCGCGCTCTGAGTTGCAACACTGAGAGAATCCGCGCTCCCCGATTTGAACTCACTCGCAACGCTTCGCGTTGCTCGTTGCTCAAATCGGGTCGAGGAGTCCTTCACATTCAACACCGCTCGCTACGCTCGCGGGTGTTGAAGTTCAGTCCGCTCTCCCCGATTTGAACGGGGGACAAGCCGATCTACAGTCGGCTGCTCTGCCAGGCTGAGCTAAGAGCGGTCAAGAGAATCTCAATCCACGGGTAGACTTAAGAATTCTCATTCCGGGCGGCGAAGCGCCCGACGACGGGTGATTACTCGTCGGTCGTCGCTGACTCAGCGCCGTCCGCAGACGCCGACTCAGCGCCGTCCGACTCGTCGTCTTCGGTGTCAGTGTCGGCGTCGGTGTCACCGCCGTCCGACTCGGGGTCGAGGTCGTCGGCGCTCGTCTCCCGGACGCGGATACCCTTCCCGGCGAGGTGTTGCATCTGGCGCTGGGCGAAGTCCTCTTCGCTCGTGCCGCGGGTGGCGAGCACGTAGACGAGCGCGCTCCCCGTCGGGCGCATGGTTCGGCCGGCGCGCTGGGAACCCTGCCGGCGAGAGCCGCCGAGGCCGGAGGCGACGATTGCGAGTCCGGCGTTCGGGAGGTCGATGCCCTCGTCGCCGATGCGGGAGATGACGAGCGTGTCGAGGTCGCCGTCGCGGAACGCCTCGAAGTACGCCTCGCGGCGGTGATGGCGGGTCTCGCCGCTGACGAACGGCACGTCGAGCGCCTCGGCAATCGCCTCTCCCTGGTCGAGGTAGTCGACGAAAACGAGCGTCTTCGAGTCGGCGTGACGGGCGCGGAGCCGACGAATCTCGAATATCTTCCCGGGGTTCATCGCGGCGAGCATGTGCCGCTCGCGGCCGTCGCTGGAGGCCCATTCGTTTCTGGCCATGTCGTCGCCCCAACCCACGTAGCGAATCTCGACTTCGGGCTCCTGAACGTAGCCGGCGTCGAAGAGCTTCCCCCAGTCGGTGCCGATAGGCGGGCCGATGAGCGTGAAGATCTCTGCTTCCTTGTCGTCCTCGCGGATGGGCGTCGCCGACAGCCCGAGGCGGTGTTTGGACTGGAGGTCGGCGCTCCGCTGGAAGACGCGACTCGGGATGTGGTGGGCCTCGTCGTAGATGATGAGCCCCCAACGCCGCGAGTCGAAAAGCGAGCGATGGCGGTCCATCCCGGCGGTCTGGTAGGTGGCGATTGTGACCGGGCGAATCTCTTTCGCGCCGCCGTGATACTCGCCGATTTGGTCGGCGTCGAGGTCCGTCGTCGAGCGGAGTTCCTCGCGCCACTGGCGGGCGAGTTCGCGACTCGGCACGAGAATCAGCGTCTCGCCACCGACCGCGGCGAGCGCGCCGATGCCAGCGATGGTCTTCCCCGCGCCGGGCGGCCCGACGAGGACGCCGGCGCGCTGGTCGACGAATCGGTCGACCCAGTCTCGCTGGTAGTCGCGGAGGTCGACGCCGAGCGTAACGTCGAGTTCCTCGCCCTCTTCGAGGTCTCGGTCGTCCTCGACGGGGTAGCCCGCGTCGTAGAGGATGCGCTTTATGGCCGCGATTTCCTCGTCTCTGACCCACGCCTCGGTGTCCGAGATGGGAGCGTAGACGTGGTCGTCGTCGAATTTCTGGAGCGCGACGTTGCCCATGAGGCTCTCGGTGGCGGCTTCGAGGACGGTGTACCCCTCCTCGTGAGAGTAGAGGCGGAACTGGTGGGCGCGCTTCCACTGGTCTTCGACCCACGCTTCGAGGTGCGACGACCGCTCAGGGAGGACCGACCGAAGCATCGAGAGGAGCGAGTCGACGTCGTCGAAGGGTGCCTGCCACACGTCTTCCTGCCGGATGCGGTAGAGGTAACCGCGGCCGCGTCCCTCGCGGTCGCCGGTGGTGTCCGCGAGGTGCGCAAACTGCGAGAGTCGCGCCCGGGTGTACTGGGTCGGGTTGTCGACGACGATTTCGCGGCGTTTCGGAAAGAGGACGACCCGCTCGCGCGAGGCGAGGTCGCCCCACTCGGTCGGATACCAGACGACCGGGTCGGTCTCGACGTTCACCCGCTGGACTCGCCCCGCACCGGCGAGCGCGTCGAGTCCGTCCATCGCGTCCGCCTGCGAGACGCCGAGGCGGCGAGCGACCTGCTGGGCGGTCACCACGGGCCGGCCCTCGGATTCGAGCGCTTCGTAGAACGCTGCGAGCGAGACGCCGTCGGCAATTTCGCTCGGTTGGTCCGCGTCGACGGTGGACGCGTCGGGCACGTCGGATACCTCGGTTACGTCGGCCAATCGGTCGAGCACGTCTCGGGACGCGCCGGCCCCGTCGATGTCGCCGTCTCCGTCGGGAGGACTTTGGTCCTCGTCCTCGGCAGTCATCGAAGCCGAATACGGTCGCGACGGGGAAACGGCTTGCGACACCGGGGCCCGTGACGCGAGCGAGGGAACTCGCTGCACGCGAGGGTTCAGGGGGAGCGGAGGCGGAAGGAACGAAGGGAGAGCGAGGAGAAAGCGAGGAGCGAACGAGCTGAGTGCGAGAAGACAGAAGCGACTCGGCTTCGTCGAAGCGGACCCCCGTTGAAACGACGTTATCGGGACGGAGGCGATACTATCGGGACGTGCTCGACCGCGCGGGAGCCATCCGGTCGAACACGGCCCGAAAGTCGTCGTCGACGGTGAGGAACTCGGGGAACTCTTCGAGCGTCCGGACGCCGTCGAGATAGACGTACTCGACCGGCTCGGGTGGAATCTCCTCGAAGACCTGAACCGGTCCCCGTTCAGCGAGACCGACGAACGGCCGTCCCTCCGGGTCGGTCTGCGGCGTCAGTTCGTGTTCGAGGTAGAGCTTCGCCATCACGAGCGCGCTCGCGAGCGGGACCTGACCGGGAGTCAACTGCCACGTGACCTCTCGGTCTTCGTAGTGGACGGTGGTCACGTAGCCGTCGTCGAACCGGAAGCAATCGACTCGCTCCCCCGGGCGCGACCACCGCGTCTCCGTCGAACGGGAGCGTTCGAGAGACCACGCTCCGTCGTCGTCGCGATTAAACACGACCTCGCCGAGGCGCACCCACAAGCGACTGAGCGCACGCATACGTTACCGATTCGTCCCCCTGGGTAATTGCATTGACGCCACGGGAACGACACAGTCCGTCGGGGGAGAACGTTTCGAGACCCGTTCCGGGAAGCTACGCACGGATGCACGAGAGTCGCATGCACACCACGTTTCCGGTGAACGAGTGAGAGCTAAGTTCGGTCCGAGACCGGTGTAGACGTCGGTGTCGGCAGGTGACGGCTCGGCCGGGTCCGGTCGGTCGTCGTCGACGACTCACCACATCGTGTTCGCGACACCCCACACCTCGCTTCCGGTGAATCCCGAGACCGGGTGAGACGGGCAGAGACACCACGTTTCCGGTGAATGAGGGGAAAGAGAACCGGAAAACCCGGTCACAGAGCCGGGATACCACGAGCCGTCAGGACGGAAAACGACAGTCGGTCGCTCACCGGTCAGCTCTCCGTCGCCAGCTCTCCGTCGTCAGCTTCGTCCGGTTCGGCGGAGAACGTAGCAACGCTGACAGACACCGTGTTTCCGGTGAAATACGATACAGGGCAGGCGAGTCCCGCGGGGGTCGGAAAGCGGTCGAACAGCCGATGAGTCACCAGAGCGAGGTCACGCGCACACCACGTTTCCGGTGAACCGAACCACGCGCCTGGCAGCGGCAAACGCATGGAAACACGGGTGTGCGCGTTCGTATCTTCCCCCTCATTTTCGGGGGCACCCGAATCGAACCACTTATATTGAACACACCGTGTTTCCGGTGAAAACACCTGCAATGAGAGTTCTATCTGGGGTATAGGGACACTACGGGAGACTGAGATGAGACACCACGTTTCCGGTGAGTCAGCCAGGCGAGTCCATCAGGTGCGGTCCAGCACTCACTCGACTCGCGTCGGGGGTCCTGTGTAGTTCGAGTAGCAATGATTAAATAGTATATTCGTGTTAACGACCATTGATACACTCGTGAAGTAAAGAAGTACTCGTAACTCGAGTACTGTTCGAATCGAACTGCTCGTCTTAGACGTGTGTTTTTCGGAGTTTGCGAGTCAGGACAGTCCGTGATTTCGGTCCGTTCTGGAGGGTCCTACGAGGTTTCGCGAACTCCGGTGAATCTGAGCGATTCGTGGCGAGACGGGACTTTACAGTCGACTCTCGTCACAGACCGCTTCCAGCAACAGCGCACACACGGCGTCGGTGCCGACGTAACTCGTCAGCTTCGTGCGCGTTCTCCGTCCTCAGGTGGGACGCGAAGTGAGAGTAGCCGGCCTCGTGGGGTCAGGTAGACTCCCCCACACCGTGTTTCCGGTGAATCAATACCTCCGTTTCGTGTGGACGGGAAACCGGGGTTCGTGGGCGTTCACCGGAAACGTGGTGTGTGTGTGCTGAGTCGAATGGTAAGTCCTTTCACCGGAAACGTGGTGTGTTGCGAACATGCCTAACGCCAGCGACGACCTCTTCACCCGGGAGGACCCCATCTTCGCCAACAAGGAGTTGTTGGAGATTAACCACCTCCCGGGCGAGGGTCGCATCGTCGGTCGCGACGACGAGATTTCGGATCTCGCGACCGCGGTGAACCCCGCCATCTTCGGACAGAGCCCGAGCAACGTCCTCATCTACGGGAAAACTGGGACGGGGAAGTCGCTCTGTGCGAAGTACGTCTCCCAGCGCCTCGTCGAGACGGCCGAAGAGGAGGGCGTGAAAGCGACGTTCGCCTACGTGGACTGCGCGCAGGACACGACCGAGACGCAGGCCGTCCAGACCATCGCCGACAGTGTCAACGACACCTCGATTACCGGGATAAAAGTCCCCGATAAGGGACTTTCGACGTCGACGTACTACAAACGCCTGTGGCGCATCCTCGACTCGCTGTACGACGTGGTTCTCATCATCCTCGACGAAATCGACAAACTGAGCGACGACGACATCCTCATGCAGCTCTCGCGAGCCGGTGAGGCGGGGAAGATTGCCGGCTGTAAGCTCGGCGTCATCGGTATCAGCAACAAGATTCAGTACAAAGACCGGATGGACGAGCGGGTGAAATCAAGCCTCTGCGAGCGCGAGTTCGTCTTTCCACCGTACGACGCGAACCAGCTTCGCGACATCATGGACGCCCGGAGCGACGCCTTCCGCGACGGCGTGTTGGACCCATCGACGATTCCGCGAGCCGCGGCGCTCGCCGCCCGCGAACACGGGGACGCCCGGAAAGCAATCGACATCCTGCGGTACGCGGGAGAAATCGCACAGTCCATGGGGGCGAGTACCGTCAAGGAGAACTTCGTCACGCAGGCGCGCCAGCGCGCGGAGACCGACCGCTTCCGCGAGCTGATTCGCGGGTCGACGCCTCACTCTCGCTACGTGTTGCAGGCGCTCGCCATCCTCTCGCTTTCGAACGAAAAACAAGACGGCTTCCGAACGAGCCGCGTCTACGAGGTCTACGAGAACATCTGCCGACAGCAGGGCTCCGATAGCCTGTCGCTGCGGCGGGTTCGAGACCTCCTGAAAGAACACGCCTTTCTCGACATCATCGAGCAGTCGAAACACAGCGGCGGGAGCGCGGAGGGAAGCTACACCAAGCACCAACTGCTCGAGGATCCGGACGTGGTGAGGGACGTCCTCATCGAGAACACGGACTCCTGATTGGAGAATCGAACTCTCGACCGGGGCGTGTGAGGGCCGAACCGGCTAGCGGGAACGCCGTACCACCGCAGGCGTACCTCCGTAGAGTGGCCTCTTATAGTTTATTGCATCATCATGTGATTGGAATATTCACGCGTGACCGACCCGGTCACGCCGGTTGTCGGCGCCGACTCACGGTTCGAGGCGGTCAATCGGCACTGATTTCGAGCGGACCGACTCGTACAGGTTTTCGACCCACGAAACGACTTCCGACGCGTCGCCGTCAACGAGGGCCGTCAGGTTGTTGTGTTCGTCGTAGGCGGAGACGAGACCGTGGCCGTCGACCACGAGCAGGCCGAAATCGAGGTTCTCCTCGGTGACTCGAAGTTCGAACTGGTCAAGGTCCCGCGCACGCTCGAAGGAGTCCGGGTAGGCGTCCATCGAACGCTCGAGGACGCCGCGGTCGACGATGAGTTCCATCCGAGTATCTTCTCCCAGCACCGCTTCGGCCGATTCGTTGAACACACGACTCACGATGGGCGTGACTCCGCGGAAGCGGTCGACTGGCTCGCTTCCGACGATAGTCAAGTACCTGTTAAGTGGCGCGTGCGGGTCGTTGTCCGCGGCGGTCGTGATGTTCATCTGACCGAGGACACCGGGCGGGGCGTTCTCACAGATGTCTGCGGCGTTCGCCAGGAACTCGCTCATTCGGTCGGCGCATTCGACCGTCTCTATGAACCGCTCGTACCGTTCGTGGACCATCGTTCCGCCCGGCGTAAGGTGATACAGTCCGTCGGATCTCTTTTTCGCCCATCCTCGGTCACAGAATCCTGCGAGTGTCCGCTGTGCCGTCTCTCGGGCGCAGTCACAGTGTTCCGCGAGCGCTGTCGGTCGACGTGGTTCGACCGCCAACGCCCGGAGAATCGCCTCTCGACTCTGTGACCCAACGAGAAACGCTACGTCCTCCCGCGCACTCATGTACCTCTGTTACACTGTTCGCCATTTCACACTTATGGGTGTTCAGACACCTAGCACCGCGAAAAATCGGATAGTTCGGGAGCGCCTAGCCGAGCAGTCCAAGCGCGTCGATGCGCTCGACGATTTCCTCGACGGCGGTTTCCGCGTCGTCCGTCCGCTTTCCTCCGGTGATGACGATTTTCCCGGAACCGAAGAGGAGGATAACGACTTTCGGCTCGTCCATCCGGTAGACGAGGCCGGGGAACTGCTCCGGCTCGTACTCGACGTCTTCGAGACCGAGCCCGATGGCCAGCGCGTTCAGGTTCAGGTTGTGTCCGAGGTCCGCGCTGGAAACGATGTTCTGGACGGTTATCTCTGGCTCGTCGTCGACGGGAATCTTCAGCTCACGGAGCTTATCGAAGATAATCCCGAGTGCGTCGTGCACGTCGTCGATACTTTTCGCGCCCGTGCACACGATCTTCCCCGACCGGAAGATGAGCGCAGCGGCTTTCGGGTCCTGGGTGCGATAGACGAGGCCCGGGAAGTTGTCCGGATTGAAATCTGCACCGGGGAGGTCGTCGGCGAGGGCTTCGAGGTCGAGCTCCTGACCGATCCCGGTCGATGCGACTACGTTCTGAATCTCGATGGAGTCTGCCGGCCCACTCATTGCTCGCACGTGAATCGTACCTCCGGCCTTATAAAGCGACCCGTTATAAACCGACTTCAACGGGTCGATTCTGTTGGCCCTTCGCACGCACGCGAAACTAATACATTGATTTATCGCTCGACCGAATTGATGTCACAACTGACCGCGCGTGAAGTTATGGCACGCCTCGTGTCTATTTTTCTCACAGAGCCACTAAATCAACGGGGTTAAATGTATCCCGGGCATTCGGATTAATGCGAAGAAGCGCACGGGGGTACTCCCCCTGAAAGCTTCCACCGAACGCCCCCGACCCCAAGGTCGTCAGGCGCTCACCGGGATGACACACCTTCCCGGGGGTCGCCACGATACGACGGCCTTAAGTGGTCCAAGGCATTTCGGATGAATGCGAACGACACACCGCGATTGCAGGGCGATTCAACGCGTCCTGCCTCACCGGACCCGAACCGAACGAGGTTCGAAGGGTTTATACCCTCGAATCGCTTCGATTCAGGTCCGAAGGAAATGAGGATTCCGCCCCTGCGGTACGCCGCAAGACGGTATCTGATGTTAGCCCTAGTAGTTCGGTGACATCCGAACGGATGTCACGCGAACTCGGACCTTTGAACGGTGATTTGACAGCAACACGCTGCCATTCACCCGCCAACACCCCGCGACCAGGTTTAAATGGTCGCGACCCATTCCGGTTGATCCTGCCGGAGG